>NZ_CP151637.1:1482056-2964112 GCF_038397755.1 Microbacterium sp. LWH7-1.2 | reverse complement strand
AGAAGAAGGCCGAACGGCGGTGGTCTCGCCCCCGCGCGATGTCGGCGTCGTCCGGGCAGCCGGTCGTGACGTACACGATCATCGCGATCACGGCCTTCGTCTACCTGCTCACGCTCATCCCCGGCGGCTTCGGCGACATCGTCCAGGACGCGCTGTACTTCTGGGCGCCGCTGCTCTACCCCGAGTTCAGGGGAACCTCCCAGCCCTGGCGCCTGCTCACCGTCGCCCTGGTGCATTCGGGCATCTGGCATGTGGGACTCAACATGCTCGCTCTGTGGATGATCGGGCGCAGCCTCGAGCCTCTTCTCGGGCGGTGGCGGTTCCTCACGCTGTATCTGCTGAGCGCGCTCGGCGGCTCGGTCGCGGTGACGCTCCTGGCGTTCACGACGCCCGTGGTCGGGGCATCCGGGGCCATCTTCGGCCTCTTCGGAGCGCTCCTGGTGATCGGCCGTCACATCGGCGCGAACATCGCAGGCATCGCGCTGGTGCTCGGAATCAACCTCGTGATCGGGTTCATTCCCGGCTTCAACGTGTCGTGGCAGGCGCACGTCGGCGGACTCGTCGTCGGGCTGCTCGTCGCGTTCATCTTCACGCGCACGCGCGCAGTCCGCCAGCGCGGACTGCAGATCGGTCTGCTCGTCGCCGTCGGTGCGGGGCTGGTGGCGCTGCTGCTCGTGCCGGTCTTCTTCCCGGCGCTCGTGATCCTCTGAACAGAGTTATCCACAGGTTCATCCACACCCTGGGGAGAATGACACGGGTGTAATTCACAGGTGTTAACAGACTTGTTAACAACCCGCGGATCAGCCGGATCCGCAGCATCCGGGCATGGAAAAACCCCGGTCGTCATAGACCGGGGTTTCTCTTCGAAGTGTCGCTATCGCCAGCGCGTCGTCATCAGGAAGCCGATGAAGGCGATGCCGAAGCCGATCACGAGGTTCCATGCCCCGATGTCGGGGATCGGGAACGCCATGCCGCTCAGGTAGAAGACGAGGATCCACACCAGACCGACGAGCATCAGTCCGATCATGATCGGCTTGAACCACACCGGGTTGGGTGCGGCTTCGCCTTCTGCGCGCTCGACGAGCGAGTCGTCGTCTTTGCCGGGTCGTGCCATGCACAAGAGTCTAACTGCCAGCCACGCCACAGCCCGCCCTGATTAGAATCCACCTGTGGATGACGCGCTGCCCGGCCCGAGGCGATCTGCCCGCGGGGTGAGAACCCCACGCCGGCGCACGTCCGTCGTCGGCGTCATCGGCGAGGTCCTGATCACCGCCGGCGCCATCGTGCTCCTCTACGTCGTGTGGCAGCTGTGGGTAGGCGACCTCATCTATGGTGCCGAGCGCAACGCCGAAGGCACCGAGCTGTCGCAGGAATGGCAGGCGCAGTACGAGGATCAGAATCCCGAGGCCGCGCCCGCCCCCACGGAGGACGCCCTGACCGACCCCGAGGTCCAGCCGGTCACCGCGGCACCACCGGTGATCCCAGAGCCCGCTGACGCCGAGACCTTCGCCATCATGCGGATCCCCCGCTTCGGCGCCGACTACGCCGTGCCGATGGCCGGCGGGGTGACGCGGGCCCGCACCCTCGACCCGATCGGGATCGGTCACTACCCCGGCACGAAGATGCCGGGCGAGGTGGGCAACTTCGCCCTCGCCGCGCACCGCACGACGTGGGGCAAGCCCTTCAACCGCATCGCCGATCTGCACGTCGGCGACGCGATCGTCGTCGAGACGAAGGAGGGCTGGTACACGTACCGCTTCCGCACGCTCGAGTACGTCACACCGAACGAGGTCGAGGTGCTCCTGCCGGTCCCCCAGGCGATGGACGTCCCCGCGGGCACGGCCTACATCACGCTCACGAGCTGCAGCCCGATGTACGCGATGACCGAGCGCATCGTGGCGTACGGCGTGTTCGAGTCCTTCACACCCCGTACGGCGTCGGGCGAGGAGCCCGCCTCCCTCCAGGCGGTGGCCTGATGTACGCGGGTCTCTGGCGCATCCTTCCCGGGCCGGCCTGGGTACGGGTCCTCATCCTGGTCGTGCTGATCGCCGCGGCGCTGTACGGACTCCTCTTCTACGTCTTCCCGTGGGTGAGCCAGTTCGTGAACCCGCAGGAGGTCACCGTGACGCTCCCCGCACCGGGCGGGGTTCCGCTGTCGTGACCGACCCCTCGGCGTCGGCGCCGGTCCTCGTCGTCGACAACCACGACAGCTTCGTGCACACCCTGATCGGGTACCTCCACGAGCTGGGCGCCGACACCGACCTCGTCGAGGCGGACGCGCTCGCCGACCCGGCACGCGACGTCGCCGGCCGGTCCGGCGTCCTCGTCTCCCCCGGACCCGGAACCCCCGCCGACGCGGGCGCGTCGATCGAGGTGGTCCGTGCGGCAGCGGCCGGCGGCATCCCGCTCCTGGGAGTCTGTCTCGGCCATCAGGCGATCGGCGAGGCGTTCGGCGCGACCGTCGATCACGCCCCCGAGCTGATGCACGGCATGACGTCGCTCGTGCACCACGACTCCTCGCGCCTCTACGAGGGATTGCCCGATCCGTTCACCGCGACCCGCTATCACTCGCTCGCGATCGTTCCCGAGACGCTGCCCGACGACCTCGTCGTCACGAGTCGCACGGCGAGCGGCGTCATCATGGGCGTCGCGCACCGCACCGCGCCCATCGTCGGGGTTCAGTTCCACCCCGAGAGCGTGCTCACCGAGGGCGGGTATCGGCTGCTCGGCAACTGGCTCGCCTCGATCGGATACACGGATGCCGCGGCCCGGGGCGCGGCGTTGAGCCCCCGGCGCTGAGCCCTCGGCGCTGAGCCCCCGGCGCTGAGCCAGGGCGGCGTGCCGCCGGCTCAGGCGCCCGTGCAGTACGTCAGCGTGATCTCCGAGTGCACGGCGACGTCGCCGGGCGTCAGGGACTGCGACGACACCGTCGGCGGGGTGGAGCCCGCGCAGTTCGGGTCCTCCGCGGGGATCACGGTCAGGCCGAGGCCCTCGAGCTCCCGCGTCGCGGCGTCCACGGTGTAGCCTCGCACGTCGTTGATGGCCACCCGGCCGGAGGCGACCACGAGGTTCACCATCGTGCCGGTGGGCACGCTCGACCCGCCGACGGGGTTGCTCGAGATGACCGTTCCCGCGGCGAGATCCTTGTCGTTCTGCTGCGTGATGGTGCCCAGCTGCAGGCCCGCTCCGGTGATGGCGGTGGTCGCGGCATCCTGTCCGAGTCCTGTGAGCGTCGGCACGGTCGACATCTGCTGCCCGCTCGACACGTAGACCTTCACCTGCTGATCCGGGGTGACCGACGTCCCCGCCGCGGGATCGGTGCGGATGACGTTGCCCTCCACGACCTCGGTGCTCTCCTCGTCCAGGCGGATTGCGCGGAGGTCCGATTCGGCAAGCGTGTCGTTCGCCCGCTCGTACGTCATGCCCGACACGTCCGGCACCTCCCGCGCGTTGCCAGGAACATCGTCGCGCGGCTGGATCGTGAGCACCCAGAACAGCAGCGAGATGAGCAGCACCGCGAGGAGCGCCACGCCCGCCCAGATCCACGCGACCGGCGGCCCGGCCTGCGTGCGCTTCATCGTGGTGTCGGTGCTCAGCTGACGCAGCGATCGCGCCGTCTCTGCGGCCTGCCGCGGGTTGGGCCCGTAGAGCTCGCTGGTGAGGGCGCCGACCTGGCGCTTGGTGGGCTGCCTGCCGTCGACGGTCGCATCGAGGGCCTCGCGGAACCCCGCAGCGTCCTGGTAGCGCTGGAACGGATCCTTCGCGAGGGCGCGGAGCGCCACCGTGTCGAGGGCCCGCGGCACGGTCTCGTTCACCTCGGAGGGCGGGACCGGTGCCTCGCTGACGTGCTGGTACGCGACCGCGACGGGGGATTCGCCGCGGAACGGCTGGCGGCCGGTCAGGAGCTCGTACAGCACCACACCCGTCGAGTACACGTCGGCGCGCGCGTCGACGGGCTCCCCCTTGGCCTGCTCAGGCGAGAAGTACGCGGCGGTGCCGAGGATCTGCGTGGTCTCGGCGACCGTCGACGACGAGTCCGACACGGCGCGGGCGATGCCGAAGTCCATCACCTTCACCTGACCGGCATCCGTCACCATGACGTTGCCGGGCTTGATGTCGCGATGCACGACGCCCGCGCGGTGCGAGTACTCGAGAGCCTCGAGGATGCCGTCGACGTAGCGGACGGCATCCGGCACGGGAACCGGGCCCGCAGCGATGATCTGCTTGAGAAGGCGCCCCTTGACGAGCTCCATCACGATGAACGGGACGGGGCGCACCGTGCCGTCCGGCGCGGTCAGCGAATCCTCGCCGGCGTCGTAGACGCGCACGATCGTCGGATGCGCCATGCGGGAAGCCGCCTGCGCCTCCAGGCGGAACCGGGTCCGGAACGCGTTGTCGTCGGCCAGCTCGCGGTCGAGGATCTTGATCGCGACCTCGCGGCCGAGCGTGAGGTCGTACCCGCGGTAGACGCTCGCCATGCCGCCCCGGCCGATCGGCTCATCGATGCGATAGCGCCCCGAAAGCACGCGCGGCTCAGCTGTCACGGTCACTCCCTGCCTGGAACATCAGCCACATTAGCCGAGCCCGAGCGGGTCGCACGTGCCGTACGACCCGCTCGGAGGACTCACTCAGTCAAGCTCACGGCGTGGGCGTCGGGATCGGGACCGCGGCCTCGATCAGCACGGTCGCCTCGCCGGACGCACCCGACGTGCGGTTGCCCGCCGTGCCGCCGCTGCAGGTGACGGTGTACGTGACGATCACGGTCTGACCGGCCGTGTCTCCCGCGGTCACAGTCGCGTTGCGCGCGTTCTGGGGGAAGTTCGGACCGTTGGCGATCGTGCCGTTCTGGACGGCGAAGGTGTACGAGCTGACCGAGCCGGTGCCGGACGGACACGTGTAGCCGTCCCACATCACCGTCAGGTCGCCGCCGGGCTCGACCGTCGCCGGGGATCCCTGGAACGTCGGGGTCGCGGGCGTCGGCATCGGGGTCTGACCCGCGTAGGTCGTCAGCTCGATGATCGTGCTCTTCGGCACGTTGCCCGTCGGGGTGACGCTGTAGACCTTGCCGACGCTGGCCTCGTCGGGCGCGGCGTTACCCTCCTGACAGCTCGCGCCGAGGCCGAGTGCGTCGAGCGCGGCCGACGCGGTGGGGCAGTCCTGCCCGACGTAGTCGTCCGCGACGACGTTCACCGTGGTCGGCGTCGGCGTCGGCGTGTTGGTCGGCGTCGCCGTGGGCGAGGCGGAGGTCTTCGTCGGGTCGGGCTCGGGCTCGTTGCCCGAGTTCGCGACGACGGCCCAGATCGTGCCGATCAGCACGAGCAGCAGCAGGGCGATGAGCGCGATCAGCGGCCACGTCCACGGACTGCGCTTCTTCTTCTCGGGCGTCTCTTCGGCGCCCTCTTCGCCCGGCGCGGGCATGAGGCGGGTCGCCGCAGATGTGTCGGAGCCGGAGGCGAGGAGCTGGGTCGCCGCATCGCCTGCGGCTGCCGCGCCCGCGATCGCCGGGACCGCCGCCGCGGCGGCGGCGACATCACCACGGCGCAGCGCCGTGGCGGCGCGTGCGACGGCTGCCGCCGACGCCGGGCGTTCCTCGGGCTTCTTGGCGATCATCGCCATCACGAGGTTCTGCACCGGGACGGCCACTGTCGCGGGCAGCGCGGGCGGCTGCTCGTTGATCTGCGCCATCGCGATCGCGACCTGCGACTCGCCTGTGAACGGACGCTTGCCCGCGAGGCACTCGTAAGCGACGATGCCGAGCGAGTAGATGTCGGTGGCGGGGGACGCCGGGTGTCCGGACGCCTGCTCGGGCGACAGGTACTGCACGGTGCCCATGACCTGACCGGTGGCGGTGAGCGGCACCTGGTCGGCGATGCGCGCGATGCCGAAGTCGGTGATCTTCACGCGCCCGTCGGGGGTGATGAGGAGGTTGCCGGGCTTGATGTCGCGGTGCACGAGACCGGCCGCGTGCGCGGCCTGGAGCGCCGCGGACGTCTGGGCGACGATGTCGAGGGTCTTGTCCGTCGACAGGGATCCGTCGCGCTCGAGGATCGTCGACAGCGCCTCGCCGGGAACGAGCTCCATCACGAGGAAGGCGCTGCCGTTCTCCTCGCCGTAGTCGAACACGCTGGCGATGCCCTCGTGGTTGACGAGCGCCGCGTGGCGGGCTTCGGCACGGAAGCGTTCCAGGAAGCCCGGATCGCCCATGTACTCGTCTTTGAGGATCTTGATGGCGACGGTTCGCCCGATGACGTGGTCGGTCGCCTCCCAGACCTCGCCCATGCCGCCGATCGCTATGCGCGAATCGAGTTCGTATCGGCCGCCGAAGGTCACGCCTTGCGTCGGTCTCATCGTCCCAGCACCGCCTCCATGACCTTCTTCGCGATAGGAGCGGCGATGGTGTTGCCGCTGCCCGATTGTCCTTGCCTGCCGCCGTCCTCGACGACCACGGCGACGGCGACCTCGGGGTTGGCAGCAGGTGCGAACCCGGTGAACCAGAGCGTGTACGGCTCATCGCCCGTGTTCTCCGCGGTTCCCGTCTTTCCGGCCACGTCGACCCCGTCTATTCTTGCACCCGACGCGGCACCGTCACTGACATTGGCGACCATCATCCGGACCAGCTCGTCCGCCAGGTCCGCCTCGAGGGCCCGCCCGAATTCACTGTCGTCGAAGGTCTTCTGAACAGACAGATCCGGGCCGATCACGCGGTCCACCATCCTCGGGTTCATCACGATCCCGTCGTTCGCGATGCCCGCCGACACCATGGCCATCTGCAGCGGCGTCGCCGTGACCTGACCCTGACCGAAGCCGCTCAGCGCCGTCTGCGCGTCGTCCTGGATCGTGCGGGGATACCCCGACGGCGTCGAGACGACCGGAAGCTCGAACGACTTATTGAACCCGTACTTCTCAGCCTCTTCGCGGATGGCGGCGTCGCCGAGCTCCACCGCGAGCTCCGCGAAGGGGATGTTGCAGCTCAGCCGCAGCGCGTCGGCGAGGGTGACGGTGTCACCGCCGCCGCACGTCCCGCCGCTGGCGTTGTGCACGACGCTCGAGGACTGCGGCAGCTGGTACGTGGCGGGGTTCGGGAGCGTCGACTGGGGTGTGTACTTGCCGGACGCGAGGGCAGCGGAGGCGACGACGAGCTTGAACGTCGACCCCGGTGGGTTGAGGTCGCCGGCGATCGCGCGGTTCGACAGCGGCTTTCCCGGGTCGGCGACGAGAGCGTCGTACGCGGCGTTCACCTCGCTCGTGGCGTGCGAGGCCAGCACGTTGGTGTCGTAGCTCGGGCTCGTGACCATCGCCAGGACGCGCCCGGTCGACGGCTCGATCGCGATGACCGCGCCCTGCAGGTCGCCGAGCGCCTCGTATGCGGCGCGCTGCACGCCGGCGTCGAGCGACAGCACGACGTTCGAGCCGCGCGGGGGCTGCCCGGTGAAGATGCGCTCCACGCGCGACAGGAACTGCGAGCCCGCCGTGCCGCTGAGCTCCTGGTTCATCGCCTGCTCGATCCAGGTCGCCGAGTTCAGCGCCGGATTGATGTAGCCGGTGACGGGCGCCCACATCTCGGCATCCGTGTACACACGCTGCCAGCTGTAGAGGTCGCCGGACGGCACGGACGACGCGATGGCCGAGCCGCTCGCGATGATCGACCCGCGCTGCACCTCGTAGGAGTCGTACAGCGCGCGGCGGTTCGCGGGGTTCGCGGCGAGCTCGTCGGTCTGGATCACCTGGATCCAGCTCGTCGACCCGAACAGCGCGAGGAACATGACCAGCATCAGGACGCTGAGACGTCTCAGTTCCTTTGTCATCCGATCACCACCCGGGGCCGGCTCCGCACGGCGTCGGAGATGCGCAGGAGGAGGGCGACGATGATCCAGTTCGCCACGAGCGACGAACCGCCCGCGGCGAGGAACGGTGTGGTGAGGCCGGTGAGCGGGATGAGGCGCGTGACGCCGCCGACCATGATGAACACCTGCAGGGCGATCGTGAACGACAGGCCCGTTGCCAGGAGCTTGCCGAAGTCGTCCTGCCCGGCGAGACCGATGCGGATGCCGCGGCTCGTGAACACCATGTACAGGCACAGGATCGCGAAGACCCCGATGAGGCCGAGTTCCTCGCCGAGCGCCGGGAGGATGTAGTCGCTCTCGGCGACCGGCGTGAGGTACGGCCGCCCCTGGCCGAGGCCGGTGCCCAGCAGGCCGCCGTTCGCCATGCCGAAGATGCCGTTGACGAGCTGGTAGCTGGAGTTGTCCATCAGCTCGGGGTTGAACGCGTCGAGCCAGTTGTTGAAGCGCGCGCCCACGTACGGGAGGATCCGCGACGCGAGGAACGCCCCCGACACCGCGAGTACGACGCCGATGAGCACCCAGCTGGTCTTGCCCGTGGCGACGTAGAGCATCGCGACGAACATGCCGAAGATGAGCACGCCGGTGCCGAGGTCGCGCTGCAGCACGATGATGCCGAGCGACACGAGCCAGATGACGAGCAGCGGCCCGAGCTCGCGGGCACGGGGCCAGGTCATGCCGAGGAAGCGCGTGCCTGTCGACGTCAGGCTCTCCCGCGTGCGGACGAGATAGCCGGCGAAGAAGATGCCGAGGGCGATCTTCGCGAGCTCGCCGGGCTGGAACGTGAAGAAGCCGAGGTCGACCCACACGTCGGCGTTGCCGCCGCCGCTGAGTCCCGGGATCACCGGCAGGATCAGCAGCACGATGCCCACGAACCCGAAGATGTACGTGTACCGGAACAGCACGCGGTAGTTCTTGAGGAACATCACCACGAGGATCGCCGCGACCAGGGCGATCGCCGCCCACGCAAGCTGCCGCGTCGAGAACGCGTCCCACCCGTGGCGCTCCCCGTACAGGTCGAGCCGGTAGATCATCGCGAGGCCGAGGCCGGTGAGCAGCGTCGCTATCGGCACGACGAACGGGTCGGCGGCGCGGGCGCGCAGGCGCAGGAGGATGTGCAGCGCGATCACGAGGGCAGTGAGGCCGCCGCAGTAGACGAGGAACGTCCAGTCGATGAAGTCCTGCGCGCCGAGCTGCACCAGCGCGATCGCAGAGCCGTTGATCGCGAACGCGAAGATCAGCAGGGCCAGTTCGCGGTTGCGCTGGGTCTGCGGCACGCGGATGCGGCGCAGCGCCCGCACCACGGCGGTGTCGGTAGAGACCGCCTCGGTGGGCGTGCCCGTGGATGCGTTCATCCGCCGCCTCCCGCCAGGTCGCTGATTCCCGACACGATCTGCCGCGCGTGCGACAGCGAGTTCGCCGAGATGGTCTGCTCCACCGTCGCACGGGCGAAGTTCGAGAGCGAATCGAGCGGGATCCCCGTGTCTTCGTACGGGGTCGACAGTGAGATCGGCCCGATGCCCTGTTGCACGCCCTGGTAGATGACGACAGTGTCCTCGTCGGCGCCGACGAAGTAACGCGTCTGGGTCCATTGGTAGCCGAGCCATGCGGCCCCCGCGATGATCACGAGCACGAGGGCGACGCCCGCGATCCACCCGATGCGGCGCCGACGGGCGCGCCGGCGGTCCTCTTCGATGAGCTCCTCGAGGAACTCGGGCGCGGGCTCGAAGTGGGTGGGCTCGTTGGCCGCCTGGCGGTTCGGGTGCAGCCAGCTCGAGCGCCGCGGCGCGGCGGCCGGCACGTCGACGCCGATCGGGTTCGACGCGGAGCCGACGATCGTGGGCGTTCCCGAGAAGAGCGGATGCTGCCCGCCGACGTCGACGATGACGATCGTGACGTTGTCGGGGGCGCCGCCGTCGAGAGCCTGCTTGAGCAGGTTGTCGGCCGTGCGGCCCGGCGCGAGGCCCAGCCCGAGCGCCTTGGACGTATGGGGGTCGTCGACCACGCCCGACAGCCCGTCCGAGCACAGCAGCCAGCGGTCGCCGGGCTGCGTCGGCATGATGAACGTGTCGAGCTCGGGGTCGGTGTCCATGTCGCCGAGCACGCGCATGAGCACCGAGCGACGCGGGTGGTAGCGCGCCTCCTCGGGGGTGATGCGGCCCGAGTCGACGAGGCGCTGGACGAACGTGTGGTCCGTCGTGATCTGCGTGAGGGCCCCGTCGCGGAACAGGTAGATGCGCGAGTCGCCGATGTGGGCGATGACGGCGTAGTCCTCCACCATGATCAGCGCGCTGACGGTGGTGCCCATGCCGGCGAGCTCCGGCCGGACGCCGACCGTGTCGACCAGGTCGACCGCGGCGTCGGAGATCGCATCGCGCAGCGCCCGCTCCGCCTCCGCGGTCGAGTCGAACGGCCTGTCGAGGCCTTCCAGGCGCGAGATCGCGAGGCTCGACGCGACGTCGCCGCCGGCGTGGCCGCCCATGCCATCGGCGACGATGAACAGGTTCGAGCCGGCGTACCCGGAGTCCTGGTTGTTGGAGCGCACCTTGCCGGTGTGCGAGATCGCGGCGCTCGAGCCCTGGAAGACCATGTGGGAGGGGTCCGCCCGCTACTTCCGCAGCTCGAACGTCGTCGCGCCGACCTTGATCGGAGCGCCGAGGTTCACGGGGACCGGGGCGGTCACACGCACGCCGTCGTGCCAGGTGCCGTTCGTCGAGTCGAGATCCTGGATCATCCACTGGTCGCCCCACAGCACGAGGCGCGCGTGGTGGCTCGACGTGTAGTCGTCGCGGACGACGAGGCCCGACTCGCTCGAGCGGCCGATCGTGAGGGGCTCGTTCCCCAGCGGGAGCTCGAGTCCGGTCTTCGGTCCGCTCGTGATGACGATGCGCGCCGCGGTGGCGGTCGTGGCGGGTCCGCCGGGCTTGGCCGGCGGCGCGGCCGCGGCCGCGACGGGTGCCGTGACGGACGACGCGGCGCCGGGAGCGGAGGCCGCGGGCGCGGCCGCTGCGGCGGCTGCGGCATCCGGCATCCGCCTGACCTTCACCCCGAAGAGGTCGGCGCGCAGCGAGTACACGACGGCGAAGACGAAGGCCCACAGCAGCACCAGGAACCCGATGCGCAGCAACAGCAGGGTGAGCTCGCTCATGCCAGCGGGCCCCTCTCCTGCGCGTCGAACGCCCGGGTGGCATCGTCGACGGATGCTGCGGGCCTGGGCGCGCTCGCCTGCGCGACGACGCGGAACACGATGTCGGTGCGGCCGATGCGCACGGTGGCGTCGGGCGGGAGCGCCGCCTCGGTCACCTTGCGGCCGTCGAGCATCGTGCCGTTGGTGGAGCCGAGGTCGCGCACCATGGCGCGCTCGCCGTCCCACAGGATCTCGACGTGCTTGCGGCTGGTGCCGGAGTCGGCGACCGTGATGTCGGCGTCGCTGCCACGGCCGATGACCGTGCGCGACTTCGTCAGGGGGATGCGGCGGCCTTCGACGTCGACGACGCCGCGCCACGACACGCGGCCGCCCTGCGCGGTCGACGACTCGACGCGGAGGGTGCCGGTCGAGAGCTCGTCGTCGCGCCGGATCGCGATCGTCACGGGGCCCGCGAACGAGTACCCCTGTGCTTTCGCGTGCGCATGGACGAGCGTGTCGAGCTCATGCAGGAGCGCGTCGCCGAACCCTGAGATGCGGTCGTCGTCGGCGGGCGACAGGCGCACCGTGAACGTGTTCGGCGCGAGGATGCGGTCGCGGCTGACGACGGCCGCCTTCTTGTCGAGCTCGCTGCGCAGGGCCGATGCGATCTCGACAGGCTGGATGCCGCTGCGGAAGGTCTTGGCGAACGCGCTGTTGACTGCGCGCTCCAGACCTTTCTCGAAGCTGTCAAGTAGTCCCACGGAGCTCCTCTAGAGGGGGGTGCCGGTTGCTACATGCTAATTGCACACGCTGTACCCGTCATGAATCGCGCCCCCCACCAGGTGAGTTCGGAAGGGGCCGCGACGCATGATATCCTCGGGAAGTTGAGTTTCGCGGGATCTCCGGATCACGCAGCTCGCGCGAGTGGCGGAATAGGCAGACGCGCTGGCTTCAGGTGCCAGTGCCCGAAAGGGCGTGGGGGTTCAACTCCCCCCTCGCGCACAGCGCAGAAGAGGACTCCCGAGAGGGGGTCCTCTTCTTCTCTGTGCGCTCCTGCGCGCTCACGCGCCGTCGAGCGCGGGCGGGAGCGTGAAGACGATCTCCTCGATCTCGCGGCCGACGCCCGGGGCGAAGTCGACGTTTCGCGACACCTCGGTGAAGCCGACCTTGGTGAGCACGGCGATCGAGGCGGTGTTGTGGGCCGCGACACGGGCGAAGAGCGGGCGTATGGGCTCGCGCGAGATGAGATGACGCAGCGCCGCGGTCGCGACGCCCCGGCCCCACGCGTGGCGCGCGATCCAGTAGGTGACCTCGCGGTCGCCGTCGACGGTGAAGGATGCCGCAGTCCCGGCGAAGCCGCCGTCCTCGGTGACCACGAACGAGAGCACGCCGGGCGTGGCGAACTGACGGGCGATCCACGCATCGAAGGCGTCGCGGTCGTCGGGATCCTCGGCGGTGAAGGCGGCCATGCGATCGCCTCGCGGTCGCGCATCATCTCGAAGATGGCGTCGAGGTCGTCCTCGTCGACGGGTCGCAGCTCGATATGGTGCACGGTTTCACGGTAGCCGCGGCATCCGTCACCGAGAAGAGCGGGAGATCAGTTCAGACCGTGGATGCTGCGCAGCAGGGATTCGGCACGGTCGCCGTCGCGGGCGACGAAGGCGGCGCGGAACTCCTCATAGGCGGCCGTGCGGCCGATGGGGCATTCGATGAACGGTCGCCAGCCGACCATGTCGCGCCGGAGAGCGAACTCGTACTCGCGGACGAACTGCCGCAGGGCGAAGTTGCCGCTCGCGCGGGTGACCACGGAGAAGAAGGCGTGGCTGGCCACGGCGAGGGCCTCGGCGTCGTTCGCGCGGGACGCGGCGATGACGTCGTCGAGCCGCTCCAGCGCGGCCTCGAGCGCCTCGGCGTCCGCGCGCGCCGACGCCATGCGCACCGCGAGTCCCATGTTGAAGGCGACGAGCTCGATCGTGTCGTTCTGCTGGTTGGGGTGCGAGACCCGTGTGTAGCGGTGCGGGGACACCTCGACCAGGCCCGCCCGCTCCAGGCGCTGCAGCGCCTCGCGGACCGGGGTGCGGGAGACTCCCAGCCACTCGGCGAGCTCCTGGTCGCGCAGGCGCTCGCCCGGTGCCAGTCGGCCGTCGATGATGGCCTCGCCCAGGCGTGCATACACCTCGTCTCCGAGGACGGCGCGGCTCGGCTCGAGCGGGACGAAGGGGGCGGTCATGAGTGGCACCAGTGTACGCCGGAGGATTCATCTGCATAGACCCTCTCGAGGCGGCCTTAAGGAGGTTCCCCGCGAGCCCGCCGGACCCCATCAGAAAGTGCGCGAACACTGAGGATCCGGCCTCGCTCTCGCGCTGATATATCGGTACGATGATCCATGTCCACGTTAAGACGTGGC
Organism: Microbacterium sp. LWH7-1.2; assembly: GCF_038397755.1. Lineage (NCBI taxonomy): Bacteria > Bacillati > Actinomycetota > Actinomycetes > Micrococcales > Microbacteriaceae > Microbacterium > Microbacterium sp. LWH7-1.2. The sequence goes on along the minus strand of NZ_CP151637.1, from coordinate 2,950,737 downwards.
CTATCCGGGGGGATCCGTCGACGCCCGGGCTTTCGAGCCAAGCTCAGCCCGGGCGGACGATGGCCCCTGTGGTCCACCGGTTGCTCTGCAACATTTGTGTCACCATCGCAAATGGGTCTCGCCGCGCGCCCGCCTGTTCACTACGTTGGATTGCAATCGCCGCAATCGCGACGAGATCAACGAAGAACGGCAAGTAATGAGCACGCAGGGCACCGTCAAGTGGTTCAACTCGGAAAAGGGATTCGGCTTCATCGCTCCCGATGAGGGTGGCGCAGACGTCTTCGCGCACTACAGCGCAATCGAGTCGAGCGGGTACCGCTCCCTCGAGGAGAACCAGCGGGTCGAGTTCGAGATCGCGCAGGGACCCAAGGGCCTCCAGGCCGAGAACATCCGCCCGATCTGATCGGCGGACCGATCGCTTCACGCGGTCGAAGCCGCGGTATCCCAGAGGTGGGTGCCGCGGCTTCGTCGCGCGCGGGCGGCCGGCTCGGGAGGACTCATTCGCGGTCGCCGCGCACGAGCTCGAGTCCGGCGCCGGCGAACTGACGCAGTGTCGCGTCGGGCAGGAACGCCCGCGTGAGCGCTCCGCCGATCCGGGTGAGGTCGCTCTCGTCGCGGTAGAGCAGGTACATCGTCTCGTACCGCGGGTGGAACTTCTCCTTGAAACGGTGCAGCGACCGGAACCCGTAGACCGGCTCGAGTGCGTCGGCGAGCTTGTCGCTGAGCGCAGCGATCATTCCGGCATCCGGCGGGTAGTCGTGGGCGAGCGGCGCGCCCGACAATGACATGATCTCCGCGCCCTCGTCGGAGAACAGCCTCGCCGACGAGCCGATCAGGAACTCCATCACGGGGCCGAAGCCGCCCTCGCGTCGACGCATGAGATCCAGGGTCCAGCCCCGGACGACGCCTTCTTCGCTCCCGCGGCCTACTCCGCCGCCCCGGGGATCGCCGTAGACCGGCAGCCACGACAGGAACCCGTCGACGTCGCCGTTCGGCGCGAGCGCCAGGGCGAGGCGCACCTCCGGGTCCTCCGCCTCCACGAGCGTGCCGAGCGTGAACCCCATCTCGGGGAGGCCCTTGTCGCCGACCCACATCTCGGAGATCGCCCGCAGCTGCTGCTGCACACCCCACGACTCGTCTTTCAGGCGCGTCATGCGGAACGTCATGTCCTCGCGACCCGCGCGGTTCAGCGACGAGCGCACCGAGTTCCATCGCTTTCCGGTGAACTCGAGCCCTGGCAGGTCGACGATCGTGTCGTCGGCGACGACCAGGCTGCGCCACGACGCCGGCACCGCAGCCCGCGTGGCCTCGTCCGCGCTGAAGAAGCACGGGACCAGTCCCGCCCGCTCGGCATCGTGGATGAACTCCTGCACGGATGCTGCGCGCGATGCCTCCGGACCGATCGGGTCAGCGAGCGCCAGCGCCACACCCGCGCGCCGCTGGTAGGCGACGATGCTGTCGGTCGTGCGGGCGTAGGTGTTCCCCTCCCAGGTCGTCATCCACGAGAGGGTCCCGCCGCCGTGGGCGCGCAGCATCCGTTTCACATCCTCGACGCCCGGATGGGGCTGCAGGCCGATGCGCGACCGCCGCCGAGCGCGGAAGGCACGGCGCACCCAGATCAGGTAGACGAGCACGAGCAGCCACATCGCGCCACTGGCCAGCGACAGCTCGGTCTCGCCGTCGATCGTCGCCTCGACCTGGGCCTCCGAGGCGAGGATGATGGCCACCCCGACGAGGAGCGCGGTCAGGATGTTGAAGACAGCGAGGATCACCGCGAGCACCCACGCCCACCGGCGTCCGCGGCGCAGCCCGTTGGCGATGATGACGATGATGACGACGTCGATCAGGAAGTCCCAGAACCCGCCCGAAGCGGGCTGGGTCGGTCCGAACGGGCCGCTCGTCGGCACGAGGATCGTGATGACCTCGACCGCGCCGAGCACCAGCACCGAGATGAAGGCGATGAGGCGCTGCTCGCGCATCGTCGTGCGTTGGACGCGCAGCGACCGGTCGACGAAGAGCACGAGGAGCACCGCGAGCAGGTGCTCGAGGTCGGCGAGCGTGCCCCAGAAGAGCATCGCCACGAACACGAAGCCGAGCAGCACGAGCCACGCGCGCACGCGCCAGGGGCTGCGCAGCAGGCCGACGGCCGCGGCGATGCAGGCCATCGTGCCGCCCGACGGGCCGACGTCCAGTGCCGCGGCCTGGGTCTGCGCCCAGTCCCACGACGCGATCGCGGAGCACCCCCACAGCACGAGCGCGGTCGCGAAGATCGCGAACAGCTGCCCGACCCAGTAGTAGGCCAGCGCGACGCGCCATCCGCGCCGGAACTCGAGGTACGCCATGCCGACGAAGCCCGCGATCGTGAACGCGTAGACCCAGGGCGCGTTGACGAAGAATGTTCCGGTGACCGGCGTCCACCATCGCCCCTCCTCGAAGGCCGGAAGCCCGTACGCGACCGCGTCGAAGAAGTCCGAGTCCTCGAACGGCCGCCACAGCCCCTGCCACGCGACGCCCGCCACGAGGATCAGCGCGATCATCGTGAGTGTCGCCGGAATCCGCCCCGCCCCGGCGAGCACGCGGTTCGGTCTCTGAGTCGCCCCGTCGCTCATGGGGTTCACGATAGCGGTGGGCTCTGCTGCTGTCCCCGTTATCCGGGCGGGCCAGCCTGACGGGCGAAATCCGCCAGGGCCTTGGCATCCTCGGCGTCGCGCATCGCGCGGCGGGCGGCGTCGAGCGCGGCCACCGGGTCCTGCGCCTGGCGGGCCTGAGCGAGCTCGCGCTGGGCCGAGAGCAGCCTCGACCGTGCGTCGGCTCCGGCACGGGAACGGGACACGGATGCCTCGGCCTGCGCGAGTGCGCCGCGCGCGGCGGCGAGAGTGCCGGGGAGGGCGGTGCGCGCGCCGCGCAGGCGCTGCTGCGACGTGCGTGCGTCGCCCAGGGCGAGGTCGAGCCGGCTGCGCAGGCGCGCGATGGCGTTAACCGTGCGGGTGGGGCGGCGGGCAGCATCCGTCTCGATGCGGTTCAGCTCGCCGTCGATGGCGTGCAGCTCCGCGCCGAGCCGTGCGGCGTCGGCCGCGTCGAGGTGCTCCCGCGTGACGGCGGCGTGGCGCAGGGCGTTGCGCGCCGACGCGATCTCGTCCGGCACGGCCTGCGCGGCCTGCAGCACGAGCCGGTGGGACTCCTCGAGGTTGCGGGCGTCGGCCTCCGCCTGGCGGAGCGCCCGCTCGGCCGCGGCGAGCTCGGAGAGGGCGCTCAGCGACGGGTCGGCGGCACGGGACGACGCGGCGTCGAGGTGGCGGCGGGCGGCGGACACCTCGGAGAGGGCGGCATGCGCCGAGCGCGAGGCATCCCGCCACTCCTCCTCGGCGAAGCGGGACGAGAGGTCGGCGACGAGCGCGGCCGGATCGCCCATCGACGCGTTCAGATCGGCGAGGCGGCGGCGGGCGGCCTCGATCTGCCCCGCCGCCGACACGTTCGCCCTGACCCACGCCCCGTGCTCCTGGCGGGCGGCGGCCACGGCCGCGAGAGCCTCGCCCGCGTGGCGCTCGATGCGCGCCGAGACGCGGTGGACCTCATGGGGGGCGACCGCGGGATCGCTGATCGCCCGGTACTCCTCGAAGGCGTCGTCACGCACGTGCTGCGCGGTGAGGCGTGCCCGCCGGAGGGACGACGGCGCATCGCCGCCGTAGAGGGCGCCCGAGAGGCCGACCTCGAGGTCGAGCTCGCCGACCTCGTCGTCGAGCCGCACGAGCGTCGCACCCGCCTTCGCGCGCGCCTGCTCGGCGGATGCGCGCGCACGCGGTGACCGCCGGGCACGGCGGACGGACCATGCGATGACGGCGACGGCGATCGCCGTCACGCCGAACACGACCAGGGCCGGCACCAGCCACCCCAGGATCGTGGCGGCGAGCTCAGGCATCGGCGACGCCGGCGGCGGTGGCCGCGCCCTCGTCGGCGTACTCGCCGAACAGCAGCAGCGCGCGCAGCTGGTCGACATCGTCGACCACGGCCTGCGCGCCCTCGGACTCGTGCGGCCAGCTGAAGCCCCACCGCACGAAGATCACGGGTACGCCCTGGGCGGCGCCGCCTTCGACGTCGTGGTGCCTGTCGCCGATGAGCACCGGCCGACTCGTGTCGACGCCCGCGGCGGCGAGGCGGCGCAGCGCTTCGGCGACGATGTCGGCCTTGGCGCTCAGCGTCTTCTCGTCGGGGGTCGCGCCGACGATCGCGGTGAGCGAGGTCGACAGGTCGAAGTAGTCCATGAGCGCGACCACCTGCACCTCGGGCTTCGAGCTGGCGGTGGCCTGCGGGATGCCGCAGGCCGCGACATCCGTGATCAGCTCACCCATGCCAGGGAAGAGCTTGGCGCCCGTCGTGTACCCGTCGGTCTTGTTGAGGCCTCGGTAGAAGGTGACCGCCTCTGCCGCCTGTTCGGGGGTCATGCCGACGTTCACCTGGAACGACTGGTACATCGGCGGTCCGATCCAATGCACGAGCTCGGCGCGGGTCGGCGGGCGCTTGCCGAAGTGCTCGAGGGCGATCGTGAGGCGGCGGAGGATGCCGTCGGACGCGTCGACGATCGTTCCGTCGACGTCCCACAGCACACAGGTCCACGGCGATCGGCTCGGCATGGGACCAGCCTATGCGGAGCAGACCCCGACCCCTTCCGCGCGAGGGTGCTGCACCCTCCCCGGCTAGAACAGGCGCGGTGCGCCGGACTCGATCCCCTTCATGCCCTCGTAGTCGAGAGTGACGCAACGGATGCCGCGGTCCGCGGCGAGCACCTTGGCCTGGGGTCTGATCTCCTGGGCGGCGAAGACGCCGGTCACCGGAGCCAGGTGCGGGTCGCGGCCGAGCAGCTCGAGGTAGCGCGTGAGCTGCTCGACGCCGTCGATGTCGCCGCGGCGCTTCACCTCGACGGCGATGGTGCCGCCCTCGGGATCGCGCAGCAGCAGGTCGACCGGGCCGATCGCCGTCGGGAACTCGCGTCGCACGAGCGTGAGGTTGTCTCCGATCACGTCGACCTGCTCGGCGAGCAGGCGCTGCAGGTCGGCCTCGACGCCGTCCTTCTGCAGGCCCGGGTCGATGCCGAGTTCGTGCGACGAGTCGTGGATGACCTCGTAGATGCGCACGAGCAGCGCGTCGCCGGTCTTGGCGTGGGTCACCCGCCAGTGCTCGAGCACTCCGGCGGACGCCGACTCTTCATCGGGCGCCTCGACGTCGAGGCGGCACGGCGGGCTCATCCAGTTGAGCGGCTTGTACGATCCGCCGTCGGAATGCACCAGGAGCGACCCGTCGCCCTTGTGCACCAGCAGGCGCGTGGCGAGGGGCAGGTGGGCGTTGAGCCGCCCGGTGTAGTCGACCGAGCAGCGGGCGATGACGAGACGCACTCGAAGAGCCTAGCCTCCCGCATCAGCAAGCCCGCAGACTGGTCGGATAGCCTTTGCCCTCGTCGCGCGCACTGCTGTGCTTTCCGTGCGACCCTCAGACTACGGTCCCCACGCCGTCCCTTCGTCCGGAGAAGAACCGATGAACTCACGTCAGCCCGACGCGACCGTCCACATCCTGTCCAGCACTGTCGCCGAGGTCCACGTCGGCAACGACGTGGCAGAGGTCGTCGCTCCCGACACCCTCGCCCTGCGCGACCGCGTGGTCGAGGAGATCCGCCAGCTCGCAGCATCCGCCGGCGAACCGGCCCACGCGACGCTCGTCGAGGGCTCGTCCCGCTGGCCTCTCGTGGTGCACCCGGACGGCACCTTCGACGAGGCCCTGGAGGAGGCGGCCGTGGACACGTCGGCGGTTCCCGCGGTGGCTCCGGTTCCCGCTGCTGCCCCGGTTCCCGCTGCTGCCCCGGTTCCCGCGGTGGCTCCGGTTCCCGCGCCTGCGCCCGCTCCCGCTCCCGCCCCTGTGTCGGCCACCCCGGTCACCGCGCCGACGCCGGTACCGGCGGTGCCGACGCTCGCGCCGGTGTCGGAGGAACCGGCGCGGCCGACCGTGCAGGACCTGCTCGATTCGCGTGGCGGCGGCGCCACCACCCGCCCGCGGGCGACGACGGGCTGGCAGGGTGCCGTGCGCCGCGCGACCGGTGGCCTCATCTCTCCCGCGCCCGGCCGTGTCGAGCGCTCGCGACTGGACCGAGAGAAGCGGGTCCAGCGCCGCCTCGATGCGCCGCGCACCATCGTCGTGCTCAATCCGAAGGGCGGCGCCCACAAGACGACGAGCACCCTGCTGCTGGCCGCGACCTACGGGACGCTGCGCGGCGGGGCGACCCTGGCGTGGGACAACAACGAGACCCGCGGCACGCTCGGCTGGCGCGCGCAGCACGCTCCGCACCACCGCACCGCCGTCGACCTGCTCGAAGACCTCGACGAGGCCTCGAACTTCCGCGGGTCGAGCCTCGCGGCGCTCGATCACTACGTGCGCACGCAGGTCGACGCGCGATTCGACGTGCTCGCCTCCGACGAGGATGCCGCGGCCTCCTCGACGATCGACGCGGCCGCGTTCGATCGGCTCCACGCCCTGCTGCGCCGGTACTACCGCCTGATGATCGTCGACACCGGCAACAACATGCGCGCGTCCAACTGGGTCGCAGCCGTCGCCGCCGCCGACCAGCTCGTGATCGTGTCGACCGTTCGCGAAGACACGGCGGCCAGCGCCGCCTGGCTGCTGGACGGCCTGCGCGAGAAGGGCTTCGGCAGGAAGATCGACGAGGCGGTGACCGTGCTCACGGCGCCGTCCTCGCGGCCGGATCGCAAGCTCGAGGCGCGCCTCTCGCAGCACTTCGAGCAGGTGACTTCCGCGGTCGTGAACGCACCGTTCGATCCTTCGCTCGTCGACGGCGGCCCCATCGACTTCGACGCGCTGTCGCCCGAGACCCGCGACGCGTGGCTCACCGTGGCGGCGACGGTGACCGACCGGCTCTGACCTGGTCGGTGGGATCCGACCGGGTCCGCGCCGGCTCAGTGGTGGGCGTGCCCCGCGCCGACCTTCGATCCGGCGATCGGCTTCGCGGCGCCCGAGGCGAGCCCCGACATCGCGATGAGACCGACGATGATCCAGAGCGTGGGCAGGATGCCGATCTCGTGGCTGATCCAGCCGAGGATGGGCGGACCGCACAGGAACGCGAGGTACCCGATGGTCGCGGCGGCCGAGACGGACGCCGCCGCCTTCCTCGGGTCGTCCGCCGCCGCCGACATGCCGAGAGGGAAGCCGAGCGAGGCCCCCGCGCCCCACAGCGCGATGCCGATGAACGCGATCGGCAGGTTCGGCGCGAGGATGAACATGACGAGGCCGACGCCGGCCGCGATCGACAGGATGCGCAGCGACCACACGCGTCCGATCCGGTCCACGAGCGGACCGCCGAGGATGCGGAATGTCGTCATCGCGACCGAGAACACGGTCAGCGCGATGGCGCCGACGGCCTCGGTCTGGTCATGGCCGTCCACCATCGCGATCGTGAGCCAGTCGTTGGCGCTGCCCTCGGCGAAGGCCATGCCCAGCATGATGGCGCCGATGGCGTAGGTGCGCGGATCGCGCCAGACCGCCAGGACCTCGGCGAAGCGCTCGCGGCGCGTGCTGCTCGTCGCAGGATCGTCGTGCATGCTCTCGCGCACGGGGACGGCGCGCAGCGACAGCAGTCCGGCAGCGGCGACGAGCAGGCCTGCCGCGCCGAGGTGCCAGCCGACCCCGATGCCCAGGGCCGCCATCGCGACACCGAGTCCGGCGCCTGCGACCGTGCCGAGGCTGAAGAACGCGTGGAACAGCGGCATGAGCGTGCGCTCGAACGCCTGCTCCACCGCGGCCGCCTCGACATTCATCATGACGTCGGTGGCGCTCATGCCGAGGCCCATGAGCCCGAGCCCGAGGGCGGCGACGACGTACGACTGCGTGAACTCCACGCCGACACCCGCGAGCACGACGCCGAGCGCGAACGTGATGATCGTCACGAACATGCCCCGTCGCGCGCCCCAGCGCGCGACGATCACATTGGCCAGCGACAGGCCCACGATCGAGGCGGCGCCCGCCACGAACAGCAGGACGCCCACCTGGAGGTCGTTGATGCCCAGGTCCACCTTCACCGCGGGCAGGCGGGACGCCCACGACGCGAAGCCCACTCCCATGATGAGGAAGATCGTGAAGATGGCGGTGCGCCAGGCGACCAGCTGCCGACGAGTGAGCGCGGTGTCCATCCGCACATGCTAGCGAATCGATTCGGCGATGCCCGAATCGATTCGACATCACCTCTCCGCGACGGGCTACGATCGTGACAGCATGAGCCGCCAGGACACCGGCATCCGCCGCGCCACGATCTCGGACGTCGCCCGTGAGGCAGGCGTCTCGCCGTCGACCGCCTCCGTGGTGTTCAGCGGCAAGACACCGGTGTCGGACGCGACCCGCCGCCGCGTGCTGGACGCCGCCGCCGCGCTCGGCTACACCGGCCCCGACCCGCGCGCGGCCTCGCTGCGTCGCGGCCGCTCGGGGATCGTCGGCGTGGTGTTCGAGGAGCACCTGGGCACCGCGTTCCTCGACCCGGTCAAGACCCTCATGATGGACGGCCTCGCCGACGCGGTCACTCCGCTCGGCGCCGGACTGCTGCTCCTCCGAGACCACGAGCCGACCGGGAGCGGCCCCTCGCTCACCACCGCACCGCTGGACGCCGCTGTGCTCATCGGCTGCAGCGGTCTGCTGCGCGAGTCGCTTCAGACCGTCAAGGCACGCCGCATCCCCGTCGTCGTCATCGAAGGGGATGCCGGCGACGATGTGCCGCGAATCGGGCTCGACAACCGCGAGGCCCAGCGCCAGGCCGCGAGTCATCTGCGTGCGCTGGGACACCGCGAGGTGGCCGTCGTGACGCTGCCCGCACGGGTCGACTGGCAGCGCGGCTGGTTGCACGACGACACGGGGGTCACGGTGGACGTCACCCGCGAGCGGCTCGCCGGCGCCCTCGACGTCTTCCCGGACGCCGCCGCCTTCGCCGCCGCCGGCAGCTTCATCGACGAGGGGTTCGCGGCCGGCCGAGAGATCTTCGCCGACCCCGACCGGCGACCGACCGCGGTCATCGCGCAGAGCGACCTGCTCGCGGCCGGGGTCATCCGGGCGGCCGAAGAGGCCGGCCTGCGCGTGCCGGAGGACGTCAGCATCACCGGCTTCGACGGCATCGTCGTCGACGGCCTCGCCCCGTACGAGCTCACCACCCTCGTGCAGCCCGCCACCGACAAGGGGCGCGCGGCCGGCGCCGCCGTCGCAGCGATGCTCGAGGGGACCCCCGCGGCGTCGATCCGGTTCACCTGCACCTTCCGCGAGGGCAACACCACGGGGCCGCCACCCCCGCGCGGCTGAACCGCCCGCAACGCCCCGCACCGGGCGAGGATGTATGCCGTTCAGGCGATCGGGCGCGACGCGCCCGTTAGGATGGGATTCGACACCCCGATCGCCTGGGCTTTGCGCCGTCCTCCTCTGATGTGCGTTGCCGACGACCCCGAGGAGGCCCGAATGCTCCTCGTTCTCGGCGCGTTCGCGGTCGTTCCGATCCTTCTGCCGTGGCTGGTGGCGCGCATCGGCGCTCGCGCGTTCTACGTCGCAGCGGTCCTCCCGATCGTGGGATTCGTCTTCGCCTCCGTGCTCACGCCGCAGGTGCTGGCGAGTGATATTCCGTTCGAGACATACGCATGGATCCCGCCTCTCGGCATCGACCTCTCGATGCGGATGGACACGCTGTCGTGGCTCATGACGCTGGTCGTCACGGGTGTCGGCGCGCTCGTCATGATCTACTGCCGCTGGTACTTCCGCGGCAAGAGTGACAATCTCGGTCAGTTCGCCGCCGTGCTCCTCGCGTTCGCGGGCGCGATGTACGGGCTCGTCCTCACCGACGACCTCGTCGTCCTCGTGATGTTCTGGGAAGTCACCAGCGTGCTGTCGTACCTCCTCATCGGGTACTACAACAAGCGCGCGGCGAGCCGTCGTGCCGCCCTCCAGGCCCTCCTCGTTACGACACTCGGCGGACTCGTCATGCTCATCGGCGTCGTGCTGCTCGTGGTCGACGCCGGCACCTCCAGCATCTCGACGATCCTCGCCGCAGCACCGTCCGGCCCGATCGTCGACGCCGCGCTCGTGATGATCCTCGTCGGAGCGCTCAGCAAGTCGGCGATCTTCCCGTTCCACTTCTGGCTACCCGGTGCCATGGCGGCGCCCACTCCGGTGAGCGCCTACCTGCACGCGGCGGCCATGGTGAAAGCCGGCATCTATCTCATCGCCCGCTTCGCCCCGGTCTTCGCCATCGCTCCGACGTGGCGGCCGATCGTCGTCGCGCTGGGGGTCTTCACGATGCTGCTCGGCGGTTTGCAGGCGCTGCGCGAGACCGACCTCAAGCGAGTGCTCGCCTTCGGCACCGTGAGCCAGCTGGGCCTTCTGACCGTCGTGCTCGGCTACGGGACACGGGATGCTGCGCTCGCAGCTCTCGCGCTGCTGCTGAGTCACGCCCTCTTCAAGTCGGCGCTCTTCCTCGTGGTCGGCGTCATCGACCGCCAGCTGTCGACCCGCGATCTGACCGAGCTCTCGGGTGTCGGCAGGCAGGCACCGGTCATGGCGACGTTCTCGATCATCGCCGTCGCGTCGATGATCGGCATCATCCCCACGATCGGCTTCGTCGCGAAGGAGGGCGCGCTCGCCTCACTGCTGCACGAGGCCCTGGGCGGCGCCGTGTGGGGGATCGTCGCGCTGGTCGGCGTCGCGCTGGGCTCGGTGCTGACCGCGGGGTACGGCATCCGCTTCCTCTGGGGCGCCTTCTCGACCAAGCGCGCGGCGAACAGCGACCGTATGCCCGATACGGAATGGCCCGACCCGCCGATCGGGTTCCTCGTCGCGCCGATCGTGCTCTCGGGCCTCACCGTCGTCGCGGGCGCCTTCGCACCGTGGCTCGACAAAGCCTTCGCGCCCTATGCCGACCAGGCGCCGCCGTCGACGCCGGGTGTCGCTGCGCCCGAGCACCCTGCGCACCTCGCGCTGTGGCACGGCCTCGAGCCGGCGCTGTGGATCTCGCTCGCCACGATCGCGATCGGCGTGCTCGTGTTCTGGCTGACGCGCAGCTGGCGTCCCGCGAATCGCCTGCTGCCCTTCACGGCGGCGGAGGCGTACAACGGCACGTTGCGCGCGGTAGCGCGCCTGTCGGTGATCACCACGAGCCTCACGCAGCGCGGTTCGCTGCCGCTGTACGTCGGCACGATCTTCGTCGTGTTCGTCGCGGCGGAGTCGACCGCGCTGCTCGCGAGCGACGACTGGCAGGCGAAGCTCGACGCGTACCAGACGCCCACGCAGCTGCTCGTCGCGCCGGTCATGATCGCCGCGGGACTCATCGCGATCCGTGCGCGCAAGCGGTACACCGGCGTCGTGCTGGTGTCGGTCACGGGCCTCGGCATGGTGCTGCTCTTCGCGACCAGCGGCGCACCCGATCTCGCGCTCACCCAGATCCTCGTCGAGACGGTCACGCTCGTCGCGTTCGCCCTCGTCCTGCGCCGCATCCCGTCGCGCCTCGGCGAGCACAACGCCTCGGTATGGCCCGTGGCCCGGGCTGTGCTGGGCGCGGCGGTCGGCATCACGATGGCCCTCGTCGCGATCGTCGCAACCAGCGCCCGGGTCGAGAAGCCGATCTCCGACTCCTTCCCCGTCCTCGCGTACGAGCTGGGCCATGGCAAGAACGTCGTCAACGTCGCGCTGGTCGACCTGCGCGGCTGGGACACCATGGGCGAGCTGTCGGTGCTGATCCTCGCAGCCACGGGTGTGGCCTCCCTCGTCTTCGTGACGCACCGCGCCGACACGCTGTCGCGGGGCATCGCGCCGCTGCCCGCAGGTGCGACGCGCGCGCGCCGCCCGCTCGTCGAGACCTCCGACGGTCTCAAGCAGCGCGGCGATGCACGCGGCAGCGGCCGCATGGCGTGGCTCGTCGGCGGCCAGCGCGTGCGGCCCGAGAACCGCTCGATCATGCTCGAGGTGATCGTGCGGATCCTCTTCCACACGATCATCATCGTCTCGCTGTATCTGCTCTTCGCCGGCCACAACCTGCCAGGAGGAGGGTTCGCCGGCGGTCTCGTCGCGGGCATGGCGCTCGTCATGCGATATGTCGCGGGCGGCCGCTACGAGCTCGGCGCCGCCGCGCCCACCGACGCCGGGCGACTCCTGGGCACGGGCATGACGATCGCGGTCGCGTGCGCGATCGTGCCGGTGTTCTTGGGTGACCAGCCGCTCACGAGCTACTTCTGGGAGTGGGACGTGCCACTGCTCGGACACGTCGAGTTCGTCACGTCGACGCTGTTCGACATCGGCGTGTACCTGGTCGTCATCGGCCTCGTGCTGGACGTGCTGCGCAGCCTCGGCGCCGAGGTCGACCGCCAGGCGCAGGAAGCACGCGAGCAGCAGGGGGTGATGGTCCCGTGAACGTGTCGCTCGTGCTCATCATCGTGATGGCCGTGCTCTTCGCGTGCGGCGTCTACGCCATGCTCGAGCGCAGCCTCACCCGTGTGCTCATCGGGTTCCTGCTCCTGGGCAACGCGACAAACCTGCTCCTCCTGATCGTGATGAGTCGCCCGGGCGTCGCACCGTTCTTCGGCGCGGCATCCGTCGACGAGATGTCGGATCCGCTCCCGCAGGCGCTCACGCTCACCGCCATCGTCATCACCTTCGCCGTCTCGGCGTTCCTTCTCGCCCTCATCTACCGCTCCTGGCAGCTCGGTCAGGCCGACACCGTCACCGACGACGAAGCCGATATCGAGGTGCGCTCTCGCGGTGCCGCCGACGAGGACACCATGGACGAGGAGACCGAGATCGAAGATGCCGACGACGATGCCACCACGGACTTCGTGGGCACCGCGACTGCGCCGATCATGATCCTCGGTGCGCGCGACTTCGCGGGTCTCCGCGACGATGCGCCGGTCGACCGCCCCGATCAGGGCCCCCGGGATCGGGGTGGCGACGAATGATCGAGATCGCCCCCGCGCTGGTCCCCCTGCTCGTCACGCTGCCGCTGCTCGGCGCCGCGGTCGCGCTCATCGCGGGTCGGCACCGCAAGACGCAGGTCATGGTCTCGGTCGTGACGCTCAGCGCCGTGACGGTGATCGCGGCGATTCTGCTCTACGTGGTCGACGTGGGCGACAAGCCGATCGCCGTGTCGGTCGGCGGCTGGCCGATCCCGTTCGGCATCGTGCTCTACGTGGACCGGCTCGCGGCCCTCCTCGTGGTCGTGTCGAGCATCGTGCTGCTCGCCGTCCTTCTCTTCTCCGTCGGACAGGGTGCGGCCGATGGCGACGACGACACCCCGGTCTCGATCTTCCACCCGTCGTACCTGATCCTCGGCGCGGGCATCTTCAACGCGTTCATCGCGGGCGACCTCTTCAACCTCTACGTCGGCTTCGAGATCCTCCTCGTCGCCTCGTACGTGCTGATCACCCTCGGCTCGACCGAGTCTCGCATCCGCACCGGCGTGGTCTACATCGTCGTCTCGCTGGTGTCGTCGATCCTCTTCCTCGCGGCGATCGCCATGATCTACGGCGCGCTGGGCACCGTGAACATGGTGCAGATCTCCGAGCGCATGGGCGAGCTGCCGCAGGAGACTCAGCTCATCCTGCACCTCATGCTGCTGCTCGCGTTCAGCATCAAGGCCGCCGTCTTCCCGCTGTCGTTCTGGCTGCCCGACTCGTACCCGACCGCGCCCGCCCCGGTGACCGCGGTCTTCGCGGGCCTGCTGACCAAGGTCGGCGTCTACGCGATCATCCGCACTGAGACCGAGCTGTTCCTCGACAACGACGTGAACCAGCTGCTCATGTGGGTGGCACTCGCGACCATGATCGTCGGAGTGCTGGGCGCGGTGGCCCAGGCGGAGCTCAAACGAATCCTGTCGTTCACGCTCGTGAGCCACATCGGCTACATGATCTTCGGGCTCGCGATCGCGACGCCCGCTGCGATCGGCGCGACGATCTACTACATGGTCCACCACATCGTGGTGCAGACGACGCTGTTCCTCGCGGTCGGCCTCGTCGAGCGTCGCGCGGGATCGACGTCCATCCTCCGGGTCAAGGGCCTGATGAAGGCGGCGCCGGTCATCGCGGTGCTGTACTTCATCCCCGCGGTCAACCTGGGCGGCCTGCCGCCGTTCTCCGGCTTCATCGGCAAGTTCGCGCTGTTCGACGCCGCCGCGCAGGTGGGCACGCCGATCATGATGGTGCTGATGGTGGGCGGCATCCTGACCAGCCTCCTCACGTTGTATGCGCTCATGCGGGCGTGGAACCTCTCCTTCTGGCGAGAGGACGAGGATTCGGCCGAGACCGAGGCGCGCATCTCCTACCTCGGCTCGGCGCCCGCCGCCGGTGTCGAGACCGAGCGCCGCGTCATCCCGAAGATCATGACCGCCGCGACCACCGGAATGGTCGCGATCACCGTTGCCCTCACGATCTTCGCCGGGCCGCTCTATGACGTGTGCACGCGCATCGGCGAGGCGCTGCTGCAGCCGGTGTCGCTGACCCAGCTCGAAGACGACGCCGCGGGAACGGAGAAGACGCCATGAGCCCCGACCTGCCTCAGGGCCGGCTCCGCCGCGGGTTCGTGACAGCGTGGCGGCAGCTGCCGTTCTTCGTGTGGCTCATCGCTCTGTGGATGCTGCTGTGGGGCCAGTTCACGTGGCTCGCGTTCCTCACGGGGCTTGTCGCCGCGCTCGTCGTGACGCGCATCTTCCGGCTGCCTCCCGTCGAGCTGTCGGGCCGCGTGAACCTCTGGTGGGGACTCGTGTTCGTCGTGGAGTTCCTGGTGGCCGTGGTCCTCGGCTCGCTGACGGTGGCGTGGCAGGTGCTCGACTTCCGCCGGCAGCCCGGGTCCGCGATCATCGCCGCGCAGCTCGTCACCGACGACGACCTCATCATGACCCACGTCGGTGTGACGTGCTCGCTCATCCCCGGTTCGCTGATCGTCGACACCGACCGCGACCGTCGCATCCTGTACCTCCACGTCATCGGCGTGCGCGACGACGCCGACGCCGAGAAGCAGCGCGCGAGCGTGCATCACTGGGAGGAGCGCATTGTGAGAGCGGTCGGCTCGCACGCCCAGCTCCAGGCGATGAGGGATGCCGCCCCCCATGGCTCCCTGGCCCGAGGGGGTTCCCGATGAACGTGCTGCTGCTCGCGATCTCCGTGATCTTCGCGGTCGCCGCGCTGCTCACGCTGTGGCGCATCGTCATTGGGCCCTCGATCCTCGACCGGGCCGTGGCATCCGATGTCTTGCTCACCCTGGTGATGTGCGCGCTCGGCGCGGAGATGGCCATCAACCACCACACACGCACGCTGCCGGTGCTGCTGATCATCGCGGCCGTCGGGGTGTTCGGGTCGATCTCGATCGCGCGGTTCGTCGCGAGAAGGGACCAGGACCGCTGATGGACGCCATGCTCGACCTCGCCGCCGTGATCCTCATCCTGATCGGAGCACTTCTCTGCCTCACCGCCGCGATCGGCGTGCTGCGCTTCCGCGATGTGCCGACCCGCCTGCATGCCGCGACCAAGCCGCAGGTGCTCGGGCTGATCCTCATCTGCCTCGCGATCGCGCTGTCGCTGCGGTCGTGGCCGGTGGTCGCGTTCCTCGTGCCGGTCGTGCTCATGCAGCTGGCGACGGCGCCGCTCTCGGCGCACATGGTCGGCCGGCAGGCCTACCGCAACGGCACGATCGACGAGGCCGCGCTGCACGTCGACGAACTCGCCGAGTCCAAGCGCACCCCGCCCGCCTCCGGCGGCTGACCCTGCCAGACGGAAGAGCTGGGCGGGGTCTACGACGAGGCCTGGCCACGGTGGTACGCCGCCTTCATGGCCGAGACCCTCGTCGAGGACGGCTACGTCATCGAGCGCGTCACGTGAGCGTCAGGGCGTGAGCACGAGGGTGTCGGTCGTGGCCGCCTCGACCGCGTCGGGCGTGTACGCCCAGGGCGTCAGCTCGGCCTTCTGCCACGACTCCACCTGGTCGATGTAGTTCGTGTGGAAGGCGTGACCGCTCTGGCCCGTGAGCTGGTTCCAGCGCGAATCGTCGAAATCGGACAGGTCGATGATCATGCGCATCGACGGCACGGTGACGGTCGAGAAGCTCTGGGTCAGGTCCCATCCGGTCGCGTTCACGACAGACGAGCCGCCGCCGACCGGGAACGGCCCGCGGTTGAAGAGCCACTCGAGTGCGGGGATGCCCGACGTGCCGAAGCTGCCGTTCTCGAGCGGGAGGGCGTGCAGGCTGCCCCAGTTCCAGCGCGAAGGGTTGTCCCCCTGGTCGTCGACGAGTCGCTCGTAGGCATCGATGGCGGAGCGCTTCAGCATGTCGGCCATGCCGTCGACGCCGAGCTCGTCGTTGGTCCACCAGGGCGAGGTCTCATCCTCGAGCAGCCCGTCCATCACGAGGAACTGACGGCCCTGACCGCTCATCGGCGCCGAGCTCTCGCGCCCGTCGACGAACACGTTCTCGGCGAGGGTGTCCCACAGCACGTTGGCGTACGCGGCCGCCGCGGAGTCAGCGTCGTTCTGAGCGTCCCATTCGTGCAGGAGGTCGAGCGCGGCATCCGTCTCGTCGTCGCCCGTGGTGACGTCGGCGTAGGCCGCCGTCAGGCGCATTCCGATGAAGGAGTAGTTGTCGGCCTGGATGGCGTTGAGGTCGTCAGCGGTGACCGGGCCCTTCGCGATCGCCCGCTCGATCAGTTCCGTGATGCGGGCTGCGCGCCAGCCGTAGTCCCAGTCGCGCGTGAGCGGATGGGTGTAGTCCTGCCCCGCGATGGCATTGTTCGCGGTGACGATGTACCCCTCGGTCGGGTTGTACGAGACCGGAAGCTCCTCGAACGGGATATAGCCCCGCCACGCATACGTCGAGTCCCAGCCGGGCTGCGGCATCGAGCCGTCACCGGCGCCGCGGATCGGCAGCTTGCCCGGCGTCTGGTATCCGATGTTGCCGTCGACGTCGGCGTAGATGAGGTTCTGCGCCGGCACGTCGAAGAGGGCCGCCGCGCCGCGGAAGTCGTCGAAGTCCTTGGCGGTGTTGAGGGCGAAGATCGCGGATGCCGTGGTTCCGGGCTGCAGTGCGGTCCAGCGCAGGCTGACCGCATAGTCCCCCTCGGGTGCGTCGGTCGGCGTCTCTGTCACGGTGCCGCCGGCCCCGACGTAGGGAGTTTCCGCGATCGACGTGAAGTCGCCGGTGAGACCGGACACGATCGGACCGTTGACCGTGGAACGCACCTCGAGCTCGACGTCGTCAGAACCCGCGACCTTGAACGTCTCGGTGCGCGTCTCGAGCGGCACCAGCGCGCCGTCGTACCAGTACGAGTCGCCGTCCACCTTCTCGAGATACAGGTCCGTGACGTCGGTGGTGAGGTTCGTGAAGCCCCACGCGATGCGCTCGTTGTGGCCGATCACGACGCCGGGAAGCCCCGAGAAGCCGAACCCGGCCACATCGAACGGGCACTCTTCAGTGACCGTCGAGCACTTCAGCTGGATCTGGTGCCACACGCTCGGCAGCGACGCGCCGAGGTGAGGGTCGTTGGCGAGAAGCGGCATCCCGGTGTCGGTGACGTTGCCCGACACCACCCATGAGTTCGACCCGATGCCCTCGCCGGCGCCGCCGACGAGTTCGCCGACGGCTTCGATCACGCTGCCGACCTCCGTCCACTCGATCGACGAGGTGGCGGCGTCCGTCTCAGGAAGGTCGGGAGCTGTGCCGAGCGCGGGCACCGCCGAGATCTTCGGCACGATGACCGGGTTCCGGTCGAACGGGTAGCCGGGGTAGAGCTGGTCGATCTCGGCCTGGGAGAAGTCCGGCGCCATGACCGCGCGCTCGGTCTCGCTCTCGATGTTGCTGCGGAGGTCCCAGGCCATCGCCTTGAGCCACGCGACAGAGTCGGCCGGAGTCCAGGGCTCGATCTCGTAGTCGGAGTTCTGCAGGCCCAGCACGGCGTACTCGAACGAGGCGTCGGGGCCCTGGTGGTCGGCGAGGTAGGCGTTCACGCCGTCGGCGTAGGCGTCGTAGTAGGCGCGCTCCGTGGCGTCGAGGGCGTCGACCTCCTGCTCGGCGATGTCATGCCAGCCGAGCGTGCGCAGGAACTTGTCGGTGCCGAGCTGCGACGCGCCGAACATCTCGGAGAGGCGCCCGCTCGTGACATGCCGGCGGAAGTCCATCTCCCAGAACCGGTCCTGCGCGTGCACGTAACCCTGGGCGAAGAAGAGGTCGTGCGACGAATCCGCGGTGAGAGTGGGGATGCCGAGCGCATCCCGCTGCACCGTCACCTCGGCCTCGAGCCCGGCCGCCTTCACCTCGCCGCTCAGCTGCGGGAACGAGCGCTGCGCCGTGTACGCGACGAAGCCGACCGCGATCAGGGCGAGCACCACGATGCCCGCGAGGATGCTGAAGAGGGTGATCCCGATGATCCGCCCCACGGACCGGCGACGGACGGTGTCGTCGACGGCATAGGGCGAGGGCTGGGGCTTCGTCATTGAAAGGGCTTTCGGGCGGAGGGGGGATACGGGGTTCCGTACACCGCGACATTCGGTGCCGCGTGCGGTCGGGTCGCCGCGGCACCAATCCGCATGCTAACCCCGAGCCGTGCCCCAGGCCGAATCGCGCTGGGCTTTCATCGCGCGACCGGCCCCTCGGGTGTGGGTCCCCCTGTGCCGCGCCCGCTATCCGATGACGCTGGGCTGCAGATCCCGGAGGGTGCGGAAGTGGGTCATCCGGGTGACCCCGATCGCGGCGATCAGACCTGCGCCGACGAGCCAGGCGAGCAGCACCGCGAGGTCGAGCCAGACGCGGTCGGCGCTGCCGCCGTACATGACCTGGCGCATCGCGTCGACGACGTAGCCCATCGGCAGCACGTGGTGCAGGGCGGCCAGCGGCGCAGGCAGCGTCTGCCACGGGAACGTCCCACCCGCAGTCACGAGCTGCAGCACCATGAGCACGAGGCCGAGGAACTGCCCGACCGAGCCGAGCCACACGTTGAGCGCGAGCACGATCGCGGCGTACGTGGCCGATGCCAGCAGCAGGATGCCGAGCGTCGCGAGCGGGTGGGCGAATGAGAAGCCGAGCGCGAGCGACAGCACGCCGAACAGGCCGAGCATCTGCACGCCGCCGAGGAGGGCCGGGGTCGCCCATCCGGCCAGCGTGATGCGGATCGGCGAATGCAGCGCCGTGACCGCGCGCTTGGAGACCGGCTTGACGATGAGGAACAGTGCGTAGATGCCGATCCAGCCGGCGAGGGCCGTGAAGAACGGAGCGAGTCCGGCACCGTAGTTCTGCGCCTGCGTGAGCGACGAGCGCTCGACGTCGACCGGGGCCGCGAGGGTGACGGCCTGTGCCTGACGGGTCGTCGCATCGTACGCGGGCAGCTGGGCGGCGCCGTCGGAGAGACCGTCGCGCAGCCTCGTGGCGCCGTCCTCGAGCTGCGTGAGGCCGCTGTCGAGCGTTGCCGCGCCGTCGCGCAGCCGCGCCGCGCCGTGCGCAGCGGTCGCCGTGCCCGAGGCGAGCGTGGCGGATCCGGCGGCGACGGAGGCTGCTCCCGCCGAGACCTGCTGCGCGCCGGAGTTCAGCCGATCGATCTGGCCGACGGCGCCCTGAACGCGGGTGTCCACCGCGTCGAGGCGGTCGCCCACCGGATCGAAGGTGGCGAGCACGTCGTCGATCTGCGCCTGGTCGAGACCGGCTTCAGCGAGCTTCGCGGCGATGTCGTCGCGCACCCCGGGCAGTGCCGAGATCGCGGACGCGGATGCTGCGCCGATCCGGTCGGCGATGGCGTCGAGCTGCGCAGTTCCGCCGGCCACCTGGGCCGCGCCGTCCGCGACCTGGGCGGCACCGTCGGAGAGCCGGACGGCGCCGTCCTGCAGCTGGGCGGTTCCCGCCGCGAGCTGGGCAGCGCCGTCGGACAGCTGCGACGCGCCGTCACCGGCCTGCGCGAGACCGTCGACCAGGTGAGAGGCGCCGGTGGCGGCATCCGTCAACTGCAGACGGATCGTGTCGAGGGCGTCGAGCATCGTGAGCCCGGCCTCGGCCACGACCTTCTCGGTGATCGTCGCCTGGATGCGCTCGACCGCCTGAGTGCCGATCGTGGAGGCGAGGTAGTTGTTGGCGTCGCTCGTGCGCAGGATGACGTCGGCCGTGCGCGGGGCGCCGGTCGTGATCGAGGCGATGGCCGCCGTGAAGTCGGCGGGCAGCTCGATGGCGAAGTCGTAGCCGCCGTCGTCGAGGCCGGCGTCGGCCTCCTCGGCGGTGGCGAGGTGCCAGTCGAAGGTGCCGTCCTCGATGAGCTCTTGCGCGACCTCGTCGCCGAGATCGCGCGCGGTGCCGTTGAGCTCGGCGCCGGTGTCGGCGACGACGAGTGCCACCGGCACCTGGTCGAGCTGACCGTACGGGTCGCGGTTCGCCCACAGGTACAGGCCGCCGTAGAGGATGGGCACGGCCATGAGCGCGATGAGGGCGATGAGCGACATGCGCGTCGAGCCGAGCCGCCGGAGCTCGGCGAGGATCATCTGGGGGACTTTCGCGCCCGGCCCTGCCTCGCGGGGGCGGTCAGCCTGGGCACGCGCGGTCGGCCGACGCCGCCTCCCGCTCGTTGAGCGAAGGGCGCTCTGGCGCCCGAAGTCGAAACGCCCTGGGTGTCCGCGATGGTTCGGCGCGTTTCGACTCGTTCGTTCCTCACTCGCGCAACGACCGGAGAAGACGCCTGGCCGGCGATCACGAGCACGGCGAATCCGCGCTCGGCGAAGTCCTCGGCGACGGCCCACCAGGCGGCGGGCTCGCCGCCGTGACGGTCGGGGGAGACCAGCACGATCGCCTCGACGCCCTTGCGCAGCACCGCGAGCTCGCACAGTGCACGCACGCGGCCCGCCGGGTCGACGTTCGAGACGGGGACGGATGCCTCGTCCCCGAGGCCCTGCTCGTCGAGCCAGCGTCGCACCGCGACGGGATCGGATCGGCGTCCGGCGAACATGAGCTCCTCGGCGGCGACGCCGGCGAGGGTGACGTCGGGCACGGGCTCCGACACCCCGGGAGCGTCGACCAGGGCGATGCGGCGACGGAGGCCCGCGGCATCCGTCCGCCCGTCCAGCTCCACACGGCCGGTGTCCGGGCGCATGCGGCCCGAGGCGATGAGGCCGAGCACCGCCGGTCGCTGCTCGGTCTCGGCGGCGACCAGCGTGGCGCGGCCGGACTCGAAGGCAGCCGAGGTCACGGGCAGCGCGTGCTCGCGGCGGCCCTTGCCGACCGCGTCGAGCACGACCCTCACGCGCTCGCCGCCTCGGGGGCCGCGAGGATCTCGGGGTGCGCCGCGAGCAGCGCGTCGGCCTGCCGCCACGACAGGCCCGCGATGCTGAGCACGGCGCGCACCGCGAGGTCGCGAGCGGCGGGTGAGGAGGCGTCGATGCGGGTGATGACGGTGCGTGCGGTCTCCTCTACGAGGCGGGCGAGCGTCGGGGCGGCGACGTCGGTGCGGAGCACCTCGGCGTCCTGCCCGTCGCGCACGATGCGCACGACGGCGCGGCGGAGCGGGGCGAGCGCCGTCGCCGTCTCCTCGAGGTGCGCCTCGTCGAGGGCGATCGCCGCGAGCACCTGCACGTGCGCGGCCTCGTTCCAGAGCGCAGCGGCGAGGCGGGCGAGCGCGACCCGCGCGTCGGCATCGTCGATCGACTCGGCCACCGCGTTGAACCGCGTCGCACCCTGCGCGACGAGCTCGCGCACCAGCGCATCGCGGTCGTCGAAGTGCCCGTAGAGCGCTCGGCGCGACAGGCCGGCCTGGCGGGCGATGGCATCGACCGACGCGCGGGGGTCGTGCGCGAGGGCGACATGAGCCGCGGCGAGGATGCCCGCGCGGTTCTCGAGGGCGTCGCGCCGCGGACGGCGCGCAGCATCGATCGGGGAGGTCATGCCTCCACGTTACGTAAGTTGCACAGCGGTGTGCAAGTTATCTCAGGAGCTCAAAGCGGAGACCCAGGTTGCGACCGCGCCCAGGGCGTTTCGACTCGCAAGCTCGCTCAACGACCGGGGGGAGGGCCGGTTTGGTTCAGTCGGTTCCCAGGTCGAACGCGGACGCCTCGTTGGCAGCATCCGTCGCTTCCGCCAGTTCTTCCTGCTCGGCGCTCGGGTGCTCGGCGTGCTCCGTGATCTCGCCGGCCTCGCCCTGCGTGAGGTGGCCGACGAGCTCGCCGGTCGCCCCACCGATGAGGCCCTTCGCGGCGTAGTACTCGAGGCGCACCCGAGAGTCGGCGATGTCGAGGTTGCGCATGGTGAGCTGGCCGATGCGGTCGGTGGGGCCGAACGCCGCGTCGCCGACGCGCTCCATCGAGAGCTTGTCCGGGTGGTACGACAGGCGCGGCGCTGTGGTGTCGAGGATCGTGTAGTCCTCGCCGCGGCGCAGGCGCAGCGTCACCGAGCCGGTGATCGTCGAGCCGACCCACTTCTGGATGGACTCGCGGAGCATGAGCGACTGCGGCTCGAGCCAGCGGCCCTCGTACATGAGGCGTCCGAGGCGACGGCCCTGCTCGTGGTAGGTCGCCAGGGTGTCCTCGTTCAGGATGCCGTTGACCAGGCGTTCGTACGCCGTGAACAGCAGTGCCATGCCCGGCGCCTCGTAGATGCCGCGGGACTTCGCCTCGATGATGCGGTTCTCGATCTGGTCGCTCATGCCGAGGCCGTGGCGGCCGCCGATGCGGTTGGCCTCGAAGACGAGGTCCACCGGGTCGGCGAACTCGACGCCGTTGAGCGCGACGGGGCGGCCGGCCTCGAAGGTGACGGTGACGTCTTCGGTCTCGATCTCGACCGAGGGGTCCCAGAACCGCACGCCCATGATCGGCTCGACGGTCTCGAGCGAGACGTCGAGGTGCTCGAGGGTCTTCGCCTCGTGCGTCGCGCCCCAGATGTTCGCGTCGGTCGAGTAGGCCTTCTCGGCGGAGTCGCGGTAGGGGAACCCGTGCGCGACGAGCCACTCGCTCATCTCTTTGCGGCCGCCGAGCTCGGTGACGAAGTCGGCGTCGAGCCACGGCTTGTAGATGCGCAGGGCCGGGTTGGCGAGCAGACCGTAGCGGTAGAACCGCTCGATGTCGTTGCCTTTGTAGGTGGAGCCGTCGCCCCAGATGTCGACGCCGTCCTCCTTCATCGCCCGGACGAGCAGCGTGCCGGTGACGGCCCGGCCGATGGGCGTCGTGTTGAAGTAGGTGCGGCCGCCCGAGCGGATGTGGAACGCGCCGCACGCGAGAGCGCCGAAGCCCTCCTCGACGAGGGCGGGCTTGCAGTCGACCAGGCGCGAGACCTCGGCGCCGTACTCGAGCGCCCGGCTCGGGATCGCGTCGATGTCGTCCTCGTCGGGCTGACCGAGGTCGCCGGTGTAGGTGCAGGGGACGGCGCCCTTGTCGCGCATCCACGCGACCGCTACGGAGGTGTCAAGTCCTCCCGAGAAGGCGATGCCGACGCGCTCGCCGACGGGCAGGGACTGGAGGACCTTCGACATAGTCCTCCAGTCTAGTTAAGGCGACGGATGCCGCCCCGCGATGCGTCGGCCGTCACGCCCGCCCACCTGCGGCCTCCCGGTGGCGCCGATCAGATCAGCAGCGTGTGGCGAGCGGCCGGTGCGCCGTGCCGCGTCGACCGCTTCGCGCGGTACCGGCCGATGAGGATGATGATCGAGCCGATCGCCAGGAAACCGACCAGGATCACGCCGATGTAGAGGAATGCGGACGAGTAGCCGCCCGCGCCGTGCGGGTCGAGGAACGGGTACGGGTACCACCACGGTGTGGTCCCGTCGGGGTTCGCGACGCGCTCGCCGCGGACCATCGTGTACGTCGTCCAGACCAGCGGGTACCCGACCAGCACCGCGAGCGACCACCAGGGCAGCGCCCGCCGGCGCGGGGCCAGCAGCAGGTCCAGCACGAAGTAGATCGGCAGGACCACGTGCAGCACCTCGGCCGCGTACTTGTCGAGCATCGCGATCCCGGCGGAGTCGCCGAGCGCGATGGCCGACGGCAGTCCGCGCAGCAGCGCGTTGTAGACGAGCCCGAGCAGCAGCACGGGACCCGTGACCGCCGCCAGGGCCAGCGCGATGCCGAACGGCTCGCGGGAGGAGCCCGGGTGCCGCATCGCCCATGATGCGGCCACGAACAGGGTGACGATGCTGAGCAGCGTCGAGACGATCGTGAACAGGCTGAAGTAGTTCGCCAGCACGTCGCCGAGGCCCTGCCCCTGGCGCGCTGCGCGGTCTACGTTGACGATGAACCCCGCGACGACTCCGGAGATACCGGTGAGTGCCGCGGCGATTCGAAACCATGCCCAGTGCATGTCCTACCCCTTTCGACATCACGCGTAGTGCGTGTCGCTTTCTGCCCCGAGCACAGATGTACTCCCGTCGATACGGGGGTGTATCAAACCTTTGTGCCGGCGAAGCGCGGAAAACGCACGCCCGTTCTCCGACGTTGTGCGGAAGCTACAACGTGTCCACCGTTTGGTGGACATCGTCGACAAAAGCCGCGGAACTCCGGGCGTGTCCGCCGTTCGGGGGACACGATTCATCCCCCGTGAACGGCCGGGTCGGTGTCAGTCCGACACGACCGATGAGGGGATGGATGCCGTCGCCCCGGCGTCGTCCGATGCGTCGGCGGCCGCACCTCGACGCCGTCCCCACCACATGACGAAGGCCCCCACGGCGACGATCGCGACCGCGATTGCGATGACGTAGAGGATCACCGACGGCCATCCGCCCGGGTTGTTCGGGTTGAGGAACGGGTACGGGTACCAGAACGGATCACCGCTCACCGGGTTGGTGATGAGAGGTCCGCGGATCATCGTGTAGATCACCCACACGATGGGGAGGGCGACCACGGCCCACAGGGTCCGCCACGGAAGGGCTCGGCGCAACGGGCCGAGGAACACGTCGAGGAGCAGGAAGATCGGGCCGATGAGATGCAGCACCTCGTTCGACCACGGGATGGGGGCACTGCCGTCCGGCAGCTCGATGTGGCGCAACAGGGTGTTGTAGACGATGCCCGTGATGATCATGTACGTGCTGACGCACGCCAGCGCCACCGCGAGACCGCGGGGCTCAGCATCCGTGTTCTGACGCCGCCCCATGAAGAGGTACCAGAGCGCGATCCAGGCGAGCACGACCGCGGCGGCGGCGTTCGAGAGGATCGTGAAGAAGCTGAAGAAGTTCGCGATCGTGGTGGGGACGTCGCGGCCGAGCTCGACGGCCGTGCCGATCGATTTCGTCAGCTGCGCCGCGATCGCCGCGATCGTCAGCGCCGCCATCGCCAGTCGCAGCACCGTCCAGGTCGTCGCCCATCCCCGCGTGCGCGTCATGGGGTCACCATATCGAGTGGGGGGTGTCGCGATGCGTCAGGGTGTGACTGCGCGTGGCGGGGGTCGGCGCGCGGCCGACGAGCGGCCGACGAGCGGATCCCCTCCGACGCGCTGCACTTCTCGGCGCGCGTCACGGGATGGAGCCAGGTCAGCCGGACTCTGATGAACGCCGCAGCACGATCGCCGCCGGCATCCGCCTCACGATCGGACGGAACATCGGCTTCGCGAGAGCTGCCGCCTCTGCCGGTTCGATGATGCGCGGCGACGACGTCGCGTGCGTCGCGCCCGACCACGTGACGTCGGCCGACCCCGCCGCGACGACGTTGCGCGCCCAGTTCGTGTCCCGTCCCCACGGCAGGCCGATCAGCACCAGCGCCGGATCCACCGTGGGCACCACCGCGACCGGAGTGGCGTACTCCGCACCGCTCTTGCGGCCTCGATGGTGCAGGACCGCCCACAGCGGCAACCAGCGGCGTCCGGCCAGTGCGATCGCGATCGGTTCTGTCAACTTCACGAGGGCGCGCGGCGGTCCCGAGCCACCTGCCGAGAGCCCGCTCGCGAATCCCCGAAGGCCGGTCCCACCCGCCAGCACGTCGCCGAAGTGGTACGAGATCGTCGCGGCCATCGCGACCGCCCCGACGGCCGTCCCGACGGCTTCGCCCCGGGAACGGATGCCTTTTCGCAGCAGCAGCGCACCCGCGATCGCGTTGGCGGCGCTCCACGCGACGTTCACCCGCGGGGACGACAGGCCCACACCGGGAGGATCGGCGAACGGACTGGGAAACGGACGCCCCTGCACACCGCTCACCCCGTGTGGCACGGCGTTGACGAGCAACGCGGCGCCGACGGCGCTTTTGACGACCGACCCGACCGACACGGGTCCACCCTACGATGCGGGCGGCGCTTCCGCCCGTGTGAGAAGCGCGAGAAACCGCGATCCCGCGGGAAAACCATACCGGGCGCGGTTTCCTTCCCTGGAGGTGGTTTCCCGAGCCTCGACCGGTGGTGAGACGGGGAGTCTCAATGATGCATGATGGGGTTCAGCATCACGAGGGGAGCCTCCCATTTCGACGCCGCAGCAGCCCACCGATGAGTTCCACGACCTCACCGAGCTGCTGAGCGACGAGCGGGAGATCCTGGGCCGCCGATGGGTGGACCCGCAGGTACGGCGCCGGCGCCGCCGCATCGGGCTGATCGTCACCGCGATCGTGCTCGTCGTGCTGCTCGGGGTCCCCGGCGGGTACGTGTGGTGGGCGCTGACGGCACCGGTGAGCGCTCCCGTCGTCGAGACGCACGAGCCGCGCGTGACGGTACCCGCGGCTGCCGCTGTCGCGCTCCCGTCGACCGGCGCCTCGGCGATCGCCGTCGCCGGAGGGGACGACTATCTGGGGGCGGACGCGAGCGGCATCTGGGCGACGAGCGGGACGGGCGAACCGCGGTCGATCGCGAGCATCGCGAAAGTCATCACGGCGCTGGTGATCCTCGATCGGCATCCGCTGGCGGACGCCTCGGATCCCGGCCCCACAATCACCTTCAGCAAGGCCGACCACGACCTCTACGACCAGTACTACGTGCGGGGCGCGACGATCGCGGCGATGCCGACCGGCAGCTCGATGTCGCTGCACGACGCGATCGCCACGATGCTCATCCCGTCGGCGAGCAACTACGCGGAGGCCGTCTCGACATGGGCCTTCGGATCGCAGGGCGCCTTCCGCGGCGCCGCGCAGCGGTGGCTCGCGGCGAACGGGCTCACCGGCACGACGTTCGTCGAGCCCACCGGCCTCGACGCGCGCAACACCAGCACACCGGCCGACCTCATCGCGCTCGGCAAGCTCGCCGCCGCGAATCCGACGATCGCGAGCATCGCCGCGACGTCGTCCCTCTCGCTGCCCGGTCCCGGCCGCATCGTGAACACCAACGACCTCCTCGGGAGCAACGGGATCACCGGCCTCAAGACCGGGAACCTCGGTGAGGGCACCTACAACTTGCTGTTCACGGCATCCGTCCCCGTCGGAACGGCGCAGCCGCTCAGCGTGACCGGAG
The DNA here is from genome assembly GCF_038397755.1 of Microbacterium sp. LWH7-1.2. Classification (NCBI taxonomy): domain Bacteria; kingdom Bacillati; phylum Actinomycetota; class Actinomycetes; order Micrococcales; family Microbacteriaceae; genus Microbacterium; species Microbacterium sp. LWH7-1.2. Next base: position 2,923,369 of record NZ_CP151637.1, on the reverse strand, counting down.
TGGTGCTCGGCGGCTTCACCCGCGCGAACGTGAATCACGACGTGATGGCGCTGATCGACAGCATCCGCGCCGGCTTCCACGAGGTGCCGGTCGCGAAGCGCGATCAGCCGGTCGGCACCGTGACGACGCCGTGGGGCTCGGCGGCGCAGATCGTCGTCTCCGACTACGCGACGATCTTCACGTGGTCCGACACCCCGATCGCTGTGGAGATGACGACGACCACCCCGAAGACCTACAGGGACGGCGAAGAGGTCGGGAGCATCACGTGGACCGCGGGGCCGAACACGGTGACGGTTCCGATCGAGATCGACGGCACCATCGTCCCGCCGACCGACTCCTGGCGCCTCACGCACCCGGGGGAGCTCGGCAGAGGGTGACGCCCGCGCGTTCAGCGGGCGGCGCGGACGCGGAGCGCGCGGAGGTAGCGGCGGCGTGCGACCGCCTGCGCGAGGAGCGGGGCCGGGTACAGAGCGCGCCACTGCCGCCGGCCGGGGCGCGTCAGTGAGCGGATCGTGAGCAGCACCGAGGCGCCGTCTCGGTGCACGACGAAGGCCTCCTCGCCCGTGACCGGGTGGCCGGCGAGCGTCTGGTAGGCGAAGCCGACGCGGTCGCTCCGATCGACGACGGCGACGACCTCGACGGGCTCGCGCACCGACAGCCCGAACGGGTGCGCCATGATCACCGGCCGGTCGCCGGGACGCACGGCGGTCGCCTCCGGAGAGACGGTGAAGCCGCTGCGGGTCTTCACGCCCCACCTCAGCACCTCGGCGCGCGCCCAGTCCCAGACGTCGTCGCCCTCGCCGAGGGTCGTGGATCTCTCCCAGCGCCGGAAGCCCTCCGGGTGCTCGCGCCAGTCCGCGCGCCCCGGTTGCGTCAGAGAGACGTCTTCGCCGTCGGCCACACTCCGATCCTGCCACCGCCCTGGTCGGCGCACCCGAAGCGGCGGCGCGGCGACGGCGGAATCCCGGGCTCTGTCGCGCGCGCCGCGGCGACCCTAGAGTCGGCACCGTGAAGCGAATGTGGCCGTTCCTCGTGCCCGGTGTGATCCTCGTCGCCGTGGGGCTGGTGTGGACCCTGCAGGGTCTCAACGTGCTGGGCGGGTCGGCGATGAGCGGTTCGCCCTTGTGGGCCACGATCGGGCCGATCGTGCTCGTCGTCGGGGTGGCGCTGGTCTGGATCGGCATCGCCCGGCGTCGCCGCGCCCGCCGATCGGCGCGAAGCGGTCGCTTGTGACGGCCGGGGCACCGCGCTGACCCATCGTGACCGGATCAGCTCGATCGGCAACCGCTGGACGATGTCACGGGAGGACTCACGGCGCCAGAAGGCGTGACGAAGCATCCCGATAGGATGGGGTGTAACCGTCCGATAACGGGGGAGTAGCCCATGCCAGGCATCGTGATCGTCGGAGTCCAGTGGGGAGACGAGGGCAAGGGCAAGGCCACCGATCTCCTGGGTGAGCGCACCGACTGGGTGGTCAAGTTCAACGGCGGGAACAACGCCGGCCACACGGTCGTGATCGGCGACGAGAAGTACGCGCTGCACCTGCTGCCTTCCGGCATCCTGTCTCCCGGCGTGAACGCGGTGATCGGCAACGGCGTCGTCATCGACCTCGAAGTGCTCTTCTACGAGCTCGAGGCGCTCCACGCCCGCGGTCTCGACACCTCGCGCCTGCGCGTCAGCGCGAACGCGCACATCATCACGCAGTACCACCGCACGCTCGACAAGGTCACCGAGCGCTTCCTCGGCAAGCGCCAGATCGGCACCACCGGTCGCGGTATCGGCCCGGCCTACGCCGACAAGATCAACCGCGTCGGCATCCGCGTGCAGGACCTCTTCGACGAGAACATCCTGCGCCAGAAGGTCGAGGGCGCCCTCGACCAGAAGAACCACCTGCTGGTCAAGATCTTCAACCGCCGCGCGATCACCGCCGACGAGATCGTCGAGGACCTGCTGTCGTACGCGGAGCGGCTGCGCCCGATGGTGGCCGACACCTCGCTGCTCCTCAACGACGCGCTCGACGCCGGCGACGTGGTCGTCTTCGAGGGCGGTCAGGCGACGATGCTCGACGTCGACCACGGCACCTACCCGTTCGTGACGTCCTCGTCGGCCACGGCCGGTGGCGCGGCGACAGGCTCGGGCGTCGGCCCCAACCGCCTCGACCGCATCGTCGGCATCGTGAAGGCGTACACGACGCGTGTGGGCTCGGGTCCGTTCCCGACCGAGCTGTTCGACGAGAACGGCGACTTCCTGCGCTCCCGCGGCTTCGAGTTCGGCACCACGACCGGCCGCCCGCGCCGCGTGGGCTGGTACGACGCCCCCATCACACGCTACGCGACGCGCATCAACGGCATCACCGACCTCGTGCTGACCAAGCTCGACATCCTCACCGGCCTCGACCAGATCCCGGTCTGCGTCGCGTACGAGGTCGAGGGCGAGCGGTTCGACGAGGTCCCGGTGAACCAGTCAGACTTCCACCACGCGAAGCCGATCCTCGAGTACTTCCCCGGCTGGAAGCAGGACATCTCGAAGGCCCGCACGTTCGACGAGCTCCCCCTCGAGGCACAGCAGTACGTCCTCGCGCTCGAGGCGATGAGCGGCACCCGCATCTCGGTGATCGGCGTGGGCGCCGCCCGCGACGCCGTCATCGTGCGCCACGACCTCGTCGACTGAGCTCGTCCGCATGAAGTTCTGGCTGGGCGGGTACACCGCCGACATGGGCGGCAGTGCGTCCGGAATCGGGATGCTGCTCGCCGGCCCCGCCGACGACGCCTCAGCGGGCGGCCCGCTGGCGTTCGCCGGTGAGGTCGCGACGACCCACTCGCCGTCGTGGCTGGTGCCGCACCCGGGTTCCCTGACCGTCGCCCCGGGCGACGTCGTGTACGCGGCGCTCGAGGCGCGGCAGCAGGTGCAGGCGTTCCGCCGCACAGGGGAGGCGACGTTCGCCCCGCTCGGCGCGCCGATCGCCGCCGGCGAGGCGGTGTGCCATGTCGCGGTGTCGCCCGACGGCCGGTTCCTCGTCGCGAGCTGCTGGGGCGACGGACGCGTGGTCCGTATGGGCCTGGATGCTGCGGGCCGACCCTCGTCGCCGGTGATCGCTGCTGCGGCCGTCGACCCCTACGGACCCGACGGCGCGCCGGAACAGGCGGGCGACATCGACCTTGCGGCCGCCGCCCGCGCGCTGCGTGAGGCCGCCGGCGAGGAGTACGCGCACCTCGTCCCCGACCACGACCGCGACGCCCCCGCCGCAGCCGACGAAGCCGGGGCCGAGGCATCCGTCGCCCGTCCCTCTCGTGCGCACGAGGCGGTGTTCCTGCCGGGCGGGCTCATCGCGACGACCGACCTGGGCTACGACGTCGTACGGTTCTGGCGCGATGGGACCAACGGACTGCGGCAGGTGCAGCAGGTGGCGCTGCCGCAGGGCAGCGGTCCGCGGCACATGGTGTGGCACCCGAGCGGGCACCTGTACGTCGTGACCGAGTTCTCGTGCGAGCTGTTCGTGCTCGCGCCCGCGGCCGACGGCACCTGGAGCCTCATCGGGGGCACGCCGCTCGGCGCGGGGACCCTCCCGGGCGACAGCGCCGCCGAGCTCGCGGCATCGCGCGACGGGGAGTTCCTGTACGCCGGGGTTCGCGGCAGCAACGCGCTCGCGACGCTGCGCGTGCGCGGGGCCGGCGAGTACGTCGAGCCGGTCGCGCTCGTCGACGCCGGGGTGGACTGGCCGCGGCACCACGTGGTGGTGCGAGACATCCTGCTCGTCGCCGGTCAGCTGTCGAACGAGGTCGCCTCGCTCACACTCGACGTGCGCACGGGTGTGCCCGGCCGCGTGCGCCACCGCACCGACGCCCCGTCGCCGACCTGCCTGCTCCCCGTGCGCTGACGCTCACGCGGCGACCGATGCCGCCGACCGCGCGGGCGCCGGGCGCGACGGCTCGAACAGGTGCGACACGACATAAGCGGCATCCCGCTCCATCCCCATGAGGGTGGGCGAGGCGACCGAGTACTGGAAGGGCAGCCCCACGAACGCGAGTCCCGGGACGCCGGTCGCGAGCCCGCGCTCGTGTGCGACGTCGCCATTCCCGTCGAAGGCGGCGGGGATGCCCACCCAGTGCAGGTCGGGCAGCGAGCCGGTGCACCACACGACGGTCGCGGCATCCATCCGCTCTCCGTCCTCGAGCACCGGCCGGCCCTCGGCGTCCAGACCCGTGACGCGCCCGACCTGACGCACGCCGGCCTTGGCGAGGTCGGCCAGATGGTTACGCACGAGGTTGACGCCATGACCACGATTCGCGGCCGCGAAGCGCCGGCCCCGCTCGGTGTCGAGGGTCAGGCCGCGCAGCCGGCGGATGAAGACGCTGCTGACGAGGTTGCCTATCGGCGTGTCGATGCTGATCGGCACCTGTCCGGGGTGGCGGCCCGCGAGCGTGGTCGCATGACCGGATACCGCTGCCTCGAGTGCGATGTCGGTGCCCGAGTTGGCGGCGCCGACGACGAGCACCGGTCCGGGCGCGAAGTCCTCGGGACCGCGGTAGTCCAGCGAGTGCAGCGCGTGGATCGCCGGGTCGAGGGCCGCGGCGAACGCCGGAAGGACCGGTCGTTCGTGCGCGCCGGCGGCGATGACGACGTGCGAGGCGACGACCTCGCCTGCGGGGGAGAGCGCGAGGCGGAAGCGTCCGTCCTCTGTCAGCGACAGCCGCTCGACTCTGGTCGAGAGCCGCAGCCGCGCGCCGATCGCGGCGGCGCACTGCTCGAGGTAGTCGGCGAACTGCGTGCCGGTGGGGTAGTCGAAGAACCCGATGCCCATCCGCATGCCCGGAATCTCCGCCCACCGCCGCGGCGAGAACAGCCGCAGCGAGCGATAGCGCTCGCGCCACGCGTCTCCGACGCGGTCGTGGCCGTCGATGATCTCGAAGTCGACCCCGCGTTCTGCGAGCAGACGCGCGGTGTGAAGACCCGCCGGGCCCGCGCCGATGATCACGGTGTCGAGTGCTGTGGTGTCCATGATGACCTCCTTCCGCTCACGGTAGGAGGGGCCGCCGCCCGTCCGAATCGGCAGAAATGACCAATTCCGCGGGGCCGCAGCATCCGTCCGCCGCTCCGTCTGAGTCGACGCGGATCCTCGATCGAGGAGCGTTGCCGGGATGCGGAGCGAAACGCCGCGTCGGGCTCCACATCTCGGCGCAGATCCTCAATCGAGGAACACGCCGGGGTCTCAGGTGGTGGCGACTAGGTCGTGCTCGAACGCGTAGGCGGTGGCGGCTGAGCGGCTGGGCACGCCGAGCTTGGCGAGGATGCTGCCGACGTGCCGCGCCACGGTGCGCTCGCTGAGGAAGAGGTGCTCGGCGATGCGCCGGTTGGACCAGCCCCGCGACACGAGCGCGAGAACCTCTCGCTCGCGACGGCTGAGTCCGGGATCGGATGCTGCGACCGGCGCCGCGGCCGCCACCCGCTCGAGCCGCGCGAGGTCGGGGATCGCGCCCAGGCCCTCGAGCACGCCCCGGGCCGCGTCGAACTCGAGCTCGGCGCCCTCTGCGTCGCCGATCGCCCGGATCGCCGCGCCGATCGCGACCCGCGTGAGTGCCGCTTCGTACGGGGCGTCGAGGCGGCGCCAGGCGGCCCACGACGCGCGCAGCAGCGGCAGGGCCTCGCCCGCGCGGCCCTCGGCCAGCGCCAGTTCGCCGTCGGCGCGCGACGACAGGGCCCGCAGGTACAGGGTGTCGAACGCCGTGGCGCACGCCGACAGCTCGTGTGCCGCCGCGGCGGCATCCGAGAGGCGGCCGCGGTCGAGTGCGACCTGCACGGCGGCGGCGAGCACCTCTGCCCGCACCGCCGGCTCCACCGCGGTCGTCCGGGCGCCCTCGAGTCCGGCCCACGCGCCGGCGAGGTCGCCGGCGTCGCGCTTCAGCAGGGCCAGGCCGGGCTGCACGTCGAGTCCGAGCGCCGCCGCGCGGCGCAGCGCCTCGCGGGCAGGAGCGGGTCGACCGGTCACGCGATGCAGGTCCGCCGCCCGGTACCAGGCGTGCGCCAGAGTCTCCGGGCGCTTCTCCGTCGTGCAGACCTGATCGGTCGCGGTGGCGGCGGCCTGCCATTCACCGCCGAGTTGCAGCACCCCCGCCCTGTGCAGTGTGCACTCCCCGCGGAAGGGTTCCAGCCCCCGCTGCGAATCGCACCAGTCGCCGAGCTCGCGCGTCCATACCCGTGCCCGTTCCACGTCGCCGCGACCGAGCAGGCTCGCGATCACCGCGCAGTACGCGGGGCCTGCGGCTCGGTCGCTCACGCGGCCGTCGGCGATCAGCAGCATCACCCGGTCGAGCTCCACGATGGCCTCGTCGATCCGTCCCGTCATCATCAGCGCACGGCCCAGGCTCATCGTGGCGAGGGTGAACGCATCGACGTCGGCGGCAGCATCCGCTCTCTCCACCGCCTGACGGAAGAGCGGGACGGATGCCTCGACCCGACCCCGTGAGAAGGCGCCGTAGGCGATGCACAGGGCGTGGACGGCCTCGGTGGCCGGGGTCGCGTCATCGCGGGCGCACAGCTCCATGAGCCGGCCCATCCACGCGCCGCCGCGCACCTCATCGCCGTGCTCGCTGAGCGTGAACCCCAGCCAGAACACGCAGCGAACCGCCGACGACAGGTCGCCGTCGTCCAAGTAGCGCAGGTGTGCTCGCTCCCACGCGCGCACCGAGACGTCGTCGTGGCCGACGAACCACGCCGCCTGGCCCAGCTCGTCCAGCTCATCGCCCGCCAGTGCGGCCTCGCGCGCCGTGAGCTCCTCGAAACGGCCCGTCCAGTCCACGACGCCGGCCTCCCGGATCGCCATGCGCACAGTATGAGCGCGGTCGCCGGCGCCGACAACCCCCGTGCCCGCGGTGCGGGCACGGAGTTCGCAGCATCAGATCTTGGCGTCCTGCTTGGGGATGAAGACCTGCTTGATGATCAGGAGGATCGACGCCGTCACCGGGATGGCGACGAGCGCGCCGAGGAGGCCGAGCAGCGTTCCACCGACCATCGCACCGATCACGACGAGGGCGCCGGGCACCGAGATCGCCTTGTTCATGACCTTCGGCGTGAGCACGTATGCCTCGAGCTGCATGTAGATGAGGTAGATGACCGCGAAGATCAGCGCAGGCACCCAGCCGCCGGTGAAGAGCGCGATCGTCGTCGCCGTGATCCAGTACAGCACCGAACCGATGAGAGGGATCAGGGTGATGAGGAATGCGAGCACGCCCATCAGCGCCGGGAACGGCAGCCCGAGGAAAAGGTGCAGCAGGAACGCGACCACCGAGTTGCAGAACGCCAGCACCACCATGCCCATCAGGTAGGCGCCGATGGAGTCGGTGATCTGGTCGGTCATCTCCGCCGCCTTCTTGCGGTTGCGGGCAGCGACGAAGCGGTTGAAGGCCACCTTCATGGCGGGCAGGCCCGCGAGGAAGTACAGGCTCAGCACGAGCACGATGATGAGACCAGAGATCGTCGTGCCCACGCTCACGGCGAAGTTCACCACGCCGCCGCCGATGGCGGCGATGTTCGCCGGGTTGGTCAGGAACGACTCCACCTGGTCGGTGATCTGGCCGACCTGCGACCCGAACGTGTCGCTGAGCCAGCCGTAGAAGTCCGACTTCTGGAAGTTCGCGATGGTCGTCGGGAGGTCGGAGAAGAACGCGCTGATCTGCTTGATCAGGGTCGGCACGACGAGGAGCAGGATGCCGGTGAGCACCAGAGCGAACGCCGTGTAGACGATCACGATCGCCCACGGCCGCGACACGTTGTGCCGCCCGAACCAGCGCACGACGGGATCGAGGCCGAGCGCCGCGAACAGCGCGAACACGACGTAGATGATGATCGTCGAGAGGTTCCAGAACGCCAGGCCCAGGGCGATCGCCGCGAGTCCGCCGAGCGTCAGCACCAGACCCAACCGGAAGGGGCTGTTGAGGTTCGCCCAGAACGTCTTGCCCTCCGGCGCCTCACCGGTGAAGACCGGGGTGGCGTCGGGTGCGGTGTCGTCGGGGGCGACGGGGGTGGTCGCGAAACTGTCCGTGCCCGCCGCGGCATCGGCGGACAGGGGCTCAGCAACCTCGGCTGCGGTGGCACCGAGGGCGGGCGAGGCATCGGTCATGGGTCACACTCTAGGGCTGGGTGGTGCGCGCGACGAGGGCGCGCGGCAACTTCACCCGGATCGCGTGAGGCCTCGTCATCACGGCGGAGGCGCTCAGCCGCTCGGGTATCGTCGAGGGGCGAGAAGGAGCGCCATGACCGAAGACCCCACCACGACGCTGGCACGACTGCGAAGCAGCATCGACAACATCGACGCCGCCCTGGTGTATCTGCTCGCGGAGCGCTTCAAGGCGACCAAGCAGGTAGGCCATCTGAAGGCCGAGCACGGCATGCCCGCCTCCGATCCGGCGCGCGAGGAGCAGCAGACCGCGCGCCTGCGCAGCCTCGCCGAGCAGGCGGACCTCGACCCGGCCTTCGCCGAGAAGTGGTTCAACTTCGTGGTCGCCGAGGTCATCCGCCACCACACCGAGGCCGCCGACTCGCGCTGATCTTCCGTTTCACGTGGAACCACGGATGCTGCCACCCGGCGCGATCGCCGGGTGGCAGCATCCGTTTCGGCTCGCACGCTCGCTCAACGAGCCGGGAGGTGATCAGGGAACCGTGCGCCGCAGCGTGAGATACGAGACCCCGCCGAGCACGACGGTGAGGACGAGTCCCCAGGCGGCCAGCCCGACCGCCCCGAGGCCTACCAGGGACGACATCACCTCACCCCACGCCTCGAAGCGGGTGATCGCCCAGATGGCCAGGAGCAGCAGCACGCCGACTCCGACCCAGATCAGCGTCAGCAGCAGGGCGCCGAAGCGCTTGTAGACCGTCGCGGACCAGAACCCGAGCATGAAGATGAGCATCGCCATCACGAAGTAGAAGAACGCCGCGCCCAGCGGACCGTCCTCGACGATCCAGTCGAGGGCGAAGAAGTACCCGTTCATGCCCCAGCCGTTCGTCGCGTCCTCGATCACGCCCCCGACCGCGAAGACGACTGCCAGCAGCGCCGCGCACATCGCCGCGGCCAGCATCGTGCCGAAAAAGAACTCCCGTCGGGTGACGCTCATGGCCTGCGAGAACGGGAAGGTCAGCGTCAAAGACGCGATGCCGACGAACATCAGGACCCACAGCGGAGCCTGCGAGCCGCCGCCGTAGAACGGGCCGGGAAGACCCGACGAGTTCAGGATCGCGTAGATCGCGAGCGACATCGCGAACGAGCTGCCGAGCACGATGAGCGGCACCCAGATGAAGGTCTGCTTGTTGATCAGCTGCATGCGCACGACGTTGACGGTGCGGTTCATCGCAGTGCCCCTTCCTCGGTGGCGGCTCCTTCGGACGCCGCGTGCTGGGTGGTTCGGACGATCAACTGTTGTAGCGAGACCGGCGCCACGTCCAGGCCCGCGCTCGCGAGCCGCTCGCGATCGGCGAGGGTGAGGGCGCCGAGGACGGTGACGGATGCGACGTTCCCCAGGCTCTCGCGGTGGATCACCTGACGCCCGGCGACGAAGGCGTCGACGGCGCTCGCGTCGCCGACGATGTTCGCAGCGCGGTCGCGCACGGCGTCCGTCGCCTCGTCCATCACGATCCGCCCGCGATCGATGACGAGCACCCGCTCGATGAGGTTCGACACCTCGTCGATGAGGTGGCTCGAGAGGATCACCGTGCGCGGGTGCTCGGTGTAGTCCTCCAGCAGCCGGTCGTAGAAGATCTGGCGCGCGACGGCGTCGAGGCCGAGGTACGGCTCGTCGAAGAACGTGATCTCCGCCCGCGCCGCGAGCCCGATGATCACGCCGACGGCCGACAGCTGCCCCCGCGACATCTTCTTGATCCGCGTCTTCTGCGGAAGCTGGAAGTCGTCGGCGAGCTGGGCGGCGAGGTCGTCGTCCCAGTTCGGGAAGAACAGCTTCGCGGCCCCGAACGCGTGCTTGGGCAGTGCGTCATCGGGGTACTTCTGGCTCTCGCGCACGAAGCACAGGCGCGACAGCACCCTGGCGTTCTCATACGGCTGCATGCCGAACACGCGCACGTCGCCCGACGTCGCGAAGTTCTGCGCCGTGAGGATCGACATGACCGTCGTCTTCCCGGCTCCGTTGCGGCCGAGCAGGCCGTAGATGGTGTCCTTCTCGATGGTGAAGCTCACGTCGTCCACCGCGACGACGTCGCGGTAGCGCTTGGTGAGATTCTTCACCTCGATGACGTGCGTCCCGGTCGTCATCGTGCGTCCCCTTCAGTGATGGCGGCGACCTGCGCCGCAGCACGGTCGCGGATGAGCAGTTGCAGGTCTTCGGGCCCGAGCCCGAGCTTGCGGGCCTCGGCGAGCAGGGGCTCGACGAAGCGGTCGGCGAACGCCGCGCGGCGCTCGTTCATCAGGAGCTCGCGCGCGCCGGGCGCCACGAACATGCCGATGCCGCGCCGTTTGTACAGCACGCCCTTGTCGGCGAGCATCGCGACTCCCTTCGCGGCGGTGGCGGGGTTGATCCGGTAGAAGGCGGCGAGCTCGTTCGTCGACGGTGCCTGGGACTCCTCCGCGAGGCTGCCGTCGATGATCGCGTCCTCCACGCTCTCGGCGATCTGGAGGAACAGCGCCCGGCCTTCTTCGATCACATCAACTCCGCTTGGTTGGTTACCTACTTGACTAAGTAACCATTAAACGTCCCCACGTGTCAACCCATCTGCCATGCCGACGCGTTTCACCTGCGGGCGCCAGAGCGCCCTCCGCTCAACGACCGGTGGATGGGTCGGCCCTCGTCGCCAGCCGACGTGATATCGCGCGTGCGCGAGCTACCGAAACTGCCGGTCGGTGTCGAATTTGCCGCCCCCGTCGGTGCGTGAAACGGTGTTTGAGGCCCTCCTCGGGCCCCTCCCGACCAGTCCGCGGTCGCTGGTGTCGCCTGAGCGTCAGACCGGTGAGCGTATGGTCGGCGGCCGTAGCGCGGATCCGACATCCGCCGCGGGGACGGCCGTCACCCGGGCGTGACCGATGCAGCCCCTGCACACCGGAGCTGCCGAGGTGCACAGTGACCGCTCCGCCTGCCATCGAGGCGAGGAATCTCTTCAAGGTCTTCGGACGCGATCCCAAGGACGCCGTCAAACGGCTGCGGGCCGGCGCGACGCGCGCCGACGTCGCCGACGCCGGCTCGGCCGCCGTGATCGACGCGAGCTTCACCGTGCAGCCCGGCGAGATCTTCGTGATCATGGGGCTGTCGGGCTCCGGCAAGTCCACCGTGCTGCGCATGCTCAACGGGCTGCTGCCACCCACGGCCGGCGACGTCTTCGTCCAGGGACAGAGCGTCACCAAGGCGCCCGCGAAGGCCCTGCGCGGCATCCGTCAGCGCTCCATCTCGATGGTGTTCCAGCACTTCGCGCTGCTGCCGCACCTCACCGTGCTCGACAACGCCGCCTACGCACTCGAGATCCAGGGCGTCGGGCGCGACGAACGGCGCGCGCGGGCGCGAGAGATCCTCGAGAAGGTCGGCCTCGCCGATCGTGCCCTCGCGATGCCCGACGAGCTCTCGGGCGGCATGCGCCAGCGCGTCGGTCTCGCCCGGGCGCTCACCTCGGGCACCGACATCCTCCTCATGGACGAGGCCTTCTCGGCGCTCGACCCGCTCATCCGTCGCGAGATGCAGGAGCAGCTCGTCGAACTGCAGCGCGAGCTCGGCCGGACCATCGTCTTCATCACGCACGACCTCAACGAGGCGATGTTCCTCGGCGACCGCATCGCGGTGATGCGCGACGGCCGCATCGTGCAGAACGGCACGCCGGAGGAGATCCTCACCGACCCGGCGAACGACTACGTCGCGCAGTTCGTACAGGACGTCGACCGCGCCCGCGTGCTGACCGCCGGCTCGGTCATGGCCCCGCCCGTCGCGACGACGCCGGTGAGTGCGGGCGTGCGCGGAGCGCTCCGCGTCATGCGCGACCTGCAGGTGGGGTCGGTGTCGGTCATCGAGAACCGCCGGTTCCTCGGCTCGGTCACCGACCGCGCCGTCATCCGCGCCGTCAAGGACGGCCGCACCGATCTGCGATCGCTGGTGCGGGGCAGCCGTCCCGCCGTGCATGTCGACGACCCCCTCACCGACGTGGTGGAGCGCGCGGTCGAGAGCCCGGTTCCGGTCGCCGTCATCGACGACGCCGGGCGCCTCGTCGGCACGATCCCTCGTGTGACGCTGCTCGCCGCCCTTGGCGACGTGCCGCCGGTGACCCGTGAGAACCCCATCATCGACGCGCCCGCCATGGTGCCGGCGAGCGTCATCACGCAGACGCTCGAGGTGGTCGACCAGCCCGCGGCCGCAGGCCGCGCCACGCCGCCGACGGAGGTCGGCGCCCACGAGGCCGCGCGCGGCACGGAAGGAGCCCTGCGATGAACGACCCGATCCGTCTCCCGCTGGGCGACGCCGTAGAGACCGGCGTGCGCTGGGTGATCGACGCCCTCGGCGGGTTCTTCGACATCGTCGCGGTGATCTTCCGCGGGATGTACGACTGGCTCGACGCCTCGCTGTCGACACCGCCCTTCTGGGCAGTGATCCTCGTGATCGCCGCGTTCGCCTACTGGTCCAATGGCCTCGTGCTCGCCGTCGGCAGCGCGCTGGGCCTGCTCGTGATCATTGCGGTCGGCCAGTGGGGCAACGCGATGGACTCCCTCGCGCTGGTGATCCTCGCCGCGGTCGTCGCGATCGCGATCGCCGTGCCGCTGGGCATCTGGGCCGCGCGCAGCGACCGCGTGTCCGCCGTCCTGCGGCCCGTTCTCGACTTCCTGCAGACGATGCCCGCGTTCGTCTACCTCATCCCTGCGATGCTCATCTTCGGCGTCGGCCCCGTGCCCGGCATGGTCGCGACCATCGCGTTCGCGCTCGCCCCGGGCGTGCGCCTCACCGAACTCGGCATCCGCGGCGTCGACCCCGAGATCGTCGAGGCGGGCCACGCCTTCGGCGCCTCGCCAGGACGCATCCTGCGCCAGATCCAGCTGCCGCTCGCCCTTCCGAGCATCATGGCAGGCGTCAACCAGGTCATCATGCTGAGCCTGTCGATGGTCGTCATCGCGGGCATGGTCGGCGCCGGCGGACTCGGTGGCCAGGTCGTGCAGAGCCTCAGCCGCATCGACATCGGCCTCGGCGTCGAAGCCGGCCTCTCGGTCGTCATCCTCGCGATGATCCTCGACCGCGTCACGTCAGGTTTCTCCCGGCCGCGCCCTCGCAAGCCTCGCGCCGGGAGCATCACGAACGGGGACACGGATGCTGCCGCCCCGGCACCCGTGAACACCAAGCCGGTCGCGACGGCCGAGGGCGCAGCATCCGTTCCCGATGCCCGCGCCGCGCGGCCCGAGCCCGTCCCGGCCTGAGACGACAGAAGGGGAATCGACATGACCAAGCGACGCATCATCGCGGCCGGACTCGCCCTGGCGGGGACCGCCGCCCTGCTCGTCAACGGCGCGCTCGTGCAGGCGGGCGTCGGCGGACCCGGCAAGGGTCACCTGACGATCGCCGTGTTCAACGGCTGGGATGAGGGCATCGCCGCGTCCGAGCTGTGGAGAGCGGTGCTCGAGGAGAAGGGCTACACCGTCGACCTCGAGTACGCCGACCCCGCGGCCGCCTACACCGGCATCGCGAAGGGCGACTACGATCTGACCCTCGACACGTGGCTGCCGCTCACGCACGCCGACTTCATGAAGACCTACGGCGATGACCTCGTCGACCTGGGCGCCTGGAACGACGAGGCCCAGCTCACCATCGCGGTGAACGAGGACGCCCCCATCGACTCGCTCACCGAGCTCGCCGCGAACGCCGACGTGTTCGGCGATCGCCTCGTGGGCATCGAGGCGGGGTCGGGGCTCGTCACCGTCACGCAGAACGACGTCATCCCCGGTTACGGTCTCGGGGGCATGGAGTTCGTGACGTCGTCGACGCCCGCGATGCTCACCGAGCTGCAGGCCGCGACGGATGCCGGACGCAACGTGGCAGTGACGCTCTGGCGGCCGCACTGGGCGTACAACGCGTTCCCGCTCAAGGACCTCGAAGACCCGGACGGCCTGCTCGGCGATGCCGAGGGCATCCACACGGTGGCGTCGACCTCGTTCGCGGACGAGTTCCCCGAGATCTCGGATTGGCTCGAGGACTTCCGCATGGACAACGAGCTGCTGTACTCGCTCGAGGACGCCATGTTCGGCCAGTACGACGGCGACGACTACGGCCCCGTCGTGGCGGAGTGGATCGCCGACAACCAGGAGTACGTCGACAGCCTCACAGCCTCCGGTCGAACGCCCTGAGTGTTCGAGGATCCGCTGGTCGGTGTTGTTCGCCGGTCCGGGGCGTTTCGACTCGCACGCTCGCTCAACGACCGAGGAAAGGGTCCTGATACCTGCGACCCGGTCGTTGAGCGGGGGGCGCCGCAATAGGGTGTGGGCATGACGGTGGCCTTCGTTCTCGGCGGCGGGGGTGTGCGCGGCGCTGTCGAGATCGGGATGCTGCAGGCCCTGCTGGAGTCCGGAATCCACCCCGACGTCGTGGTCGGCACATCGATCGGCGCGATCAACGGCGCGCTCGTCGCGAGCGACCCGACGCCCGCGGTGATCGAGCGCCTGCTCGACGCGTGGACCTCGCCCGAGGCGAACGCGGTGTACGGCGACTCGCTGTTCGCGCAGTTCACGCGACTCGTGAAGACCAAGACGCACCTCAACTCGCCCGCGCCGCTGCAGCACCTCCTCGAGCGGGCACTCGGCGCCGACACGACGTTCGAAGACCTCGCCGTGCGGCTGCGGGTGGTGGCCGCGAGCATCGAGCGCGCGGCGGAGCACGTGTTCGAGTCGGGGCCGCTCATCGAGGCGATCCTCGCGTCGGCGTCGGTACCCGGCCTGCTGCCGCCCACCCGCATCGGCGATGAGCACTTCATCGACGGCGGGATCGTCAACTCGATCCCGATCGAACAAGCGGTGGCGGTGGGCGCCACCACGGTCTACGTGCTGCAGGTCGGCCGCATCGAGACCCCGCTTGTCGCGCCGAAGTCCGCGGTCGACACCGCGCGCGTGGCCTTCGAGATCGCCCGCCGGCACCGCTACGCCCGCGACGTCGCGACCCTGCCCAGCGGCGTCGCCCTGTACGTGCTTCCCAGCGGCGGCGGGCTCGAGGGCGACGACTCGCTCATGTCGTACCGCCGGATGGACACCGTCCGCCGCCGCATCGACGCAGCCTACGATGCCAGCCGCGTGTTCCTCGCGGACCGCGGGCTGGGTGCCGAGACCACCTCCCCGGTCGTCGAGCGAGCTCGCGAGTCGAAACGCGGAGACGAAACGCCTCGAGCCGACGAGGAGACCTGATGCGGATGCTCCCGGCCTGGCTGCGCCGCATCCTTCTCGCCCCGCTCGTGATCGTGGCGGCCCTGCTCATGCTGGCGCTCACGCCGGTGTGGCTGCTCGTCGCCCTCGCGCTGACGTCGCTCGTTCCGGGGCGCTTCCGGCTGCCGCGTGTGCTGTGGCTCGTGACCGTGTACCTGCTGTGGGACGCGATGCTCGTGATAGCGCTGTTCGCGCTGTGGATCGCGTCGGGCTTCGGGTACGCCCTGCGCCGACCGGCCTTCGTCACCGCCCACTACCGGCTCGGCGCCTGGGCGCTGCGCGTGCTCTTCTGGATCTTCGGCGGCGTGCTCCGGCTTACCATCACGACGACGGGCTCGGAGGGGACGGATGCTGTGACCGGCCGCGCAGCGTTCGATACGCTGTTCGCCCCTGGCGCTCCGCTCGTGGTGGCGAGCCGGCACGGCGGCCCGGGCGACTCGTTCATCCTCATCCACACGCTGCTCAACGAGGTAGGGCGCCGGCCGCGCATCGTGCTGAAGTACACGCTGCAGTGGGATCCCGCGATCGACATCCTCCTGCACCGGATCCCGGCGCGCTTCATCGTGCCGTCGGGATTCGGTCACGGACGCAGAGGCGGCGGCTCACGTGTCGAGGAGGCGCTCGGCGAGCTCGCGACGGCGCTCGGACCCGACGATGCGTTCGTCATCTTCCCCGAGGGCGGTCAGGTCAGTCCGACCCGGCGCCGCTCCCGCATCAAGAGGCTGCGTGACGCGGGCCGCGAGGCGATGGCCGAACGGGCCGAGGCGATGACGCACGTCATGGCACCTCAGCCGGGCGGCATGCACGCGGCGCTGGATGCCGCCCCGGACGCCGACGTCGTGTTCATCGCGCACACGGGCCTCGACCGGCTCCACACCCTCCGCGACATCTGGCGCGAGCTGCCGATGGACAAGGGCATCACGATGCGCGCGTGGCGCGTGCCCCGGTCGGAGATCCCCGACGACCTCGACGCCCGCGCGGCGTGGCTCTTCGAGTGGTTCGCCCGCATCGACGGCTGGATCGACGCCCACCCCGAGCTCGCCGCCTGACGCGGAAGCCGTATCGGGCCGGTGTTGCTCGCTGGTGCGACGCGTTTCGACTCGCAAGCTCGCTCAACGACCGGGATGAGGGCCGGTCGACACCGATCTCTCGGTCGTTGAGCGGAGGGCGCTCTAGCGCCCGGAGTCGAAACGCCTCGTGCGCGCGCTCGTCAGCGGTGGGGCGCGTTTCGACTCGCAAGCTCGCTCAACGACCGGGAGAAGGGGCCTGATACCTGCTGCCCGGTCGTTGAGCGGAGGGCGCTCTAGCTGTGATGTCCAGGGACGTTGTTTCGGGACACGCCCGGAGTAGCTGAGTAGCGAAGGCCTCCCGGTTGTGAAGTGGAGCTGTCTAGTTCAACCGCTTCACGAACGCAGGAGGCCCTCGTGTCCCACGCTAACGCTGCTCTGACTCCCCGTGCCCGACTGCGCCTCGCGCGCCTTATCGTCGACGAGGGGTGGCCACTGCAGGTGGCAGCGAAGATGTTCATGGTCTCGACCGTGACAGCCCGGAAGTGGGCGGCCAGATTCCGATCCGAGGGGCCGGCGGGGATGTCGGATCGGTCGAGCCGCCCCCGCTCGATGCCTGCGAAGACGCCGTCGCCGGTTGTGAAGAAGATCGTGAAGGCCCGCTGGCGGCGTCGGCTGGGCCCGGTCCAGATCGCCGGTGAGCTCGGTCTGGCTCCGTCGACCGTTCACGCGGTTCTGGTGCGTTGCGGCCTCAACCGCCTCTCCGCGATCGACCGGGTCACCGGGGAGCCGATCCGCCGTTATGAGCACGACCATCCCGGCGCACTGATCCACGTCGATGTCACCAAGTTCGGTCGCATCCCCGACGGCGGCGGGCACCGGTTCGTCGGACGGCAGCAGGGCGCCCGGAACAAGCTCGAGACGCCAGGACTGCCGCGCGGCAAGGACCACAAGCCGAGGACCGGCACCGGGTTCTTCCACACCGTCGTCGACGACAACTCGCGGGTGGCTTATGTCGAAGAGCACGACGACGAGCGAGCCGAGACTGCCGTCGGCGTCCTCACCCGCGCGATCGCGTTCTTCGCCGATCACGGCGTGACCGTCGAGCGCGTCCTTTCCGACAACGGCTCCTGCTACCGGTCCCTTGCCTGGCGAGACGCCTGCGCCGACCTCGGCATCAGACACAAGCGCACCCGCCCGTACCGCCCGCAGACCAACGGCAAGATCGAGCGCTTCCACCGCACGCTGGCCGACGGATGGGCCTACGCGAAGTTCTACCCGTCAGAGACCGAACGCCGCGACGCCCTGCCCGGCTGGATCCACTTCTACAATCACCACAGGCGACACTCCGCAATCGGAGCCCCACCCATCAGCAGGATCAACAACCTGCCTGGACATCACATCTAGCGCCCGGAGTCGAAACGTCTCGTGCGCGCGCTCGTCAGCGGTGGGGCGCGTTTCGCTCGCAAGCTCGCTCGACGACCGGGATGAGGGCCGGTCGACACCGATCTCCCGGTCGTTGAGCGGAGGGCGCTCTAGCGCCCGGAGTCGAAACGTCTCGTGCGCGCGCTCGTCAGCGGTGGGGCGCGTTTCGCTCGCAAGCTCGCTCAACGACCGGGATGAGGGGTCTGATACCTGCTGCCCGGTCGTTGAGCGGAGGGCGCTCTGGCGCCCGGAGTCGAAACGCCTCGTGCGCGAGGGCTCAGCGGTGGGGTTTGGGGTGGGTCACGCGGCCCGGTGAATCTCCGTTGCCGCGTGACGGTACCGGCCACGTCGCGGCGGGCGGTGGGGTGGTGCTCGGGCGCTTCGGCGCGGGCAGCGGCTCGGGCTCGGGCGATGCCGGGGTCTCCGCGCGGGCCGCGGTCTCCGCGGGGGCCGCGGTCTCCGCGGGGGGCGGGGGCGCAGCATCCGTCACCGTCGACGTGGTGCTCGTGACGGGACCGAGCTCGAGCATGACCTTGTTCTCGAGCACCTCGATCGCTTCGTCGGAGATCGAGATGAGCCCGTCGAGCTCTTCGCGCACGCGGCGGTACGCGAGCTGGCGCTCGGCCGGGGTCGCGGCCTCGTCGATCGCGACGGTGAGCAGCTTCTTGGCGGTGTCGAGGCGCTTGCGCTCGTCGACCGTGAAGCTCGAGTCGCGAAGGCGTCGCGCGTCGCGCTCGGCGACGTCGAATGCCACCTCGAAGTCGGCTACGGCGTTGCGGTACTCGGCGAGCTGCTCCTTCGACAGGCGCGCCTTGGCGGAGGCGGGACGCAGCCCGTCGGCGATGCGCTTCGCGCGCAGGAACGCGGCGGTGAGCGGCTGCCGCCCGTCGCTCATGGCCGGGAAGCCGATGATCTTCGCGACGTCGAGCTCGTACTCGAGCCAGCGCGCGGTGACGGCGTCATGCGTCGCGAACAGGCGCTCGAGCTGGGTCACCTGCGTCTCGCGCGACGCCGACGCCCCGTGTGCGGAAGCCGCGGTCGCCGTCGGCGCGGTGATCGGGGGGAGGGCGGCCGCGGGCACCGCCTTTCCGCGTGCAGCGGCCTGGGCGGCCTTCAGCTCGGCCTTCGCGTGCATCACCTCGAGACGGCGCTTGTGGCGCATGCGCGCGCCACGCTCCCAGGCATTGCCGACCATGCCCAGGACGCCCATAAGCGGGAAGACGAGCCACCAGAAGTTGCCCGCGAACTCCCAGAACTGCTGCACACTGTCATGCTAACGGCCGGTCGCCGCCGCGTGGTCGGCTCAGGGCACCCTGCCAGCGGGCGGCTCGCTCGCGCGGGGCGGGGGGATCCGTGCGATCAGCGCGGGAAGGCGGTCGGCGATCTCGGCGAGCACCGCGGCCGCGGCGGTGAGCCCGGCGGCGGCCGTCGCGCCCGCCGAGGAGGGGCGCGCAGCGCCGGGAACCCCCGCCTGCCGCTCGGCCTCGGCGAACGTCGCCTCGAGGTGGCGCACCGCGACCCGGTACTCCAGGAACTGCTGCGGCGTCACGCGGTCGCGAAGGGTCGGGCGCTTCACGAGGGCCTCACGCTGCGCGCGCAGGAAGACGACGGTGGCCGGATGCCGGGGGTCGGTCATCTGCGGATACGCCAACGCGCTGTCGACGTCGGTCTCGTAGGCCAGCCATCGCGTGTTGACGCTGTCGTGCGCGGCGTACAGGCGGTCGATCGGCAGCGGGTCGCGGGCGGAGGCGGCGCGATACTGCGCATAGCCCGCCTTCACGCGGGTACGGCTCGCGCGCAGCGCCAGGGATGCGGTCTTCTCGTCCTGCCTCGCCGCCTGCAGCTCGCGCCGCGCCTCGGCGGCGTGAGCGGGCGGGACGGAGGAGCGCGACTTCGCGGTGAGGAGGTCGGCCTGCGCGGTGCGGAGCCGGGCCTTGGCGGCGACCAGGTCGCGATACGCCTGGGACTCCTCCGCGCGGGCGGCATCGAGCTCCAGGCGACGGGCCCGGCGGCTGCGCGTCGTCATGCCCGCATAGGTCGCCGCTCCGGCGCCCGCGGCTGCCGGAGCGATCCACCAGAAGCTCGACATGATGAGGAGGAGGGGCTCCACCCTGCCATGATAAACGCGATATAGCGCGGTTGTCGCCGGGAGTCTGCTGACACCTCGGCCATCCTCACGACGTCAGCCGAAGAGCAGGGCGAAGACGGTGGCGCCGCCGCCGACGAGGATCAGGGCGACGATCGTCACCCAGGCGATGATCTTGACGCGCCGCTGCCGGGTGTCGTTGAAACCGCTGTACTCGTCGTCTTCCGCCGCCATGCACCCCATCCTACTTGTGGGTTCGGGGCGCACCGCGCGCGTTCGGGGCGCATCGCGCGCGCCCCAATCGTGCGCCGTACGCCCCGAACGGACAGCTCGAACTGCGTCAGGCGGTGTGCTCGGTGATGATCGGGCCGAAGGCGTCGGGCAGCGTCGACGTCGAGAGGTCGCGCAGCTCCGCGAGCGGCACCGTGAACAGGCCCTGCACCTCGAGCGCCGGCTCGTCGCCGTCCGCCGCCGAGTCCGTCACGCCGATGCGCAGCACCGGGTAGCCCCGGCCGTCGCAGAGTCCGCGGAACTTGACGTCGTCCTCGCGCGGCACCGACACGATGACGCGGCCGGTCGACTCCGAGAAGAGGGCGGTGGCGGCATCCACCCCGTCCCGTTCCATGATCTCGTTCAGCCAGACGCGCGCGCCGACGCCGAAGCGCATGACGGTCTCGGCGAGGGCCTGCGCCAGGCCGCCCGACGAGAGGTCGTGCGCCGACGAGACCAGCGACTGCTGGCCCGCGGCGTGCAGCAGCTCGGCGAGCTTCTTCTCCTGCGCCAGGTCGACCGCCGGCGGGCGACCGCCGAGATGGTCGTGGATCGTGCCCGCCCACTGCGAGCCCGACAGCTCGGTCGAGGTCACACCGAGGAGGTAGATGTTCTCGCCGGCGTCCTGCCAGCCCGAGGGGATCCGGCGGGCGACGTCGTCGATGATCCCGAGCACGCCGACGACGGGTGTCGGGAAGATCGGCTGGTCGCCCGTCTGGTTGTAGAACGAGACATTGCCGCCCGTGACGGGGACGCCGAGCTCGAGGCATCCGTCCGACAAGCCGTCCACGGCCTGCGAGAACTGCCACATGACCTCGGGGTTCTCGGGCGAGCCGAAGTTGAGGCAGTCGGTGACGGCGGTGGGCTCGGCGCCGCTCACGGCGACATTGCGGTACGCCTCGGCGAGGGCGAGCTTGGCGCCCTGATACGGGTCGAGCTGGCAGTAGCGCCCGTTGCAGTCGGTGGCGATCGCGAAGCCGAGGCCGGAGTGCTCGTCGACGCGGATCATGCCCGCGTCGTCCGGGAACGACAGCGCGGTGTTGCCCATGACGTAGTAGTCGTACTGGTTCGTGATCCACGACGTGTCGGCGAGGTTGGGGCTCGCCACGAGCCTCGTGAACTGCTCGCGCAGCGTGTCGGCGTCGGTCGGACGCGGGAGGGCGGATGCCGAGTCCTCGCGCAGCGCGTCGATCCAGGTGGGGTAGGCCACGGGGCGCTCGTACACGGGCCCGTCGACCGCGACCGTCGAGGGGTCGACGTCGACGATCTGCTCGCCGTGCCAGAAGATCTGCAGGCGCCCGTCGCCGGTCACCTCGCCGAGCACGGAGGTCTCGACGTCCCACTTGCCCACGACCGCGAGGAACGCGTCGAGCTTCTCGGGAGCCACGATCGCCATCATCCGCTCCTGGCTCTCGCTCATGAGGATCTCCTCCGGCGTGAGCGTGGGGTCGCGCAGCAGCACCTTCTCGAGGTCGACGCGCATGCCCGAGCCGCCGTTCGCGGCGAGCTCCGACGTGGCGCACGAGATGCCGGCGGCGCCCAGGTCCTGGATGGCCTCGACGAGCTCGTCGCGGTAGAGCTCGAGGCAGCACTCGATGAGCACCTTCTCGGCGAACGGGTCGCCGACCTGCACCGCGGGTCGCTTGGTGGGGCCGCCGTCGGCGAACGTGTCGGAGGCGAGGATGGATGCTCCGCCGATGCCGTCGCCGCCGGTGCGGGCGCCGAACAGCACCACCTTGTTGCCGGCGCCGGTCGCGTTGGCGAGCTTGAGGTCCTCGTGGCGGAGGACACCGACCGCGAGGGCGTTGACGAGCGGGTTGCCCTGGTAGACCGCGTCGAACACGGTCTCGCCGCCGATGTTGGGCAGCCCGAGGCAGTTGCCGTAGAACGAGATGCCGCTCACCACGCCGTGCACCACGCGGGCGGTGTCGGGGTTGTCGATGGCGCCGAAGCGCAACTGGTCCATGACGGCGACCGGGCGCGCGCCCATCGAGATGATGTCGCGCACGATGCCGCCGACGCCCGTCGCGGCGCCCTGGAACGGCTCGATGTAGCTCGGGTGGTTGTGCGACTCGACCTTGAAGGTGACGGCCCAGCCTTCGCCGATGTCGACGACGCCGGCGTTCTGGCCCATCCCCACCATGAGGCGGGTCTTCATCTCGTCCGAGACCTTCTCGCCGAACTTGCGGAGGTAGATCTTCGAGGACTTGTACGAGCAGTGCTCCGACCACATGACGGAGTACATCGCCAGCTCGCCCGACGTGGGGCGGCGGCCGAGGATCTCGCGGATCCTGTCGTACTCGTCCGGCTTGAGACCGAGCGCCGCGTACGGCTGCTCCTTCTCGGGCGTGGCAGTGGCGTTGTCGACGGTATCGGCGACAGAGGTCGAAGAGGGGGTGGTCACGCGGCTCAGCTCCAGAAATTCGGGGATGCCGGACCTGACAAGTCTATTCGGCTCGAGAGCGGGGTGACGGATGCCGCGGGCCGCAGCATCCGTCCCCGCGAACGTTCAGCCAAAAGGGGATTGACGGAGCCGCCGCTCGCCGCAGCGGGGGGTGCCGTCGTATCGCTCGGTGAGCATCGGACGCCGCACGCGTCGTTCGGGATTTCCCGGGATGGCCGCTTGGCATACGCCGTGCACGTCAGCGGAATGCTCGCACACCGGGCGCGCCTCGCCGTCGCGAAGGGCGACCGGGTGACGATCACGGCCGGCCGTCTCCGCCCCCGCGAGGACGCGGTGGCGATCGTCGACCTGGAAGCCGAGGCCCTCACGGTGGACCTCGGTCGGTAGTGCGTCCCCGTGCGAGCGGGTGAATCCGAGGTTGCGCCGTTGGCGGATGGCCTTGTTCTTCTTCGCTCGTTCCGGATCGAGCCGGGTGTTGAAGTCGGCGCCTGGATCGGCGCAGGTCTTGCCATCGCGGGGCAGGTGCCAGGTCGCGATGAGCATGGTGTGCTCGACGTCGAGCGCGGCTTTGAGCGAGCCGTCACAGAGTGCCGTGGACGAGCGTCCCCGCGACGACCGTCGCCACCGCCTGCGTCGCTCGCAGATCGGCTGCGCTGCAGGTGAGCGGATCGCGGTCCAGGACCGCGAGGTCGGCGGCCTGCCCCCGCGCAAGGGCTCCGCGGGTCGTCTCCTCGCGGGTCAGCCACGCGCCTCCCCGGGTCGCGGCGACGAGCGCCTGCTCCCGCGTGAGGGCGTTCTCCGGGGAAACCGGCACCCCACCGGCCGTGAGACGTTCGGTGACGGCGTAGATGGACTCCCACATCGTGATCGGCACGTTGTCGCTGCCGAAGGCGAACGGCACGCCTGCCTCGATCAGGGCGGGCAGCGGCAGGAAGTCGCCCTCATCCGGGCCGCCGAACGAGCCATCGCCATGGAGGAGGAAGTGTGGCGCGACGGTGGTCACCACCATCCCCAGCCGGGCGATCAGTTGGATCTGCTCGGACGAGAGAACCGGATGATGCGCGAGCACCCAGCGCAGGGGCGCGACCGGGGTGACCGCGTCGACCTCGGCGATCAGGGGAAGCAGGCGGATGTCGATGCCGCAGACCCGGATGCCGGCCTCGGCGGCGTGCTGGAGAAGCTCCCGCATCCGCTGCTCCGGCAGGCCGGCGCCGGTCGTGAATCCGGCCCAGCCCGACTGCCGACGGCCCCGGGCACGCAGCGTCGCGTCGCCGGTGCCGTCGTCGAACTCGACATAGATGCCCTGCAGGTCCAGCTTCGCGTCCTTCGCGCGAAGAAGACGGCGACGCTGCTCCACGAGGCCGCCCACGGCTGCCGGATCGTCTTCGGTCCAGTTCGGGCTCCAGATCAACGTGGCGCGGAGTCCACCCGCGCCCGACAGCGCATAGGCGTCCAAGAGGTCGTCGGCGACTCCATGGCCCTCGAAGTACGCGGTGGTTCCGTAGGAGGCGTAGGCCGCAGCTCCCTCGGCGATCGAGCGCGCCCGCTGGGCCGCTGTGAATCCGGGGGCGGCGCGCAGGAGCGTGTGCTCGACGATCGGGTGGCGGACGCTCTCCACGAACACGCCCGTCAACTCGCCCGAGCCGTCTCGGAGCATCTCGACGGCGGCGCTCGGGGAAGGCGTGTCGCGCAGATCCACGCCGGCGGCCCGCAACGCCGCCGTGTTGGCCACCGAGACGGGGTTGAGGCTCATGTTCCAGTAGCCCCAGATCGAACGGATGAACACCGGGTTGTTCGGCGCGACCCGGTCGAGCTCTGCGCGTGTGGGAACGAGGGATCCCTCACCCAGCCGCGACTGCTCGTAGCGCGGCGGAGCGCCGATCGGCCGCGTCACGATCCACTCGCCGGGCTCTCGGTCGGCGACGGCCGCCGCGATCACGTCGAGGACGTCGGCCGGCGTCTCGCAGTGCTCGAAGCCGGGTAGCTCCGCGCCGAGGCTGTAGCGGTCGAGGTGCGCGTGCGCGTCGGTGAGTCCCGGGATGACCGTCCGTCCTTCGAGCTGCACCGCTTCGCCGGGGTCGGCACTGGTCCTTTCGAGCACGTCTCGGTCACTTCCGACGGCGATGATCTCCCCGTCGCGCCACGCGATCGCCGTCGCGCGAGATGAAGCCTCATCGAGGGTGAGGATGTTGCCGCCGAGCAGGATCTGAACCGGTCGAGCCACACTGTCGCCTTTCGTATACGATATGCCTCAGGCTACCGTCACTCACGGGATAAACCACTGTCCCTCTTGGCGAAAGACTAGCTGTGCCGGCATCCCACGATGTCGTGACCTGGAGAGGACCCTCATCCATGCGTTTCACCACCCGCCCTGAGCTCATCGGGACCTTCGGCATGGTCGCGTCCACGCACTGGCTCGCCTCGGCCTCCGGGATGGCCATCCTCGAGGAAGGCGGCAATGCGTTCGACGCCGCCGCGGCGGCCGGGCTCGTCCTACACGTCGTCGAGCCCCACCTCAACGGCCTGGGCGGCGACACCCCGATCATCGGCTACGATGTCGCGTCGGGCGAGCCCTGGGTGCTGTGCGGGCAGGGCCCGGCACCCGCGGCGGCGACGGCGAGCGCGTTCACGGATCTCGGCCTGGACTTCATCCCCGGCACGGGCCACCTCGCTGCCGTCGTACCCGGCTCTTTCGGCGCCTGGATGAGCATGCTGGAGCGCCACGGCACCCTGCCACTGGAGCGCATCACCCGGTTCGCGATCGGCTACGCCCGCGACGGCTTCCCTCTCCTGCCGGAGGCGTCGACCGCCATCGACTCGGTCTCCGAACTGTTCTCCGAGCACTGGACCACGTCGGCGGAGATCTATCTGCCCGGAGGGCGCATCCCCGCCGCCGGCGCCCGCTTCCGCAATCCTCTGCTGGCGGACACTCTGGAGCGGATCGTCCGAACGGCGGAAGCGGGAGGCGGATCACGAGAGGCGGTCATCGCCCGCGCGCGCAACACGTTCTACCGAGGATTCGTCGCCGAGGCGGTGGACGCATGGATGCGTCACCCGGTCCGCGACTCGTCGGGAGAGGATCACGCCGGCCTGCTGACTGCGGCCGACCTCGCCGACTGGGAGCCGTCCTGGGAACGCCCCGCGACAGTGGAGTTCGCGGGGGTCACGGTCGCCAAGACCCAGCCGTGGGGCCAGGGGCCGGTCCTCCTTCAGCAGCTCGCAATGCTCGCCCATCAGGACATCGGCCCCGCGGGCTCCGCGCAGATGGTGCACACCGTGGTGGAGACCGCGAAGCTCGCCTTCGCTGACCGCGAGGCGTTCTACGGCGACCCGGCCTTCGTCGACGTCCCGCTGGACGACCTGCTGTCCGACGAGTACGCGCGCACGCGGGCGGCGCTGGTCGGACCCGAGGCGTCGGAAGATCTGCGACCCGGGTCTCCGGGGGGACGCGAGCCGCGCCTGTCCGACGCGATCTTCGCTGACCGCATCCTTCCTGCCGGAGCGGGCACGGGTGAGCCCACCATGGCCCGGGCCGGCGTGGTGCGCGGGGACACGTGCCACCTGGACGTCTCCGACCGGTGGGGCAACGTGGTCGCCGCCACGCCGAGCGGCGCTTGGCTCCAGAGCTCTCCCGCGATCCCCGGGCTCGGGTTCGCGCTGCCGACACGCGCCCAGATGTTCTGGCTCGAGCAGAGTCTGCCGAACTCGATCGCGCCGAAGAAGCGCCCTCGCACGACCCTCAGCCCGGGGATGCTCTTGCGCGAAGGGAAGCCGTATCTGGCGTTCGGGACGCCCGGCGGTGACCAGCAGGACCAGTGGACGGTGGTGTTCCTCCTGAACCACCTCGTGCACGGCTTGAACCTCCAGGAGTCGATCGACGCCGCGACCTGGCATTCGACGCACATGCCGTCCTCGTTCTATCCGCGGTTGTTCAAGCCCGGCGGCCTGATCGTGGAGGACCGGCTCGGTGACGAGGTCATCGCGGAGCTCCGCGGCCGCGGACATGACGTGACGGTCTCGGGGCCGTGGACGTTGGGCCGGATCGTCGCGGCCGGGCGCCGTGACGACGGGCTCGTCGTGGGGGCCGCTAACCCCCGCGGTATGCACGGCTACGCCGTCGGCCGCTGAGCCGGCGGCTCCGCGACGGTGTCGCCAGGGCACACTGTCGTAGCCCCGGTTCCAGACGCCCATTGACACCGTTGGCGGGCAGTCGTCCCGGGACGAAGCTGTGCTCGTCCGCGTGCTCCGCGTCCCCGATCCACCACTCGGCACGCCGCCACGTCACGCGCGAGCTCCGCATCCGCTGTCCTCCGGGATGCCGGCAGTTGCCATTCGTGACCGCCCGTGGCGCCCGTGGCCGCCCGGAGGGGACTTGTCGTCGGACCCGAGAGATGTATATAGTGACGCAACAATACGTTTCGTATACGAAACGCGAAGATAGCGCGACACCCTTACCCGATCACCGATCGATCATCTCGATGACCGAGCCCCTGGAGGTACTGTGTCCACCCATCCCCGATTCCGCGTCCTCGCGGTTCCTGCTCTGCTGGCCGGCGCGCTCGTCGTCAGCGCCTGTGCCGGGCAGCCATCCACTGGCGATGGCACCGGTGGAGACGCCCCGGTCGCCCGCGTCGTCACAGTCGGTACTCCCGGCACGAACGTAGGCTTCCTTTTCGATGACGTCCCGAAAGCCGTCGAGGCGGTGGGAGGCACGGCAACGGATGCCGGCTACTTCCCCTCCACCCAGCCCGCGCTCGAGGCGCTCAACGGCGGCGCGGCGGACTTCGCGACGATCGTGACCTCGGGAGCCCTCACCGGGCTCACGGGAACGGGAGACTACCTGTTCCTCGGTGTGGCGACAGAATCCGCCGGAAAGGGGTCGTCGATCGTCGTCCCGGCGGACAGCGACATCCAGAAGGTCGACGACCTCGCGGGCAAGTCGGTCGCGGTGACCCAGGGCGCGGCGGGCGAGTACATCGTCGACCAAGCGATGCTGAACCACGACATGCCCGCCGACTCCATCAAGAAGGTCTACCTCGGCCCGGGTGATGCAGCCGGCGCCTTCACCCAGGGGTCGGTGGACGCGTGGGCGGCCTTCGACATCTTCATCCCCGCCGCTGTCAACAAGATGGGCGCCCGCATCCTGACCACCGGAGACGAAGAGCTGACAGGCAAGCCCGACTACCCCGTGCTCGTGGTCACGCGGTCGTTCGCCGAGGCGCACCCGGACGTCACGGCCGCCGTGCTCAAGGGGTATACGGAGGGCGGACAGCATCTCATCGACAACCCCGACGAGTATCTGTCGATCCAGAAGGCCGCGAACGATTTCAGCCCGGAGCAGATGCAGTACCTTGCCGACTACCGGCTGCTCACGTACAAGGCCTATGACGAACAGACGCGCGCCGAGTTGCAGGAGACCATCGACAGCTGGAACCAGATCGGAACGCTGTCCAAGAAGCTCAACGTGGACGACATTGTGTTCGATGTCGCCTCCGTTCCCACGAGCTGAGCGGAGGAGCCCGAATGACGACGCAGACGTCATCGATCGGCACGAGATCCGAGGCAGGCAGTCTCGCGCCTCAGCCGCGCCGCGCACCCAAGCGCACCCACTGGTGGTCACGGATAAAGCCGCTGCGCGCCGCCGGTCCGATCATCGTCCTCGTGTTGTGGCAGCTCACGACGATGACCGGACTGGTGCCGCCGACGGTGCTGCCCCCGCCCAGCGAGGTGTTCACGACCGGCTGGGAGCTCTGGCAGACCGGCGAGCTCCAGATCCACCTGCTGATCTCGCTCCAGCGAATCGGATACGCAGTGGTGCTGGGCGTGAGCATCGGACTGGTGCTGGCCATCTTGGCGGGCCTCTGGAAGGTCGGCGACGCGCTGATCGATCCCCTCATGCAGATGATGCGCACGGTGCCCGTGCTCGCACTGGTGCCGCTGTTCATCCTGTGGTTCGGGATCGGTGAGCCCTCCAAGGTCCTCATGATCGCGCTGGCGGTGGTGTTTCCGGTCTACCTGAACACCTATGCGGGCATTCGCGGAGTGGACCGAAAGCTCATGGAGGTCGGGACGATCGTGCACCTGTCGTCGATGGGACGGATCCGGCACATCGTGCTGCCTGGCGCGCTGCCCGGGTTCCTCACCGGCCTCCGGATGTCGCTGGGCGTGGCGTGGCTGATCCTCGTGATCAGCGAGCAGGTCAATGCCACGGAGGGCATCGGGTACCTCATGAACAACGCTCGGCTCTACCTGCGCACGGACGTGATCGTGCTCGGGATCCTCATCTACGCGCTCGCGGGCTATCTGTCCGACCTGCTGGTGCGCCTCATTGAGAAGCGCGCCCTTTCCTGGCGGCAGGGATTGGAGACGGTATGAGCACTCAGGCACCGAAGCTGGCAGACAGCGAGGTCGGCTCCCTGGTCGCGTCTTTGCGGGATGTCTCGCGGGCGTTCGACGACACGAAGGTCCTTTTCGACATCGACCTCGACATCCAGCGCGGCGAGTTCGTCGCCCTCCTCGGACGTTCGGGGACAGGCAAGAGCACGTTGCTACGTATCGTGACGGGGCTGGACAAAGGCGCGACAGGAAGCATCACCGTGACGGACCGCGTCTCGGTCGGCTTCCAGGAACCGCGACTGCTGCCCTGGAAGAAGGTGTGGCGCAACATCGTGCTGGGTCTCACCGGCCCCGACCTCCGGGGACGCGCGAACCGGACGCTGCACGAGGTGGGGCTGGACCATCGTGCCGACGTGTGGCCGCTGACCCTCTCCGGCGGCGAGGCGCAGCGCGCGTCGCTCGCACGCGCGCTCATCCGCGAGCCACAGCTGATGGTGCTCGATGAACCGTTCGGGGCGCTCGACGCCCTGACGAAGATTAAGATGCACGCGCTGTTGCTCGACCTGTTCCAAAAGCACAGGCCCGGCGTGCTCCTGGTGACGCACGACGTGGAGGAGGCGATCCTCCTCGCCGACAGGGTTCTGGTGATGGACGTGGGGCGCTTCGTATCCGACACGCAGATCGACCTGCCTCACCCGCGCACGAAGGCGGGCGACCGTTTCGTCGAACTCCGGACGAAGCTGTTGGCCGATCTCGGCGTCACCGATGTCGCCTGAGCCCTCCCCGTTCCGTCTGCGGTAGGCGGCGGCCCGACGGACGCGCGCACCTGCAACGACTGTGCCTTGGGGATGGAGCGGAGCCGTGTCGGCGAGGTTCGTGGGCGACGTGAGTTCGGATCGAGCGCCGCGGCCGGTCCGTCGGTGACAACGCGGGCGCGCAACAGGTGGAATGTCGTCCGGGAGATGCGGTGCTCCACGCAGAACGTCGTCACCGCCCCTCGCGGCCCGTCATCAGGCCACTGGGAGATCGCCAGGCGGACACGAGGATCAACGGGATCATTTCTGCTCACCCAGACACGAGAGCGGCGGAACTGTCAGCGCGAAGGCCACCGGAAACATCGCCGATGTCCTGATGCGGATCCGTCACCGAAGTCCAAAGTCATCACATAGCGGCCCCGCCACATAGAACGGCAGTCAGGCCAAGTCAGTCACGGCGATGCGATTCCAAGAGCCGCAGGGGTTGACGGATGCTGCGACCAGAGCTAACGTACAACCAAATGGTTGTAGGAATTGAGCTCAGCGATGACGAGATCGACCGCGTGTTCCACGCGCTGGCAGCGGCGACCCGGCGCGACATCCTGCGTCGGACGCTCTCGGGCGAGTACTCCGTGTCGGCGCTCGCCCGCGAGTACGACATGTCGTTCGCCGCGGTGCAGAAACACGTCACCGTGCTCGAGGCCGCCGGCCTCATCGTCAAGCGTGCCGAGGGGCGCGAACGCCTCGTCCGGGCGGATCCCGAGATGATCGCCCGCGCGCGCGCACTGCTCGCCCGCTACGAGGAGATGTGGCGTGCCCGCATCGACCGGCTCGACGCGCTGCTCGCCGAGCCTGCCGGATCGTCCGGCACCACCGAAGAACCGAAGCACGATCAACGCAGGAACGAAGGAGAATGACGATGCCCGTCACCGACGTCACCACCGATCCCGAAGCGCTCACCATGACGCTCACGGCCGAGTTCACCGCTCCGGTAGAGAGGCTGTGGGAGGCCTTCACCGAGCCGCGCCAGCTCGAGCGATTCTGGGGCCCTCCCGGCTACCCCGCCACGTTCACCGAGTTCGACCTCACTCCCGGCGGCCGCGCGAGATACCACCTGACCAGCCCGAAGGGCGAGGAGTACCACGGTGTGTGGGAGTTCCTCGAGATCGACGGACCCCGCAGCTTCACCGCACTCGACTCGTTCGCCGACGCGGACGGCAGGGTGCTGGCAGAGATGCCGACCTCGCGCATGGTGTTCACGTTCGACCAGAGCGCGACAGGGTCGCGCCTGGTCAACACGACGCACTTCGACTCCGCCGAGGCGCTGGAGAAGGTCGTCGCGATGGGCGCGGTCGAGGGTTCGACGATGGCCATCAACCAGCTCGACCGCGTGCTCGAGGGACTCCGCGCCTACTCCGCCGGCAAGGGCACGCAGACCGAGATCCTCGACGACACCCACGTGCGCATCACGCGGCTCATCGAGGGACCGATCGATCTCGTGTGGCGCGCGCACCAGGAGCCCGAGCTGCTCGAGAAGTGGATGCTGGGCCCCGACGGCTGGCGCATGTCGGTGTGCGAGGTCGACCCGTCCGTGGGCGGAAAGTACCGCTACGAGTGGGAGCCGCTCGAGGGCACCGAGGGTGAGACCTTCGGGTTCGACGGCGAGACGGTGCTCTCCGAGGCGCCGCGCCGCGCTGTCACCACCGAGCACATGACCGGGACCGACTACCCGTCGACGCTCAACGACCTCAACCTCCACGAGGAGGACGGCGCCACCCTCATCACGCTCCTGATCGAGTACCCCGACAAGGAGACGCGCGACATCGTCCTCGCCACCGGCATGACCGACGGCATGGAGGCCAGCTACGGCCGCCTCGAGGGCGTGCTCGCGGGCGTCTGAGTCCGGGAGGAGCCGAGATGACCGAGAACACCGTCGAGCGGACCGTCACCACCCACGTCGTGGGTGGTGGCGACGACGCGATCACCTACGACGTGCATGGCGATCTCGCCGCGGCAAGCCCGGATCGTCCGCCTCTGTTCCTGTTCGCGGGGCCGATGGACGCGACCGGGTTCGAGCTGCTCGCCGGGCAGTTCGACGACCGTCCGGTCGTGACCTACGACCCGCGAGGGGCCGGTCGCAACCCGGTCGGCACCACAGACATCAGCCCCGAGCGGCACGCCGACGACCTGCACCGGGTCATCGGGGCGCTCGGCGTCGGCCCGGTGGATGCATTCGGCTCCAGCGGAGGGGCGGTGAACCTCCTCGCCCTGCTCGCCGCGCACCCGGACGACGTGCGGATCGCCGTGGTGCACGAGCCGCCGCTGGCGGAGCACCTCCCCGATCGCGACGCGGTGCTCGCGGTGGTGGCCGACATGAAGCGCACCTACGCCGAGCAGGGCGACGGCGCCGCCATGGCGAAGTTCATCCCGTTCGTGATGCTCGACGGCCGGATCCCCGACGACTACCTCGACCAGGCGGCACCGGACCCGGCGATGTTCGGGATGTCGCCGGTCGACGACGGCACGCGCACCAACCCGCTGCTGCGCAACATGCCGGCGATCATCGAGTACCGCGTCGATGTCGAGGCGCTGCGTGCGCGAGGCGACCGTCTGGTGATCGCGGCGGGCGTCGAATCGGGCGAGACGATGGCGGCGCGCGGCGCACGCACGACGGCGGCCGCGATCGGCGTCCCGGTGACGGACTTCCCGAGTCATCACGCCGGCTTCACCGATCAGCCGGGGTATCCCGGCGACCCGGCGGGGTTCGCCGCTCGCCTCCGCGAGATCCTCGACTGATCGCCGCACTGTGTGCAGTTGCGCCCGCAGTACCCCGGGGGTCGAGGAGGAGCGCCAGGGCTTCGGTTGAGAAACCGAGAACGTGCGGGCAAACCGCGTACCGCGTGGTTTCTGCGCAGGATCGTGGTTTCTCGGACGGGACGGATGCGGCGGGGCGCAGCATCCGTCCCTCACCGCCCGCCGCGGGGGCGCGCGGCGGGTCAGGCGGCGGTGTCGGCGAGCAGCCGGTAGCCCATGCCGGACTCCGTCAGCAAGTGCGCGGGGTTGCCCGGGTCGGACTCGAGCTTCTTGCGCAGCTGCGACATGTAGAGCCGCAGGTAGCCTGTGTCGGCGACCTGCTCGGTGCCCCAGATGTCCTTGAGGAGCGCCTGCCTCGTCACGAGCGAGCCGGGATTGCGGGCGAGGAACTCGAGGATCTTCCACTCCGTCGGCGTGAGGTGCACGCGCTCGCCCGAGCGGGTGACCGTCTTCGTCGACAGATCGACGACGACGTCTCCGAAGGTGACGACCGGGACACCGGATGCTGCGGTCACGCGTCGCGACAGCGCCCGGAGCCGTGCGAGCAGCTCGTCGATCTGGAACGGCTTGGTGACGTAGTCGTCCGCGCCGGCGTCCAGTGACTCGACCTTGTCGGCGGAGCCGGTGCGGCCCGACACCACGATGATCGGGGCCGTGGTCCAGCCCCGCAGCGCCTCGATGACCTGCACGCCGTCGAGGCGCGGCATCCCGAGGTCCACCATCACGATGTCGGGGTGCTCCTTGGCGGCGAGGGCGATCGCTGC
Source organism: Microbacterium sp. LWH7-1.2 (assembly GCF_038397755.1). Classification (NCBI taxonomy): domain Bacteria; kingdom Bacillati; phylum Actinomycetota; class Actinomycetes; order Micrococcales; family Microbacteriaceae; genus Microbacterium; species Microbacterium sp. LWH7-1.2. The sequence goes on along the minus strand of NZ_CP151637.1, from coordinate 2,890,138 downwards.
GGCTCCGTCGGGTGCGGCGATGACCTCGTAGCCGTGCGCCGCGAGCGTGATGCGCAGCGCCCGGACGAGCTGGGGATCGTCGTCGGCGATCAGGACCTTCACGTGGGCGACCTCTGTTCACTGGGAATCGCGTCGGCGACCGGGAGCGCGATGACCATCGTGAGGCCTCCGCCGGGGGTGTCCTCGGGGGCGAGGGTGCCTCCCATGCCTTCGGTGAACCCCTTCGACAGGGCGAGGCCCAGCCCGAGTCCGGCGGTGTTGTCGGTGTCGCCCAACCGCTGGAACGGGACGAACATGTCGTCCCGACGCTCCGGAGAGACGCCCGCGCCGTGGTCGATCACTCGGATCTCGGCCGTGCGGCCGAGGCGGCTCGTCGAGACGCGCACACGCGAGCCCGCCGGGGAGTGGCGCGCGGCGTTGGCGAGCACATTCACGAGCACACGCTGAAGCAGCACAGGGTCGGCCTCCACGAGCGGGAGGTCGGGGTCGAGCGCGAGCTCGAAGCGGTCGGGGCTGCCGCCGAGCTCGTCGAGCGCGGCCAGCACGACGCCGGCGCTGTCGACGGGCTGCAGCGACACCGCGAGCACGCCCGCCTGCACGCGGCTGACGTCGAGCAGGTCTGTGACGAGGGCGGCCAGCGTCGCGAGCGACTCGTCGGCCGTCGCGAGGAGCTCGGCGCGGTCATCGGGCGAGAGGTTCGGTCCCGCCGCCCTGAGGCCGCCGACGGCGGCCACCGCGGCCGCCAGCGGACGTCGCAGGTCGTGGCTGACGGCCGACAGGAGCGCGCTGCGCACCTGGTCGGTCTCGGCGAGAACCCCGGCCCGCCGCGCGGTCGCGGCGAGGTCGGTGTGCTCGAGGGCGGCCGACAGCTGGGCGGCGACCGCGTCGATGAGCCGGCGCTCCGAGGCGTCGAGCACGTGGCCGTGCAGCTCGAGCATCGCCGGGGGGCCGCCGTTGCGGCGCGAGACCGTGACCGCCTCGTAGCGGCCGTCGCGCACGGGCTCGCCGTCGGTCGCGACGACGGTGCCGTCGGCGTCGACGAGGCGCACGCCCGCGAGCCCGAGCGACTCGCGCGTGCGGCTGATCAGAGCGGGCACGGCGGATTCGCCGCGCAGGACGCTGCCCGCGACGTTCGCGAGCAGTTCGGCCTCGGCCTCGGCGCGGCGGGCGGACCGCGCCGCGCGCGCGGCGCGGTCGACGATGAAGCTCACCAGCACGGCGATCACGACGTAGAGGACGAGCGCCCAGACGTTGCGCGGGTCGGCGACCGAGACCGTGTAGTACGGCGCCACGAAGAAGTAGTTCAGGGTGAAGCCCGACATCACCGCGGCGAAGACGGCGGGCCAGATGCCGCCGACGAGCGACACCACCACGACGAGCAGCTGGTACGCCAGCACGTCGCTCGTGATCGTGTCCTCGCTGCGGATCGACACCAGCAGCCAGGTCAGCAGCGGTCCGCCGATCAGGGCGAGCGCGAACCCGAGCACGCGGCGGCGCACGCTGAGGGCGCCACCGGTCATGCGCGGCAGGGGGAACCGGTCGCCGGCCGCGTCGTGCGTCACGATGTGCACGTCGATGTCGCCCGACTCGCGGATCACCGTCGCCCCGATGCCGGGTCCGGTGAAGAGCTTCGCGAGGCGCCCCCGCCGGCTCACGCCGATCACGAGCTGCGTCGCGTTCACCGAGCGGGCGAACTCCACGAGCGCACGCGGGATGTCGTCGCCGACGACCTGGTGGTACGTGCCGCCCAGCGACTCGACCAGCGAACGCTGCGCGGCGAGGGCGCCCGGGTCGCCCGAGCGCAGGCCGTCCTGGCTCGACACGTGCACCGCGAGCAGCTCTCCGCCCGCGGACCGGGCGGCGATGCGGGCGCCGCGGCGCAGCAGCGTCTCGCCCTCCGGGCCGCCGGTGAGGGCGATGACCACGCGCTCACGCGCCTGCCACGCGCCCTCGATCCCGTGCTCGGCGCGGTAGGACTTCAGGGCGCTGTCGACCTCGTCCGCAAGCCACAGCAGAGCGAGTTCGCGCAGAGCCGTGAGGTTGCCGAGCCGGAAGTAGTTCGACAGGGCCGCGTCGATCCGCTCTGCCGGGTAGACGAACCCCGCCGAGAGGCGATCGCGCAGCGACTGCGGCGAGAGGTCGACGACCTCGATCTGATCGGCGGCCCGGACCACGGCATCCGGAACCGTCTCGCGCTGCGCGACGCCCGTGATCTGCTCGACGACCCCGCCGAGCGACTCGATGTGCTGCACGTTGACGGTCGTGATGACGTCGATGCCGGCATCGAGCAGGTCGGCGACGTCCTGCCAGCGCTTGGGATGCCGCAGGCCCGGCGCATTCGTGTGGGCGAGCTCGTCGACGAGCGCGATCTCGGGGTTGCGCTCGAGGACGCCCTCGAGGTCCATGTCGCTGAGCTCGACGCCGCGGTGCGACACGACTGTGCGGGGCACGGTGGGCAGCCCGTCCATGAGCGCTGCGGTGGCGGCCCGCCCGTGCGTCTCGACGACGGCGATCACGACGTCGCGCCCGTCGTCGGCGAGGCGGCGGCCCTCTTCGAGCATCTCGTACGTCTTGCCGACGCCGGGCGCGGCGCCGAGCAGCACCCGCAGCTTCCCGCGCTTCACGTGCTCACCCTATTTCCTCCTGATGCTCCTGGGTTTGGGGCGCACTTCGTGCGTTCGGGGCGCACGGCTCGCGCCCCAAGTGACAGCGGTGCGCCCCAAACCCGGGAGAAGGGGACGGATGCCGCGGCCTGGGGCACTGTCAGGACCCGAGGGCGTCGAGGGCGAGGTTGAGCTCGACGACGTTCACGCGGGGCTGGCCGAGGTAGCCGAGGTCGCGCTGCTGGATGTGCGCCTCGACCAGGGCCCGCACGTCGGACTCGTCGAGGCCCCGCGTCGCCGCGACGCGCGGAACCTGCAGCAGGGCGTACGCCGGGCTGATGTGAGGGTCGAGGCCGGAGGCCGACGCGGTCACGGCGTCAGCGGGGATCTCCGATGGGTCGACATCCTCCAACTCGGCGATCGCGGCCTGGCGCTCCTCGATCGCCGACACGAGATCTGCGTTCTCCGGACCCCAGTTGCAGCCGCTGGATGCCCCGCCGTCGTAGCCGTCCCCGGCGGCCGAGGGTCGTGACTGGAAGTACTCGGGAAGCGCGTTGCCGTCGGCATCCGTGAAGGACTGACCGATGAGAGCCGAGCCGATGGTCTCACCGGCCGTGTTCTGCACCGTCGACCCGTTCGCCTGCCACGGCAGGGCGAGCTGGCCGATGCCGGTGATGAGAAGCGTGTAGCCGACCCCGAGGACGAGGGTGAAGACGAGCATCGCGCGGACGGCGACGCCGGCGGTGCGGAAGGTGGTGCGCGTGGACACGGGGATTCTCCTTGTCGGGCTCAGAAGCCCGGGATGAGGCTCACGACGAGGTCGATGAGCTTGATGCCGATGAAGGGGGCGATCACACCGCCGAGCCCGTAGACGAGCAGGTTGCGGCTGAGGATCTGCGAGGCGCTCGCCGGGCGGTACTTCACGCCGCGCAGGGCGAGCGGGATGAGGATCACGATGATGATCGCGTTGAAGATGATCGCGCTCGTGACCGCGGACGCGGGCGACGACAGGTGCATGACGTTCAGGGCCGCGAGGCCCGGGAACACGCCCATGAACATCGCCGGGATGATCGCGAAGTACTTCGCGATGTCGTTGGCCAGGGAGAAGGTGGTGAGCGCGCCGCGCGTGATGAGCAGCTGCTTGCCGATGCGCACGATGTCGATGAGCTTCGTCGGGTCGCTGTCGAGGTCGACCATGTTGCCGGCCTCCTTCGCGGCCGACGTTCCGGTGTTCATCGCCACGCCGACGTCGGCCTGCGCGAGCGCGGGCGCGTCGTTCGTGCCGTCGCCGGTCATCGCGACGAGGTTGCCGCCCTCCTGCTCGCGCCTGATCAGGGCGAGCTTGTCCTCGGGGGTGGCCTCGGCGAGGTAGTCGTCGACGCCTGCCTCCTTCGCGATCGCCGCGGCCGTGAGCGGGTTGTCGCCCGTGATCATCACCGTGCGGATGCCCATCGAGCGCAGCTCGTCGAACCGCTGCCGCAGTCCGTCCTTGACGATGTCCTTCAGGTGGATCACGCCCAGAACGCGGCCCACGCCGGAGGCATCGAGTGCTGCGACCACGAGGGGGGTTCCGCCCGACTGCCCGATCGCATCGGTCTCGCTCGTCAGCTGGGCGCGCAGCGCGGGCGGGACGTCGGATCCGGATGCTGCGAGCCACGCGATCACAGCAGACCCGGCGCCCTTGCGCACCTGTGTGCCGTCGGCGAGGTCGACACCGCTCATGCGGGTCTGGGCGGTGAACGGCACGACGGTGGAGCCGGCGGGCTCGGTGACGTGGATGCCGCGCACGGCGGCCAGCTCCACGACCGAGACACCCTCGGGGGTGGGGTCGGCGAGCGACGACAGCGCGGCGGACCGCGCGAGCTCGTCGCCCTCGACGCCCGGCATGACGACGAAGTCCGAGGCCCGGCGGTTGCCGTACGTGATCGTCCCCGTCTTGTCGAGGAGGAGCGTCGTCACGTCGCCGGCGGCCTCGACGGCACGGCCCGACATCGCCAGCACGTTGCGCTGCACGAGGCGGTCCATGCCCGCGATGCGGATGGCCGACAGCAGCGCCCCGATCGTGGTCGGGATGAGGCAGACGAGGAGCGCGATCAGCACCGGGACGCTCACGGGCGACGCCGCGTACGAGGCGATCGGGTTCAGCGTCAGCACGACGATGACGAACACGATCGACAGGCTCGCGAGCAGGATGTTGAGCGCGATCTCGTTGGGCGTCTTCTGCCGCGCGGCGCCCTCGACGAGCGCGATCATGCGGTCGACGAACGTCTCGCCCGGTTTCGACGTGATGCGCACGACGATACGGTCCGACAGCACGCGGGTGCCGCCGGTGACGGCGGAGCGGTCGCCGCCGGACTCCCGCACCACGGGGGCGGACTCGCCGGTGATGGCGGACTCGTCCACGGTCGCGATGCCCGACACGATGTCGCCGTCGCCGGGGATGAGGTCGCCGGCTGTCACGATGACGACATCTCCGAGCTTCAGGTCGAACGAGGCGACCTCGACCGTCTCGGCACGCTCGGCCGCGGCATCCGTGACTCCGTCGTACGCGGTGACACGACGCGCCATGGTCGAGGTGCGGGTCTTGCGCAGCGACGCGGCCTGCGCCTTGCCGCGGCCCTCGGCCACCGACTCGGCGAGGTTCGCGAACAGCACGGTGAGCCAGAGCCACACGGCGATGCCCCATGTGAAGCCGAACGGCACAGGGGTGCCGCCGGACTCCTCGGCGCCGCCGAGGAACGGCTCCGCGATCGCGATCACGGTGGTGAGTGCTGCTCCCACCCACACCAGGAACATGACGGGGTTGCGCCACAGCGCGGCAGGGTTGAGCTTTCGCAGCGCGCCGGGCACGGCGCCCCAGAGCTGTGCCGCGCTGAACGCGCGGGACGACGGCTTCGCAGGTTTCCGCGCGACCGTGCCCGCGACGGGGCGTGCGGTCGGCTCCCCCGCCTCGGTCGTTGATCGAGCGAAGCGAGTCGAAACGTGAGTGGACATGGTTCAGACGAGCCCTTCCGCCAGGGGACCCAGCGTGAGAACGGGGAAATAGGTGAGTGCGGTGATGACGACGGCGACGACGGCGAGCAGGCCGACGAACTGCGGGCGGTAGGTGGGCAGCGTGCCGGCCGTCGAGGGCACGGGCGTCTGGGCGGCGAGCGAGCCGGCCAGTGCGAGCACCAGGACGATCGGGATGAACCGACCGAGCAGCATCGCGACGCCGAGCGCCGTGTTGAGCCACGGCGTGTTCGCGGTGAGCCCGGCGAACGCGGAGCCGTTGTTGTTCGAGGCCGACGTGAAGGCGTAGAGCACCTCGCCGAGGCCGTGGACGCCGGGGTTCCAGATCGAGGTCGACTCCACGTCGGACCGGATGGCCGGGATGCCGAAGCTCAGCGCCGTGCCGGCGAGCACGAGTGCCGGCGTCACGAGGATGTACAGGCTCGCGAGCTTGATCTGGGTCGGCCCGATCTTCTTGCCGAGGTACTCGGGCGTGCGGCCGACGAGGAGCCCGCCGACGAACACCGCGATCACGGCGAGCACGAGCATGCCGTACAGGCCCGACCCGACGCCGCCCGGCGCGATCTCGCCGAGCATCATGTTGATCATCGGGATCATGCCGCCCAGCGCGGTGTACGAGTCGTGCATCGAGTTCACGGCGCCGGTCGAGGTGAGGGTGGTCGCGCCGGCGAAGAGCGTGGAGCCCCAAATGCCGTATCGCACCTCCTTGCCCTCCATCGCGGCGCCGGCGAGCTGCGGCGCGGTGCCGAGGCCGATCGACTCGAGCCAGGTGACGGCGGCGATCGAGACCACGGCGATAGACGCCATGACGGCGAGGATCGCGTAGCCCTGGCGGTTGTCGCCGACCATCTTGCCGAACGCGCGCGGCATGGCCACGGGGATCGCGAGGAGCAGCAGGATCTCGAGCACGCTGGTCCAGGGTGTCGGGTTCTCGAACGGGTGTGCGGAGTTCGCGTTGAAGAATCCCCCGCCGTTGGTGCCGAGCTCCTTGATCGCCTCCTGGGAGGCGACCGGGCCGCCCGGGAGCAGCTGGGTTCCGCCGGACACCGTGCCGACCTCCACGAACCCGTTGAAGTTCTGCACCACGCCAGCGATGATCAGCGCGATCGCGGCGAGGATCGACAGGGGCAGCAGGAGCCGGACGACGCCGCGCGTGAGGTCCACCCAGAAGTTCCCGATCGTCAGCGAGCCGCGGCGGGCGAATCCGCGCACGAGGGCGACGGCGACGGCGATGCCGACGGCGGCCGACACGAAGTTCTGCACGGCGAGCCCGGCCAGCTGAACGGTGTAGCCCAGCGTGAGCTCGGGTGAGTAGGACTGCCAGTTGGTGTTCGTCACGAACGAGACGGCGGTGTTGAACGCCAGGCCCTCGGGCACCGGGGGAAGCCCCAGCGAGTACGGGAGCACCGCTTGGAAGCGCTGCAGCGCGTACACGAACAGCACGCCCATGAGCGAGAACGCCAGCACGCCTCTGGCGTACGCCTGCCAGGTCTGCTCCGACTTCGGGTCGACGCCGACGAGACGGTAGCCGACGCGCTCGACGCGCCAGTCCTTGCCTGAGGTGTAGATGTGGGCGATCCAGTCGCCGAGCGGGCGGTAGAGCAGCCCGAGGATCAGGATGACCATCGCGATCTGCAGGATGCCGGCCCACACGGTGGTGGCGTCCATCAGAACTTCTCCGGCTTCACGAGGGCGACGACGAGGTAGACGATCGCGGCGAGGCCGAGGACGGCCCCGACGAGCGAGAAGACGATCACAGCTTCTCCACCGCCTTGGCGACGAGTCCGACGAGCGCGAACAGCGCGAGCGTCAGGGCGAGGTAGATGACATCGAGCACAGGGACTCCCGGTAGGTGCGTTGAGGTGCGCATTCGATGCAACTCGGGCACGGATGCTGCAGCCGCCGTCCTCACGGAATCCGAACGCCGCCCGGGCTGACGCTCACGGGTCCCTGACGTGTGCGCCGGGTGCGGCGCGTTTCGACTCGCTCGTGCCTCGCTCGCTCAACGACCGAGAAAGGTCAGAAGTGTCGCTCGTCGAGCGGAGGGCGGAGCGCGGCGCCTCGTTCGCTCGACGACCGAGAAATGGCCAGAAGTGTCGCTCGTTGGGCGGAGCGCGGCGCCTCGTTCGCTCGACGACCGAGAAAAGGCCAGAAGTGTCGCTCGTTGGGCGGAGGGCGGAGCGCGGCGCCTCGTTCGCTCGACGACCGGGAAAGGCCAGAAGTGCCGCTCGTTGAGCGGAGGGCGCTCTAGCGCCCGCAGTCGCAACGCCGGAGCGCGGCGCGCAGCGGCCGAGCGAGACGTTGACTTGACACCACACTGATGTCACTCTGACGTCATGCAGATCACCACGCATGTCGAGGAGCTTCAGCGCCAGCTCGCCGCGGCCGCGGCCCCCGAGACCGCCGAGGTGGTCGCTCGCCTCGCGGCGGCGCTGGAACCCGCGGCGCGGCTCGCGATCCTCGAGGCGCTGTCCGAGGCGGTAGGGGAGATCACGCGAGAGCTGGCGCCGGGGTCGGTGGACCTGCGTCTGCGCGGACGCGAGGTCGACTTCGTCGTCGCGCGCCACGAACCCGAGTCGGCGGTCGAGGCTGCCAGCAACCCCAGCGGTCCGGTCGTGCTCGCGGGCGCAGCATCCGACGATCCTGACGATGCCACCGCCCGCACCACGCTGCGCCTGCCCGACTCGCTCAAGGCACGTGCAGAGGCGGCGGCCGCAGCCGAGGGGCTCTCGCTCAACATGTGGCTCGTGCGCGCCGTCGCCGCCGCCGTCGAGCCCGCACCCCCGCCGGCCCGCGGCTCGAGCTCCGCGTACACAGGCTGGGTGCGCTGATGCCGACGTTCCCGGTGTCGGGTCCGGCGGCCGTGCGCATCGAACTGCAGATGGGCCGCATCGACGTCGTCGCCGAGCGCCGCCGCGACCTGTCCGTCGACGTCGCGCCCGCGAATCCGCATCGCGCGGGCGACCGCAGCGCGGCCGACGCCGTGCGCGTCACGCAGGCGGGGTCCGACCTGCGCATCGTCGGCCCGGTGCGGTTCAACCTCTTCGGGTCGGGCGACTCGGTCGACGTGTCGGTGCGCATCCCCACCGGTTCGGACGTCTCGCTCGCGCTCAAGTACGGCTCGATCCGCGTCGCAGGCGTCGTCGGCACCGCGCGCATCGCGCTGGACTACGGCGACGCCACCCTCGAGCGCACCGGCCGCGCCGATCTCGGCCTCGGCCACGGCGAGCTGCGCGTCGAGCACGTGCGCGGCGACGCCGATGTGGACATCAAATCCGGCCGTGCTCGCATCGGCATCGTCGACGGAGCCCTGCGCCTCAAGGGATCGGACGCCGGCATCGACGTCGGCTCCGTCTCGGGCGTCGCCGATATCGCGACGTCGAGCGGCGTCGTGCACCTGGGCGATCCCGGTCCCGCACTCACCGTTCGTTCGGCCTATGGCCCGGTGCGCATCGGCGACCTCAACGGCGGCACCGCGAGGGTGGAGGCGTCGTACGGGGCCGTCGACCTCGGCATCCGCTCAGGCACGGCCGCCTGGCTCGATGTGTCGAGCCGGCACGGCGTGGTCCGCAACGAGCTGGCGGCGGCCGCCGGTCCCGTCGAGGGGGAGGCATCGGTCGAGCTCTACGCGCGCGCCGGATACGGCGACATCACCGTGCACCGCACGCATCCGGTCGCGGGCGGGGATTGAGGATCGTCCGGCCCGGGGTTCGCTCGCAGACCCGGGGCGCTTCGACTCGCTCGTTCCTCGCTCGCTCAACGACCGGGCGCTGGGCGAGGCCGGCTCCGCCGTCTACGCGCGGGAGGCGGCGTCCTCGAACGCGACCCAGGCGAGCATCGCGCACTTCACGCGCGCGGTGAACTTCGAGACGCCCGAGAGGGCCGCAGCGTCGCCGAAGACCTCTTCATCCAGCGCGATCTCGCCACGTGAGCGCAGCGCTTCACGGAAGCCTTCGATGAGAGCGGATGCCTCGGCCCGCGGCATCCGTTCCTCCTCCTCGATCAGCGCGGCGAGCATGGACGCCGACGCCTGCGAAATGGAGCACCCCGCCCCGTCCCAGGTGACCTCGTCGACGGTCGTGCCGTCGTCGGACAGGCGCACGCGGAGGGTGATCTCGTCGCCGCAGATCGGGTTGCGCTGGAACGACGTGGCGACCCGCTGGCTATGAGCAACGCCTTCGGCGGCGGCCTCGGCGGCGAGGCCCTTGCCGTGCGGGCGCTTGGAATGGTCGAGGATGAGTTCCTGGTAGAGCGATTCGAGGCCGCTCATGCGCCGGCTCCGAAGAACGCGCGCACGCCCGAGAGGGCGTCGAGGAACACGTCGACGTCGTCGGCCGTGTTGTAGAGCTGGGTCGACGCGCGCACCGAGGCGGTGAGCCCGAACCGGCGGTGCAGCGGCTGCGCACAGTGGTGGCCGACGCGCACGGCCACGCCGCGCGCGTCGAGGAACTGGCCCACGTCGTGCGCGTGCACGCCGTCGACGTCGAACGCCCACAGCCCCACGCGCTCCGCGCCGGGCGCGTCGCCGAGCATGCGCACGCCGGGGATCGACCGCAGGCCCTCGCCCATGCGGGCCTCGAGCGCCTTCTCGTGCGCGTGCACGGCTTCCATTCCGACACCGTCGAGGTAGCGCGCGGCGGCCGCGAGTCCGATCGCCTGCGACACGGGCTGCGTGCCCGCCTCGAAGCGCTGGGGCGGCGGCAGGTACGACGCCTCGTCGAGCGTGACGGTGGTGATCATCGAGCCGCCGGTGAGGAACGGCGGCAGGGCCTCGAGAACGTCGGCGCGCCCGTACAGTCCGCCGACGCCGTAGGGACCGAGCATCTTGTGCCCCGAGAACACCGCGAGATCGACGCCGAGCGCGGGGAAGTCGAGCGGCAGGTGCGGCGCGGACTGGCACGCGTCGAGCACCGTCGTCGCGCCGGCCGCCTGCGCGAGTGCGACGAGCTCGGCGACCGGGTTCACGATGCCCAGCACGTTCGAGACGTGCGTGAACGCGACGATGCGCGTGCGCTCGCCGATGATGTCGGCCGCGGCAGCCATGTCGAGCGTTCCGTCGCCTTGGACGGGGATATGGCGCAGCGCGGCGCCGGTGCGGGCGGCCAGCTCCTGCCACGGGATGAGGTTGGCGTGGTGCTCGGTCTCGGTGATCACGATCTCGTCGCCGGGCCGCAGGGCGAAGCGTGAGCTCGCGGGTGCGCCGCGGCCGGCGCTCGCGTTGCCGATCGCATAGGCGACGAGGTTGAGACCGGTGGTCGCGCCGCTCGTCCACACCAGCTGCTCGGGGCGCGCGCCGACGAAGCCGGCGACCGTCGTGCGGGCGTCCTCGAAGAGCTCGGTCGCCTCGGCGGCGAGCGTGTGCGCCCCGCGGTGCACGGCGGAGTTCGCCCGCGTGAGGAAGTCGACCTCGGCGTCGATGACGGCCTGCGGCTTCTGGCTCGTCGCGCCCGAGTCGAGATAGACCAGCCGCTCGCCGTTCACGCGCTCGCCGAGGATCGGGAAGTCGGCTCGCAGTCGAGCGGCGTCCAGAGACGCGGCCTGGGAGGGTGCGGGTGCGGGAGAACTCACCTCTCCAGGCTACGCGGGATGCCGCCGCCCGGCGCCGGGTGCGCGTTCGGGTTCGCGCGCCCGGTGCCGCGTCAGGGCTTGGTCGTGATCGACGGCTCCGCGGCCTCCGCCTTCTCGGGCGGACCTGCGGGCCGGATGGCGCGGCGGCCGACACGATGGACCTCCGGGGCCGTGATGCGTCCGGCGCGGTCGTCGCCGGGCAGGGAGCGCGAGCGGCGCCCGTAGATGAGCTCCGACGAGTCGAGCAGCCAGGGCACGAGCGTGATCGAGACGCCGTGCACGAGCATGAGCTGCTGCGCGATGCGGCGGGCGCGCCGGTTGTGCAGGAGCGACTCCCACCAGTGGCCGACGATGTACTGCGGCAGGTAGACGGTGACCACCGCGGACCCGTGCTCCTCGCGGTACTTCTTCACGAACTCCGCGATGGGGCTCGCGTAGATGCGGTACGGCGACTCGATGATCTTGAGTGGAATCGGCATACGGTGCTCCCGCCATTCCGCCTCGAGGGCGGCCGCATCCTCCTTGGTCACGGAGACGTGCACCGCGAAGGTCTTGTCGTGCTTGGCCGCGAGGGCGTAGTCGACCGCCTTCACGACGGGCTTCTGCAGCTTGTTGACGAGGATGAGGGCGACGTCGCCGGTCGAGCCGAAGTGGAGGTGGTCGTCCATCGCGATCTCGTGGTCGACGTCGCGGTAGTACCGGTGCACGCCCACCATGAGGAACGACAGGATCGGGATCGCGAGGAACACGAGCCATGCGCCATGCGTGAATTTCGTGATGGTCACGATGACGAGGACGGATGCCGTCATCGTGGCGCCGAGCGAATTGATCACGAGCCCCTTGCGCAGCCCGAATAGTTCTGTGCGCGTCGAAGCGCTGCGGCGCGTGTCAGCCGGGAGACCGCTGATGCCCCGGATCCCCCGGATCCAATGCCGGATCATGCCGATCTGCCCGATCGTGAACGAGACGAACACGCCGATGATGTACAGCTGGATCAGGTTCGTGAGGTTCGCCTGGTAGACGATCAGCACGCCGATGGCGACGAGGCCCAGGATGATCATGCCGTTGGAGTACACCAGGCGGTCGCCGCGGGTGTTGAGCGCCTTCGGCGCGTAGCCGTCGCGCGCGAGCACCGAGCCGAGCAGGGGGAACCCGTTGAAGGCCGTGTTGGCTGCCAGCAGCAGCACCACCGCAGTCGCCCCCTGGATGATGAAGAACGGGATCGAGCTCATGCCGAACACCGCCGAAGACACCTGCGCCATGAGACTCGGCTGCGGGTGGGAGCAGTCGAAGCCGATGAGGTCGCAGGGGTTCTCGGCGTAATGCACGCCGGAGACGAGTGCGATCGCCGTGAGCCCCGCGAACAGCAGGATCGCGATGCCGCCCATCATGGCGAGGGTCGACTGGGCGTTGCGAACCTTCGGCTGGCGGAACGCCTGCACGCCGTTCGAGACGGCCTCGACGCCGGTGAGGGCCGAGCAGCCGCTCGAGAACGCGCGCAGCACGAGCAGGATGACGGCGGCCTGCGTGAGGCTCTCCGTCTGCACCTCGTACTGCGCGCTGGAGGCGACGGGCGGGTTGCCGGTGGCGATCTGGAAGAGTCCCACGACGATCATGACGCCGACCGAGCCGATGAAGATGTACGTCGGGATCGCGAACGCGCGGGACGCCTCGCGGACGCCGCGGAGGTTGACGATGACGATGAGGATGACGAAGCCCACTGCCAGCTCGACCCGCCAGGGGTTGAGGCCCGGAAGCGCCGAGATGATGTTGTCGACGCCGGACGCGACGGAGACCGCCACCGTGAGCACGTAGTCCACCAGCAGGGCTGACGCGACGATGACACCGGGGACCTCGCCGAGGTTCTTCCGCGCCACCTCGTAGTCGCCGCCGCCCGAGGGGTAGGCCTTGATGAGCTGCCGGTAGCTGATCACCACGACGATGAGCAGCACGATGACCGCGGCGGCGATCCAGGGGGCGAACGCGAGGAACGCGAGGCCTCCGGTGAGAAGGATCAGCAGCAGCTCCTGCGGGGCGTAGGCCACCGACGAGAGCGCGTCGGAGGCGAAGATGGGCAGCGCCATCTTCTTCGGGAGCAGGTGCTCGTCGGAGTCGGTGGTCGCGAGCGGGTCCCCCAGGATGAGGCGCTTGGCGATCGGCGTCTCATCCACTGACGGCTCGCGGGTTTCGTTCGTCACGGCCGGTAAGGCTACCCGCGGGCAGAACGTGCCGATGCATCCAGACGGCCATCCTCACGGAATCCATGCGGCTGCCTCTCTGGGACACTCGTACCGTGGAAGAGCAGATCCTCCTGGGTGTGCTCGCGATCACGCTCGGGCTGGTCGTGGGGGTGCTGCTCTTCGTCCCGTTCGTCGCGCTCAGCTACCGCCGTCGGGGCGGATTCGGCGTCGGGCGCTTCTTGATGTGGGGCGCCGCGCTCGTCTATGCGATGGCCATCTGGATCTACACGCTCCTGCCCCTGCCCGACCCCGACACCATCGCCTGTGCGGGCGTGAACATCGACGTGACCGCGATCGCCGACGACCTGCGCGGCGCCGTCGTGCGTCGCGGGAGCGGCTTCGCGGCCGACCCGGCGGTGCTGCAGCTGCTGCTCAACGTCCTGCTGTTCGTGCCGCTCGGATTCTTCCTGCGCGTTCTGGGCGGGCGCGGGGTGATCACGGCGCTCGTCGTGGGCGTCGCGCTGTCGGGCTTCGTCGAGATCACCCAGCTCACCGGGGTCTGGGGCCTCTACCCCTGCGCCTACCGCGTGTTCGACGTCGACGACCTGCTCACGAACACCCTGGGCGCGGTGCTCGGCTCGCTGCTCGCGCTCGCCGTGCCGCGCCGCCATCGCGGGTCGCCCCGCCTCCCCGACGCGGACCAGCCGCAGCCGGTCACGCGCGGCCGGCGCCTTCTCGGCATGCTGTGCGACGGGCTCGCGGCCTGGGTGCTGAGCCTCAGCGTCGTGGTCGCGGTGCAGCTCCTGCTCTACCTGCTCGGCGCCGACGCGGCGGTGCGCGACGGCTCGGCGGCGAGCCTCGTCGGCTCCGCCGTGCCGATCGTCGTGTGGCTCGTCGTCACGCTCGCGACCGGCGGCACCATCGGCGACCACGCCGTGCAGCTGCGCTTCACCGGCGGCCCGCTCCCGGTGGGGCTCGCGCGCTTCCTGCGGTTCGCCGCCGGCATCGGCGGCTACCTCCTGCTCAACGCGCTTCCGGGCGCCTGGGCGTTCGTCGCGTCCGTCTTCGCGGTGGTCTCGGTCCTGCTGGCGTTCACGACGACCGGGCGTCGCGGCCTCCCGGGTCTCGCGTCGGGCCAACGGCTGTCCGACGCGAGGGAGCTGGACGAACCGGCGGGAGAAGCGGCCGGTGCGGCGGACGCGCCCCCGGAGTAGACTCCGGCTGATCACCGCCTGGGGTCGTCACCGTCGACGAGGTGCGGGGATCGGGGGTGCGATATGACCACGAGACTGCCCTCGTCCGGATCCATGCCAGACGGGCAGGAACCCGGATGCGACACGTCGGGACTGATCCTCGTGCACAGGATCTTCCGCTGGCTCTACCGAGAGCTGCCGCAGCTCGTCCGCGGTGTCCCGCCGGGCGACGTCGAGCGCGCCGCCGTCGTCGGCCGGTATGCGCACCTCGACTTCTACGCGCTGCACATGCACCACCACACCGAGGACGTCGCGCTGTGGGACAAGCTGGTCTCGCGGGACCCGGGCTGCGCGCTGCACGTCGACCAGATGCGTGCCCAGCACGCTGAGGTCGCCTCCCAGCTCGCCCGGATCGAGCCGCAGCTCGACCCCTGGCTCCGGACCGCGGATGCCGGGCTCCGCGATGCCTTCGCCCGCGACATCGAGCATCTCCGCGACACGCTCCTGGTGCACCTGGGGCAGGAGGAGGACGACATCCTCCCGGTGGCAGGCGCCGTCCTCTCCCAGCAGGAGTGGGACTGGATGGAGGAGCACACGCGCGCGGAGCTCATGGCGCACCGCAAGGAGCTGGGGAAGGACATCATGTCCCTGCAGCTCGGTCTGCTGGTCGCGAGCGTGCCCGAGGGCGAGCGCGACGAGTGGATGCGCGCGAACGTGCCCGCGCCCATCCGGCTGCTGTATCTGCTGCTCATGAAGCGGCAGTACGACCGCGCGATGCGGGAGCTCTACCCCGATCGCCCCGTGCCGGCCATGGTGTGACGGCCATGTGGCGACAAGTGACGCTCGACGTGCACCTCGACCACCCGCCCGCCCGCGTGTTCCCGTACTTCGCCGACCCCGGCACCTGGCCGGACTGGGCGCCCGCCGTGGAGATGCGGCGGCGGGTCGGCGACGGACCGCCGAGCGTCGGCAGCCGCTGGTCGGCGATCGACCGCATCATCGGCCCGTTCCGCGTCCGATTCGAGGACGTGCTCGAGGTCGTCGAGCCGGAGGCACGGGTCGTCTGGCACTCCACATCGCCGTGGAACTCGCGCGTCGAGTACGCGTGCGTACCCGAGGGCGGCGGCACCCGCGTTCTCGCGGACTACGGGGGCGATGTCGCGGGGTGGCTGCGACTGGTCGCCCTGCTGCCGACGTTCGTGCTGGCGCGGATCCTCATGCGCGACTTCACCGGCCTGCAGCGGCTGCTGGACGCCGAAGACGCCCGGGCGGGGGCCGTCGCCGAACCCGCCTGACCGCTCGCGCCGGCAGGCGAGAAGGCCGGACGGGACGGATGCTGCGGCCCGCAGCATCCGTCTTGCCTCTACGCCGTCGGCTCGGCGAGGAACTCGCGCGCGGCGACCACGAGTGCTTCGACGCCGCGGCTCAGCGTGGGCTGGAGCACCGGGGCGAAGAACGGCGAGTGGTTGGTCGGGATGTCGCGCTCGACCGTGCCCGCCGCGAACGCCTCCGCGAACTTCTGCGGATCCACGCCGCCCCAGAACCAGAAGACCAGCGGCACGCCGGCCTCGCGGGCGAACCACGACACGTCCTCGCTGCCGGTGAACATGCCGGGGTCGATGACCGTCCCCTCGCCGAACGCCGCGTCGAACGCGAGGACCAGGCGGGCGGTCGCGTGCACGTCATTGATGGTCGGGGGAAGCGTGTGGTCGGTGACGATGACGGGCGGCTCCTCCGCGCCCGAGGCCTGCGCCTCGGCTCGCACGATGCGCTCGACCTTCTCGAGCACGCGGGCGCGGGCCGCGTCGTCGGGGTAGCGCAGGCTCAGCTCGAGCTTCGCCTCGGCCGGGATGATGTTGTTCTTGAGGCCTGCATGGATCGAGCCGACGGTGACGACCGCGACGTCGCGGGGGTCGACTTCGCGCGACACGATGGTCTGCAGGCGCATGACGGTGGCCGCAGCCATGACGACCGGGTCGATCGTCGCCTGCGGGCGCGAGCCGTGACCGCCGCGGCCGAGCAGAGTGACCGTGATGCCGTCGGACGCCGCCATCTGCGTGCCGCTGCGCACTCCGATGGTGCCGGCGGGGAGCGGGGTGACGTGCTGCCCGAGCACGATGTCGGGCTTCGGGAAGCGGTCGAGCACGCCATCGGCGATCATCGCCTGCGAGCCCGCGCCGTGCTCCTCGGCGGGCTGGAAGACGGCGACGATCGTGCCCGACCACTCGTCCTTCGTGGCCACGAGGCGCTCGAGGGCGCCGAGGAGCGCCGTCACGTGCATGTCGTGGCCGCACGCGTGCATGACCGGCACGTCGCTGCCGGCGGGGTCTGTGCCCCGCGCCGTGCTCGCGTACTCGAGACCGGTCTGCTCGGGAACGGGCAGGGCGTCCATGTCCGCCCGCAGCCACACGACGGGGCCTTCGCCGTTGCGGATCACGCCGGCGACGCCGGTCTTGCCGATCCCCTCCTCGAACTCGATGCCGAGCCCTGTCAGGTGCTGTGCGATCACCCCCGCTGTGCGGGTCTCCTGGAAGGACAGTTCCGGATGCCGGTGCAGATCGACGTAGATCGCTTCGAGGTCGAGGGTCATGCGGTCGAGCCTACGCGGCGGCCGGGTTCGAGGCGTTTCGAGGTCGCGCGCCAGAGCGCGCTCCGCTCAACGACCGGCGCTTGGGCTTCTCCCGGTCGTTGAGCGAGCGAGTCGGAACGCCCGCCGCCTGGGCTTCTGCCGCTCGTGGAGCGAGCGAGGAACGAGCGAGTCGAAACGCCCTGGACGCGGCGACGACCTCGAGCTATTGGGGGAGGCGGGCTGTCGAGCCCCGCACGATGAGTTCGAAGGGCAGCTCACCCGGCCGGTGCGTCGGGGTTTCGGCATCCGTCGACTCCAGCGCTTCGAGAATGGCGTCGGCGGCGCGCTCGCCCTGGCCGAGGGGGAACTGGTCGACCGTGGTGAGGCGGAAGAACTCACCGAGCTCGTGGCCGTCGATGCCGATGACCGAGAGGTCTTCGGGCACCCGGTAGCCGAGTTCGCGGGCGGCCAGAAGCGCCCCGATCGCCATCTCGTCGGATGCTGCGAAGATCGCGGTCGGCCGGCTGCCGGGCTTGCCCATCAGCTGTTTCGCGGCGCGGAACCCGCCCTCGATGGTGAAGTCGGCGGGCTCGAACAGCGACGGGCTGACCTCGATGCCCGCGTCGGCCAGAGCCAGCTCGAAGCCCTGCCGGCGCTGCGTCGGGATGTGGAAGTCGATGTCGAACTCGGGGCTCGCCCCGATGTGCGCGATCCGGCGGTGGCCGAGCGCGAGCAGGTGCTCGGTGGCCAGGCGCGCCACGGCGACGTCATCGACCGTCAGAGTCGTGAGCAGCGGGTTCGGGCCGCCGATCGCGATCACCGGCAGATCGAGCTCGACGAGTCGCTCGGTCTCCTCCTGGCCCAGCTCGAGCGAGATCGCGATGACCCCGTCGACGCGCTGGCGCCGGAGGAACGTGTCGAAGACGTCGTGGCGCTCGCCGAGGTCGGCGGTGAGGCTGTACAGCGTGATGTCGTAGCCCCGACGCATCAGCGCCGACGCGATGCCGCTCAGCACGGTGGAGAAGAACCACCGGTCGAGGAAGGGCACCAGCACGCCGATGTTGCGCGTGCGCCCCGAGGCGAGGCTCGAGGCCGACGCCGACACGACGTAGCCGAGGCTCTTGGCGGCCTCCTCGACCTTCGCCTTCGCTCCGGCCGAGACGTGGCCGCGCCCGCTCAGCGCGCGCGAGACGGTCGCCGTCGAGACGCCGGCCGCGCGCGCGACCTCGTCGATGCTGACCACGTCGTCACCGTACCTTCTTGTCGCTCAGCGCGGGTGTCAGGCGGTCTCGAGCCAGACCGTCGTGTCGCCCGGGAGCTCCCCGTCAGCGAGCGGACCGCTCGACGCGATCACGATACCGCCCGCAAGCGCGATCGGCGTGGATCCGGTGTTCGCGATGACCGTGACATTCCCGTTGCGGAATGCCACAGCATCCGTTCCGTATCCGTCGATCCACTCCAGCGAACCCGCGCCCAGCGAGCGTGCCCGGCGCTCGGCGAGCAGCGCACGGTACAGCTCGAGCGTGGAGCCTTCGACACCTGTCTGCGCGTCGCGCGCGAGCGTCGCCCACTCCGCGGGCTGCGGCAGCCACGACGCACCGCTCTGGTTGAAGCCGTAGGCCGGGGCATCCGCGTTCCACGGGATCGGCACGCGGCAGCCGTCGCGGCCGTACCGCTCGCCGTTCGTGCGGAACCACGTCGGGTCCTGACGGGCGTCGCCGGGGATGTCGATGACCTCGGGCAGGCCGAGCTCCTCGCCCTGGTAGAGGTACGCCGAGCCGGGAAGGGCCAGCATGAGGGCGGTCGCCGCGCGGGCGCGGGCGAGCCCCACCTCGGGGATCGGCTGTCCGGGAGAGTCCGGGCCGATGCCGTGACCCTGCGGGTTCTCGGCGGTCAGTGCGAGGCGTGACGCGTGACGCACCACGTCGTGGTTGGAGAGCACCCACGTCGAGGGCGCACCGACGCCGGGGAACGCGCGCAGCGACACGTCGATGACCTCGCGGAGATCGGCGGCGTTCCATTCGGTCGACAGGTAGGGGAAGTTGAAGGCCTGGTGCATCTCGTCGGGGCGCACCCACTGCGCGGTGCGCTCCGCGGTCGGCAGCCACGCCTCGGCGGCGAGGGCGCGGTGGCCCTCGTACTCCTCGAGGATCTTGCGCCAGTCGCGGTACACCTCGTGCACGGCGTCCTGGCCCCAGTACGGCACGTTCGCCTCTTCGCCGCCCATCGAGCCGGCCTCGGGGTCCGGGATGTAGTCCGGAAGCCCCTCCGCCTTCACGAGGCCGTGGGCGACGTCGACGCGGAAGCCGTCGACCCCGCGGTCGAGCCAGAAGCGCAGGATGCGGCGGAACTCCTCGCGCACCTCCTCGTTCGACCAGTCGAAGTCGGGCTGGGACGAGTCGAAGAGGTGCAAATACCACTGGCCGGGCTCGCCGTCGGCCTCGACGACGCGAGTCCATGCCGGGCCGCCGAAGACGGACTCCCAGTTGTTCGGGGGCAGCTCGCCGTTCCTGCCCTTTCCGTCGCGGAACATGTACCGCGCCCGCTCGGCGCTGTGGGGGGCCGAGGCGAGGGCCTGCTGGAACCACTCGTGCTGGTCGGACGAGTGGTTCGGGACGAGATCGACGATGACACGGATGCTGCGCTCATGCGCCGCGGCGAGCATGTCGTCGAAGTCGGCGAGCGTGCCGAACAGCGGGTCGACGTCGCAGTAGTCGCTGACGTCGTAGCCGGCATCCTTCTGGGGCGAGCGCTGGAACGGGCTCAGCCAGATGGCGTCGATGCCGAGGTGCGCCAGGTCGTCGAGGTGCGAGGTGATGCCCGGGAGGTCGCCGATGCCGTCGCCCGAGGCGTCCGCGAAGGAGCGGGGGTAGATCTGGTAGATGACGGCGGTGCGCCACCACTCGTCGCCGACGGGGGTGAGGAACGCGTCCGTGCGCTCGAGCGTCTCTGCGGAAGTCATCCGGTCAGCATACTGCAAGCGCTTACACTCCTCGTAACGAATGACATGCAGGGCTCGGGCGTAGGGTTGGCGGGTGCTCTCCGAAGCCCTCACGCGCGCCGAATCCCTCATCCGCACGATCCCGGATTACCCGGAACCGGGTGTGCAGTTCCGCGACATCACGCCCCTGCTGGCGGATGCCTCGGCCGTCCGCACCGTCATCCACGCGATGATCGCCCCGTTCGAGGGGTCTTTCGACGTCGTCGCCGGGGTCGAGGCGCGCGGGTTCCTGCTCGCGGGCGCCGTGGCGATGGAGGCCGGCGTAGGCCTGGTGCCCATCCGCAAAGCGGGCAAGCTGCCTCTGCCCGCGGCATCCGTCACCTACTCGCTCGAATACGGCACGGCCACGATCGAGGCGCACGACGACATCGCCGGCGGCACCCGGGTGCTCCTTGTCGACGACGTGCTCGCCACCGGCGGCACGCTCGTCGCGGCCCACGAACTCGTCGAGACGCTGGGCGGGGTCGTGGTGGGCACCGCGGTGCTGATGGAGCTGACGGCCCTCAACGGCCGCGAGGTCGTCGGCGACGTGCACACGGTCTTCACCGCCTGACGTCATCCCTGCCGTCGGCATCCGCGGTCACCCGTCGGAGCGCGGTCCGGGGAGCGTGTCCTGCGGGCCGGTGCGGGGCGTGAAATGCGGGATGGGCTCCGGCCGCTCGGCCCGTGGCTGGTGCGACGGCTCTGGCGCGGTCGACAGCGTCGCGTCGCCCTCGAAAGCGCTGAGGGGGTCCCTGCGGCTCGCGTGCTGAGGGAATCGCCGGCCCGACACAGTGTTCGCCACGACCTTCATCACGAAGAACTTCGCGGTCGGGCTCCACGACGCGAGCTGACGGATCCCGCTGTCGCGGATCTCATCGTCGCGGGTGACGCGCTCGGCCCTGCCGCGGATCACCACGCTCCAGTAGTGGTCGTCGTCGGTGGCACCGTCGACCTCGAAGGCCACCATCGGGTGCTGTGCGATATGGAGGAGCTTCGCGTCGCGCGCCGTGCGGATGTACAGCGCTCCCTCGTGGGCCAGATAGTTGACCGGGAAGATGTCGGGCGCGCCATCGGCATTGTCGACCGCGAGCCGGCCGAGTTCAGCGGTCTCCAGGTACTCCCAGCACGCCGACGCGGAGAGCCGCTCCACCCTCGGGGGCGGCTCTGCACTCGGGGAATCGCTCGGAGAATCGTTCATCGCATCACACCTTCCTTCCCTTCGGGTGTACCCCAGTGCGAAGAAGATGTGAAGAGCCCGAAGGCCCACGCGTTTCCGGGGACGAACCCGACCGGCCTTCGGGCCGGAGGCGCGCGAGTGAGGTCTCTCGGGGTATTGCGGTCCTGTTTCACCACGTGAACTCTCGGCGACGACTTCGTCGACTCCCTGTTGTCCGCGCGAATGCGCTTCTATCGTCGATCCACCGCAACGGAGCGCACATGTGCGAGTCGGATCCGCAAAGCCACGGCCCAGGCGCACCCGGAGGAGCGGGTGTCGCGCATCCGGGGACCTGCCAGTGTTCGACGAGGAGGCGGAGGCAGTGCGCGAGCGCCCTCTGCCGGAGGACGGCGGCGGGCACCCGGACACCGGACACCGGGGCCCCGCCGCCGTGAAGACGATGACCTGCTGTGGGGGAGCGGGGACCGGGTTCAGAGGGCGCGGGTGCGTCAGAGCACCCCGGCGCCCAGGTTGATGGGGCTGCCCTCGATGTTGCCGACGATCCCACGGATGATGCCGGCGCCGTCGGCGCCACGCAGGCTCTCGTACCAGGCGGCCGTAGCGTCGGGGTCATAGCCGTGGGTCTCGTCGCCGCGCTTGCGCGCGCGCAGCACGAGTTCCCCGGCACGGTCGGTGCGGCTGCGTTCGTAGCGTCGGAGGGTGTCTTCGACGCTCACCGTGTTGGTGGCCACGGCGATGGCGAGGGCGAAGGTGTCTTCCAGCGCCGAGCAGGCGCCCTGCCCGATGTCGGGCGCGGTGTTGTGTGCGGCGTCCCCGAGGATCGCGACCCGGCCGCGCGCCCATGTGTGGAACGGGTCGATGTCCCAGATCTCCACGCGGTTGAGCGAGACCTCCGGATCGATGGCCCCGAGCAGCGCCTGCACACCCGGCGCCCAGCCTGTGAACGCCTCCACGAGGGGTGCGATGCCGTCGCTGGGCTCATAGGGCAGGCCGGCCGGCTGCGGCACGTCGAACCAGAAGTAGAAGCGGTCGCCCTCGACGGGCATGACGGCGGCGCGCTTGCCCTCGGCGACGTAGGTGGTCCACTGGTCTGCGGGGCCGATGCGCGGGTCCGCGGGGATGAGCCCGTTGAAGTTGGTGTACCCCGAGTAGGTGCGCTCGATGCGGCGGATGTGCTCGCCGCCGCGGGTGACGTAGTCGCGCGTGATCGAGCGGGCTCCGTCCGCGCCGATGAGCATGTCGGCGGTGTCGGTCGAGCCGTCGGCGAAGGTCGCGGTGACGGTGCGGCCGTCGTCCGAGACGGCGACCATCTGCATCCCGAGATGGATGCGCTCCATGCCGAACGTGCGCATCAGCAGCGCCTGCAGGTCCGCGCGCGCCACCGGGTACGGACGCTGGCCGGTCTGCCGCGTCACGGGGTCGAGACTGAAGCGGCACAGCTGCTCGCCGCTGTGCCCGTCGAGGTACGCCATGTGGTCCATCCGGCCGCCGAGCGCCGCGACCTCGCGACCGAGGCCGAGCCAGTTGAGCACCTTGACACCGTTCGACCACAGCGACAACGCCGCGCCGACCGGCTTGTTCTCGCGCATCCTGTCGTAGATCACGACCTCGTGACCGAGGTTCTTGAGGGCGATGCCCGCGCTCGTGCCGCCGATCCCGGCCCCGATGATCAAGATCTTCACGCTGCAGCTCCTTCGTCCTCGTCGTGACCGTCGTGGATCGCGGCGCGAAGCCGGAGCAGTGCGATCTCGGCGAGCTGGCCCAACGCCTGGGCGGCCTCGGTCTCGTCGTCACCCCGGAGCCGGCGCTCGAGCTCGGCGAGCATCTCCTCGGGAGACCGGCCTGCCGCGCGGATGAGGAACACCCGCCCGAACCGCCGCTCGTAGGCCGCGTTGCCGGCGGCGATCCGTCCGGCGACATCGGCGGCGGCATCCGTCATCGACGCCTGTTCGCGACGGGATGCCGCAGCCTCCGCGCCCGCGCCCGCGGGCTTCTCGCCGATCCGGGGGTGGTGCGCGAGAGCCGCGTCGAGGTCGGCGCGGGTCCACCCGGCGGCGAGGTCGGCGGCGCGGGAGGCGAGCGCGTCGACAGACGCATACGCACGCCCCGCGACGACGGCATCGACCCACGCGGGGATCGCCGCCCACACCGCGACGAGCGCGCAGGCGGACGCTGTGTCCAGCTCGTTGAACTCTTCGATTCTCACGTCGATCCCCTCGCTCCGGACGCTACCGGTGTGCCGTTCGGTGGGCATTTCGACGTTGTGACGAGCGTGTGACCGCCGCGCGGCTCACGCCGGGTGTGCGCGATTCACACCCCTGAAACCCGAAGGCATCGCTTCGGGAACAGATGTGGGGGATGCTGGCGCCACGACGGAAGGAGTCCTGATGACCCAGGTGAGCACTCGCCGAGGCGCGAGCGGCCGCGTCCGCGCGGCGCAGGCGTGGATCGAGGGCGCGTTCCGGCCCGCCGACGTCGAGTTCGAGCACGGCGTCATCACCGGCATCTCCACACCGGGTTCGGTGATGCGCGGCACGACGATCGTGCCCGACGACGCGGTCCTGCTCCCCGGGCTCGTCGATTCGCACGTCCACGTGAACGAGCCGGGTCGCACCGAGTGGGAGGGTTTCCGTTCGGCGACGCTCGCGGCGGCCGCCGGCGGCGTCACGACGATCGTCGACATGCCCCTCAACTCCGTGCCGCCGACCACGACCGTCGAAGCCCTCGAGATCAAGCGGGCGGCAGCGGCGGCATCCGCTCACGTCGATGTCGGGTTCTGGGGTGGTGCGGTGCCCCAGAACCTCGGGGCGCTGCGCCGGCTGCACGAGGCGGGTGTGTACGGGTTCAAGTGCTTCCTGTCGCCGTCGGGGGTGGACGAGTTCGGGCACCTCGACCGCGCGCAGCTAGCCGCAGCGATGGACGAGGTCGCCGCGCTCGGCTCGCGCCTGATCGTGCACGCCGAAGACCCCGCCCTGCTGCACGACTCTCCCGGCGGCGCGCTCGGCCCTGAGTACGGCGCGTTCCTCGCGAGCCGGCCGGCCGCGAGTGAGGCCTCGGCGATCGATGCCGTCATCGCCGAAGCGCGTCGCACCGGCGCGCGTGCCCACATCCTCCACCTGAGCGACGCCCATTCGCTGACGGCCATCCGCGCCGCTAAGGCCGAGGGCGTCGCGCTGACCGTCGAGACGTGCCCCCATTACCTGACCATCGCCGCGGAGGAGATCCCCGACGGCGCGGCCGAGTTCAAATGCTGCCCGCCGATCCGCGACGCATCCAACCGTGACCTGCTGTGGGAGGGTGTCGTCGACGGCGCCATCGACGCGATCGTGAGCGACCACTCCCCGTCGACCGTCGACCTGAAGCGGTCGAGCGGCGGCGACTTCGGGCTCGCCTGGGGTGGCATCGCAGGGCTGCAGGTCGGCCTGTCGGCGGTGTGGACCGAGGCTCGTCACCGCGGCATCCGTCTCGAGCGCATCCTGCCGCTGTACACGACAGGCCCCGCCGCGGTGGCGGGGATCGAGGGCGCGGGGGCCATCGCCGTGGGCGCGCCCGCCCACCTCACGGTCTTCGGTGTCGATGACCCGTTCGAGGTGCACGCCGACGAGCTGCTGCACAAGAACCCGATCACCGCGTACGACTCGCGCGTGCTCACGGGGCGCGTACGGCGCACGTGGCTTGCGGGCAGACCGGTCTACGACGTCACCGAGGGCGGACCCGGTGAGTCCCCGCGCTTCCGCGGGCGGCCTGCCGGCAGGCTGCTGCGTGCGGAGTGGTTCACGGCCAGCGGATGACGCGTGCCCCCGGCGGACGCGACGCAGTCGCTTCCCGCGGCATCAGGCGGGATCAGGCGAGATCAGGCGTCCCCGCCCGGACCGCTTCGATGACCTCGGCGATCTCGTCGAGATGCACGCGCATGGCGGCCTCGGCCGCATCGCCATCGTGCGCCGCGAGGGCGCGCAGGATCCGCCCGTGCCCGGCGGACGACAGCCGGCGTCCCTGATCCTCCAGATGCGAGTACACCCGCGCCTCCACGGTCCAGGCGACGGTCAGCTCGCTCAGCGACGCCAGAAGCGCATTCCGGGTCGCGCGAGCCACCGCGACGTGGAACGCGACGTCCAGGCGGACCGATTCGTCCGCGTCGGGAGCCGCCTCGGACTGGCGCAGCAGCTCGGTCAGCGCTCCGATCTCGTCCGCCTGGATCCGGCCCGCGGCGAGCCGGGCGATCTGCGGCTCGACGACCGTGCGCAGCTCGGCCGAGTCGTGGAACCGGGCGGCATCCTGTTCTAGGTGCGCCGTGAAAGTGCTGGTCAAGGGGAGATTCGCGGACACGCGTGTGCCGCGGCCCTGCCGTCGGTCGAGCAGCCCGAGCAGCTCGAGGCGCAGCAGCGCCTCGCGCAGAGCGTTGCGCGAGACTCCGAGGTCGGCGGCGAGACTGCGTTCCGGGGCGAGCCGTTCGCCGGGCGCGAGCATGCCTGTGACGATGAGACGCTGCAGATGACGAACAACGTCGTCGGCGACCGTCCCGCCCTCCCGGGCGAGCGGACCGAGCTGCAGGCGGTCGGTCACGGTTGCCCTCCAGACTGGCCACGGGCGGGGTGGACGCAGCGCGACCCCCTCGGCTGCCACCCCAGTCTGGCATGTCCGGATGCGCGTGCCGCGCGAGGCACGTGGTCACGCCCGGTAGGACCAATTGCCCAGCGATCGTCATGTCGATACGTAACCATCACGTTTCAGAGGGCCGCAGCCGTGTAAAAACCGCGTTACGGTCCTACCAATCTGACTTCTTCGCGAACCGAAGCTCCTTAGCCTGGTCGCACCCCGCGTCCGAGCGTGCTCTGACGTCAAGCGAAATGGAGCCGATATGAAGACAGTGAAGCACCCGGCGTTCCAGATCGGCGTCGCTGCGATCCTGGGAATCGTGTTCGGCCTGATCGTGGGCGAGTGGGCAGCCAACCTCAAGTTCATCGGCGACCTGTTCATCCGGCTGATCCAGATGGCCATCGTGCCGCTGGTCATGTCGTCTGTCATCGTGGCGACCGGCTCGATGACCGGGTCGGGCATGGGAAAGCTGGCCTTCCGCACGTTCAAGTGGATGATCGGCTTCTCGATCGTGGCCGCGATCATCGCGTGGGGGATCAGCGTCGTGATCCAGCCCGGCGCGGGAATCGACTTCTCCGGTGCGGTGGATCCGACGCTCGAGGACGCCGCCGGCGAGACCGCCGGCTGGCAGGACACCCTCCTCAACTTCGTCTCGACGAACATCTTCGCGGCCATGTCGACCGCGACCATGGTGCCGATCATTATCTTCTCGCTGCTGTTCGGCGTCGCCCTGAACGCCTACATCGCGAAGACGGGCAACCGGCTGGTTCTCGAGTTCTTCGACTCGATCCAGCAGGTGGTGCTGACGATGATCCGCTTCGTGATGCTCATCGCACCGATCGGCGTGTTCTGCCTGCTGGCGAATCTCGCCGGCACCGTCGGATTCGGGGTCATCACGAGCGCCCTCAAGTACCTCGGGTCGACGCTCGTCGGCGTGCTGATCGTCTTCGCCCTCTTCGTCCTGGTCGTGTGGCTGCGTACCGGCCTGAACCCGGCACGACTTCCCAGCAAGCTCGCCGATCAGACCCTGATCGCCATCACCACGACGAGCTCGGCCGTCACCTTCCCGACCGTGCTGCGGTCCGCTGTCGAGAAGGTCGGCGTGAGCCAGACCGTCGCCAACTTCACGCTCTCGGTCGGATTGACCATGGGCTCCTACGGTGCGGTGCTCAACTACATGATCGTGGTCATGTTCCTCGCTCAGTCGGGCGGCATGACTCTCGACGTCGGCACGATCGTCCTGGGCATGGCTCTCGCCATCCTTCTGAACATGGGCACCATCACTGTGCCGGGCGGCTTCCCCGTCGTCGCGATGTTCCTCGCGACCTCGCTGGGACTGCCCTTCGAGGCAGTCGGGCTGCTCATCGCGGTCGACTGGTTCGCCGGAATCTTCCGCACCTTCCTCAACGTCAATGGCGACACCTTCGTGGCCATGCTCGTCGCGAACGCCAGCAACGAGATCGACCGTGACGTCTACGACGGCAAGAAGTCCGTGACGACGGACTCGGTCGACCTCGACGAGCTGCAAGCCCAGTTCGAGAAGGCGGATGCTGCCGACTGATGCGTCCGAGATTCGCAGAGCCGGACACGGTGCCGCGGGCGACGGAAGATGCCTTTGCGGCGGCAGCCGGGTTGACTGGAGCCGTGCATACCCCATTCCCGATTCTGCAACCGCACACCGGCTCCACCCCGGGCGACCACTACCTCCCGGCGACGCCCGCCACGGTGATGTGGGGGCGGCTGCCCTGTCGGACGGATGCCCCGGCCCTCACGATCGCGCCGGGTGAGACCGTCACGATCGACACGGTGAGCCACGAGGGCATCCTCGAAGACCAGGGCAAGGATCCGCTGGCGTTCTTCGGAGCACACGGTGTGGACCCGGCATCCGTGCTGGAGGATGCTGTGGAGATCGCCACCGCGCTCTCACGGGACCCGGCGGCCGACGGGCCCCATATCGTCACGGGCCCGATCCACGTCGCCGGCGCAGCCCCGGGAGACCTGCTGAAGATCACCGTGGAACAGCTCGCCCCCCGCGTTCCCTACGGCGTCATCTCGAACCGTCACGGCAAGGGCGCGCTGCCGGGCGAGCTGCCTCGGGGGAGCGCGAACGTCAGCGTCTTCGCCCCCGTCGAGCACCGCGACACCGGGCTGGTCGGCGTGCTGCCGCTCGTCGACGGAGGCGATCGGATCGTGGAGTTCCCGCTCGCGCCGTTCCTCGGCACCATGGGCGTGGCCGTCGACTCCGACGACCGGCCGCACTCGGTGCCGCCCGGCGAGCACGGCGGCAACATCGACATCAAGCTGCTCGTCGAGGGCGCCGTGCTCTACCTGCCGGTGCAGGTCGAGGGGGCGCTCGCGTACGTCGGCGACCCGCACTTCGCCCAGGGCGACGGCGAGGTCGCGCTCACCGCGCTCGAGGCATCGCTGCGCGCCACGCTGCGATTCGACGTGGTGCCGCGCGACGAGGCGCTCGCCGCGTTCGGCGAGCTCGCCGGACCGCTCGTGCGCACCGACGAGTACCTGGTTCCGACCGGGCTCGACCCCGACCTGGGCGAGGCGATGCGCAAGGCGGTCCGTGCGGCGCTGGCCCTGCTGCAGGCACGGTACGGCATGGACGAGCACCTCGCCTACGCCTACCTCTCCGCGGCGACCGACTTCGACATCTCGCAGGTCGTCGACATCGTGTGCGGTGTCCATGCGCGCATCCGCGAGGCGGATTTCGGGGCGGTGACCCGTGGCTGAGGCATCCGTTCCCGCCGATCTGCTCGCGGCGTTCGAGCGCTACGAGGCGGCCATCGTCGCCGATGACATCGCGGTGCTCGACGACAGTTTCGCGCCGGGGCCCGACACCCTGCGCGGCGACGGGGCCGGGCTGCTCGTCGGCCACGACGCCATCTCGGCCTTCCGGGGCACGCGGGGCGGGGTCGCGCCGCGCACGATCGAGCGCATCGAGTACCGTCCGGTGGGGACGGATGCTGCGCTCCTGGTTTCCGTGTCACGCTACGCCGGCGGCGGGCGGGGCCTGCAGACGCAGCTGTGGCAGCGGATCGACGGCGCGTGGCGCATCACCGCGGCCCACGTCACTCCGCGCGCGCAGCCGCTCGACCGCACCGTCTGGCGTACCGTCGGCGACCCCCTGTTCCAGGGCGCATGGGAGGGCTCACTCGCGGGGCTCACCGTCGCTGTCAAAGACCTCTTCGCCATCAAGGGCTACCGGATCGGCGCGGGCAATCCGGTCTACCTCGACAGCGCCCGCCCCGAGACGACGACCGCGCCCGCCGTCTCGGATCTGCTGCGCGGCGGGGCGTCGCTGCGCGGCATCGCCCGCACCGACGAGTTCGCATACTCCATTGCGGGCGACAACGCGCACTACGGCACGCCGCCGAACGGCGCACTGCCGGGCGCCCTCCCGGGCGGATCGTCGAGCGGACCCGCCACTGCCGTCGCGACCGGCCAGGCCGACATCGGCCTCGCGACCGATACCGCCGGATCGGTGCGCGTTCCCGCGTCGTACCAGGGGCTGTGGGGCCTGCGGACGACCCACGGGCTGGTCCCGCGCCAGGGGATGCTGCCGCTCGCGCAGTCGTTCGACACCGTGGGGTGGCTCACCCGTGACGGCGACACACTCCAGCGTGTGGCCGACTGGTGCCTGAGCTACGACGGGTCGGACGCGTCGGCGGCGTCCGACGAGGACGATCCCGGCCGCGGGAGGTGGGGCGAGTCGGGCGAAGACCTGCCGTGGCGGTTCGCCGTGCCCGACGAGGCGCTCGACGCGGCGGAGCCGACGACACGCGACGCCTTCGAGACGCTGCTCGGCGCCCTCGCCGCAGGCCCGGATGCCCCGGCGATCGACCGTGTGTCGCTCGGTGACCTCGACGACTACCTCGTCCCGTTCCGCGCCGTGCAGGCGGCCGAGGCGTGGCGCAACAACGGCGCCTGGCTGCACGCCCACCCCGGAGCTGTCGGCCCTGCGATCGCCGAGCGGTTCCGCGCCGCCGCCGCGGTGACCGCCGAGGACGAGGCATCCGCCCGCTCGCTCCTCGCCCCGCTCCGCGACCTCGTGCGCGACCGGGTGCGCGGTGCCGTGCTGCTGCTTCCGACCGCACCGGGTGCGGCGCCCGCGAGAGGGCTCGCCGGTGAGCGGATCGACGCCGTGCGCACCGCGACCCTGCGCATGACGACGCCGGCGGCGGTGGCGGGTCTTCCGGCCCTGTCGGCACCGCTGCTCACCGTGCCGTCTCCGCTGGGGCCCGCCCCGGTGGGCGTGTGCCTCGTCTCGCGCGAGGGCACCGACATCGCGCTGGTGCGCCTCGCGCGCCGGCTCGCCGACCGACTTTCCGCTTCTGGAGTGAACCGATGACCCTTTTCCCCGGCCCGATCGACCCGCCTGCCCGCCTCTTGATGGGCCCGGGGCCGATCTCGGCGTATCCGAGCGTGCTGCGGGCGATGTCCGCGCCGCTCGTGGGGCAGTACGACCCGTTCATGACGGCGACGATGGCCGAGACGCAGCAGCTGTACCGGGGCGTGTGGGGCACGGCCAACGACGCGACGCTGCTGATCGACGGCACGTCGCGCGCCGGGATCGAGGCGGCGCTGATCTCGCTGATCCGGCCCGGGGACCGCGTCCTGGTGCCGGTGTTCGGCAGGTTCGGACACCTGCTCGCCGAGATCGCCGAGCGGGCGCTGGCCGAGGTGCACACGATCGAGACCACGTGGGGACAGGTCTTCCCGGTGTCGGTGATCGAAGAGGCCATCGTGCGGGTGAAGCCGACGCTGCTCGCGCTCGTGCAGGGCGACACTTCGACGACGATGAACCAGCCGCTCGACGAGGTGGGCGCGGTGTGCGCGAAGCACGGCGTGCTGTTCTACACCGACGCCACGGCGTCGCTCGGCGGCAACGCGTTCGAGGCCGACGAATGGGGGGTGGATGCCGCGACCGCGGGCCTGCAGAAGTGCCTGGGTGGCCCGTCGGGGTCGGCGCCGATCACGCTGTCGGACCGCGCCTTCGAGGTGGTGCGGTCGCGGTCGCGCATCGAGGCGGGCATCCGCGAGGACGGCGACGCGTCGGCGGCCGACTTCGTGCGCTCGAACTACTTCGACCTCGGCATGATCCTGGACTACTGGGGGCCGCGGCGCCTCAACCATCACACCGAGGCGACCTCGATGCTCTACGCCGCGCGGGAGTGCGCGCGCGTGCTGCTGCTGGAGGGCCGCGATGTCGTCATCGAGCGGCACCGGGTCGCCGGGGCGGCGATGCTCGCCGGGGTGCAGGGACTCGGCCTCGAGGTGTTCGGCGACCTCGGGCACAAGATGAACAACGTCGTGGCGGTCGAGATCCCTGCCGGGGTACCGGGCGACGCCGCGCGGGCCGCGCTGCTCGAGGACTTCGGCATCGAGATCGGCACGTCGTTCGGCCCGCTGCACGGGCGGGTCTGGCGCATCGGCACGATGGGCTACAACGCCCGCCAGGACGCGGTGCTCACCACCCTTGCCGCCCTCGAGGCCGTGCTGCGGCGCTTCGGCGCGACGGTCCCCGCGGGCGGGGGGACGGATGCCGCGACCGACGTCTACCGGGCGGCGCGCGCGTGACGGCCCTCCTGGCCGGCATCGACCGCGACCGCATCGCGCTCGCCGCGCGCCGGGTGATGGCGCGCTGCGACGAGCTGGCGCGCATCTCGGCGACACCGGGATCGATCGAGCGGGTCTACCTCTCGCCCGAGCACGCGCGCGTCAACCGGCTCGCTGCCGAGTGGATGCGCGAGGCCGGCATGACCACCCGGCAGGACGCGGTGGGCAACCAGCTCGGCCGCATCGATCGCGCGGCGCCAGGTGGCGCGCCCGATCCCGACGCCCCCGCGCTGCTTCTCGGCTCGCACCTCGACACCGTGCCCGACGCCGGCCGGTTCGACGGGATCGTGGGGGTGCTGATGGCCCTCGAGGTGGTGCGGCTGCTGCGGTCGCCCGCACCCCGGGACGAGGCATCCGTCGTCCCCTTGCCCTTCGCGCTCGAGATCGTCGCGTTCTCGGACGAGGAGGGCACCCGGTTCGGCAAGGCGCTGCTCGGTTCATCGGCGGTGGCGGGGCAGTGGAACGACGACTGGTGGGCGCTGGCGGATGCTGACGGCATGACGCTGCGCGAGGCGTTCCTGGAGTTCGGGCTCGACCCCGGACGCGTGGCCGAGGCCGCGAGGCGCCCCGACGAGCTGGTCGGCTATCTCGAGGCGCACATCGAGCAGGGGCCCGAGCTTGACGACCGGGGCGAGTCGCTCGCGGTGGTGTCGTCCATCGCGTCGGCGCGACGGTTCCAGCTCACGGTCGAGGGCGAGGCGCGGCACGCCGGGGGCACGCCGTACGACCGGCGTCGCGACGCGCTGCTCGGCGCATCCGAGGCGGCGCTCGCCGTCGAGCGCATCTGCCGCGGCGAGCACCACATCATCGGCACCGTCGGGCAGCTCGAGGCGTACCCCGGCGCCGTCAACGTCGTAGCC
Source organism: Microbacterium sp. LWH7-1.2 (assembly GCF_038397755.1). Taxonomy (NCBI): domain Bacteria; kingdom Bacillati; phylum Actinomycetota; class Actinomycetes; order Micrococcales; family Microbacteriaceae; genus Microbacterium; species Microbacterium sp. LWH7-1.2. The sequence goes on along the minus strand of NZ_CP151637.1, from coordinate 2,857,766 downwards.
GGCGAGGCCCGCCTGTCGCTCGACCTGCGCGGCGAGTTCGACGGCGAGCGCGACCGGGTGTGGCTCGCGATCGAGCGCGAGCTCGACGAGATCATGGGGCGCCGGGGGCTGCGCTGGCGCGCCCGCGAGGTGCACAGAGCACCGGCCGTCTTCTGCGAGCCGGTGCTGCAGGACGTCGTGCGGGAGGGCATCGCGTCGACACTGCCCGCCGGCGCGGACGACCCGCTGGTGATCTTCAGCCGCGCCGGACACGACGGGATGGCCATCGGCGCGCTGACCGGGGTCGGCATGCTGTTCCTGCGCAATCCCGACGGCATCAGCCACCACCCGGACGAGGCCGTGTCGGCGGGCGACGTCGCCCGCGGCATCCAGGCGCTCGCCGAGTCCGTGCTGCAGCTCGCCGCGGACCGCGCGTGACATCGAGGCGCCGGCGGCCGGGTGCCGCGGCGACAGGGACGGGATCGAGGAGTTCATGAGAGCGATGTGGGGCAGGCAGGAACCGGAGCGGGTCGAGCTGTGGTGCATGCTCGCGCTGACCTTCTCGACGGGTGTGATCGACGCGGCGGGGTACCTCGGGCTCGACCGCGTCTTCACCGGCAACATGACCGGCAACGTCGTGATCCTCGGAATGGGTCTCGCCGGGGCCGACGACCTGCCGGTGCTCGGGCCGGTCGTCGCTCTGATCGCGTTCGTCGCCGGTGCGGCGGTCGCGGGAAGGGCCGGCCGCGGGACGGCGTCCGGATGGTCGGGCCGTACGAGCCTGCTGCTCCTCCTCGTGACGATCGCACTTCTCGTCGCGGCCGGTCTCGGTGCCGCGCGCGAGAGCATCGACGTCATCGATCACAACGTGCTCACCGCGCTGCTCGGACTCGCCATGGGAGTCCAGGCGGGCGCCGCACGCGCCGTCGGCGCGAAGGACGTAACCACGGTCGTCGTCACCTCGACCCTGGTGGGGCTCGTCTACGACTCGCGGCTTGCGGGCGGCAACGGCGGCAGTCCCTGGCCCCGCCGGCTCCTGTCGGTGGTGTTGATCGGCCTGGGCGCGTGGGCGGGCGCGCACCTGGTCGACCTCCACTTCTCGTGGAGTGTGCTGCTGGCCGCAGGGGTCACGGCGATCGTCGTCGTTGCCGGCGAGGTTCACCGGCGGGCGCGCACGGCCTGACCCCGCCGATCGACTCCGAAGTGGATGCCTTCGATTCAGGGGCGGAGCGGAATCGACAGCGCGCCGGTCATCTCGGCGCCGGGGGAGACCTCCGAACGCACGGGCGGCACGTAGTCGCGCAGCCGCGCGAGAGCTTCCTCGGGCTCGGAGGCCACGACGAGCATGTCGGTATAGCGGGGGTGGGTGAAGCCGCGGTCGCGCATGTTCGCGACGAACGCCAGCAACGGGTCGAAGTAGCCGGCGATGTTGAGCACGCCGACCGGCTTCTCGTGGATGCCCAGCTGCGCCCACGTCCACTGCTCGGTCAGCTCCTCGAGCGTCCCCGGACCGCCCGGCAGCGCGAGGAAGGCGTTCGCGCGGTCGGCCATGATCGTCTTGCGCTCGTGCATCGTGTCGACGAGCACCAGTTCGCTGATCTCGTGGTGGGCGTCCTCGCGCGCCTGAAGCGCCCGTGGGATCACGCCCGTGACGTGCGCTCCGGCCTGCAGCGCCCCGTCGGCGACAGTGCCCATGAGGCCGACGTGGCCGCCGCCATAGACGAGGTTCATTCCGGCGCGTCCGATCGCCTCGCCGACCGCTCGGGTCGCCCGCGCGTAGACCGGGTCGGTGCCGGGGGATGAACCGCAGAAGACCGTGATCGTGAAGCGTTCCATGAACTGACGCTAGGTGGTGGGTGTTTCCATGCCGTGACAGCGGGGGAACATCCGCCGATCATCCTCCTGTCCGCGTCTCTCGGTCATCCGTGCCGCGGCCGCGACGAGGTCGGCCGCGGTCGCTCAGCGGGCGGAGGTCGTCATCCCCATGCGGGCGAGCACGATGTTCTCGGCGATCTGGACCAGGTTGTAGAGCAGCAGCGTGACGATCGTGATCAGGGCGACCGAGGCCCACAGTTCGTCGAAGCGGGCCGAGGCGCTGAACTTCTGGATCATCCCCCCGATGCCCTGTCCGGTCGAGAGCCACTCGGCGAGGAGGGCACCTGTCACGGCTCCCGGCACCGATACCCGTGCCGCGGCGAACAGCGAGGGCAGCGCGCCCGGTACGTTCACCTTGCGCAGCTGCGTGGCCCGGCCACCCCCGTACACGTGCACGAGGTCGAGGCTCTCCTTCGATGCGCGGCTCAGACCGAACATGATCGACGCCAGGGCCGGGAAGAGCACCACGATCGAGCCGATGACGGCGACGGATGCCGGAGTCCCCCGTCCCGTGATCAGGATGATGACCGGGGCGATCGCGACGAGCGGCACCGAACGCAGCAGCAGCGCGAGCGGCATGACGCCCATCCCCACCGAGCGCGACAATGAGAACGCGAGGGCGAGCACGATCGCCACCAGCATGCCCACGATGAAGCCGAGCGCGGCGTCGGAGAGGGTCTGCGCCAGGAGCTGCATCATCTCCGCCCGGTTCTCGGCGGCTTCGGGCGACGTGAAGAAGAACTCCCACACGTCCGCCGGACCCTTCGCGACGTACGGCGAGATGCCGGTGAGGTTCACCACGGCCCACCACAGGGCGAGCACGATCACGAACGTGAGGAGGGCATTCAGGAGCGATCGGCCGACGGCCCGCGAGATCGCGGTGGCGCGCTTGGCCGTGTGCGGGGTCGCCTCGAGCGGCATGGCGGCGGGAGCGGTGGCGGTCATGCGGCAACCGCCTTGCCCGAGACCCACGGGGTCACCGTGCGGGCGATGAGGCCGACGAGCCCGTACCCGATGAGGGCGACGATCGCCGAGAGCAGGAACACCGCCCACACTCGGGCCGAGTCCAGGTCGCCCTGTAGGCGGATCAGCGTGATGCCGACGCCGCGGTCGGTGCCGCCCATGTACTCGCCGAGGATCGCGCCGAGGAACGCGGACGGCACGGCGATCTGCAGCGCGTTGAGGATCGCGGGAAGCGCGGCGATCAGGCGCACCTTGCGCAGCTGCGTGAACCGCGAGCCGCCGTAGACGCGCACGACGTCCAGGCTCGCGGTGTCGGAGGAGCGGAAGCCCAGCAGCGCACCGACCACGGTCGTGAAGAAGACTGCGAGCGCCGCCAGGAAGATCGCCGTCGCGCTCGGGTCACCGGCGCGCTTGGCGCCGCCGAGCACGACGATCGCGATGCCGCCGACCGCGACCACCGGAAGGCAGTAGCTGACCACGGCGACCTGCACGACGATCGTCTCGATACGGGGGAGCAGCAGCACGGCCGCCGCGATGAGCAGGGCGAGCCCGTTGCCCCACGCGTAGCCGATCGCGGCCTCGGTGATCGTCACCTGGAACACCGACCAATATGCGGCGAGCCCGTCCTCCCAGATGGTCTGGAACACGACGAACGGGGACGGCACCGGGGTGAATGTCGTTCCCGGCGGCGGCTGGAACACCGTGACCGAGAACAGCCACCACGCGGCGATGAGCGCGCCCGCGCCGACGAGTCCCGCGAGCCAGCCCGGGAGGGTCCGCCCGCGCATCAGGACTCCGCGGCCGCGCGGCCGTCGGCGCCGAAGAGCAGCTCCGACGCACGGTCCACGAGCTCGTGGAACTCGGGCGACCGCTGCATGTCGGGCGTGCGGGGGTGGGGCAGGTCGACCTCGATGATCTCCTTGATGCGCCCCGGCCGCGGCGACATCACGGCCACGCGGTCCGACAGGAAGATCGCCTCCGAGATGCCGTGGGTGACCAGCAGCGTCGTGGCGGGCTTCTCGGTCCAGATGCGCAGCAGCTCGAGGTTGAGATTCTGCCGCGTCATGTCGTCCAGCGCGCCGAACGGCTCGTCGAGCAGCAGCACCGAGGGCTTCAGCGCGAGTGCGCGGGCGATCGACACGCGCTGCCGCATGCCGCCCGACAGCTGCGCGGGCTTCGCCTTCTCGAAGCCACTCAGCCCCACGAGGGCGATGAGCTCGTCGATGTAGGCCTTGTCGGGGCGGCGGCCGGCGATCTCGAAGACGAGTCGGATGTTCGTGAGCACGCTCCGCCACGGCAGCAGCGCGTGGTCCTGGAACGCGATGCCCAGCTCGCTGTCGCGACGCAGCTGGGCGGGGGTCTTGCCGTCGACGGAGACCTCGCCGGTGGTGGGCGTCTCGAGGTCGGCGAGAATGCGGAGGATCGTCGACTTGCCGCAGCCCGAGGGGCCGAGGAGGGCCAGGAACGATCCCTTGTCGGTGTGCAGGTGGGTGTCCTGCAGGGCCGTGACGGTGCCGCCGCGGCCGGTCTGGAACGTCTTGCTCAGTCCGTCGATGTGGATGCCGGTGGCTGTGGTCAGGGGCGGCGCCGCCGGCGAGGTCTCCCCCGCCGGCGACGCGGTGGCCGCGGCATCCGTGATGTCGGTCTCGGTCATGATGAAGGGCGCCGATCCTGGACTACGGGAGGTAGTCCTTGAGCTCGGGGTTCTCCTCGTAGATCTCGTCGATGATGGTGGTGTCGAAGAGGTCGTCGATCGACACATCCCAGCCGGCGGCGGCGAGCGAGGCGATGGTCTGCTTCTTGAGCTCGTCCGAGATCGTGAAGAGACCGTTGGCCTCGGTCTCCTCCGTCGAGATGAGCAGCTTCTCGGCCTCGAGGCCGAGGGCGGTCTTCTCGGGGTCGAGGGCGCCGAAGACCGCCTCGAGCCCGTCCTCCGACTCCGCGGCCGCCTGGTTGTAGTACTGCTCGATGAGGCTCACGGTGTCGTCGGTCGACTCCTTGAAGACGTCCGTCCAGCCCTTGATCTCGGCGATCAGGAACGCCTTGAGCAGCTCCTTGTTCTCGGCGAGGTACTGGTCGGTCACGCTGAACGTCTCGGCGACGTACGGAACGCCGTTCTCGGCGTAGGAGAGGTTGGTGATCTCGTATCCGGCCAGCTCGACCGTGAGGGCCTCGTTCGTCAGGTACGCCATGAAGCCGTCGACCTCTCCGTTCATGAGTGGTGTCGGGTCGAAGTCGACGGGCACGACGGTGACGTCGGCCGGGTCGATGCCGTTGGCGTTGAGCAGCGCCGCGAACACCGAGGCGTTCGAGTCCTGCACGCCGATCGTCTTGCCGACGAGGTCTTCGGGAGTGGTGATGTTGCCGCCGTCGGCCAGCGAGAGGATCGTGAACGGGTTCTTCTGGAAGGTCGCGCCGATGATCTTGAGCGGTGCGTCCTCTTCCGCGATCGCGGCGCCGAGCGACGCCGCGTCGCTCAGCGCGACCTGAACCGTGCCGGAGAGGAGCTTGGCGACGCCGGTGTCGGGGCCGGAGATGCCGATGACCTCGTCGAAGCCGGCCTCGTCGTAGTAGCCGTTCTCGTATGCGTAGAACTCGCCGGCGAACTCCTCGTTCTTGATCCAGGAGTACTGGACGCTGATCTCGCCGTATGAGGCCACCTCGTCGCCGCCCTCGATGGAGCCGGGTGCGGCGGTGCCGCCCGACGCGCAGCCGGCGAAGACGAGGGCGGAGGCGATGACCGCGGCTGCGCCCGCGGTGAGACGGCCGCGCCGCCCCAGGTTGCTGTGTCGTGCCATCGGGTGTGGCTTCCCTTCATGCGGTGTGAGCACAGGTGATGTGATCACGCCGACGCTAGGCGCAGCGCGTTTCAGCCGGTGGGTCAGGGTGTTTCGGCGATGTGACGGATGATCCCGGATGCCGCGGACCGCGGCATCCGGTCTCGTGGAAGTTCGTCGGAAGTCAGTGTTCGTCGAGTCCGTGGATCAGCCGCCAGACCCGCTCGCGGGTGAAGGGCTGGTGGAACGGGCGGCGGCCCACGGCGCGCGCGATCGCATTGCCGACGGCGGCGGCAACGGGGTTGTAGGGCGATTCGCTCATCGACTTCGCCCCGAACGGCCCGACGGTGTCGGAGGTGTCGGCGAAGAGCACCTCGGTGACGGGGACGTCGCCGAACTGCGGCACTCGGTACTGCCGGAACGCCGGGTTGGCAACCGCGCCGTCGGCGCCGATCAGCACCTCCTCGTAGAGCGCGCTGCCCAGGCCCTGGGCTGCGCCGCCTTCGACCTGGCCACGCACCTGCGCGGGGTTCATGAGGTACCCGGCGTCGGCGGCCTGCGCCGACTGCAGCACCCGCACGGCGCCCGTCTCAGGCTCGACGGCGACGCGGACCGCATGGACGTTGAAGGACAGGCTGCGTTCGTCGCCGTGCTCGCTGCCACGACCCACGAGGCCCTCGAGGGTCCGCTGCTCGGTGGCGGCAGCATGCACGATCTCGTCGAACGCGACGAGGCGCTCGCCGATCTGCACGCCGCGGGGTGCGAGCTCGGGATCGATGCCCTCGGGAGACCCTGCGACCGCATATGCCGTCGCGAGGATGCGAGCTCGCAGCTCGGTGCACGCCGCGGTCAGCGCCTTGCCGGCGCCGGTGACCCCCGCCGACGCGAGCGCGCCGGTGTCGTGGGCGACCAGGTCGGTGTCGGCGGCGCGGAGCACGATGCGCTCGGGCTCGGCCTCGAGCACGGTCGCCGCGATCTGCCGCAGCACCGTGCTCGTGCCGTTGCCGAACTCCGCCGTGCCGGCCGCGACGACGATGACGCCGTCCGGTCGCAGCGTCGCGACGGTGTGGGCGTGGTGTCCGCCGGGGGCCATGGCGGCGATGAACGACAGCGCCATCCCCTCGCCGACCAGCCAGCCCTCGGGGGCGTCGACGCCGTTGCCGCGGCGCAGCGCGGCCTGGGCGTCGTCGAGGCACTGGTCGAGGCCGTAGCTGCCCCAGACGAGGTCTTCGTCGTGCTCGTCGCGCACCGTCAGGAGCGGATCGCCCTCCCGCACGGCGTTGAGGCGCCGCAGGTCGAACGGGTCGATCCCGAGCTTCTCGGCGAGCATGTCCATCGCGGACTCCACGCCGAGGATCACCTGCCCGAGCCCGTACCCGCGGAACGCTCCCGACGGCACGGTGTTCGTGTACACGACCTCGGCGTCGACGCGCTTGACGGGGCTCCGGTAGACGTTGATCGACTCGGCGCACCCGTGGAACATGACGCCGATGCCGTGGTTGCCGTACGCGCCGGTGTCGCTCAGCACGTCGAGCTTCATGGCGGTGAGGACGCCGTCCACCGTGGCCCCGAGCGTCACCGCCACGCGGAACGGATGCCGCACCGATGCGCGGCGGAACTGGTCGGCGCGCGAGAACTCGTAGGCGACGCGGCGCCCCGTGCGCAGCACGGCGAGGGCGACGAGGTCTTCGGTGAACATCTCCTGCTTGCCCCCGAACCCGCCACCGACCCGGGTGGCGAACACGCGGATGCGCTCGCGGGGGAGGTGGAACAGCCGCGACAGCTCGTTGCGCACCAGGAAGGGCACCTGCGTGCTCGAGCGGACGACCAGCCGGCCCTCGTCGTCGCGCCAGCCGATCGCCCCGTGCGTCTCGAGCTGGGCATGCGACACGCGGCTCGTGCGCCACGTGCCCGAGACCGTCACGGCGCTCGCGTCGAGTGCGGCGTCCGCATCGCCGCCGATGCCGTCGTGCAGCGTCGCGATGACATTGCGGCCCGCCTCGGCGACGCGGTCCTGCGGCGTCCGGTCGGGATGGATCAGGGGTGCCCCCGGCCTGCGCGCCGCCTCCGGATCGAACACCGCGGGCAGCACGTCGTAGGTCACGTCGATCAGGCGGCAGGCCGCATCCGCGATCTCGGCCGTCTCGGCGACGACTGCGGCCACCCGCTGCCCCACGAACCGCACCACGTCGTCGAGCAGGCGAGTGTCGTCGGGGTCGTCCTCGCGGAGCTCGTGCCGGGCGGTCGAGTACAGCCGGGCGGTGACGTTCTCGTGGGTGAAGACGGCGACCACCCCGGGCAGCGCGCGCGCCGCGGCGTCGTCGATGCTCGTGATGCGCGCGTGCGCGTGCGCGTGCCGACCACGCGCAGCACGAGCGCGCCGGTGAGGTCGGTGTCGAACGTGTACGGCTCGAGGCCCTGCACGACGCGGCGGCCGGGCTCGGGCCGCACGGACGCCCCGACGCGGAGCTCTCCGGCGTCGGGGACGGCTCCGGTCTCGCGCACAGACCCCAGCACGGATTCGATGGCCTCGCGGATCGGGCGATACCCCGTGCAGCGGCACAGGTTGCCCTTCATGCGGCGATCGAGGTCGGGGAGGTCGCCGGCGCACAGCGTCGACGCCGTCACGGCCATGCCCGGCGTGCAGAACCCGCATTGGAATCCGAAGCGCTCGATCAGCGCTTCCTGCACCGGGTGCAGGTCGTCGCCGGGGGCGAGCCCGGCCGCCGTCGTCACCGAGACGCCTTCGGCACGAAAGGCGGGCACGATGCACGAGTGCACCGGCACGCCGTCGACGAGTACCGAGCACGCGCCGCAGTCGCCCGCGTCGCACCCCTTCTTCACCTCGGTGTGCCCGCTCTCGCGCAGCAGCGTCCGCAGGCACTGGCCGGGCCGCGGCTCCGCCTCGATCGGCTCGCCGTTGACGTGAAGCCTCACGCGGCCTCCTCCCGGTCGAAGAGGTCGCGGCGGACCCGTTCGCCGAGCACCACGCTGACACCGCGCCGCCAGTCGGCGGCGCCGAGCGGGTCGGCGTAGTAGCCCGCGGCGCCTGAGATCGCGCCGGCGAGGAGCGCGGCATCCGGCGCCCCCGCGAAGCGGAACACCGTCGGACGCTCCGTCGCAGCCGTCACCACGATGACGCAGGAGCCGTCCTCGTCGAGCCGCCCCGACACCACGGCGCCCGAACGGCCGTGTTCGGCGAGGGCGATCTTGCGCAGGACCGTGCGCGCCCGCAGGGCAGTGGCCGGCACGTCGATCGCACGCAGCACATCGCCAGGCGCGAGCGCGTTCTTCCCGTTGCCGGTCACCAGGTCGGCGACCGCGACCCGGTACGCCGAGCCGTCGGCCCGCCACACCTCGGCAACGCCGTCGAGCGTCGTGACGAGCGCGGTCATCGATCCGGCCGCGAACGCCCGGCACACGTTGCCGCCGACCGTGGCGGTGTTCCACACCTTGAAGGAGGCGAGAAGCGCGTTGGCCGCATCGGGAATGACGGATGCTGCCGCCCACCCGTCCGGCACGGCCAGGCCTCCGCGGCCCTGAGCCCACGCCACGAGGTCCGCGATCGAGCAGGTCGCGCCGATCCGCAGGCCCGCGGCGGTGATCTCGAGCGCCGGCCACGCCATCGACGTGAGGTCGACGAACCCCGTCGTGCCAGGCTGAGGCTCGCTCATGAGCCATGTGCCGCCCGCCATGAACGTCTCGCCGGGAGCGAGCACGAGGTCGTCGCGCGTGCGCGCCCGCCGGAACGAGGTGACCGAGGTGATGTCCACGCGTGCCTCGTCAGAGCCGCTCGGCGAGGGTGACGGATGCCGCGGCCACCGCGCGAGCGAGCCGGTCTTCGTCGGCGCTGACCAGGGTCGCGTCCTCGACGACGATGCGTCCGCCGACGTACAGCCGCTTCAGCGGCGGCAGGGCGCCCAGGCCGAGCGCGGCCACCGGGTCGAGGATGCCCGCGTGCTCGATCCGGTCGACCTGCCATACGGCGATGTCGGCGAGCTTGCCGGCCTCGAGGGAGCCGATCTCATCCTGGCGTCCGAGCACGCGCGCGCCGCCCATCGTGGCCATGCGCAGACCGTCGCGCACGCTCATCGAGTCCGATCCGGTGCGCAGGCGCGCCATGAGCACCGCTTCGCGGATCTCGACGCCCAGCTGCCCCGACTCGTTGGACGCGGCGCCGTCCACCCCGAGTCCCACGGGGGCCCCGGCATCCAGCAGTGCCCGCACCGGTGCGATCCCCGCCGCCAGCCGCCCGTTCGACGAGGGACAGTGCGCGACGCCCGTGCCCGTCGCCGCGTAGCGCGCGATCGCCGGGCCGTCGAGGTGCACCGCGTGCGCCGTCCACACGTCGTCGCCGAGCCACCCGAGGTCTTCGAGGTATTGCGTCGGGGTGCGGCGGAAGTGCTCGGCGCAGTACGCGTCCTCCTCGACGGTCTCCGAGGCATGGGTGTGCAGCCGAACCCCCAGCGATCGGGCCAGCATCGCGGACTCCCGCAGCAGATCGGCGGTCACCGAGAACGGCGAGCACGGCGCGATCGCGACGCGGACCATCGCGTCGGACGACGCGTCGTGATAGCGCTCGACCGCCTCCTGCGACGCCGCGAGCGCAGCATCCGTCGTCTCCACCGCTGAGTCCGGCGGCAGCCCGCCCTGCGAGGCGCCCAGGTCCATCGATCCGCGGGTCGCGTGCAGCCGGACGCCCACGGCCGAGGCGGCGTCGACGATCGCGCCGACGATGTCGCCCGATCCGCGGGGGAAGACGTAGTGGTGGTCGCCGACGGTCGTGCAGCCCGACCGGGCGAGCACGGCCATCGCCCCCGCTGCGCCCACGCCGGTGAGGTCGGCGTCGATGCGGGACCACAGCGGATACAGCGCCGTGAGCCAGTCGAAGAGGATCGCGTCCTGCGCGTACCCGCGGGTGAGCCACTGGTACAGGTGGTGGTGGGTGTTGATCAGGCCCGGCGTCACGAGGCAGCCGCGCGCATCGACGATCTCGGCGGCGTCTCGCAGCGCGGGGTCCGCCGGCCCCGCCCCGACCGCGGCGATGCGTCCGCCGTCGATCACGACGTGCCCGTCGTGGTGCTCGGTGCCTGCGGGGTCGACCGTGGCGATGTGGGCGTGCTCGATGATCGTGCGGGTCATGAGGCTCCTGTGGCTCCGGCCGGGAAGGGGACGTCGGATGCTGCGCACGAACGCGCGGCGACCTCGACGGGGTCCGCGGGGGACGCGTCGACATCGGGCGCGGCCGAAGGGGCGGCGGTGGCCGCACGCCGGTGGAGCGGGCCCGACCGTTCCCGCAGCGCCGCCCCGCTTCCGCCGTGGCGGGCCGAGATGATCTCGGCGAGCACCGACACCGCGGTCTCCTCCGGAGTGGACCCGCCGAGGTCCAGTCCGAGGGGCGAATGCACGCGGGCCAGATCGTCCTCGGGAACGCCCCGCTCCTGCAGCAGCGCGGCGCGGCGGGCGACGGTCGCCCGCGCGCCCATCGCTCCCACGAAGCCGACGGGGAGCGCGAGCGCGGCCTGGAGGGAGGGCACGTCCACGCGCTCGTCATGCGTCAGGACGCAGATCGCGGTGCGGGCGTCGAGCGTCTCCGGGCCGAGCCCGGCGAGATAGTCCTGCGGGAGCTCGGCCACGAGTCGTACGGCATCGGGAAACCGCTCGCGCGTCACGAGCGTCGGCCACACGTCGCACACCTCGACCGCGAAGCCGGCCGCCGTCGCCACACGGCAGAGCGCCGCGGCGTGCTCGCCGGCCCCGAGAAGGATGAGCCGCGGGCGCGGCGCCGACGAGATTGCGAGCACGTCGTGCCCCGCGTACGCACGGGGCAGGACGAGCGAGTCGCGCGCCCCGATCGCCGGGGCCAGGGCGTCGGAGGCGACCGCGAGATGCAGCATCCGTTCGTCCATCGCCTGCCCTGCGGACGCCCCCGACAGCACCACTCCGATCGTCACGCCGCGCCCGGCCATGGCCGCCTCGAGGGAGTCGATGACCCGATCCCGATCCTCCGGAGGCACCGGATAGGCGACGACGTCCACGCTTCCGCCGCACGCGAGCCCGGCGGCGTGGGCGGCGTCGTCCGAGAACCCCAGGCACGCCGTCTGGGGGCGACCGGTGACGCGGGCGTGGTGGGCGAGCAGCACGGCGTCGCCCTCGACGCAGCCGCCCGAGATCGATCCGATCACCCGCCCGTCGGCGGTGACCGCCATCGTCGCGCCTGAGCCTCGCGGCGCGCTGCGCGCGACCCGCGTGACGGTGACCGCCGCGAGAGGGACGCCGCTGCGCAAGAGCGGCAGCAGGTCGCGGGCGAGCTCGAGCATGCGGTCACGCTAGGCCCGCGATGTTTCGCGCGGACTACGCTCAGGAAACACACCCCGCGCTCCGCGGGCCCGAGCGACGAGGGGAGCCGCATGCCGGTGTGCGGCATCGTTCTCGCGGCGGGAGCCGGCACGCGCTACGGCTTGCCGAAGGGGCTCGCCCGCACGCCGGACGGAACGCCCTGGGTCGCGCGGGCGACCGCCATGCTGCACGCGGGCGGGTGCGACGGGGCCGTCGTCGTGGTCGGCGCGCGGGGTCGCGAGGTGGCCCGGCTCGTCCCCGCCGACGCGCGGGTCGTCGTCGCGCCCGACTGGGCCGTCGGCCTGTCGGCAGCCCTCCGCGCGGGGCTCGAGGCGGTGGGCGACGTCGACGTCGCGGTCGTCACACCGGTGGATACTCCGGATGCTGCGCCCCAGGCGGTCACGCGGGTGCTCCGTGCGCTCGGGCCGGTGCCGCGGGACGGCCTGGCCCGAGCGGTGTACGGGGGGCGTCCCGGTCACCCGGTCGCGATCGGCGCGAACCACCTGCCGTCGATGATCGGCGGCCTCACGGGGGACCGCGGTGCGCGTGCGTACCTGGCGGGCCATGGCGCTGCGGAGATCGAGTGCGCCGACCTGTGGTCAGGCGCCGACATCGACGCTCCGTGACGGCGGGCGCCGACTGCGTGCGGACCGGGCGCCGTGCGAGTCAGCAGCCGCCGGGCACGCGGGTCAGCCGCCGAGGACGATGTTGACCGGGGGCTCGCCGGCGGCGAGGCGATCGATCTGCGCGCGCACCAGCTTCGCGACCCGGGGGCGCATCGCGCTCGACGCGCCGCCGACGTGCGGGGCGATGAGCACGCCGGGAAGGCCCCACAGCGCGTGCCCCTCCGGGAGCGGCTCGGGGTCGGTGACGTCGAGAGCGGCGCGGATGCGTCCGCGGCGCACGTGGTCGACGAGCGCATCGGTGTCGACGAGGGTGCCACGGCCGACGTTCACGATGAGCGCGCCGTCGGGCAGCGCCGATAGGAACGCGTCGTCGACGAGGCCCTGCGTGGCCTCGCCTCCGGGCAGCGTGAGGATCACGATCTCGGCGTGGGGGAGGAGCTCGGGCAGCTCGTCGATGCCGCGCACCGCGACGCCGTCCTCGTCCCGGGCGCGCGACGCGACCGGGGTGAGCTCGACCTCGAAGGGCTCCAGTCGCGCCGCGACGGCCTTGCCGACGCCGCCGTAGCCGAGCAGCAGCACGCGCCGGTCGGCGAGACTCTGGGCGAACACGGGAGCCCAGCGACCGGCGGCGGTGTCGACCGCGAACGCGTCGATGTGCCGCTGCGCCGCGATGGCGAGTCCCACGGCGAGCTCGGCCGTCGAGGTCTCGTGCACCGACGCCGCGTTGGCGAACACCAGCCCCTTGGGCAGGATGTCGGCGACGCCGTCGTAGCCGATCGACTGACCCTGCACGAGCGCGACCTCGACGCCCTCGAGACGCTCCAGCACGCGGGCCATCGACATGTAGGGCGGCACCACGATGTCGAACCGGTCGCGCGGGGCCGCAGCATCCATCGGCCACACCACCAGTTCGACGTTGTCGGGCAAGGCCCCGAGATCCGCGGCGAGCTGCTCGGTGGGGACGCTGACGACGAGATTCCGGGTGTCTGTGCTCACCCGCTCCACGCTACCGGCGCGGTGCACCACCGGTGTCATCGGGCGGCGCTACGCTCGCGTCGAACGGCGACCGCGACCCCTGCGGCGCGCGGGAGGAGGCGGACGTGGTCCCCGAGATCAACTACTGGGCGGTGCTGATCGCGACGGCGTCGAGCATGGTCGTCGGCTCGATCTGGTACACGCCGAAGGTGTTCGGCACGCGATGGGCGAAGCTCGCGAACGTCGACATGGACCGGCCCGGCGCCAGCGCCGTCGTGCCGATCGTGGTCACCGTGATCGTCAGCTTCGTGACCGCGTGGGTGCTGGCCGGCGCCTCGTCGATCGCCTGGCACTTCTACGGCGGCAGCTACCTGTGGGCGGCGCTCCTGACGGGCGTGATCCTGTGGGCCGGGTTCACCGCGGCCCGCTTCATCACGCACGACGCGTTCGAAGGACGCCCGTCGTCGCTCACCGTGCTCAACATCTCGCACGAGCTCGTGACGATCGTCGTGATGGCGCTCATCATCGGCGTGTGGCCGCCTGCCGGTACTGTCTGACACCCACCCCCGACCGTTTGCCGAAAGACGGGTGCGTCACGCGACACGCCGGGGCGCGGCATCCGTCACCGGCGTGTCGGAGTGACCGACCCGTGTTTCGGCACGAAGAGCCGGGGAGAAGAGGACAGCTGGGGATGCGGATGCTGCGGCTCAGGCCGCGGCGCCCACCACGGCGGCGACGGCCGACGTGAAGAACGACAGGCCGTCCACGCCCGACCGCATCGCGGCCGCGGTGTCGGGGCCGAAGCCGGGCTCGACGGCGTGCTCGGGGTGGGGCATGAGGCCCACCACGTTGCCGCGCTCGTTGACGATGCCGGCGATGTCGCGGAGCGACCCGTTCGGGTTGACGCCGAGGTAGCGGAAGGCGACGAGGCCCTCGCCCTCGAGGCGGTCGAGCTCGGACTCCGACGCGATGTAGCCGCCGTCGGCGTTCTTCAGCGGGATCACGATCTCCTGGGCGGAGGCGAAATCGCTGGTCCACGCGGTGTCGTTGTTCTCGACCCGCAGCTTCTGGTCGCGGCGGATGAACTGCTGGTGCGCGTTGCGGATCAGACCGCCCGGCAGCAGGTGCGCCTCGACGAGCATCTGGAAGCCGTTGCAGATGCCGAGGATCGGCATGCCCTTGGCCGCGGCATCCTTCACCTCCGCCATGATCGGCGCGAGCGCCGCGATGGCTCCGGCGCGCAGGTAGTCGCCGTAGCTGAAGCCGCCGGGGAGCACCAGCGCGTCCACGCCGTCGAGGTCGTGCGAGCCGTGCCACAGGGCGACGGCCTCGCCGCCGGCGATCTCGATCGCGCGCTGCGCGTCGCGGTCGTCCAGCGAACCGGGGAAGGTGATGACCCCGATGCGGGCGGTCATTCGACGACCTCGATGCCGACGACGTCCTCGATCACGGAGTTCGAGAGGATCTCGTCGGCGATGCGCTGGGCCTCGGCGAGCACCTCGTCGGTGACC
Organism: Microbacterium sp. LWH7-1.2; assembly: GCF_038397755.1. Lineage (NCBI taxonomy): Bacteria > Bacillati > Actinomycetota > Actinomycetes > Micrococcales > Microbacteriaceae > Microbacterium > Microbacterium sp. LWH7-1.2. The sequence goes on along the minus strand of NZ_CP151637.1, from coordinate 2,842,721 downwards.
TCGCCGTCGACGCTGAGCTCGAACCGCTTGCCGATGCGGACGCCGCTGAAGTCGGAGACGCCGAGACGGGCGAATGCGCCGGAGACGGCCTTCCCCTGCGGGTCCAGAAGCTCGGCCTTGGGCATGACGTCGACGACGATGGTGGGCATGTGGATCCTCCTGGCGGCCACAGGCCGCAGCTGTCGGTCGTTGCGCGACGAGCGCAGCGAGGAGTCGAAACGCCGGATGTCGCGGGCAGGGGTCCCCTCCAGTCTACGGGCCCCCGCGCACGGCGTTTCTCCCGGGCCCCGAAACCCCGTGACACAACCGTGATCAAACTATGGGAGCGCTCCCTTGACTTCGTGGGAGCGATCCCATAGCGTTTCGTCTCGATCGATGGGAACGCTCCCACGACCATCACCCGGCACGGTTCCCTCCGCGCCGATCCTGCAACACACACGACCTGACAACACAAAGGAGTGACAGTGAACGCACGCGCCTTCCGCAGAAGCGCCGTGGCAATCGCCGCATTCTCGGCTTCGGCCATCGTCCTCGCCGGCTGCGCCGGCGGCAGCGGAGACGAAGCCGGTGGCGAAGACGGCGAGATCACGCTGACCCTGGCCACGTTCAACGACTTCGGGTACGACGATGAACTCCTGCAGGAGTACATGGACGAGAACCCGAACATCAAGATCGTCCACAACAAGGCCGCGATCACCGACGACGCCCGCGCGAACTTCTTCTCGAAGCTCGGCAAGGAGGGCCTCGCCGACATCGAAGCGGTCGAGGTCGACTGGTTCGCCGAGGCGATGCAGTACTCCGACCTGCTCGCCGAGGTGCCTGACAGCGCCAAGGGCCGCTGGGTCGAGTGGAAGGAAGCCGCCGCGACCGACGCCGACGGCCGCCTCGTCGGCTTCGGCACCGACATCGGCCCGCAGGCCGTGTGCTACCGCGCCGACCTGTTCGCCGCCGCCGGCCTCCCCTCGACGCCCGATGAGGTCGCCGCGACGATCGACGGCGACTGGGACACCTTCTTCGACCTCGCCGACAAGTACAAGGCTGCGACCGGCAAGCCGATGATCGACGCCGCCAACTCGACGACCCAGGGCATCGTCAACCAGATCGAGTTCCCGTACGACGAGCCCGACGGCACCGTCGTCGCGACGACCAACCCCGAGATCAGGGCGGCGTACGACCTCGTCGTCGAGCGCGGCATCCCGAACTCGGCCTACTCGGGCCAGTGGTCGGACGACTGGAACGCGTCGATGGCCAACGGCGAGTTCGCCGCGATGCTGTGCCCGCCGTGGATGCTCGGCATCATCTCGGGCAACGCACCCGACGTCAGCGGCTGGGAGATCGCGAACGCGTTCCCGAACGGCGGCGGCAACTGGGGCGGCTCGTACCTGACCGTCCCGGGGAACGGCAAGAACGTCGATGAGGCCCTCAAGCTCGCCGACTGGCTGACCGCTCCCGAGCAGCAGGAGAAGACGTTCGTCAACGTCGGCGCCTTCCCCAGCGCTGTCGACGCCCAGAGCGCCTCGTCCATCGTCGACTCGACCAACGAGTTCTTCAACAACGCCCCGACCGGTCAGATCTTCGCCGAGCGGTCTGACGCGATCGAGGTCACCCCGTTCAAGAGCGCGAACTACTTCAAGTACAACACCGCGCTCCAGGACGCCATCACCCGCGTCTTCGACGGCGTGGAGGACGCGGAGACGTCGTGGAACACGTTCGTCGCCGAGGTCGAGGCCTTCTGATAGGCCGCCACTGACGATCACGTCCCCTCGCCGGGACGTGGTCTCACCGAGCAGCGGAGCGCACGCGGGTCTTTCCCGGCCCGCGCGCGCTCCGCTCATCCCGCCACACTCGACACCCGAATCGGAGCGACCGGTGACCTCGACCGCAACCCGCCCCGCGGCATCCGGGCCGGCCCACCGGCCGGCAACCGAACGTCAGCCGCGCGTCCTCTCCTTCTCCCAGAAACTCAGCCGGTGGGACCTGAAGGTCTCGCCCTACCTCTACATCTCGCCGTTCTTCATCCTGTTCGCGATCACGGGTCTCTTCCCCATCGTGTACACCGCGGTGATCTCGTTCCAGGAATGGGATCTGATCCGCAACTCCGGCACCTTCATCGGCTTCGACCAGTACATCTGGATCCTGTCGCAGGCCGACTTCTGGACCGCGCTGCGCAACACCTTCAGCATCTTCCTGCTCTCCTCGGTGCCGCAGCTCATCCTCGCGATCTTCATCGCCGCCATGCTCGACCGCAACATCCGCGCCAAGACGTTCTGGCGGATGAGCGTCCTGCTCCCGTATGTCATGGCGCCGGTGGCCGTCGCGCTCATCTTCAGCAACATGTTCGGCGACAACCACGGCCTCGTGAACAACTTCCTCACGAGCATCGGCCTGAACCCCATCGCGTGGCACAAGGACCCGTTCTGGAGCCACATCGCGATCGCGACGATGGTGAACTTCCGCTGGACCGGCTACAACGCGCTCATCCTTCTCGCCGCGATGCAGGCGGTGCCGCGCGACTACTACGAGGCGGCCACCGTCGACGGAGCCGGACCATTCCGGCAGTTCTGGAGCATCACGCTTCCGTCCTTGAAGCCGACGCTGATCTTCGTCATCATCACGGCGACCATCGGCGGACTGCAGATCTTCGATGAGCCGCGCATGTTCGACACGTTCGGTCGCGGCGGTGCCGCCAATCAGTGGCTGACGATCACGCTGTACCTCTACAACATCGGCTGGGGCGAGTTCAACTTCGGCCGCGCGGCAGCCCTCGCGTGGATCCTGTTCATCATCATCCTGGCGATCGGCCTCATCAACCTCCTCGTCACCCGTCGTCTCGTGCGCGACGAGGGCGGCCGCGGAGTCGTCAGGCCTCGCCGCCGCCGGAAGGGAGCCCAGCAGTGAGCGCCATCAGCACCCCGCCCCTCGCCGTCGTCGAGGAGAACATCCCGAACGACAACCGCCGCAGCCGCCGCACGACCAAGATCCGCGGCGTCCGCGCCAGCTTCTGGGTGTACGCCGGCCTCGCGGTGGTCGTGATCTCCGCGATCTTCCCCTTCTACTGGTCGTTCCTCATCGGCTCGGGCGACTCCTCGACCATCAACGACCCCAACATGTCGTGGCTGCCCGGAGGCAACTTCGTCAGCAACGCGCTCGCGGTCATGAACGACCCGGCCGTGAACTTCTGGCCGGCGCTGTGGAACTCGATCTGGAGCTCGGCCGTGATCGCGGCATCCGTCGTCTTCTTCTCCACCCTCGCCGGCTGGGCCTTCGCCAAGCTCCGCTTCCCCGGCGGCAAGTGGCTGCTCGCCTTCGTCGTGGCGACCATGGCCGTGCCGATGCAGCTCGGCGTCGTTCCGCTGTACCTCCTCTTCTCCGACCTCGGCTGGACGGGGCAGATCGGCGCGATCATCATCCCGGCCCTCACGAGCGCCTTCGGCGTGTTCTGGATGACGCAGTACCTCCAGCAGACCGTGCCGGACGAGTTGATCGAGGCGGCGCGAGTGGACGGGGCATCCATGATCCGCACGTTCTGGACAGTCGGCGTGACCGCGGCCCGTCCGGCGGCGGCGATGTTGTTCCTGTTCACGTTCGTGGGCGCGTGGAACCAGTTCTTCTGGCCGTTCATCGTGCTCGACCGGCAGAACCCCACGCTGCCCGTCGCCCTGTCACTGCTCCAGTCCAACTACTTCGTCGACTACTCCATCGTGCTGGCGGGCGTGCTGCTGGCGACCATCCCGTTGCTGATCCTCTTCGCCTTCACCGGCAGGCAGCTGGTCAGCGGCATCATGGCCGGCGCCGTCAAGGGCTAGGCCCTTCCCCTCCCCCCGCCATCGGCATCCTGACACTGACGTTCCCCGAGAGGATCATTGACCTCATGACGACCGCGATCCCTCGCGCCTTCCCCCAGGACTTCCTGTTCGGCGCCGCGACCGCCGCCTTCCAGATCGAGGGCGCTGCCCACGAGGACGGCCGCCGCGACTCGATCTGGGACGCCTTCTGCCGGGTGCCGGGCGCCGTGATCAACGCCGACAACGGCGACGTGGCGTGCGACCACTATCACCGCTACAGCGATGACGTCGCACTGATGAAGGAGCTGGGCCTGCAGACGTACCGCTTCTCGACGTCGTGGTCGCGTGTGCGACCCGACGGCGGAGCGGTCAACCCGAAGGGCCTCGACTTCTACAAGCGACTGGTCGACGAGCTGCTCGGGGCCGACATCCTGCCCTGGCTGACGCTCTACCACTGGGACCTCCCGCAGGCGCTCCAGGAGAAGGGCGGCTGGGCGAACCGCGACACCGCGGACCTCTTCACCGAATACGCCCTGACGATGCACGACGCGCTGGGCGACCGCGTGGACGTCTGGACGACGCTCAACGAGCCGTGGTGCTCGTCGTTCCTCAGCTACACGGCGGGGCTCCACGCCCCGGGCCGTTACAGCGTCGAGGAGGGCGTGCTCGCCGCGCACCACCTGCTGCTCGGCCACGGCCAGGCCGTCCGTGAGCTGCGCGCACGCGACGCGTCGCTCAAGCTCGGCATCACGCTGAACCTCACGGTCGCCGAGCCGGTCGACGAGAGCGACCCGGCCGACGTCGACGCCGCGCGCCGCATCGACGGCCAGTTCAACCGCTGGTTCCTCGACCCGATCTTCCGCGCGCAGTACCCGGCCGACATCGTGGAGGACATCCGGAAGGTGGATGCCGCGGCCATCGCCGCCTGGGAGACCGCGGTGCGCCCGGGCGACCTCGAGACCATCGCGACGCCCATCGACACGCTCGGCGTGAACTACTACCACGGCGAGTACGTGGGCGGACACGAGCCGGTGAACCCGCCGATCGGTGGCGACGCCCCGACCGACCGACCCGGGCGTTCGCCGTTCCCCTCGCACGAGGGCATCTACTGGCACGAGCGCGGACTGCCCCGCACGCCGATGCAGTGGGAGGTGCAGCCCGAGGGGCTCACCACGCTCCTCGAGAGGGTGTGGGACGAATACGCCCAGCCGGTCGGCACGGTGCTGTACGTCACCGAGAACGGCGCCGCATACGACGACGAGCTCGTCGTCGAGGGCGACGTGAAGCGCGTGCACGACGCCGACCGCGTCGAGTTCCTGCGCGGGCACCTCGGTGCGATCCTCGATGCGGCCGAGGCCGGCGTCGACGTGCGCGGCTACTTCTACTGGTCGCTCCTCGACAACTTCGAGTGGGCGTGGGGGTACGAGAAGCGGTTCGGGATCGTGCGCGTGGATTACGACACCCAGGAGCGCACGCCGAAGGACAGCGCGCTCGAGTACAGCCGCATCATCGGCGCCCGGACGATCGACCTGGAGTCCGCGCGCGCGGCCACCGTCGCGTCGTAGCAGTGCGCCACGGGATGTCTGCCGCGCAGTAGCATCCCGGGGAGGAGGGGACAGGAATGAGCACCGATGCCATGCGGCATACCCAGCGGGGACCCGGCAGCGCACACGCCGTGACGATCGAAGAGGTCGCGGCGGCGGCGGGGGTCTCGCGGTCGACCGTCTCCCGCGTCGTGAACGGCTCGACCGCCGTGAGTCCCGAAGCTCTCGAGTCGGTGACCCGCGCGATCAGCGAGCTGAACTACGTCCCCAACCGCGCCGCCCGGTCGCTCGCGAGCCAGAAGACGCACGCGATCGCGCTCATCGTGCCCGAGGACACCACCCGGTTCTTCGGCGACCCGTTCTTCGCGGCGATCGTGTCGGGCATCAACTCCCGCCTCAGCCGCTCGGACTACGTGCTCAACCTCTTCATCGCGAGCGACGACCCGGGCGACAAGACGACGTCGTATGTGCGCTCGGGCGCCGTCGACGGCGCGATCGTGGTCTCGCACCACACCAGCGACACGTTCATCGACCGCATCGCGAGCGTCGTGCCGGTCGTCTACGGCGGCCGGCCGGTGCGCGAGCGCGAGCGCGACTACTACGTCGACGTCGACAACGTCCGCGGGGCGTACGACGCCACGGTCTACCTGATCGAGAGCGGCCGCCGCCGCATCGCGACGATCACCGGACCGCGCGACATGCCCGCCGGCGTCGACCGCCTGCAGGGGTACCGCGACGCGCTCGCCGCGTGGGACCTCGACGAGATCGCGGTCGAGGACGGCAACTTCACCGCCGACGGCGGCGCCGACGCGATGCGCCGGGTGCTCGCCACGGGAGCCCGGCCCGATGCGATCTTCGTCGCCAGCGATCTCATGGCGCGCGGCGTGCTGACGGTGCTCGCGGCCGAGGGGCTGCGCGTCCCCGAGGACGTCGCCCTCATCGGCTTCGACGACTCCCCGGTGGCGACGTCCGTCATCCCCCAGCTGACGACAGTGCGCCAGCCGTCGTTCGCACAGGGGGAGCGCATGGCCACGGTGCTGCTCGACCTCCTGGCGGGGCGGCATCCGAGGCACGTCACCATCCTCGAGACGGAGCTCGTCGTCCGCGACTCCGTCTGAGTCAGCCGCGTCCGGGCACCGTCGCGTGCAGGAGGTTGCGCCACGGGTCGTCGAACGAGACCGTGCGACCGTCGTCGCGCACCTCGAGGCCGTGGTGGCGCAGCCGCTCGGCGAGCTCGCCGAGGGCGTCCGCGTCGGGCAGCGCCAGGTCGACGCGGCCGAGGCCGAGTGCCGGCATCCGGGGTCCGGCGCCTCGCGAGTTCCACACGTTCATCGCCATGTGGTGGTGGTAGCCGCCGGCGCTCACGAACAGCGCCTGGTCGCCTATCGCCGCCGTCTGGTCGAAGCCGAGCGCGTCGACGTAGAAGGCGCGGGCGCTCGCGACGTCGCCGACCGACAGGTGCACATGACCGACGGATGCGGCGTCCTGCCCGGTCCCGCCGCTCGCGGCCCGTTCGGTCAGGTGCTCGCGCAGGAACCCGTTGGGGTCGAGGTACAGCGTCGCCATCTCAACGCTGCCGTGGGTCCACGACCACTCGGTCCGGGCGCGATCCCAGTACAGCTCGATGCCGTTCCCCTCGGGATCGGTGAGGTAGAAGGCCTGGCTCACCAGGTGATCCGCCGAGCCGGTGAAGGTGTGCGGCGCGCGCTGCGCGACGCTGTAGAGCGCTGCGGCGAGGGCCTCCTGCGTCTCGAACAGGATCGCGGTGTGGAAGAGTCCGGCCGCGCCGGCGCTCGCGTGCCGCAGGGCGGGTTCATGCTTCAGCACGACGACGGGCCGTCCCGCGCGTCCGAGCACGACCTCGTCGCCCTCGGCCGACAGCACTTGGAGGGTGATGACGTCGCGGTAGAACGCGGTCATGCCGTCGAGGTCTCCGACGAGCAGCGTGACAGCCCCCATCGAGGTGTCTGCGGCAAGCCGGTCAGGGTGCGCAATCTCATTCACATGTAGCTACAACCATTTGCCCGCAGCATCCATTCCCTGGCTCTTGGCGCCGCCGTGTCCCACTTCCGCGCACAAAAGCAGCATGCTCGGGCGTGAAAGTGGGACATGAAGGCCGGAGCTCGGGACACGGATGCCTCGAATCGGCGTGGGCTACTTCACCCGCGAGTCCTGCGGGTCCCCACCGAGCTGGCCGACGGCGGGGAGCGGGCCGCCGTCGTCGGCGCCGGTCTTGCGCCAGCGCGCGATGGCGTTGCCGAGGTGGTAGATCAGCAGGGCCGCGGCCGCGCCGATGACGATCGCGCCGAGCTGGAAGTCGCCCCACACCATGGTGAATCCGGCGATCGCGATCACGAGCGAGACGGCGGCGGTGTACTGGTTGACCGGGCGCGAGAAGTCGACGCGGTTGTCGACCCAGATCTTGATGCCGATGATGCCGATGAGGCCGTACAGCGCCGTCGTCACGCCGCCGAGCACGCCGGCGGGGATCGAGTTGAACACCGCGCCGACCACGGGCGACAAGGACAGCAGGATCGCGAAGACGCCCGCGACCCAGTACGCGGCCGTCGAGTAGACGCGGGTCGCCGCCATGACGCCGATGTTCTCCCCGTACGTCGTCGTGCCCGAGCCGCCGAACGTGCCCGCGAGCACGGTCGCGGCGCCGTCGGCGATGAGCGCGCGGCCGGTGTACTGGTTGACGGATGCCTCGGTCATCGTCGCGACGCCGCGCACGTGTCCGACGTTCTCGGCGATGAGCACGAGCACGACCGGCAGGAACATCGCGATGACGCTCCACGTGCCCGGGTTGCCGAACGTCGGGAACTGGAACGTCGGCAGGCCCACCCACTGCCCGCTCGCGACGAGCTCGTTCACCGCGGTGAAGTCGACCTCGCCCCGCAGCAGCGCGACGATGTAGCCGACGATCACACCGAGGAAGATCGAGATGCGTCCGAGGAACCCGCGGAACAGCACGCTGAACAGGATCACCGAGACGAGCGTGATGGTCGCGGTGATCGGCGCCTGCTGATAGTTCTGCCACGCGACCGGCGCCAGGTTGAAGCCGATGAGGGCGACGATGGCGCCGGCCACGACCGGCGGCATGAGCTTCTCGACCCAGCCGAGGCCCGCGAACTGCACGATGAAGCCGACGACGGCCAGGAGCACGCCGACGGCGACGATGCCGGCGAGGGCCGAGCCCATCCCCTGCGACGCGGTCGCGGCGGTGACCGGCGCGATGAAGGCGAACGACGAACCGAGGTAGCTGGGCAGGCGGTTCTTCGTGATGAGGAGGAACAGCAGCGTTCCGATGCCCGAGAAGAGCAGCGTGGTCGAGACCGGGAAGCCCGTCAGCACCGGCACCAGGAACGTGGCGCCGAACATCGCGATGACGTGCTGCGCGCCGATCGCGACGGTCGCGGGCCAGTTCAGCCGCTCGTCGGGCTTCACCACCTTCCCGGGTTCGACGGTCCGGCCGTTGCCGTGAATGGTCCACAAAGGCATGGGCGCTCCTTGCGCTCGGGTGATGGTGCGAGGATCACCCTAGCGGCGCGGCGAGCCGGGGGATCTTCCACGGGACCGAGGGCGGTGTCCCCGGTCCCGGCGGGATTCTGCCGTTCGAGTGGGGGAAGGATGCCGCGGCCCTGGGCGTGGCAGTTGCCTCGGCGACGCGGCATCCGAAAGGCTGATCAAGGCCCGGAGTGCACCCGGGCTGCCGATGCCGATGCGACGGAGAGACGTGACCGACCCAGCGACACCGCCGATGCTTTCCACCGATGAGGCGCGCGACGTCGCGGCGCTCGAGCTCCGCGGACTCCACAAGCGGTTCGGGGAGAAGCTCGCCGTGGCCGACGTCAGCCTGCGCGTGCCCGCCGGATCGTTCTACGGGCTGGTCGGTCCGAATGGCGCCGGCAAGACGACCACGCTGTCGATGGCGACGGGGCTGCTCATGCCGGACGCCGGCCAGGCGCTCGTGCACGGTGTCGACGTGTGGCGGGAACCCGTGAAGGCGAAGGCGATGGTCGGCAACCTCGCCGACGGCGTCAAGCTGTTCGACCGGCTCACGGGCGAGCAGCTCGTCACCTACAACGGGCTGCTGTTCGGCCTCCCGCACGACGAGATAGCCCACCGCACGGCCGACCTGCTCTCGCTCATGGACATGACGGATGCTGCGGGCACGATGGTCGTCGACTACTCGGCGGGAATGACCAAGAAGATCGCGCTGGCGTGCGCCCTGGTCCACGCACCTCGGCTGCTCGTGCTCGACGAGCCGTTCGAATCGGTCGACCCGGTGTCGGCGGCGAACATCGAGGACATCCTCGCCGGCTACGTGGCCGGCGGCGGCACGGTCATCGTCTCGAGCCACTCGATGGATCTCGTCCAGCGCATGTGCGACCACGTGGCGATCGTCGCCGCGGGCCGTCTGCTCGTCGCCGGCACCGTCGACGACGTGCGGGCCGGGGAGTCGCTCCAGGACCGCTTCGTCGAGCTCGTCGGCGGCCGCCGCTACACAGAAGGACCGGAATGGTTGCGACGCTCCTGAGGCTGCGGTTCCGCGTCCTCGGCAATCAGCTCGCTCGCAGCCCGTGGCAGCTGGTCGGGTTCATCCTCGGCGCGCTGTACGGCGCGGTGGTCCTGATGGGGGTCATCGCCGGTCTCGTGGCCCTGGGATTCGCAGACGTCCGGCTCGCCGGGATCGTCGTCGTCGGCGCCGGGTCGCTCGTGACCCTCGGGTGGGCCCTCATCCCGCTCGTGGCCTTCGGCGTCGACACGACGCTCGACCCCGACCGTCTCGTCGTGTTCCCCATGACGACCTCGCGCATGATGGTCGCGCTCACGTTCGCCGCCGTGTGCGGCATCCCCGGCATCATCACCTCCGTCGCCGCGGTCGCGACGATCGCGACGTGGGCGCACTGGCCGGCCGCGGTCCTGGCATGGCTGGTGAGCACGCCGCTCGCGATCCTCACGGCGGTGGTCGCCTCGCGTGCCGTCGCCACCGTCGCGTCCGGGTTCGGCGGCGGCCGGCGCTTCCGCGAGGTCGCGGGCATCCTCGTCTTCATCCCGCTCATCCTGGCCGGGCCCATCATCGCGGGCCTGGCCACCGGCGTCACGGTGAACGCCGACACGCTCGCCGAGCTGCTGCCGCTGCTCGGCTGGACGCCGCTCGGCGCCGCGTGGGCGGTGCCGGCAGACGCCGCCGCGGGCGACCTGTCCGCAGCCGCGGCGAAGCTTCTCATCGCCCTCGCCACCCTTGCGGCGCTGTGGCTGCTGTGGCGGGCGTCGCTCGCTCGCTCGCTCGTCCACCCCCGGCTCGCGTCGGGCGCCGCCGTGCGCGCCGGGTCGATCGGGTGGTTCGGGCGGGTGCCGACCGGCGCTGCGGGCGCCGTCTTCGCGCGGGCGGTCACGTACTGGACGCGTGACCCGCGGTACCTGCGCCAGCTCATCGCGGTGCCGCTCGTGCCGGTGCTCCTGTGGTTCTACGCCCGGGACGGCGATCCGCTCGTGGCGCTCGCATTCTCGGCGCCGATCATCGCGTTCATCATCGGGATCGTGGTCTATGCCGACATCTCGTACGACGGCACGGCCTTCGGCACCGAGGTCGCGACGGGAGCACGGGGCCGCGCGGACCGGCTCGGCCGCACCCTCGCCGCCGCCGCGGTCGCGGTGCCGCTGGTGCTCCTCGCGGCGATCCTGCCACCGGCGTTCGCAGGCGACTGGACGCAGCTGCCCGGCATCCTCGGGATGGCCTTCGGGATCCTGTTCACCTGCTACGGCGTCTGTGCCGTCACATCGGCGCAGCTCGTCGTGCCGGTGCCGGGCTCCGGCGACAACCCGTTCAAGCGCGTCCCCGGCACGACGTTCCTGCAGGGCATCGCCTTCTTCGGCATCTGGCTGGTGGCACTGGCGCTCTCGGCGCCCGCGGTGATCGTCGGCGTGGCCGGGTACTTCATGCAGAGCCCGGCCCTGAGCTGGATCGCCTTCGCCATCGGCATCGTGTTCGGCACCGCGGTGCTCGTCGCCGGCATCCTGATCGGCGGGCGGATGCTCGACCGCAGCGGCCCGGTGCTGCTCGCCCGTCTGAAGGCGATGAAGAACGCGTGACGGCCCCGGATGCCGCGGCGCGGCGTCAGGCGGCGGTGAGGCGCTCGAGCAGCTCGCGGTAGCGGGCGGTGGTGCGGTCGACGATCTCGGCGGGGAGCGCGGGGGGCTCGCCCTGGCGGGGAGCCGGCCAGTTCGCGGCGAGCCAGTCGCGGACGATCTGCTTGTCGAAGCTCGCCATGCGCTCCTCGGGGGTCGTGCCCGAGGCCCAGGCCGCAGCATCCCAGTATCGTGACGAGTCGCTCGTGAGCACCTCGTCGGCGAGGGTCAGCACACCGTTGCGGTCGAGCCCGAACTCGAACTTCGTGTCGGCGAGGATGACGCCGTGCGCCTCGGCGGTCGCGGCCGCGCGGGCGTAGATCTCGAGCGAGAGGTCGCGCAGCTCGGCCGCGCGCTCGGCGCCGACGAGCTCGACGGTGCGCTCGTACGAGATGTTCTCGTCGTGCTCGCCCAGCGGAGCCTTGTAGGCGGGGGTGTAGATCGGTTCGGGCAGCCGGTCGCCGTTCGACAGGCCCTCCGGCAGCGCGATGCCGCACACCGTGCCGTTCTCGCGGTACTCGACCCAGCCCGATCCGGTGAGGTACCCGCGCACGACGCACTCGATCGGCAGCATGTCGAGACTCTTCACGACCATCGCGCGCCCGGTGACGGCATCCGGGATCAGGCTCTTGACGTCGTCGGCGGTGTTCGCCCGGCCGTCGGCGCCCAGGGTGAGCTCGTGCGAGGCGGCGAGATGGTTCGGGATGTTGCGGCCGCCGTCCGCGCCCGCGAGCCGGTCGAACCACCACAGGCTGAGGGTGGTGAGCAACTCGCCCTTGCCCGGGATGCCCGGCGACAACACGTGGTCGAACGCGCTGACGCGGTCACTCGCGACGACGAGCATGCGCTCCGGCGTCGCACCCTCGGGCGTCTCCGCCGGGACGTAGAGGTCGCGCACCTTGCCGGAGTAGGCGTGGCGCCAGCCGGAGAGCTCGGTCGTGGGGGTGGGGATAGCCGTCACCCGTCCATTATCCCGGGTGGGTACGGCGGGTTTCGGGGCGGCGCGGTTTCGGGCGCCGGCCACGCGGGGCGGACGGGCTACGGAGTGATCGCGTCGACGTGCGCGAACGCCTCGGCCACGAGCGCGGGCCAGCGGTCCGCAGCATCCGTTCCCGCGGTCGCCCACTCGCGCATCGGCCGGCCGCGCATGACGGCCGGCTCGGCTTCGCCCGCCTCGGCCAGCTCACCGACCCGGCTCTCGGGCAGCTTCACCATGAGAGCCCCCTCGAAGGTCACGAACGCGAACACCTTGCCCCGCACGTTGAGGCCCTCGGAGCCGAACATCGCCCCGAGCGAGACGTCGGGCCGGGCGGTCCATTCCGACACGATCGGGTCGAAGATCGCGTACGACTCGGGGAACTTCTCCCGGCGCGCGGCGCCCTTGTCTGCCATGCCCCACACGCTACGACTCCCCACCGACAGCGCGCGAGGGTGCGCGTCGTGCCGAAGAAGCGTATAGTCCACGTGGACTAATCGAACTGGAGTGATCGATCGTGAATGACGACGTCGCCCGACTGACCCCGCTCGGGGTGGCTGTGCTCGCACTGCTGAGCGAGGGCGACATGCACCCCTACGAGATGATCCGGCTGATGCACTTCCGCCGCGACGACCGGCTCGTCACCATCACGAACGGCACGGTCTACCACACGGTCGGCCGGCTCGAACGTGCAGGACTGATCGCCGAGGTCGGCGTCGACCGTGACGGCAATCGCCCCGAGCGCACCACCTATACGCAGACGGATGCCGGCGCCGCCGCCGTCGTCGAGTGGGTTCGCCGCGAACTGCCGCGCGTGGACCGGCCGACCGAGTTCCGGGTCGCACTCGCTGAGGTGCATGGACTGGAGCGCGACGAGGCGATCGGGCTGCTCCGCGCCCGTCGCGCAGCGCTCGCCGCGGCGCTCGCATCCCTCGAGGACGGCCACCGTCACGCCCTCGACAAGGGCGTGCCCGAGCAGTACCTCATCGAGATCGACCGCGAGCTGGCGCTCTTCGGCGCAGAGCTCGCGTGGATGGACTCGATCCTCCCGCGCATCGCCGACCCCGGGTTCGCCTGGGGTCCGGCGCCGACTCCCCCGGAACCCTATCTCGCCCAGAGAAAGGCAGCACGACAGTGACCACCCCCGAAAGCCCGGACTCCCCCCGTACAGCGGGTGCAGCATCCGCCACCGCCCCGGTCGCCGGACCGATCACCGGGGCCTACGCCGTCGGGCACAAGCCCCGCAGCCCCTGGCCCGCGCTCTGGGCGCTGGTCATCGGCTTCTTCATGATCCTGGTTGACACGACGATCGTCTCGGTCGCGAACCCCGCGATCAAGGCGGCACTCGACCCCGACACGAACAACCTCGACAACGTGGTGTGGGTCACCTCGGCCTACCTGCTCGCGTACGCGGTGCCGCTCTTGATCACCGGCCGCCTCGGCGACCGATTCGGGCCGAAGAACATCTATCTGATCGGCCTGTCGGTGTTCACGCTCGCGTCCCTGTGGTGCGGCCTGTCGGGCACGCTCGAGATGCTCATCCTGGCGCGCGCCGTGCAGGGCCTCGGCGCGGCTCTCATGACGCCGCAGACGATGGCCGTGATCACCCGCACCTTCCCGCCGAACCACCGCGGCGCGGCGATGGGGCTGTGGGGCGCCACCGCGGGCGTCGCCACCCTCGTCGGACCTCTGGCCGGCGGCTTGCTCGTCGACGGGCTCGGCTGGGAATGGATCTTCTTCATCAACATCCCGGTCGGCGTGATCGCGTTCGTGCTCGCCTGGATCCTGGTGCCGAAGCTCGAGACGCACCCGCATCGCTTCGACGTCGTCGGCGTCGTGCTGAGCGCCATCGGCCTCTTCCTCATCGTGTTCGGCCTGCAGGAGGGCGAGAAGTACGACTGGGCGCCGTGGGTGTGGGCCATGATCGCGGGCGGCATCGCGGTGATGGCGGTCTTCATCTGGACCCAGGCGCGCACGAAGAACGAGCCGCTCGTGCCGTTGCCGCTGTTCCGCGATCGCAACTTCTCGGTATCGAACCTGGGCATCGCGATCGTCGGGTTCACCGTGACGAGCATGTCGCTGCCGCTGATGTTCTTCATTCAGCTCGCGCGCGGGCTCACCCCGACCGAATCGGCGCTGCTGCTCATCCCGATGGCGGTGCTCTCCGGGGTCGGTGCGCCGTTGGCCGGCCGCCTGCTCGACCGCACCGACCCGAGGTTCCTGCTGGTGCCCGGCCTTCTCATGGTCGCGGGATCGCTGTTCTGGTACTCGTCCCTCATGAACGCCGACACCCCCATCTGGATGTTCCTGCTGCCGTCGGCGCTGATGGGCATCGGCAACGCCGGAATGTGGGGTCCGCTCGCGACGACCGCCACGCGCAACCTGCCGCCGCGGCAGGCCGGCGCGGGGGCAGGCATCTACAACACCACCCGCACCATCGGGTCGGTGATCGGCTCGGCATCGATCGCGGCCTTCATGCAGGCCCGCCTCGAGGCGAACCTGCCCGGTGCGTCCGACGCGTCGGGCGGCTTCGGCGAGGGATCGCTTCCGCCGTTCGTCGTAGACGGCTTCTCTCAGGCGATGGCGCAGGCCATCCTGCTCCCGGCCGCGGTCATGCTCGTCGGGGTCGTGGTGGTGCTCTTCCTGCGGCGGCCGAAGAGCACGTCGACGGAGGAATGGCAGGCGGCCAACGCCGCTGCCGGGACGGACTAACCCCGTTCCGGAGGCTTGTCAAGAGGTTGGTGGGCGGCATCCCCGCCGCCCACCATGGTCACATGACCGGACTCGCAGTGATCCTGCTCATCGTCGGAATCGTCCTGCTGCTGCTCGGTGTGTTCATCGAGGCGGCGAAGTTCCTGCTGTGGATCGGCCTCGTCATCATCGTCATCGCGGTGATCGCCTGGCTGATGCGCTTCATCCGCCGTCAGACCTGAGTCCCCCAGCTCGGGTCCTGGACGCCTCCGCGGATCATGACGATCGCGGGCGTCGCCCTGGACGCCGGCGCCCGTGACTCCCCATCACGCGGCGCCGGCGTCCGCGTTCTGTCCGTGAGCGCGTGGGCTCACCGCCGCGCGCGCCCCCGCTCGTGCGCCCAGATCGCGAGTTCGACGCGGTTGCGGGCGCCGAGTTTGGCCATGATGCTCGCGAGGTGCGTCTTCACCGTGCTGAGCGAGACATGCAGCTCCTCGCCGATCTCGCTGTTGCCGAGCCCGCGTGCGACGCCGGCGAGCACCGCCTCCTCGCGCTCGGTGAGCGGGCTCGAGGGCGGCGTCGGGGGCTCGGGCGTCGCTCCCGCGAACGCCTCGATGAGCCGTACTGTCACGTTGGGGTCGATGAGCGCGTCGCCGCGGGCCGCCGCGCGCACGGCCTCGGCGAGCAGCACCGCGCCCGCGTCCTTCAGGAGGAAGCCGCGCGCGCCGGCGCGCAGCGCCTCGTAGACGTACTCGTCGAGGTCGAACGTCGTGATCACCACGACGGGGATGGCGTCGGCGACGTCCGGTCCAGCGAGGGCTCGGGTCGCCGCGAGCCCGTCCATCACCGGCATGCGGATGTCGAGAAGGCAGACGTCGGGCCGGAGGCTCCGCGCCCGCGCGACCGCCTCGGCGCCGTCCGCGGCCTCGCCGATGACCTCGATACCAGGCTGCGCGTCCAGGATCATGCGCAGGCCCGTCCGCACCAGGTCCTGGTCGTCGGCGACCAGTACGCGCACGCTCATGCCGTCCATCCTGCCCTGGGAAGTCGCGCCGCGACGACCCAGCCGCCACCAGGCGCCGGCCCGGCCTCGCACGTCCCGCCCAGCAGCCCCGCACGCTCGCGCATGCCGGTGATCCCGTAGCCGGGAGTCACGGATGCCGCGCCCACGCCGTCGTCGCGGACCTCGAGCCGCACGCCGTCAGCGTCGACGTCGGCAGCCACCTCGATGCGGGTGGCGTCCCGCGCATGGCGGCGCGCGTTGGTCACGGCCTCCTGCGCGATCCGGAACACCGCGGCGGCGACCGCCTGCGGCACGCTGTCGAGGTCACCGCCGAGGCGCACGACGACCGTCGGGGCCGCAGCATCCGTCGCCTGCAGCGAGCGGATCTCGGCGAGCCCCGGCGTCGGGGCGAGGGCATCGTCGGGCGCACGCAGCACACCCACCATCGCACGCATCTCGCGGAGCGTCCGCGTCGCCTCGGCCTCGATCGCATGCAGCACCTGCAGCGTCGCTCCCGGGTCGGTGGCAGCCACGGCGGAGCCGGCCTGCGCCTGGATCGCGATCGCCGACACGTGGTGCGCGACGGCGTCGTGCAGGTCACGGGCGAGCTGCTCGCGCTCGAGGAGCCGCACCTGCTCGAGCTCGCGGGTGCGGACGCGACGCCGCCAGCGAACGGCGAGGCCCAGCGTGCCCGTCGTCACGGCCACCGCCACGCCGCCGATGACGTCGGCGAGCTCCGGCGGGGTCGCGAGAAAAGTGAGCAGCATCCCGATCACGACCAGCGCGCCGCTGGCGATCATCGCCCGTCCGGAACCCCAGCGGAACGCCGCATACAGCAGGATCAGGAAGTACGCCGTCGTGTACAGCTGCGGATCCCCGGCCGTGGCAAGGCCGACCGTCGTGCCTGCGGCGAAGGCGATCGCGAGCATGGTGAACGGGCGGGACCGGCGCCACAGCAGCGTGGGCGCGAGCGCGATGAGCACGACCGCCCACAGCCAGCGCCACGGCACGTCGGTGCGCACGGACGCCTCGAACACGGCGAGCAGCGGGATCGCGACGACGAGCAGCCAGTCGCGCCAGACCCGCCGAGGCGGCGCCGGAGCCGCCGCGGGCGCGTCCCAGAGCGCGCGGACCGGGCTCGTCATGCCCTCATGATAGGCGGGCACCGGTCGCCGCCATCGGGGCGCTGCTGCGGCGGCGTCCTGCCCCGGCGCGCCGCCGGATGGCGATCTCGGCCACGACGAGGTTGATCACCCAACCGGCCGTCATGAGCAGAGTGTGGGTGATCGGCGCGGGGGTGCCGACGAGCAACGTGTACGGGAGGAACACGAGCACCTGCGTGCCCGCGCCCATGCCGATCGCGTAGGCCCGCGTCATCCACGCGCTGTGCGTGCGCACGTCGCCGCGTCGGATCGCGACGAACGCGACGATGATCGCGGCGGCCATGGCCGTGCCGAGCACGATGCGCACGGCCGCGAGGCCCGGACCGGTGACGGATGCGGGCATGTCGTAGAACAGGGTCATCCACAGTGCCGACAGGGCTGAGACCAGGCCCGCGGGCGCGGCGATGCGCCCCGAGATGCGGTGCCAGCGCCGACGGCGCAGCGACGGCGCGAACTGGAGCGCCCCGAGCACGAGGAAGACGCTGGAGCCGATGATGTGCGCGACGACCGGGACCGGCGAGTCGAAGAAGCGGGCGTTGTCGTCCGTGACCGTCGCGCCGGTGGTGAGCTGGGTGAGACGCGCCGAGCCCGCGACGATCGGGACGAGACTCAGGGCGATGAGCCCGGCGGGGACGAGCCACTGGGGTCGGCGTCGGATGCCTCGCGGGAGGGTGTTGGCGGTGGTCATGGTGCCCATGCTCCCGACAACGGATGCCGCGCTGCTTCGGCCGCCCGGCTCGAAACGCCTCGTCCGATCGGCCGACCCGCGGTCTGTCACTCCTCGCGGATGCACCCTCCGTGGGCGTTCACACCGCCGAGGTCGATGGAGACGGTGCCCGAGGCGCCGACCGAGCCGTACACGCACCCGCCCGAGACCTCTGCCCCGAACAGCAGGCTGTCGCCGACGACACGCGTCTCGACCTCGGCCGCCCCGGCCTTCTCGAGCGCGTCACGCACGGCGTCCTCGGTGACCGCGCCGGTCGCCTGCAGCGCCTGCAGCCCGGTGGTCGCAGCGGCGACCAGGGCCTCGTTCGCGGCCTGGTGCGCCTGGTCCATCAGCTCCTTGCCCGGGGCCTCGATGTCGACGCTCGCCGAGCACGCCGACATCGCTCCACCGGCGAGCAGCAGCAGGGCGATGCAGGCGGCGGATGCTGCGCGCCGACGCATGCGTCAGAGCCCTTCGGCGACGCGCGCGGCGATGTCGGTGCGGTGCTGGCCGCCCTCGAGGCCGATCGCGCCGAGCGCGCGGTAGGCGCGGTCGCGGGCCTCGACGAACGTGGTGCCGACGCCGACGACGTTGAGCACGCGGCCGCCGGTGGCGACAAGGCCGCCGTCGGTCTCGGCGGTGGCGGCGTGCGCGAGGTGCACCCCATCGATCGCCTCGGCCTCTCGCAGGTTCGTGAGCGCGCGACCGGTCACGGGCGACGCCGGGTAGCCCTCGCTCGCGAGCACGACCGTCACGGCGACGTCGTTCGCGAAGGCGGGGAGAGGGAGATCCTCCAGGCGACCGGATGCTGCGGCCAGCAGCAGTTCCGACAGCGGGTCGACGAGCCGGGGCAGCACGACTTGGGTTTCGGGGTCGCCGAAGCGGGCGTTGAACTCGATGACCTTGACGCCGTCGTCGGTCAGGATGAGACCGGCGTAGAGGAGTCCGATGAACGGCGTGCCTTCAGCATCCAATTGACGGATGACGGGCTCGGCGATGTCGCGCGTGACGAGCTCCACGAACTCGCGCTCGCTGCCGAACCTGCCGTCGAGCCAGGGGAGGGGGGAGTACGCGCCCATGCCGCCGGTGTTGGGGCCCTCGTCGCCGTCGAGCAGGCGCTTGTAGTCCTGGGCGGGGCTGAGCGGCAGCACGTGGTCGCCGTCGCTGAGGAAGAAGAGCGAGACCTCGGGGCCCGACAGGAACTCCTCGATCAGCACCGCGCCGGACGGCAGGTACTCGTCGGCGTGCGCCAGCGCGGCCTCGCGGTCGGAGGTGACGATGACCCCCTTGCCGGCGGCGAGCCCGTCGGCCTTGACGACGTGCGGAGCGCCGAGCTCGTCGAGCGCGGCCTCGGCCTCGGCGCGCGTGTGCGCGCGCACGGCGCGGCCGGTCGGAACGCCGGCGGCCTCCATGATCCGCTTGGCGAACGTCTTGGAGCCCTCGAGCTGCGCGGCCTCCTTGCCGGGCCCGAACGCCGGGATGCCGCGCTTGCGCACCGCATCGGCGACGCCCGCGACCAACGGGGCCTCGGGGCCGATCACGACGAGGGCGATGTCGTGGTCGATCGCGAACTGGCTGACGGCCGCGGGGTCGTTCTGGTCGAGGGCGACGAGCTGCGCGTCCTGCCCGATGCCCGCGTTGCCGGGGGCTGCGAAGATCTCGTGCTCGGCCTCCTCCGACCGCAGCGCCAGGATGATGGCGTGCTCCCGCGCGCCCGAGCCGAGAACCAGGATCTTCACGCCTCCAGCCTACCGGCGGCCCTTCGCGGCGTTTCGGCGGTCGAGGATTCAGGAGAGATGCCGAGAACAGGCCCCGAGAAGAGGCCTGAGCCCGCGTGCTTCCTGATTTTTCGACGCACTCGGGCGGGGACCGGGGGCATTCGCGTCAAGACTCCGGGCGGAATCGACGTGCTCTGGGCCTCGGGCCGCCGGATCGGCGCCTCCTGTCCGGAGTCTTCACGCGTAGCGTGGGTGACGTGGCCCGCAAGATCTCGACCGACGACGGCCGCGCGGCCCTGAGCGCGGTCGCGGCGGCGGACGCGGCATCCCTCCCGCCCGCCCGCACCGACAACGCGACGGCGGTGCGCTATCTGCTGCAGCTGCTCGCCGAGAAGGCGCCGGGCAACTCGGTCGAGGTCCGGGTGCCGCCGTTCGGCGCGGTGCAGGTGGTCGAGGGGCCGCGGCACACGCGCGGCACGCCGCCCAACGTCGTCGAGACCGACCCCGCGACGTGGATCGCGCTCGCGACCGGGACGGTGCAGTGGACGGATGCTGCCGCCGCAGGTCGCATCAGCGCCTCGGGCACGCGCGCCGACATCTCCGACCTCCTGCCCCTGCGCCCCTGACGCCTGGCCAGTGCCGTTTCGTCGGATCAACGGCGCACACCGCGTCCCTCGCAGTGGTCCGGATCGTCCGCCATCCGCGTGGGCGCGATCCGCTCGCCGGGTGGGACAATGGGTACATGCCCGAGCACAGCCAGGACCGCATCGAGACCGTGCGCGTGCGACGCGCACCCAAGATCTCGGTCTTCCTGATCGTCGGGGCACTGATCGGCGTCTTCGTGGCGATGATCCTCACGTTCGCCTTCAACGGCACGGCCGAAGTGAGCCCCAACACCGGCGTCCTGTACTCGCAGGCCCAGGTGTTCGGCTTCCTGGCGCTCATCTGCGCGCCCATCGGCCTCGCCCTCGGCGGCATCCTCGCGCTGATCCTCGACCGCCGGTCACGGCGCCGCACGCAGCAGGTCGCCGTCGACCACGAGCAGGTGCACGTCGACCCCGAGCCCGGCACGAACGGCCACGGCCCGGCCCACTGACCCGCGGTCTACGCGAGCTCGGCGATGATCGGGTGGATCGCGGCGTCGAAGGCCGCGACATCCCCCCGCAGTCCGTCGGTGACGGCGACCGTGAGCGAGCCGATCCACCACACGCCCCGCTGATTCAACGGCAGCACCTGCACGTTGAGCTCGAACGAGTGCGCCCGGCGGCCGACCTGTCGCTCGTGTTCGGCGATCGCCCCCGCATAGGCGCGGTACGCGGTGCCCGTGCTGTGCGACGCCTCTTTGCGGTACCGGGCGTTCGCGGACTGCGCGAAAGCCAGCGCCTCGACCGCGTGCGGCTCGAACGCCGCCCGCAGATCCTCGCAGCCCTCGATGGGCAGGGCCAGCGCGGTGTCGAAGCCGTCGACCAGATCGAGGGGGACCGGCGACGGGTGCGCCTGCGGCTCCACGGTCATCGCCCAGAATTCGCGCCACTGCCGTTCGAGCAGCGCCTGCGCTTCTTCGGACCGATTATTCGCGCGGGGAGGGATGCCGCGCAGGTGCGGCAGCTCCTCCGGAGAACGGATGCCGAGCACCTGGCGCAGGTAGAGGGCGAGAAGAACCGGCTGACCGGCGTCTTCGCGGATCAGCCATTCCGGAGCACCGGCGCCGCCCATGCGGCAATTGTAGATCCGGGCAGGGACGTCGCGGCGGGCCGGGCCAGAAGCGAGGACGGATGCTGCGGCCGCCGTAACAGCGATGGCGCCCGGCATCCGTCCAGGTGTGTCGCCGGTAGGCTGGTAGCCGTGGCCTCATCCGAACGCGATGCCCCCTCCCGCCCCGAACAGCCTGTGAACCCGTACCGGGCTGCGGGCGTCGACACCGCCGCCGGCGACCTCGCCGTCGAGCTGATGAAGTCGGCGGTGCGACGCACCCACGGACCGGAGGTGCTCGGCGGCGTCGGCGGCTTCGCCGGACTCTTCGACGCGACCGCTTTCAAGGCCTACGACAAGCCGCTGCTGGCCACCAGCACCGACGGCGTCGGCACGAAGGTCGCCATCGCCCAGGCCATCGACAAGCACGACACGATCGGTCAGGACCTCGTCGGCATGGTCGTCGACGACATCGTCGTGGTCGGCGCGAAGCCGCTGTTCATGACCGACTACATCGCGTGCGGCAAGGTCTTCCCCGAGCGCATCGCCGACATCGTCCGCGGCATCGCCGACGGCTGCTCGGCCACCGGCACCGCCCTCGTCGGCGGCGAGACCGCCGAGCACCCGGGCCTTCTGGGCATCAGCGACTACGACGTCGCGGGCGCCGCGACCGGCATCGTCGAGGCGTCGCGCGTGCTGGGCGCCGAGCGGGTACGCGAGGGCGACGTCGTCCTGGCGCTCGCGAGCTCGGGCCTTCACTCCAACGGCTACTCGCTGGTGCGCCACATCGTCGCCGGCTCCGGCATCCAGTACGGCGACAACGCCGCCGACTTCGGCACCACGTGGGGCGAGGCGCTGCTCGAGCCGACCCGCCTCTACACGCTGCCGCTGCTGCGACTCATCACCGAGACCGGCGACGCCGTCCATTCCCTGAGCCACGTCACCGGTGGGGGCATCGCCGCGAACCTCGCACGCGTGCTGCCGCAGGGCACGTGGGTCGAGGTCGACCGTTCCACGTGGTCGCCGTCCCCGGTGTTCCGCGTCCTCGCCGACCTCGGCGACCTCGAGCTCGAGGCGACCGAGGGCACCTGGAATCTCGGCATCGGCTTCCTCGCGGTCGCTTCGGCCGACAAGGCCGAGGCCGCAGCATCCGCTCTCTCCCGTGAAGGCATCGCGACGTGGCAGGTGGGTGTCGTGCACACCGGCGACCGCCCCGCCGGCGGTCACTGGGAGCAGGGCGCCAAGGGCGTCGACGGCGGCGCGGTCCGCCTCGTCGGTGCCTACGCAGACCACGCGGCTCGCTGAGCCGGATCAGAAACAGCAGGAGCAGGCAACACCCATGTGCGGAATCGTCGGAATGGTGGGCCGCAGGTCCGTCAACCAGGAGATCTACGACTCCCTCCTCCTCCTGCAGCACCGCGGCCAGGACTCCACGGGCATCGCCACCGCCGAGCGCAACGGCGTCGTGCACCAGCACAAGACGCGCGGCCAGGTGCGGGAGTCGTTCCGCACGCGCGACATGCGCGCGCTCCTCGGCGAGATCGGCCTCGGTCATGTGCGCTACGCGACCAAGGGCACCGCGTCGAACGAAGAAGAGGCGCAGCCGTTCTACGTGAACGCGCCCTACGGCATCGTCCTGGTGCACAACGGCAACCTCACGAACACCCGCGAGCTCACGCAGGAGCTCTTCCACAAGGACCGCCGCCACCTCAACACGTCGTCCGACACCGAGCTGCTCGTCAACGTGCTCGCGAACGAGCTGCAGTCGTCGATCTCGGGCCTCGAGCTCGACCCGGCGCAGGTGTTCCATGCGGTGACGCGCGTGCACGAGCGCGTCGAGGGCTCGTACGCGGCGATCGCGCTGATCGCGGGTTACGGCCTTCTCGCATTCCGTGATCCCTTCGGCATCCGTCCCCTCATCCTCGGCACGCGCAAGCACGAGGACGGCCACTACGAGTGGGTGGTCACGAGCGAGTCGCTCGTGCTCGAGAACGGCGAGTTCGAGGTCGTGCGCGACGTCGATCCGGGCGAGGCCGTCTTCATCGATCTCGAGGGCAACCTCCACACGAAGCAGTGCGCCACCGATGCGCAGCTCGTGCCGTGCTCGTTCGAGTACGTGTACCTCGCCCGCCCCGACTCGGTGATGAACGGCATCTCGGTCTACGAGGCGCGCCTGCGCATGGGTGACCGGCTCGCCGACACGATCGCGAAGTACACGCCGAAGGAGGCGATCGACGTCGTGATGCCGATCCCCGACTCGTCGCGCCCCGCCGCCATGCAGGTCGCACGCAAGCTCGGCGTCGAGTACCGCGAGGGCTTCTACAAGAACCGCTACGTCGGCCGAACGTTCATCATGCCCGGTCAGGCCGCCCGCAAGCGCAGCGTGCGCCAGAAGCTCAACGCCATGTCGAGCGAGTTCAAGGGCAAGAACGTGCTCCTCATCGACGACTCCATCGTGCGCGGCACGACGTCGAAGGAGATCATCCAGATGGCACGGGATGCCGGGGCCAAGAGCGTCACGTTCGCCTCGGCCGCGCCGCCCGTGCGCTACCCGCACGTCTACGGCATCAACATGCCGTCTCGTCACGAGCTGGTGGCCCACGGCCGCACGATCCCCGAGATCGCCGAGGAGCTCGGCGCCGACTTCGTCGTCTACCAGGAGGTCGAGGACCTCAAGGCGGCGATCCTCGAAGGCTCCGATGTGGAGGACCTCGACATGAGCTGCTTCGACGGCCGCTACATCACCGGCACGGTCACCGACGAGTACCTCGCGTGGGTGGAGGGCTCCCAGGAGTCCTGACCCTCCGGCCGCCCGCGCAGGGCCGGGGCATCCGCTCGCGCGCATAGGCTTGGACGAGTGAATTCGTCTCCTGCCCGCCCGCTCTGGCAGGGGAGGACCCTCGCGCTCGTCGGCATCGTGCTGTTCGCGTTCTCGCTGCGGTCGGCCGTGGCCTCGCTGTCGCCGCTGTACGACCACATCGTGGCGGACTTCGCCGTCCCGCCGGCGGTGATCGGGCTCATCGGCACGGCGCCGCCGGTGTGCTTCGCGATCTTCGGCCTGCTGACGCCGGCGCTCGAGCGCCGCTTCGGGCTCGAACGCCTCGCGGTCGCGGCGATGGCGGTCGTGACGCTCGGACTCGTCGCGCGCAGCTTCGCGCCGAGCTGGGGACTGCTGCTCGCCGGCACCGCGCTGGTGTTCGCCGCCGTCGGCACGGGCAACATCCTGCTCCCGCCGCTGGTGAAGCGCTACTTCCCCGATCGCATCGGGCTGATGACGACCATCTTCTCGACCACGATGGCTGCGGCGACCTTCGTGCCGCCCCTCATCGCGGTTCCGATGGCGGATGCCGCGGACTGGCACTTCTCGCTGGGCTTGTGGGCCGTGTTCGGCCTGGTGGCGATGATTCCATGGATCGGTCTGTCGCTGCGCCACCGAGCCGCGCAAGCCGAGAAGGACGATGACGACGACATGCCGAGTCCTCAGGCGTTCGGCCGCATGTGGCGGGTTCCGCTCGCCTGGGCGCTGCTCGTCGCGTTCGCGATGTCGAGCATCATCGCCTACACGATGTTCGCGTGGATGCCGAGGCTGCTGGTCGACATCTCCGGCGTGGCTCCGGCCACGGCGGGTGCGCTGCTGTCGCTCTTCGGGTTCATGGGCCTGCCGGCATCCCTCGTGGTGCCGCTGCTGGTCACGCGCTGGAACGCGACGCGACTGCTGTTCGGCGTCGCGGTCGCGTGCGGGCTCGCGGGCATCGCAGGCTTCCTCTTCGCGCCCACGGCGGCGCCGTGGCTGTGGGTCGTACTGCTCGGGATCGCGCCCATGCTGTTCCCGATGGTCCTCGTGCTCCTCGGCCTGCGCACACGCACGCATGAGGGCTCGGTCGCCCTCAGCGGGTTCGTGCAGAGCGGCGGCTACGCGATCGCCGCGCTGTTCCCGGTCGGCGTCGGCCTGCTGCACGAGGCGACGGACTCGTGGACCGGTCCGCTCATCGCGCTCGCGATCGTCGTCGCGGCAGCGATCCCCGCGGGTGTCGTCGCCGCCCGCCCTCACACCGTCGAGGACGACTGGGAGCGACGCCACGGCACCTGGTGAGGCCACCGGGGGGACCGGTGAGTCACGCGAGGCCTGGAAGGCATCGAGGGTCGACGAACATCGGTCAGGCCGCCGAAACGGCGGCCGACGTGCGGGGTATTACGCCTGCGACGACGAGAGCGGTGAGGTCTCGTCCTCGTCTTCGTCGCTGTACTGGTCGGCCCACTTGTCGACGTACTCGTCTTCACTGTGGTGACCGAGCTCGCGCTCGAGTGCCGAGTAGTTCACGCTGTACGTGTCGTACTTCAGCTCTCGGGCGATCTTGGTGTGCTTCGCCTTCTGACGGCCACGCCCCATGCGAGACCCCCTCATTTAGGATCGCGGGCTATTCTGCGGGCTGTCAGCCGCGCAAACCCGGGCATTCACGAATCCGGCTTCGAACCGGTAAGAGTAGCATTCAGGATAACACGGAGCCCCCGAACCCCGGCGGTTCCGACGCCACCGGTGGAGGAGGAGCGCGGACATATGACCGACGAGGCATCCGAGCCGGAAGGCGATGCGAGGAAAGACGAGAGCCTGCACGGGGCGGTGATCGCGGGGGTCATCCCCGACCAGTCGCCGCGCGTCCTGAAGGAGGCGGCCCGCTACGCCAAGCTCTTCCAGGCACCGCTCGTGGTCGTGCACGTCGACGTCACGCGCTTCGTCACCTACGAGGACCCCGACGGGTACGTCCACTCCGCACCCCTCGACATCAACATCGCCGCCGGCGAAGGGGACCTCGCGAAGGTGCAGGATGCCGCAGCATCCGTCGTGGGCGACACCGGGCCCGAATGGACGGTGCGTCAGCTCGTCGGCGACCCCGCGATGGCCATCAAGCACTTCGCCGACGAGATCGACGCGCGCCTCATCGTCGTCGGCACCCGCAAGCGCGGCTTCGGCGAGTCGGTCCGCGAGTTCTTCACCGGCTCGGTCGGCGCGCGCCTCGCGCACCGGCAGCACCGACCGATCCTGATCGTGCCGCTCGGCGAGCCGGTTCCCGACGACGAGGAGATCTGGCCCGCCTGACCCGCGCTTTCTCGGAAGCCCGAGGCGTTTCGGCTGCGGGCGCCAGAGCGCCCTTCGCTCAACGAGCGAGGTTGAGGCGCCGGCCGCCCGGCCTTCCGGTCGCTCAACGAGCGAGGTTGAGGCGCCGGCCGCCCGGCCTTCCGGTCGTTGAGCGAGCGAGGAACGAGCGAGTCGAAACGCCCTGCGCTTGCGAGCAAGCCCAGAGCGTTTCGAACATCGGATGCTGCGGCTCAGCCGCGCAGCGCGCGTGTCACGTCGCGCGCCACACGGTCGAGCTCGCCGGCGAGCTGGTCGACCACCGCGGCGGCGAGCTCGCCCCCGCGGGCGACGTGGACGCGGACGTCGCCGCGCACGTTCGCGCGGAACTCGTTCACGAGGGCGTCGACGCGCTGCACCTGCTCGCGGCTGCGCACGCGGGGGTCGTCCTCGCGTGAGGGCTGCGGCGTGGACTCGCGCTCGTCGCGCGACGCGGCGGCGAGGTCGGCGCGGAGGCTCTTCATCGCCTCCCGGACGCTTCCGCGCACTTCGTCGGCGATGAGCCGCACCGAGTCGGCGAGGCCGGCCTCGATGCCCTCGAGCTCGCCCGCGCGCGACTGCACCTCGGCGTGGCCGGCCTCCGTGATCGCGTACACGGTCTTGCGACCGTCGACGGTCTTGGTCACGAGGCCCTCCTCTTCGAGCTTCGCCAGACGCGGATAGATGGTGCCGGCGCTGGGGGTGTAGGTTCCCCCGGTGCGGTCCGACAGGGCCTGCATGATGTCGTAGCCGTGGCGCGGCCCTTCATCGAGCAGGTTCAGCAGGTACAGGCGCAGGTCGCCGTGCGAGAAAACGGGGGCCATGGCGTTCACCACTCCTCTTCGTCGACGCCGGCGGCCTCGGCCGACGGGCCGGCATCAGCTGGCGCAGACGCCGGAGCATCGACGGAGGCCGGGGGCGCAGCATCCGTCACCGGAGGAGCCGCGCGGCGCAGCACGGTGATGTCGCCCGACACGCTGTGGGCGCGCACGTCGGCGAAGCTGCCGCTGAGCTCGCCGACCGAGCCGGAGTAGTTGGTGGTCGGGCCGGTGCCGTTGCCGGAGCGCACGACGCCGTCGACCTGGACGCGGCCGCTGACGCTGCGGATGACGTAGTTGGCGGGGTGCCCCTCGTCGAGGCGCACGGTCGAGGTGCCGCTGACGGTGTTGAGGCCGACCGACAGCATGTCGCCGGTCGAGTCGACGAGCACGGAGCCCGAGACGGTGTCGATGGTGGCCTTGCGGATGACGCCGGTGGCGGCCACGTCGCCCGAGACGCTGTTGGCGTTGAGGGCTCCGACGAGTTCGCGCACCTGCACGTCGCCCGAGACGGCGTTGACCGAGAGGTCGCCGGTGAGGCCGTCGACGATGATGTCGCCGGACACGGTGTTGAGCGAGGCGCCGGCCTGCAGGCCCGAGACGAGGGCGCTCGCGCTGACGACGCCGAGGGTGAGAGCGACGTCGCGGGGGACCGCGACGCTGATCTCGGCCTTGGGGCCAGAGGTGCCGAAGTTGCGGAACACCTCGAGGAAGTTGTCCCAGCGCAGCTGCGGGTGGTCGATCTCGACGTGGTCGTCGGCGACCTCGATACGGAGGTCCTTGACGGTGACGCCGTGGACCTCGATGCGGATGCCGGGCTCGTCGTGGGCGATCACGTCGACCTGTCCGCCGACGAGGCCGATCTTGAGCGTGCGCACGGTCTCGATGTCGATGACGCGTGTCTCGCCCGGGTGGATGATCCACTTCTCCAGGGTCATGACTGCTTCTCCTGCGGTTTCTCTAGGGGTGATCCATATCGCGATATATCGCGTGGTTCGAGAGTAACACGATATATCGCGTCTCTGGCAAGTCTCCGATCGCACTCCACAGGTTCCTCCGGGTTTGGGGCGCGCGGCGAACGCTCGGGGCGGCCGGCGCGCGCCCCGCATGCACGTGACGCGCCCCAAACGCGGGGCAACACGGATGCCGCCCCTTGACCTTGACGCGACGTCAACCTTTAGCGTGGTCAGCGACGACGAGACAGGAAGGAGGTCGCATGGAAGAGGAGCAGGAGTGGTCGATCCAGCAGATCGCGAAGCTCGCCGGCACCACGAGTCGGACGCTCCGCCACTACGACGACATCGGCCTGCTCGTGCCGTCGCGCATCGGCCATAACGGCTACCGGTACTACGGCCAGGCCGCGCTCGTGCGGCTGCAGCGCATCCTGCTGCTGCGCCAGCTCGGGCTCGGGCTGCCGCAGATCGCGGCGGTGATCGAGCGTGAGACCGGGGAGGTGCCTGCCCTCGAGGCGCACCTGGCATGGCTGCGACAGGAGCAGGACCGGCTGGCGCGGCAGATCGCGTCGGTCGAGAACACGATCAGTGCAGTGAGAGGAGGTGAACGACTGATGGCAGAGAACATGTTCGACGGCTTCGACCACACGCAGTACAAGGACGAGGTCGAACAGCGCTGGGGCGAGAAGGCGTACGCCGACGGCGACCGCTGGTGGCGCTCGATGAGCGCCGATGAGAAGGCGGCGTGGCAGCAGCGCGCCTCGGACCTCGGCCGTGACTGGATCGCGGCCGCGGAATCCGGGATGGCCCCCGACAGCGACGAGGCCCAGGCGGTCGCGGAGCGGCACGTCGAGTGGCTGGCGGGCATCCCAGGAACCCCGGCGGCGGCGCCCGGCGGCGACGTGAAGGGCTACGTGATCGGCCTCGGCGAGATGTATGTCGCCGACCCGCGCTTCGGGGCGAACTACGCGACGAGCCAGGGCGGCACGCACGGCGCCGAGTTCGTGCGCGATGCGCTCCGCGTGTACGCGGAGGCGAACCTGTAGTAATCCGGCACTCACGCAGAAGACGGACGGATGCCGCGGCCACGAGTGGCCGCGGCATCCGTCCGTCAACTGATCCTGTGGTGCAGGGGTCAGGTGCCTCGTCCGCCGCTGATGACTCGGAACAGGAAGGCGATCAGGGCGATGACTCCGACGATGATGGCCACCCACAGCAGCCAGCTCAGCGCCGAATTGAGGCCGCCGACGATCGCAAGAATGATCGCGACGACGATGATGATGATCAGGGCGAGGTTCATAGGAGCTTCTCCTTCTTCGTCGTCGATGCATGTGATGCATCGCGTGCCACGAGGGCACATATCGACAGTGGCACCCGCGGGGCGGCGTCCGTAGGGGCTTGACGACGCCGGTTTTCCGGTGATACGCCGGGGCACAGCGCTGCGTGTAGGGCGGTCGGGCGGGCGCTGTCAACCCCCATGAGGGTTCATGGCCGCGTCCGTAGCTTCGCGGTATGAGCACATCCGCGACCGATCCGACGACCGCTCACCACGAGGACGGCTT
Source organism: Microbacterium sp. LWH7-1.2 (assembly GCF_038397755.1). Lineage (NCBI taxonomy): Bacteria > Bacillati > Actinomycetota > Actinomycetes > Micrococcales > Microbacteriaceae > Microbacterium > Microbacterium sp. LWH7-1.2. The sequence continues at coordinate 2,812,862 of NZ_CP151637.1, read as the reverse complement.
CCCCGCGCAGCAGCAGGACCAGCCGGGACTCACCGACGAGACCCGTCCCGAACCCGATCACGGCGAAGAGACGTATCGGGGAGCGCAGCGCCTGGACGGCCGCCGCGCCCTCATCACGGGCGGCGACTCCGGCATCGGCCGGGCCGTCGCCATCGCGTTCGCGCGCGAAGGAGCGGACGTCGCACTGACCTACATGCCTGAGGAGCAGGAGGACGCGGAAGACACCGCCCGCTGGATCACCGAGAGCGGTGCGCGCGCGCTGCCGCTCGAGGGCGACCTGCGTGACGAGGGCTTCTGCGCCGAGATCGTCGAGCGCGCCGTCGACGAGTTCGGCGGGCTCGACGTTCTCGTGCTCAACGCGGCGTACCAGAAGGACCGCGAGGGCCTCGACAAGCTCGAGACCGAGGAGATGGAGCGGGTGTTCCGCACCAACCTCTTCGCGCAGATCTTCACCGCCCGCGCCGCGATCCCTCGCCTGAAGCCCGGGGCGTCGATCATCGTCACGACGTCGATCCAGGCGTTCAACCCCTCGCCCGGACTCATTGACTACGCGATGACGAAGGCGGCGCAGGTCGCGTTCGTCAAGGCGCTCGCCGAAGAGCTCGGCGAGAAGGGGATCCGCGTGAACGGCGTCGCGCCGGGACCCATCTGGACCCCCCTCATCCCCGCGACGGGATGGGATGCTGAGCGCCTCGCCACGTTCGGACAGGACACGCCGCTGGGCCGTGCAGGTCAGCCCGCCGAGCTCGCCGGCGCGTACGTGTACCTCGCGAGCGACGCGGCGTCGTACACCTCCGGGGCGATCCTCCCGGTCACCGGGGGCAAGGGCCTGTGAAACCCGCACCCGCTGCGGCGGGAGCGACCAGGGAAGGAGGAAGCGATGCCCGCAGGACGTGGATCGAACTTGAAGGATCGCGACATGTACGAGGAGCTCCGCAAGGACGGCGCCTCGAAGGAGAAGGCCGCGCGCATCTCGAACGCCGCCGCGAGCCAGGGCCGGAAGCAGGTCGGCAAACGCGGCGGCAACGCCAAGGACTACGACGATCGCACCGTTCCGGAGCTGCGCGAGCGCGCGAAGGAGCTGGGTCTCAAGGGGTACTCGGGCAAGAAGAAGTCCGAGCTCATCTCGATGATCCGCAACCACTGACGTCGGGGGAGACTCGGCCGGCGGGTAACCCGAGCCCGTCGGCCGACCCGGCGATTTCGGTAGCGTGAACCGATGCCGAAGCTCGTCCGAGTCCGTCCCTACGAGGACCCCGGCTTCCGCCGGCTGCGCTCCGGGTCGGGCTTCCGGTACGTCGACGCCAAGGGGCGCCCGCCCGGATCCCGCCACCTCGCACGCATCCAGGCGCTGGTGATCCCGCCCGCCTGGCAGGACGTGTGGATCAGCACGCGCCCCGACGGGCACATTCAAGCGGTGGGCGTCGACGACGCCGGCCGCAGGCAGTACGTCTATCACCCCACCTGGACCGCCGGCCGCGACCGCGGCAAGTTCGCGCGGGCGCTGGCCCTCGCCGAGGCGCTGCCGCGCGCCCGCGCCCGGGTGACGACGTCGTTGCGCCGCGAAGCCCTCGACCGCGAACGCGTGCTCGCCGTCGCATTCCGGCTCCTCGACGAGGCCGCGCCGCGCATCGGCTCGGAGCGCTACTTCGCCGCACACGGCAGCCGCGGTCTCACGACCCTGCAGCGACGAGATGCCGCGGTCGCGGCATCCGTCATCACCTTCGCCTTTCCCGGCAAGAGCGGCAAGCACCAGCTGCTGGAGCTCGACGACGCCGAGCTCGCCGCGGCGATCGAACTCCTCGCGACGGGGCGGCCACGCTCGCCGTTGCTCGCGTGGCAGCGCGGGAGCAGGCGGGTGCCGCTGACCCCTGCCGAGGTGAATGCCTACGTCCGGTCGCTCACCGGCGGCAAGTTCACCGCCAAAGACTTCCGGACGCTCCGCGGCACGATCCTCGCCGCCGAGGCGCTCGCGCGCATCGGCACCGCAGACACCAAGACCGAGCGCAAGCGCGCCGAGGTGCTCGCCGTGCGCGCGACCGCCGAGGCCCTCGGCAACACCCCGTCGGTCGCGCGCGGCTCGTACATCGACCCTCGCGTCTTCGTCCGGTACGGCGACGGACACCTCCTCGACCTCTCCAAGACGGGTGAGTCCGCGATCCGCGCGCTCCTGCTGAAGCCCGCACGCCGCGGCGGCGAGCCCGAGCTTCCGGAGGACGTCGAGCTCGCGGAGTAGCGTGAAGGGATGCCGCAGCCCGCGATCCGCGGCTGCTGCGGCGTGGAGGTCGGCCCGGCGTTGCGGCCGCGTTGGGGCGTTTCGACTCGCTCGTTCCTCGCTCGCTCAACGAGCGGGAGGGCGGTGAAAGCACCGCTCGTTGAGCGGAGGGCGCTCTGGCGCCCGAAGTCGAAACGCCGCGGGTATCCGAGATCGCCGGAGTTGCGTGGAGGGATGCCGTGACCCCGCGATCCGCGGCTGCTGCGGGGTGGAGGTCGGCCCGGCGTTGCGGCCGCGTTGGGGCGTTTCGACTCGCTCGTTCCTCGCTCGCTCAACGAGCGGGAGGGCGGTGAAAGCACCGCTCGTTGAGCGGAGGGCGCTCTGGCGCCCGAAGTCGAAACGCCGCGGGTATCCGAGATCGCCGGAGTTGCGTGGAGGGATGCCGTGACCCCGCGATCCGCGGCTGCTGCGGGGTGGAGGTCGGCCCGGCGTTGCGGCCGCGTTGGGGCGTTTCGACTCGCTCGTTCCTCGCTCGCTCAACGAGCGGGAGGGAGGTCGATGCACCGCTCGTTGAGCGGAGGGCGCTCTGGCGCCCGAAGTCGAAACGCCGCGGGTATCCGAGATCGCCGGAGTTGCGTGGAGGGATGCCGTGACCCCGCGATCCGCGGCTGCTGCGGCGTGGAGGTCGGCCCGGCGTTGCGGCCGCGTTCGGGCGTTTCGACTCGCTCGTTCCTCGCTCGCTCAACGAGCGGGAGGGAGGTCGATGCACCGCTCGTTGAGCGGAGGGCGCTCTGGCGCCCGAGGTCGAAACGCCGCGGGTATCCGAGATCGCCGGAGTACGGTGAAGGGATGCCGCAGCCCGTCGATCCCCGGATCCTCGGGGTGACGGTTGCCGGCGGCGCGATCGGCGTCCTCGCCCGCGCGCTCGTGCTCGACCCGGTGACGGACCCGACGGCGGTGCCCTGGGTGACGCTCGGGATCAACGTGCTCGGATCCCTGATCCTCGGAGTCGTGGTCGGCTGGCTCGACGACCGGCGGCCGGTCCTGCGCTCGTTCCTCGGCACCGGGGTCATGGGCGGCTTCACGACCTACAGCGCGTTCGCGGTGGCCACGGCGCTGTGGGTCACGACGCCGTGGCTCGCTGCCGGGCTGGCGGCAGCATCCGTCATCGCAGGTGTCATCGGTGCGATCGTCGGACTGTTCATCGGACGCCGCATCGCCGACCGGCCGGGCGAGATCGAGTACCCGGAGGACGCCGAGTGAGCCCCTGGGTGCTCGTCGCAGCGCTCGCGGGGGGCGTCGGCGCAGGGCTCCGCTACCTCGTCGACCGGTGGCTCACTCCCGCCGCGGGTGGGCGGTTCCCCGTGGGGATCCTCGTGGTCAACGTCACGGGCTCGTTCGTGCTCGGCGTGATCACCGGGCTCGGAACGGCCATCGCCCCGGAGCTCTCGCTCGTGCTCGGCCTGGGCCTGCTCGGCGGTTACACGACCTTCAGCACGGTGTCGGTCGAGACCGTGCTGCTCGCCCAGCGAAAGCGCTGGCGGCACGCCGCGCTCAACCTGTTCGGCACGCTCGCGCTCGCCGCCGTCGCCGCCGGCCTCGGGCTGCTCCTCGGGGGAGCGGTTTCATGAGAGCCGCATGAAATACTGAACCGCGATACATCGGAAGTATCGAGCGGGCTCCCGCCCTCCCCCTGCATCATCCTCACCAGCGAAGGCCTCCGTGTGTCGAACCTCGCCGTTCTGAGTCTCAAGAACCGCGCGCTCATCGCGCTCATCACGATCGTCGCCGCCATCTTCGGCGGTCTCGCGCTCACGAACCTCAAGCAGGAACTGATCCCCTCGATCGAGTTCCCCGCCCTCGTCGTCGTCTCGACCTACCCGGGCGCGTCGCCCGAGGTCGTGAGCGCCGACGTGTCGGTGCCCATCGAGACCGCCATCCAGGGCGTTCCGGGACTCGAGTCGACGAGCGCGACGAGCACCACCAACGCCTCGATCGTGCAGGCGTCCTTCACCTACGGCACCGACCTCGCGACCGCCGAGCAGAAGATGACGCAGGCGATCAACCGCATCAAGTCGCAGCTTCCGACCGGGGTCGAGCCGAACGTCATCTCGGCGAGCATCGACGACTTCCCGGTGATCCAGGTGGCCGTGACGGGCTACGACGACGAGGCGACGATCCAGTCGCAGCTCGAGGCATCCGTCACTCCGGATCTCGAGGATGTCGCAGGCGTCAACGCCGCGCAGATCGTCGGTGGAGTGGGCCAGCGCGTCACGATCACGCCCGACCAGGCCGCCCTCGCCGAGGCCGGCTTCACGCAGCAGGCGATCCGCGATGCGCTCGACCAGAACGGCGTGCTGTTCCCCGGCGGCGAGATCACGGAGGGTGACGAGACGCTGACGGTGCAGACCGGCGCGAAGATCAGCTCGGTCGATGAGATCGCGGCGCTGCCGCTCGTGCCGTCGACCGCCGACCAGTTCGTGGCCGGCCCGAAGACCATCGGGGACGTCTCGACCGTCGAGGAGGAAGCCGACCCGGTCACGACCATCTCGCGCGTGAACGGCGAGCCGGCGCTCACGATCGCGGTCACGAAGCTGCCTGCGGCCAACACGGTCGACGTGTCGCGCGGCGTGCTCGCGGTGCTGCCCGACCTCGAGGACTCGCTCGACGGTGCGGAATTCACGGTCGTCTTCGATCAGGCGCCCTACATCCAGGAGTCGATCGACACCCTCGCGAAGGAGGGCCTGCTCGGCCTCGTCTTCGCGGTGATCGTGATCTTCATCTTCCTGTTGTCGGTGCGCTCGACGCTCGTCGCGGCGATCTCGATCCCGACGAGCATCCTCATCACGTTCATCGGCCTGCAGGCGTTCGGGTACTCGCTCAACATCCTGACCCTCGGCGCGATCACGATCGCGATCGGGCGCGTGGTCGACGACTCCATCGTCGTCATCGAGAACATCAAGAGGCACTACGTCGGCGACGCCGACAAGGGCGACGCCATCCGCCGCGCGGTGCGTGAGGTGGCCTCGGCCATCACGGCCTCGACGATCGTGACCGTCGCGGTGTTCCTGCCGATCGCGTTCGTCGGCGATGTCACGGGCGAGCTGTTCCGGCCGTTCGCGATGACCGTGACGATCGCCATGACGGCGTCGCTGTTCGTGGCGCTCACTATCGTGCCGGTGCTCGCGTACTGGTTCCTGAAGCCCGGCAAGCCGATCCTCGACGACCAGGGCGTTGCGGTCGACCCCGAGGACCCGGCCGCGCCGCCGAGCCGGCTGCAGAAGTCGTACCTGCCGATCCTGCGCTGGACGCTCCGGCACTCGTGGATCACGCTCGCGCTCGCTGTGCTCGTGCTCGTCGGCACGATCGCCGCGGCGCCGTTCATGAAGACGAACTTCCTCGGTGACTCGGGTCAGAACACGTTCACGATGACCCAGGACATCGGTCCGGCTCCTTCGCTCGAGGCCGAGAGCGCCGCGGCGGAGCAGGTCGAGGAGGTCCTGCTCGACATCGACGGCATCGAGACCGTGCAGGTGTCGATCGGCTCGAGCGGCTCGGCGCTGCGCGACGCCTTCTCGGGCGGCGGCAGCGGCATCACCTACTCGATCACGACCGACCCCGGTGTCGACCAGGTCGTGCTGCGCGAAGAGGTGCAGGACGCGGTCGCCGACCTCGACGACGCGGGCGAGATCATCGTCGCCGCAGGTGGCGGCGGGTTCGGCTCGACCGACATCGCGATCGACGTGACGGCTCCCGACTCCTCGACCCTTCAGGACGCGACGGACGCGGTGATCTCGGCCGTCGACGGAGCCGACGGCGTGGGTCAGGTCACGAGCAACCTGTCGGCGTCGCTGCCGTACATCGCCGTGACAGTGGACCGCGACAAGGCCGCGGAGCTGGGCCTCTCGGAGGTCGCGGTCGGCGCGCTGGTGTCGAACACGATGCAGCCGCGGTCGATCGGCACGGTCGAGATCGACGACACGTCGCTCACCGTGTACCTCGCCGCGTCCGAGACGCCCGCCTCCCTCGACGACCTGCGCCAGCTGCAGGTGCCGAGCGCTACCGGCCCGATTCCGCTCGAGCAGGTCGCGAGCGTCGAGGAGAGCGAGGGCCTGACCTCGATCACCACCGAGGGCGGCCGGCGGACCTCGACCGTCACGGTGACCCCGTCGACCGACAACCTGCAGACCGCGACGGCCTCGGTCACGACGGCTCTCGCCGACGCCGACCTGCCCTCATCGGCCGACGCGACGCTCGGCGGCGTCGTGACGCAGCAGCAGGACGCCTTCTCGCAGCTCGGCCTCGCCCTGCTCGCGGCGATCCTGATCGTCTACATCGTGATGGTCGCGACCTTCAAGTCCCTGCGCCAGCCGCTGCTGCTGCTGGTCTCGGTGCCGTTCGCGGCGACCGGCGCGATCCTGCTGCAGATCATCACGGGCGTGCCGCTGGGCGTTGCGTCGCTCATCGGCGTGCTGATGCTCATCGGCATCGTCGTGACGAACGCGATCGTGCTCGTCGACCTCGTGAACCAGTACCGGGTCAAAGGTTTGTCGGCGCATGACGCGACGGTGGCCGGAGGCTCTCGCCGTCTGCGTCCGATCCTCATGACGGCGCTCGCGACGATCTTCGCGCTCACCCCCATGGCGCTCGGCATCACCGGCCAGGGCGGCTTCATCTCGCAGCCCCTCGCCATCGTCGTGATCGGCGGCCTCGTGTCGTCGACCGTGCTGACGCTGCTGGTGCTGCCGACGCTCTACAACCTCGTCGAGGGTGCGAAGGAGCGGCGCATCGAGCGGCGCCGTCGCCGCGATGAGGGCGACGGCGGCGGGCCGGGTCCCGAGGGCGACGGGCCTGGGAGCGGCACGGATGCTGCGGCCGCGGGCGTGCTCGTGGGCGCCGGCGCTGGTGCGGATGCGGGTGTGGCCGGTGCTGAGGCTGGTGGCGAGGTTGCGGGGTCGGGTGCCGTGGGGGGCGCCGGTGCTGCCGGGGTTGCGGCGGCGGCGTTCGAGACCCGTCGGCAGCGTCGTCAGCGCGAGGCCGGCGGCGACGTCGCGACCGACACCGCGGGAATCGCGGTACCCGTGATCGAGGAGGGGCCTGACATCGAGGTCTCGGACTCGACCCCGGCACCCGTCGAGGCAGCGACGGAGCCGGCGGCTCTCGACGCCGGGGAGGCGGGCGAGTCCGACGAGACGCCCGCGCCCGAGAGCGCGGACACCGGCACCGGGGAACGTCACGAGCCTGAGCTCGAGGCAGCTGCGGAGCAGGACGCCGATGTGCCGGAAGAGGCACCTGCCCCGGCCGACAGGGACGCCGGCGTCGAGGCCGAGCCCGGTGCTGAGGGCCGGACGCTCGACGCAGCGCCCGTGCCGACGAATGCGGGGGAGCAGGCGGAGGTTCCCGGCGAGGAGCGGGGCGACGACTCCGAGCCGGCCGCGGACGCTGAGTCACACGTCGCCGGCGAGCCGGAGACCGAGGCGGACCGCGAAGTCGCGAGCGACTCCGAGGACGAGACGGAAGCAGACGCGAGGGCGCGGGACGCGCAGGCGTCCGACGTCGAGCCCGCAGATCACCCGACGCCCGAGGGCGAGCGCGAAGAACACGGCGGCAACTCGCCCGAGCCCGGGCAGGCCGAGTCCGCGGCTGGTGAGGCAGAGCCTGCTGCGGACGAGGACAACGGCACGCCCGATGAGGGTGAACCCTCACCGGCCGGCGAGCGCGAGAACGGCGAGGATCGTCCTCACCACGCCAACTGAGACACGCCTTTCGTCGCTGTGCCCACGTGGGACGAACGTCCGCGCCTCGTCTGCATGGAGAAGCGCAGTTCGCAATGAAGCTGATGTAAGCGCCCAGACCGGCTCACGTGCCTCGCAGTGAACGCTCAGCCACCCCCTGGTGCACGCAACGTCGTGCTTCGGGCCGGCACTCGCCCACTTCGGCAACGAATTCGACACGACTGCGGCGCTGGCTGTGAAACGACCAGACCGGCAGGGAGCGGGATCCTTCACCCGAACCCCGTCGCGGACTAGCGTGGGGTCGTGTCCGCACCCGCGACCGACGCCCGCACTGCGCACGCCGCCGGCGTGCGGCGGCTGCTCGAGAGCTACTGGGCGCTGCCGCCGGACGCGCAGGTCCGGCTCGCCAAGCGCACCTCGAACCTGTTCCGCTCGCGTTCGGAAACTGCCGCCCCCGGCCTGGACACGTCGGGGTTGACGGGAGTCATCCGCGTCGATCCTGAGGGTCGGACAGCGGACGTCGCGGGCATGTGCACCTACGAGGATCTCGTCGCCGCGACACTGCCGCACGGGCTGGCACCCCTCGTCGTGCCGCAACTGAAGACGATCACGCTCGGCGGCGCGGTCACGGGCCTGGGCATCGAGTCGACGTCGTTCCGAAGCGGGCTGCCGCATGAATCGGTGCTCGAGATGGACATCCTCACCGGCGCGGGGGAGGTGATCACGGCATCCCCGAGCGAGCACGCCGACCTGTACCGGGCGTTCCCCAATTCCTACGGCACTCTCGGCTACGCGGTGCGTCTGCGCATCGAACTCGAGACGGTCCAGCCGTTCGTCACTCTCCGGCAGGTGCGCTTTCACACGATCGCCGATCTGATGGCCGCGATGAACCGCATCGTCGCAACGCGTCGGCTGGACGACGTGCCGGTGGACTATCTCGACGGCGTGGTGTTCAGCGCCGACGAGAGCTACCTGTGCGTCGGGACGCAGAGCTCCGCGCCCGGCCCGGTCAGCGACTACACGGGTCGACACATCTACTACCGGTCCATCCAGCACGACGACGCCGCGAAGACCGACCGACTGACCATCCACGACTATCTCTGGCGGTGGGACACCGACTGGTTCTGGTGCTCGGCGGCGTTCGGTGCGCAGCATCCCCTCGTCCGTCGCGTGTGGCCCCGACGCTACCTCCGCAGCGCCACCTACAGCAGGCTCATGCGGCTGGAACGCCGCTTCGACATCGGCGATCGCCTCGAGAAGCTGCACGGGCGCCCCGCACGCGAGCGCGTGATCCAGGACATCGAAGTGCCGATCGCCCGGTGTGCCGAATTCGTCGACTGGTTCCTCGGGAAGGTGCCGATCACGCCCATCTGGCTCTGTCCGCTGCGATTGCGCGACCATCACGCGTGGCCGCTTTACCCGCTGCATCCCGCCGAGACCTACGTCAACGTCGGCTTCTGGTCGACCGTGCCGGTCGGGGCGACCGAAGGCGAGACGAACCGGCTGATCGAGCGGAAGGTGCACGAGCTCGACGGACACAAATCGCTGTACTCCGACGCGTTCTATTCGCGGGAGGACTTCGACGCGCTCTACGGCGGGACCGACTATCGAGCGGCGAAAAGGCGGTACGACCCCGACGGGCGACTGCTCGACCTCTATCAGAAGGCTGTGCAACGACGATGACCACATCCAAGGACCGGACGGATGCCTCGGCCGATGGCGACACGGCCGGCACGGCCGACTCGGAGTCCGGAAAACTCACGCTCGCGGAGGTGCTCGAGATCTTCACGGCGGGCCGGCTGCCGCTGCGCTTCACCGCGTATGACGGCAGCACGGCCGGCCCTCCCGACGCGCCCTTCGCCCTTGACCTGAAGACACCCCGCGGCACGACCTATCTCGTCACCGGGTTCGGCGATCTCGGGCTCGCGCGCGCCTACATCGCCGGCGATCTCGACATCCGAGGTGTGCACCCCGGCGACCCGTACGAGCTGCTCAAGACGCTCGAGAGCCTCGAGTTCACGCGACCATCGCCGCGGCTCATGGCCCGGATCGTCCGCTCGATCGGCGTCGAGCATCTGCGCCCGGTCGCGCCGCCGCCGCAGGAGGTGCCCCCGCGCTGGAGGCGCATCGTCGGTGGCCTGCGGCACAGCAAGTCGCGCGATGCCGAGGCGATCCACCACCACTACGACGTCTCGAACACCTTCTACGAGTGGGTGCTCGGCCCCTCGATGACCTACACGTGCGCGTGCTACCCGCACCTCGACGCTTCGCTGGAGGAGGCACAGGAGAACAAGTACCGGCTCGTGTTCGAGAAACTGCGGCTGAAGCCGGGCGACCGGCTGCTCGATGTCGGCTGCGGCTGGGGCGGCATGGTGCGCTACGCCGCTCGTCAGGGCGTCCACGCCCTCGGGGTGACGCTGTCGCGCGAGCAGGCCGGGTGGGCGCAGCGCGCCATCGCCGACGAAGGGCTGGAGCACGCTGAGGTGCGATACGGCGACTACCGAGACATCGCCGAGACCGGTTTCGACGCCGTGTCGTCGATCGGGCTGCTCGAGCACATCGGCGTGCGCAACTACCCGGCCTACTTCGGCTTCCTAGGCTCGCGGATACGCCCGGGAGGTCTGCTGCTCAACCACTGCATCACCCGCAGTGACAACAAGACCGAGCCCGCGGCGCGGGGGTTCATCGACCGCTACGTCTTCCCGGACGGCGAGCTGACCGGTTCCGGTCGCATCATCGCCGAGGCGCAGGATGCCGGGCTCGAAGTGCTGCACGAGGAGAACCTGCGCCCCCACTACGCACTGACGCTCCGTGACTGGTGCGCGAACCTCGTCGAGCACTGGGACGAAGCGGTCACCGCGATCGGACTGCCCGCTGCGAAGGTGTGGGGTCTCTACATGGCCGGATCACGGCTCGCCTTCGAATCTGGCGGGATCGAGCTGCACCACGTTCTGGCCGTCAACTCTCGAGGGAACAGCGACGGTGCCGACCTTCCGCTACGGCCGTGGTGGACGCCATAGCGGCGCGCGGCCGGAGTCGCCGCGTTCCCATCTCGACTCCGCCACGCTCCGTGCCGCGATTGTGTGACCCTGCTCTTCCCTCCGCCAGGCGCAGTGCAAGCCTCTACTGCTGCGCACGAAGGTCGTTCGGAGCCGGCGCAGGGACCCGGCGAGCGAGAAGACGGATCGCGAGCGCGATCACCCAGACCCAGAAGAGGAAGTACGGGGCCGTCCACGCCCACCCCTCCCAGAAGAACCGCACGACGAGGAGGCCGGCCCCGGCGACGATCGCCCACCACGCCCACCATGCGGCGAGCGCGCGTCCGGCGAGGATCGCCCAACCGGCTGCGATCGCGAAGCTGCCCAAGGCCACCCACGCGTTCGCGAAGCCGAGGTTGCCCAGATCGAACGCGAAGACGGCGATGGCTGGCTCGAGCTCGCTTCCACGGTTGAATGCGGCTTCCCAGCTTGCGTCGATGACGCCGTACGCCGCCACAAGCACGCCGCTGCCGAGAGCCACCGTTGACCGCCACGCCGGCTCTCCCTCTGAGCCGCGAAGCCGGGTCGTCAGGCATGCAACGAACCAAAGGAAAGCCAGCATGCCGACCGCAGCGGTAGCTTCCGCCGTCGTCACCCACGACGTGTCGCCTGCGCTGAAGAACTCCGCGGCTTCGGCGCGCGAGCCGTCGAAGCCGGGCTCGCCCAGGGTGGAAATCGCGATGATCGGCGTGAAGAGCAGGACCGTCGCGGCCACGCCCGCGATCCCGGTGATCCTGTCGAGGCGGCGCCAGCGATCCTGTGTTTGGACGTCAACGTCCACCATGGTGCCCCTCCCGCGTCGAGGTGGCCGGAACACCGTCAGTATCGCGTGCCTGGCAGCTCAGCGGAAGGCGGCAGGACATTCGAGAGAACACCGCGCGTACCCGCGCGTTGGCTGTTCCCTACGGGGCGTTCGCGTGCGGCGGTCATCTGTGGACGCAAGCAACAGTCGCGCTGCTGCTCACTCGTCAGATGCTCCGTAGCGGACCGTACGCCCGATGACCGCCCTGATAGAGCGCAAGCGGGTGGCTGCCCCCGCCCCTATCAATTCGCGCGGCCCAGCGGCGAACGGTTCGTGTGTGAAGCCTGCCTCGACCACCACGCCTGCGTACGCGCCGTCATGGGCAGGTTGCTGACCCTGGCGTTCGAGGAGGCCGACAACCTTGTCGTCCGCGAGGTGTTCGGCAGGATCGATGCGCAGGCCGCGCTGCCCTCGCTCCTGGAGACGGTCGAGCGTTGGCGTCCCGACCTCGTGCTCCGCGAAAGCGCTGAGCTCGCCTCTCTCGCCACTGCCGAGCGGGCTGAGGTTCCCCATGTGCACGTCTGCATCGGCATGCACGAGATCTGACTCGATTCGCAGCGGCCATCAGCGATCCACTGGAGGAACTCGGGCGCCTTGCCGGTCTGTCAAGGGCCGGATCACCTCTGCGCTGGCCTCCGAGACTGTGCTCAGCCTGGTGCCCGAGATGCTCGACCACAGTGGTGGGCTGGCGCCGCCAGCAAGCGCTGATTTCCTGAGGTTCCACGAGCGTCCGCCGGCCTCCAATGGTCCGCGCCTTCCGGACTGGGGCGATCCGGCGGCCCCGTTGGTCTACGTCACCTTCGGTTCAGTCACTGGCTCACTGCCATCGTTCGCCGGCGTCTTCCGGCAGGCGCTGGATGCCTTGGCCGAGGTCGACGCGCGTGTGCTGATGACGGTCGGGCGGAAGGTTGACCCTGACGCGCTCGGACCCTTGCCGTTCAACGCCCATGTGAAGCAGTGGTGGCCGCAGGATGCCGTGCTCCGACGGGCCGCGGCGATGCTCGGGCACGGCGGATTCGGAACAACCATGGGCGCCCTGGCCGCGGGAGTCCGTCAGGTGGTCGTTCCGCTGTTCACCTCAGATCAGGTCGTCAACGGCGACCATGTCGCGGCGGTGGGTGCCGGACTCACGGTCGAGCGGGGTCCGACCTCCGTCCAGCTCGCCGCAGCAGAGTGCCCCGCATGCTGACGGATCCGACATACGCCGATGCCGCTCGTCGCGTCGCGGCAGCGATCGCGGACCTGCCCTCAACCGCCGAGGCCGTCCATACCCTGGCCAGCCTGGTCGACTGAACGCATGTTCTTCCCCTGAACACCACGCGGCACGTCTGACTCACGACGAGATCAGCTGCCGCCGCACCACAGCGGCGCTCCACCGTCCCAGCGTGGCGCCTGCGACGGTGTCGGAGATGTGGTGCTGGCCGCGGTAGACCCGCGAGAACGCGATCGCTCCGGGGATCCCGTACCGAAGGAGGGGGCCGAGGAGCCGCGCGCCGCGGGCGCCGTGGCTTTCGAGCAGGTCGGCGAGCGTGCCGTGGAGCGCAAAGGCTGCCGCCGTGTGCCCGGAGGGGAATGACGACGTCGCGTGCGGCTGCTCGGGGCGCCAGACCCCCTCGGGTCGTGGCCGTCCCGTGAGTGCAGCGGATGCGACGAAGCACGCAGTCTCGAGGGCGAGCGCCGCCGCCGGGGCGACCGCTGAGCGCGGGTCGCGCGTCAGCAACCATGTTACGCCGCACCAGATCGCCCCGTTCGCGATGGTCTGCGGCACACCGGAGTACCACGAGAGCGGCTCGGTGATCCGGTCGACCGGATCACACCGCCCGCCCGAGTCGGCGGGCTCACTCGCCACGGCGACATCGCCGTCGGCCGGCCGGTGGCCGAACGCGTCCTGGAGCGCACGCACGGCCCGGTCCTCGCGTGGGTCGTCGCCGCCGAAAAGCCGCATCGCCCGCCCAGCCGCCGCCAACACCGCGATCGCGCCGAGCCCCGGCAGAACGACAGCTCGGAGCAACGGCATGCCCGCATCGTAGTGGCGCTGCATAGACGGGAGAAGGTCCGGGCGCCTCACCCGGGGAAGCGCCCGACTGCCGGGCCCCAGGCGACGCACGGACGATCCTTGAGCGTGCAGTACCGAACCGGAGGGTCGTCGCGACAAGCGCGCGACGTCCGCGCCAGATCCCCTCGCCCGCGCTGTCCGCTAGGCGGTGATGGGGACATCCGCCTCGGTGCGGACAGCCGCTACCTCACGCGTCGCGCCCACAAAGCGTGCCGTGTCCGAAACGGCGGCGGTGAGCAAGGCGACGAGTCGTTCGTCGGGGTCCCCGCCGCATGCGCGCGCGATTCCATCGACGGCGCCGGTCACGATGTCCCGGCACTGCCGCACGGTCATACCTGGGCGGCCGGGACCGACTTTCTCGATGAACTGGATGGCCCACGTATCGGCGGCGGGGGCGGCGCGGAGGGCAGCCACTGCCAGTTCGCGCAACTCCGCGGCGAGCTCGTCGCGCTCCACGAGGGTCCTGAGGGCGACGCGGACCCCCACGGCCTGTGAACGTTGCCGCTCCTCAGCGGCGATAGGCAGGGCGGCGCTCGCAGATCGCATGGCGAGCAGGACGTCGAGCCTCGGGTCGTCACTCGTCAGGCCGACGACTGACGGGATGAGCGGCGTGAGCCGGGCGCGGCCGGCTTCGCTGGTTCGATCGTTCACCATCCGTGCGAGATGCGCGAGGGTGCCGTGTGTGCACGCGGGATGATCGCTCCAACGCTCTCCCGCGAGGTACGACGCGAATTCCATGAAGCAGGCCCCGCGACGTGGCGAGCGGTGCCTGCCCGGGGAGAGGATCGGCATGACATCCGGATGAGCCATCCTGTCGCGCATGGGGAACTCCTCTCTCCATTCACTGTGCGCCAGCCGTGGCTGGGATTCAAGGACTCCTGCGGATGTCCGCAGATAAGTGGTGGACATCTGCGCGAACTGCTCGGTTGCTTCTTGCCGGTAGCGGCGGCAGCCGCATCGAGGCGGAACAGGCTGGCCGCGACCCGACACGCTCTCACGCGCTGGCGCGGATGCCATCCCCTATCTCATCGAGCTGCGCGAGGATTTCGTGATGCCACCCGATCATCTCGCTGGATCAGTCGACGATCAATTGAGCGATCGGTTCGTCGGCGGTCGGGTCGAGGCCCCGATCGTGGGCCGCAAGCGCGGCCAACGCGGCGACTTCATCGCGACAGGCGGCGCACCCGGCCAGGTGCGCACGAAACCCCGCGGGCACAGCGGGCTCGCCGTCGAGGAGCGCTTGGACGATCTGGTCGGAGCGTTCGAAGCACTCGTCGCAGGACATCCACGGTTCGAAAGCCTCAACGACCTGCGCCAGGATCGCGGCAGCCCAGGTGTCAGTGGTTCTCATCGTTTCACCTCCCCACGAGTCGACGATGGAATGTAGCCCTGCACGGTGAGAGTGGCCCGCAGTTTCGTGCGCGCGTCGTGCAGAGTCTTGTAGACGTTGTTGCGAGTGGTGCCCAGGCGGTCCGCCAAGACATCGATGGGCACGCCCTCAACCGCGATCGCGATGAGAACGCGCTGCTGGTGGGGTGTGAGGCTCTCGGCGACGCCGCGCCGGATCGCCTCGGCGAGTGCCGAGGCCTCGAGCTGTTCGAGTGGATCGCCCCATCGCGCGGCCGGCTCGGAGATCGAGTACAGGTCGATCTCGGTGTGGGACCAGAGTTCGCGGCGCACGGCGACGCTGGTGTGGAGGATCGCGAACTTGTAGGCCCAGGTCGTGAAGCGCGCACGGCCCTCGAAACTCGCCAGCCGGGTGAGGATCGCCAAGACGGCATCGTCGGCGCTGGACTGAACGATCGTCTCCGAGCGGAAGTGCCCAAGCCGGGACGATTCGGTCATGCGGGACAGTTTGAAGCGCGCGGCGCGCACCATGAGCGCATGCAGACGGTGAATCGCCTCGTCGCGGCCGGGGTCCGGCCCGGAGAGGGATCCGACCCAGTCGTAGTCGTCCGCAGGTTCCGCATCGGAGGCGGGCGCGTCGACGGTCGCGTCGCCGGGTCGCGGGCGGTCCTCACCGTCGAGTCGCCCGCCCTCAGGGGTGCCCATAAGGAGTTTGTATCACCGCGACGCGAGTTCTTACCGGCGAATTCTGGAGTCGTCCAGCCCGGTAAGACGACGGGCGTCGGGCGCCACTCACAGCCACGGCACACATCGTGCGCCGATCGAGAAAGGCATCCGAAATGACGCACATGAATCGCCGCCCGCGAGTGGTGCCGGTGGCCGCTGCAGCGGCCGTGATCACCGCCCTGACAATGGGCGGCCTCGCCGGCTGCGCGACGGCCACCGGCGAGCAGAGCGCGGGCGCTTCCGGCACCGCGGCAGTCTGCATGACGGCCATGCACCAGGGCAACATGCCAACAGCCGAGGAGATCGGGCTCTACACGACGATGACGCAGCTGTGGGCACAGCACATGGAGTGGACGTACGCGACCGTTCTCGCGTTCGCGCAGGACGCGCCCGACCTCCAGGCCTCGCTCAACCGACTGCTCGCCAACCAGGCCGACCTCGGCAACGCGATCGAACCGTTCTACGGCAATGAAGCGGCGGACCAGCTCACGGACCTGCTGACCGAGCACATCCACGGCGCGCTGCCCGTGCTGACGGCGGCGAAAGCCGGCGACACGGCTGCACTACAGACCGCCCTGGACGCCTGGTACGCGAACGCACACGACATCGCAGACTTCCTCGCCGACGCCAACCCGCACTGGAAGAAGGCCGACACGGAACAGATGATGCGCGACCACATCACCCAGACGGTCGCGTACGCCACCGACCTCCTCACGGGCGACTACACCAAGGCGATCACCGACTACGGCATCGCAGAGCAGCACATGTACGACATGGCCGACATGCTCAGCGCGGGACTTATCAAACAGTTCCCGAAGTCGTTCCGATAACGACACGGGGGCGGAGTCCGTGCGCAGGATGGTGTCCCACACGAGCGGACACCTCGGGGCAGGTTCGAACATCCGCGTCGAATCTGGTCGACGTGCCCAGTGATGGAGATTGGGGATACGTCGCCACGATGTCGCGTCCGCGTTGCGAGAGGCGAGGCGTCGATTCAGAAAACAGGAAACCCAGTTCGGAGACGTCGCGTGGGCGGCTGAGTCTCCGGGACGACAGATCAAGGGAGATAGTCATGTCCGATCAGAGTCTGTACGAGCGTCTCGGCGGTGTGTTCGCCATCGCCGCCGTCGTTGACCATTTCAGCGATGCCGTGGTGCGGAACCCGATCGTCGGCCAGGAGTCGCAGAATCCCGCCCTCCGCGAATGGCATACCCAGAACCTCGGCCGTCTGCCGGGGCTGAAGTTCATGCGCACCCTCTGGGTGTGCAACGTGTCAGGCGGGCCCTTCGCTTACACGGCGACCGTGCCCGGGAGTACGACGCTCGGGTTGGAGGAGGCGCATCGCCGATTTCACATCTCGCCCGAGGAGTTCGATGAAGTCGCCGCGGAGCTCGGCCGCACACTCGACGCGGTCGGTGTGCAGGCGCAGGAGAAGGGCGAAGTGCTCGCCGCGTTCGCCGCTCACAAGGACGAGGTGACTCAGGGGCACACTGGTTGATCCCTCGCGAGCGAGCAAAGAAGGGAGAGCTCTCCTGCAGACGCGCGCCGGTGATTGCTCGGGCAGGTCGCGCTCTATGGGGCTAGACGCACGCCGATGGCCCGGCCTTTCGTACATCTCACGCTTGGGGATCCGCGGTCGACTGGTCCGGCCGCGCACCGCCGCCACCCATCGTTCGTCGCCGTGAGCCCGCTGCTTACCGCCCTGTGGACTCCCTCGCCTGGAGGGTGAAGTCGACCAGCACGCGGCGAGGGGCCGGGTGCTCGCTGGACGTCATCTGCTCGGTGAGTGCGGCGACGGCGGTCTCGGCGATGCGTTGGCGGCCGAGGTCGACGGTGCTCAGGCTCGGGATGGAATAGGAAGCTTCAGCTGTGTTGTCGATGCCGATTACGGCGATGTCACCGGGGACGTGCAGCCCGGCGTCATCGAGTGCACGCATCGCGCCGAGGGCGAGGCTGTCGTTGAACGCGAAAACGGCGTCGAACTCGGCGCCGCGATCGAGAAGCTCACGCATGGCGGTGGCGCCGTTGACCTGAATCCACGGGTCTGCTTCTGCGATCAGGTCGGGCTCGACCGGTATGCCGGCGCGTTCGAGCACGGTGCGGTAGCCGTCGAATCGCAGGGCCGCGGAACCGCGGGTGTCGGCGCTTCGGGCACCGATGACGGCGATCCGTCGTCGGCCGGTGAGGAGCAGGTGCTCGGTGGCGAGGGCCGCTGCGGCACGTTGGTCGGTGCTGACGTGCACCGCGGCGCCGCCGACCGGATGGTCGCCGAGAACGACGGTCGGCACCGAGAGCTGAACACTCTCGAGCTCCTCGGCCCCGTGGTCCATCGGGTTCAGGATGAGCCCGTCGATGTGCTGAAGGCGAGGACTGTCGAGCAGCGCACGTTCGCGGGCGACGCTGCCGGTGCGCTCGATCTGCACGACAAGGCCGTGCTCCTCGGCGGCGGCGATGGTCGCCTCGGCCAGCTCGGCGAAATACGCGACGGAAAGGCTCGGAACGGCGAGACCGATGACCCCGCTGCGACCGGAGCGCAGGTTCCGCGCGGCCAGGTTGAGCTTGTAGTCGAGGGCTTCGATCGCGGCCTCGACCTTCTTGCGGGTCTCGGCGGCTACGTAGGGTCGTCCGTTGATGACGTTCGAGACGGTCTTCGTGGACACGCCGGCCAGGCGCGCGACGTCCTGCATCTTGACGGTCACACCAGTCTCCCTTCCGGAAGCTCATCGTACATCGATGTAATACCTCCGACGGCGCAACTTGACGTGCGCGGCGTCAGAGGCTCATACTGTCTCATACATCGATTACCGACATCGATTACCTAAACCATGGATCGCGCCGGCGATACCCGTCTCCGGTCGTCACGAAGGAGTGCTCCCATGAAACGACCTCTCGCCCTCGCGGCTGTGGGCGCCGCCGCCGCCCTCGCGCTGGCAGGCTGCACCGCCGGCGCGCCGGAGGAATCCGCCGGCCCGGTGGAACTGACGTTCTGGCACGGCTACACGGAGGCCGATGGCGACGTGTTGCAGCAGATCGTCGATGACTTCAACGCCTCTCAGGAGGACGTCGAGATCAAGACCGAGGTGAAGACCTGGGCCGTTATCGACGACACGCTGTTGCCAGCGCTGTCCGCAGACGAAGGCCCCGACATCGTGGCGATGCCGGCGGAGCGCCTGCCCGTCTACGCCGACCGCGGCGCGTTCGTCGACCTCAGCGACTGGTACGGCAGTGCCGACAGCAACACCGAGGAACTCAATCCGCAGGCGGTCGACATGGTCACCGTGAACGGGGCCCCATACGGCGTGCCCACCGGCTTCGTTCCGCTTTCGGTGTTCTACAACAAGGCGCTGTTCGCCGCTGCCGGCATCGCGGACTTCCCGCAGACGTGGGACGCGTGGCGGACCGCGGCGACGCAGCTCACCGTGGACTCCGACGGCGACGGCACGCCGGAGCAGTACGGGCTCGCGCTGCCCGACCACGACACCGTCGCGAACGGATTGTGGCCGACGCTCTTCTACGGTGCGGGCGGCGATGTGGTGGAGGACGCGGAAACCGCCGTCATCGATTCCGACGCGAACCGCGAGGCTCTCGAGTACTGGGTCTCGGCTATCCGGGAGGACAAGATCTCGCCGACCGGGCTGGACGGGATCGGCGCTGACGAGCTGTTCAGCTCGGGCAAGGCGGCGATGCATGTCGGGGGCCCGTGGATGGCGTCGATCGCCAAGGACAGCGGCATCGACTACGGCATCGCCGCGGTTCCGGCTGGGCCCGAAGCCCAGGCGGCGTCCGCCATCGGCGTTGCAATGGGAGTCACCGCGCAGGCCGGGAAGGCGGAGACCGCGGGCGCCGAGGCCTTCTTCTCCTACTTCTTCGACCTCGACGTCGCGACACAGTGGTCGCTGGGCTCCGGATGGCCTCCGCTTCGGACGGATGTCCCGGCGGATGCCGTCGCGGAGAATCCGGTCGTCGTCTCGCTCACGGAGATCGCCCCGACCAGCCGGGCACTCCTCCCCGGCGTCGTCAACAGCGTCGACGTCCTCGACGCCGTCGATGACCTGACCCAGCGCGCCGTCGCCGGCGAGCGCCTGGACGACCTGCTGCCCGTCGCGCAAGACGAGGTCCAGGCGGCGCTCCAGTAGCGTCCGCTGATCATTCGACCCCAATCGGGGCCGTGGCGCGCAGTCCGCGTCGCGGCCCCTGGAGAAACATGGCGACAATCACGCAGCGCCGGTATCGCCCGGCGCCTCAACTGGGCGGCAGGACGCCCGTCGGGTCATCCAGGCGCACCTCTCTGATAGCGCTAGGGTTCCTCGCGCCGGCCCTCGTCATCCTCCTCGTCTTCGTGGCGTGGCCGATGCTGTCGGCACTCCGGCTCTCGTTCACCGACGCCTCGGGCTTCGGGCAGGAGGAGTACGTCGGGTTCGACAACTATGTGCGAGTGTTCACGGACCCCGACGTGCTGCAGGCGATGGGGAACACGGCGTACTACGCGATCCTCTTCACGCCGACCGCCATCATCGCGGCGCTGCTGCTTGCGCTCCTGGTGAACCATCGGCGGCTTCCTGGGCGCGGCGCGTTCCGCACGGTGCTGTTCCTGCCGTTCATCGTCTCCCTCGCGGTCGCCGCATTCGCCTGGTCCTATCTCCTCGACCCTCAGATCGGCTTGCTGAACCATTGGCTCCGCGTCTTCGGCATCCAGCTCGGGAACGTCCTGCAGGATCCGGCGCTGGCGATGCCGACGGTCGCGCTCGTCGCGGTCTGGAAGAGCTTCGGCTTCTACCTCGTGATCTTCATCGCCGGCCTGCAGGAGATCCCAGGCTCGTTGTACGAGGCTGCCCGGGTCGACGGAGCGACCGCGTGGCAGCGGTTCCGGCACATCACGCTGCCCATGCTCAGCAACACCCTCGCCTTCGTCATGATCGTCGCCCTGATCGCGGCACTGCAGGCCTTCGACCAGATCTACGTGATGACGGGCGGCGGCCCCTATGGGACAACGCAGACAGTCGTCATGGAGATCTACACGTCCGGGTTCAAGAAGCTCGAGCTGGGCTTCGCCTCGGCGCTCTCCTACGTGCTGCTGCTCATCACCCTCGTGCTCAGCCTCGTCCAGTTCCGATTCTTCGGTCGTCGAGAGAAGGATGCGCAATGACCTCCCTCACGACCCCGACGGTCGCCGTCTTCACCCCGCCCGCGCGCAAGACCCGCCACCGCAAGACCGGGCGGGCGGCCAGCATCCTTCTCCTCCTGGCGGCGCTGGCAGCCTCGGCCTTCGTGCTGCTGCCCATCGCGATCATCGCCTTCACGGCATTCAAGCCCGTCGCCGAGGTCAACGCCTATCCTCCGACGCTGCTGCCCGAGGTCTGGACCCTCGACAACTTCATCCAGATCTTCGAGGAGCTGCCGTTCGCGCGGCTGATCGTGAACAGCTTCATCTTCGCCGGCGGCGTGACCGCGTTCGCTCTGCTGTTCGACTCCCTTGCCGCGTATGCGCTCGCGAGAATCGACTTCCGCGGCAGCCGCGTACTGCTCATCGCGATCATCGCCAGCCTCATGATCCCGTTCCAGGCCACCTTGATCCCCATCTACCAGCTCGTGAGCGACCTCGGCTGGGTGAACACCTACGCCGGGCTGATCGCGCCTCGAGCGGCCGACGCATTCGGCATCTTCTTCCTGCGGCAGTTCTTCCTCTCTCTGCCGCGCGACCTCGACAACGCGGCCCGCCTGGACGGCGCGTCCGAGTGGCGGATCTTCTGGAACGTCGTGCTGCCGAACGCGAAGCCCGCGCTCCTGACGCTCGCGATCTTCACTTTCGTGAACAACTGGAACGACCTGCTTTGGCCGCTCGTGTTCACCACCGACGCCGAGATGGGAACAATCACCTCCGGACTCACGCTGCTGACCGGCCCCGGCGGGATCATTCCGCAAGGTGTCATGATGGCCGGCTCCCTCATCGCCGTGCTCCCGCTCGCGATCATGTTCCTCCTCGTGCAGCGGCGCTTCATCGAGAGCGTCGCCTCGACCGGCCTGAAATGAGAGATCGATTGACTGACTGGTACACCGAGGGACCGCTGCGGTTCGGGCTCGGCATCGAGAACACGTTCGTCCCGCAGGGCGGGCCGGGTCTGCGGCCGATCGACGAATACGAGCTCACCGAGCACTACACGCGGTGGCGAGGCGACCTCGACCTCGCCGCCGGTGTCGGGGCGGAGTTCCTCCGCTGGGGCATCCCATGGCACCGGGTGAACCCTGCACCCGGCCGCTGGGACTGGGGCTGGACGGACCGCGTGATCGGCCGCATGGCCGAGCTCGGCATCCGTCCCATCATCGATCTTCTCCACTACGGCACACCGCTGTGGCTGGACGGGCAGTTCGCGGCTCGCGACTACCCGCAACGGGTGACGGAATACGCGGTGGCGGCGGCCGAGCGGTACTCCGACCTCGTCACCGACTACACCCCGGTGAACGAACCGATGATCCACGTGCTGTTCTGCGGCGAATACGGCTACTGGCCGCCGTACCTGGAGGGCGAAGAAGGCGCTGCGCGGCTCGCCGTCGCGATCGCGAAGGGCTTCCAGGCGACCCAGCACGGCATCCGTGAGGTGCTGGGGGAGCGAGCGACCTTCGTGCATGTGGATGCCTCGCTGCGGTACGCCGGCGCGGTCGATGCACCTGAGCATCGCGAGACGGCCGAGCGACTGCGGCACCAGGCTTTCCTCGTCGAAGACCTCGTCACCGGCCGGGTAGGGGCGGAGCACCCGCTCCTCGATTTCCTGCTGCGCCATGGCGTCGAGGAGGGCACGCTCGACGACCTCGCTCACCGCCCAGCTCACCCCGACATCATGGGCGTGAACTACTACCCCCGGCACTCCACCGAGGTCTTCGAACCGGGCGTCCATCACCGCGGCGGCTTCTCCGACCCGCGGCCGACGCGCGACGATGGGCTGCCGGGGCTGTCCGAGATGCTCGTCGAGTATGCGCGGCGGTACCAGGCGCCGGTCATGGTGACCGAGACGTGCGTCACCGGAACCGTCGCGGACCGGATCGACTGGCTCACGGCATCCGTCGCAGAAGTCGAACGACTCCGCACCGACGGGCTTGCGGTCGTCGGGTACACCTGGTGGCCGCTGTTCGACATGTACGAGTGGACATACCGGCACAGCTCCGGATCGAGGTCGGACCATCAGCTGGCCATGGGACTGTACGAACTGGTCGAGTCGACAGGAGGTCTTCAACGTCGCCGAACGGCGGTCGCTGACGCATTCGCGGCGCTCGCACGGCGACAGGATGAAGCCGCGTGGGCACGGGCCGAGCGAACGATGGAGGGGCTGCGATGAGCGATGGCGCACAGGAGAAGTACGAGGCGTATCTCTTCGCCCACTTCGTGGGTGAGGACGGCCCCGATGCGGAGCAGATTCACTTCGCTGTGAGCCGCGGCAACACGCTCAGCGAATGGGACATGCTGGCCGGCGGCGACCCGGTGCTGCGTTCGTCCGTCGGAACAGGCGGAATCCGCGACCCGTTCATCCTGCGGCTGCGTGACGGCGAACGGTTCGTCATTCTGGCGACCGATCTGAAGGTCCATGGCATCGGGCACTTCCGCACCGCCCAGGAGCACGGCAGCACCGCGCTGCTCGTGTGGGAATCGAGCGACCTGGTGACGTGGGACGGCCCGCGGCGAGTGGAGGTGATGGCGCCGGAACGGGCAGGCAATGTGTGGGCGCCCGAGGCCATATGGAGCGAAGAAGCGCAGACGTACGCCGTCTACTGGGCTTCCAACCTCTACGAGGAAGGCGTCGCTGAACGACGTAACGCCGACAGCTACAACCGCATGATGATTGCGACGACCGACGACTTCGTCACCTTCTCTGAGCCGCGTGTCTGGATCGACGTGCGCCGCGCCGCCGGCTACGGGACGATCGATTCGACGGTGGTCCGCCATGGCGGCGCCTACCACCGCTTCACCAAAGACGAGCGGCCCGACGTGATGCACGTCTTCCATGAGATCAGCCCCGATCTGTTCCGTATCACGACGGAGGCCGTCGGATCGGCCTGGGATCTCGTCGCCGAGCGGATCGGATCGGATCACGTCACGCACGGGGAAGGCCCCATCGTCGTGCCCGCGAACACCGACGACCGCTGGTTTCTGCTGCTGGACTGGCCGCCATACGGCGGCGGAACGGGCTACGTCCTCCTCGAAACGGACGATCTCGGCTCAGGTCGCTGGACGCGCACCACCCAGAGTCTCCCGCCGCGGTTCCGCCACGGATCGGTGATCCCGATCACGGACGCGGAACGCCAGCGCCTGCTCGCCGATCACCCACCTGCCGTCGAGCCAGCCGCGTCCTGAACACGACGGAGACCTCGACAGGGTCAGGTGCCCGCCGGCGTTTGCACGGCCCGATTGCGGATGGTCGGGCCGATGATGCGTGCAGGACGGGCTCATCTCGCGAGCGGTGGAGCGGACAGCAGCTCCCACGAGTCTCGGGATTCAGTCTCGTTGCCGGCGCCGTGCACGCGGTGACGCGCGATGCCAGAGGGTGACGTGGGCGATGATGTCAGCGTGGAGTATGTGTCCAGGGTGCCCGGCCCGCCCCTGGACGGGTTGATTGACGACCTCTACTACTTGGACGGTTCCCCACCGTACTCCCGGTTGCTGCTGCCGGCGGCGCCGGCGCCGTTGCTCATCGTCAACCTCGGGGCGCCGTTCGCCCTCCGCACACGCACCGCTGTGGAGGCCGTGGAATACGCCGACGGCTGTGTGGTCGCTACGCCCACCCGCGCGTGGGAGTTCGGCTACCCGACCCCGACCCGGTCCGTGGGCGTCCACTTCAGGCCATGGGGGTTGGCACCGTTCCTTCCGGTGCCCGCCTCCGAGTTGCTCGACCGGCCGGCGACGGTGGAGCAGATCTGGGGCCGATCCGCTGTCGCTGAGTTGAGACACCGGCTGACCTTGGCGGAGACACCGAACGAAATGCTGACGTTGCTCGAGGAGGAACTGGTGCGACGGGCGCGTACGATCAACGGCCTGGACATCGTCCGGCAGGTGAGCAGCGCCATCGCCGAGACGGGAGGAGCGGTTCCGATCAGCGACCTCAGCGCCGCAGCCCATGCGAGCAGCACGTACCTGGCGAAGCGGTTCAAGGAGATCATCGGCGTCACGCCCAAGCGGCTGGCGCGCGGCTACCGGTTCACCGCCACCGTGTTGGCGATCAACGTCGCTGCACCGATCGACTGGGGCGACGTTGCCGCCCGCGCAGGCTACTTCGACCAGGCTCACTTCGTCCACGAATTCCGAGAGTTCACCGGGCTCACGCCGACCCGGTACGTCGAAGTCCGGCAACGTTTCCTCCGCGAACATCCCGACCACGCACTGGAGGGATGGCCGCTGCCGGTCGATTGATTTCTTACAAGAGCGACCACTCGCCACACACGAGACTTGGGGCCCGAACAGAGGAGGAAGCCATGGGGAAAGTGGTCATGAACGCGTCGGTCTCGGTGGATGGCTTCATTGCGGCCGAGAACGACGATCCCGGTCCACTGTTCGAATGGCTGGTCAGCGGGGACGTGCCGTTGGACGACAGCGGCGTACTGAATGTGTCGCAAGCGTCCTTCGACCACATCCGTCCGTACTGGGACGAGATCGGGGTGACGATCGCCGGTCGCCACGTCTTCGACATCACGGACGGCTGGGACGGGAAGCCTCCGAGCGGAATCGACCACGTCGTCGTCGTGACGCACCGACCGGCTCCCGAGGGCTGGGACCCCGCCGCGCCGTTCCACTTCGTCAACGGCATCGAGGCGGCCGTGATCACAGCGAAGGAACTCGCCGGTGGCCGCACCGTCGAGGTCGCTGCCGGTGACGTCGGCGGCCAGGTGCTCGCCGCAGGTTTGGTCGACGAGGTGCGCATGGACGTCGCACCCGTCGTGCTCGGGTCCGGCAAGCGTTACTTCGGGTCCATCGACTCGCAGCACCTGTTGGAAGACCCAGACGTCGTTGTTCAGGGCAACCGGGTGCTTCACCTGCGCTATCGAGTGCGCCGCCTGCCCGTCTGAGCGCGACGTCCGGTTCGGCGAAGACAGCTGGCGCCGTCGGCCGGAGTGGTGATGCAATCGGCAGATGGGGACAAGCCGTTCGGCGTTCATCGACCGATCACGATCCTGGCGCGCGGTTCTCGCCGGTGTCGGAGGCCTGTGGGCACTGGCGATCCTGCCGTTCCCGGCGACGGATTTCGGGGTGCCGTTGTGGAACTGGGTCTTCCGCTATCGCCTCTACTTCTGGGCGCGTGCGTCGGTCCACGATCCGTACATCGTCTTCGGGGCGCTCGCCGGGCTGTCTTTCCTGGCGATCGGACTCGCATTGCTCCCGGATCTGCGGAGGGCCGGGTGGGGCGGCGGCGTCATGGCGTGGCTGGTCATCGCTGGGGCGCCCGTGACCGCGCTCAGCTATCTCAACACGCCCCCGGAGGCGCCGCTGCACTTCCTGTGGGGCGCAGAGGCCTTCGTGCTCATCGCGGTCGGCCTGGCCGGCATTCTCGCGGCAGTGACAGCCGGATCACGCTGGCCTCTGTGGGTGCGGATCGTGCTGAGTCTGACCTTGCCCCTCCTCGTGGCGGGCACCCTTGCCACGGGATACTGGCCGCACGGACCTCTCGTGGTGCTCGGAGTCGAGGCGATCGTCATCATCCTTGCCGCGCCACGCCGCGATGACTGACGGCACCCCTGGCCGCTATGGTGGCCGGCGCGGTAGAACGGGTTCATGGGATCCCCGCTGGTGTTGGGGCCGATGCTTCGCTACGTCGACGAGACGTCGGCCAGCATCTGGGTGGAGACGCGAGCCGACTGTCTGGTGACCGTCCACGCGGACGGACGGTCGTGGCAAGCGCGCAGCTTCACCGTGCACGGCCACCACTACGCCCTCGTGGAAGTCGACCGGCTCGAGCCTGGCAGCGTCTCGCCGTACGAGATCGGGATCGACGGGGTGTCCGTCTGGCCCGATCCACGCACGGAGTTCCCAGCATCCGTGATCGCCACGCGCACGCCCGGGCAACGGTCGCGCATCGCCTACGGCTCGTGCCGCACCAGTGTTCCGCACGACAAGTCAGGCAACCGAACCCATGGCGTCGACTCGTTGCGCGCCTTCGCGCTCGCGGTGGCCGACGGCCGCGAGGCGCGACCGGATCTGCTGCTCTTCCTCGGCGATCAGGTGTACGCCGACTCGACCACGAAGGAGATGCAGGCCTTCATCCGTGCCCGCCGGAACATTCACGAGGAACCGGGCAAGGAACTCAAGGACTTCGAGGAGTACGCCCATCTCTACCAGCTGGCGTGGTCGGACGGTGCAAATCGGTGGCTGCTCTCATGCGTGCCGAGCGCGATGATCTTCGATGACCACGACATCCGCGACGACTGGAACGCCTCGCTCGACTGGAAGCGGAAGATGGACGCCACCTCCTGGTGGCACGAGCGCATCGTCGCGGGCCTGGCGTCGTACTGGGTGTATCAGCACCTCGGCAACCTTTCACCGCGCGAGCGTGCCGCTGACGAGATGTGGCAGCGGGTGAGTGGGCGTGACGATGGTGCTTCCCGCGACCTCACCGCCGAGCTGGACGAGTTCGCCGACCGCTGTGACAAGGACCCGAACACCTACCGCTGGAGCTACTCCCGAGACTTCGATGGAATCCGTCTCGTCGTCCTGGATTCCCGCGTCTCGAGAGATCTCACCCCGTCGGATCGGGGGCTGCTGAACGATCGAGAGCTGACATGGTTCGACGACCATATGCAGGGCGGATTCCGTCACGTTCTGATCGCCACCTCGCTCCCGTTCCTCTTGCCGCTGGGTCTGCACCATGTCGAGGCATGGGATGAGGCGATCGCACACGGCGCCTGGGGCCGACGGGCCGCCTGGGTCGGGGAACGGCTGCGACAGGCCTTCGACCTGGAGCACTGGGGCGCGTTTCAGAACAGCTTCCAGGCGGTTGCCGGTATCACGACGGAGCTGGCAGACGGCGGCCGCGGCCCGTCGCCGCTGACGGTGACCTTCCTGTCCGGTGATGTGCACTTCTCGTATCTGGCCGAGGTGGAGCGTGAGAGCGGCAGCCGAATCGTGCAGGCCGTCTGCTCACCCATCCGGAACCCCCTTCCCAGACTCCTGCGCTGGTTCTCGGTTGTGATGTCGTACGGCGCAGCGACGCCGCTGGGGGCCGCAGCGGCCCACTCTGCACGGGTCCCCGACCCGCCCTTCCGCTGGAAGACAGTGAAGGGTCCGTGGTTCGACAACAACCTCGCCCTGCTGCAGGACCGAGCCGACGGGCTCACGATGACATGGCACACCGGTGTGGTCGAGGACGGAGACGAACTGCATCCTCGTCTTGAAGAAGTGGCATCCATCACGGTGCCGGCGAAGCGAGGCTCGAGAGTCTCGCACTGACGAACTCTGCGGTGGTTACTCGATCCCGATGGCGGCCGACTCCATGACCGCTGACCCGCAGTGGAGGAGGACAATGCCTCTATCGACGCAGAGCGGAGTCGGGATGGGTAACTCGGTGCTGTACATGTCCATGTCGCTCGACGGCTATATCGCCGGGCCGAACGAGACCGATGACAACGGGCTCGGCGACGGCGGCGACCGGCTTCACGAATGGGTGTTCCCGCCCGAGGGCGAGGTGAACACCCGAATCGTGGAGGAGTTCATGTCCACCGGCGCAGTCGTGGCCGGCCGAGGCACGTTCGAGCCGGCCGAAGGCTGGCACGGGGACCATCACGACGGAGTGCCGATCTGGGTCCTCAGCCGCCGGCCGGTTCCGACGTGGGCGAGCTCGATGCCGCTGGTGAGCTACACGAACGACATCGCGGAGGCGTTCAGGGCGGCTCGACAGGCCGCCGGAGACAAAGATGTGCTGGTGCACGGCGCCGCCACAGCGCAGCGCGCGATCGCCGCGGGCTTGCTCGATGAGATCGAGATTCACCTGATCCCGGTGCTGCTCGGAGCCGGGCGCCGTCTGTTCGAAGCGTCGGGCTCTCCCGGCCGGGAGCTCGAACGGATCAGGGTGCTGTCGGGGGAGGGCGGCGTCACTCACCTTCGATACCGTCTCCGGTACTGACGGCAGGGCACAGGACGGCTCGAGCCGCCCGCTTCGGCATCCCTGCGGGCGTTCAGCGGTACTCGGGGTTGGCGCCGAACCCGAAGTGTTCGCCGTTGTCCCACTTCTTGCGCAGGTTGCCGTAGGCCGGAATCCCGCCCGCATCCTTGAGGAGCCTGGCCATGTGCAGCAGGTTCCACGTCATGAAGGTGGTGTTGCGGTTGGTGAAGTCGTTCTCAGGGCCCCCCGATCCTGGGTCGAGGTAGCTCGGACCGGGGCCGACCTCGCCGATCCAGCCCGCATCCGCGGCCGGCGGAATGACGAACCCGATGTGCTGCAGGCTGTAGAGGATCGCCATCGAGGCGTGCTTGATGCCGTCCTCGTTGCCCGTGATGATCGCCCCGCCGGTCTTCCCGTAGTAGATGTACTGGCCGCGATCATTGAACAGTCCGCTCATCGCGTAGAGCCGCTCGATGAGCTTGCGTGTGATCGAGGCGTTGTCGCCGAGCCAGAGCGGTCCGCCGATCACGAGGATGTCGGCGGCATCGATGAGCGGCCAGATGTCGTCCGGCCATGCGTCCGCGTCCCAGCCGTGCTCGCGCATGTCGGGATAGACACCGGTGGCGACATCGTGGTCGACGAACCGGATCACGTCCACGCTCACACCTTGCGCGCGCATGAGGTCGATGCTGTGGTTCATCAGCCCCTGCGTGTGGGAGAGCTCGGGACTGCGCTTGAGGGTGCAGTTGATGTAGACCGCACGGAGGTCGTCATACGTCGCGGGCGGGCTGGTCGGACGGGTCATGCCGCCGACCATACGCCCGGAACTCGGCTCAAGCAGCATCGGTTCACAAACGCGAGAGCGTCGGCGAGAACCGATCGTCACATCCGGTCGCTGCCGCCCCGCCTCGAAGACTGGGCGGTCTCGAGCAGCTCGGCGCCGAGCGTCTGGGTCAGCCAGGCGCACCAGGTCGAGACGGTGCGCCAGTCGTCGGCCATGATGTCGTACGCGTCGGGCGTCCACATCCAGTCGGCGGGAGGCTCTCGCCTGCCGACGGCGAGTCGTCTGAGCTGCAGCAGCTGGACGCGCGGGTGGCCGGCGCGGTAGCCGCGAGGCGCGGTCTTGAGGGCGTCGTCGCGGAGGAGCTCGAAGCCTGCACTGCGCAACTCCGCGAGCAGCGCGTCGAGATCCTCGGCGGTGCGTGGATCGTCGACGGCCTCGCGGAAGCGGGCCAGCACCGCGGGCGGCACGTCATACATGCCGCCACCCAGCATCAGGCCGTCCTCGCTCAACTGCAGGTAGTGCGCCACGCGTGCCTGCGACACCATGCCGATGTGCAGCTTGTAGGGCGTCTTGTCGGCGCTGAAGCGGACGTCGCGATACGGGCGGAAGATCTTCACCGCACCGAACTCGGGCTCGAGCTCCGCACCGAGCGTCTCGAACGGTCCGCGAACGGCCGTGTCGTAGCGAGCTTTGTTGGCCGTCCACCACGTCTTCGTGTTGTTGGCGCGAAGCTCGGCGTAGAACGAGACGGCGTCGCGATCGAGTCCTTCGAATCCCACCCGCCGATCGTAGCGAGCGGATGCCGCGGGCAGTGGCCGATCGACACCACGCTGAGGATCGAACCCGGTCACGACGGATAGGGTGGCGAGGTGACAGCGCCTGCTCCGCCGAGCCCTGCCCCTGCACCGCGGCCGGGTGCCGTCTACTTCCTGGGGCGGGCGGTGCTGCGCCCGTTGTTCTGGCTGATCTACCGCCCGCGCATCGTCGGTCGGGGGAACGTGCCTGAGCGTGGGCCGATCCTGCTCGCGAGCAACCACCTCGCGTCGCTCGACACGGTCATCATCCCGACCTCCGCGGCCCGCCCCGTGCAGTTCCTCATCAAGTCGTCGTACTTCACGGGCTCCGGGATGCTCGGCCGCGTCAAGCGCTGGTTCTTCACATCGATCGGCGGTGTCCCGGTCTACCGCGCGACCGGTCGCGATGCGCGTGCCGCGCTCGACGCGGGCAGCAGCATCCTGCGGGCCGGGAGCGTGTTCGCGGTGTTCCCCGAAGGAACCCGCTCCCGTGACGGGAAGCTGCACGAGGGTCACGGTGGCGCGGCGTGGATGGCGCGCGACACGGGCGCCGCGGTCGTGCCCGTCGGGCTGATCGCGACCGGCACCGCCAAGCCGCTGAGCCATCTGCTGCCGGGGAGGCCGCGCCTGGAGGTGCACTTCGGCGAGCCGCTCGACCTCACCGACCTCGAGGGCGTGCCCGACGGCAAGGCTCGTCGCGAGATCACCGAGCGCATGATGGCCGCCATCGCACGCCTGAGCGGGCAGGAACGCTCCGGCAGTGTCAACGCGACCTCGCGCGACTGAGCCGCTCCGGCAGAACTGCCCCGCGACGCGCCCCGCCGACTGACGCCTACGTCGATATCGTTGCGCCATGCCATCGGTGACGGACTGGATTTCAAGCATCGGCTCCCTCGTCGGAGCGCTCACCGGCGTCGGCGCATTGATCGTCGCCTGGCTCAGCTACCGGAAATCCACCCGGGCTCTGGCGGCTGACGCTCAGACGCGAGCGGCGGTGGGCTCCACGATCGGAGCGGTGGAAGCCGTCGGACGCGCCGGCAGGTTCGACGCGATGCTGGATGCTGCGCTCAGGCGTCGAGCCGACGCGGAGGCGCATGAACCCGTCGTCGAAGACGGATTCATCATCGGTCGAGACAGACCTGACGGTGAAGGGAAGCGAGACGCGTACGAGGCAGCGTTGCAGGACGCTCGCCGAGCGCTCGGTTCGTCGGCGGGCGCCGACGAGGGCTGACATGCCCGGGACCGTCGCGGATGTCGACGGCTCGCAAGGTTCAGGGGGTGTGAAAGTACAGGTCCCAGTGCAGCTTGCAACGGGGATTGAAGGGTGCCGCACATGCCGGGCACGCGTTCGTGTGGGCGTACTCCGCAATGGTGAGGAGGTGTCCGCACGGGCCGCAGAGGATTGCTTGCTCGTCACGTGATTCCGCGGGCCACTGCTCGGCCGGGTGTTCGGCCGCTTCCTGGTGGCAGAGGTGACAGGGGTAGAACTCGTCGCAGCACGGGAACTTGATCGCGATGACGTCGAGCGGTGTCGCGTAATGGATGCAGCGCGTCTCGGCGTCGACGACAGGGCCACGCACGTCCGGGCGGTCCCGGGTCATCGGAGGCCTCGCGCGGCGAGGGCGTCGCCGAGTTGATCGGCGTGCTTGAGAGAGATGACGAGGAATGGAACGACGAACGTCCGCAGACTCGCGCGCGCGCCTCGGGCGCGTTGGGCGTCTCGTACGTCGGCGGCGATTCTTGCCAGCACGGGGACGGTGCCGAGTGTGACGGTCAGGAGGAGCGCGGTCCGCTCGCTGTCGACGCCGATGCGTCGCAGCGGGCGCAGGCCGCGTTCGAAGGCGTCCAGCAGGGCGCTGACGCGGGTGGTGAGGACGAGCAGCGCCGCCAGGACGAGGGATGCAGTCACCCGGGCGGCGTTGGCGACGGCGGCCTCGGGTCCGAGGAAGAGCAGCTGCCCCGCAACCGTGATGAGCACCACCCAGCGGATCGCGAACAGCTGACGTCCCAGCTCCCGCATGCCGCCTGCGCCGTCTCGGAGGCCCGCCACCGCGTAGGCGATGACGCTGATCGCGCCCGCCGCGCCGACCGTCCACCACTGGGACGGCAGGACGAGCACGCCGAGTACCAGCATGAGGAGCATGAGCGTCTTCGGGCCCGCCGGCATCCGATACAGCCGGCTGTCGCCGGGGCGGTAGTGCGTCAGCATCGCAGAGTCGTCTCGTACTCGGCCACGACAGCCGCGGGCTCACCCACCGCCACTGCTCGCCCCCCGGCGAAGAGCACCGCCTGCTCGCAGCGCTGCGCGAGGGCGAGGTCGTGGGTCACCAGGAGAAGCCGGTGCCCCGCGTCTTCGAGCAGGTGGTCGGCGACCCGGCGCGCGTTGCGGGCGTCGAGGTAGGCGGTCGGCTCGTCGGCGATCACCAGGTCGGGGCGACGCACGAACGCGCCGCACAGCGCGAGCAGCTGCTTCTGTCCGCCCGACAGGTCGTGCGCGGAGCGGTCGGCGAGCGGCGTGAGCCCGAACCTCGCGAGGGCGGCTGCGACCCGTTCGCGGACGTCGGCGGGTGGCATCCGTTCGGCCCGGAGTGAGAACGCGACGTCTTCAGCGACGGTGGGCATCACGATCTGCGCGTCGGGGTTGCTGAACACGAGCGCGGTGCGCCGTCGAAGCTCCGCCGCGTGCCTGACCGCGTCGAGCCCCAGGATGCTGATCGTCCCGCTGGTGGGTCGCACCAGCCCGCCGATGAGGCGGGCGAACGTCGACTTGCCCGAGCCGTTCTCGCCGATGACCGCGACGGTGCGCGCGGCGAGGTCGACCGTCACGTCGCGCAGGACGTCGGTCTCGCCGAGGCGGAGATCGGCGGCGGCCACCCGGATCGTCATCGCACCACCTCGACCACGGCGGCGATGCCCAGCCCACCGCCGACCGACGCCGCGGCGACACCGAGCGTGCCCGCCGGCCGCTCCGCGCGCACGAGCCGGCTGAACAGCCGCACCAGCGCCACCGCCCCGCTCGCGCCCCACGGATGTCCGAGGGCGAGCGCGCCGCCGTCCGCGCACACCCGCGGGTCGTCCTCGTCGACGCCGATTCGGTCGAGCACGGCGATGCTCTGCGCGGCGAAGGCCTCCACGATCTCGAATGCCTCGACGTCGGCGACGGTCGCGCCCGCTGCGCGCAACGCGGAGTGGATGCCGGGTGCCGCGCCGATGCCGGGAAGCGCGGGGTCGCAGCCGACCACCGCGGCGGTGCGTACGGCGAGACCCGGCGCGGTGCCGGCGGGAGCGACGACGACGACGGCAGCACCGTCGCCGATTCGCGTCGAGGTGCCTGCCGTGACGGTTCCGCCGGGGAAGAGGGCGGGCAGTCGCGGCAGCAGCGCCTCGGCGCCGCCGATCGCGTCGTCGTGGCGGAGTCCCGCGAGCGACACGAGCTCGGCGTCGAAGCGACCGGCGGCGAGCGCGGCCCGCGCCCGCGCGTGACTGCGCGCCGCATGCGCGTCCTGTCTGCTCCGGGGGATGCCGTCGTGCATCGCGAGATCCTCGGCCGCCCGTGTCATGTCGGGGTCGGGGAAGCCCGGCGGGGCGAAGGGGGCGCGGTCGTACGGGACGCCCGCCGCGATGCGCACCGGTGCGGTGGAGGGGCTCTCGACGCCCCCGGCCACCCGCACCCGCTCGTCGCCC
Organism: Microbacterium sp. LWH7-1.2; assembly: GCF_038397755.1. Classification (NCBI taxonomy): domain Bacteria; kingdom Bacillati; phylum Actinomycetota; class Actinomycetes; order Micrococcales; family Microbacteriaceae; genus Microbacterium; species Microbacterium sp. LWH7-1.2. The sequence continues at coordinate 2,778,605 of NZ_CP151637.1, read as the reverse complement.
GCGCGGACCGCGGCCACCGCATCGAGCACGGCGGCGAGCCCGCTGCCGCACTGCCGGTCGACGGTGCCACCGGGAACCTCGGGACCGAGCCCCGCGGCTAGTGCGGCGTTCCGCCCGGGGTTGCCACCCGGGCCCATGCAGTTGCCGAGCAGGACGTCGGCCACCCCGGCAGGCGAACCGGTGACTGCCCGGGCATCCGCCAGTGCCGCCCGGATCACTGCCCCGCCGAGGTCGCCGACGCTCCGTCCAGCGAGCGCCCGGCCACGCGTGGCGATGGGCGTCCGCCGGGCGGCGATGATCACGGGATCGCGGTCAGACGACAAGGCGCGACACCTCCCCATCGAACACTCGGCGCACGGCTTCGGCGCGCGCCGGTTTGCCCGACGCGGTGCGCGGCAGCTCGCCGGCGAACCACCGGCGCGGGCGATGCGCCGGTGCCAGGTGCGTCGCGACGATCTCGCGCAGGGCGGCGTCGGGGCCGGCTCCGTCGAGCTCGACGAACGCCGCGACCAGCGCCCCGACCCGTTCGCGAGGAAGACCGAACACGATCGCATCGCGGACACCCGGGATCGTGCGCAGGACCTCTTCGACCTCCTCGGGCACGATCGTCGCGGATGCGCTCAGGATGGCATCGTCCGCGCGTCCGAGGAGACGCAGCCGTCCGTCGATGAGCTCGGCGCGGTCGCCGACCGTCGCCCAATCGCCGTCGCGGCGCAGCGGACCGGGCGCTCCCGCGTACCCGGACGCCACGAACGGCGACCGCACCCACAGCTCGCTGTCGCGGATCCTCACCTCCACGCCGGGAAACGCACGCAGCCCGTCGCCGTGGTCGATGGCGACGAACGAGAGCTCGGCCGCCCCGTAGTAGGACACGACACGGATGCCGGCGGCCCGCGCCCGCTCCCAGAGCGCGGTGTCGAGGTGCGAACCGCCCACGAGCGCGGTCCGCAGCCGCGGTGGCGCGCCTGCGTCGAGCATTGCCCGCAGTGCCTGCGGAGTGCCGTGCATGCACGTGACGTCCGCGCTGTCGCCGGCGCCGAGCACCGGACGCGGGCCGCCCGACAGCGCGTGCGCGATCGAGAAGAGCGTCAGCGAGGAGGCGGGCGGCACGGTCAGTGCCACCGCCTCGCCCGGATCTGCGCCCAGCAGTTCCGAGATCGCAGGGAACGAGTCGCTCCACGAGGATGCGGTGCGCAGAACGAGGCGCGCACTGCCGCTGCTCCCCGACGTGAGCGAGGCCCAGGCGATGCCCTCGGGCGAGCCGGCCTCTGCTGCCGCGCCGAGCACCGCCTCCCACTGGGCGCGTGGCCAGCGGGGATCGCCCACGAGCGGGACGTCGCCCGCATCGCGTACCTCGCGCACACGCTCGAGGAGACCGGCGACCTCGCCGCCCAGCGGGATGATCACGACACGGTGGCGGGATCGCTGTCGCCCACGGCAGCGGGCTTCGTCGTCCACGTCCGGCGGAACGCCCGTGGGTACGCCCGCACCAGCGTGACCACGATCGCCGTGGCGAGCACGGCCTTCACGAGGTCGCCGGGCACGAACACCAGGCTGGTCAGCGCCGTCTCTCCGAGCGGCAGTCGCGTCACGAGGCTCTGCACCGGGATCCCGAAGGCGTAGACGACGAGGATGCCGCCGACCACGATCCCGAGCAGAGTGCGGGCGGTGGTGGGCTTGCGGCCGCCGGCGTGCACGATGAGTCCGATCACGACCGCGCCGGCGATCCACCCGAGCAGGTAGCCGGCGGATGGTCCGAAGAACACCCCGATCCCGCCACGCCCGCCTGCCAACAGTGGCATGCCCACCGCGACGAGGCCGAGCAGCACCGAGACCGAGAGCGCACCGAGCCACGGGCCGAGGACGGCGCCCGCGAGCATCACGCCGAGAGTCTGGGCCGTGATCGGGACCGAACCCAGGATCGTGAATCCTCCGGGCAATCCCAGGACCGCGATGATGGCGGCGAACACCGCGACTCGAGCGAGAGCAGTCGCGTCCAGCGCGCTTGCGCGTGCCGGTCGGTCGAGTGAGGAAGCGGGGGGCGTGGCCATCGGACGAGGTCCCTTCTGCCGGGGAGGAGTACCACCTGAACGGTGTTCACTAGAACGGTGTTCAATATAGTGGGCTGATGGGGACGGCGAGAGCAAATCGGGGTCACACCCGTGACGAAGTGGCGCACGCCGCGATGCGGATCCTCGACGAGTACGGCCTCCCCGACCTGACGATGCGCCGGCTCGCGGCCGCGCTGGAGGTGCAGCCCAGCGCCCTCTACTGGCATTTCCCGAACAAGCAGAGCCTGCTGGCGGAACTCTCCGACCGGATCGTCACCGAGGTCGACTCCGGATCGGCTGAGCGGGATTGGGTGTCCCGGGTTCGCGCCGAAGCGTGCGCGCTGCGCCGAGCGCTGCTGGCGCACCGCGACGGTGCTGAGCTCGTCGCGAGCACCTTCGCGCTCGGGCTGGGATCCCGGGCAGCGCACGACCGCCTGGCGGCCGCGATCGGCGCCGGCGGATTCGACGACGAGTCGGTCCGGCGAGCGACATCCGCCCTGCTCCACTTCGTGCTCGGTCAGGTCCAGCATGAGCAGCAAAGACAGCAGTACCGCCAGTTGGGCGTTCACGGCGACCCGTCTCCGCCCCTCCGACAGGACGACGCCCCGGAGGCCGATTTCGCGTTCGGAGTCGAACTCCTGGTGGAGGGACTGCAGTCCCGTCGCCTCGGCGGCTGACCGGCGGCTGACCGGCGGCTGACCGGCGGGATCCGACATCGACGCCGCTCGGCCCGGTCGGTTGCGGTACCGTTGCGCTATCCACACGGGTGCCCTCGCAAGGGCTGAGATCGGGCTGACGCGGCCTGCGACCGTTCGAACCTGTCCGGGTAATGCCGGCGAAGGAAGTAGGAGTCGCCTCCATGGAGTCCGTCCGTTCATCGCGCGTTCTCGCGTATCTGCACGACACCGAACTCGACATCCGAGTGCCCGTCGACCGGATCCCGCTGGACCCGTCTCCGGACGGCTCGCCCAACGCACCCGTGACCGTGTACCGCACTCAAGGGCCTGGCAGCGACCCGGTGCGGGGTCTCGAGCCTCTGCGCGAGGAGTGGATCATCGCTCGCGACGACACCGACGAGTACTCCGGCCGCGACCGCGTTCTTCACGACGACGGCCGTTCCGCAGTGCGCCGGGGCGCAGCATCCGTCGAATGGAAAAGCGAGAAGCGCCGTCCGCGCCGGGCGAAGGCGGGGCGCAGGGTCACGCAGATGCACTACGCCCGCAACCGCGTGATCACCCCGGAGATGCGGTTCGTCGCACTGCGCGAGAACTGCGACGTGGAGCTGGTGCGGTCCGAGGTCGCGGCCGGGCGGGCGATCATCCCGAACAACGTGAACCACCCCGAATCCGAGCCGATGATCATCGGCAAGGCGTTCCTGGTGAAGATCAACGCCAACATCGGCAACTCCGCGGTGACGAGTTCGATCGCCGACGAGGTGTCCAAGCTGCAGTGGGCGACGACCTGGGGCGCCGACACCGTGATGGACCTGTCGACCGGGGATGACATCCACACCACTCGCGAGTGGATCGTGCGCAACTCGCCGGTGCCGATCGGCACCGTGCCCATCTATCAGGCGCTGGAGAAGGTGGACGGCGACGCGTCGGCGCTCACCTGGGAGGTGTATCGCGACACGGTCATCGAGCAGTGCGAGCAAGGCGTGGACTACATGACCGTCCACGCCGGCGTGCTGCTGCGGTACGTTCCGCTCACCGCCGGGCGGGTCACCGGCATCGTCTCGCGCGGCGGCTCGATCATGGCCGGCTGGTGCCTGGCGCATCACCAGGAGAACTTCCTGTACACCCACTTCGACGAGCTCTGCGAGATCTTCGCCCAGTACGACGTCGCGTTCTCGCTCGGTGACGGACTCCGCCCGGGATCGATCGCCGACGCCAACGACGCCGCGCAGTTCGCGGAACTCGACACCCTCGCCGAGCTGACCAGGCGGGCGTGGGAGTACGACGTCCAGGTGATGGTCGAGGGCCCGGGCCACGTGCCGTTCCATCTGGTGCGCGAGAACGTCGAGCGCCAGCAGGAGCTGTGCGACGGCGCGCCGTTCTACACGCTCGGGCCGCTCGTGACGGACATCGCGCCCGGCTACGACCACATCACCTCTGCGATCGGAGCCACCGAGATCGCCCGCTACGGGACGGCGATGCTCTGCTACGTCACCCCGAAGGAGCACCTCGGGCTGCCGAACCGCGACGACGTGAAGACCGGCGTGATCACCTACAAGATCGCCGCCCACGCAGCCGACCTCGCGAAGGGGCACCCGGGCGCGCAGGCTCGGGACGACGCGCTGTCGAAGGCGCGGTTCGAGTTCCGGTGGCGGGACCAGTTCGCGCTCTCGCTCGACCCTGAAACGGCCGAGGAGTTCCACGACGAGACCCTGCCTGCCGAGCCGGCGAAGACCGCGCACTTCTGCTCGATGTGCGGGCCGAAGTTCTGCTCGATGCGCATCTCGCAGGACATCCGCGATCAGTTCGGGATCGTCGCCGAGTCCGCGCGTACCGCCGGGATGGTGGAGAAGGCCGCGGAGTTCAGGGATTCCGGCGGGAGGATCTACCTGCCCGCGCCGGCGCTGCGGCAGCAGTAGGCACCGCGCATGGCTCACCGACCGACCGCCGATGTGATCGTCGTCGGAGGCGGGATCATCGGGCTGAGCATCGCGTGGCGCGCCGCGCAGAGCGGGCGCTCGGTGCAGCTCGTCGACCCGGCTCCGGCTCAGGGAGCCACCTTCGCTGCGGCGGGCATGCTCGCTCCGGTCAGCGAGTACCACTACCAGGAGGATGCGCTCCTGCCCGCGATGCTGGAGTCCGCAGCACTGCATCCCGGGTTCGTGCGCGAACTGGAGCCCGTGGACGAGGCGGTGGGGTACCTCCGGAACGAGACGCTGCTGGTAGGCGTCGATCAGGGGGACCGGCAGGCGCTGGCCGATCTCCACGCCGCGCATCGTCGTGCTCGGCTGGCCGTCGAGCCGCTGACGACCCGCGATGCTCGCATCAGCGAGCCGTTGCTCGGGCCCCGGGTGACCAGTGTCTACCGTGTTGCGGGCGACCATCAGATCGACCCGCGCAAGCTCGCCGCCCGGCTCCTCGACGAGCTCGTGCGTGCGGCGCGCCAGGGACGGCAGGTGGGGATCGTCCGCGTGCAGGCGGTCGCGCTCCTGCATCGCGACCGGGCAGACGACGACTCCGATGTCGTCGGCGTCCGGCTGGCGGACGGGACGACGATCGGCGGGGCGGAGGTGGTGCTCGCGAATGGTGTCGGTGCGCGGGCCATCGGGGGGCTTCCGGGGCGGCTCGATCTGCCGCTTCGGCCCGTGTACGGCGACATCCTCCGGCTGCGGGTGCCCGAGCGGTTCCGCCACCTTCTGCGGAGCACGGTGCGTGCCCTGGTTCACGGGGAGAGCGTCTACCTGGTGCCCCGGTCCGACGGCACGCTCGTCATCGGCGCGACGCAGCGCGAGGACGGATTGGATGCTGTGTCCGCAGGGGGCGTGCATCGGCTTCTCCGTGACGCGCAGCAGGTCGTCCCAGCGATGGGGGAGTTTCCGCTCATCGAAGCGACGGCCAGGGCGCGACCGGGCACGCCCGACAACGCGCCCCTGCTGGGCCGCGTTCGGGGACGCGACGGCGCCGCCGTCCGTGGGCTGGTTGTCGCGACCGGCTTCTTCCGGCACGGGGTCGTTCTCGCCCCGCTCGCGGCGGACATCGCCCTCGGGCTCATCGACGGCCGCCCCGATCCCCGATGGAGCGCGTTCCGCCCCGATCGATTCACCACCGCTCACGCCGATCTCACGGCAGAAAGGACCCACCGATGACCACGATCACCGTCAACGGCGAACCCCATCACGCTTCCGCTGCTCAGTCGGTCGCCGACCTGGTGCAAGGGATCCTGGGCGTTCGCGTCGCCACCGATGGCACCATCCCGGACGGCAGCACCCTCGGCATAGCCGTCGCGGTCAACTCGGTCATCGTCCCTCGCGCGGGCTGGGCACGTGAGCAGCTCGCCGACGGCGATGCGGTCGAGATCGTCAGCGCCACGCAGGGAGGCTGACGTGCCCACCGACACCCTGCATATCGACGGCGTCGACCTCGGCTCGCGACTGATCATGGGCACCGGCGGAGCCCCGAGCCATGCCTTGCTCGGCGATGCCCTGCGGGCGTCCGGCACCGAACTCACCACCGTCTCGATGCGTCGGCATGACCCGTCGACCACAGGCTCCCTCTTCCAGCTCCTGAACGACCAGGGCATCGGGCTGCTTCCGAACACGGCAGGATGCCTCACCGCGAGGGAGGCGGTGCTCACCGCCGAACTGGCGCGCGAGGCGCTGTCCACCAACTGGATCAAACTCGAGGTGATCGCGGACGAGGACACCCTCCTCCCCGATGGCGCCGAACTCGCCGCCGCCACCGAGCAGCTCGTCGGACGGGGATTCGTCGTCTTCGCGTACACCAACGACGACCCGGCACTCGCCCTGCGCCTGGAAGAACTGGGCGCCGCCGCCGTGATGCCGCTGGGCGCGCCGATCGGGACAGGGCTCGGCATCCTCAACCCTCACAACATCGCCCTCATCATCGAACGGGCCGGCGTTCCGATCGTGCTCGACGCCGGCATCGGCACCGCATCCGACGCCGCGCTCGCGATGGAGCTCGGCTGCGACGCCGTGCTGCTGGCGACCGCGGTCACCCGCGCACAGGACCCCGTCGGCATGGCGACGGCCTTCCGGCACGCCGTGATCGCCGGGCGGCTCGCCCACCGGTCGGGCCGCATCCCCCGCCGCACCGCCGCCCAGCCCTCCTCCGCCATGGAAGGACGAGCGGATCTTTGACCACCACCTTGCCTCCGGTGGCCCCGCCACCGCTCGTCGCCCCGGCGCCCACGCTCGAGTTCGCGGAACTCGACCGGTACTCCCGGCATATCCTCCTTCCCGAGATCGGCGGGATCGGCCAGCGGCGGCTGAAGAACGCGCGCGTGCTGGTCATCGGCGCCGGTGGACTCGGATCCCCGGTCCTCCTCTACCTCGCCGCCGCCGGTGTCGGCACGCTGGGGATCGTCGACGACGACCGCGTGGAAGCCAGCAACCTGCAGCGCCAGATCGTCCACGGTGTCGGCGATGTCGGCCGCCTCAAGGTCGATTCGGCGCGCGATGCCATCGCCGCGATCAACCCCCTGGTGGACGTCCGCACCCATCCGGTTCGCCTGACGAGCGAGAACGCCGTCACGCTGTTCGAGGCGTACGACCTCGTCATCGACGGCGCCGACAACTTCGCCACTCGCTATCTCGTGTCCGACGCTGCCGCGGTGACCGGGAAGCCGTGCGTGTGGGGCTCGATCCTCCGGTTCGGTGCCCAGGTCAGCGTCTTCTGGAGCACCTGCGGGCCCACCTACCGCGACCTCTACCCCGACGCCCCTCCGCCCGGAACGGCCCCGTCGTGCGGCGAGGCCGGCGTGCTGGGAGTCCTCTGCGGAGTCGCCGGCTCGGTGATGGCCGCAGAGGCGATCAAGCTCATCACCGGCACGGGAAGACCTCTGCTCGGGCGACTCACCGTCTTCGACCTCGCCGATGGCACCTGGCGCGAGTTGCGGATCCTGCCCGACTCCGACCGACCGCCGATCACGGAGGTCCGGAGTCAGGGAGATCTCTGCGGCGTTAGCATCCCGGCCAGCGGCGCACCCGACATCATCACGGTCGAGGAGCTGCGCACGTCACTGTTCGAGCGCTCGTCGGGCCAGGCGACGTTCGAGCTGCTCGACGTCCGCGAGGCTGACGAACACGCTCGAGCCCGTATCTCGGGCTCCCGTTCCGTGCCGCTCTCTCGGCTGCGCGGCGACGGACCGGGGCGCTTCGACCTGCCGTCCGAACTCCCGATCATCGTCTATTGCAAAGCCGGACCGCGCGCGCACGCCGCCGCGACGCTCCTCTCAGACGCCGGGCACCGGGATGTGCGCGTCCTCGCCGGAGGATTCGACCGATGGACTGCGGTGTGTCCGGCCGACCCTGATCACTGGCAAGCGCCGTCGATTTGAGCGTTGAGCGATGGGCCCGCCACCACGGCCTGCTCGAGCCGACCATCACACCGCCACGCAACGGTCCGCGAGCTCGGCTACGCGGAGACTCTCAGGGTCTCGAGAGCGGCGAGGACGAGGTCCAGGCCGAAGGTGAACTCGTCCGCCGGGTCGAAGCCGGCTGCCACGAGCGCCGTGGCTGACTCGCGGAGGTAGGGGAACTCGTCGGGAGGGAGCTGGGGCAGATAGGCATCCTCGATCACGTCTGCGAGCTCATCCGCGGTGTCGAACGGCAGGCTGGCTGCCTGCAGGGAGAAACCGTAGACATAGCTGTCGAGCAACCAGTTGGCGTGCGTCGCCATCAAGGGCGAGAACCCAGCCTTCCGGAGGCAGGCGGTGACCGCTTCGTGGTGGCGGAGGTTCGCGGGCCCGGGCGATGTCCGCGACTCCATCAGACCGTTCGCCCACGGGTGGCGTGCGAGAACCTGTCGGGCAGACACCGCCCGCCGTCGTATCGCCGACCGCCAGTCGCCTCCGTCGGGCGGGAGCTCGATCTCTCCGAACACGACGTCGATCATCGCGTCGAGCAACTCCTCCTTACCTGCCACGTAGTGGTAGAGCGACATTGCGCCCGCGCCGAGCGCGTCGGCCAGCCTGCGCATGCTCAGCCCGTCGATGCCCTCGGAATCGGCGAGGCGGATCGCCTCGACCACGACCCGCTGCCTGTTCAATCCCAGGTCGGAGGCGACCTGGCGTTGCTTTCTTGCAGGCACGGAGTCTCCTCGCTGGCTCGGACGGCTTGACAATCGTACGGCGTACGGTCATAGTACAGCGTACGACGTACGGTGTACGAGCGACGGTTGTCGCTCACGGCCCGCCCTCCGTGCTCGAGATATCCGATGCGCATGCACCCGCCGAACCTGCCGCCACTCCGGCGGATGAACGGCTCCTCTCGAAAGAAGACCGATGACCATCCGAACGAAAACTCCGAACCAGCTCGACAACCCGCGGATCCCCGTGCAGGCCAAGCTCGCGGCCGCATGGACCAGCTTCATGTTCCTCTACGTCTACGTCGACATCCTCAACTTCTACAAGCCCGGTGTCGTCGACAGCATCCTGGGTGGTCTCGTCTGGAGGTTCGAGGTCAGCCCGACCCTTCTGACCGTGATGCTCGCGTCGGTGGCGCTCCCTGCCGTCATGGTGATGCTCTCCCTGATGATGCCCGCCAAGGTGAACCGCGCCACGAACCTCGGCGTCGCCGCGCTCTACATCCCTTACTCGATATTCAATGCCGCCGGAGCGACCTGGGAATGGACCTTCTTCTACGGCCTCTCCATCGGAATCGAGGTGCTGCTCCTGGCCTTCATCCTGCGCTCCGCCTGGACATGGCCCCGAACTCCCGTCGTCGTCCCCGCAGATCCCGCGACGACCGACCTTCGACGATGACGGATACCTACTCAGATTCAGACTCGGACGCCTCTTCCGCAGGAACACCGGGCGCGCGGGACTGGATGTCGGAAGGTTTCAGCGATCGTGGACGCGCGGTCGCGTCGGATCGCTGCTGCGTCTGCGACCTCGGCCTGGGCGAATGCCAGTCATCCGCCTGCGCGGCTGCCCACCGCTTGTCGCGAGCGACGCGCCTCTCGTCCGGAGTTTGGTCGTTGGACTGTTCGGAACCGCTGCTCATCCTGCGACGCTACGGAGCCCAGATGTGCGCTCTCTCAGCAACCGACCGCGCGTGCAACCCGGGACCTCGGCCATCACTGCTCTTCATGTTGTCCCGAATGCTCCGCGCCGTGGGCGTACGCTCGCCTCATGGCACCTCCGGACACGTTCGAGGCCCGATTCGACGAAGTGGCCACCGGCGGGCAGCGCCGGGTCGCCGTCGGCGTCGAAGTCCGCGACCGGGAGTCCGACGGATCGATCCCGACCGCGGCGTGGTTCCGTGGCGAGGAATATCGCCTCGACGTCGAGGATGAGGAGGCAGGAACTGCGATCTACGTGAGACGCCTCTAGGGCGTCCCCCGTTCTGCGCTTTCGCGATCGCAGAGGCCTCAGCCTGCGAGTTCGTCCCGCAGCGCCTGGTTCTCGTCCTGGAGTTCGAGTACTCGAAGCACGCCCTCCAGGTTGACGCCCTGCTCGCGCAGTTCCGCGATTCGCCGAAGGCGCACGAGATCGTCGTCGCTGTAGCGACGTGTTCCGCCTTGCGTCCTCGACGGCGTCAGCAGCCCCTTGCTCTCGAAGAGCCGCAGGCTGGCCTCCGGTATCCCCAGCAGATCGGCCGCCACGGCGATGCCATAGAGCGGAGTCGAGGAGTTGCGGTCCGGCATCCTGAGAGTTTCCTTAAAAGGCGTTGCGGCGTGCTTCCACTTGAGTTACAAAAAATCTACAACACAGATCGCAGATTATCTCCGTCTTGAGTGACGGCTTCAGTTCTCGGGTGAAGTGGATAAGAGGTGATTCTCGATGATGCTGGTGGCAGCCCGCGCCGAAGCGCCGCAGGCACACGAACCGGCAGATTCGCTCTGCGCCGACCAGCGATGGGTCGATGAGGAGTTCTTCCGCATCATCCGGCGGTCGTTTCCGGCGCGAACGGCGACGTCACCGGCCGAGCTGCCATCGCAAGCGGTCATCGTCCCTCCCGCGGCGAGATCGCTCCGATTCATCCGAGCCGGTCAGAGAAGTGTTCTTCGCACCCGGGTTCGTTCCCCTCCTGCGCAGACCAGCCCCTGCGTCTGAAGATTCGGCTCGGCCCCAGAGCGCCCGCGCGACCAACGGCTGTGCCGACGCGTGGTGCCGGCCGCAACATCCGGGCCGGCACCACGCGCGAACGGAATGGAGTCACCATGGATCTCGGCCCTCATCCTCGATTCGAGGCCAAGCAGGTCAACGATCTGGAGTGGGTCGTTCACGACCTCACGTACGACGAGAGCGATCCCCGCCGAGTGATCGCCCACATCTGGCAGGCAGACCTCGACGAGTACGAGGTGACGTGGGTGCGCGGCCTTGCCCTCGACCGCTGGTATCACTCGGTCCACTCCGTGCTAGAGGATGTGGTCGCTCGCATGCCGAACAGAACGAAACCGATCCCCATCCCGCACCGGCCACCGGCCGGTGCCCACCTCGCGGTGGCGGTGTAGCCGCTGCGAGGTCATGCTGCAGCCGCGCGCGGTGCGCGCGAATACCCAGCTGGTGAGCCACGCGACGAGAAGCGCGGCGACGATGATCAACCCGAAGGAATCGAGATTCGTCGCCGCGATGGCCTCCACGGGTGCCCACCGGACTCTCGCGGAGTCGACGAGCACCCCGCACAGGCCGACGGTCCCGACGATGAAGGCGACCGTGACCGAGAGCAGGATGAGGGTGGCGTTATAGCGGCTCCGCCGCTCGGGACGATCCGCCGACCATCGATAGAGCCTCGCCGTGACGATGCTGTTCATGCCGTCGCACGTCACCATCCCCGCGGTGAACAGCAGCGGCAGAACCATGGCCGCGTACCACGGCATGACGATGCCCGCCCCGCCGGCGATCAGGAGCAGCGTGATCGTGGAAGCGGTGTCGAATCCCAGCCCGAACAGCAGGCCGACGACGAACATCTTCCACGGGGCATTCAGCGTGGCCGCGGTGCGCGCGATGATCAGCGAGATGGGGCCACCAGCCGCGGGGGCGTCCTGGACCGAAGCGCCTGCGCGCGCGTGACGGAGAAGTCGTACGAGGATGACCAGGTTCGCCGTCGCCATGGCGAGCAGGAAGATGCTCGACACTGTGGGTCCCCACACCCCCGTGAAGACCGCCAGTGGAGAATCCTCCGCCCCGATCTGGGAGGTCAGGGCTCCGACTCCGGCGGTCACGAGGCCGACCGCCACCAGCACCACCGTCGAATGTCCCAGCGCGAACCACAGGCCGACACTCGACGGGTCCTTGCCGTCGGCCACCAGCTTGCGGCTCGTGTTGTCGATGGCGGCGATGTGGTCGGCATCGAAGGCATGACGCATGCCGAGCACGAAGGCCGTGACGGCGAGACCGGGCCCGAACGTGGACGTGCCGGCTTGATAGTCGCCGGGCAGCACCACGGTCGCGAACAGCGCCCAACTGACGATCAACAGCGCGCCGGCGACGATCAGCACGCGGCGCGCTGCCGGTGTCATGCGATTCATGGCTGCTCCCTTCCTTCCCGATCCGATGGGCGCCGGTCCTGGGGCCGAGGGCGCGCCGTCTTCTCCCTCGTCGTCATGCGACACGTGCGGGTTCCCGCGCGAGCCGCGCTGCGCCGATGAGGAGGCCCCCGAGGGGACTCTCATGCGCGGCGTCGCCGAGGTAGCGCACCACCGTTCCTCCTCGCTCGAGTTCGAGGCGGGTCGCACCCGCGACGTCGGCGACGGACGCCTGGTCACCCACGGCGATGACGCTGTCCATGACCCGATTCGGACCGAGAATCCCGGGGACGGGGGAGTCGCCACGCACCTCGAGGGTTTCCCGCACGAGCGGGCCGATCGCGTCCGAGACATCCATGTCCGCCGTGAGCCGGCCGCCGCGCTCCCCGGTGCGCCCGAGGACCAGGGTCTCGCGCAGGACCGCCGACGAACCGGCGGCCAGCGTGATGGTCAGCGACCGCGTGAGGGAGCCGGCATCCGTGATCACCGTCGGAAGACCCTCCCAGGTGAGGTGCGCGCCGGGCTGGAGATCGACGCGCGCGTGCCACTGCGACGCGTCGCCGGCCTCTCCAGGGCGCCCGTAGACGACGAGGCCGCCGATGTCGACGAGGGTGAGCGCGCAGCCCGCGCCGACGACGATCCGGATGCGGACGTCGTCGCCGGGAAGCAGCATCGCGCGCCCGGCCACCAGCGCCACCTCGGCGGACCTCCCGTGCCGACGCACCAGGCGCGGCACGATGAGTTCGCCCGCCAGCGCGCACGACACATCCTCTCCGCGCGGGGACATGTCGACGACCGTGGGGTTCATGGCTTCACGGGTGCACGTGGTCGGCGTGGCTGTGCGCGGACTCGTCCGCCGCATGCCCGTGGGGCGCCTCGCCGTCCTCGTGCGTGTGGAGGAAGCCGTTGCCTTCCTCGTCGGCGTGGAAGTGCGGTGCCATCGGCCCGGGGTCCTGCGGGATGTGCGAGCCGGCGCGGTGCGCGGCCAGCACCGAGAGCACCCACGCGCGCAGCGCGGCGACCGAGGGTGCGTCGGTGCGTGAGAGGGCGAGGACGGGCCGCTCGTCGCGCGCGGCGGTGGCGTCGGCGACCATCTGCGGGACGTCCACCCCGACATAGGGCGCGAGATCGGTCTTGTTGACGACCAGCAGGTCCGCGCGGCCGATGCCGGGTCCGCCCTTGCGGGCGACGTCGCCGCCGCCGGCGACGTCGAGCACGAAGATCTGCGCGTCGACGAGGGCCGGCGAGAACGTGGCGGTGAGGTTGTCGCCGCCGGACTCGATCACCACCATGTCCAGTGGCGCGAACGCGCGCTCGAGGTCCTCGGCGGCGAGGAGATTCGCAGTGACGTCATCCCGGATGGCTGTGTGCGGGCACGCACCGGTCTCGACGGCGATGATGCGCTCGGGCTCGAGCACACCGGCGGAGCGGAGGAAGCGGGCATCCTCATCGGTGTAGATGTCGTTCGTGATGACGCCGATGCGGATCTCGTCGGCGAGGGCGCGGCAGATCGTCGCGATGAGCGATGACTTGCCGGTGCCGACGGGACCGGCGACGCCGAGGCGCAGAGCGCGGGATGCGGGGGATTCAGGCACGGAAGAGCCTCCTGGTGGATCGTGCGTGGGCCTCGGCCCACGCTTCGGATTGTGGTGCGGTGAGCGCGGGGATGCCGGCGGGATCGGTGATCGCGGCGATCGTGCCGAGGCGGTCGTCGACCCCGCTGCACAGCTCCACCACGAGCGAGACGAGCTCGAGCGGGTCGCGCGGCTCGAGCTTGAGGACGGCTGCGGCAGCCGCCTGCATGTCTTCGTAGACGACGAGCCGCGCCAGCTCCAGCGGTGGCACGTCGAGTCCGGCGGCGATGACGCCGAGCACGCACGGGCGCGGCGGCGGCACCGGGCGCTCCCGCCAGGCGGCGATGGCCTCGTCGCCCGGGAGCAGTGTGCCGCCCACGCGCAGGTACCCTCGCGCGAGCAGACGCGCGGCATCCCGCTGGGCCCGGCTCGGCGTGCGGGCGGCCCACGCGGCCTCGACGGCATCGAGATCGCCACCCGTGATGCGGGCGTGCCGCGCAGCCACGGCGGTGCCCGCCTCGACGAGCGTGGTGGTCGCGGTCCTGCCGCGCAGGAGCGCACCGAGGTGCGCAGCATCCACCCCCGCCGTCACCGCCGGCTCCACTCCGGCAGAGTGCGCGTGACCGCCCGAAGGCAGCCGCGCGTCGGCCAGCAGCAAGGCGGCGGTGGAGGAGGCGAGGGGAGGCATCAGAACAGCTGGTAGAGCTGGGCCAGGGGAAGGCGTGCGGCGGGCGCGGGCTCGACGCGCTCGCCGTCGATCGAGATGTCGAACGTGTCGGGCCGGATGTCGATCCGGGGGAGAGCGTCGTTGTTGCGCATGTCGGCCTTGCCGACGTCGCGCGTCGAACGCAGCGGCAGCAGCCGGCGGGTGAGACCGAGCCGTTCTTCGAGTCCGGCCTCCAGCGCCGCGGGCGCGACGAACGAGACCGACAGGGAAGCGCCGATCGCGTCGGCGAACGAGGGGCGCATCAGCACCGGCTGCGGTGTCGGGATCGACGCGTTGGGGTCGCCGAGCGCACCCCAGACCAGTCCGCCGCCCTTGATGACGACGCTCGGACGGAAGCCGAAGAACCGCGGATCCCACAGCACGAGATCGGCGAGCTTCCCGACCTCCACCGAGCCGACCTCGTCGTCGATGCCGTGAGCGATCGCAGGGTTGACGGTGTACTTGGCCACGTAACGGCGTGCACGCTCATTGTCGGCGGGAAGGCTCCCCCCGAGCGATCCGCGGCGGGCCTTCATGACATGCGCGACCTGCCAGGTCCGTGTGACCACCTCGCCGATACGCCCCATGGCCTGAGCGTCGGAGGACGTGATCGAGATCGCGCCCATGTCATGCAGGATGTCTTCCGCGGCGATCGTGGTGGCACGGATGCGGGACTCCGCGAAGGCGAGGTCCTCGGGCACGCCGGGGTTGAGGTGGTGGCAGACCATCAGCATGTCGAGATGCTCGGCGACGGTGTTGACGGTGTGCGGCAGGGTCGGGTTCGTCGACCCGGGGATCACGTACGGCAGGCTCGCGATCGACAGGATGTCGGGCGCGTGACCGCCGCCGGCACCCTCGACATGGAAGGCGTGGATGCTGCGTTCCGCCATCGCCGCGATGCTCGACTCGACGAACCCGGCCTCGTTGAGCGAGTCGCTGTGGAGGGCGACCTGCAGCCCCCACTCCTCGGCGGCACGGAGACTGGCGTCGATCGCCGCGGGCGTGGAGCCCCAGTCCTCGTGGACCTTGTAGCCGGCCGCGCCGGCCAGAGCCTGCTCTTCGAAGGCCGCCTCGGACACCGTGTTGCCCTTGCCGAGCAGCAGCACGTTCACCGGCAGCCGGTCGAGCGACCGGTGCATCTGCTCGAGGTGCCATGCGCCGGGGGTCACCGTCGTCGCCTTCGAGCCCTCGGATGGGCCGGTGCCGCCGCCGACGATCGTCGTGATGCCGGTCGCGAGCGCCTCGTGGATCTGCGACGGGGAGAGCAGGTGCACGTGGGAGTCGATGGCGCCGGCGGTGAGGATCTTCCCCTCCCCGGAGATCACGTCGGTCGAGGGGCCGATGACGAGTCGCGGGTCGACCCCGTCGGCGATGTCGGGGTTGCCCGCGCGCCCGATACCCACGATGCGACCGTCGCGGATGCCGACGTCGGCGCGGACGATGCCCCACCAGTCGAGGATCACGGCGTTGGTGATCACCGTGTCGAGCGCGCCGTCGGCGCGGGAGACCGTGCTCTGTGCCATCGATTCGCGGATCGACTTGCCGCCGCCGAACACCGCTTCCTCGCCGCCGACCGTGAGATCGTGCTCGAGCTCGATCCACAGGTCGGTGTCGCCGAGGCGGATCTGGTCTCCCGTGGTCGGCCCGTAGATGCGGGCGTACCGCTCCCGATCGATGCGCACCATCAGTCGTCCTCCGTCGATCGGATCTGGATGCCGGCCACACGTCGATTCCCGCGCAGGGAGACTGCCGCGACGCGTTTGGAGACGCCGGGCTCGAACCTCTCGGATGTGCCGGACGGGATGTCCAATCGGAAGCCAGCGGCCGCTTCGCGATCGAACTCGAGCGCGGCGTTCACGTCGGGCAGATGGATGTGCGAGCCGATCTGCACCGGCCGGTCGCCGGTGTTGAGGATCACGAGGTCGAGGCGCTCGTCATCGGTGCGGTCGGCGTTGAGCTCGATCGACCCGGGCCGGACCCGGATGGCGCCGGGACCGGATGCTGAACCTGATGCCATGGCAGTTCCTCAGTCGATCGGGTGGTGGAGGGTGACGAGCTTGCGGCCGTCGGGGAACGTCGCCTCGACCTGTACGTCTGCGAGCATGTCGGCGACGCCGTCCATCACGTCTTCCCGGCTCAGCACGGTTCGTCCTTCGGTCATTAGCTGAGCCACCTCGGCGCCGTCGCGGGCGCGTTCGATGACCCAGGTCGACAGCAGGGCGACCGCCTCCGGATGGTTGAGCTTGACGCCGCGCTCCCTGCGGTCGCGCGCCACCATGCCCGCCACCGCGAGCAGCAGCTTCTCCGTGTCTGCGGGTGACAGGTGCATGGGGGCTCCCTCCGGATCGATGCGTGTCAGAAGTCTGCCATCGCCTGGGAGCGGTGATGTTCTTTCGCGCGCGCGTAGCGCTCCGAGAACCCCGGAAAATCAACGAGAACAGCGACTTCGACGGTCGGAGTGTTTACATGCTCGATACGTTCGAGCAATGGCAATGTAATGCCGCAGCTCCATGGTTGGACCCACCTGCAGCGCCTGTGCGCTCGGTTCGCACCCCATCGCATCACACCCGAAACGCACCGCATCACCCTTGAAACGGAGCACAGCATGATCACCACCCACAGGAAGCGCCTCCGGGCGATCCTGGCCGCGGGGGCGCTCGCCACCAGCGCCGCCCTGGTCCTGTCCGGCTGCGGCAGCCGCGCCGGCGACGCCGCCCCGACCGAAACGGCCGCGGCCGCCGAGAGCTGCGTCGACACGTCCGGCGACACCATCAAGCTCGGGTTCCTCAACTCCCTCACCGGGGGCATGGCGATCTCCGAGAAGACGGTGTCGAACGTCCTGCACATGGCCGCGGACGAGATCAACGCCGACGGAGGCATCCTCGGCAAGCAGATCGAGTACATCCAGGAAGACGGTGCCACCGACTGGCCCACCTTCGCGGAGAAGACCGAGAAGCTGCTCACCCAGGACTGCGTCGCCGCGATCTTCGGCGGCTGGACCTCGTCGTCCCGCAAGGCCGTCAAGCCGGTCGTCGAGGAGCACAACGGACTGTTCTTCTACCCGGTGCAGTACGAGGGCCTCGAGGCCTCGCCCAACATCTACTACACCGGTGCGACGACCAACCAGCAGATCATCCCCGCGATGGACTTCCTCGCCTCGCAAGGCGTCGAGACGCTCTTCCTCGCGGGCTCCGACTACGTCTTCCCGCGCACGGCGAACGCGATCATCAAGCTCTACGCGGAGGAGCTCGGCATCGAGATCGTCGGCGAGGAGTACGTGCCGCTCGACAAGGACGACTGGACCACGCAGGTGGCGAAGATCGCCGCGGCGGAGCCCGACTTCATCTTCAACACCATCAACGGCTCGTCGAACGTGGGCTTCATCAAGGCGTACTACGACGCGGGCCTCTCGCCCGAGACGACGCCGATCATCTCGGTGTCGATCGCCGAGGAGGAGGCCCCTGCCATGGGCCACGAGGTGACGGGCAACTACGCGTCGTGGAACTACTTCCAGTCGCTGGACACCCCGAACAACCCGGCGTTCATCGAGGCCTGGAAGGCCTACCCGGGCTCGAGCGGCGTGACCTCCGACCCGATGGAGGCCGCCTACATCTCGATGTACCTCTACAAGGCCCTCGTCGAGGCGGCCGGATCCTTCGACGTCGACGCGGTCAACGCGGCAGCGGTCGAGAACGAGATCACCGTCGACGCGCCCGAGGGCGTCGTCACGCTCGACGGTGAGAACCACCACATCTCGAAGCCGGGGCACATCGGCAAGATCAACGCCGAGAACCAGTTCGACATCGTCTGGGAGTCCGACGGGTTCATCGAGCCCGACCCGTACCTCGAGGAATACGACTGGTTCCCCGAGGACGTCCGCAAGTCGCTCGTCGCCGCCGCGGGCTGATTCTCACGGATGCTGGGGCCTCGTGTCGCACGCACGGCTCGGGGCCTCAGCATCCCATCCGATCCGCACCCTGCATCCGCACGGACGCATCCGCACAGAAGGGAGTGATCGCACATGGACGCACTGATACCCCCGCTGCTCAACGGCAGCGCCGTGGGTGCGCTGCTCCTTCTGGCAGCCCTCGGGCTCACGCTCATCTTCGGTCAGATGGGGGTGATCAACATGGCGCTCGGCGAGTTCATCATGGTCGGCGCCTTCGTCACCTACCTGACCCAGCTCGTCATCCCCTCCAGCGACATCTCGATACCGGTGGCACTCCCGGTCGCGTTCGTGGTGGCCGGTCTCCTGGGACTGCTGCTCGAGGTCAGCATCATCCAGTGGATGTACCGCAGACCGCTCGACACGCTGCTGGCCACCGTCGGCGTCTCGCTGATCCTGCAGCAGGTCGCTCTGCAGATCTTCCCCGCCCAGGGCGTCCCGGTCGAGAACCCCGGGTGGCTGCAGGGCCAGATCGATGTGTTCGGCTACGCGTGGCCCTACCGCCAGGCGTTCACCATCGCTCTCGCGCTCGTGTGCGTCGCCGGACTCGCCGCGTGGCTCAAGTACACGTCCTTCGGTCGCCGGATCCGCGCGACGGTGCAGAACCGTGACCTCGCCGAGACGGTCGGCGTGCGCACCCGCAACGTCGACCGGATCACGTTCTTCGTCGGGTCGGGGCTCGCCGGGGTCGCGGGAGTCGCCGCCTCCCTGATCGGCGGCACGAACTCCCAGATGGGCGTGCAGTACATCATCCCCGCCTTCCTGGTCGTGGTCGCCGGCGGGATCGGCCAGATCAAGGGCACGATCATCGCCGCGTGGGTGATCGGTGTCGCGATGGCGTTCTTCGCGGACTGGACGAGCGGAAGCCTCGCGCAGGTGCTCGCCTTCGTCCTCGTCGTGATCTTCCTCCAGGTCCGCCCGCAGGGCCTGTTCACCGTGCGGACGAGGGGGCTGGCATGAAGAAGCTGACGAAGCTCAACCCGTGGTACTCGCTCATCGGCATCGCCGTGTTCGCGGTGCTCCTGCTGGTCGTCGCCCCGTCCGTGCTCTCGATGCACTGGATCAACAACCTGGGCAAGTACAGCGCGTGGGCGATCGTCGCGGTCGGCATCGGCCTGGCGTGGGGCCGCGGCGGAATGCTCGTGATGGGGCAGGGGGTCTTCTTCGCGCTCGGCGCCTACTCGATGGCGATGCACCTCACGCTCGAGACAGCCGGACCCGATGCGACGCCCACCTTCATGATCCTGTACGACCCGCTGGCCGCCGTCCCCGCGTTCTGGGAGCCGTTCCGCAGCGAGTGGTTCACGGTGCTGGCGATCGTGCTGCTGCCGGTGATCGTGGCTGGGGTCCTCGGTTACGCGCTGTTCAAGCGCCGGGTGAAGGGGGCGTACTTCGCGATCCTGACTCAGGCGCTCGCCGTCGCACTGGCGGTGCTCGTCAGCTCGACGATCCGCGAGACGGGCGGCGACACCGGGCTGAGCGACTTCAAGTACTTCTTCGGCTACGTGCTGAACGACGACGCGAACAAGCTCATGATCTACATGATCACGGTGGGCCTGCTCATCGTGTGCATGCTGGTGGCGTGGCAGCTGTACCGCAGCCGGTTCGGCGAGCTCCTGCTCGCGACGCGGGACGCCGAGGACCGTGTGCGGTTCCTCGGATACGACCCGGCGAACATCAAGCTCGTCGCCTTCGTGATCGCCGCGGTGATGGCGAGCATCGGCGGGGCGATGTTCGTGCCCCTCGTCGGCATCATCACGCCGCAGGAGATCGGCGCCTCGGCGTCCATCCTGTTCATCGCGGGAGTGGCGCTCGGCGGCCGGGCCTCGCTCTTCGGCCCCGTGCTCGGGGCGATGGCGATCGGCTGGGGGCAGTCGAGTCTCGCCTCGAGCTGGCCCGAGGGCTGGATCTACATCCTCGGACTGCTGTTCATCGTGGTGACCCTGTTCCTGCCGAACGGGCTCGCCTCGCTCTTCAGCAGGATGTGGTCGACCGTGCGGACCAGCGCGGACCGGCGCTCCCAGGCCGAGAGGAGGCTCGCAGCATGAGCGGGACCGAATCGACGGCTCCCCTCGCGGGTGCCGGGCGGCCGCTGACTCCCGATGCCGAGACATCCGTGAAGGTGTCGAACCTCACCGTGACCTTCGACCAGTTCACGGCCGTGGACGACGTGAGCCTGCTCATGCTCAAGGGGCAGGTGCACTTCCTGATCGGGCCGAACGGCGCCGGCAAGACGACGCTCGTCGACGCGCTGACCGGGCTCGTCCCGGCCACGGGCACGGCGACGTACGACGGCATGGATCTGCTGTCGATGAAGACGAACAAGATCATCCGTGCGGGTGTGGGCCGAACGTTCCAGACCGCGACGGTGTTCGACGAGCTCTCGGTGCTGCAGAACCTCGACATCGCCGGCGGGGTGCACCGCAAAGCGTGGCGATTGCCGTTGACCCGGCGCGGCGTGCCCTCGTACGTCGAGGAGGCGCTCGAGACGATCGGGCTGACCGAACTGCGCGACAAGCCGGCGGGAACTCTCGCGCACGGCCAGAAGCAGTGGCTCGAGATCGGCATGCTGCTCGTGCAGGACGCGAAGGTCATGTTCCTCGACGAGCCCGTTGCCGGCATGAACGCCGACGAGCGTGACGAGACCGGTCAGCTGCTGCGCCGCATCGGCGACGAGCGCACGATCATCGTGATCGAGCACGACATGGACTTCGTCCGCAACTACGCCGAGTGGGTGACCGTCATGCACATGGGCAAGCTCCTCACGGCGGGGACGGTCGAGCAGGTGCAGGCCGACCAGCGGGTCCAGGAGGTCTACCTCGGGACGGCCGCGGACGCCGCCGTCGAAGGGAAGGGCGATCACTGATGCTCGAGATCAAGGGAGTCACCGCCGGCTACGGCCGCACCAAGGTGCTCCACGACGTCACGGTCGAGATCCCCACGGCTCAGGCGGTGTCCGTCATGGGTCACAACGGCGCGGGCAAGACGACCCTGCTGCGGGTCGCCACCGGGCTGATCCCCGTGATGAGCGGCCAGGTGCTGATCGACGGCGAGGACGTCACACGGATGCCGCCTTCCCAGCGCGTGAAGCGAGGACTGGGGTACGTCCCCCAGGGGCAGCAGTCGTTCCCGCAGATGACGACGCTCGAGAACCTGCAGCTGGTGGCGAAGCGGCAGTCCGACATCGACGAGGTCTTCGATCTCTTCCCCGTGTTGAAGGACCTGCTGGGACGGCGCGCCGGGCTGCTCTCCGGCGGTCAGCGCCAGCAGCTCGCGATCGCCCGCACGCTGCTGACGAAGCCGAAGCTCCTCGTGCTCGACGAGCCGACCGAAGGCATCCAGCCGAACATCGTCGCCGACATCGAGCGCGTCATCATCGACCTCACTCGGAGGGGCGACCTGTCGGTGCTGCTCGTCGAGCAGCACGTCGGATTCGCACTCCGGTCCACGAACGCCTTCTACGTGCTGCAGTCGGGCCGGATCACGATCACCGGGCAGGGAGGGGCCGCCGCCATCGACACCGTGCGGGACGCGATGGCGATCTGATTCAGATCGATTCCGCGCGGCAACGCGGCCGAAACACGCCTGCGGCAGGATCCAGTCATCGTGGAAGCGCTGGAGGTGGGTGTGCATGCGCTGGGCGTGAGAGCCGGCGCGCGGGGTGGGGACGCACGCTCCGCCGCCGAAGACAGCCTCGAGGACTACGCGTTCCGCTATGTGCCGCGCTCGTTCCGGCGCTGGAGCGCGCTGTCCGTCGGCGGCACGGCCCTCGGATCGATCGCCTTCCTCGCAGACTTCTCGATCGGCGCGAGCGTGGGACTGGAGCACGGCACGACGAACGCCGTGCTCGGCATCCTCCTCGCCTCCGTGATCATCTTCATGGTCGGCTTCCCGGTCGCCTTCTATGCGGCGCGGTACAACATGGACCTCGACCTCATCGCCCGCGGCTCGGGCTTCGGCTATCACGGCTCGATCATCACGACGGTGGTGTTCGCCGGCTTCACGTGCATCTTCTTCGCGCTCGAGGGCGCGATCATGGCTCAGGGCCTGGAGGTCGCGGTGGGCATTCCGCTGCCCATCGGCTACGTGATCTCCACAGTGGTGGTGATCCCGATCGTGATCTACGGCATGCGGGCGCTCGAGCGCCTCCAGTTCTGGACCACACCGCTCTGGCTCGCGCTTGCGCTGCTCCCGCTCATCTGGGTCGTGTTCACACAGCCCGACGCGGTGACGGCGTTCATCGGGTTCACCGGCGCCTCCGACGGCACGGTGAGCTTCAGCGCCATCGTCGCCAGCGCAGCGGTGTGCTTCGCGTTGACCCCGCAGCTCGCCGAGCAGATCGACTACATCCGCGTCATGCCGCCCCGCACCGCCGCGAACTCCCGGTCGTGGTGGGCGGCGTTCGTGTTCAGCGGTCCCGGCTGGGTGATCTTCAGCGGGACGAAGCAGGTGATCGGGCTCTTCCTCGCGGTCTACCTCGTGACGAAGGTGGACCCGGCGCTCACCGATCGCGCCGCCGAGCCGGTCAAGCAATTCCTCGGCATGTACCAGTCGCTGGTGCCGGACTGGATCGCCATCGCACTCGTACTCCTTCTCATCGTCGTCGCGCAGGTCAAGATCAACGTGACGAACGCGTACTCCGGTTCGCTCGCCTGGTCGAACGTCTACACGCGGGTCAAGAAGCGCTACCCCGGCCGAACCGTGTTCGTCATCTTCAACCTGGCGATCGCGCTCTCGCTCATGCTGATGGATGTCTTCAGCCTCATCTCCTTCGTCCTGAGTCTGTACGCGAACGTCGTCATGGCCTGGTTCGTGACGATCTCCGCCGACATCGTGATCAACAAGCACCTGCTGCGGCTCTCGCCGCGCTACCCGGAGTTCCGCCGCGGCATGCTCCACAACTGGAATCCGGTCGGCCCCGTCTCGGTGGGGCTGGCCTCGGTCCTCTCACTCCTGTGCTTCGCGGGCGTCTTCGGCCCTGCGATGCAGCCCTTCTCCGTCCTCGTCGCGATCGGCGTCGCCGTCGTCGTCACCCCGCTCATGGCGGTCGTGACGCGCGGACGGTACTACCTCCGACGCACATCGGACGGCATCCCGACCCCGATCCTCGACAACGACGGCAATCCGTCCGGCCAGCGGCTGCGCTGCCACGTCACCGGCTACACGTTCGAACGGCCGGATATGCTGGCCTCGGCCGAGTCAGGACCACGGGGTGAGCTGCAGTTCGTCTCGTCTCTGGCGTTGACGCTCGACGACTCCGACCGCTACGTCCTCCCGGCGGAGCCGGCCACGCTCCATCGAGACGGGCGGGGAAGGATGCTGTGATGGACGAGATCGTCGACACTCCGTCTGCGATCCTCGCGAGCGCTGCCATGCTGCTGCGCCAGCGCACGTTCGACGACATCTCGTACGCCGATCTCGCGGAGATCGCCGACGTCTCGGAGCGCACGATCTACCGTCGCTTCCCGACGAGATCGCATCTGCTCGAGGCGCTCGGGCGCTGGATCGAGGCCGAGCACTTCCCGGTCCTGGACTTCCGCACGCCTGCCGAGTTCCGTGAGGCGGTGCGCGCGCGCTTCCGCGCCTACGACGCCGAACCGGCGTTCGCCTTCGTCGCGGCCCGCGGCGGAGCGCTCTCGCCGACCGCGGACGACCCCGCGGCCCCGATCACCGAGGCGATCGTGGCGATGATCGACGCCGCGGCGCCCAACCTGAACCGTCGCGACGCGCGGCGGGCCGCAGCATCCGTCCGGTACTTCGTCTCCCCGATGTTCTGGGCACGGATGCGGACGGGATTCGACATGAGCGCCGACGAGACGTTCGGGGTGTTCGACCTCACCCTGCGGCGGGTACTGCCCGCCGCGACCGAGGCGAATCGGGCGGCGTGATGGCGACGCCCGCACCGGCGTCGGAGGTCTCGGGGACGCAGGCGGCGATCCTCGCCGCCTACACCGAGCTCATCGATGAGGTCGGCACCGACGATGTCTCCTTCCGCCTGATCGCCCTGCGCGCGGGCGTCGGCGAGCGCACCGTCTTCCGCTACTACCCGACACGCGTCGACCTCCTCCTCGCGACGGCGGCCTGGATCGAACGCACGATCTTCACGCGCGCCGAGTCCGACTCGATCTTCGACGTGCCCATCGCCATCCGTGAAGCGATGGAGGCGTACGATCGGCGGCCGGAGCTCGCCTATGTCGTGGCCGAGACGGCGATGCGCGGGGTCAACGGCTCAGATCCCGCACCGCATCGAGAGGAGTTCGACGGGATGCTGCGCCGCGAGGCTCCCGCGCTCGCCGACGCCGACCGGCGAGCCGTCGTCGCAGCGCTCTGTCACCTCGACTCCGCCGCGACCTGGGTGACGATGCGGCGCGAACTGGGCATGAGCGGTCGCGACATCGCCGATGCCGCGACCTGGGCGGCAGAGGCCATCCTCGACCCGCTTCGTGACGGCGAGTCGGGGCGCTGACCCATGCCGGACGCAGAGCCGGTCGGCCTCGCGGCCGCCTCGGGATTCCACGCCACACAGGGCGCGGAAGCACCCGTCTGCTTCCGCGCCCTGCGTTGAGGGGAGCGTCCGATGCGATCGCGTGGACGCCCCCCGCCGGCGCGAGCGCCGATGCTTCCGTTCAATGCTCCCGAGCGAGCCCGGCGGCGATCGCGGCGATGACGGCGACGACGGCGGTACCGAGGAAGAGCCACGAGAAGCCGCTGGTCACAGCCTCGGGCGCGGCCACCCCCGCGTCGAGCAGCGTCTCGGTACGCAGTGCGGCGACGGTGCCGAGCACGGCGAGGCCGAGCGCGCCGCCGATCTGCTGGCTGGTGTTGACCAGACCCCCCGCGAGGCCCGATTCGCCGCCTTCGACCCCGTCGACGGAGAGCTGGGTGGTGGTGACGAACGCGCCGCCCATGCCGATCCCGATCAGGATGCTGGGCCCGAGGATGTCGGTGATGAACTGCGCGTCGGCGGGCGCGAACGACAGCCAGACGAGGCCCCCCGCGAGCAGGACCAGCGAGCCGATGAGCGTCGTCTTGGTGCCGATCCGAGCGATCACGGCAGGCACGACGCCGGCGACGATGACGAGGGCGCCCGCGAGCGGCAGCTGGGTGAGCCCCGTGGTGAGCGCGTCGTATCCGAGCACGGCCTGCATGTAGACCGACAGGGCGAAGAACAGCGCGACCATCGCGGCCCCGATGAGGAGCATGACGACGTTGCCCACGGTCAGGTTGCGGTTGCGGAACACCCCGAGCGGGACGAGCGGCTCGGCCGCGCGGCGCTCGATGAGGACGAACGCGAACCCCAGCACCGTCGCGGCCGCCGCGAGGCCGATGGTGAGCGGGTGGGTCAGACCGACCTGCTCGATCGCGCTGAGCGCGCCGACGGCCGCGACGAGGGCGCCCGTGATGGTTGCTGCTCCGGGGATGTCGAGCTTTCCGCGGGCGGCGGGGGCGTCGCGCGTGATGAGCAGCGGGATGGTGACGAGCACGATCGCGCCGATGGGGACGTTGACGAAGAAGACGGACTGCCATCCGAGCGTCGCCGTGAGCACCCCGCCGAGCAGGACGCCCGCGGCAGAGCCGATGCCCGCGACGCCACCCCACACGCCGAGTGCCTTCGTACGCTCGCCTGTCTCGGGGAAGAGGTGGGTCAGGAGCGCCAGGGCGGCGGGGGCGAGCAGGGCGGCCGAGGCCCCCTGCAGCGCTCGCGCCGCCAGCAGCATCTCGCTCGTGAACGACAGACCCGCGAGCGCCGACGCGGCGACGAAGCCGGCGGTGCCGATCAGGAAGATGCGGCGGTGACCGTAGCGGTCGGCGAGGCGGCCGCCGAGCAGGAGCAGACCGCCGAAGGCGAGGACGTAGGCCGTGATGACCCACGCGAGGGCGGCCGTGTCCATGCCCAGTTGGGCACCGAGGACGGGCAGGGCGATGTTGACGATGGACGCGTCGAGCACGACGAGGAACTGGGCGAGCGCGAGCACACTCAGCGCGAGCCAGCGACGGGTGCTGCGGGCGGTCGGGGCCGGCGCGACGGCCGATGTGACGGTGGTGGTCATGGTGGTGCTCCTTTCGAGGGGATGCGGGGCGCGCCCGCCATCCGTCGGGTGTGTCGGTCAAAGCAGGGGCGACTGTGCGCCGCCCCTGCGGGCGGTCAGTTCCAGAGGCCGATTCCTTTCATTGGGATGGGGTGGTCGGGGTGCGCTGAGAGTGAGCAATCACTCACTCTTGCGGACATGCGAGCACATCGAACGCCAACGGGAATGGTTCAGTCGGGGTGACGGATGCCGCGCGCCAGCGTCTGTGCCCAGCTTTCGGAGATCTCGTCGATCCGCGTCGTCACGATCAGGTGGCACAGCTGTCCGTACGCCATGAACCGCTGCACGTCCTCGTCGCTTCCCGCGGAGCGCTCCTTGGTGAACTCGGTGACGCGGGCGACTCCCGCTCGAAGTGCTCCGCCGATCTCCGGGATCTCGGCCACGGACTGTGCGTGCACCTGCAGCATCAGCAGCGTGCGGTCGCGGATGAGCGCAGCGTAAGCGCCTCCCATCGCGTCCAGCACGGCTGCGGGCTCGGGTGAGCCCGCAGCATCCGCGCCCTCGGCGAGTGCTGCGACGATCTGATCGAAACAAGCCTCGAGCGCGGCGACGAACAGCGCTTCCTTGCGCGGGTACAGCTTGAAGACGTACGCCGGCGAGATCTTCGCCGCGCGGGCGACGTCCGCAACCGTGGTGCCGTGATAGCCGCCGCGCGCGAACTCCCGCAGCGCGGCTGCCGCGACGACGGGCCGGCGGGTGTCTGCCGTGGAGAGGATCGAGCTGCGCGGTGTCATGAGAGTGACTGTACACTCACCAGCAGTGAGTGGTCAATCACTCCCTCAAGATTCATGAACCGACGGTGGGGTTCGCGCGATGATCGGGCGCGCCCGCCCCGCATCGAGACGGAAGGTCGCGTCCGACGCCGCGATCACCTCGTGATCGTGGCTGACGCAGATCACGGCGACGCCACGATCCGCTTCCGAGCGCATCGCAACGGCGATGCGCTCCGCGCTGGCCGCGTCGAGCGCCGTCGTCGGTTCGTCCAGAAGCAGGATGTCCGCCCCGCGCGCCAGCCCCTGCGCGAGCAGCGCGCGCTGCTGCTGCCCGCCGGACAGGCGCCCGAAGGGGGTTCGCTGCAGATCGGCGAGGTCGAGGCGATCGAGCGCGGCGTCGACCGCCTCCCGTGAGCCGCGATCGAGTCGGCCCCACGGCCTGACCCGCCCCCACGCTCCGACGATGACGACGTCGCGCACGGTGAGCGGCAGGGTGGGCGCGATCACCGCGCGCTGCGGCACGAAGGCCCGCGACGCCGCCCCGATCTCGATGCGGCCCGCACGCGGCGCGATCGTCCCGGCGAGCACCTCGAGGAGCGTCGACTTGCCCGCGCCGTTCGGGCCCGCGATCACGGTGAGTTCGCCCGCGGCCGCGTCGAAGTCGACGTCGTGGAGGGCCGGGGTGCCGGCGTAGTCCACACACACCCCACGCAGGGAAACGGCGGCGAACGGCGTGGTTCCGGTGAGCATGTGCCCACTCTAACTGATTTTGAGAATCGTTCTCATTAACGCTACGGTCGTCGCTCGTGCCCCTCATCACCGATCCGTTCACGCTGGAGTTCGTCCAGCGCGCCCTCGTCGGCGGCTGCCTCGTGGCCGTGCTGTGCGGGGTCGTCGGCACCTGGGTCGTCGCGCGGGGCATGGCCTTCCTCGGCGAGGCGCTCGGACACGGAATGCTTCCCGGCGTCGCGCTGGCGACCCTGCTCGGAGTGCCGGTGCTGCTGGGGGCAGGACTCAGCGCGGCCGCGATGAGCCTCGGGATCGGGGCGCTGCAGCGACGCGGCCGGCTCTCGTACGACACGAGCATCGGCATGCTGTTCGTGGCCATGCTCGCCGCCGGCGTGATCGTGATCTCGCACTCGGGAAGCTTCGCGACGGATGCCACGGCCATCCTCTTCGGCGACATCCTCGCCATCTCGGCCGAGGATCTCGTGCTGCTCGCCTGGGCGACCGGGATCGGTCTGGTGGTCGCCGCAGCCGCGCACCGCTCGCTCGTGACTCTCGCGATCGACGCCCGGGTGGCGGCGGTGCTCGGGCTCCGGCCGAGGATCGCCCAAGCGGTGCTGGTCGGCCTGGTCACGCTCGCGGTCGTCGCGTCGTATCAGGCCGTCGGCTCGCTCCTCGTGGTGGGCCTGCTCATCGCACCGGCGGTCGCCGCCGGCCACTGGACTCGGCGGCTGCCGTCCGCGATGACCCTCGCGTGCGTCTTCGGCATCGCCGCCGTCGAGCTCGGTCTCCTGCTGTCGTGGCACGCGGGCACCGCCGCCGGCGCCTCCATCGCCCTCACCGCCGTGCTCCTCGCAGCCGCCTCGTGGGCCGCGCATGCCACCCGCGTCCGCACACGCATCACCGAGAAGGCCGCCGTGTGACCCGACAACCGGCGGCCGCAGCATCCCTTACCGACTCCCGACGAAGGAACGAACGCACCGTGCTCCACAGACCCGCCACCCTCACCACGATGCTCGCGATCGCCGCGGTCACGCTCGCCGGCTGCGGGAGCGCCGACGCAGATGCCACCGCCGCCACCCCGACATCCACCGGACACGGCGCGGTGGCCGGCGCGAGCGAGCTGAGCGAGCCGCCCCTGGCCGTGGTGACGATCGACCCGGACGGGCTCGTCCGCCAGCTCGACCTGCTCGACGAGTCCGTCGCAGAGCTCGGGGACATGCCGACGGCGTCGCGGGCAAGCACCGACGGCCGCTACGTCTTCGCCGATGCCGGCGAGGGCATCTCGGTCATCGACAGCGGTCGGTGGACATGGGACCACGTCGACCACTTCCACTACTACCGCGCCGAACCGGCGATGCTCGGCGAGGTGCCAGGGCGCGGCCCGGCCACTGTCGCGACGACCTCGTCCTCCACCACCGGCAGCACCGGGGTCTTCTTCGCCGGCAGCGGCGAGGCGGTGCTCCTCGACACCGCGGCGCTGTCCAAGGGTGAGATCGTCGAGCGATTCCGCATCGAGACCGAGCCGTACGAGGGCATCGTCGTGCCGATCGGGTCGTACGCCCTTGTCACGCAGCCGCACGGTGGGGTGGCGGCATCCGTCTCGGTCCTCGACGAGGAAGGGATGCCGCAGCCCGGCGTCACCGCCGACTGCGCAGACGCGCGCGGCACGGTCACGACCCGCGTGGGCGCGGTCATCGGGTGCGCCGACGGTGCGCTGCTGGCGACCCTCGTCGACGGCGAGGTGGAGCTCGAGCGGATCCCGTACCCCGCGGGCACGACGGCTCCACCGGTGACGGGGTTCGCGGGAAGGGACGGACGCCCGACCGTCGCCGGTCTCGCAGGAGACCACGGGATCTGGCTGCTCGACACCCGTGAGCGCACGTGGACGCTGCTGCCGGTCGATCGCCCGATCGTGCAGGCGACCGCGGTCGACGACGAGGCGCAGCACGTGCTCGCGCTCGCGGCGGATGGTCGGGTGCTCGTGATCGACGGCGCGACCGGGGAGCTTCTCTCGGAGACGGAGCCGCTGGTCGCCGAGTCGCTCGCGACGGGTGCCGGCAGTCCGACGCTCGTCGCCGACCAGCCGCGCGCGTACCTCAACGGTCCGGCGGAGAACGTCGTGTACGAGATCGACTTCGCCGACGCCGCCCGCATCTCGAGGACGTTCGCGACGTCGACGCAGCCCACACACCTCGTGGAGACCGGGCGATGAGCCGCCGCCGCGCAGCGCTCGCAGCGATCCTCACGGCCGGGGTCGCAGCATCCGTCCTCTCCGCGTGTGCCCCGACGGGCGACGACCGCCCGCTCGTCGTCGTGTCGACGAACATCCTCGGGGACGTCGTGGAGAAGCTCGTGGGTGGAGACGTCGAGGTGATGACGCTCATGCGACCGGACGCGGACCCGCACTCGTTCGAGATCTCGGCACAGGATGCTGCGCACCTGCGCTCCGCCGACCTCCTGGTGTCGAACGGCCTCGGCCTCGAGGAGGGGTTGCAGCAGCACCTCGAAGCGGCAGTCGCGGAGGGGGTCGACAGCTTCGTCGCGGGCGAGGCCATCGAGGTGCTCGCCTACGCGACGGGCGACGCTGCCGGTACGCCCGACCCGCACTTCTGGACCGACCCGGGCCGCATGACCGATGTCGTGGAGGCGCTCGCCCCGCGGCTGTCCGCGCTGGCGGGCGCGGACGCCGCCGCCGTCGAGGAGCACGTCGACGCCTACCTCGCGCAGCTCGAGAGCCTCGACGACGACATGACGGCGGCGTTCGCCGCCATTCCCGCCGAGCGCCGCGCGCTGGTCACGAACCACCACGTCTTCGGATACCTCGCCGCGCGGTTCGGTTTCCGCGTGGTGGGCGCCGCGATCCCGGGCGGAACGACCCTGGCCGCACCCAGCGCGTCCGACCTCGCCGACCTCGTCACGGCGATCGACGAGCACGGCGTGCCGGCGGTGTTCGCCGAGTCGTCCTCCCCGGACCGGCTGATGCGCGCGCTCGCCGACGAGACGGGCACCCACGTCGAAGTGATCGAGCTGTACACCGAGTCGCTCACCGCGGAAGGCGGCGGCGCCGAGGACTACCTGACCATGATGCGCGAGAACACGCAGCGCATCGTCACCGGGCTCTCGCAGTGAGCCCCACACCAAGGAAGAGGAACACCACATGCGCACACGCACGCTGCGGCGCGCCGGCCTGATCGCCGTCGCCGCCGGTGCCGTCGCGACCCTCGCGGCCTGTTCATCGACGCCCTCGGCGTCCGTCGACGCCGGCGCGGAGACGCCGACGACGGTCGCCGCCGGGCCGAGGCTCGCGGTCTCGTACGAGGGCGGCATCCTCGTGCTCGACGGCGAGACCCTCGAGCCTGTCGCCGACCTCGCCTCCGAGGAGTTCACCCGCCTCAACCCCGCCGGAGACGGACGCCACGTGCTCGTCACGATGAGCGAGGGGTTCCAGGTGCTCGACACCGCTGCGGGGAGCGCCGACGAGCCCGTGCTCACCGACCTGATCTTCGCCGCCGACGCCCCGGGTCACGTCGTCCGCCACGGCGGAAAGACGATCCTCTACGCCGACGGCACGAGCGACACCACGATCTTCGACACCGACGCGCTGCTCGCGGCCGACGGCGAGCTTCCCGAGGCTGAGACCGTGCCCGGCGTGGAGGCGCACCACGGCGTCTCGGTCGTGCTCGAGGACGGCACCTTCCTGACGACCGTGGGCAATGCCGACGGCCGATCCGGCATCTCGGCGAGCGACGCCTCGGGCGCGGTGATCGCCACGAGCGATGCCTGCCCCGGCGCTCACGGCGAGGGGACCGCGGCCGACGAGGCCGTCGTCTTCGGCTGCGAGAACGGCGCCCTGGTCTACCGCGACGGCGAGATCCTCAAGCTCGAGGCCCCCGACCAGCCATACGGCCGCATGGGCAACGCGTACGTGAGCGAGACGAGCCCGCTCGTCGTCGGCGACTACAAGAACGATCCGGATGCGGAGGGCTACCTCCTCGATGCGGTCACCGTCATCGACACCGAGGCCGGCTCGCTCGAAGTCGTCGACCTTCCCGAGGGCGTGGAGTACACGTTCCGCGACATCGCCCGCGGTCCCCAGGATCTCGCCTACATCCTCGCCACCGACGGAGCCGTCCACGTCTTCGATCCCGCCGCCGGCGAGATCACCGACGTCTTCCCCGTGATCGAGGCATGGGAGGGTCCCGCCGATTGGCAGGACGCGCACCCGGCGATCGTCGTCCGCGGCGACATCGCCTACGTGACCGAGCCCGCCGCCGACGCGATCCATGCCGTCGACCTCACGACGGGCGAGATCGTTACTTCGGCGACCCTCGACATCACACCGAACGAGATCGCGGTGGCCGCGGGATGACTGACGGGCGAGGGCGGATCTCGAGTCCGTCCTCGCCGCGCGGTGGTCGAGGACTCCCTGCGCGTCGAGGATTCAGGACAACAGGGAACGAGAGGGCGGAAAGGCGGCCCGCCGGCCCGAATCTCCTGAATCCTCGACGCGGTCGCCGACGACGTCAGCGGTCGGGTTCGTCCCGCTCATCCATGTGTCTCCCCGCTGGTCGGCTGCAAACCCGACTCCGTCCCTCCGGCTGTAGGTCCAGTGCGGCGGTGGATCCGCCAGGATGGTCCCATGGAGGACGTGGAGGTCATCGTCGCGCACAGTCAGCGGGCGACGCTGCGCGTCGGCGACGTCTTCCTGAAGGTCGACACCGACCGCGCGCACGCCGACGTCGAGATGAAGGCGATGGCCATGGCACCGGTACCGACGCCATCGGTCCTCTGGTGCGAGCCGCCGGTCCTCGCGATCGCCGCTGTGCGCGGCAAGGCGCTGGGGGTTCTGGGCGAGCCGTCCACCGCATCGCAGACGGCGTGGGCAGCAGCGGGTGCCGTCATACGAGAACTGCATGATGCGCCGCTGCCGCCGTGGCCGGGGCGCACCCTCGACGACGTCGTCGCAGAACTCGACAGCGAGTGCGCCTGGCTGCTCGCCAACGCCGTACTTCCCGCCGAGACGATCCGACGCAACCGCGAGATCGCACAGGCCGCACTCCGACCCTGGCGACCACGGTTCATCCATGGCGACCTGCAGATCACGCATGTGTTCGTCGACGGCGACGAGGTCACGGGTGTCATCGACTGGTCCGAAGCCGCGGCCGGCGACGCCATGTACGACCTGGCGACCCTCACGCTGGGGCACGAGGAGCGCCTCAACGAACTGCTCGCCGGCTACGGAGACGGTGCGGACCGGGATGTGATCCGCGCCTGGTGGTCGCTGCGCAGCCTCGTGGCGTCGCGGTGGCTGATCGAGCACGGCTTCAATCCCGACGCCCCGGGGTGCGAGTTCGACGTGCTCAGATCCCGGATGCGGGAGCCCTGAACGCCGCCGCACGCACGACACGGCGGCTGCCCGAGACGTCGGCTACCCATTCGAATGGGTATCGCACTCGCCGAAAGGGTGGGCTCAGCCTCGCGCCAGGGCGACCAGCTCGGTGCGGGAGGCCGCACCCGATTTGCGCAGCAGGTTCGAGACGTGGAACTTCACGGTGTTCTCGCTCGCCTTCGGCGCCGGCGCCGACCTCGTCACCGTGCTCGGCTCGGCCGACGACAGCACCATCGCGGGCGCGGTCAAGGCCGCCAAGAAGCACGCCAAGGGCGTCGTCGTCGACCTGATCGGCGTCGCCGACAAGCCGGCCCGCGCCAAGGAGATCGTCGCGCTCGGCGCCGACTTCGTCGAGGTGCACGCGGCTCTCGACGAGCAGGCTCAGGAGGGCTACTCGCTCGACTCGCTGCTGCGCGCCGGCGAGGAGTCGGGCGTGCCCTTCTCGATCGCGGGTGGTGTGAACGCCTCGACCATCGGCTCGGTGCGCGACGCCGGAGCCCGCATCGCCGTCGTCGGTGGCGCCCTGCACGGGGCGCCCGACGTCACGGCTGCTGCCGCGGAGCTGCGCGCAGCCATCGCCTGACACCTCCGCGCGAAAGGGTCGCGGCTCGGGAGCACGCCGGAAACGGCGGTCCCGGGCCGCGATCGGCCCATCGACGGCCGGGGTCGGTGAGCGTATTCTGGCGCTCATCGAGGCGGGAGGGGACCGTGAAGAAGCGGCATGCTCAGCGGGCGCTCACCTCCGACGAGCAGATCGACCGTTACGCGTACGTCCTGGGAAACGTGCCGGCGAGCGTCGCCGACAAGGCGTACTTCGCCGCCTTCTCCCACCTTTCGGTGGCGCAGCGCGAGGAGATCGTCGGCCAGTTGTACGCGGAGCTTCCGGACGCGCCGAAGGAGGCAGCGTCCGTCGATCCCGGCGCGTTCGCCCTGCTCATGCGCGGTCTGATGGCGCGCGACGCGCTGGTGCGTATACGCAGCAGGGGCGTGTTGGCCGCAGCGTTCGTCGCGAGCCCTCCCGTCGCCGCGTACTTCACGACCGGCGCGGGTTCCCTGACGATGGACCACCAGCCACCGTGGATCCACCAGCTGGCTGGGCACGAAACCGCCCCTGTCGACGGAGGAAGGACGCACCACCGCCACGGCGTGCCGGGCTTCCTGGGCTTGGACCACGACAACTCGGGTGACTCGCGCGAGTGGTGAGAGAGCACGGAGTGCGCGGTGGCCTGTCGGCGCGCGCACCGGCGGTGTAGCGTCTGCCGCAAGGAGGTCGTCATCGCAGCCGGTCCTCTCCGGGGAACTGGGCGTGACTGTTCGGGGACACACCATCCGTTCGCATGTCCGCTCACCCGAAGGGCACCATCATGTTCAAGAACCTCAGCCCCCTCGCCGCACTCCTCGCCGGAGGACTCATCATCGCGGCCGCTGCCCCAGCGAATGCCGCCGTCATCGAGCGCTACAGTCTCGACGCCTCGGAAAGCGGCGTCGCCGACGACTTCTGCGGTGTGGGGCTGCAGCCATCGTTCACGTATGACCTGACCGGCTCGGGCTTCATCATGACTCGCGGCGACGGGGAGCTGCTCTGGTTCCACGAGAAGATCACCGAAGTCCGGACGTTCACCTACAACGGGATGACCGTCACCGACATCCAGCCCAATACCCTCTCGAAGGATCACAAGATCATCGACAACGGCGACGGGACGCTGACCGTGACCGCGCTGCTCACGGGCGGCGGTCGGACCATCGGCAGCGACGGCAAGGTCATCGCGAAGAACGACGGACAGGTCCGGCTGCGGTTCACCATCGACGTCGCGACCGGCGACGTGATCGATGAGGAGCAGATCTTCGGGTCGACCGGCACGAACGACGACTTCTGTGCCGCGGTGCTGGATCACTGGGGCGTCTGAGAGGTGACCTCGCGGGCGGTGTCGGCGGGCGCGTTCTGCCCTCGGCTCAACAGGACGAAGGGAACGGCGATCGCCGCGATCACGCCGCTCCACACCATCGAGGCACCGTAGCCGCCGACATCGGCCACCCGGCCCAGCGCGGGTTGGATGACGACGCCGCCGCTCGAACCCATGAGCGAGTCGAAGGAGAGCACGGTCGCGCGCTGCTTCGACGGGATCATGTCGTTGAGGTACGCACGATGCACCGGGTCATCGATGGCCGAGGCTACGCCCCAGAGCGCCACGAGCACCACGGCGACCCAGAAGTTGCGCACCAGTCCGATCCCCACCAGCACCAGCGCGCTGGTGACCGTCGCCAGCAGGATCGTCGACGTGCGCCGGCGGAAGAGCTTGCGCACCCAGGGTGCGAGGGCGCCGCCGAGAATCGCGGTGCCCGACACCAGTGCGGCCGCGAGGCCGGCGACCGTGTACGCCTCCTCGTCGCCCCACAGCTCCAGCAGGTACGGCTGCAGTGCATAGAAGACGTAGAACCCGACACCCGCGGTGAACGGGCTCGCGAGCATCAGCCAGCGCACCGGCGGATCACCGAGGCCATAGCGGATGGACGCCCGCAAGACGGTGCGCGTCGCGCGCAACGGGCTCTCGCTCCGGTCGGGCGCGAAGCCCAGGTCCCGCATCAGCAGTGCGGCGACGATGAACATCAGCAGCAGGATCGCGCCCCGCAGCAGGAACGGCACGCCGAGGTTCGTCACCTGAGCGACGACGCCGCCGAGCACCGATCCCGACAGCATCGCGACCCCGCCCACGATCTGCGCGCGACCGAAGACGGTCTCGAGGCTGCCCTGATTGGAGGTCGCCTTCAGTGCGTCGACGAGCCACGCATCGACGGCCCCGGAGAAGAACGTGAAGCCGAGACCGAGCAGCACCGAGACGACCGCCCACGCCCAGAACGGCGATTGCCAGACCCACAGCATCCAATACAGGATCGTGGTCACCGCCAGCGTCACCGTGCCGAGCAGATACGACGCGCGACGCCCCACCGTGTCGGCCACCACGCCGGTGGGGATCTCGAAGATCAGCATCCCGGCGCTGAAGAAGGCGTTCGCCGCGAAGGCCTCCAGGTTGGAGAGCCCGGCGTCGAGGAGGAACAGCGTGTTGACGCCCCAGATGAGCGACGCGGCGAGCGTGTTGCCGAGCATGAGCGTGTAATACGTGCCTTGCACCCTGCGCGGAGTGGGCAGCGTTCGTGCGCTACTTGTCTGGGAGATGGCGACACCGCCTCTTTCCACCGGATTCGGACGACAACGCGACCGTATCCCTCGCACGCCCGCTCGGCTACCCCGCTTTCGGTGATCGCAGACGCCCGTGCTACACTGACACGTTCCCTTTAGGGAACCGCGCGTTCACCTCTCTGCCTCATCGTAGAGACGCAGGTCTGAGCGCCCCATCCTTCCCGCGGCTTCTGCACGCCGCCCGCCGCGAAAGCTCTCATGGCTTCGCGCCCGACGAACGAAACACACGAACATGCACTCCGCTCCACCGGCGCTCGCCTGGCGACAGGCCGACGACGACGTCCACGTCGCGACGCGCGCCGCCGAATACGCCGGCTTCATCGACGCGACGCCGCGCGGTTTCCGCGCGCACGGACCCCGCGGTGAAGACCTCGGGCTCCACGCGACGCCGGATCACGCGCGCACGGCGGTCGCAGCATCCGTTCCCTCCCCGTTGTCGACACCGGCACCGGTCCCCGTACGTCCGCACCGCATTCGTCGGCGCGGCACCCCCGGTCGCTCCGGCGGCCCGAAGAATAGGAAAGACACGATGGCCACTGGCACCGTGAAATGGTTCAACTCCGAGAAGGGCTTTGGCTTCATCGCACCCGATGACGGCTCGGCCGATCTCTTCGCACACTTCAGCGCGATCGCAGGCAGCGGTTTCAAGGAGCTGCGCGAGGACCAGAAGGTCGAATTCGACGCCGAGCAGGGCCCCAAGGGCATGCAGGCGGCGAACATCCGTCCGCTCTGACGCTCCCGCGTACACAGCGCCCGTCCCGGCTTCGGCCTGGGCGGGCGCTGCTGTTCACCTGGGGGTCACCCGGGAATGGGGAGGTATTCCTTGCGGCTCATGTGGACCCCCGTAGCCTGAGAGCAGCGATGGGCAACCGCCTCTGGCTTCTCAACGGCCGAACGGTCCCCATCGGAACTGGTGCATCATCTCCTCCACCGCTCTCGAGTCCCGGCTCGGTCCCATCCGTCAGACGTACGCCGGCACGGCCGAGTTCCCGCACATGACCCGGGCATACACCGAGGTGTCGCAGGTCGTCCGCGAGACCGGTCTGCTCCGTCGTGCCGAGTGGTTCTACGCCCTCGTCGGGGTCGGCCTCCTCCTGGGCTTCGGCGGTGTGGTCACCGGCTTCGTCCTGCTCGGCCAGACCTGGTACCAGCTGCTGATGGCCGGTGCCCTCGGAATCCTGTTCACGCAGGTCGCGTTCCTCGCGCACGAGGCGGCGCACAAGCAGATCCTGGCCTCCGGTCCCGCGAACGACCGGCTCGCCCGCATCCTCGCCGCCGGCATCGTGGGCATCAGCCTCTCCTGGTGGAACAACAAGCACAACCGCCACCACGCGAACCCCAACCGGGTGGGCAAGGACCCCGACATCGAGATCGACACGATCTCATTCATCGAGACGGATGCCGCGTCTGCAGGCCGATGGCGCGCTCTGGTGACACGCAAGCAGGGGTGGCTGTTCTTCCCTCTGC
The DNA here is from genome assembly GCF_038397755.1 of Microbacterium sp. LWH7-1.2. NCBI lineage: Bacteria > Bacillati > Actinomycetota > Actinomycetes > Micrococcales > Microbacteriaceae > Microbacterium > Microbacterium sp. LWH7-1.2. The sequence continues at coordinate 2,740,578 of NZ_CP151637.1, read as the reverse complement.
TCACGCTCGAAGGCCTGAACCTGCACGGGCACGCGTTCCGGCACCTGTTCTCGCGCGAAGGCGTCAAGGACCGCTGGATCGAGCTCGCGCTCATCACGGCGCGCTTCGCGCTCTACCTCACCCCGATCTTCGTCTTCCTCCCGCTCGGGATGGCGTTCGCGTTCCTCGGCGTGCAGTTGGCGGTGTTCGGCGTGTACATGGGTGCGTCGTTCGCGCCGAACCACAAGGGCATGGCGATCATCGCCGAGGACGCGAGGCTCGACTTCTTCAGCAAGCAGGTGTACACCTCCCGGAACATCAGCGGTGGCTGGTGGGCGGCCCTGCTCATGGGCGGGCTCAACTACCAGATCGAGCACCACCTCTTCCCCAACATGCCCCGCCCTCATCTGGCGCGGGCACGCGACATCGTGATCGACCAGTGCCGCGCTCTCGGCGTGCCGTACACCGAGACGACCCTCTGGCGCTCGTATGGCATCGTCGTCGCCTACCTCAACCGCGTGGGCCTGGCCGCGCGCGATCCCTTCGATTGCCCCGTCGTCGGAACCTACCGCCGAGCCTGACGGGAGCGCTCCGCTCGGCGCACTGGGTGGCGCGAAAGACTCGCGACGAGTTTGCTCGACGGTGAACGGCTGCCGTCGGCCGACGCCGACCGACAGAAGGGTGTGGCGCGGTGGGAAGACTGGTCTACGGCATGAACCTGAGCGTGGACGGCTACGTCGCCGCGCCCGGCGACGACCTCAGCTGGAGTGAGCCGAGCGACGAGCTGTTCCAGTGGTGGCTCGAGGAGGAGCTCGCGATCGATCGATTCCTGTACGGGCGCAAGCTGTGGGAGATCATGAGCGGCTACTGGCCGACCGGCGACCAGCAGCCCGGCGCCACACCCGCGCAGATCGCGTTCGCGAAGAACTGGCGGGAGACGCCGAAGGTGGTCTTCTCGTCGACGATCGACAAGGTCGACGGGAACGCTCGCCTCTTCACAGACGATGCGGTCGCGGAGATCGCCCGGCTGAAGGCGGAGGAGGGCGGTCGGCTGAGGGTCGGTGGTGCAGCGCTCGGCCGCGCGGCCATGCGGGCCGGGCTGGTCGACGAGTACGAGATCATCACGCATCCGGTGGTCGTCGGCGGCGGGAACCCGTTCTTCAGCACGCTGGACGACTGGGTGAAGCTCAGTCTGGTGGAGACGCGAACGCTTCCCGGCGGCGTCCTCCTCACCCGGTACGAGACGAGGCGCTGAACGCGGTCGGTTCGCAACGCCGAGGCAGGTTCCGCCGCGGCCGGTCCCGTGGTGGGTGGGTCTGCACAACTCCGAACGCAACTCGGGTGTCCGATGATGACGTTCGGTGACCGGGTTTGACGGCCGGATGGATCGGCGGCTCCGGCGCTTCTACGCTCGCCGATGGGCCCGGCAGGGTCCCCGCCCGGTGGCTGGATCGTCGCCGGGATCGTGCGGGACAGGGCATCCTGCGCGCACTCTCACGACTGAGCAATACCCGACCTGAAGGAGGCGACACCGTGAACAAGATCCGCACCGCGACAGCACTCACAACCCTGGGACTCGTGGCAGCGATGATGGCCGGCTGCGCCTCCGCGGCAGCATCCCCGAGCGAGTCGTCAGCCGGGGGCGAAAGCCCGTCGGTGGGCGAGGTGCGGCTGGGGTACTTCGCGAACGTCACCCACGCGCCGGCGCTGGTGGGGCTGGAGGAGGGTCTGTTCGCCGACGCGCTGGGGGACGTGGAGGTGACCACGCAGGTGTTCAACGCGGGCCCGGCGGCGATCGAGGCGCTGTCGGCGGGCGCGATCGACGCGACCTATATCGGCCCGAACCCGTCGATCAACACGTTCATCCAGTCCGGCGGGCAGTCCGCCCGGATCGTCGCGGGCGCGGCGACCGGTGGGGCGGCGCTGGTGGTGCGCGACGGCATCGACGAGGCGGCGGACCTGGCGGGCACCACGATCGCGACGCCGCAGCTGGGTAACACGCAGGACGTCGCGGCGCGGGTGTGGCTGGCCGATGAGGGGTTCCAGACCGACACGTCCGGGGGTGGGGATGTGCAGCTCACGCCGACCGAGAACGCGCAGACGCTGACGCTGTTCCAGGACGGGCAGCTGGACGGTGCGTGGCTGCCCGAGCCGTGGGTGTCGCGGCTGATCGTGGACGCCGGCGCGCATGTGCTGCAGGACGAGGCCGAGCTGTGGGAGGACGGGCAGTTCCCGACCACCGTGCTGCTGGTGCGCGCCGAGTTCCTCGACGAGCACCCCGACGTGGTCGCCGACCTGCTGAAAGGTCACGAGGCCGCGGTGCAGTGGATCGCGGACAACCCCGACCAGGCGCCGGCGGTGATCAACGGCGCGATCGAGAAGGAGACCGGCAAGCCGCTCGCGGACGCCGTCATCACCCGGGCGTTGGAGCACGTGAGCTTCTCGGTCGACCCGCACGCCGACACCTTCGAGACCCTGGTGGAGAACGGCATCCAGGCCGGCACCCAGAAGGACGGCTCCATCGACGGCCTGTTCGACCTGCGCCTGCTCAACGAGCAGCTCGAAGCCGAAGGCCAAGAACCCGTCTCCGCCGCCGGACTCGGCGAGGACTGAGCACACCGACGAGCACAAGCGAGAGGGACGGCACGCTGCCGCCCCTCTCGCTTCTCGCGTGGCCTGTCCGCGACGCGACCCCGCAAGACCGCGGAGAGACGTGGCCGGGTTCGACGCAGAGGGAACGTTCCGATACTGAATGGCCTGCGAACGTGCCAGGTCAGGCCGCGGCCACCCGGTTGAGCGCGTCGGCGATGAGGTCCGCAGCATCCGTCACGGCCATCCCTGCGTCGCGCAGTGCGACGAACGTGGCCGGACTGGTGAGGCCGAAGACGGCGGCGCGCGACCGGTCGTCAGCCAGCGCCGCCCCGAAGGTGCGCGCGTAGACCTCGCCGATGGTGCGCCAGTACGCGTCCTCACCCTGGCGGAGGGCCGGCGCCTCGCCGAGTTCGGCGCGGAAGACGTCGAACCAGGGGCGGCTGCGCTCGTAGAACTCGAACATCTCGGAGACCAGGCGCCGCACGCGCGCGGACGGCTCTTCGTCGGGCCAGCCGCTGTCATCGGGCACCTGGAGCGTCGACGACAGCTCCTCGATGACGGCGTCGGCGAGCGCCTCGGCTGATCCGAAATGATTCAGGATCGTCGCCGGGGAGACTCCCGCGCGTCGCGCGACGGCCTGAAGGCTGGTCGCTGAGATGCCCTTGTCCCGGTAGCACGCGAGGGCGGCGGCAAGGATCCGTTCCCTCGTTCGAGCGGCCTGCTCGGCCCGCACCGACATCGAGTAGCGACGAGGCGACATGGTCTCCCAGGGTTCACGACGGACGCTCCAAATTTGCTGAACGACCTATTGACTGAATATAGCATTCAGCGTAATCTGCGGCGCAGAACACGTCAAGGGAGGCGCGCCATGCGACCCGAAGACCCACGAGAGACGACCGAGAATCCACAGGTTCGCGACCGCCGCAGATTCACCTTGCTCGCTGCGGCGCTCGCTGTGTCATGGGCCTCGATGCTCCTCCACAACCAATGGGAACTGCCGCTCACACCGGTTTCGATCGAGAACACGGGCCCCCTCGCCTTCGACCTCGCGCTCCTGCTCGCCTGCTGGCGATGGCCGTCGTCCCGCCTGGCGTGGAGCGTGGTCCTGGGGTGGGGCCTTGTCAACATGCTCGTCGGCGGCATCATCACGGTGCTGCCACTGCCCGTGCTGCCCTTCGTCCCCGAGCAGACGATCGACCACTACCTCGTCCACGTCGTCTACACCGCCGGCCAGCTCCCGCTGATCCTCGTCGCCGTCGCGGCGCTGCGGGAGCTCCGGCCCGATCACCGTGGGGGAGGTCGTCATGCCTGAACACCTGATCGACACGCGGGTGGGCCGGCTCCGCGTGACGGACACCGGCGGCCCGAGCGCCACCGCGCTGTTGTGGCACAGCCTCTTCGTCGACGAGCGATCATGGGAACGGATGCTGCGGCCCCTCGCCGACCGGCGGCGACTGGTTGTCGTCACCGGGCCCGGGCACGGTGCGAGCGGAGATCCGGGGCGCCGGTACACCCTCGACGAATGCGCGGCGGCGGCGGCCGAAGTGCTCGATGCACGGGGAGTGGTCGAGCCGGTGGACTGGGTCGGCAACGCCTGGGGAGGGCACGTCGGGCTGATCTTCGCCGCGGAGTGGCCGCAGCGTTGCCGGAGCCTGGTCGCATTGGGAACGCCGATCGCCGCGCTGAGCCCCGCCGAACGGCGGCGGACCCGGCTGCTGCTGGTCCTCTACCGACTGGCCGGCCCGTCCAGGATGATCGTCGACGGCACGACCGAGGTGCTGCTGTCGCCCCACACCATCGATCACGACCCGGATGCCGTCGCCCTCGTGCACGATTGCCTGCGGCGAGCCGACAAGCGGATGCTGCGCAACGCGGTCGTGTCGATCTCCATGCGCCGTCCTGACGCGAGTGGGCTTCTCGGCAGGATCACCCAGCCGACTCTCGTCGTCACGGGCGCCGATCATCACGGGTTCACACCGGACCAAGCCCGCGCGGCGGTCGCGCGGCTCGCTCGAGGCGAGCTCGCCGTCGTCCCCGACTCCGCCTACCTCACACCGCTCGAAGCCCCGGCCGCCTCGGCGGATCTGGTGCTGGCGCTGTGGGCACGCGCTGAGTCGGAGGTGACACCGTGAAGGGAGAAATTGATCGCCGGAGAGCTGGCGACGGCCGAAGCGCTGGTGCCCAGCACCCGTTGTTCCGCCGCCGGCGAAGGAGCGTGGCGCCATCTCGGGTGACCGGTCACCGACGAGCGGATGGGATAGCCACACGCGAGTCATGCCACCCACGCTACCGACCGCTGATTCGCTTCAATTCGCGATCGTGAACGTCTCGGGAAGGGTGTCGCCTCGTCGCCGGTTGCGAACCGTCTGCCGGTTCCGGCGTCAGCCTGTCCAGCGAGATCTTCGCCCCTCAGGCAGACTCGCGCGGGTCGCCGCCGGCGGCGCTAGGCGGCAGCATCCGTCTCTGCGGCCGCCGCGTCGGCTCGCTCGGCCGCCGCGAGCGTGCGCGTGAACAGCAGCAGCCACCCGACCACGAGGCCCGCGCACACCATCTCGTGGGTGGCCAGGGTGTAGTACCCGATCCAGAACAGGCTCGCCGAGAAGAAGATGCCCGCCGCCACCGCGAGGGCGAGCGCGATGATCGGCCAGCGCAGGCACGGCAGCACCCAGCGAAGACCGAGGAGGAAGCCCCCGAAGACGATGGCCATCCCGATGGCGAAGATGTTGTGGCCCAGCTGGCTGAAGGTGACCGGTACGAGCGCGGCGCCGATGAAGCACCCCGAGAGCATGAGGAACACGAAGTAGACGATGAGCGCCCTCGTTCGCGTGACGCGGGACTCGGTGCGCGCCCACGCCTCCAGACTCGTCAGCAGGTACATCGCGAGAAGTGCCGTCACCCCGCCCGCCAGGATCAGCGTCGCGTTGAAGACCGCGGAGGTGACTCCGCCGCGGCCGCCGAGCTCGCTGAAGTTGAGTCGGTACCACTCGTCGTCCTGTGTCGTCGCGACACTCACCGTGAACCCGGTGGCCACGACGGCGAACAGCAGCAGCACGAGCCGGGTCGCGGTGACATGTGCGGCAAGCGTGAAGGCGGTGTAGCCGCACGCGCCGGCGACCACGGCGACGATCATGGTCGCCGTCATCGTGTCGACCGCGGCGCCGGGCCAGATCAGCGACGCGGCGTGGAACAGCACCCACTGCACCATGGCGAACACCGCCGCGAGCGAGATAGCCAGCGCCGCGGTCATCCACCGTCGCCGCGAGTGTGTGACGCCCTTCAACCATGCCTGCCGCGGGTCGCGGGCGGCGAGCCGATAGCTCACCGACGCCGCGGCGAGGGTGACGGATGCTGCGACCACGATGCCGGCCGCACCGACCGAGGCCCCTTCCCACACAGGCGCCGCACGGCCCCAGAACCCCAGGGCCCCACCCGCGAGGCCGACGCCGAACGCGAGCGCGGCGACGACGATCGCCCGCGCTTCGGTGCGCACGGCGAACCGTCGCGCTTCGATCACCCCGTCACGGTGCAGCTGTCTCTCGACCCGCACCGCGGCAGCTTCGAGGCGTGCTCCTTGCGACCACGCGCCGCGTGCCATGGCTTGATTGTCCACCCATTGCGGCGTCCTTGGGGCGTACGTTGAGGCTGTGGACGGATGGCTCTCCGCACCGGACTCCGACCCCGAGTCGCCCGAGCTCACGGAAGGACCCTCGCGCGCGACCGACGACGAACGCGAGCTGAGCGCGTTGCGCGCTCGCGCCTACGGGCCTGAGGCGGACATCTCCGCCGATCCTGCCGCGGTGGCGCGGCTGATCGAGCTCGAAGCCGCGCACCTCGGCGCCGCGGCATCCGTCCCCCCGGCCGTCGCGACCGAGTCGACGGCCGAAGTCCGGCAGGCCGTCTCTCACGGCAGCAGATGGCGCGCGTGGCTTTTGACGGGAGCGATGGGGATCGTGGCGGCAGCCGTCGCCGCCACGATCTGGTTCCTCTTCCCGCACCCCGACGCGACGCTGCGCGAGACGGAACCCGACGCGGACAGCGCGATCATCGACGTGCTGAGCGCCCAGGGGAGGGGGCCGGTCGCCTCCACGCTCCGCCAGTTCGAGACGTACCACGACGTGGGGGTGTGGTCTGTCGAGAATGCCGCCGGACGCGTCTGCTACGTGGTGTGGGATGTGCGAGGCGGCGGCAGATTCGCCCTCACCTGCGGTCCGCAGGACAGGGACGTCTCCCTGTCGCTGAGCGTGGAGCCGGCAGGAGGCGACGGGTTCGGGGAGTGGCTTCCCGAAGGGAGCCTCGTCCGCTTCCACTTCCGCGGCGACACGGTCGACGTCTTCGTGCGACCGCCCGCCGACTGAGCGACGTCAGCCGCGCTCGGCGAGGGACCGCGCCTGCCAGTCGTGCACGTCCACGAGCCAGTCGAGCGCAGCGGAGGGGCCGATGCGCGGGTCGTCGGGAGTGCGGCCGTCTCTGAGGGCCTCGACGTAGGCGCGGTCCTGGGCGATGCGCGGGCGTACCTCGTCGGCACCGCCGACGGAGCCGTGGCCGGGGATGACCGCAGCCACTTCGTCGGCCACGCTGTCGAAGAGGTCGAGCGCGGCGAGGTAGTCGCCGATCGGGTCGTCGGCCTGGAGGTCGAGGAACGGCATCAGGATGTCGGACAGCATGTCACCCGCGACGAGGACTCCGCTTCCCTCGACGAGGAGCGCGGCGTGCCCCGGCGCGTGCGCGCGGTGCTCGAGGATCCGGACGCCGGGGCCGTCCCAGGGGAGGTGCGTGGTCCCCTCGGGCAGGCCGGTGATGAGACCGAGCAGTTCCATGGGGATGTCGTCGGCGTACTCCGGCGGCAGCCCCTCGGCGACCTGCTCCTTCCAGTCCGGCATCGACAGCAGTTCGGTGACGGATGCTGCGCCCCGGGCCGTCCCGTAGCGGGGGGCGCCGCCGAGGCTCGGGTGCCAGAGCACGTGGTCCCAGTCGGGGTGCGTCGAGAACGCCGTGACGACCGGCCGGCCGAGTTCGCGGAGGTCGTTCGCGAGGTTGGCCATCTCGGCGCGGGTGATGCCGGGGTCGACGAGGAGCACGCCCCCCTGCCCCAGCACCACGGTGGCCTGGGTCTGGATGAAGTCGCTCTCGTGGGTGAGAACGTCCTCGGCGACGTGGCTCAGCATCGGATTCCTCCGCAGGTGGGTGTGCGATCGCTCGAGGACGACCCTAGTCCGGATGCGGACCCGTGATCCAGCCCGCGGCCCGAGGCGTGAGACGATGCACGAGATGGATGCTGCGACCCTCGACGAGCTGCGCACGCTGCGAGCTCGTGCCTATGGCCCCTCCGCCGACATCGACCAGGACCCTGCGGCGCTGCAGCGGCTCCACGAGCTCGAGGCCCGCCGCGGCACGCCGGACGCCGAGGTGGTGGTGCCCTCTGCCCCGCCTGCGCTCGCCGAGCCCGCGCCGGCCCTCGATGCCGTGCCGGTGCCGCCGCCGTCCGACGAGGACGAGGTCGCGCTCCTGACGCCCCCCGAAGGGAGCGAGCCCGAGGCCGTTCGACCGCGCAGGACTCGTCGGGTGTCGAGCCAGACCTGGGCGCTGTGGGTGCTCTCGGTGCTGGCGGCGGCCGCGCTCGCGGCCGGTCTCACCTCCTCGCTGATCTCGATCTCGCCGGTCTCTGCCTCCAGCGGCGCACCGCAGATCGACACCCTCGAGCCGGATCCGTTCGTCGTGCTCCCTGATGGGTTCATGGGTGCCGGACCGAGCTCGCTCGCGTTCGAGTACTACGGCGTGACGCTGTTCGAGACCGCCGGAGGCTACGGCGGTGTCGGCACCGACTGCTTCAGCGTGGTGCCGACCGAGCAGATCCCCGAGACCGGAACCGAGACGGACGGCTGGTCCATGTCGGGCCTTTTCTACACAGGTTGCCGGGTGGGGGCGTTCCCGGCCACCGTGCAGTTCGCCGTCGACAGCGCGGTCCCGCAGCAGCTGCGCGACCGCTTCCCGCCCGACAGCGCCCTGCAGTTCGTGTTCGACGGCGACCGCATCGGCGTCTATCTCGACAGCACGACCGACGGGTGATGACGGCTGCGGCGGGTCGCGGCTGGGACCCCGCCTCCTTCAGTCCTTGCGTCCGGCGACGCCGAGGAACCGGATGAACACCGCGATCCAGCCGAAGATCAGCGCGAAGACGATGATCTCGAACGCCGTGAGCGAGAAGTAGCCGACCACGGGGATGAAGAGGATCACCGACGCCACCATGGCGGCGAGGAACGCCCACGACGCGACGAAGTAGGTGCGCGGCATGCCGCGGAAGAACCGAGGCCCGCCGATGAGCAGCACCAGGTACATCACGGCCATGCCCGAGGCCGACAGGTTGTGAGCCGGCATGTTCACGTCGACCGGAAAGATGCCGACGCACGCGAGCATGATGCCCATGACGACGAAGAGCACCGGGACCGTCCGCACCGCACGGGGGTTCTCGAGGATGCCCGCCGCGGTGAGCTCGCGCATGTCGTTGGCGACATAGACGGCGAACGTCGTCACCAGGAGGCCGGCGGCGATGAGGGTGCCGTTGAAGACCCAGCTCGAGAGGTCGTCCTCGAAGGTGCCGAGGTGGCTGAAATGGATCGTCCACCACTTCGGGTCGGGGGTCGTGACCATGGCGGTGAGCGTGCCGATCGCGATGAACGTGAGCAGCAGCGACGACATGCGCTGCGTCGTCATCGCCGACACCGACAGGTATACGAACCAGGTCGTGAGGCCGAGCGTGACCGACATCAGCACGACCGACCAGAACGTCACGATGGGCAGTCCGATGAAGCCCATCGCGAGCACGCGGTACAGGGCGTAGACGGCGACGAACGCGAGCGCCGTATGCACGATGACGACCGAGACCGTGTTGACGATGTACTTCCACGACGGCAGCGACTGTCGCCATTCCTGGCCGTGCCGGTCGCGGGAGCGCCAATACTCGAGCGTCGATGCGACGGCGGCGACCACCGCCGCGCCGCACGCGGCCCAGACCGAGAACGAGTCGGCGACGCCGGCGAGCTGCAGATCGGGGGCGAAGATGCCCACCAGCAGGCCGTAGATCGCGCCGAGGATGCCGGCGGCGAACGCGGCGTATACGGCCTCGGACTCCGCCCGGCGACCGGGTGTCGGTGCAGTGGCGTCCGGCAGCGCGGGGGTGTTCACAGTGCTCACGAGGTCAGAGTACGACCGCGTGAGAACCCCGAGGGTGATCGGCGCAGGGAGATTCGGTCCATCAAGCACCGCGCTGGAGCCAGGGCCGCAGCATCCGCGTCACCCACGGGAGCACCGCATACGTCATGACGGGGGTGAGGAGCACCGTCGAGAGCAGCACGCGCGCGATCAGCGGCCACTCCGCGAAGCCCGGGACGAAGCCGAGAAGCCACGACGCGAGGAGGTTCGTGGGGAAGAAGCCGAGCCAGATCGTGACGGCCTGCTTCCAGCGCGGCGGGGCAGCCGGGATGGGCTGCTGCACCGGGCCGGTGACCGGTGAAGTCGCGTGATCCGGATGCCGCGACTCGACGTGAGTGGCGAACGGAGCGTCGAACCACCCCTCGATGCCGGTGCGTCGCTCGACCCTGACTTCGCTCGCGAAGGCGCGGCCGGAGTCGAGCCACCAAGACCGCTGCGGCGAGTCCTCCCAGCCTTCCAGGGTCGGGATGTCGCGGAATCGGTAGAGCATGTACCAGAGGTCGCTGCCTTCGCCGGCGCGTACCCAGCCGGAGCCGAGGAACCCCGCGAAGCCCGCGGCGAGATCGGTGCCCGCTTGCATCCAGCTCGTGGCTTCGACGGTGCGAGATGGGTCGATGCGCCGTTCGATCGCGACGGTGATGGGGTGGGCCACGGGTTCTGCCATGCCACCCATTCTGCGCAAGCCGGGAGGGTGGTGCTCACCCGGGCGGGCGCGGGCCCCGGGGCGAAGGCGAGGGCGCGCGGCAGCGACAGCAGCCAGACGCCCATCGTGACGAAGGCGACGAACTCGAAGAGCGCGAGGGTGATGAGTCCGGCGGCGAGCACGCCCATGCCCGTGGCGAGCAGGGCGACGCAGATCACGGTGGTCCCGCGGAATCGTCGGCTGCGACCGGGAATCGCAAGTCCCGTCGCGACCGTCGAAAGGAATGACAGACCCAGCGCGGTGGCGATGAGGTCGTGCCCCACCGGGCTCACCGGGATCGGTACGAGCCCGACGCCCGTGAGAGACAGGCCGGAGGAGACGATCGATCCGCGGAACGCACGGGAGGCACGACGACGGATGCCGCTGGGCAGCGCCACCGCGATCAGCACGCCGTACACTGCCAGGAGGAAGCCCGAGAAGAGCGTGATGCTGTTGAACGCGCGGCCCGAGAAGTCGGTGTGGGTGCCGAGCTGCGAGAAATGGAGCTGCCACCACGTCGCGTCTTGCGTGGTGAGGATCGCGACGGCCACCCCCACCGGGAGCGACAGCACGGCCAGCCGGCCGATGCGGTGGGCGACATAGGCGGGATCGGCCGCGGCGGCTGCGGGCTCGGACGGAGTCGTCGCGACGGTGGTGGTCGTGACCGGGGTGGCTGTGGCGGTGGCCGCGACGGCGGTGGTCGTCGTTAAGGAACGGCGAGCTGCGTCGGCGGAGGTGCTCGTCGCGGCGCGCGAGAGCGCCCGGGCGACGGCGAATTCGGGGTCGACGAGGGTGCGCGTGGACGCGCTGACGGCAGCCGTCGCGCGCGACGGCGAGACGGTGACCGGTGGAGCGTCGGAAATGGTCGTGGGAGGCATTCGACTCACGATCGGTTCTGTACGGCGTCCCCGAAGCCGGACATCCCCCCATAGGACCCCCAGTCCGGGGTCCGCTGGCCAAGACGGTAAATCCCCAGTTCAGCGGCGAACCGCTTACCGAAACTGTATCCCGTAGAGCCGGGAAAGCGCTGGTCGATGGTATATGGGGTCTCCGTGGCGCACGCACGACGCCCGGTACGCTGGACACGCCGGTTCACGCGCCGCGCCGCGTGGGCGGCGTGCGGGTGCCGCTGACCCGCACCTGGAGGAGCCGGATGCCCAAGAACAAGAAGCCGGGCGGCGGTCGCGCGGCCAAGAACTTCGACCCCCGGTACAACCCGAAGCACCGCGCGGCGAGCCAAGGTCGTGACGGCCAGGACGGCAGGCGCCGGCCCGGCGAGTCGTCGACGGGGAAGCCCGGCAGCCGCAGCGCCGGGCACCGCGGGCACCGCCCGGAATCCACGGATGCTGCGGCCCCGAAGCGCCGCTGGACCGAGCAGGAGCGTGCGGGCCGGGACGAGGCCCGGGCGATCCGCACGCACTCGCGCGACGACCGCGGGCGGCCGGGACCCGAACGCGACGACCGCCGGGACGCCGGACGTGGGGAGACACCGCGCGGGGACGCGGCTTATCGCCGGGGCGCTGCGCCGCGGCGGGATGCGAGTGCGCGACGGGACTTCGAGCCGCGCCGGGATCCGGCTCCGCGTCGGGACGAGCCGGTTCGCCGCGATGTCGTGCACGAGCGGCTCGAGGCTGACGCGGTCGCGCCCGCCGAGGTCGAAGGCGCGACCTTCGCCCATCTCGGCCTCGGCCAGAACATCGTCAAGACGATCGCGGAGCTCGGGGCGCAGCATCCGTTCCCCATCCAGGCCGCGACGATCCCCGCGATCCTGGACGGTCGCGATGTGCTCGCGCGCGGACGCACCGGATCCGGCAAGACCATCGCGTTCGGCGCGCCGCTCGTCGAGAGCGTGCTGCGGTCGCAGGCCGGGCAGAGGCGCGAGTTCGGCCGGCCGCCGCGCGCGCTGATCCTCGCGCCGACGCGCGAACTCGCGCTGCAGATCGACGCGACGATCCAGCCGATCGCCCGCAGCGTCGGCCTGTTCACGACCCAGATCTACGGCGGTGTGCCGAAGGCGCGGCAGCTCGGCGCCTTGAAGAAGGGCATCGACATCGTCATCGGCACGCCGGGGCGCATCGAAGACCTGGTCGAGTCCCGCGCGCTCGATCTCTCGCAGGTGCGCATCGCCGTGCTCGACGAGGCCGACCACATGTGCGAGCTGGGCTTCCTCGAACCCGTGCAGCGGATCATGCGCCGCACGCCCCGTGACGCGCAGCGGCTGCTGTTCTCCGCGACGCTCGACGGCGAGGTGTCGTCGCTGGTCGGCGAGTTCCTCAGCGAGCCGGCGGTGTACGAGGTCGCGGGCGAGACGCAGCACACCGGCACGATCGATCACCGTGTGCTCGTCGTCGACCACCGCGACAAGCGCGACATCCTGCGCTCGCTCGTCGACCGCTCGGGCAAGACGCTGGTGTTCACGCGCACGCGGGCGTTCGCCGAGATGCTGGCGGAGCAGTTCGACGAGGTCGGCATCCGCGCGCTCGCCCTCCATGGCGATCTCGACCAGGCGCGCCGCACGCGCAACCTCGAGAAGCTCACGTCGGGTCGGATCGACGTGCTGGTGGCGACGGATGTCGCGGCCCGCGGCATCCACGTCGACGACATCGATCTCGTCGTCCAGGCCGACGCGCCCGACGAGTACAAGACGTACCTGCATCGGTCCGGTCGCACGGGCCGCGCCGGTCGGGCGGGAACCGTCGTCACGCTGGTGACGCGGGCGCGGCGGGAGCGCCTCGCCGAACTGCTCGAGCGCGCCGACATCGAGGCGCCGTTCGACGACGTGCGCCCCGGCGACGACCTGCTCGAGGAACTCGCCGGCCGCTGACGTCACGTCGCTCACCGCCCCGACCGGGCCGCGAACCCTTCGAGAAGCTCGGCGGCGCGCGGCGCTCCCCCGAAGGACCTGAGCTCAGCGGCGACGCGGGCGGCAGCATCCGTCATCGTCCGATCCGTCGAGGCGCGCTCGAAGCCCGCCGCCACCTGGGTCGCCGTCGGAGTTCCGGTGCGGAGGTCGACGCCCGCGCCGGCCCATGCGACGCGCGCCGCGATCTCGGGCTTGTCGAGGTCGCCGCCGGCGATCACGAGGGGGATGCCGTGGCTGAGCGCGGCGAGCGTGCCGCCCCAGCCGCCGTTGCTGATGACGACGTCGGTGCGGGGGAGGAGTTCGTCATAGGGGAGCAACCCTGCGATGCGCGCGTTCGCCGGGACGGGGAACGGCAGCTCGTCGCGGCCGCGCACGCCCGTCGACACGACGACGAGCACATCCCGGTCGGCGAGGGCGACGAGTGCGGGGCGGATGAGGTCGGCCGGGTCGATGTTCTGCGTGCCCTGTGTGACGTGCACGACGGTGCGGCCGTCGAGGTCGCCCCACCATTGCGGAAGGTCGGTCGGTGCGGCGGGCGGCGCGCTGAGGATGCCGACGAAGTCGAGGTGAGCGGGGCGGTCGGTGCGGGCGAAGTCGAGCAACGGTGACCCGGTGGCGAGGATCTTCTCCGGCGACAGCGCCGTCTGCTCGAACGTCAGCGGGGCGGGCGGCAGGCCGACCGCGACCCGCGCCCGCACGATCGGCTTGGTCAGCGGCCGCATCGCGAGCGGCGCGATGCCTCGGAGCGCAGCATCCCGCGTCTTCGTGAGCGGATTGCGGCCCGGCGTGAGTCCCATGCCGCTCGGCGGCCCCTGCCGGCTCGTGAGGTGGAGCGGCAGCACGGCGACGGTCGCCCGCGGACAGCCGGACCGGTCGGCGAAGAGGGCCGCGCCGATGGAGGTGTCATCGGCGACGAGCGCGTCCCAGGGCTCGCGATCCCACTCGGCCTGCAGATCGGCGACCTGCGCCGGGGCGGTGCTGATCATGACGTCTTCGAGGTTCAGGAAGACCTGCCGGAGGCCCTTGCGGCCCTCGAGTCGCGGGAACGTCGCGCGCAGATCGTTCTCGTCGAAGTCGGGGGCTTCGCTCCACGGCACGAGAACGGCTCCGGATGCCTCGACCCCTCGGCGGAACGCCGCTCCGGTGTAGAAGCGCACATCATGACCGCGCGCGACGAGCGCCTGCGCGACTGCCCGCAATGGCGTGACATGCCCGGTGAAGGGCATCGCCGTCACCAGGAACCGGGTCATTGAGACATCGTGTCGCAACCGGGGGAGCGTGCACCAGGGCCCCCGCGTGCGGCAGCCGGGGGTCAGGCGGCCGGCGCGGCGATCGAGGCGATGAGCTCGGGGTCGCCGCCGAGCGACGTGAGGCGCGCGCGGAGCGCGACCTCGGCGCGGCGGTACGGCTCTTCGCTCGTGTGGAGGAGGGATCGAGTGTTCGCCGCCTCGAGGAACGACACCATCTCGAAGGTGAGCTGCCGCGCGTCATCGAGCAGAGGCAGCTCGCCGGCGGCCATCGCGTACTCGATGCTCACGGTGAGATAGTCCTCCCATTCGCTCGAGGCGGCGACGATCGCATCGCGGACGACGCCCGGCTTCGCGTCGAATTCGACGGACGTCGCGGCGAAGAAGCATCCGCCGCGGAACACGCGGTCGCGCGAGTAGTCCAGCCAGTCCCCCAGCAGCGTGCACACGCGCACGAGCCCGCGGGGCGTGCGAGCGCGGGCAGGCGCCACGACGCGGTCGATGAAGACCTCCCGGGCAGCCGCCACGACGGCGAGCTGCAGCTGCTCCTTCGAGCCGAAGAGCGTCGCGATGCCGCTCTTGCTGTGCCCCGAGGCATCCGCCAACCGCCCGATCGTGAGCCCGTCCAAGCCGTCGACCGTCGCGGTGTCGACCGCGTGCGAGAGCACGGCGCGACGCGACTCGTCGCCTCGCAGGCGGCGCCGGTCGACGGGGGCTTGTGTCACGCCTTCAGAATACCGTACGATCGTTCGTGTTCATAAGTACGATCGTTCGTATTCTTCTGATCGGAGCATCATGACTCTCGCACTCGCCGCCGCCGGCACGTCCGTTCGCGCAGCGGCCGCCCTCTCGCCCCGGTGGGGAGCCGCCGTGGCCATGCCGCTCTTCGGATACGTCAACAAGCCGCGACCTGTGCACGCCGACGATGAGCCCACGATGCTGCGCGCTCGACTGCGCGCGGTTCGCATCCCCGGGATCGACCGCCGCGGCGTCGACGTCGACACCTACGAGTGGGGCGACGGCCCACGCACGGCCGTGTTGTCTCACGGCTGGACCGGCCGCGCGAGCCAGTTCTCGGTACTCGTGCGCGAGCTCGTCGCCGAGGGGTATCGCGTCGTCTCATTCGACGCACCCGCCCATGGCGCGTCGGGTGGCCGGCGCACGTATCTCGTGGACTGGCTCAGCGTCTTCGCCGCTCTCCAGGAGCGCCACGGCGCGTTCGACGCCATGGTCGGCCACTCGTTCGGCGGCCTCGCGACCCTCGTCGGCGTCGCCGGTGGCATCGACGCCGCGCGCGTCGTGACCATCGCCGCACCCGCCGACGCCGACCTGCTGCTGAGCCAGTTCCAGGGCATGCTCGGCTATCCCGACGCAGTGGCGGCGAGCATGCGTGAGCTCTTCGCGACCCGGTACTTCCCCGGAGAGCCCGACCCCTTCGCCTGGCTTTCGACCGTGCGGCGCCCGCTTCCGGCCGGGGTGCCGCTCCTCGTCACCCACGACCACGGCGACCGCGTCGTGCCGTTCGGCGAGGCCGGGCGGATCGTCGCCGCGAACCCGGCGTCGCGGCTGCTCGCGACGAAGGGCCTCGGGCACAACCGCATCCTCACCGACGACGCCGTGCTCGACGCCGTGCTCGCGCACGTGAGCGCCCAGCTCGCCGAGCCGACGCCGCCGGCGACGGTGGAGGCGTCCGCTGCGGTGCCTGTCGCCGCATAGCGCCGCGTACTCAGAAGAGCCGAGCGGATGCCTCGGCCCCGGGCGCCGTCCGCGCGGATGCCGCCCGCAGCGAGGTCGCCGAGGCTCGTCCGCGCGAGGTGACGATGATCGGCGGCGCGCTGCGCGGATCCGCACGGTCGGCCAGACCCGCGACGGGGCCGCCGCGCGGATGCTCTTCTTCGGCCTGTCCGTCGAGACCGTGGACGCGCAGCAGCGGACGCACCCGCTTCGCGAGCCAGGAGCGATAGGCCTTCGGGGCGTACGCCGTCGCCCCGGGGTACAGCCCTCGGTACGACGACACGAGTTCGGGGTGCCGCTCGGCGAGCCACTCGAGGAACCACTGCTTCGCGCCTGGCCGCAGGTGCAGCGCGCCGTACACGACCCGCACCGCGCCGGCCGCCTTGATGCGGCTGAGCGCGTGGTCGATCGCCGAGATCGAGTCGGTCAGGTGCGGGATGATCGGCATCAGGAACACCGTGACGCGGAACCCTGCCTCGGTCGCCGCGCGCACCGTCTCGAGACGCGCAGTGGCATTGGGTGTACCGGGCTCGATGAGGTGCTGCAGCTCGTCGTCGAACACCGCGATCGACATCGCGAGCGTCACGTGCACCTGTGTGGCGGCTTCCGTCAGGAGCGGCAGATCCCGCCGCAGCAGCGTCCCCTTCGTGAGGATCGAGAACGGTGTGCCCGACTCGGTGAGCGCCGACACGATGCCCGGCATCAGCTTGTAGCGTCCCTCGGCGCGCTGATACGGATCGGTGTTCGTGCCGAGCATGACCGGGTCGTGGTGCCAGCCGCCCCGCCGCAGCTCCTTCTCGAGCACCTCGGCCACGTTCACCTTGACCACGACCTGCGTGTCGAAATCCCGCCCCGCATCGAGCTCGAGGTACTCGTGAGTGCCGCGGGCGAAGCAGTTGTGACTGACGACGCCGTTCGCGATGAAGTCTCCGGTCGACGTCGTGATGTCGACCATATCGATCGTCTCTCCCAGGTCGTCGATCGAGACGACGCGAAGTGGCGCGTCCGACTTCACCGCATCGCCGATCAGGTTCAGCTTGCGCGTGATGGCGGGCTGAGTGAGCTCGAAGAATCTTCGTCGTGCCGGAAGTCCGCCAAGCAAGCGGACGTTGCTCACCCCGTTAGGGCGAGGAGGCTCCTGTACGAATGCGAATCCATGGATCCGGAGTGACAACCCGATCGTCGCAAGGATCTCGTCGTTCCCGTTCGCGATCCGCAGGACTCCACGACTGCAGCTGCCCTCGGCGTCGAAGATCCCGGCAAGGAAGCCCCTCGACCACTCCGCCGTCGGGAACTCCGGCCACTGGATAACCGCACTAATCTCATCGAAGTCCGCTGCTTTGGACGTGAAGATCGCGTCCATCTCCCGCCGTTCGGCTGTGGCGGGTGTGAACTGTCGAAGCGTCGTGATGACGCCAGCGCCGCGAAGATACTCACGAGATCGCTCCAGTGCCTCGGCATCTGCGAGAGCAAGACGAAACCGATGCGCTACGAATGTGCCCCTGCCGTTCGACCGCGGATACGGTCGCTTCAGCATCATCCCGTCACCGCGGATCATCCCGCACAGATAGCCCTGCCGGTAGGCGTCGGTTTCTGTCGTGTCGGCCATCGCGCCGCCGGTGCCGAAGCCGATCAGTTTGTTGTTCGTCGTCAAGAAGGGGCGCTGGGGGGAGCCTGCCGGCGCCGGCTGCACGTGCTTCCACCCGCGCTCCGTGAGGAACCGATGGTCGCCGCTCGCGACGAGCTCGGTGCCGTCGGCGAGCGACACGCGGTAGGCGCGCTTGCGGGTACTCCACTGGGCGGACACCGTAGCACGCGCGTACCGGCGGTACTTACCCTCGCGCCGCGTGCCGATGACCTCGTCGCCGGCGCGCACGTCGCCGATCCGCTTGTTGCGGCCGTCGGCCATCAGTACTTGAGTGTCGGGGCTTAAGCAGTAGACACATGCATGGCTGCAGCCCCGGTAGGGGTTCACGGTCCAGTCGAAGGGCATGGCCGAAGCGCTCGGCACGTGGTTGAGGGCGGACTTGCAGAGCACCTCGTGGAACGTCACCCCGGCGAACTCGGGGGTCGTCACCGAACGAACCAGACCGTTGAGCTGTTCGAGGCCGGGCAGGGCTGCGGCATCCGCCACGCCCAGTTCCTGTCCCTGCCACCTCATGCATCCATGAGAACAAAGCTTCGAACTTAAGTCAAGGCTGACGCGGCCGTGTCTAGAACATCGACGGGACGGATGCTGCGCGCCTGGCCAAAAGCGGCCGTCACGGGTCAGAATGGCAGACGTGACGGAGCCTGGCCGGCTCGCTACCCCCCGAGCCGCCCCCGAGACTCGTCGCGCCGCCCGAGCGATGCGCGAAGAGGCTGAGAGGCGTGCCCGCGCGGGGGAAGCCGCCCCGGCCGCCTCGCCCGCCGCGGCCGCCGATGCCGTCGATGGCGTGCTGGCGTTCGAACTGCCCAGTGACGACTTCGTGCCCGGCTCCCTCTCGGCGGGTGCGCCGTCTGCCCTGCCGCTCGAGCTCCTCCCCACCGGCGCTGCGCCGCAGCCGACCGACTCGACACCGCACCGCATTCCCGAGGCGCGGGTACGCGGGCGTCGACGCGCCGTCCGCTCGCCCCGGCCCGTCGTCAGCGAGCGCCGGGCGGCGCGCGCGGCCGAGCTGCTCGACGTCGACGAGGGCGCTCAGCCCGTCCGCCACGCACGGCCGCGCCGGCTGACCAAGCGCCTGATGGTCGTGGCGGGGCTCGCAACGGGTGCCGCGCTCCTGCTGGGGTCGGCCGCCATGACCGCGATGATGCTCCCGACGCAGCCGCGAGCTGCCGGCGCCGATTCCGCACTGACGTTGACGGCGGAGCCGGCCCGGATCGAGCTGCTTCCCGTTCCTCAGGTGGAGGTTTCGCCGCCGGCTGCCGACATCTGCACCCTCCCGGACGTCGCTTCCGCCGTGCAGCGCGGCGACGACGAGGCCGCGATCGTCGCGGCCGGCGGCGGCGAGGCGTTCCGCGCCGCGGTCGTGGAGGGGCGTGCCCCCTGCGTGGACCTCGGCGACTCCGCCCGCGTCTGGACCGTCGTGGACAAGATCCGGCCGGCCAACCCGATCGACTACCGCCCCAGTGCGCTGGTTCTCCCCGATGGCGTGCGCAACATCGAGGGCGGCGCACTGCGGTCGGACGCAGCATCCGCTCTCGCCTCTCTCGTCACCGCCGCCCGCGACGCCGGAGTCGGCGAGATCGCGCTCGAGAGCGGGTTCCGCTCGTACCAGACCCAGCAGGCGACGTACGGGCGCCACTTCGCGGAGAAGGGCGAGCGCGCCGACCAGGTGAGCGCGCGACCCGGATACAGCGAGCATCAGCTCGGCCTCGGCGCCGACGTCGTCGCGTGCGCCGGTGAGTGCGGCACACTCGACCAGCTCGCCGCGACGCCGCAGGGCCAGTTCGTCGCCGAGCACGCGTGGGAGCACGGGTGGATCGTCCGCTACACCGACGGGGCGACGCCCGTGACCGGCTACCTCCCCGAGCCGTGGCACCTCCGCTACATCGGTCCCGAACTCGCGAAGGCCTACCACGAGGGTGGCTGGACCTCCCTGGAGGAGTTCTTCGCGCTCGACCCCGCTCCCGACTACCTCGGCTGACGTCGGGCGCCGGCACTACTCTGCGGATGACGGATGCCGCAGCTCACAGCATCCGTGGCGGCTGAAACTGAGTACCATATGTTGTGAGATGCAATTTCATCGGGGTGCGTCTCCACACAGACTCGAGGACGAGAGGAAGGCGCATCATGGAGCGCGAGATCTACGACGAGGACCACGAGGCGTTCCGCGACGTCGTCAAGGAGTTCGTCAAGCGCTACGCGTCGGACGAGAAGCGCAAGCAGTGGGACGCCGACGGCGAGATCGACCGCGCGACCATGCTCGCCGCGGGCGAGGCCGGCGTCATCGGCCTGTCGGTCCCCGAGGAGTTCGGCGGCGCGGGCATGCTGCAGGACTACCGCTTCCGCTCGATCGTGCTCGAGGAGACCATCGGCGCGGGCCTCGGCTCGCTCGCCGGTGCACTCGGCATCCAGGACGACCTCGCCGTGCCGTACATCGTGCACATGGGCACGCAGGAGCAGAAGGAGAAGTGGCTTCCCGGCATGGCGACCGGCGAGATCCTCGGCGCGCTCGCGATGACCGAGCCGGGCGCGGGCAGCGACCTGCGCGGCATCAAGACGACCGCGAAGCGGGTCGAAGGCGGGTACATCGTCAACGGCGCGAAGACCTTCATTTCCTCGGGCAAGACCGCCGACATGGTCGTGACGTTCGTGAAGACCGGCGAGGGCAACCGCCCCGACGCGTTCAGCCTGCTGATCCTCGAGGACGGCATGCAGGGCTTCGACCACGGCAAGAAGCTCGAGAAGATGGGCTTCCACGGCTGGGACACCGCCGAGCTGTCGTTCACCGACGTCTTCGTGCCGGAGGAGAACCTCATCGGCGGCAAGGAGGGCCTCGGCTTCGTCCAGCTCATGATGAACCTGCCGCTCGAGCGCCTGTCGATCGGCGTCGCCGCGGCGGCGGCCGGTGAGGCGGCGTTCGTCTGGACGCGCGACTACGTGCTCAGCCGCGAGGCGTTCGGCGAGCGAATCGCCGACTTCCAGAACACCCGCTTCAAGCTCGCCGACATGGCCACGACTGTCGACGTGATGTGGGCCTACGTGGACCGCGCGATGATGCTGTACAAGGACGAGAAGCTCACCGCCGAAGAGGCCGCGAAGGTCAAGTTCTGGACGACCGACCGCGAAGCCGAGCTCATCGACGTCGGCGTGCAGCTGCACGGCGGCTACGGCTACATCACCGAGTACCCGATCGCCCGCGCCTACCTCGACGCCCGCGTGCACCGCATCTACGGCGGCACAAACGAGATCATGCGCGACATCGTGTCTCGCCAGATCGTCGGCAAGCGCTGACCCGTACTCGATAACGGATGCCGCGACCCGGCGCCTCCTCGAAGGCGCCGGGCCGCGGCATCCGTCTCTCGTCGCCGAGCGATTCGTCACCGTTGCACGTGGGCGGTGCGCCCGGATTCGGCGAGTCGCCAAGAAACGGGGCGAGGCTCGGGAATCTTGGCGAGTCGCCAAAACCGCTGCACGGGGGCGGTGCGCCCGGATTCGGCGAGTCGCCAGGAAACGCGGCGAGGCTCGGGAATCTTGGCGATTCGCCAGAACCGGAGCGCGTGGGCGGTGCGCCCGGATTCGGCGAGTCGCCAGGAAACGGGGCGAGGCTCGGGAATCTTGGCGAGTCGCCAGAACCGCTGCACGGGGGCGGAGCGTCCGGATTCGGCGAGTCGCCAGGAAACGCGGCGAGGCTCGGGAATCTTGGCGAGTCGCCAGAACCGGGGCGCGTGGGCGGTGCGCCCGGATTCGGCGAGTCGCCAGGAAACGCGGCGAGGCTCGGGAATCTTGGCGAGTCGCCAGAACCGCTGCGCGTGGGCGGTGCGCCCGGATTCGGCGAGTCGCCAGGAAACGCGGTCAGCGCCGTGCGTCTTGGCGAGTCGCCAAAACCGGGGCGCGTGGGCGGGGGAGCTCCCGGGGTCAGTGCTGGCCGGCGGGACCGGCGCCGCGGCCGAGGCCGCGCGCTGCCAGGCCGCGGCGGCGCGCGAGCTTCGCGACGCCCGCCTTGCGGAGGCGGTCGGCCACGAGGATGCCGAGCGCGACACCCGCGACGCAGCTCGCGATCGTGAGGGCGAAGAACGTCGCCAGCACCCACGGCTGCATCGCCCAGAGGTTGAAGGACTCGGCGGCGAGCACGGGGTAGATCGCTCCGACGAACACGGCTCCGGCGTAGTACTGCCATGTGCGCCACGACCGGTACAGGGTCACGAGGAACGCCAGCTCGGCGAAGAACGCCCACCAGATCGCCGCGCCGAGGAACGGGAACACCACGAGCCCCGAGATCACGCCCACCAGGATGCCGGCGAACGGCCGCTCGAGCAGGCGCAGGGCGACGGTCGCGGGCAGCAGCCACAGCCCGGCGATGGCGACCGAGACGAACGGCACGGTGGCGAACAGCACGGTCGAGATCCAGCCGGCGCCCCACAGCATCACGCCGCCGGCGACGCCGATCGCGGCGCACGTCAGCAGGTACGCGGTCGTCACGCGACCACGGGTGCTCCGTGGCGGGGTGGGCGCGGCGGGCGCGGCGGGCCCGCTCACGAGTGGGCCTCCGCCGTCGCGCGCTGGGACTTCGGAGCCGGCGACGCGGCTCCGACGCGCCAGTAGCCGCAGAAGCTCACGTGGTCCTTGGAGACGCCGCGCTCGCCGACCAGGTGGCGGCGACCCTCGGTCGCGAGGGCCTGCTCGCCGACGACGTACGCGTGGAACGCAGCATCCGGAATCGAGGCGTCTCGGAGCGCCTGCAGCGCCAGGGTTCCGGGCTTGACGTCGGAGTCGCGGACGATCCAGCGCACGGCGACGCCCGTGGGGTGCGGGAAGTCGAGGGCGTCTTCGGCCGAGGGCACCTCGACGATCGCGAGTCCGGTGGCGTGCGACGGCAGCGAGGCGCAGATGCCGGCGATCGCGGGGAGGCCCGTCTCGTCGGAGACGAGCACGACCCGGTCGGTGCCGCGGTCGGGGTTGAAGGTGAGCCCCTCGTCGATCACGACGACGCTCTCGCCCGCCTGGCACGACTCCGCCCACCGCGAGGCCGGGCCGGCCGTGCCGTCGGCCGCGGAGCCGTGGATCACGAAGTCCACGTCGAGCTCGGCGCCCGAGGTGGTCGTCGCGGGACGGAACGCTCGGACGGTGTAGTTGCGCATGACGGGCCGCACGCCGTCGGGGATGCGGAGGTACTTCAGGTACCCGAACATCTTGTTCGCCTTCGCGGGCAGGCGCTCGAGGCCCTCGTCGCCGCCCAGCGGGAGGAACAGGCGCAACCACTGGTCGTAGCCCATCGCCCGGAACCGGTCGATCTCACCGCCGCCGAGCGTCACGCGCATCCAGTGCGGCGACAAGCGCTCGGTGCGCAGCACCGTGAGGTGCACGAGTCCCTGTGTCGCTGGCTTGACGAGTCGGGGGTGAGCCATGTCGGTGCTCCTGTCGGGAGGGTGAAGGGGGTCAGAGGCCCCACGGGAAGAAGACGGCGAACATTGCGGCCGACACCAGCCAGAACGCGAGGACGAACACGGTGTCGCGCGCGCGCCACGGCACGAGGTATCGCTCAGTGCGGTCGGGGTGGGCGCCGAACGCGCGGGCGTCCATCGCGAGGGCGACGCGCTCGGCGTGGCGGATCGCGCCGGCCATGAGCGGGACGACGTACCCGAACCAGCGGGCGATCGCGGCGAGCGGTCCGCGGCCACCGTGAGCGCCACGGACCCGGTGTGCCTGCCGGATCACGTCGAGCTCGTGCCCGAAACGCGGAACGAAGCGGAACGCCGCGAGCGCCGTGTACCCGATGCGGTAGGGGACGCGCAGCTGCTGCACGGCCGCGCGCACGAGGTCGGGACCGGTGGTCGAGAGGCCGGCGATGAGCGTGAGGGCGAGGATCGCGGCGAGGCGCAGCCCCGTCGCGAAGCCGACCTCGAGGGCGGCGCCGTACATCGTCCAGCCGCCGATCTGCCACACCACGACGGACTGATCGACGCGCGACGCATCGGTCCAGAGGGCGAACCCGAAGCCGATCACCAGCGCGCTCAGCGGCAGCGCCAGGAACAGGATCGCCGCGAGACGTCGGGTGAACGACGCCCCCACCAGCAGCACGACGTACGCGAGCGCGAGGAAGGCCGCCGGGGTCGCGGCATCCCGGACGAACACGAGCAGCACCATCGCGGGCAGCGGGGCGGCGAGCTTCGCGAGCGGGTTCATCCCGTAGAGGAAGCGGACGGCGGATGCCTCGACCCGCCGCGCGTACGGATCGAACGTCGAGTGCGCGGCCGTCGCCGCGGTGAGAGGGCCGGTGTCGGTCACGCGGCACCTCCCGTGGTGTGCGGGGTGGCAATGGGTGCCGCATCTGTGCCTGAGGCCGTGCCGTTCTCAGGACGGACGGACCTGAGCGGAGGGATGTGCCCGGTTTCGACCGGATTCGGGGCGTCGGTCCTGAGAACGGTATGAGGAGTGGGCGTATCAGGGCGGGGGAGGTCGGCGAGGCGGGCGACGCGGGCGAGCCCGGGGTGGTTGCGAACCCCCTGGAGCGCGCGGCGGAGCGGCGGCGGGCGCAAGCCTGCGCGCGCGATGAGCGCGTCGTCGGCGAAGACGTCGGCGGTCGGGCCCTCGGCGAGCACGCGGCCGTCGGCGAGCACGACCGTGCGGTCGGCGTAGTCGGTGACGAGCTGCATGTCGTGCGTGACGACGACGATCGTGGTGCCTTCGGCGTTGAGCTCCGAGAGGAGGGAGAGCAGCTCGTCGGCGCGGGCGCGGTCCTGGCCGAAGGTCGGCTCGTCGAGCACCAGCACCGGAGCTCCGGCCACGAGCGCTGTGCCGACTGAGAGGCGGCGCTTCTGCCCGCCCGACAGCAGGAACGGGTGGCTGCCGGCCTTCGCCGCAAGACCGAACCGCTCGAGCAGAGCCTCGGTGCGGCCTCGCACCTCTTCGTCGGAGAGATGGCGGCCGCGCAGGCCGTGCGCGATCTCGTCGAAGACGGTGTGCGCGATGAACTGGTGCTCGGGGTTCTGGAAGACGAACCCGATCCGGGAGCCGAGGGTACGGGCGTCGGCGCGGCCGACGTCGAGCCCGCCGACGTGCACGGTGTCCTTGGGTGGGGAGACGACTCCCGCGAGAGCCTGGATGAGGCTCGTCTTGCCCGCGCCGTTCGCCCCGACGATGGCGACGAAGGAGCCGCGGGGGATGTCGAGGTCGATGCCGTGGAGCACTTCGGTGCGCCCGCGGCGAAGGGTGAGGTTCCGGACGGTGATGAGCGGTGACTCGGTGCCACCACCTTTTGCGGATCCGGAATTCGGAGAATCGCCGACTCTCCGGAGAGCTGGGAACGCAGCATCCGGAGACGGCGCGATTCTCCGAATTCCGGATTCAGCGGCGAGGGGCGCGCGTGCACTCGCGGCGGGCGCGGCCGCGGGCGCAGGCTCCGCGTCGAGCGCAGCGCGCAGCTCGTCGGGCGTCAGCGGCAGCGGGTCGAGCGCGAACCCGGCGCGGCGGAGCCGCAGGGCGGCGATCGTCGACACCGGCAGCCACACGCCCATCGCGTGCAGGTCCTCGGCGCGCCCGCGCAGCACATGGTCCACCGTGCCGTCGGCGGCGAGGAACCCGTCATGGTCGAGCACGACGACCCGGTCGACGAATCCGACGGCGGCGTCGAGGTTGTGCTCCACGAGGAGGATGGCGCGGTCGCCGGCGGCGACGAGCTCGGCCAACGCCGCGTAGACCTCCTCGATCCCGGCGGGGTCGAGATTCGCGGTCGGCTCGTCGAGGACGAGGAGGGGCGAGCCCATCGCGAGGGCGCAGGCGATCGCGAGCCGCTGGCGTCCGCCGCCCGACAGGCGATCGGGGTTCTCACGCCGGCGCTCCCACAGGCCTACTCGCCGCAGCGCCTCCTCGGCGCGGGCGAGCACCTCGGGCACCGGCATCCGCAGGTTCTCGGGTCCGAACGCCACCTCGTCGAGGAGCGTGCCGGTCACGAGCTGCGCGTCGGGGTCCTGGAAGACCATGCCGACGCGCGTGCTGAGCTCGGCGACCGGCGTCGCCTGCGTGTCGAGCCCGTCCACCTCGACCGCCCCCGTCACCGTCGCCGGCACGACCTGCGGCAGCAGCCCGTTGAGCGCGAGCGTCAGCGTCGACTTGCCCGATCCGCTCGGCCCGAGCAGCAGCACGACCTCGCCCGGGGCGATGTCGAACGACACGGATGCCGGCGCCGGCGTGGTCTCGCCGTCGTGGGTGACGCCGAGCTCGCGCACGCGCAGCAGCGGCACGGCAGAGGACACGGGCATCCGATCGTCGAGGGAAACTTAGCCTTCCCTAACCTACCGGCCGACCCGGTGGCGGCGAAACGGCACCGCGGAATCAGCGCTGACTGCGCCGGGCGACCCCCGCGCGGCGCAGTGCCGAGCCGATCGCGAGGCCGACGGCCGTCCAGGCGACAGGCCCGATGACGAACAGCGCGACGTAGACGATCTGGCCCCAGAGCGGGAAGCGCGTCACATCGGCCGCGAACCAGATGGCGGCCGCGATCACCGCGCCCACGATCACCGCCGAGAGGAAGAAGCGCCACGCCTCCCAGCGCTTGTAGCGCGCGGTCGCGGCGATGAGCTCTTGCAGCCCGCCGATGAGGAGGGCGGTGCCGATGTAGCGGCCGATCCAGAGCGGTACGACGGCACTCGCGACCAGCGCCGCGACCATGTGGGTGATGAGCGCGACCCACGGGCGTCGGAGCAGTTCCTGTGCGACGACCCCGGGCAGGACGTGGACACCGAGCACGAGCCCGTAGAGGATCGGCGCGCCGGCCGAGACGAAACCGCTGATCGCCCCTGCGCCGGCCTGCAGAACGCCGGTCGCGACGCCGATGGCGGCGCAGGTGAGCAGAACGCTCGTCGAAATCCGAGTGCGGGCAGCCACATGCCCAGCGTACTGGGATGGGGTCACGCGATTCTCACTGAATCCTCATTAACCGAGATTCACCTGGCAGTTACGTTTGAGTTCGCTGCGCCCCGACGATCTGGTGCGGCGACTCCCCCACAAATCAATGGAGGCCATACATGGGTCGATCCTCCGTCAGAGCAGCCGCGGTCGTCACACTCGCCGCACTGTTCACGGGCACCGCCACCGCCAGTTTCGGCAGCGTCCCGGAGGAGGTGAACACCCCGACCCCCATCAACGCCGAGGACGGCCAGTACATCGTCCTCCTCAAGGACGCGCCCCTCGCCACCTACGAGGGCGGCACGAACGGCATTCAGCGGACGAAGCCCGACAAAGGCAAGCAGCTGGACGCGGACTCCGCGAACTCGAAGAAGTACCTCGCGCACCTCAAGAAGCAGCAGGCGGATGTCGCGGCCGGGGCCGGCGTCACACCCACGCAGTCGTACGGCGTCACGGTCAACGGCTTCAGCGCGACGCTGACGGCGAAGCAGGTCGCCCAGCTGGACGGCGACAAGAGTGTGCTCGGCGTCTTCCCCGACGAGATCTACCACCCGACGGCAGCCGTCCCCTCGACGGAGTTTCTGGGCCTCGGCTCGAACACGACGGGCACCGGCGGCATCTGGGATGCGGTCGGCGGCGTGAGCGAGGCCGGCAAGGGTATCGTGGTCGGCGTTATCGACACGGGAATCGCCCCCGAGAACCCCTCCTTCGCGGGCGACGCGCTCAAGAAGAAGGGCGTCGCAGGCGTCCCGTACACGGTCAACGGCGACACTGTCGTCTTCGACAAGGCGGACGGGGGTCAGTTCAAGAGCCCCATCACGATCGCCCAGAGCTGGGACAAGCGCCACTACAACACCAAGCTCATCGGAGCGCAGTACTTCTCCGAGGGTGCCGCCGCGGCGGGCTTCGACTTCAGTTACGACTTCCTCTCGCCGCGCGACGGCGACGGCCACGGCTCGCACACCGCGAGCACCGCGGCCGGCAACTTCGGTGTGGACGCGTCGGTCGAGGGCATCGGGTTCGGCAAGGTCTCGGGCGTCGCCCCGGCGGCCAAGGTGGCGGCCTACAAGGCCTGCTACGTCGGCCCCGACGACCTCGTCACGACCGACGACATCTGCGCGGGCAGCGACCTGATCGCGGCCATCGACACGGCCGTCGCGAACGGCGTCGACGTCATCAACTACTCGATCGGCGGCGGCTCGGCCTCCACCGTCCTGAGCGCCGACGACTACTCGTTCCTGGGCGCGGCGGCGGCGGGCGTCTTCGTCGCGGTGAGCGCCGGCAACGACGGACCCGGCGCGTCGACCGCCGACCACGGCTCGCCGTGGTACACGACGGTCGCGGCGTCCACCATCCCGACCTACGAGGGCACGGTCAAGCTGCGGAACGGCTTCCAGGCGGTCGGTGCCTCGGTGACGGTTCCGTTCGGCGAGGAGCTGACGGGCCCGGTCGTGTACTCGGGTGACATCGCGAAGCCGGGCGCCGACCCCACTCAGGCCTCGCTGTGCATGCTCGGCACGCTCGACCCGGCCAAGGCCGCGGGCAAGACCGTGGTCTGCGACCGCGGCACGAACGCGCGCGTCGAGAAGTCGCAGGAGGTCAAGGCGGCGGGCGGCACGGCGATGATCCTCGTCAACGTCGTCGCGGGGTCGCTCGACAACGACTTCCACTCGGTGCCGACCGTGCACATCGACGCGCAGTATCGCGCGGCGCTGCTGGAGTACGTGCGCGCGCAGGGCGACAGCCCGACCGCGACCCTCGTGGGCGACAACGTCACCGGCAAGGTGACGCCGACGCCCCAGATCGCGGGCTTCTCGAGCCGTGGTCCGGTCCTCGCCGACGGCAGCGACGTCATCAAGCCGGATGTCTCGGCGCCGGGTGTCGCGATCCTCGCCGCGACCCACAACGGTCCCAAGGAGAAGCCCACCTTCGGCTTCAAGTCGGGAACCTCGATGTCGTCGCCGCAGGTCGCGGGCCTCGGCGCTCTGTACCTCGGTGAGGACCCGCAGGCGTCGCCCGCGAAGATCAAGTCCGCGCTCATGACCACGGCGTACGACCTGGTCGACGCCGACGGCGCGCCGGTGGCCGACACGTTCGCGCAGGGTGCGGGCCACGTCGACCCGAAGCGGTACTTCAACCCGGGTCTCGTGTACGACAACGGCATCCGCGACTGGGCCGCATACCTCGAGGGCGCTCTCGGGCAGGACTACTTCGACGGCGTCGACCCGATCGACCCGAGCGACCTGAACCTCGCCTCGATCGGCATCGGCGCGCTCGCGGGCACGCAGACGATCACGCGCACGGTGACGGCCACGACGGCCGGCACCTACACCGCGTCGGTGAACGTCCCCGGCATCGATGCGGTCGTCTCGCCGTCGACCATCGAGGTCGCCGCGGGTGCCACGGCGGAGTTCACCGTGACGTTCACGACCGCGGGCGCCGCGCTCGAGGAGTGGGCGACCGGGTTCCTCACGTGGACGGGCGCCGGCAACACCGTGCGCTCTCCCGTCGCGGTCTTCCCGGTGAGCGCCGACGCGCCTCCGACGGCGTCCGGGACGGGCGCCGAGGGCGACCTCGACATCACGGTCACGCCGGGCTTCACCGGCCAGCTACCGCTGACGGTGCTCGGTCTCGCCAAGGCCGACGTGCTCATCGACGGCACCGAGAAGACGGGTGAGGCGAACGGCGGCACGACCAACGTGCTGGTCGAGGTGCCGGAGGGCATCGACGTGGCGAAGTTCGCGCTGAACTCGTCGGTCGACACCTCGGGCACCGACCTCGACCTCACCGTCTACCGCGTGGTGAGCCCGACCGACCTGCGCTATTACCAGCGCTGGTCGTCGGCGACCGAGTCGGCCGACGAGGCCGTTCAGATCACCCAGCCCACGGTCGGGTGGTACGTCGTCTCGGCCGACGTGTACGCGTTCACCGGTCCGTTCACGTGGACGGCGACGAGCGCGCTCGTCGGAACCGACGGCGTGGGCTCGCTCACCGCCACGCCGAGCACGCTGGCCGCGCAGCAGGGCGAGCCCACCACGTACAACCTGTCGTGGTCGGGCCTCGAGCAGGGCAGCTACCTGGGTGTCGTCCGCTACGGCGACTCGCAGGTCCGCACGGTGGTCTCGGTCGACGTGCCGTAACCCACCTCAGCAAGGGGGCGTCCGGGGTTCTACCCCGGGCGCCCCTGGCTTTTCCGCGACACGGATGCTGCGGGCCGCAGCATCCGTCCA
The DNA here is from genome assembly GCF_038397755.1 of Microbacterium sp. LWH7-1.2. NCBI lineage: Bacteria > Bacillati > Actinomycetota > Actinomycetes > Micrococcales > Microbacteriaceae > Microbacterium > Microbacterium sp. LWH7-1.2. Next base: position 2,710,490 of record NZ_CP151637.1, on the reverse strand, counting down.
CCGCAGACGTGCGCGCGGAAGGCGTTACAGGCGGCGACGGCGCCGTGTGAGGCGCACGGCCGGCATCGGAGGGGCGGGGATGCGCTCGTCGCCGTGGTCGACGACATGGCCGAAACGGTCGGAGCCGGATTCCCAGGCCTCGCGGGCCTCGACGATCTCTTCGTGGGTGCGGCCGACGAAGTTCCACCACATGACGACGTCGTCCTCGAACGGCTCGCCGCCGAGGAGGAACAGGGTCGCGCCGGAAGGGCTCGAGATCACCACGTCGTCTCGACGCGTTCCCAGGTAGAGCAGGTGCGCCGCGTCGACGACGACGTCGTCGGGTGCGTCCGCGACGACCGCGGCCGAGCCGTAGACGGCGACGAGCGCGTGCTCCCACGCCGGGTCGAGCGGCACGGTGACCGTCGAGCCGGCCGGAATCCGCAATTCGGCGCCGACGATCGGCGTGAAGACGGTGGCCGGGGACGCGACGCCGGCGAGTTCGCCGAGCACGACCGTGGCCGACCCCGCCTCACCCGCGACCGGGCGCAGCGCCAGCTCAGGCAGCACCGCGTGCTGCTCGAACGCGGGTCCGCCGTGTCGGCGCGACTCGGGAAGGGCGACCCAGAGCTGCAGCGCGTCGAGGGGCGCGGCATCCTCTCCCACGGAGTACTCGGAGTGCGAGATGCCCGCGCCGCTCGTCATGAGGTTGAGGGCGCCGCGACGCACGACGACGTCGCTGCCGACGGAGTCGCGATGGCGCACGTCGCCGAGATATGGCCACGTGACCGTCTGAAGGCCGATGTGCGGGTGGGGCTCGACGCGCATGCGCGTCTCCTGCGGTCCGAACCGGTCGAGGAAGCACCACGCGCCGACGAGCGGCAGCTCGCGCTGCGGCAGCGCGCGGTGCACCGACATCGCGCGGACGCCGCCGAGCGGCACCTCGCGGGCCTCGAGCAGCAGCGTGCGCGGGCCGGCGCACTCCACCGCGGACTCGGTGGCGACCGCGTCGTCGGCGTCCAGTCGGGTCACGTCAGCGGCTCCGATCACTCCGGGTGCGGCTGATCGGGCCACTCGACGGTGAGCCCGGGCACATCGTGCGTGCGCAAGTACTTCGCCACCACGGGGCAGTGCGGCACGACAGTCTCGCCTCGGCGCGCAGCATCCGCCATCGCCTCCGACACGACGATCTGCGCGAGGCCGCGACCGCGGAAGGCCGGGTCGACCTCGGTGTGCGGAAAGCGCAGGCGCCCCTGTGGGTCGATGCGGAAAACGGTGAAGCCGGCGAGCACGTCGTCGACGTGCACCTCATAGCGGCGATCCTCATCGTTGCGGGTCACGATGATCTGCGTCTGCGTCTCGGTCACGTCAATCCTTCCGTCGTCCTTCTCAACGTACGTGGCCGCCGTGCGATTCCGCCATTGCGCGCACACGCGAACCTCTGGCGGGAAGGATGCGGCGGGTCTATCGTCGGCGTCATCCGCGGCGTCCGTGCGGGCGAGGAGCACGGCCATTCAGCCGCGGGTCGATTCGGGGGAGTCGATCCGGTCAAGGATTCGAAGGGGAATCATGAAACGACGCATCCTCGCCGCGTTGGCGGCAGTGGCACTCGGACTCGGCCTGACAGGTGCCGGGGCGGCGAGCGCGACCGCCGCGCCGCCGCCGTCGGTGGCGAAATACGTGGCTCTCGGCGACTCCATCGCGGCGGGCCAGGGCGGTGGTGTTCCCCTGGACTTCTGTGCGCGCACCGACGGAGGCTATGCCGCCCAGCTCGACGACGTGCCGAGGATCAATCTGCTCCGCAACGCCGCCTGCACCGGGGCGACGATCGACGACACGTGGGCCCAGCTGTCGCAGGTGAACCGCGGCACCACACTCGTGACGCTCACCGTGGGCGCGAACGACCTCGGTCTCGATACCGTGTACGCGCAGTGCGCGACGGTTCCGGAGGGCGGCGACCTCAACGCCTGCCTGGCGGCGGTCCAGGGAGTCATAGAGGGCGCACCCGGCCTCATCGAGCCGCTCGCGATGCTGATCGCCGGCGTGGCGCAGCGCGCGCCGAACGCCACCATCGTCGTCACGGGGTACCCGCACCTGCTCGAGCCGGTGAATCTCGAACTGTGTCTCGAGTTCCTGAGCATCGAGGAGTGCCAAGCCCTCAACACCCTCGTCCTCGCCGTGAACACCGCGACGGACACGCTCAACGGCGCCATCCAGGCAGCCGTGGCACTCGCCCACGGGAACGGTGCGAACGTGGTCTACGCCGACGTGGTCGAGGCGTTCGCCGGGCACGGCGTGCAGCTCGTCCCGGAGGCGCCGAGCGACCCGTGGTGGGGACTCGACCCGGTGAACGACCCGGCCGGCTTCCTGCACCCGACGTACGCCGGATACACCGCCTACGCGCAGGTCATCCTGTCGAAGCTGTAGAACCGCCACGGCCGGTTCCGTCACGGCGGCCGCGCGGCCGGTGAGATCACGGATGCCGCGGGCCGCGGCATCCGTCATCGTCCGCTGTCGTGCCGCGCCCACCGGAAGCGGGAGAGCGGATGCTGCGACCTGGCAGACTCGGACGGTGACGCTTCTCGAGACGATCGCGGCGGCGGCCGCGGCATCCGGATCCGCATCAGGATCGCCGGATGCCGACGCGCTGTACGACGCATTCGTCGAATGGGCGGGCGATCGGGGCTTCGCGCTGTACCCCGCACAGGACGAGGCGGTCATCGAGATCGTGTCGGGCTCCCACGTGATCCTGTCGACGCCGACCGGCACGGGCAAGTCCCTCGTCGCCGTCGCGGCCCACGCGGCGTGTGTCGCGCGCGGCGGGCGCACCTACTACACGGCGCCGATCAAGGCACTCGTGAGCGAGAAGTTCTTCGCCCTCGTCGACATCTTCGGCGCCGCCAACGTCGGCATGGTGACGGGCGACTCGTCGGTGAACCCGGATGCCGCGATCGTGTGCTGCACGGCGGAGATCCTGGCGAACCTCGCCCTGCGCCAGGGCGCCGACGCCGCCGTCGACCAGGTCGTGATGGACGAGTTCCACTACTACGGCGACCCCGACAGAGGGTGGGCGTGGCAGGTGCCGCTGCTGCTCCTGCCGCGCGCGCAGTTCGTGCTGATGTCGGCGACGCTCGGCGACGTCGCCACGATCGCCGAGGATCTCGAGCGCCGCACGGGCCGCACCGTCTCGCGCATCACCGGGGTCGAGCGCCCGGTGCCCTTGCACTTCTCGTACGCCCGGACGCCGATCCACGAGACGGTCGAGGAGCTGCTGCAGACCGGCGAGGCGCCGGTGTACATCGTGCACTTCTCGCAGGCCGCCGCGATGGAGCGGGCGCAGGCGCTCTCGTCGATCCGGATCGTCTCCCGCGAGCAGCGGGATGCGATCGCCGAGGCGATCGGCGGCTTCCGCTTCACGACTGCGTTCGGCCGCACGCTCTCGCGCTACGTGCGCGCGGGCATCGGCGTGCACCACGCGGGCATGCTGCCGCGCTACCGGCGCCTGGTCGAGACCCTCGCACAGCGGGGACTGCTGCGTGTCATCTGCGGCACCGACACCCTGGGCGTGGGCATCAACGTGCCGATCCGCACCGTGCTCATCACGGCGCTGTCGAAGTTCGACGGCACGAAGATGCGGCAGCTCACCGCCCGCGAGTTCCACCAGGTCGCCGGCCGAGCCGGTCGCGCCGGGTACGACACCGCGGGGACCGTCGTCGTGATGGCGCCGGAGTGGGAGATCGAGAACGAGGCGGCCCTCCGCAAGGCCGGCGACGACCCCGCGAAGCGCAAGAAGATCGTCCGCAAGAAGGCGCCGACGGGCGTCGTCAACTGGGGCCTCGGATCGTACGAGCGGCTCGTCGAGGCCGAGCCCGAGCCGCTCGTGCCGCAGCTGCAGCTCACCGCCGCCATGCTCATCAACGTCATCGCCCGCGGCGGCGACGTGTTCGAGAACGTGCGGTCGCTGGTGTTCGACAACCACGAGCCGCGCGCCCGGCGCTACGAGCTCGCGCGACGCGCGATCGCGATCTTCCGCACGCTTCTCACCGCCGACGTGGTGGAGATCGATCGTTCGGGAGAGGCGGATGCCTCGGGTCGCAGCATCCGCAATCACATCCGCCTCACCGTCGACCTGCAGCCGAACTTCGCGCTCAATCAACCGCTGTCGCCGTTCGCTCTTGCCGCGATCGAACTGCTCGACCCGGACGACACGGCGGGCGCCGCCGGAACCGGGCACTACGCGCTCGACGTCGTGAGCGTGATCGAGGCGACGCTCGACGACCCGCGGCCGATCCTGTCGCAGCAGGAGTTCAAGGCGCGCGGCGAGGCGGTCGCGGCCATGAAGGCCGACGGAATCGAGTACGACGAGCGCATGGCGCTGCTGGAAGAGGTCACCTACCCGAAGCCGCTCGAGGAGCTGCTCGCGCAGTCGTACGAGGTGTTCGCGTCGAGCCAGCCGTGGGTGCGCGACTTCGAGCTGTCGCCGAAATCGGTCGTGCGCGACATGTTCGAGCGGGCACTGTCGTTCTCCGAGCTGATCTCGCTGTACCAGCTCGCCCGCAGCGAGGGACTCGTGCTGCGATATCTCTCCGACGCGTACCGTGCGGTGCGGCAGACCGTGCCCGCCGAGGCGCAGACCGACGATCTCCACGACCTGGTCGCGTGGCTCGGCGAGGTCGTGCGGCAGGTCGACTCGAGCCTGGTCGACGAATGGGAGGCGCTGATCAACCCCGTCGACGACCCGTCGGCGCCGGTGGTTCCGCCGGCACCGCCCTCGGTGCTGACGAACCGGCGCGCGTTCGGGGTGCTGGTGCGCAACGAGCTGTTCCGGCGCGTGCAGCTGGCCGCGCTCCAGCGCGACGAGGAGCTCGTCGAGCTCGACCCCGAAGTCGACTGGCCGGCCGCGCTCGACGCCTACTTCGACGACCACGACGCGATCCTGACGGGAGGTGCGGCGCGGTCGCCGCGGCTCGTGACCGTGGACGAGACGGATGCTGCGGCGTCGGGGTTCTGGCGCGTCGAGCAGACGATCGACGACCCGGCGGGCGACCACGACTGGCGCATCCGCGGCGTGGTCGACCTCGCGGCCTCGGAGGAGGAGGGCACCGCGGTCGTGAGGGTGACCGAGGTCGTGCGGCTGTAGGAGTCGGTCGCGGCCGCCCGGAATCTTCAGACGCGCGTCAGCCGAGCCCGAGGCCGCCGTTGGTCGACAGCACCTGGCCCACGACCCACGCGCCGTCGGGTGTCGCGAGCCACCCGATGAGTCGTGCGGGATCGGCGGGCTCGCCGTAGCGGCCGAAGGGCGTCGACCGCATCCACGCCTCGATCTCCTCGAGCGGCCGGTCGGTCGTCTCGGGATCGAGATAGCCGGTGTTGACGGGTCCCGGGTCGATCGTGTTGAGGATGATACCGAGGTCGAGCAGCTCTGCCGCCACCGTCTTCGTGACCCCGGCAAGCGCCGCCTTGCTCGTCGCGTAGCCCACTTCGCCGCGCATCGGGCCGTGGATCTGCCCGGACGTCATCCAGAACACGCGCCCGGTCGGCTCGGCGAACGGACCCCGCCGCTCGACGCGCTCACCGGGGCGCGAGCCCGGGTCCGGTGCGCCCGCGTGCAGCGCCGCGAACTCCCGCGTCAGCAGCACCGTCGACCGGGTGTTGGTCTGCCAGAACGCGTCGAGCCGCTCGGCCGTCATGTCGAGGATCGACCCGTCGTCGCCCGACTGCGCGTGATTGCAGACGAGGATGTCGAGCCGCCCCGTCAGCGCCTTCGCGGCTCCGATGACGAGGGGGACGGATGCTGCGTCCCGCAGGTCCGCGCTCATGTCGCCGAGCTGCGCGCCCGGCGCGAGTTCCGCGCGCAGGCCCTCGCGCACGGCGTCGAGGTCGTCGCCGCCCCACGGCAGGCGCGTATCGTGCGGGCGGTAGTGGTGGAGGAAGACGTCGGCGCCGAGGCGCGCGAACTCGGTGGCGACGGCGAAGCCGATGCCCCGCCGGCGCGAGACGCCGGTGACGAGAGCGGTCTTGCCGGCGAGCGGCAGGGACGACGGGGAGGAGAACATGCGATGCCTTTCGAGGACGCCGGCGCGCGGCATCCGTGATTCTGCGTCCGCGCGGATCCTGCGGACGGGTGGTGACGAGGACGGGTCACAGGCATTGCATGCGACGAGGCTAGCGGATCGCCGGCCCCGGAATCTGCAGCAGTCGGGCACGGGGAGCGGCGTTCTCGGGGATGATGGCGTCATGCCGACGTACGTGGCGTTCCTGCGGGCGATCAATCTCGGGGCGAACCGGAAGTTCCCGAAGGCCGACATCGTGCGCGTGGTCGAGGGAGTCGGGTTCACCGACGTCGAAACGCACATCAACACCGGCAACGTGCGCTTCACGACACCGATGCGCTCGCGGGCGAAGATCGAGAAGGCGCTCGAGGATGCCTTCGCCGCCGACCGCGGGTTCGACGTGCCGACGATGGTGTTCACGATCGACGAGTTGGCGGCGATCGCCCGTGACGCCGTCGTGCTCACTGCCGGCCGCCACGGCCTTGAGCGCCACTACGTGTACCTGCTGAAGGAAGAGCTGCCGGCCGCTGCGGTCACCCGGATCGAGGCGTTGACGACGGATGCCGGCGAGATGGTCGTGCGCGGCCGGGTCGCGCACGCGCTGCTCGGGCCGGGTTACCAGACCGGGACGGTCGATCCGCTGGGCGCCGCGAAACTCCTCGGCGTGGCGACGAACCGCAACCTCAACGTCATCACGACCCTCGCCGACAAGTGGTGCTGACGGAGACGGTCAGGGGACGAGCACCTCGACCTCGGCGGATGCCAGTGCCGCGGCGAGATCTGGGGGCGGCGGTGCGTCGGTGATGAACCAGTCAGCCCGGCCCAGATCTGCGATCTGCGCGAACAGACGGCGGCCGAGCTTGCTGGAATCGGCCAGGATCGCGACTTTCGACGCATGCGCCATCATCTCGGCCATCATCGCGGCGTCGCCCAGATTGCTGGTCGAGTAGCCGGAGGTCGACACGGCGCCCACGCCGATGATCGCGAGATCGGCCTGCACCGCGAGCTGCTCGCCACCTGGCGTCAGCTGAAAACTCACCGGCCCGGTGGTCGTCTGGGCGACGGTGCGCACCGACCCGCCGAAGACGTACAGATCGCGCAGTGCCTTCACCGGCACTTCTGCAGGGATGCGCAGGTTGTTCGTGGCGAGGGTGAGCTCGCGGTGTTCCCGCAGCGCGCGGGCGACGGCGAGTGTGGTCGTGCCGCCGTTGAGCATGAGTACCGAGCCGTCGACCACAAGCCCCGCCGCCAGCTCGGCGATCGCCTCCTTCTCCGCGGTCTGCATGCGCATGCGGACGTCCATTCCGCGATCGCTTCGCGGCGACGAGGCGACGCTCACCGCTCCCCCGTGCGTGCGGACCAGCAGCCCCTCGGCATCGAGCTGATCGAGGTCGCGGCGGATGGTGTCGATCGAGACCTTGAACTGCTCGGCGATCTCACCGACGCTCAGCTGACCCGTCGTGCCGAGCAGCTCGAGCAGAGCGGCGCGGCGGCCGGCCGGCAGATGGCGCGACCGCTCCGAGATCACATCGTTGGCCATGAGGAATTCCTAGCACATCGGTTCGCCCGGACGCGGTCGTCCGGTGCATAAAACAGCTTAAAACAGCAACTACTTCGAAATGAAGCCGCGATATCACGAAGGAGACAGCAAAGTCACGAAACCATCTCGGTCCTTGACGGCTCTTCGGTGACAGGTCTAGCATCACAACGTCGCACTAACCCGCAAAGAAATGCGTAAAGCGGCAGATACCGGAATGAGGAGAATATGAGCAACGATGCTCTCGGACGTCGCCGTGCGGCAAGGCTCGCGGCGACGGCGTTGGCGACGGTCGGTGTGCTGGCGGTCGCCGGCTGCTCGGCATCCGGCGGCGAGGGGGAGGCCGATTCGGGCGACGTGACGATCGAGTTCGCCCAGTGGTGGGAGCCCGAGCTTCCCGACGGAGCGTTCCGCGAACTGATCGACGGCTTCGAGGAGGAGAACCCGGGCATCACCGTGGAGCTGGTGAGCGGCCCGTACGCCTCCACGAAGGAGCAGCTGTTCGCCGGCGCGGCGTCCGGCACGATGCCCGACGTCGTCGGCCTCGACGGCGCGTGGGTGAACGACTTCGCCAGCCAAGGCGTCATCGCCGACCTCACCGCCCTCATGGCCGAGGCCGACTACGACGACAGCGAGCTGGCGAGCCAGATCCAGGTGGACGGCGCCACCTACATGATCCCCGTCGTCAACTTCGTCTACCCGCTCTTCACGAACGACGCCCTCCTGGCGGACGCCGGCGTCGATGCACCGCCGAGCACGCGGAGCGAGTTCGAAGACGCCGCCAAGGCGATTACGGCCGGCGGCGCCGCAGCGGGCTGGGCGCTTCCGCTGTCGCTCGAGACCCCGAACGGTGTCCAGAACGACGTGATGTCGTGGGCCTGGGCATCCGGGGGCACGATGCTCGCCGACGGACAGCCCGATGTCACGAACGACGATGTGCGCAGCGTCGTGGAATACATCCAGGGGCTGTGGGACGAAGGCGTGATCGCCGCCGGCTCCTTCACGATGAAGGAGCAGGACAAGGTCGAGGAGTTCACGAACGGGCGCGTCGGCATGATGATCGACTCGCTCTCGCACATCAACCTCATCCGCGAGACGAACCCCGACCTGCAGTTCTCGATCTCGGCGATTCCCGCCGAGGACGGCTTCGACGGGGAACGCGGCATCCCATACGCGTCGTGGGGCATCGGCGTCGCCGAGAACTCGGAGCACAAGGATGCCGCGTTCAAGCTCGTCGAGTACCTGATGAGCACCGAGGTCAACTCGGAGCTGTCGACCATCGCGAATGCTTTCCCCGGCAACGTCGATTCGACGCCTGACCTCGAAGGCAAGGACGAACTGTTCACGACGGCCTTCGAGATCTACCAGGCCGGCTATCCCGCCAACGAGTTCACCGGCCTGCCGGTCGCGGAGGAGCTGATGCGTCAGTTCGGCGAGCAATTCCAGGCGCTGCTGGACGGCCAGCAGGATGTCGACCAGATGCTCGAGGCGGTGCAGACCTCCTGGTCGGCGGAGTTCTGAGGACTCCCGGACCACTGCAGACGGGGGTGTCGCGCCGTGAACGGCCACGGCGCGGCACCCGACCAGAAATGAACTGAGCCATGCAGCCACTCATCGCACCCGACACCGAGACCCTCGTTCTCGGTCCCGACAAGGGGGGCATCCGACGTCGTCGGAGCCAGGCGCGAAAGACAGCGGAGTCCTACGGGTTCCTCGCCCCCACCCTGATCCTGCTCGTCGTCCTCATGGTCGTCCCGATCGTCATGGTCGTGGGCTACTCGTTCCAGGACAACGTCATCCTGAACAAGAGCCCCCAGTTCGTCGGGCTCGACAACTTCGTCGCCGTCGTGACGGACCCGGCTTTCCTGAACGCGATCTCGAACACCCTGATCTTCACCGTGACGAGCGTCGTCGCCCACCTCGTGCTGGGCCTGACCTTCGCCATGCTCCTCAACAGCGAACTCATCGGCCGCGTCCCCCGCGCGATCTTCCGCGCCCTCTACATCCTTCCGTGGCTGTTCACCGCGGCCGTGATCGCGGTGCTGTGGCGGATGCTCTTCGCACCGAACGGCGTCATCAACTTCCTCCTGGGCACCAACGTCGAATGGCTCGCCTCGCCCGAGCTCGCGCTCAGCTCGGTCACGTTCATCAACATCTGGGCCGGCTACCCGTTCTTCATGGTGAGTCTGCTCGCCGGCCTGCAGGGCATCCCCGCCGAGCTGAACGAAGCGGCCCGAGTCGACGGCGCCAACGGCGTCCAGCGCTTCTTCAACGTCACGATCCCGCAGCTGCGGCCGATCATCGTCAGCCTCGTCCTGCTCGACCTGATCTGGACCTCCCAGCAGTTCGCCTTGATCTGGCTGACGACGGGTGGGGGACCCATCAACGTCACGGAGATGCTCAGCACGTACACCTACAAGCTCGCGTTCTCGAAGTACGACTTCTCGCTCGCCTCCACCAGCGCCGTGCTCGTACTGCTGATGTCGATGGTGCTCGCATACTTCTACGTCCGCCACCAGAGGGCGAGGGACTGACATGACCATGGCTCTCAAGACACGGCGGCGCGCGATGCGCGTCGGCGTGGTCATCGGACTCATCCTCGGAGCGATCTTCGCGGCGGCACCCGTCCTCTGGATGCTGTCGAGCTCGTTCAAGTCGAACACCGAGATCTTCGAGCTGCCGCCTCGGCTGCTGACCGAGAAGTTGTCCTTCGACGCGTACATCGCGATCTTCACCGACCCCGAGAAGCTGCGGTTCTTCCTCAACAGCTACATCGTCGCGGGCTTCGTCACGCTGCTGACCCTCGTCGTCGCGATTCAGGCCGCCTACGCGTTCAGCCGCTTCGAGTTCCGCGGCAAGCGGCTGCTCAACATCACGATCGTGAGCGTCCAGGCCGTGCCGCCGATCACACTCCTGATCCCGTACTTCGGCCTCGTCGTGGCGCTCGGGCTGTACAACACCTATCCCGGCCTGATCTTCACTTACATGGTGTTCACGCTGCCCTACGCGATCATCATGATGACGGGGTACCTCAACACGCTGCCGCGTGAGCTCGACGAGGCGGTCCGTGTGGACGGCGCCGGCTCGTTCACCGCGCTGTGGCGAGTCCTCGTTCCCATCTCGGTGCCAGGGATCGTCTCGGTCGGGGTCTACACGTTCATGATCGCGTGGAACGAGTACCTCTTCGCTCTCACGCTGACGCGGACCGTCGACATGCGAACGGTGCCCATCGGCATCCAGCTGCTCATGGGCCAGCACTCGTACGAGTGGAACGAAATCATGGCGATGAGCATCCTCGGGTCGATTCCCGTCCTCGTTCTCTTCCTCTTCTTTCAGCGCTACTTCATCAGCGGACTGACGTCCGGGTCGGTCAAGAGCTGACGCGCGCCCCGCAGACCACCATCGAAACGGAGATACTCTCGTGCTCTACACCGGCAAGTCCATCCTCGACGTCGCCAACGCCGACAACTTCGCGATCCCGGCCTTCAACATCAGCGACTGGGCGATGTTCAACGGGGTGATGGACATCAGCGAGGAGCTGGATGCTCCGGTCATCATCGCGATCCACCCCGACGAGGTGCGGCACATCACCACCGACCTCATCCCGGCGATGCACGCCCGCGCCCACCGCTCGAGCGTCCCCGTGGCGATCCACTGGGACCACGGTGGCACCTACGAGCAGATCATCACGGCAATCCAGGCCGGTTTCACTTCGGTCATGATCGACGCCTCGCTCAAGCCGTTCGACGAGAACGTGGCCCTGACGCGAAAGGTCGTCGAGGCGGCGCACGTCGTCGGCGTCCAGGTCGAAGGCGAGCTCGGCACGATCGGGGCGAACGACAGCTACGGAGAGTCGGGCGCCGCCGAGATCATCTACACCAACGTCGACGACGCCGTCCGCTTCGTGCAGGAGACCGGCGTCGACAGCCTGGCGATCGCGATCGGGACCTCGCACGGCCTCTACCCGTCGGACAAGAACCCCGAGCTGCGTCACGACCTGCTCGAGGAGATCAAGGCGGCAGTGGGCATCCCGCTCGTCCTGCATGGCGGCTCGGGCAACCCCGACAGCGAACTGAGCCGTGCGGTCTCGCTCGGCATCAACAAGATCAACATCTCGAGCGACATCAAGGTGGCGTACCACAACCGCATGCGCGAGATTCTCGGCACCGACGAGCGCCTGCGCGAGCCGAACGCCATCCAGCCCGAGCCGATCGCCGCACTGAAGGTCACGGCGGCCGAGAAGATCCGTCTCTTCGGCGCCGACGGCAAGGCGCCGCTGTACTGACCGGCCTCGACCGCGGAAGGATCGGAGCGTGAGCTCAGGGATCGTGCTCGGGCTCGGCGGCACCGTCGACTACGAGATCGAATGGGATGCCGCCGTCCTCGAGGAGGCTGCGCGCGTCTACGGCGTCACGGCATCAGAGCTCGACACCGCAGTGGCCGTGGTCGACGAGCGGAGCCTCGTCGTCTCGGTGCTGTCGTTCCTGCGCGAAGGGCGCGGCGGTGAGCGTTTCGTCGCCACGCCCGCGGCGCTCGAGGAGTTCTCGGCGCGCTTCCGCTACGCCTCGACCCTCGGAGGGACCTGCGTGCGCGCCGCGCTCGCGATGGCCAGGCTCGGTGTGCCGAGCACGGTCCATCTCGTCAGCATCGACGACACCGTGCGGCGCCAACTTCCCCCGGAGGTCTCGTATCTCAACAGCGCCACGAGGGATTCCACGGAACCGCACGTGATCGTGCAGTACCCGGCGGGTGCCGCGGTGGAGCTCCCCGACGCGCTGATCGTCGCGCCCCATCCCAACCGGCTCATCTACGTGAACGACCTGCCCAACCGGGAGCTCGTGCTCGCGCCGCAGCTCGGCGACCTCGTCGCGGAGGCACGGGCGTTCCTCGCGTCGGGCTTCAACACGATTCAGGATCGAGCGATCCTCGAGGACCGCCTGGGGCGGGTCGCCGGGGCGATCGCGCGCATGGCCGCCGGTGGGGTGGCATTGTTCGAAGACGCCGGGTCGCACGATGCGGCGCACGGGCTGCGGGTGCGCGATGCGATGGCAGCCGTCGTCGACGTGTACGGGCTCAACGAGGATGAGCTCTTCGGCTACCTCGGCGGCGCGTTCGACCTGCTCGATCCCGACGCCGTCGAGGATGCCCTGCGGGCTGCGTCCGAGCTCATCCCCGCGCCGATCCTGGTGGTGCATACGAAGCACTGGGCCGTCGCTGTCGGCGACGACGCGGAACGATGGGGGAGTGCTCTTGACGGCGGCGTGACGATGGCGGGCACCCGCTTCCGGGTCGGCGACGCACTCACCGCGGCGGATTACGCGGCCACCCGCCTGCTGCCTCGGCAGGAGCGCGCGGCGCGCTTCGCGGTCGAACTCGAGCAGCGATTCTCGGGCCAGGCGGTCTGCATACCGGCATACAAGCTCGATGTCGCCGCTCCGACCACGATCGGGCTCGGCGACAGCTTCGTCGGCGGCTTCATCGCGGGGATGATGTCGTCGGATGCTGTGGACTCAGGCCCCGCGGCCGGACGGCGGGTCGCGGCATCCGTCGAACGAATCGCGAAAGGCGCGCGGTCGTGACCATCTCCGATCTTCCCTCCAACCGCCCTGCGGACCGCTTCTACCGGGGTGGCCGCCGCATCACGGACTTCCGCGGGGAGGAGGAGGGCGGGGAGTACGAGCCGGAGGACTGGGTCGCATCGGCGACCCCTGTTCGCGGAGAAGCGCCGGCGGGGCAGACGGTGCTGGCCGATGGGCGGCTGCTCGCCGAAGCCCTCGCCGCCGACCCGCTGCGATGGCTCGGCGAGGCGCACAGCGAGGCCTTCGGAGCAGATCCCATGCTTCTCGTGAAGCTCCTGGATGCGATGCGGGTCAGCGGTTGCCGGTGCACGCTCATCCCGATGGGCCCTGGGCGGCAGCCCACATCGGAGCCTTGCACGGCAAGACCGAGGCCTGGTACATCCTCACGCCCGGACAGGTCCACCTCGCTCTCGCACGGGATCTGGATGGGGCGGAACTCGACGGCATCGTCGAGCGGCAGGACACCGCGGCGCTCCTGGGCGCGATGCATCGGCTGGATGTCGCACCGGGCGATGTCGTGCACGTGCCGGCCGGGGTGTTGCACGCGATCGGCGAAGGCATCCTGCTCGTCGAACTCCAGGAGCCCCAGGACCTCTCGATCCTCGTCGAGTGGACGGGCTTCGCGATCGACGGTCGTGCCGAGGGGCACCTCGGCGTCGGATTCGACACCGCGCTCGGTGCAGTCGAGCGGACTGCCCGATCAGAGTCCGCGGTCCGCAGGCTCGTTCATCGTGCCGGGGAAGCGACGCCGCTACTGCCGGAAGAGGCCGACCCCTTCTTTCGACTCGAGCACGTGCGGGTGTACGGCTCAGCCGTCGTCGAGCCAGGCTTCGCCGTGATGGTCGTGCTCGCCGGCCGGGCAGAAGCGACAGCGGGCGCCGACGGATCGACGCTGAACCTGACGCGCGGGTCGACCGTCGTGCTGCCCCACGCTGCCGGAGTAGTGACCTTGCGCGGCGACGCGGAACTCGTCGTGTGTCGCCCGCCGCGGCCGCGCTGACCGTTCCCTCCCCAGCGACGCGTGAAGACGGCTCGCGGCGGGTTGTGCACCGGGGCGGGCGCGCGGGGGGAGCGCGTCGGATGCCGAGGCTACCCTGGGACAGGTGACAATCCCCCAGGGCGACCCGTACGCCGACCTCGCGTGGGAGCCCGCCTGGGCGCCGCCGGCCGATGAGTACAGTGCGCCCCCGCCCGACGAGTCGTGGGCTCCGCCGGAGGACGGCTGGATGCCGCCGCCCGACCCGCTGGCCGGCGGCTCGACGTCGATCGACCCGTTCGCAGGAGCCGGTCCTCGCCGGGACTTCACCGGCGCCGACGCGGGCACGGTGCTGCGCGAGGTGTACGGGTACGACGCGTTCCGGGGTGAGCAGGGCGCGATCGTCGATCACGTGATCGCCGGCGGGGACGCCGTCGTGCTCATGCCCACCGGTGGCGGCAAGAGCGTCTGCTACCAGGTGCCGGCGCTCGCGCGCCCGGGCTCGGGGCTCGTCGTGAGTCCTCTGATCGCGCTCATGCACGACCAGGTCGACGCGCTCGTCGCCAACGGCGTGCGCGCCGCCTACCTCAACTCGACGCAGGCGCCGCCCGAGCGCGCGGCCGTCGAGCGCGCATACCTGGCGGGCGAGCTCGACCTGCTCTACGTCGCCCCCGAGCGGCTCAACACCGAGACGACGCTCCGGTTCCTCGCGCGCGGAAAGCTCAGCGTCATCGCGATCGACGAGGCGCACTGCGTGTCGCAGTGGGGCCATGACTTCCGGCCCGACTACCTCGCGCTGGGCGCCCTCGCCGAACGGTTCCCCGGGGTCCCGCGCCTCGCGCTCACGGCGACGGCGACGCCCGCGACGCATCGCGAGATGACCGAGCGCCTGCAGCTGCCGCAGGCGCGCCACTTCGTGTCGAGCTTCGACCGCCCGAACATCCAGTACCGCATCGAGGCCAAGTCAGACCCCCGGCGTCAGCTCGTCGCCTTCATCCGTTCACAGGGGTCCGGTCCGGTATCGGGCATCGTCTATGCGCTGAGCCGCAAGTCGGTCGAGCAGACGGCCGAGTTCCTCTCCGCGCAGGGCGTCGACGCGCTGCCGTACCACGCCGGTCTTCCGGCCGAGACGCGCGCCGCGAACCAGTCCCGGTTCCTCCGCGAGGACGGCGTCGTGATGGTGGCGACGATCGCGTTCGGCATGGGCATCGACAAGCCCGATGTCCGCTTCGTCGCGCACATCGACCTGCCGAAGTCCGTCGAGGGGTACTACCAGGAGACCGGTCGAGCGGGCCGCGACGGCGAGGCATCCGTCGCGTGGATGGCCTATGGGCTCGGCGACGTCGTGCAGCAGCGCCGCATGATCGACCAGTCGCCCGGCGACCGCGCCTTCAAGACCCGCCTCGGCCAGCACCTCGACGCGATGCTCGGCCTGTGCGAGACGGTCGGATGCCGCCGCCAGAACCTGCTCGCCTACTTCGGCGAAGCCTCCGCCCCGTGCGGCAACTGCGACACCTGCCTCGAGGCGCCCGACACGTGGGACGGACTCGTGCCCGCGCAGAAGCTGCTGTCGACGATCGTGCGGCTGCAGCGCGAGCGCGGCCAGGCGTTCGGGGCGGGCCACCTCGTGGACATCCTCCGCGGCGCCTCGACCGACCGCATCCGGCAGCAGGGCCACGATCAGCTCTCGACGTACGGGCTCGGTGCGGACCTCAGCGATCAGGACTGGCGCAGCGTGATCCGGCAGCTGCTGGCCCGTGGCATCCTGGTCGCCCGCGGGGAGTACGGCACGCTCGCTCTCGGTGAGTCTGCGGCCGGCGTGCTGCGCGGCGAGACGCCGGTGCCGCTCCGCCGCGACGTGATGGGCCGTTCCGGCGGGGTCGCGCGCGTGCGCAAGACCACCGCTCCCGAGATCCTCGACCCCGCGAACGCCGGTGTGTTCGAGGCGCTGCGCTCCTGGCGTGCCGGCGTCGCGAAAGAGCTCGGGGTGCCCGCCTACATCGTGTTCGGGGACGCGACGCTGCGCGCGCTCGCCGAGCGCCGCCCCGCGAGCCTGGCCGACCTCGACGGCGTCTCGGGCATCGGCGCCAAGAAGCGCGAGGCCTACGGCGAGGCCGTGCTCGCGGTGGTCGCCGCCGCCTGACACCCGGATGCTGCGCGCCGACCTCGCGGCGCAGCATCCGTCGTCGTCCGAGCCTGTGCCGCCGCTACGCGCCCGCGCCCGGCACGACCACGACGGGCACGGATGCGTGGCGCAGGATCTTCGACGCACTCGAACCCAGGAACACCTGGGCCAGACGGTGCGTCGACGACGACCCCACGACCATGACATCGCCCTCGGTCCAGCCGACCGACGAGACCGCGGTGCCCCAGTCGCCGGCGGCGGCGATGCCGTACTCGAGCTCGTCGTCCGAGAATCCGAGTGCCGTCAGGTGCGTCGTCGCCTCCCGCAGCGCGGCGGCAGCCTGCACGGTCCACAGTTCGATGACCTGGGTCTGCGCGTGGCTGATGTCGGTGGTGACGGGGCGGCGCGACGGGTTCACGAGGAACGTGACCAGGCGCATCCTGGCCGACGCGATCCGGCTGAACTCCGCGACGCGGTTGAGCAGCGACCAGCTGGCGTCGTCGTCACGGAAGCCGACGGTCACCCTCGTGACCGCGCTGCTGGTGCGGTAGCCGCGCGGCGCGATGGCCACCGGCAGGGGCGAGGAGTGCACCAGCCGATCGGTCTTGGAAGTAAGCCGGACGCGCCCCGGCTCCGCCTCCTCGGCCGACCCCACGACGATCATCCGGGCGTCGCGGGCCATGGCCTGCTCGATGAGCGTCGCAGGCGCCGACCTGCCCGCGACCCACACCGCCTCGGCGGGGATGCCGGGGTGGTGGGCGAAGTCCGCCAGGGCCAGCTCCGCGCTCAGCCGGCCCTCGCCGGCGGCCCACTCCTCGTACTCGCGGTCGACGCCGCCGGCGAGCGGGGTGCCCCACCCTTGCGGAACGACCGACACCGCGACGACCGGCTCGGGATGCGAGCGAGCGAACTGGAACGCGAGTTCGATCGCGCTGCGATCGTCATTGCGCGGTCCGTAGCCGACGAGGTACGTCACGTCTCGTCCTCGGGATGGATCGGCTCGGCGATCTGCTCCGGAGAGGTGTAGTCGTTCAGCGTCGCGTGCCTCCGTCCGTAGAACCAGTAGTAGAGCAGCACGATCGCGATCCAGGCGCCGAAGATCACCCACGTGATGGCCGCGAGCCCCGACAGGATGTAGACGCACGCCGCGATGGTGAGGATCGGCACCACCGGGTAGAGCGGAACCCGGAACGGCCGCTCGAGGTCCGGCTTCGTGCGCCGCAGCACGATGACCGCGAGCGCGACGACACTGAAGGCGACCAGCGTGCCGATCGAGACCGTGTCCCACAGATAGTCCGACGGAACGAACCCGGCGATGACCGCGACGATCGCCGAGACGACGATCGTGTTGTAGATCGGCGTCATCGTCTTGGCGTTGACCTTGAGGAACCGGCGGGGGACGAGGCCGTCGCGGGAGATCGAGAACAGGATGCGGGTCTGGCCGTACAGCGTGACGAGCGTCACCGAGAAGATCGAGACGACCGCGCCGGCCGCCAGGATCGTGCCCCAGACCGGGTTGCCCGTGATGTTCTCCAGGATCTGGGCGAGGCCTGCCTCACCGGCCTCCTCGGTGGAGTAGAACTCGACCGGCTCGGCGGCGAGCCCCGCGATCGCGACCAGGATGTAGACCGTCGAGACGATGATGAGGGCGCCGACGATCGCCTGCGGGAGCGCCTTCTGCGGGTTGCGCACCTCCTCGCCCGCCGTCGCGACGGCGTCGAGGCCGATGAACGAGAAGAAGATGGTCGCTGCCGCCGCGCTGATGCCGGCGGCGCCGAACGCGAAGAAGTTCTCGAAGTGGTCGGCGTTGAACGCGGTGAAGCCGAGGACGATGAACAGCGCCAGCACCCCGAGCTTGATCAGCACCATGATCGTGTTCACCGTGGCCGACTCGGCGACCCCTCGGATGAGGAGCAGACAGCACAGGCCCACGAGGACGACGGCGGGAAGGTTGATGATGCCGCCGGTCGCCGCTGCGTCCGATCCGGGGATGAACGACACCGACAGGGCATCCGGCAGCCGGAATCCGAGCGTGTTCTCGAGCAGCTCGTTGAAATAGCCGCTCCAGCCGACCGCGACCGCCGAGACGGCGACGCCGTACTCCAGCAGCACGCAGCCCGCGATGATCACCGCCCAGATCTCGCCCAGTGCGTGGTACGTGTACGAGTAGGTGGAGCCGCTCACCGGGATAGCCGAGGCGAGCTCGGCGTAGCACAGCGCCGAGAGGCCGGCGCAGATCGCCGCGACGATGAACGAGATGATCACCGCGGGGCCCGCTTCGGGGATCGACTCGCTCAGAACGAAGAAGATGCCGGTGCCGACGGTCGCGCCGACGCCGAACATCATCAGCTGGAAGGTGCCGATGTTCCGGGCGAGCTCTTCGCCCTTGTGGTGCTTCTGCTGGATGACGATGGGCTTGCGTCGAAAGAGCTGCTCGCCGAGTGCGGCCATGTCGGACTCCCCACGAGGTGGCCCGGGCCACGGCGCCGGGGTCTTCCCAGTCTGGTGGGTGAGGCGCATCGGGCACAGCCCGCCCGCCCGAACGGCGTCTGGGATCACAGACGTCAGAAGAGGAACGGATGCTGCCGCCCGGCGCCGCGGCGGTAGCCTTGCGCCCATGCCGCGCCTTCTCGTCCGCCGCCCATCCCCCCGTCTCGCGGAGGGCGAGCTCACGCACATCGAGCGCGTGCCGGTCGACGCCGCGCTCGCGCAGCGTCAGTGGGAGTCGTACGTCGACGTGTTCCGGCAGCGGGGCTGGGAGGTCGTCCAGGTCGACCCGGCAGACGAGCACGCCGACGGGGTGTTCATCGAGGACGCGGTCGTCATGTTCGGCGACCTGGCGGTGCTCACGAGCCCGGGAGCCGAGTCCCGTCGAGGCGAGATCGCCTCGACGCGGTCGGCGCTGGAGGATGCCGGCATCCCGTATCGCGCGATCGAGCCGCCGGGCACGCTCGACGGCGGCGACGTGCTCAAGGTCGGGCGCACGGTGTACGTCGGGCGGACGCTGCGCACGAACGACGAAGGGATCACCCAGCTGCGCGATCTGCTCTCGCCGCGCGGCTGGAGCGTCGTCGCCGTGCCGGTGTCGAAGGTGCTGCACCTGAAGAGCGGAGTGACCGCGCTCCCCGACGGCACGGTCGTCGGGTTCGAGCCGCTCGTCGACGACCCGGCCGCCTACCCGGACTTCCTGGCGGTGCCCGAGGAGCACGGCACCGCCGTCGTCGTGCTGGACGACGCCACCGTGCTCATGTCGGCCGACGCTCCCGAGACCGCCGAGCTCTACCGGTCGCGCGGGCTCGAGGTCGTCACCACGCCGATCACGGAGTTCGAGAAGCTCGAGGGCTGCGTGACGTGCCTCTCGGTGCGCATCCGCGACGAGTGAGCGCCCGCCGCATAGGCTGACGGAGGCGGGCGACGAGGCCCGCAACGGGGAGCGAGCGTGGCCACGAGCAACATCGAGATCGCACAGCAGGCCGAGCTCTGGCCGATCACCCGGATCGCCGAGGGGCTCGGCATCCCGGACGAGGAGCTCGAGCCGTACGGCCGCTTCAAGGCGAAGGTGTCGCTGCGGCACCTGCGGACGCTCCAGGAGAGGCCGCGCGGACGGCTCGTGCTGATGACCGCCGTCTCGCCGACGCCCGCGGGGGAGGGCAAGACGACGACCACCGTCGGCCTCGGCGACGCGCTCACCCGCATCGGCGAGCGGGCCATGATCTGCCTGCGCGAGCCCGCGCTCGGGCCGGTGTTCGGCATGAAGGGCGGCGCCGCCGGCGGCGGGTACGCGCAGGTCGTGCCCATGGAGGACATCAACCTCCATTTCACGGGCGACTTCTCGGCGATCGCGATCGCGACGAACCTGCTCGCGGCGCTCATCGACAACCACGTGCACCACGGCAACGCCCTCGGCATCGACGTGCGACGCGTGACCTGGCGGCGAGTGCTCGACGTGAACGACCGCGCGCTGCGCGACGCCGTGATCGGCCTCGGCGGTCCGTCCAACGGCTATCCCCGCGAGGACGGCTTCGACATCGTCGTGGCGAGCGAGGTGATGGCGATCTTCTGTCTCGCGACCGACCTCGCCGACCTCAAGGATCGCCTCGGCGAGATCGTCGTCGCGTACGCCCGCGACCGCAGCCCGATCCGCGCCCGGGACCTGCAGGCGCACGGCGCGATGGCGGCGATCCTGCGCGACGCGCTCGCCCCGAACCTCGTGCAGACCCTCGAGCACACGCCGGCGTTCGTGCACGGCGGCCCGTTCGCGAACATCGCGCACGGCTGCAACTCCTACCTCGCGACCGATTCCGCGCTGCGCATGGCCGACTACGTCGTGACCGAGGCGGGCTTCGGCGCCGACCTGGGCGCAGAGAAGTTCGTCGACATCCTGTGCCGCACCACCGGCCTCCGGCCCGACGTCGCGGTGGTGGTCGCGACGGTGCGCGCCATGAAGTACCACGGCGGTGTCGAGGTCGCCGACCTTCCGCACGAGAACGTTGCCGCCCTCGAGCACGGCACCGCAAACCTCCTGCGCCATCTGGAGACCCTGCGCGAGACCTGGCGGATCCCGACGGTCGTCGCGATCAACCATCGCGCGGAGGACACGGATGCGGAGACCGCGGCGCTCGTTGCGGCGGCCGAGTCCGTCGGGGTCACGGCCGTGGTCGCGAAGCACTTCGCCCAGGGGGGCGCCGGGGCGGAGGACCTGGCGCGCGAGGTCGTGAGGCTCTGCGACGAGCGCGCCGCCGAACCCGAGGGGGCAGCATCCGCTCTCCGCTTCACCTACCCGGATGACGCGTCGCTGTGGCGCAAGATGAGCGCGATCGCGACGCGCATCTACGGGGCGTCGGAGATCACCGCCTCGACCACCGTCCGCGCGCAGATCAAGCGCCTGCAGGACGAGGGCTATGGGTCCTACCCGGTGTGCGTCGCGAAGACGCAGTACTCGTTCTCCACGGATCCGAAGCTGCGCGGTGCGCCGACGGGGCACGTCGTCGACATCCGCGAGGTGCGGCTGGCGGCCGGGGCACGATTCGTCGTGATGATCTGCGGCGACATCATGACGATGCCCGGGCTGCCGGTGACTCCCGCCGCGAACAGCATCGACGTCGACGACGAGGGGCGCATCGTCGGGCTCTTCTGAGCCGGGGTCAGAGCGGCGGGAAGGTGCGCACCCGCTCGACGCGCAGCGTATGGGGGAGCGCTGCGATGTCGCGCATGCCGTCGGCACGCGGCAGCTCGTAGAGGTCGAGCATGAGCTGGACGGGGTAGTCGATCGTCTGGCGCACGGTCTTCACCCAGCGGTGGCCGATGAAGAACCGCACCGCGTCGGGTGTCCACTCGACGGCGTAGTCGTGCATCTCAGTGAGGTCGCCCTCGACGCGGACCTTCTCGAAGTCGTCGCGGAGCCGCGGGTCGTGCTGGCGCTTGACGCCGACTCCGACCCAGCCGCCCGCGTCATCCAAGTCGCTTCCGAAGATCTCGGCGATGCAGATCTCGCCGGAGTTCTCCGGCTGGTCCTCGAAGCCGATCGGCCAGAATGCGACCATCGCGTCGGGGTGGCGCACCGCCGCCATCCGCACCTCGATCACGCCGAATCGCGGGAGGTGGAGCCGGCGCTGCGGCTGCTCTTCGCGCACCGCCAGGCCGTCGCGGAAGCGGTGCTGTCCGATTCGGCTGCCGCGCTCACCGGAGAACTGGCCGGTCTGCAGGTGCGAGACGCGGACGTCACCGTCGAACTCGGGGGACCACGGGGCGGTGTAGGCGTCGATGAACAGCTCGAGCGCATCGGGTGCGATCGAGTAGCGCGCCGCGGTGCGCGCGCGAGACGACCAGTGCGGGAGGTAGTGCGGCCACCACAGTTTCTCATCGAGCACCCCCTCGCCGAACCGCTCGTCCAGATCGGGCTCGCGGCCGTCGAGGTCGAGCGGCGACATGTCGAGAGTCGCGTCGTCGTCGGTCATCTCGTCAGCGGTCGGTGACGAGGATGGTGTTCCCGTCGGGGTCGGTGGCGGTGAAGAAGAGGCAGCGGTCGGGGTCGCCGAGCTCGTCGCTCGGGTGTGCGCCGAGCCGTGCGAGGCGCTCGTGCACGGAGGCGAGGTCGTCGACGCGGAAGTTGCACGTGGCCCACGGCAGGCCGGGCGCGACACTGATGCCGCTCTTCGGGCCCATCAGCGTCACCTGTCCGTGCGAGCCCGCGAGCACGCTGGAGGAGTCGTTCTCCTCCATGACGCCGAGGCCGAAGGCGTCCGCGTACCAGTGCGCGCTCGCGCGCGGATCGTGCACGGGGATGAACGCGGTCGTGATCGCCGTGGGCGGGGCCATGACCTGAGCCTAGGTGTGATGTCCAGGGACGTTGTTTCGGGACACGCCCGGAGTAGCTGAGTAGCGAAGGCCTCCCGGTTGTGAAGTGGAGCTGTCTAGTTCAACCGCTTCACGAACGCAGGAGGCCCTCGTGTCCCACGCTAACGCTGCTCTGACTCCCCGTGCCCGACTGCGCCTCGCGCGCCTTATCGTCGACGAGGGGTGGCCACTGCAGGTGGCAGCGAAGATGTTCATGGTCTCGACCGTGACAGCCCGGAAGTGGGCGGCCAGATTCCGATCCGAGGGGCCGGCGGGGATGTCGGATCGGTCGAGCCGCCCCCGCTCGATGCCTGCGAAGACGCCGTCGCCGGTTGTGAAGAAGATCGTGAAGGCCCGCTGGCGGCGTCGGCTGGGCCCGGTCCAGATCGCCGGTGAGCTCGGTCTGGCTCCGTCGACCGTTCACGCGGTTCTGGTGCGTTGCGGCCTCAACCGCCTCTCCGCGATCGACCGGGTCACCGGGGAGCCGATCCGCCGTTATGAGCACGACCATCCCGGCGCACTGATCCACGTCGATGTCACCAAGTTCGGTCGCATCCCCGACGGCGGCGGGCACCGGTTCGTCGGACGGCAGCAGGGCGCCCGGAACAAGCTCGAGACGCCAGGACTGCCGCGCGGCAAGGACCACAAGCCGAGGACCGGCACCGGGTTCTTCCACACCGTCGTCGACGACAACTCGCGGGTGGCTTATGTCGAAGAGCACGACGACGAGCGAGCCGAGACTGCCGTCGGCGTCCTCACCCGCGCGATCGCGTTCTTCGCCGATCACGGCGTGACCGTCGAGCGCGTCCTTTCCGACAACGGCTCCTGCTACCGGTCCCTTGCCTGGCGAGACGCCTGCGCCGACCTCGGCATCAGACACAAGCGCACCCGCCCGTACCGCCCGCAGACCAACGGCAAGATCGAGCGCTTCCACCGCACGCTGGCCGACGGATGGGCCTACGCGAAGTTCTACCCGTCAGAGACCGAACGCCGCGACGCCCTGCCCGGCTGGATCCACTTCTACAATCACCACAGGCGACACTCCGCAATCGGAGCCCCACCCATCAGCAGGATCAACAACCTGCCTGGACATCACACCTAGGGCTCGCCGTGGACGTTCGCGCGGGTGCAGTGGCAACGGTCTTCGCCCGGGCTCCAGCGGCGGCTCGCCTGTGCGTCTCGCACAACGCATCCGTCACCAGTGTCGGATGAGCATTGTGGAGATCCACCAGAGGCTTTGAGTCGGGGTTGTGGGAGTCCTACGGTCGAGGGGAACGTGACCCTTCCCCCGTCGCACCGAGAGGTGATGCACATGGCTGACGCCGCCGTCCGCACCAAGAAGCCCGCCGTCCACAAGAACACGCCCGCCGGGGGAGCCCCGACCGCTCCGCAGACCGCAGCCGAGGCATCCGAGCCCCGCATCGATGTCGCCGGGGTCGCGGATCTGCTCCTCGGGACGTGGGCAGAGACACGCCGCGAGGCCCGCGAGATGATCAAGGACCCCGCGTTCTGGCGGATCGACGGGCTGTCGATGGACGAGCACCGTGAGCGCGTGCTGACACAGCTGCACCTGCTCGTCGAGCACGGCGGCTCGCGCCGCGCGATGCCGGAGAAGTTCGGCGGACTCAACGACAACGGCGCGAACCTCGCCGGCTTCCAGGAGCTCGTGCTCGCTGACCCCAGCCTGCAGATCAAGTCCGGCGTGCAGTGGGGCCTCTTCGGCTCGGCCGTGTTCCAGCTCGGCACCGAGAAGCACCACGACAAGTGGATGCCGGGCATCACCGACCTTTCGATCCCCGGCGCTTTCGCCATGACCGAGACCGGACACGGATCGGATGTCGCGGCCATCGGCACGACCGCGACCTACGACCCCGAGACCGAGGAGTTCGTGATCCACACGCCGTTCCGCGGCGCGTACAAGGACTACCTCGGCAATGCAGCGCTGCACGGCAAGGCCGCCACGGTGTTCGCGCAGCTCATCACCGGCGGCGTCAACTACGGCGTGCACTGCTTCTTCGTGCCGATCCGCGACGACGAGGGTGCGATGCTCCCGGGCATCGTCAGCGAGGACGACGGCGTCAAGGGCGGCCTTAACGGCATCGACAACGGCCGGCTCGCGTTCGACCAGGTCCGGGTCCCGCGCTTCAACCTGCTCGACCGCTACGGCCAGGTCGCCGCGGACGGCTCATACACCAGCGATATCCCCACGCCCGGTCGCCGCTTCTTCACCATGCTCGGGGCGCTCGTGCAGGGTCGGGTGTCACTCGACGGGGCCGCCACCACCGGCACCGCGCTCGCCCTCCACATCGCGCTCACTTACGCGAACCAGCGCCGCCAGTTCGATTCCGGCGCCGGCACCGAAGAGGTGGTGCTGCTCGACTACGGCAAGCACCAGCGCCGCCTCCTGCCGCTTCTGGCGCAGAACTACGCGCAGTTCTTCAGCCACGACGAGCTGCTCAAGAAGTTCGACGCCGTCTTCTCGGGTCGTACCGACACCCCCGAGGAGCGCGAGGACCTCGAGACCCTCGCCGCGGCGCTCAAGCCGCTGAGCACATGGAACGCGCTGGGCACGATCCAGGAGGCCCGAGAGGCCTGCGGCGGCTCCGGCTTCCTCGCCGAGAACCGCATGGTCGGCCTCCACCAGGACCTCGACGTGTACGTCACCTTCGAGGGCGACAACAACGTCCTGCTCCAGCTGGTCGGCAAGCGCCTCCTGTCGGACTACGCCAAGCAGTTCAAAGGCAAGGATCCCGCGGCCCTCGCCCGCTTCGCCGTCGGCCAGACGGCGGGCAAGGTGTTCCACGGCGCGGGGCTCCGTCAGCTCGGACAGACGGTGACCGACTTCGGGTCGACCGCGCGCTCGATCGAGCTCGGCCTGCGCACCGACCAGCAGCACGAACTGCTCGCAGGCCGGGTGCAGCAGATGGTGGCGGATGTCGCCGCCGCGCTGCGTCCGGCGCCCAAGCTGTCGCCCGCCGAGGCGGCTGCCCTGTTCAACAGCCACCAGGCGGAGCTCATCGAAGCAGCCCGCGCCCACGGCGAGCTCCTTCAGTGGGAGGCGTTCACCGACGGCGTGAACCGCGTGTCCGACGAGGGCACCAAGCAGGTGCTGACGTGGCTGCGCGACCTGTTCGGGCTGCACCTCATCGAGAAGCACCTTGCGTGGTACATCATCAACGGCCGGCTCTCCACGCAGCGCGCAGCATCCGTCTCCCGCTACATCGACCGGCTCGCGGCGCGGCTGCGTCCGCACGCACAGGATCTCGTCGATGCCTACGGCTTCGCGCCCGAGCACGTGCGCGCGCCGATCGCGTCGGGTGCCGAGCGCGAGCGCCAGGACGAGGCGCGCGAGTACTACCGGGCGCTCGCCGCGTCGGGGGAGGCGCCGGTGTCGGAGAAGTCGCTCAAGAAGAAGTGACGCGCCGGCCGGCGGGTGTCAGGACGCGGTCCAGCCGCACATCCCGCACTCGCCGGTCGCCGACACCTCGACGAAGCAGTTCGGGCACATCGCGCGCACGCGCTCGGGGATGACGGCCTTGGCGACGCGACGCTCGGCGGCCGGACGAGGCGAGGACGACTTCGACCGTGCGTTCGGCGCGGCCGCCGCCGGCTGAGGGACGATCGCCGCCGCGGGCACGTGATACGCGCAGTAGAAGCGCACGTAGCCGTCGTGGTTCTTGGGGTGCCGGTGCTTGTACGCCCACAGCTCGGTGCGGGGCAGCAGTTCGGAGTCGGGGCCGCACGAGAAGCAGCGCGTCGGCTCGCCCGGGACCACGTCTGCCAGGAGCACGGGGTTCTCGAAGGGGACCGAGTCCCGCCAATCCGCCGACGCGACGATCTTCATGGTCCTGCCTCCCAGCTGCGGGCGCGAGCAACCCGACATTCCAAGGTAAGCGACGCCGGCGGCATCCGGGAATCGAGCGGGTGTCGGGCGGCTGAACGCCCCTGTGGGCGGGGGCGAAGGTCGAGCGTGAGAAACCGCAGACCCGCTGTGAAATCGCGGCACGCATGGTTTCTCGTCGCGGAAGTGGTTTCTCGAGTGGGAAACGGATGCTGCGGGGTCGAAGTCGCAGGCGCGGCCTAGGCTGGCGCGGTGAGCACCGACGTCCGCCTCGGCGCCGATGGCCGCGCGCGCTGCGCGTGGGTCGGCGATGACCTCGAGTACGCCCGCTACCACGACGAGGAGTGGGGTGTGCCGCTGCACGGCGACCGCGCGCTCTTCGAGAAGATGAGCCTCGAAGGCTTCCAGGCCGGGCTGTCGTGGATCACGATCCTCCGCAAGCGCCCGCGGTTCCGCGAGGTCTTCGCAGGGTTCGATCCCGAGGCGGTCGCGGCGTTCGGCGAAGACGACGTCGCACGGCTCATGACGGATGCCGGCATCATCCGCAATCGCGCCAAGATCGAGGCGACGATCTCCAATGCGCGGCTGGTGCTCGAGCTCGAGCCCGGCGAGCTGGACGCCTTCATGTGGTCGTTCGCGCCGGCATCCCACCGCCGGCCTTCGACGTTCGCCGAGGTGCCCGCGATCACCGCCGAGGCGGAGGCCATGAGCAAGGCGCTCCGCAAGCGCGGCTTCCGCTTCGTCGGCCCCACCACGATGTACGCACTCATGCAGTCGGCCGGCATGGTCGACGACCACGTCGACGGCTGCTGGCGCGTCGGCTGAGGGCGAGGAACAACGCGCAGTCCCCATGCGTTCGAATGGATCGTGGACTACGGACACCCGCTCGAATTCGGCGCCTTCATCACTCCTTCCGCCGCGAGCCCCCAAGCCCCGGTGCTCCTGTCGCAGGTGGCGGAGGGATCCGGCCTCGATCTCGTCACCTTCCAGGACCACCCGTACCAGCCGGCGTTCCTCGACACCTGGACGCTCATGTCGTTCGTCGCCGCGCGCACCGAGACCGTCCGGATCGCGCCCAACGTGCTGAACGTGCCGCTGCGCCCGCCGGCCGTCGTCGCGCGGGCGGCGGCGAGCCTCGACCTGCTGTCGGGCGGCCGCTTCGACCTGGGCCTCGGCGCCGGAGGCTTCTGGGATGCCATCGAGGCGATGGGCGGCACGCGGCTCACGCCCGGCCAGGCCGTGACGGCGCTGGGGGAGGCGATCGACCTCATCCGCGAGCTGTGGCGCACCGACGAGCGCCGGGGCGTCTTCACCGACGGGAAGTACCACGCGGCGCATGGCGCGAAGCGCGGCCCGCGTCCGGCGCACGACATCCCGATCCACATCGGCGCGTACAAGCCGCGCATGCTCTCGCTCACCGGTCGCAAGGGCGACGGGTGGCTGCCGTCGCTCGCCTACCTGAAGCCGGGCGATCTCGCCAAGGGCAACGCCGCGATCGACAAGGCGGCGCAGTCCGTCGGCCGAGACCCGCGCGAGGTCCGGCGGCTGCTCAACATCGGGCAGCTCGCCGCAGACCCACGTGAGTTCGCGGAGCGCCTCGCGCATCTCGCGCTCGAGGACGGCATCGGCACGTTCATCATCGCGGCGGACGACCCGAACCTGCTCCAGCGGTTCGGCGAGGACGTCGCCCCCGCGGTACGCGAGCTCGTGACCGCCGAGCGCGGCCGGCGAGGCACGGCCGCAGCATCCGTCCGGTCCGCAGCCGCGCTCGCCGCGCGCCGTGACGGAATCGCCTATGACGACGTGCCGGCCGGCCTCCGCGCGATCGAGCCCGGCGACTTCGACTACGGCGACGTGCGTGCCACCTACATGCGCGGCGGACGCCCGGGCCTCGTGCTGCAGCCTTCGTCGGCCGTGCAGGTGGCCGAGGCGCTCGCGTTCGCGCGCCGGCATCCCGAGCTCCCGCTCGCGGTGCGCAGCGGCGGCCACGGCATCAGCGGCCGCAGCACCAACGACGGCGGCATCGTGATCGACCTCCGCCGCCTCGACGAGATCGAGGTGCTCGACGTCGATCGCCGGCTCGTGCGGATCGGTCCCGGCGCGCGCTGGGCGCAGGTCGCCGCGGCGCTCGGCGAGCACGGCTGGGCGCTGACCTCGGGCGACTACGGCGGCGTGGGCGTCGGCGGACTCGCCACGGCAGGCGGCATCGGCCTGCTCGCCCGCGAGCACGGACTCACTATCGACCATCTGCGCGCCGCCGAGGTGGTGCTGGCCGACGGCAGGGTCGTGCGGACGGATGCTGCGACCCACCCCGACCTCTTCTGGGCGGTGCGCGGGGCCGGCGCCAACGTCGGCATCGTCACGGCGTTCGAGTTCGAGGTCGACGAGGTCGGCCAGGTGGGCTACGCGCAGCTCGCGTTCCAGGTCGACGACGTCGCCGGGTTCCTCGAGGGGTACGGTCGCATCGTCGAGTCCTCGCCGCGCGACCTCACGCTGTTCCTGCTGACCGGCGGGCCGAGCCCCGGCCAGCCGCAGGTGGTGCAGCTCTACGGCATCGTCGACTCCGACGACCCCGACACGATCATCGCGCGCCTGCAGCCCTTCGCCGAGCTCGCGCCGCTGGTGCAGCAGTCCGTGCAGCTCACGACGTATCCGCAGATCATGGCGAATGCCGACCTCGGCCCGCAGCACGGCGCGGGCGAGCCGCACTCCCGCTCGGGTCTGATCGAGCACGTCACGCCCGCCTTCGCGGCGGCGGTGGAACGGATGCTGCAATCCGGCGCGGTGCCGTTCTTCCAGCTCCGCGCGGTCGGCGGCGCCGTTGCCGACGTCGAGGAGGACGCGACCGCGTACGCGCATCGGTCGGCGAACTTCTCGGTCGCCGCCCTCGGCTCGCACCCCGACCGGCTCGACGCGCAGTGGCGCACACTCGCCGACCACGTCGACGGCATGTACCTGAGCTTCGACTCCTCCGAGCGACCGGAGCGGATCGCCGAGGCCTTCCCGCCTGCGACGCTGGAGCGGCTGCGCCAGGTGAAGGCGGCGTACGACCCGACGTGCGTCTTCCGCGACAACTTCGCGATCGAGCCCGCGGCGTCCGACGCGGCCTGAGCAGCGGCATCCGTTCCTCGTCCGATCTTTGGCGACTCGGCAAAGATCGGCGTGCCGGAAGGCAAATCCTGGCGACTCGCCGAACGTGGCCGGGTCGTCCGAATCGGCGAATCGCCAGGAATCGTCGCGGCGAGCGGCATCGTTGGCGACTCGCCAAAAGTACGAGAGGCCCCGGGGAGCCGCCGATCGAGGATCGAGCAGGATTCAGGAAGCGCGGTGTCCGGGTTGGCGGGCATACTCGTCGGCATGGCATCGGACTCCCACATCGCTGATTCGCACGAAGTCATCCGCGTCGTCGGCGCCCGCGAGAACAACCTCAAGAATGTGTCGGTCGACATCCCGAAGCGGCGGCTGACCGTGTTCACCGGGGTGAGCGGTTCGGGCAAGTCGTCGCTGGTGTTCGGCACCATCGCGAACGAGTCCCAGCGCCTCATCAACGAGACGTACCCGACGTTCGTGCAGCAGTTCATGGGGCAGCTCAACCGCCCTGAGGTGGACGCGCTCGAGAACGTGAGCCCGGCGATCATCGTCGACCAGGAGCGCATGGGCTCGAACGCGCGGTCCACGGTGGGAACCGCGACCGACGCGCACGCGATGCTGAGGCTGCTGTTCAGCCGCATCGGCCAGCCGCACGTCGGCTCGCCGCAGGCGTTCTCGTTCAACATCCCGTCCGTGTCGGGCGCCGGCGCGATCACCCTCGAGAAGGGCGGCAAGCAGGTCGAGGAGCGCCGCTCGTTCGAGATCACCGGCGGTATGTGCCCGCGGTGCGAGGGTCTCGGCGAGGTGAGCGACGTCGACCTCGACGAGCTCTACGACAAGACGAAGTCCCTGCAGGACGGAGCCATCCAGGTACCCGGGTACAACCCCGACGGCTGGATGGTGAAGGGGTTCACCGAGTCCGGCTTCGTCGATCCGGCCAAGCCCATTCAGGACTACACCGACCAGGAGCGCGCCGACTTCCTCTACAAGGAGCCGACGAAGGTCAAGATCAACGGCATCAACATGACGTATGAGGGCCTCGTGCCGAAGATCACGAAGTCGATGCTGCAGAAGGACCGCGAGTCGCTGCAGCCTCACATCCGTGCGTTCGTCGACCGCGCCGTGAAGTTCCTGCCGTGCCCCGACTGCGGCGGCACGCGCCTCAACGAAGGCGCGCGGTCGTCGAAGATCAACGGGATCAGCATCGCGGATGCCGCGGCCATGCAGATCACGGACCTTGCGGCGTGGCTCGACACCGTGGACGACCCGTCCGTCGCCCCGCTCATGGTGGGGCTGCGTCAGACGATCGCCTCCTTCATCGACATCGGACTCGGCTATCTGTCGCTGGACCGTGCCTCGGGGACGCTCTCGGGCGGCGAGGCGCAGCGCACCAAGATGATCCGGCACCTCGGGTCGGCGCTCACCGACATCAGCTACGTCTTCGACGAACCGACGGCGGGCCTGCACCCCCACGACATCCAGCGCATGAACCGGCTGTTGAAGCTCCTGCGCGACAAGGGCAACACGGTGCTCGTGGTCGAGCACAAGCCCGAGGTCATCGAGATCGCCGACCACATCGTCGACCTGGGGCCGGGCGCCGGTCGATCAGGCGGCGAGGTGCAGTACCAGGGCGATGTCGGGGGCCTCCGCACCTCCGGCACGATCACCGGGCGCCACCTCGACGACCGCGCCCGGCTCAAGGAGTCGACGCGCGCCGCGAAGGGCGCACTCGAGATCCGCGGTGCGACCCAGCACAACCTCAAAGAGGTCGATGTCGATGTGCCCCTCGGCATCCTCACCGTCGTCACCGGTGTCGCCGGCTCGGGCAAGTCGTCGCTCATCCACGGGAACGTGCCGGGCTTCGACGATGTCGTGGTCGTCGACCAGGCGCCGATCAAGGGCAACCGGCGCTCGAGCCCGGCGACCTACACGGGCATCCTCGACACGATCCGCTCCGCGTTCGCCAAGGCCAACGGCGTGAAGCCGGCGCTGTTCAGCGCCAACTCCGAGGGCGCATGCCCCGCATGCCGCGGCCTCGGCGTGATCATCACGAACCTCGGCTTCACGCAGACGGTCGAGACGCTCTGCGAGCTGTGCGAGGGGTCGGGCTTCAGCGACGAGGTGCTCGAGTACACGCTCGACGGCAAGAACATCGCCGAAGTGCTCGCGATGTCGGCGACCGAGGCGGCCGCGTTCTTCACCAAAGGTCCTGCGCACACCACCCTGATGCGCATGATCGACGTCGGCCTCGGCTACATCACGCTCGGTCAGGCGCTCAACACCCTCTCCGGCGGTGAGCGGCAGCGTCTCAAGCTTGCGATCTCGATGGCGAAGAAGGGCGCGATCTACGTGCTCGACGAGCCGACCACGGGCCTGCACCTCGCCGACGTCGAGAACATGCTCGGGATGCTGGACCGCCTCGTCGAAGCCGGCAACAGCGTCATCGTGATCGAACACCACCAGGCGGTGATGGCCCACGCGGACTGGATCATCGACATCGGCCCGGGCGCCGGTCACGACGGCGGATCGATCGTGTTCGAGGGAACCCCGGCCGACCTCGTCGCCGCTGGCGAGACGCTCACGGCCCAGCATCTGCGGGAGTACGTCGGCGCATAACGGTGATCTGCGGGGCCGGATGGGTGTTTGTCCCCATCGATCGGGCCTGATCAGGCGGAATACGATCTCCGCAGTTGACACTCCCGGTCTCGTCGCATTCGCAGGTGCAGGTTAGGCTGGGGTGTTCCCCCAGGTCTTCTGTGAGCTCGCGACGCCCCTCGCCGGGGTCCCACGCCACGACAAGACGCACGATGCCCCGGAGGTCGACGTCCCCATGAGCTCATTCGCGTGGCTTCGATCGCGTCCGCGCGCCCTCGCGTCGGCAGGCGCGGTGACCGCTGCCGCGGTCACGATCACGACGCTCGCGTTCGTCTACCAGGGCGTGCCCACCACTGAAGTCGACCTCCACGACGGCGGCGTGTGGGTGACGAAGCAGTCGAGCCTGCTCGTCGGACACTTCAACCACGAGTCGCAGGTGCTCGACGGTGCCCTGCGCACCACGAGCGACGACTACGACATCCTCCAGTCGGGCAGCACCGTCCTCGTCGTCGACGACGCGGGCTCGACCGTGAGCGTGGTCGATCCCGCGATGGTCGCGCTCTCCGGCGCGGCCGGCGTTCCGGGTGGCGCCGACGTGGCGCTGGGCGGTGACACCGTGGCGATCCTCGACCGCGCCTCCGGCGACCTGTGGGTCCTTCCGAGCGCGAGCGTCGGCTCGTTCCAGATCGAGGGCACGGATCCGACCGCCAACGTCGGCAAGGGGGCGGATGTCGCCGTCGGCGTCGACGGCGTCGTCTACGCCGTCTCGCCGAAGTCCTCCGAGCTCGTCACGGTCCGTCTCGGCGCGGACGGCACTGCGGAGGAGCCGAGCCGCTCCGGACTCCCCGACATCGGCGACGATGCGGAGCTCTCGGTCACGGCGGTCGGCGACAAGCCGGCGGTGCTCGACACCGCCACCGGCACCGTGATCGTCGACGGCCGCGCGACCGTGGTCGACGGCGGGCGCAGCGCCGTCCTGCAGCAGCCGTCCGCGGCATCCGATGCCGTCTCGCTCTCCACGGCGGCGGCGCTCGTGCGCGTGCCGTTCGACGGCTCGGAGCCCACGACCGTCGAGGCCGGAGCCGACGGTGCCCCCGCCGAGCCGGTCTGGCTCGAGGGCTGCAGCTACGCCGCGTGGACGGGCTCGGGCCGGTTCGTGCGCGACTGCCCGGGTGAGGCCGACGACCTCGCGGTCGATATCGACGGCATCGAGCCGACGTCGCTGCTGAAGTTCCGCGTCAACCGCGACGTCGTGGTGCTCAACGACGTCGTGGGCGGTGCGACGTGGATGGCCGTCGACGACCTGCAGCGCGTCGACAACTGGGACGAGTTGACCCCTCCTGAGGGCGAGACCGAGGACGACGAGCAGACGACCGAGGAGACGACCGAGACGGTCCTCCCGGAGCGCTCCGAGATCAACACCCCGCCCGACGCCAACGACGACGACCTGGGTGTGCGTCCGGGCCGCACCACGATCCTCCCCATCCTCGACAACGACAGCGACCCCGACGGGGACGTGCTGACCACGCGCGTGGTCGACGGCGGACCGTCGGTCGGCGAGATCCAGTCGATCGACAACGGACGGGCGCTGCAGATCGCGGTCCCGGAGGACGCTCAGGGCTCGGCATCCTTCACCTACGAGGTGTCCGACGGCCGCGGCGGCACCGACACGGCGAAGGTGTCGTTCTCGGTGCACGGCTGGGACGTCAACTCCCCGCCGAAGCAGAACCGCGTGACGACGGTGGCCGTCGAAGCCGGCGGCACCATCACGTACAACGTGCTGCCGGACTGGATCGATCCCGACGGCGACGACGTGTTCCTCGGCTCCGTCCAGCCGGCCGAGGGCGACGAGTCCGACCACACCTCCGACGGGCGCATCACCTACCGCGCGGTGGGCGGCACGCAGGGACGCAAGGATGTCGAGATCACCGTCTCGGACGGGACCGACGTGACCGTCGGCACGGTGCGGTTCGACGTGCGCCCGGTGGGCTCGATCGACCCGGTCACCAACGCCGACTACATCGCCGTGCGCACCGGACAGACGGCGACGGTTTCCCCGCTCGCGAACGACGTCGGCGCCGGCCGCGAACCGCTGCGTCTCGCCCGCGTCGACCCCGTGTCGGGCGCCGACATCGCCCCCGACTACGCGAACAAGACCTTCACGTTCCGCTCGGCGACGCCGGGCACCTACTACGTCCAGTACATGGTGGCGGCGGGCGCCGCCGGCGTCCCCGGAATCGTTCGCGTCGACGTCCTTCCCGAGGGCGAGACCGACCTGCCGCCGGTCGCCGTGCGCGACGTCGCGCTGCTGCCGAGCGGCGGTGAGGTGCTCGTCAACGTGCTCACCAACGACTCCGACCCCTCCGGCGGCATCCTCGTCGTGCAGTCGGTGACCGTCGAGCCGAACTCGGGCGTCGCGGTGGCCGTGCTCAACCACGAGACCCTCCGCATCAGCGACCAGGCAGCGCTGTCCGAGCAGGTGCGGATCTCCTACCGGATCTCGAACGGCTCGCAGTCGGCAGAGGGCGACGTCATCGTCATCCCGATCCCGGCGCCGGCGCAGCTGCGGCCACCCGTCGCGAACGACGACCAGGTCGTGGTGCGCGCGGGCGACGTCGTGACGATCCCGGTGCTCGACAACGACTACCATCCGAACGGCGACACGATCCATGTCGCACCCGACCTCGTCCCCCCGCTCATCGAGCCCAAGGACGGCGAGATCTTCGTCTCGCAGGACACCGTGCGCTTCCGCGCGTCCGACGAGCCGGGCACCGTCTACGCGACGTACGAGGCCGTCGACAGCTCTGGACAGAAGGATGCCGGGTACATCACCATCCAGGTGCTGCCGGTGAACGCCGAGACCAACGCCGCCCCGCGACCGCGCGACATCACCGCGCGCGTGCTCGCCGGCAGCCGCGTCCGCGTCGCGGTGCCGCTGGACGGCATCGACTCCGACGGCGACTCCGTCGAGCTCGTCGGGCTCGCCTCCTCGCCCGGCAAGGGCCGGATCACCGAGACCGGTTCCGACCACCTCGTCTACGAGGCGTTCGACGACACCGCGGGCGTCGACACCTTCACCTACCGTGTGAGGGACCGCCTCGGCGCCGAGGCCACCGCGACCATCCGCATCGGCATCGCGCCGGCGGAGGGCGTGAATCAGGCGCCGTACGCCGTCAAGGACTCCGTGATCATGCGACCCGGCCGCTCGGTCGCGGTGCCGGTGCTGGCCAACGACTCCGACCCCGACGGCGACGAGTTCGGCATCGTCAAGAACGGCCTGATCCTGCCCGACGTGGCGGGGCTGAAGGCGAAGGTCGACGGCAACCGTGTCGTCGTGACCTCGCCGTCGCAGCCTGTCGAGACGTCGTTGCAGTACACGATCCGCGACGCGCGCGGCGCCGAGGCGAAGGCGGTGCTGCAGATCACCGTCGCCGAGGACGTGCCCCTGCAGAAGCCCATCGCCCGTGACGACTACGTGCGCGCCGCCGACGTCGAGGACGGCGTCGTCGACCTCGAGGTGCTCGCCAACGACGAGGATCCCGACGGCACCGTCGACGACCTCGAGCTCGAGGTCGCGGATGCGAACTCGCGCGTGCTCGCCGACGGCAAGGTGCGGGTCACGCTCGGCGACACCGGCCGGCTCGCGACCTACACGATCACGGACCGCGACGGGAACGAGGCATCCGCTTTCATCCACGTCCCGTCGCTGTCGTCGCTTCCGCCGACCCTGGTGTCGGCGGAGCCGGTCGAGGTCAAGAGCGGTGAGACCGTCGAACTCGCGCTGTCGAAGTACGTGCGCGCCGCCGGCGGCGGCAAGGTCGTCATCACGGAGGCCGCGAAGGCCACCGCTGCGCACAACGACGGCTCGTCACTCGTGAAGGACCAGACGACGCTCGTCTACACGTCCGCCGCCGGCTACTTCGGCCCCGACGCCATCACCTTCGAGGTGACGGACGGCACCGGGCCGGACGACCCCGAAGGCCGCAAGGCGACGCTGACCCTGCCGATCACCGTGCTGCCGCCGGAGAACCAGCAGCCGACCTTCGTGAACGGACAGATGGATGTCGCGCCCGGCGAGGACGCGACGACGCTCGACCTCGGCGGGCTCACGACCGACCCTGATCCCGAGGACGAGGGTCGCCTCGAGTACCAGATCGTCGGCGGCTCGCCCGAGGGCATGACCGCGTCGATCGAGGACGACGAGCTGCGCGTCAGCGCGGCCGCGGACACGAAGAAGGGCACGGCCGCGACGATCCGCCTGCGCATCACCGACGGCACCACCGAGCCCATCGAGGGCACGGTGAACGTCCGCGTCATCGCTTCGACCCGTGAGCTGCCGACAGCCAACGACGACATCGTCGATGAGGCGCACCAGGGCAAGACCGTCAGCGTGCCGGTGCTCTCCAACGACGTGAACCCGTTCCCGGACAAGCCGCTCGAGGTCACCACCGCGCTGCTCGAGACCGGCCAGGGCGACGTCGTCGTGTCGGGCAGCGACGTGAAGGTCACGCCGGACGCGAGGTTCTTCGGCACCATGACGGTCCGCTACCGGGTGCAGGATGCCACCGGCGATCCCGAGCGGGAGGTCGAGGGCCGGATCCGGCTGACCGTGCAGGGCAAGCCCGACGCGCCGGGCACGCCGGTCGTCTCGAGCGTCCAGGACCGCACGGTCGTGCTGTCGTGGACCCCGCCGGCGAACAACGGCGCCGAGATCGAGCGCTACCTCGTGACCTCGACCGCGGGCAACTACGAGAAGGAGTGCCTTGCGACGACGTGCACCCTCGACGGCCTGACCAACAACGTCGAGTACAACTTCACCGTCGTGGCCGAGAACCGCGTGGGTCCGTCCGACCCCTCGGCGCCGTCCGAGACGGCTCGTCCGGACGCGCGCCCCGACACCCCTGCGGCACCGACCCTGGCGTTCGGCGACCGGAGTCTCAACGTCGCCTGGGTGACGCCCACCACGCCGGGCTCGCCGGTGGAGAAGTACACGCTCGAGATCTCTCCCGCACCGCCGTCGGGCATCTCGCAGAAGACCGACGTCACCGGCAACTCGATCGTGTGGGACGGCCTGCAGAACGGCGTGGCGTACCAGGTGCGCGTCCAGGCGCACAACCGCGCGCCCGAGCCGTCGAGCTGGAGCACGTGGTCGGTGAGCGAGATCCCGGCACGCGCCCCCGAGCCGCCTGCGGCGCCGTCGGTCAACCGACTCGACCCGGTGGGGAACCAGGCGCAGCTCGAGGTTGTCTGGGCGCCGCCCGCCGACAACGGCGATGCCGTGTCGGGTTACGAGGTGCAGGTGCTGCAGGGTTCGTCGGTGGTCAGGACGATCACCGGCATCCCGGGCTCGCAGACCCGCCAGGCCGTCAACGTGACGACGTCCACGAGCGACTACACGTTCCGCGTCCGTGCCTCGAACAAGGCCGGATGGAGCGAGTGGGGCGCGACCTCGGCACCACGTCGCGCGTTCGGCGTGCCGGGCGCCCCGACGAACGTCTCGGCCACGACGCCCCGCGGCGACAGCACGATCGACGTCACCTACACGCCGGCGGACGGCAACGGCGCGAGCGCGGGCGAGGTCCAGTACGAGTACTCGCTCAACGGGGGCGGCTGGCAGGCGTTCAGCGGCAGGACGATCGGCGGCGTCAGCAACGGCACGACGTACACCGTCCGACTGCGCGCGTACACGGCGATGGACGGCGTCCGCTACAACGGTGACCCGTCGGCGGCGTCGAATCAGGCAATCCCTTACGGCCCGGTGCGCAATCCCAGCGTGTCGGCGACCGCGAACGGCACGAGCATCACATACCGCTGGAGCGCGCCGGCCGAGAACGGGCGCGCGATCACGCAGATGCAGATCCGCATCGACGGCGGCAGCTGGCAGAACGTCGCCAACAACAACGAGCGCACCAACAACTACGGCTACAGCGAGCGGCACACGATCGAAGCGCGCGCGCAGGATGCCGCGGGCCAGTGGAGTGCGGTCGTCTCGGACGCCGCGACCACTGTCGCGCCGCCGCAGCCTTCCGCGCAGACCGTCAAGGGCGCGTCCGGCAGCTGGGGCGACTGCGGGTCGGCCTCGTGCGCCTACATGGCGGTCACGGTGAAGAACTTCCCCGCCGGGAACTACCACCTCCGCTGCAACGACGGCAACAGCTCGTGGGGCGGCGCCAGCACGACGTGGGTCCCCGAGAACGGCACCGTGCGCGCCAACTGCTACTACGGCTTCCCCGGAAACCGCGTGTGGGTGACCATCGAGGGCTGGGGCAATGCCGACGCCATGAACTGGTACTAGCCCCGCGTCGCAGCATCCTTCACGACACGCAACGAGAGAACGAGACACTCATGACGATGACGCCCGAACAGGCGGCCTGGTTCCAGGGCACCTTCACGCGCCTGGTCGACAACGTCGACCAGGCCCTCATGGGCAAGCGCGAGGTGGTGGGGCTGGTGCTCTCGGCGATGCTCGCCGAAGGCCACGTGCTGCTGGAGGATGCCCCGGGCACGGGCAAGACGAGCCTCGCCAAGGCGCTCGCGGCCACCGTGCAGGGCACGTCGAGCCGCATCCAGTTCACGCCCGACCTGCTCCCGTCGGACGTGACCGGCGTCACGATCTACGACCAGACCTCGCACCGCTTCGAGTTCCACCGTGGTCCGGTCTTCGCCTCCATCGTGCTGGCCGACGAGATCAACCGCGCCTCGCCGAAGACGCAGTCGGCGCTCCTCGAGGTCATGGAGGAGTCGCGCGTCACGGTCGACGGCGTCGCCCACGAGGTGGGCCGTCCGTTCCTCGTGATCGCGACGCAGAACCCCATCGAGCAGGCGGGCACGTACAAGCTGCCCGAGGCGCAGCTCGACCGCTTCCTGGTGAAGACGTCGATCGGCTACCCCGACCTCGCGGTGGCGGAGCGCATCCTCGCGGGCGCGGCCGACCGCAACCCGTCGGCGCACCTGCCCGCGATCATCACGACGGGCGCGGTCGCCGACATGGCCGACCTCGCCGGCACCGTCCACGTCGATCCCGCCGTGCTGCGCTACACCGCGCAGCTCGCCGAGGCGACCCGCGACGACCCGGCCACGCGCCTGGGCGTCTCGGTGCGCGGCTCGCTCGCGATGATCCGGGTCGCCAAGGTCTATGCCGCCGCGCAGGGTCGCCACTTCGTGCTGCCCGACGACGTCAAGGCGCTCGTCGCGCCGGTGTGGACGCACCGCCTCGTGCTCGACCCCGAGGCCGAGTTCGCCGGCACATCGGCCGAGGCCGTCATCGCGCGCGTCCTCGAGTCGGTCGCCGCACCGCAGGCGAGGTCCGCGGCCTGATGACGACGGAGGCACTCGGGCAGGCGGCCGCTCAGGACCGCCGCGCCTGGTACGGGCAGCTGATGCTCGGCGCGCTGCGGCGCGCCGGCGTCGTGCTCGGCCGCGTGTTCGGGGTCGTGCGCCCCGTCGCCTGGGTGCTCATCGTCGGCGCGCTCACGCTGTGGATCGCGGGCCAGGCGCTCGGCTGGTGGGAGCTCGCCGTGGCGGCGATCTCGATCACCGTCGTGCTGGCGCTCTGCCTGCTGTTCCTCATCGGTCGCACCGCGTACGACGTGTCGCTCGACCTCAACCGCACACGCGTCGTCGTGGGGGAGCGGGCCGTGGGTGCGCTCACCCTCGCGAACACCGGCTCGCGCGCCATCCTGCCCTCGCGCGTGCTGCTGCCGGTCGGGAACGGCCGTGGCGTGTTCGACGTGAACCGGCTGGCGGCCGGCGACTCGGCCGAGGAGCTCTTCGCCATCCCCACCTCGCGGCGCGCGGTCGTCAAGGTCGGCCCGGTGAGCGTGGTGCGTGGCGATCCGCTCGGCCTCTTCGAGCGTGTGCACCGCCGCGACGAGCCCGTCGACCTCTTCGTGCACCCGCGCACCGTCCTGTTCGACGGACAGTCGCTCGGGTTCCTCCGCGACCTCGAGGGCCTTCCCGCGACCGATCTGTCGCCCGACGACGTCTCGTTCCACGCGCTGCGCGAGTACCAGCCGGGCGACGATCTGCGTCACGTGCACTGGAAGTCGACCGCGCGCACCGGTCACATGATGGTGCGCCAATACGAGGAGACGCGCCGCTCGCACTTCGTGATCGGACTCTCGACGAGCCCCGCCGATTACCGCGACGACGACGAGTTCGAACTCGCGATCTCTGCCGCGGGCTCCCTCGGCCTCCGCGCGCTCCGCGACTCGCAGCGCGTCGAGGTGCGCGTGCAGGAGCGCGCATTGCCGTCCGGTACGGGCAAGCAGTTCCTCGACTCGCTCTCGGCGCTCGGCCACTCCAAGCCGAAGGCGGGCTCGGTCGTCGAGCTCGCCGGCGTCGTCGCCGCGACGCTGCCCCTCGCGAGCGTCGTGGTGCTCGTGTGCGGCAGCAAGGTCGACCCGGGCGACCTCCGCACGGCGTGCAGCCGCCTGCCGTTCGGCGCGCGCGTGCTCGCCGTCGTCGCGTCGGCGGAGCATGCGGCGCCGTCGCTGCGGAGGATCGGAGACGCGGATGTCGTGACCCTCGGCGCGCTCGAACAGCTCCCGAACGCCCTCCGGAAGGTCCTCGCATGAGCGCGCCGGTCACGCCGCTCCCGACGCGCGCCGGGGCTTCCGCGTCACCGCGGGCGGCAGCATCCGTCTCCCGCGCTCCGCGTGCCGACGCTCTGCCGACCCGCCGCTGGATCCTCGACCTCGGCGCGGTCGCACTGCTGCTGCTCATCCCCATCATCGGTTTCGCGCCCACGTTCGACGGCCCAAGCTACCTCGTCGCCGCGCTCGGCGGCCTCGTGCTCGGCATGGGACTGGCCGTGCTCGGCCGGCTGTACCGCTGGGGCATCCTGCTGCTCACCGCCGCGACGATCGGGGCGTACTTCCTCTTCGGTGGGGCGCTCGCGCTGTCGCACACCACCGTCGCGGGCGTGATCCCGACCCTCGAGACGCTGCGTCAGCTCGCGCTCGGCGTCGTCATGTCGTGGAAGCAGCTCCTCACCACGATCGCTCCCGTCGCGAGCGACGACGGCCATCTCATCGTCCCCCTCATCCTGTCGCTCGTCGCGGCGGTGCTGACGACGTCGCTGGCGCTGCGGCTGCGCAGCGCCGGCTGGGCGCTGCTGCCAGCGGCGGCGTTCCTCGCGATCGAGATCGCGCTGGGCACCTCCGAGCCGTTCGTGCCCGTGGTGCAGGGCGTCGCATTCGGACTCGCCGGCGTGGTGTGGCTCGCACTGCGCCAGGCATGGCAGCCGCAGGCCGCGGCGATCTCGGTCGGCGAAGGGTCGGCGAAGTCGGGCGCCGGGCTGCGGCGCGTGCTGATGGGCGCCGCCGTCGTCGCGATCGCCGCGGTCGTGGGCGTGGCCACGAGCGGGTTCGCGGCGCCGTCGTCGCCGCGGTACGTGCTGCGCGACGTCGTGATCCCGCCGTTCGACGTCCGCGAGTTCGCAAGCCCTCTGCAGTCGTTCCGCGCGTACGTTCGCGACCACCCCGACGACCCGCTCTTCACCGTCAGCGGCCTGCCCGAGGGCGCGCGCGTGCGCCTGGCCACGATGGACGCCTACAACGGCACGGTGTACAACGTGTCGGACGACGGCACCGGCTCATCGAGCGCCTTCGCCCCCGCGCGCACCAACATGTCCGCCGACGCGGACGGCACGCCGACGACGGTGCACGTCGAGATCGGGGAGCTCGAGAGCGTGTGGATGCCGGACGCCGGCGCGGTCCGGAGCGTGACGTTCGACGGCGCCCGCGCCGACGACC
This sequence comes from Microbacterium sp. LWH7-1.2, assembly GCF_038397755.1. Classification (NCBI taxonomy): domain Bacteria; kingdom Bacillati; phylum Actinomycetota; class Actinomycetes; order Micrococcales; family Microbacteriaceae; genus Microbacterium; species Microbacterium sp. LWH7-1.2. The sequence goes on along the minus strand of NZ_CP151637.1, from coordinate 2,668,624 downwards.
TGCGCCGCACCGCCCACTACAACGAGGCGACCGATACCGGCGTCGTCACTCTCGGCCTCGAGAAGGGCGACGAGTACACGCTCGACGCCGTGATCCCCGAGGTGCCGAGCGACGAGGCGCTCGCCGACCAGGACTTCGCGCCGCTGAAGATGCCGAAGCAGGTCGGCGTCCCCGAGTCTCTGGCCGACATCGCGTCGAAGACGGTGGCCGAGGCCGAGACACCCGTCGAGCAGGTGCGCGCCCTGCAGCAGATGCTGTCGGAGGGCGGCTACTTCAGCCATGGGCTCGCCGGACAGCCGCTCTCGCGCGCCGGCCACGGCGCCGAGCGCATCGCGACGCTGCTCGGCTCGGAGCAGATGGTGGGCGACGACGAGCAGTACGCGACGGCCATGGCGCTGCTCGCAGCCCAGGTCGGCATCCCGGCGCGTGTCGTGATGGGGTTCTACCCCGATGAGGACGCGGCCGGCGCGCCCGTCTACACCGCGACCGGCGAAACGCTCCACGCGTGGGTCGAGGTCGCCTTCGACGGCGCCGGCTGGGTGCCGTTCGATCCGACGCCGCCGGAGGACCAGGTCCCGAGCGACCAGACGACGAAGCCCAAGGCCGACCCCAAGCCGCAGGTGCTGCAGCCCCCGCCCCCGCCGACGGAGCCCGTGGACCTGCCGCCGACCGTCGCGGACGACCGCGGGTCTGAGGACGAGAACGCCTTCGACCTGGGCCTCCTGTGGACGATCGTGTCGATCGGCGTCGGCGCACTGGGTGTGCTCGCCGTGCTCCTTGCACCGTTCATCGTGATCGGCGCCCTGAAGGCCGCGCGCCGCCGCAAGCGCCGCGAGGCCGAGCGCGCCTCCGACCGCATCAGCGGGGGATGGGACGAGCTCGTCGACCGCGCTTCGGACTTCGGCGCACCCGTGCGTGCGGGCGCGACGCGGCAGGAGGACGCCGGCGTGCTCACTGCGGCCTTCGCCGAGCCGCGGGTCGCGACGCTCGCTTCGCGGGCCGACCTGGAGGTGTTCGGGCCCACCGACCCGTCGCCCGACGACATCGAGGCCTTCTGGACGCAGGTCGACGACATCGTCGCCGGCATGGGGAACGGACGCTCGGCGTGGCAGCGTCTAGGCGCGAGGCTCAGCATCCGCACCCTCCTCGAGGGCACGCGGTTCGCGCTGCCGGCACGTCCGGCGCCGCGCTCGCGGACGCCGCAGCCCGCGGCCACCCCGGCGCACGACCCCGGCACGCCGAACAGCTCGACGCGGCGCTCGCGCCGCGGCAGCACGACCCGGAGCGCACCCGAGCCCTCCGCCCACCCCACACAGGAGAACGAATGACCGCAAGCCCCCCTGGCGCCGCCCCTGCGGCGACCATCGGACGCCGAGTGGGGGCGTTCGCGATCGACATCGGCGTCGCCTGGGTGATCGGCGCGGTGCTGGTCGGCATCGTCCTGAGCATCCTCTTCGGCGTGGGCCCCACGTGGGAGCGCGACAGCCTGGCGGTCATGATCCTGCTCAGCTACGTCGGGATCGTGCTGCTGCTGCTCGTCTGGTGGCTCGTCTACTCCGCCATGCAGGGCGGCCGCGGCGGCTCGATCGGGCAGCGGATCCTCGGCCTGCGCCTGCACGACGCCGCCTCCGCCGGTCCGATCGGATTCTGGCGCGCGATCCTGCGCAACCTCGTGTTCAGCCTCGCCACGTCGATCGTGGTCGGCTACTTCACGCCGCTCTTCGACGCGAGCGGCCGCAGGCAGGGCTGGCACGACATGACCGCGCGCGCGGTCGTCGTCGACATCCGGAACACGGATGCTGCGCCCCCGGCGCCCGCGGCGACGGCCACCGCGAACCCGTACCTCCCGCCGCCGACGAACGCCGCACCACTGCCGCCGGCGCCATCGCCGCGGCCCGCGGCCCCGGTGCCCGCGGCGGGATTCATGCCCGCGGCAAGCCCGGCCGCGACGCGTCCGGCCCGCCCGGTGCCGACCGGAGTGATCCACGACATCCCCTGGGGCACGCACGAGCCGCCGGTCGAGATTCCGCCGCGTTCGGAGTCCTTCCCCAGCGTCACCATGCCGTTCCCCGCGGCGACGACGACCGAGCCGCTCGGCGCGATCGCCATCGCGACCGCGGCGGTGCCCGCCGTGACCGCGGCGGTCGCAGCATCCGTGATCCCCGCGGCCGAAGAAGAGGACGTCGAGTCCACGCGCATCGTCGTGCCGCCGCCCGCTCAGCGCGCCGCCCTGTACGACGGCGCGCCGGTGCTCGCGGTGCTCACGTGGGACGACGGGACGCGCATGGCCGTATACGGCCGCACCCTGTACGGCCGCAACCCCGCGGGCGAAGACGGCGCGGTCGCGATCCCGGTGCGCGACGAGACGCTGTCGCTGTCGAAGACGCACTTCGAGGTCGGTGGCGGCGCCACGGGCGCGTGGATCGCCGACCGCCACTCGACCAACGGCACGACGCTGGTCCGCGACGGCGGGCGGATCCCGCTCACCCCCGGCGTCCGCACGAACCTGCGCGACGGCGACACGCTGGAGTTCGGCGACCGGCGCGTGACGGTGGGCCTCGCGTGATGACAGGATCCCCGCCCATCGCGGTCGCGTTTGGCGCGGCCACGGATGCCGGCCTCCGTCGCCGCATCAACGAGGACTCGTACCTCGCGGTGTCGCCGCTGTTCCTCGTCGCCGACGGCATGGGCGGCCACAATGCCGGCGAGATCGCGAGCGCCACGGTGATCCAGGAGTTCTCTAGTCTCATCGGCCGCGAGAGCCTGACGATCGACGACGTGCATGCCGGCGTCGCCGGCGCGCGCCGCCGTGTCGCGGCACTGCCCGCCGGGGCCGGTGCGGGTGCCGGTACGACGCTCGCGGGCGTCGTGATCGCCGACGTCGACGGCGAAGGCTATTGGCTGGCCATCAACCTGGGCGACTCGCGCACGTACCGCCTCAGCGAGGGGCGCTTCGAGCAGGTGAGCGTCGACCACTCGGTCGTGCAGGAGCTCGTCGACAGTGGTCAGCTCGCCGCCGACGCGGCCCAGCGGGACTCCCGCCGCAACGTGATCACGCGCGCCATCGGCGCCGGCAGCGACGCCGAACCCGACTACTGGCTCATCCCCGCCGAGGACGGCGACCGCATCCTGGTGTGCTCCGACGGGCTGTCGGGCGAGCTCGAGCAGGAGGCGATCCACGGGATCCTCCTCGCCGAGGCCGACCCGCAGGCGGCAGCGACGCGGCTGGTGCACGAGGCGATGGTGCGCGGCGGTCGCGACAACATCACCGCGATCGTCGTCGACGCTCTCGCGGTGCGCACCCGCACGAGCCGTGCGTGCGAACGCGATACGGTTCCGGTGAGTGCCCCCGCCCGGGAAGACGCCGACATCGACGGCGACACGCTGCCGCGCGCGGTGGTCGCGGGAGGATTCTGATGCCCACGCTGTACGCCCCGGGAACCACGCCGGCCGCCGTCACCACACGCGGGTTCGCCGTGCTCGAGCCCGGTACCTCCGCCGCGCTGCTCACCCGCATCAAATCGGTGCTCGCCGACGGCCGCGGCCTCGGCGGCGTGATCGAGGCGCTCACCGGAGCGTACGGCGCGTCGCTGACCGCGATCCCCGCGTTCGCGGTGGCGCTCGCCGAGGGTGACGACGTGCGCGTCGCCGTCCGCGGTGACTTCGCGTTCGACATCGACGCGACGGCCGCCGAGCGCGTGTCGGGCGCCGGCGTCACGACCTGGACCGAGCGCGTGATCCCGGGCGTGGTGCGCGTGGCGCTCACGACGGCGGGCTCCGATTCCCCGGCAGAGTTCCCGATCGCCGACGGAATCGTGCTGGCGAGCACGATCGAATGGGATGCCGCGTCCGCCGTCCCGGCTGATCGGGACGCACCCGTCGTTGCGGGGGCCCCGGCCCCGGTGGTCCCGGCCGTTCCAGAGGCTCCGGTTGTTGCCGAAACACGGGTCGGTCACGACGACACGCCGGAGACGGATGCCTCGGCCCGGCGTGTCGACGGACCAGCCCGTGTTCCGGCATCCGCGCCGGGTACGGAACAAGGGACCGGGGAGTCCGCGCCGGTGGCATCCGCCGCCGGGCTCATCGACTCCAGCGCCGTTCACTCTGTCGCCGACGCCGAGACGCTGCTCCCGCTCGACTCCGCCCTGGCCCCGCCGGCCGCGACCGCCGACACCGTCGTTCCCGCGCCTGCGGCGCTGCCAGGGTCCGCGCCGATCGGCGAGGAGGGGTTCGCCTCGACCACCGGTTACGACGACCTGTGGGGCGCCACCGTGATCCGCTCCGTCGAGGACGCGGCCGTCCGCCCCGACGGCGAGGACGAAGAAGGCGCCCCGGCCGCGACGCCCACGCCCGCCGGCGACCACGACGGTGCGACGATCTCGCTGGCCCAGGCCCGCGCGCTGCGTGATGCGGCAGGCGGCGCCGGGGGCGCGGCATCCGGAGTCCCCCTCGATTCGACCCCCGCCCCGCTCGCGCCGCCGCGCCCGCCGGCTCCCGGACGCGTCCGCGTCTCGACGGGGCAGGTGCTGCCGCTCGATCGCACCGTCGTGATCGGCCGGCGCCCGCGCTCGACGCGCGTGAGCGGCACCGACTTGCCGCACCTCGTGGCCGTCGACAGCCCGCAGCAGGACATCTCGCGCAGCCACGTCGAGCTGCGCGTCGAGGGCGAGAGCATCGTCGCGACCGACCTGCGCACCACGAACGGCACGACGCTGCTGCGCCAGGGCGCCGACCCGGTGCGCCTGCACCCGGGTGAGGGCACCGTGGTCGTCCCCGGCGACGTGCTGGATCTCGGCGACGGCATCACGGTCGCGATCGAGGGGGTGCCGTGAGCGCGAAGCGCGCGCCCATGGCGCCGCCGGATCTGCCCGGCTTCACCTACGTCGACCTGCTCGGCTCGGGCGGCTTCGCCGATGTCTTCCTGTACGAGCAGCAGCTGCCGAAGCGCCGTGTGGCGGTCAAGGTGCTGCTCACCGATCGCATGTCGAGCGGGTCGGTCGAGGAGTTCACCGCCGAGGCGAACGTCATGGCGATGCTGTCGACGCACCCGGCGATCGTCACGATCTACCAGGCCGGCGTCGCCAAGGACGGCCGCCCGTACCTCGTGATGGAGTACTGCCCGCGGCCGAACCTGCAGGTGCGGTACCGGCGCGAGCCCTTCTCGATCGCGGAGTCGCTGCGCGTCGGCGTGCAGGTCGCGGCGGCCGTCGAGACGGCGCACCGCGCGGGTGTGCTGCACCGCGACATCAAGCCGGCGAACATCCTCGTCACCGAGTACAACCGCCCGGCGCTCACCGACTTCGGCATCGCGTCGACCACGAACGCGGCGGCGGAGTCGGCGGGCCTTTCGATCCCGTGGTCGCCGCCGGAGTCGTTCGCCGACGTGCCGCGCAGCGACCCGCGCTCGGACGTGTACGCGCTGGGCGCGACGGTGTACACGCTCCTCGCCGGACGCTCGCCGTTCGAGCTGCCCGGCCAGCGCAACGGTGCGGCCGAGCTCATCCACCGCATCGAGACGCTACCGCTCCCCGCTCTCGGCCGCGCCGACGCGCCCCTGTCGCTGCAGCGCGTGCTCGAGCGCGCGATGGCCAAGGCGCCCGTCGACCGGTACGAGACCGCCCTGGCCTTCGCCCGCGCGCTGCAGACCGTGCAGATCGAGCTGTCGCACTCCGTCACCCCGATCGACATCCTCGACGATCACGTCCCGGAAGACGTCGAGCAGGACGAGGACGACGGCCTCACCCGCGTCCGCGGTGTCGTCAGCATCAACCCTGAGACGACGCCGGCGGCCGGCATGACCCGTCCGTCGGCCACAACCGCGCCGAGCCGGGCCGACGCGCCGCGGTTCGATCCGGCCCCCGTCGAGACCGAGACGGTGGCCCGGCAGGCGCCCATGACCCCGCCGTCCGCGTATGAGCAGACGGTCCGGCGCGACCAGGTCGGGCTGCCGGTGTCGCTCGACGAGACGATCGTCCGTGCGCCCGCCTTCGACGCGGCCCCTCCGCGGGAGGAGGTGGATGCCGCGCCCCCGCGTCGCCGTCGCACAGGACTCTGGATCGGGCTCGGTGCCGCCGCGCTCGTGATCGTCGCGGTCATCGTCGGGGTGTCGCTGCCGGGCATCCTGTCGGGCACCGCGCAGGAGCCGCCGACGCCGACCGAGTCGTCGAAGCCGCAGGACCCGCTCTCGACGGTCATTCCCGCTGTCACCGACGTCATCGGGGCACCGGTGGACGGTGGCGTGAAGTTCACGTGGAAGAACCCCGATCCGCAGGACGGTGACCACTACCTCGTCACGGCCGTATCCGTGAGCGACAGCAACCCCGAACCGGACTCCGTCGACGTGGCCGAGATCGTCGTTGCGCCCGCCGCCTCGGGGCCGACCTGCGTCGATGTGGAGCTGGTCCGCGCGAACGGGCAGTTCCAGAACGCCCCCACGAGGGGGTGCGCGCCGTGACGGCCGCGGAGGTCGACGAGCTCCGGCTCGAGTTCGCGGGCGAGGAGTTCTCGGTCGCGCCCGGCACGGTTTTCACGGTGGGCCGTGAGGGCGACCTCGCGATCGACGACAACCTGTTCCTGCACCGCAACTTCCTCACGATCCAGAACGTCGAAGGGCTGTGGCTGCTCTCGAATGTGGGCTCGCGCCTGTCGGCGACGGTCACCGACTCGGGCGGACGCGTGCAGGCCTGGCTCGCACCGGGTGCACGGCTGCCGCTCGTCTTCGCCGCGACATCCGTCATCTTCAGTGCCGGCCCGACGACGTACGAGCTCACGATCCACGCGGCCGAGCCGACCTTCCGCGACACGCAGCCGCCCGCCGACGACGACGGGCTGTCGACGATCGGAGAGGTGCCGCTGACCCACAGCCAGCGCGTCATGATCCTCGCGCTCGCCGAGCCGGTGCTCCGTCGCGATGGCACCGGCATGAGCGAGCTGCCGACATCGGCGCAGGCCGCCGAGCGGCTCGGCTGGACGCTCACCCGGTTCAACCGCAAGCTCGACAATGTCTGCGACAAGCTCGACCGCGTCGGTGTTCCGGGCATGCGGGGCGGGGTGCGCTCGTATGCCACCAACCGCCGCGTGCGGCTCGTCGAGCACGCGATCGCGGCACGCCTGGTGACGCGCGACGACCTCCCCCTGCTCGACGTCGAACGTGCGAACTCACTCAGCGGCGAGAACGACGCGAATGGAGAGGACGACGCGTGAAGCGGGCGCCGCGTCAGCGGCCGGCGTCGTACAGGTGACGGCCGCCGTGGCTGACGACCTTCACCACGACACCGCGGCGGTGCAGCTCCGTGACCGTGCGCGTCTCCTCGTCGATGTCACGGCCGAGGGCGTGCACGTTCGCCACCACGAGCACGTCGCCGCGGACGAGCGTGCCGAACAGGCGGACGAGGCGCTCCTCCCACGACTCGAGGGTCTCAGGGGCGGGGTGGCGGAAGCCCTCGATCGGCACGCCGAAGCGCGTGAGATCGCCCCGCTGCTCGACCACGGAGGGCATGTCGTCGCGGGCGATCACGAGCCCGACGAGGCGTGAGCCGGCGGGCTGGGCGAGCCACCAGTTGCGGTTCTGCTGCAGCTCGGTGAAGCACTTGGGGCACTCGGCCGCCGGGTGCGGCAGATGCAGCGGCGCGGTGTCGGCCGCGACGGACTCCGGTGTCGTAGCCGCGTGCGTGTGCGCAGCATCCGGCGTCTTCGTCGTCTCGCTCATGTGAGGCCCCCTCGCTCGCTCCCATTCTCTCACCCGCTTTCCCGCTCGTTGAGCGAGCTTGTGAGTCGAAGCGCCTGAGCACGGCGCACAACCCTTGGCTCAGTCTTCTTCGTCGTCCAGCCGCAGCTCGAGGCTCAGCTGGTCGGCGTCGAGCTCGGCCAGGGCGTGGCGCAGAGCGGGCGTGCTGTACCCGCCCCCCGATGACAGCTCGTTCAGGCGCCCTCGCATCGCCTCGATCATCGCGAGCCGGAGCTCGAGCAGGTCGCGGGTGGGCAGCCCGTCGGCGTCGTCTGGCGGGTCGACCATGCGGCTGCCGACGAGCGAGACGAGGTCCTCGGCGAACTCCGAGCCGTCGCGACGGCGCAGCGCAGGATCCGACAGCGCGCCGATCGCCGCGTCGCGCAGTTCGTCGTCCAGCGCCGACTGCTCGGCCTTGTCGAGGCTGTCGTCGCCCGCCCTCTCGATCCGCAGCGCCTTGACCACCCACGGCAGCGTGAAGCCCTGCAGCATGAGGCTGCCGACGGCCACCGCGAATGCGATGAACACCAGCAGCGCGCGATCGTCGGTGACGTCGCTCGAGATCGTCTGCGCCGCGGCGAGCGTCACCACGCCGCGCATGCCGGCCCACACGATGATGGCGCCGTGCTTCCAGCCGAGGGGGGCGGCCTGGTAGTAGTCGAGGTCGCTGAGCGCCCGCGACACGCGCGACCGCATCGAGGTGAGGCGCCGCTGCGCGCGCGGGTCGTCGAATGACCGCTCGCCGCGCCGGCCGCGGTGTCGGGGGCCGGGCACGGCCGTGCCCTCCGCGATCTGGTCGAGCCGTGTGTTCATCGCCTCGAGCCGGGTGCGCTGCCGGCCTCGGGCGCGGCGGCTCTGCAGCCAGACCAGGAGAGACACGTACGCGGCGCGCGCGGCGATGACGATCGCCAGGGCTCCGAGCGCGATCCCGAGGCCGGTGCCGAGGCCGTTGTGCTGCTCGACGTTCTGCCTGCCGATGTCGTTGAGTTCGAGGCCCATGATGAGGAAGACCGCGCCTTCGAGCACGAGCTCGATCGTGCGCCAGTTGTGCTCGTCCGATCGGCGCTGCTCGGGGGTGAACCACCGCGCGGCGCCCTGACCGGTCACGATCCCGGCGACGACCGCCGCGACGAGGCCGGATCCGCCGAGCTCCTCGGTCGGGATGTACGCGATGAACGGCACGACGAAGCCGATCGCGGTGTTCGCCGCGGAGTTCTTGACGAGCGAGCGCAGCCGCAGGTTCAGCCAGCCCACGATCGCGCCGACGACGGCCGCGACCACGACGCCCCAGGCGAACGCGGGGATGAACCCGAAGCCGATGCGGGTGTCGCCGCTGACGCTGGTCGCGATTCCGACCGACGCGATCATCGTGCGCAGCAGCACGAGCGCCGTCGCATCGTTCAGCAGGCTCTCGCCCTCGAGCATCGTCACCACACGGCGCGACACGCCCAGGCGCTTGACGATCGAAGTGGCCACAGCATCCGTGGGACTGAGGATCGCCCCGAGCGCCACCGCGACCGCCGGATGGATGCCGGGGATCACGGCCATGAAGAAGAACCCGAGCAGCACCGAGCTGACGATGACGAGCAGGAACGACAGGCCCGCGATCGGGCCGAAGTCCCGGCGGAACTCGATCGCGGGGAGCGAGACCGCTGCCGAGTAGAGCAGCGGCGGCAGCACCCCGACGAGGATGAACTCGGGGTTGATCTCGGGGATCTCGACGAACGGCAGCAGGCTGACCGCACCGCCGACGAGAACGAGGATCAGCGGCCCCGCGATCCCGAGCTTCGGGGCGACCGCCGTCGCGAGCGCGATGACCACGATCGCGATGATGACGACGATCAGGGCTTCCACGACTCAGAGCCTATTGCCGGGCCCCTCGTGCCCTCACCCGGCGATCCGCCGATGGGTCAGAGCACGCCGAGCGCACGCACCGCGTCGCGCTCGGCGACGAGTTCGTCGACGGATGCTGCGACCCGCGCGCGTGCGCGATCGTCGAGGTCGAGTCCCTCGACAACCTCGTACCCGTCACCGTCGCCCTGCGAGCGGACGGGGAACGAGCACACCAGCCCCTCGGGGACGCCGTACTCGCCGCGCGACACGATCGCCGCCGACGTCCAGGTGCGGCGGGGCGTGCAGAGCTGCTCGTCGCGCACATGGTCGATCGCCGCGTTCGCCGCCGACGCGACCGACGACGAGCCGCGCACGTCGATGATCTCCGCCCCGCGCTTCGCCACACGCGGGATGAAGACGTCGTCGAGCCACGTCGTCGCCGCCTCGTACCCGCCGAGCCGCTCGGCGAGCACGTCGATCACCATCGTGTCGCCCGAGCCGACGACCGCGTGGGCGACGTCGGGGAACTGCGATGCCGAGTGGTTGCCCCAGATCGCGACGCCCTCGATCTCGCCCGCCCCCACTCCGAGCTTCTCCGCCAGCTGGCCGACGGCGCGGTTGTGGTCGAGGCGGGTGAGGGCGGTGAAGCGCTCCGACGGGATGTCGGGAGACGTGGATGCCGCGGCGATGAGCGCGTTCGTGTTCGCGGGGTTTCCCACCACGACGACGCGCACGTCGTCGTCGGCGACCGCGCCGATCGCCTTGCCCTGCGGCCCGAAGATCCCCGCGTTCGCAGCGAGCAGGTCGCCGCGCTCCATGCCCGCCGCGCGCGGCCGCGCGCCGACCAGCATCGCGATGCGGGCTCCGTTGAAGGCGGTGAGGGGGTCGTCGGTGATGTCCACGTCGGCGAGCAGCGGGAACGCGCAGTCCTGCAGCTCGAGCGCTGCACCCTCGGCCGCGCGCATCCCCTGCGGGATCTCGAGCAGCCGCAGCCTGACCGGACGATCCGGGCCGAGCATGTCTCCCGCGGCGATGCGGAACATCAGGGCGTAGCCGATCTGGCCTCCGCCGCCGGTGATGGTCACGGTCGTGGGTTCGCTCGCCATGTTCCCGAGCCTAGACCGGCGGCATTGTACTCATTCCCGGTGATTCGGGAATGGTTCCTGCTGTGCACAGGGCTGTCGGGGTACCGTGACTGGCATGACGTTCAATGAGAACGCCAACGTCGGGGGGAACACGGCGCGGCGTCGAGGTGGAGGCGTGGCGGTGGCGGGCGGCGGCATCGCCGGGCTCGGTGCGATCGCGGTGATCTTGTTCCAGCTGTTCACCGGACAAGACCTGTCGAGCGTCATCCCCTCGCAGCCGCAGGTCGGGTCCGGGGAGGAGTCCGAGATCCAGCAGTGCGAGACGGGCGCCGACGCGAACGCCAACGACGAGTGCCGTCTCGCCGCCGGGAGCCTCGTGCTCGACCAGTACTGGGAGACCCAGGTGCAGGGTTACCGGGAGCCTCAGCTGATCATCGTCGATCAGCAGACGGGCACTGCCTGCGGCACGGCTTCCAACCAGACCGGCCCGTTCTACTGCCCTCCCGAAGAGACCGTGTACATCGATCCCACGTTCTTCGGCCTCCTGCGCCAGCAGTTCGACGCGTCGGCCGGGGAGCTCGCCCAGCTCTACGTCCTCGCCCACGAGTACGGCCATCACGTCCAGCACATCGCCGGGATCATGGACCAGCACCCCAACAACGGCACCGGTCCCGACAGCAACGGCGTGAGGACCGAGCTGCAGGCGGACTGCTTCGCCGGCGCGTGGGTCGGCGACATGACCGAGCAGCGCGACGAGAACGGCGTACCGTATCTGAAGGAGCCCACCCAGCAGCAGATCGCCGACGCGATCAACGCGGCCGGCACGGTGGGCGACGACCACATCCAGCAGGAGTCCGGGGGCTTCGTGAACCCCGAATCCTGGACCCACGGTTCGAGCGAGCAGCGCCAGCGCTGGTTCGAGACCGGCTACCGGAACGGGCCCTCCGCGTGCGACACCTTCGCGGTCTCGGGGGGAAGCCTATGAACGAACACCTCGACGACATCCTCTATCCGCCCATCGAGCCCTACGACACCGGCACGCTCATCGCCGGCGAGGGCAACCGCATCGCGTACGAGCAGAGCGGAAACCCCGAGGGAAAGCCGGTGGTGTTCCTCCACGGCGGACCGGGCGCCGGAACGTCGCCCTGGCACCGCCGCTTCTTCGACCCCGAGCGGTACCGCATCATCCTGCTCGACCAGCGCGGCTGCGGACGCTCCACCCCGCACGCGAGCGAGCCCGATGCCGACCTGCGCCACAACACCACGTGGCACCTCGTCGCCGACATCGAGCTCCTGCGCAAGAACCTCGGCATCGAGAGATGGCAGGTCTTCGGCGGCTCTTGGGGGAGCGCGCTCGCCCTCGCCTACGCCGAGTCCCACCCGCAGGCGGTCACCGAGATCGTGCTGCGCGGCATCTTCACCCTGCGCCGCCACGAGCTGGAATGGTTCTACGAGGGGGGCGCAGCATCCATCGTCCCGGATCTGTGGGAGGACTTCATCGCCCCCATCCCGATCCTCGAGCGCTCGCAGCTCATGGAGGCGTACCACCGCCGGCTCTCCGACCCCGATCCGGACGTGCACGTGCCGGCCGCCGTCGCGTGGTCGCGCTGGGAGGCCGCGAACCTCACGCTGCTGCCCGATCCCGAGCTCATCGAGGCGATGACCGAGCCGCGCGCGGCCGTCGCGTTCGCCCGCATCGAGAACCACTACTTCCTGCACGGCGGCTGGTTCGAGCCCGAGCAGCTGATCGCGAACGTGGGGCGGATCCGCGGCATCCCGGCCGTCATCGTGCAAGGCCGCTACGACGTCTGCACCCCCGCCATGACCGCGTGGGACCTGCACCGCGCCTGGCCCGAGGCAGACTTCGTCATGATCCCGGATGCTGCGCACGCGGCGTCCGAGCCGGGCATCGCGTCTGCGCTGCGCGCCGCGACCGACCGCTTCGCGGCCCCCTTCGAGGACCCCGCCGACGCCGAGGAGCCCGAGGCCAGTGAGGAGCCTGAGGAGGAGTCCGGCGCGGAGGCGTCCGACGAGACCGAGGCCAGTGAGGAGCTCGAGGAGGAGTCCGACGCGGAGGCGTCCGACGAGACCGAGGCCAGTGAGGAGCCCGAGGAGGAGTCCGACGCGGAGGCGTCCGACGAGACCGAGGCCGACGCCGAGGATGCGACCGACCCCGGCCCGTCGTCCACCGAGCCCGGACTTCGCCGAGAGCGAGTCCGCAAGCGGTCGAAGAAGAGCAAGGACACCGCCGACCTCTGACCCAGGGCGCGGAACCTTGTTCCCGGTCGTTGAGCGAGCTTGCGAGTCGAAACGCCTGAGCGCGGCGCACACCTCGCTCACCGCCGGGGGAACGCCCAGCCGTCCCCTGGTAGGGTGGGAATCCTTGCAGCGCTTCGTGCGCTTCTCGCGTCGTAGAACGCTTCCCTCGCCGGCATCCGGACCCCGATCCGAAGAACCGCGCTGACATCTTTCGTACGGCGACCCGCGGGCGAGATACGCCCCGGCCACCGACAGGGCACTCGCGTGCCCGGAGAACACCCCTCATGACCGAAACCTCCTTCGGCGCGCTCGGCGTGCCGCAGCCCCTTGTCGACGTGCTCGCCGCGAGCGGCAAGACCACCGCGTTCCCGATCCAGGTCGACACGCTTCCCGATACGCTCGCCGGCCGCGACGTGCTGGGCCGTGGCAAGACCGGCTCGGGCAAGACCCTCGCCTTCTCGATCCCGATGGCAGCGCGCCTCGGGGGCAAGCTCGCCGGCGGAAACCGCCGCAAGGGCCGTCCCCTCGGCCTCGTGCTCGCGCCGACGCGCGAGCTCGCGACCCAGATCGATGCGACCCTCGCTCCCCTCGCGAAGGCCTACGGCCTCACCACCACGACGATCTTCGGCGGCGTGAACCAGAACCGTCAGGTGAACGCCCTCAACGCCGGCGTCGACATCGTCGTGGCGTGCCCGGGCCGCCTCGAGGACCTCATGAAGCAGGGCTTCGTGCACCTCGACGCCGTGGAGATCACCGTCATCGACGAGGCCGACCACATGGCCGACCTCGGCTTCCTGCCGGGCGTCACGCGCATCCTCAACGCGACGCCGTCCGGTGGCCAGCGCCTGCTCTTCAGCGCGACCCTCGACAACGGGGTCGACAAGCTCGTGAACCGCTTCCTGCAGAACGAGGTGCTGCACTCCGTCGACGAGGCGCACTCGCCTGTCGCCGCGATGACGCACCACGTCTTCACGCTCGCCGACGCCGACGCCAAGAAGGACGTCGTCAAGGCCCTCGCGTCGGGAACAGGTCGCCGCATCCTGTTCATGCGCACCAAGCACCAGGCCAAGAAGCTCGCCAAGCAGCTCACCGGCCAGGGCATCCCTGCCGTCGACCTGCACGGCAACCTGTCGCAGGCCGCCCGCGACCGCAACCTCGCGGAGTTCTCGTCGGGCGCCGTCAAGGTGCTCGTGGCGACGGATGTCGCGGCCCGCGGCGTTCACGTCGACGACGTCGAGCTCGTCATCCACGTCGACCCGCCGATGGAGCACAAGGCGTACCTGCACCGCTCGGGCCGCACGGCGCGCGCGGGCGCGGAGGGTGCCGTGGTCACGCTCGTCCTCCCCGAGCAGAAGCGCGACGTCTCGCAGCTGCTGCGCAAGGCCGCCATCTCGGTCGAGCCGGTCGCCGTCACCGGGACCTCGCCTGAGGTCGTCGAGCTCGTCGGCCAGGTCGCCCCGTACGTGAAGCCCGTCCCGGTCGCCGAGACCCCGCGCGGCACCAGCCAGGGTGCGAACGCGCAGCGCAAGCGCGCCGCGCGCGAGGCGCGCGAGACGGATGCCGCCACCGCCGGCCGCTCCGGCGGCGGCCGTCGCCGTCGCGGCTCGGCCCAGGGCGGCTCCGCCCAGGGCGCCGGCCGGCAGCAGGCTGCGGGCGGTCAGCGCCGCGACGCCGCCACCACGCACGACAAGGCCTCGCACCAGCGCCACGACCAGAGCGCGGGCCACTCGCGTTCGGCCCAGCCCGCCGGCAACCCCCGCACCCCGGGCCGTCGCGCCTCGTCCGGCGGCACCGGCAAGCTCATGGTCGGCTCGGTGGTCCGCCCCAACGGCACCAACCGCCGCGGCGGCCGCTGACCCCCCAGCTCGACCACGAACCCCCTCCGCCCTCACCCAGGGCGGAGGGGTTTCGCCTGTGTGCACAGGTTGGGGCGCGTCGCGCACGTACGGGGCGCGCGGCGTGCGCCCCGAACGTACGGCATGCGCCCCAAACCCCGTGGAAGGGGGCGGTGGCGCGGACGGATGCTGCGAGCCGGGCTCGCAGGAACAGTAGGCGCGGCAGGCCCGACCTCGAGAAAGGGTCAGACGCGGCGGCCGAGGATGAGATCGGCGGCGACCTCGCCGATCACGATCGCGGGGGCGTTCGTGTGGCCGCGGATGACCGTGGGCATGACGGATGCGTCGGCCACGCGCAGGCCGCTGACCCCGCGCACGCGGAGGTCGGGGTCGACGACGGATGCGGCATCCGTTCCCATCCGTGCCGTGCCGACGGGGTGGTAGAGCGTGTGAGAGTAGCGGCGGAGCGACAGCTCGGCGCGTTCGGCCGGCGTCATGCGCTCGCCGTGCTCGGGGACCACCCACCCGCCGGTCGTGATCGCCTGCAGTGCCTCGGTGTCGATGAGGCGCTCGCACTCGGCGATGCCGGCGCGCAGCGTCGCGGCGTCGACGTCGTCGGCGTCGGAGAGGTAGGCGGGGTCGATGAGCGGCGCCTCGGCGGGGTTCGATGACGCGAGACGGATCGTGCCACGGCTGAGGGGCCGGAGCAGGATCGCGGCGACCGTGAGACCGTGCGCGGGCATCGGAACGAGGCCCTCGCCGATGTAGGGACCGGGCACGAAGATGATCTCGATGTCGGGGAGACCCTCGGGCACGCCGACGGCATCGGCGACGGAGGTGCGTACGAACCCGTACGCCTCGGCCGCGTTGGACGTCAGCATCCCCTTGCGCGTGGCCAGGTACTTGACCAGCTCGGCGGGCTTCGTCGCGTCGTAGAGCGTGCCGCCGTGCGCCGCAGGAGCGAGTCCGGCGACGAGGTGGTCCTGCAGGTTGGCGCCGACGCCGGGCGCATCGACCACGACCTCGATGCCGCGTTCAGCGAGGTGGTCCGCCGGGCCGATGCCGCTCAACATGAGCAGCTGCGGGGTGTTGACGGCCCCTCCCGACAGCACGACCTCGCGACGCGCCCGCACATGACGGGTGATTCCGTCGATCTCGACGTACACGCCGGTCGCGCGGGGCTGCGACCCTTCGCTGTCGACGGCGAACGTCACGCGCCGGGCGAGCGCCTGGGTCAGGACGCGCAGGTTGCGCCGCTTCTTCGCCGGCCGCAGGTACGCATCAGCGGTCGAGGCACGGGCACCGCGGCGCTGACTCACCATCGTCTGCGAGAATCCCTGTCCCGTCGGCAGATTCGGCGGAGTCAGCGGATGCCCCGCCTCCCGCGCCGCCGCCAGGAACGCGGCGGTGTGCGGCCGGGGGTCCCGCTGGTGCTCGACCGACTGCGGGCCGTGGACGCCCTGCGTCGGGTCGACCGGGTCGGACGTGCGCTCCACCCGCCGGAAGTAGGGGACCAGGGCGTCCCACGACCAGGTCGGGCCCGCAGCATCCGCCCACTCGTCGTAATCGGCGGCGAAGCCGCGAATCCACATCAGGGCGTTGAGCGACGACGACCCGCCCAGCGTCTTGCCGCGCGGCCAGTAGACCGTGCGGCCTTCGAGGCGCGGCTGCGGCACGGTGTCGTAGTTCCAGTCGTACGCGCCGCGGAACAGCTTCGAGAAGGCGGCCGGCACGTGCAGTTCGAGCGCCTTGTCGGGCCCACCCGCCTCGAGCAGCAGCACCGAGACGTTCGCGTCTTCGCTCAGTCGCGCCGCAAGTGCCGCACCCGCCGAGCCCGCGCCGACGACGACGTAGTCGGCCTCGAGGCCATCGCCGCCGAACTCGGCGGTCACGCCTGCATGGCCTTCGTCAGCGTCTTCACGAGCCCGGGCAGCTTGCCGTCGATGAGGTACTTCGTCAGTCCGGCGCTGACCTCGGCGCCGGTGCGCGAGCTCAGGAACCACGGCGGCGTCGGCAGGATCGTGAACACGCCGCCCTTGCCGACCGACCGCGGGAAGGGACGGAACGGGCCGCGCGCGACCGACCGCTCGACGCGGTCGAGCAGCAGCGCGTTGTGCACGACGCCGATGCCGCTCGACACGTCGGCGAGGGTCGCCCCCGGGAAGCCGCCCCACGTGAGGCGCGCCGTGAGGAAGTTGAAGGCCGTCCACGTGTTGATCGCGATGTCGCCGAAGCGGAGGTCGGCCATCGCGCGCTCGAACCCGTCGCCGAGCGCCCGCTCGGTGACCGGGTCGATGATGACGTTCGCGCCGAGCGTGCCGGTGAGCTTGTCGTTGGCGTGGGCCACCGCCCGGTCGAGGAACTCCTGACCGGTGCCGCCTACCTCGACGACCCCGAGAATGGGTGCGAAGTACTCGATCGTCTCGACGGGGTCGGCGCCCTCACCCGCGCCGACCTCGACGATCGCGCGTGTGCGGTCGGCACTCCAGACGGCGTCAGGATAGGCGGATGCTGCGGCCTCCAGCCGCTCGTCGGCCCGGGGATACCAGACCGGGCGCCCAGGGGCGGCGGCGTACGCGGCGTGCAGTTCACGCAGGAACTCCTCGCGCTGGGGCCAGTCGGAGCTCACGATCACGACCTGGCCCGCGATGCAGTTGTGTCCGGCGTTCACGAGGCGCATCGTCGCGACATGCTCGGCCTGGTACTTCAGGTCCGCTGCCGTCCAGCGGCCCGGCACCACGATGATCGGCGAGACGCCGCCGAGCTCCGCGGTGATGGGCACCTGAAGCTTCGGGGTTCCGGACTCGCGTGCGGTCGCAGCATCCGTTCCCGTTCCCCACACGATCGCGTCGAACGTGACCGCCGAGCCCGTGATGTGCACGTGGGCGAAGCGCGGGTGCGACGTGAGGTACGCGCCGGTCGCGGCACCACCGCGCACGATGCGCGCGAAGCCGGGTTCGATCAGCGGGGCGAGCGCGCGCTCGAACACCGGGACGAGGGCGTCCTGCGTCGGGTTGACCTTGAGGAGCGCGACGCGGTTGTGCGCGAACAGCTCGTACAGCACATCGGCGACGGGGATCGAGGTGACGTTTCCCGCACCCAGCACGAGGCCGACACCGCCGGACCGGGTCGGCGTCAGCTGGGCCAGGCCCGCCGCGCGCGTCGCCTCGACCGCGGAGACCCCCGGCTCGAACCACACCTCGCCGGTGAAGCCCGACAACAGGAACTTCTCGGTGCCGTTGAGAGGGAAGGTGCGCGCCCGCAGACGCCCGCCCGGTGCCTCGTCGAGCGTGACGCCGTCGAGGGGGCTCCGGCCGTTCGCGAGCGCCTCGAGCGTCTCGCGCAGCGCGTCGAGCAGTCCGATGACGGCATAGGGTCCGCCGAGCCATTCCTCTCCCGACAACGGATGCCCAGGCGTCAGGCCCTTCGACATCGTCGCGGCGTCCACCCACTCCTCGGCCACGGCGCCGACCGCGTCGCGGAGGCGGCCGAGCAGGCGCGCCCGCTGGTCGAGGGTGAGCGCGACCCACACCTTCGCGCCGGCTTCGAGCCGATCGATGTCGGCGTCGAGGGCCGAGCGTTCGTCGGCGGGGAGGGCAGGCGCCGCGTCGTGGGAAGCGGACTTCTTCGCGCGTGGCTTCGCGGCGGCCTTCGCCGAGGGCGACGACGTGGGTGCCATGCTGCTCTCCTTCGAACTCGCGTCCCGGAACCCGGCTCGGACGAGTGTGTCTCGGGGCATCCTATGTCACCCCGCCCGGCACTCGATGTCAGCGTTCGTGCGACCCGATGTCAAGGTGGGGTGCACGGAATCGGAGGCCGTGGGTGACACGCCGGGCGCCGTTCCGCCGTCAGTCGTGGTCGATGTCGGCGCGACGCAGCGGGTACCGGGCGAGGGTGACCAGGCTCAGGGCGATGAGCACCGCCGGCGCGAGGCTGAAGCTCACGACGATGCCCGTGATCGCGGCATCCGGCTGTTGCACGACCTGTGTTCCCGTCGACGAGACGTAGCCCGTGATCGCCAGGATCACCGCCAGCGTCGTCGCCCCGAGCGCGAAGCCCACCGTCTCGCCGGCGGTCCACACGCCGCTGAACGACCCTGCCCGCCCCGGACCGTGGGTGCGCTCGTCGTGCGAGATCACGTCGGGCAGCATCGCCATCGGCAGGGACTGCATGCCCGCGTACGCGATGCCGGCGACACCGACCGGCACGTAGATCCAGTCGCCCGGCACCCACAGCATGCCGAGGATCGACAGCGCCGCGATCGCGAACACGACGCTCGCGATCGTGAAGGTGCGCTCCTTGCCGATCCGCCGCGCGACCACGCCCCACGCCGGCGCGGCGAGCAGCGCCGGCGCGATGAGCGCGACGAACAGCAGCTCGACCGCGGCCTGCGAGTGCAGCACCCACGTCGCGACGTACTGCGCCCCCGCGAGCATGAGCCCCGTCGCGAGGGCCTGCAGGACGAAGGTCGCCAGAAGCATCCGGAACGGCCGGCTGCGCCTGAGCGCTGCGATTCCGTCCGCGAAGTGCTCCCGGATCCCCGCGGCCGCGGCATCCGCAGCCTGCCCCTGCCGCGAGAGTACAGCCGGTCGCCGAGATGTCGGTTCGTTCCCTACCTCTCGTCCACCAGCTGTACTCTCGCGGATCGGCGGCGGGGGGACGGATGCTGCGCGCCCGGCGACGCCCGTGGCAACCAGCATCCCGATACCGATCACGACGCCGCAGACCGCGCCCATCACGAGGTACTGGACGAACGGGTCGTCGGACAGCCGGCGGAGCGCCGGACCACCGGCGCCGAACAGCAGGATCGCGAGGGTCAGCACGACCACGCGCCAGGTCAGCAGGCGCGTGCGTTCGTCGTAGCGCGGCGTGAGCTCGGCGGGAAGCGCGATGTACGGCACCTGGAAGAGGCTGAACGCCGTCGCCGTCATGGTGAACGTGAGAAGCACCCAGATGCCCGCGACCACCGGCCCGAGCGACGGGGGCACCGCGAACGTCAGCGCGAACAGCACCGGCAGCCCGAGCGCTCCGATCAGCATCAGGCGCCGGCGGCTGCCATGGCGGGCGAGGTCGCGGTCGGTGAGCGCGCCGATGACCGGATCGATGACGACGTCCCACACCTTCGCGACCGTGATGACGGCGCCGGCCGCGAGCGCCGCCACACCGAGCGAGTCCGTGAGGTAGTAGGTCAGCACCAGTCCGGGCAGCGTCGCGAACCCGCCCGTGCCGAGCGACCCCGTCGCGTAACGCGCGATGGTGCCGCGGGAGAGCCGGGCGAAGGAGACGGATGCCGGAACCCCCGTCGCCGGCGGAGCGTCATTGCTCATCGCGCCAGTGTAGGTCAGCGCCCGCCCGCGCTGGTCGCCTGTGGACGACGACGGCGTTGGATCGGGTTGCGGGTTGCTCGTCGGTCCGGGGCGTTTCGACTCGCTCGTCCCTCGCTCGCTCAACGAGCGGGGAGATCCACCGGTCGTTGAGCGTAGGGCGCTCTAGCGCCCGAAGTCGAAACGCGTCGAGTGCGCGCGATGGTCAGGTCCGCGTGGCGTCTCGTCCGACGAAGGCGTCAGGACTCCGCGCGGAGAGCGGTCTCGACCGCCCGCAGCCCCTCCAGCGTCTCGGTGAACGACGTCGAGAGCGGGGAGAGCCCGATGCGGAGACCGCCGGGGTCGCGGTAGTCGGGGATGACGTCCTGCGTCCACAGCCGCGCGGTGACCGCGCGCATCGACGGATGCGACAGCGTCACGTGGCCGCCCCGCTCGGCGGGATCGCGGGGCGAAGCCACCGCGACCCCGAGCGGGGCGAGGAGTTCGTCGGCCACGCGGACGGCGAACTCGGTGAGCGCGACCGACTTGGCGCGCACCGCCTCGATCCCGACCTCCTCGAGCAGGGCGAGTGTGTCCTGCATCGCGATCATGCCGACGATCGGCGGCGTGCCCGACAGGAAGCGCCGCATGCCGTCGGCCGGCCGGTACGACGGGCCCATGGCGAAGACGTCCGCCGAGCCCATCCACCCCTGGATGGGCTGTGCCAGCCGATCCTGCAATCGCGACGCGACGTACGCGAACGCCGGCGAGCCGGGCCCGCCGTTGAGGTACTTGTAGGTGCAGCCGACCGCGAGGTCGAAGTCCCACGCGTCGGCCTCGACCGGCACCGAGCCGGCTGAGTGGCAGAGGTCCCACACGATGAGCGCGCCGGCGTCGTGCGCGATCCGGGTGAGGGTCGCAGCATCCGTCAGATATCCCGACCGGTACGCGACGTGCGACAGCAGAACGACTGCGGTCTCGGGTCCCACGGCCTCGCGCAGCGCCGGGGCGGAGACCCCGCCCGCGAGATCCACGTCGATCCAGCGCACGCGCCCGCCCCGCTCGGCGGCGATGCCTTCGACGAGGTAGCGGTCGGTGGGGAAGTTGTCGCGGTCCACGACGATCTCGACGCGCGCCGGATCCGCGGTGACGGCGGCGTCGAACGCCGCCCGCAGCAGCTTGTACAGCAGCACGGTCGTCGAGTCGCCGATGACGGTCTGCCCGGGCGCCGCGCCGATCGCCGCGCGGCCCACGGCGTCGCCGATGTCGAAGGGCAGCTGCATCCACGACTCGTCCCAGCCCCGGATGAGGCGCCCGCCCCACTCGTCGCGGGCGAAGGCGGCGAGCCGCTCGACGCTCGCGCGCAGCGGACGGCCCAGCGAGTTCCCGTCGAAGTAGACGAGCGACGTCTCGGCTCCGACGAACGCGCCGCGGTGACGGCGCAGCGGGTCGCTCTGGTCGAGAACGGATGCCGCGTCCTCGAGCGGCTCGGTCGCCACAGACTCGGCAGGGTCAGTGGTCGTCATGGATCAGCTCCTCGCTGGGTACCACGGTCGCGCCGCGCAGCCACTCGGCGACCTCGTCGAGCCCGGTCGGCGGCGGCCCCGGAATGAACGTCGAGACGCCCGAGGGCGGGTCGGCCAACGGCCATGGATCGGCCAGCGCCGCGATGAGCCCCGCACCGCGGATGCCCGCACGGTCGAGCGCGGCGACCTCGTCGGGGTTGAC
Organism: Microbacterium sp. LWH7-1.2; assembly: GCF_038397755.1. NCBI lineage: Bacteria > Bacillati > Actinomycetota > Actinomycetes > Micrococcales > Microbacteriaceae > Microbacterium > Microbacterium sp. LWH7-1.2. The sequence continues at coordinate 2,646,855 of NZ_CP151637.1, read as the reverse complement.
ACCCACCGGCTGCTCGCCGTTGCCGAGGTCCGTGCCGTAGAGCACCCGCCCGCCTGCGGCGGCGAAGCCCGCGAGGTTCACGCGGGCGAACTCGGCCGCCTCCTCGTCGTCCTCGTGGATCGCGAGCGTCGAGATCCACACCTGGCCGGCTTTGACCGCGTGCGCGGTGAAGGTGCGACCGACGAAGTCTGTGAACGGGGTGTGGGCGAAGCCGTCGACCCCCGCGTCGAGGGCGAGCTGCGGCATCCCGTCGCCCTCGGCATGCGCGACGACCGGCAGCCCGCGCTCGCGCGCGACCTCGACGATCGCGGCCAGCCCCGCCGCGTCGAGCACCGGTCCCGCGTCGCTGTTGAGGGAGGCCTTGATGACGGATGCCCCGAACGACGCCTGCTCGTCGACCGCCGTGGCCGCGCCGCCGGCGACGCCGGGGTGGGTCGACGTGTCGGCGATCTCGCGGACGATCTCGGCGGGCGCCCACGGACGCCCGACCGGGTATCCGCCGACGGCGGTGAGGAACGCGCCGGCATATGCCACGCGCGGAATGCCGTGGTCCTCGCGCCGGGCCAGCGCCACAGGATCGCCGCCGAGATCGACCACACCGGCGATGCCGCCCGCAGCCAGCGCGCTCTCATCGATGAGGTGCAGGTGCACGTGGTGGTCGGTGAACGGGGGAAGCGAGACGCCGTGCTCGCCGGTCATGGCGCGATGGCAGAGCGCGGCACCCGGGCCGAGGAGCTCGCGCAGGGCGTCGGGATCGTGCGGCATCACAGCTCCGTCCGCACGGCGTACAGCTCGGGGAAGAACGTGAGATCGAGCGCCCGCTGCAGGAACGGCACGCCGCTCGAGCCGCCGGTGCCGGTCTTGAAGCCGATGATGCGCTCGACCGTCTTGAGATGGCGGAAGCGCCACAGCTGGAAGTTGTCCTCGAGGTCGACGAGTTCCTCACACGTCTCGTAGGCCGCCCAGTGGGCCTCGGGGTCGCGATAGATCTCGGTGAACACCGGCACCAGCTCCGGCGTGTAGATCCACGCCTGCGTGACATCGCGCTCGAGCACCTCGGCGGGGATCGGATAGCCCGAGCGGGCGAGCATCCGGAGGAATTCGTCGTAGAGGCTCGGCGCCTCGAGCGCCGCCCCGACGAGCGCGTGGGCGGCGGCATCCGAGGCGAACACCCGCAGCATCGCCGCGTTCTTGTTGCCGAGGGTGAACTCGACGGCGCGGTACTGCGCGGACTGGAAGCCGCTGGCGTTGCCCAGCACGCCCCGGAACTGCCCGTACTCGGCGGGGGTGAGGGTCGCGAGCACCGACCATTGCTCGGTGAGGGTCTTCTGGATGTGCTTGACGCGCGCGATGCACTTGAGTGCGGGCGCCAGCTGGTCCTCGCGCAGCAGCCGGCAGGCGGCGCCGAGCTCGTGCAGCACGAGCTTCAGCCACAGCTCCGTGGTCTGGTGCTGCACGATGAACAGCAGCTCGTCGTGGTGCTCAGGGTCGCTGAGCGGTCGCTGGGCCGACAGCAGGGTCGCGAGATCGAGGTAGCCGCCGTAGCTCATGCGGTCCTCGAAGTCGGTGACGACGGATCCCTCGATCGCCCGGGTATTGCGTTCGACGCTCACGGCCTCAGCCTAATTCGGACGGATGCCGCGGCGTCAGGGTGTCGCGGGAGTCCCGAGGCGTTTCGACTCGCAGGCTCGCTCAACGAGCGGAGGCGCAGGCTCGCTCAACGAGCGGAGGTGCAGGCTCGCTCAACTAGCCGAGGTGCAGGCTCGCTCAACGAGCGGAGGCGCAGGCTCGCTCAACGAGCGGAGGTGCAGGCTCGCTCAACGAGCGGAGGTGCAGGCTCGCTCGACGAGCGGGGGCACCGGCCTCAGATGAGGGAGAGTTCGCGCAGCTTTGCCTCGACGTCGGCGTTCGACGGTTCGACGTGGTGCGAGGCATCCGGGTACACGACGACCGGGATGTTGGTGCGGCCCGAGATGTCGCGGGCGACGTCCGCGGCGGCGGGGTCGGCGACGAGGTCGACGTAGGTGTACGAGATGCCGAGCTCGTCGAGCTGCTTCTTGGTGCGGATGCAGTCGCGGCACCAGTCGGCGCCGAACATCGTGAGGGAGGAGGGGGAGGACGCGGGGGAAGTCACCATTCCATTCTCAGGGATGGATCCTGGGTGGGCGCCGTGCACGACGTCGGGGCACGCACCGTGCGTTGACCGAGGGTCTCCCCTGCGTCCACTGAACCCCGATGGGACGTGGCGTCCCCGCGTGGGAGGATGGCCAGCGATGCAGTTGTCGATCGTGGTTCCGACATACAACGAGGCTCCCAACATCGCGGAGCTCGTCCGCCGTGTCACGGCCGCGGTGCAGGACCGCCTCGACGCCGAGATCATCTTCGTCGACGACAGCACGGACGCCACCCCCGCCGTGATCCGGGACGTCGCGGCATCCGCGTCTCTGCCGGTCCGGCTGATCCATCGCGATCGTCCCGTCGGCGGGCTCGGCGGAGCCGTGATGGAGGGCTTCGCGGCGGCCGAGGCGGACGCCTGTCTCGTCATGGACGCCGATCTGCAGCATCCGCCCGAAGAGATCCCGGAGCTCTGGCACCGCTTCTCGCGCGGCGACGTGGATCTCGTGATCGCCTCGCGCTACGCCGGCGGCGGCACCGCCGGCGGGCTCGCCGACCGCACCCGTGTGATGGTGTCGAAGGGGTCGACCGCGGTGACGCGCGCGATGTTCCCCATCCGGCTGAAGGACGTCTCCGACCCGATGACCGGGTTCTTCCTCATCGACCGGCGCACGATCGACTCCGAGCAGCTGCGGCCGCGCGGTTTCAAGATCCTGCTCGAGATCCTCGCGCGCCGTCCCCTGCGCGTGGCCGAGATCCCGTTCGACTTCGCCGATCGCCATGGGGGCGAATCGAAGGCGTCGGTGAGGCAGGGGCTGCATTTCCTCACGCAGCTGACCGCGCTGCGCTTCGGGAAGATGTCCCTGTTCGCCGTGATCGGCGGCCTCGGCGCCGTCGCCAACGTCGCGATCGTCTGGGCGCTCACCCACTGGGGCGTGGACTACATCGTGGCCGCCATCGTCGCCGCCGAGGTCACGATCATCGGCAACTTCCTGCTGCAGGAGCGCTTCGTCTTCCAGGACATGCGCGAGAGCGCCTCCGGCGTCTGGCTGCGCTTCGCGAAGTCGTTCACCTTCAACAACGCCGAGGCCGTGATCCGCATCCCGATCGTCGCGGTGATGGTCTCGACCGGACACATCTCGGCGGTCGTCGCGACGGCGATCACGCTCGTCGTCGCGTTCTTCCTGCGCTTCCTCTTCCACTCGCTCGTGGTCTACGCGCCGCGCAAGGCCGGTGCCGAGGTCAGCCCCGCCCGCCGGTTCGTCGAGGAACTCGACCACGAGGCCATGCAGCCCGGCGAGCTTTAGACCCGCGGATGCCTCGCCCCGCGGCATCCGTTCTCCACGGGCCTACCGGCCCGCCGCTCAGGCGTTCGCGATGAGGCCCTCGGTGAGCGCTTCATCGCGCGGGTGCGACACGGCCATCACTTCGAGCGCGTGCCGCAGGGCGCTGCTGGACGTGTGCACGGTGTAGGGGAAGTAGACGACCTCGACGCCCACCGCCGCGAACTCCCGCTCGAGTCGCGCCCCCTTCTCTGTGCCGCGCCAGTCGTCGCCTTTGAAGAAGTGCGTGAAATGGAGCTGCCGCCAAGTCTCGAGCTTGTCGGGGACGTCCTCGATGTGGACATCGTCCACGTAGGTGATGCTCCGGACGATCTCGACGCGCTCCGCCGTCGGGATGACGGGCTCGACGTGTTTCGTGAGGCGGAGCATCTCGTCACTGACGACGCCGGCGATCAGGAAGTCGCAGTTCTCCTTGGCGTGTCGAAGGATGTTGAGGTGTCCGACGTGAAACAGGTCGAAAGCCCCGGCGGCGTAGCCGATGCGTACAGCCATGATTCCCCCATGTGAATCCCTCGGTGTCCCACACACCGGGTCTGTTGGCGGCACCTTACAGCAGTCCCGACCGCTCGGACAGAGGGGTATCGTCGCGACGGTGCGGGCGGGTGCTGTCCAAGATCGGCCGCCTATTGCTGCAGCTGAGGGTCGAGCACCGCGGCGACGGCGGCCGCGATGGCCTGGTAGCCGGCTGCGTTGGGGTGCAGACCGTCCTCGGCGACGAGGTCAGGTCTCCCGAAGAGCGGCTGGCCGGCATCGAGGAAGGTGACATCGTGATTCAGCGCCGCCGTCTGGATCGCCTGCGTGAACTCGGCGGGGTCCGACGGTGGCGGGTCGTCGTCGAACCACGGAGTGATCGCGAAGATCTGGGCCTGCGGGTAGCGGGTGCGGAGCTCGCCGAACGCCGCGTCGGCGGCCGCCGCGATGTCGGCCGTCGGCAGCCCGAAGTCGTTGCGGCCTCCGGACACGACGATGTACGTCGGTGAGCCGACGATCTCGTCGATCGCTTCCCCATAGCTCCCGCAGTACGCTCGACCGCAGCCGTTGACGTCGGAGGTCCGGACGTACCCCGTGCCACCCAAGCCCAGATTCTCGACGTCCCACCCATGCGCGTCCCCGATCAGGGCCGGCCACTGCACGCCGCCGCCGCCGACGCCCTGGGTGTACGAGTCGCCGATGAAGACGGCGAGCGGCATGGGGGTGGGAATCGTCGGCGCGGTGGCATCGCTCGGAGGGGTGTACCGGGGGGCTTTCCCGTCCGCCGCCGAAGCGCTGCCCAGGAAGACGGCGATCACGATGCCCGCGACGGCGACAAGCGCGATCGCCCACAGCGGCATGCCGCCGACATCTCTACGGAGCATTCGCATGGTCGTCCCCAGCAGACAGACCCGGCCTGGTTCGGGTCCCGGGCCGACGAGGCAATGCTAGCGACAAGGGGCGGAGATGTCAGGTGTCATGCCGTGTCGCGCATCACCTGCTTCCTGAGAATCGTCTAATATACCCGCCCTCGATTAGGACGGGGAATTGCTTTGCGGCTAACGTGACCAGATCGTTAGGGACGTCGCGCCGATGGGGGTCGTCGCGGATCCCGACCGAACACTCGCAACAAGGACAAGACTGACTCGTGACATCTCCCCACACTGAAAAACTCAAATCATCCCCCCTACCCCGTTTCACAGCCCCTCGCCGTGCGAAAGCACTCGGGGCCCTCATCGCCGCCGCGGTCGTGGCCGGCGCACTGTTCCCGCTCAGCGCCGGTGCGGATCGTGCCGCTGCTGACGACTCGGCGGTCCTGACCGCCACGGACAGCGCGTGGACGACGACACGCCAGCCGAGCGTGCCGCAGACAGGCCTCTTGAGCGCCACCGCTTCGGCCGACCGCACCTACCTCAAGTTCGACGGCGACTCGCTGGCCGGGCGCGAGGTGACAGCGGCGACGCTCGTCGTCAAGGTGAACAGCACGACGGCCACGGCTCCCGGCCTCGTCGCGTACCCGACGTCCGCCTCGTGGAAGTCCTCCTCGCTGACGCATGAGAACCAGCCTGGACCGACGGGCGCGGCGGTGTCGCAGCCCAGCGCGACCGCCGTCAAGGGACAGACCCTCCGCATCCCGCTCGACGTCCGATCCATCTCGACGACCGGTGACTTCGCGGTGGCTCTGAACTACAGTCAGCGCTACATCCAGCTGCGCATGGAGCGCTTCAACACCGATGTGCCCCGGATCGAGGTGAGCACGGCGCCGGTCTCGACGACACCCGCCCCCACGCCGACGCCGACGCCGACGCCGACGCCCACGCCGCCGGCCGCAACACCCGGCGATGGCCCGCTCGTCTTCGCGCACTACTTCGTGCCGTACCCGCTGTCGATCGACAACAAGACCGAGTCGACCGACTACTACACGCGCAACTACCTGAGCCCGGACGGTGAGGGCGGCAAGTTCGCATCCGTGGGTGGCCTCCTGCGCGACCGTCCCATCTCCCCCGGAGTGTCCACCGCGACCGACTGGCGCGTGAACAACTTCGCGACCGAGGTCCGGCAGGCGAAGTCCGCGGGCATCGACGGCTTCACGCTCAACCTCATGAGCACGAGCGGCCAGAACTGGGATGCCTCGGTCAACCTCACGAAGGCCGCGGCTCAGGTCGGCGGGTTCGCCGTCGTGCCCATGGTCGACGGTTCCTCCGGGTTCACCTCTGCCACCCCCGAGACGGCGGCCTCCCTGCTCAGCCAGCTCTACAAGTCCGGCTCCGCCTACAAGGAGGACGGCGAGTACGTCTTGTCCAGCTTCAAGGCGGAAGGCGCCTCGATCTCCTGGTGGACGCAGGTCATCAACCTGCTCGAGACCAAGTACGCGCTGCCCATCTCGTTCCAGGCCGTGTTCAACAACGCGAGCGACGCGAACCTCAAGGCCTTCGCTCCGATCGCGGACGGCTTCGGCAACTGGGGTACGCGGACGGAGCGCACCACGCTGAACAGCGCCAACAACGTGGCCCGTGCGCATGCGCTCGGCAAGACGTGGATGGCGCCCGTCGCGGTTCAGGACGTTCGGTTCAACTCGCTGTCGTGGGCAGAGGCCAACAACACCGCCTCCGTGCGGGCGCAGTGGAACAAGGCGATCGCCGAGAAGGCCGACTACGTCCAACTCGTGACCTGGAACGACTACAGCGAGTCGACCCAGATCGCGCCGTCGCAGGACCACGGCTCGGCCTTCCTCGACCTGACGCGGTACTACACCTCGTGGTTCCACACGGGCACCCAGCCGGCGGTCACCTCGGACGCCATCGTCCTCACCCATCGCACCCAGTTCGTCAGCGCCAAGCCGTCGTACTCGCAGTCGCTGATGGGCGCGCCCGCGCTCGACGGCACGTCGACCCCCGCGCGCGACATGGTGGAGGCACTGGTGTGGCTGCCGTCGCCGGCGACCGTGCAGATCACCGTCGGCGGGACGACCACGAGCTTCTCCGCTCCCGCGGGAGTCTCCGCCTACACGGTGCCGCTCAAGGTGGGCAGTGTCTCGGCGAAGGTCGTCCGTTCGGGCGCGACGGCGGAGTCGGTCACGTCTCCCTACGCCGTCGTCTCGACGCCTTACGTGCAGGACCTGCAGTACTACGCGGTCAGCAGCTGGTAAGCCAGCGGCTCATCGCAGGATGAGGTGCTCGAGGACACCCTCGAGCACCTCATCCATTTTTCGTGCGCTCCGTGCGTAGACGCGACGCGACCGCTTCCACGGATCCTCGAGATCGTCGTGCTCGGTCGACGCGCCGGCCATGCCCCGCGCCTGGTGGGCGAGCCGTGCCAGCGTGGGAAGGTCGGCGACCTCTCGCGCCGGAAGCACCCTCAGTAGGCGCGCGAACTGGAGCACCGTGAATGTCCGTGTCGCCGCGGCAGGAAGCTGACGCACGATGAACTGCCGATGCCCCCGCGCCGCGGTGAGCACGACGTCGGCGCGGGTGACCATTGCCTCCGTGAGGCCCCGTGCCCTGAATTCCGATGCGTCGATTCCGCGATCCAGCAGTCGGTCGAGAAGCGGACTGCTCATCGGGTGGCCGGTGAGCGGGGCGAGACCGGCCGATGTCAATCGGATGGCCGGTCCTCCTGCGGACTCGAGCGCGCCCCTCAGCCCCCACTCCAGGTAGGGCGACCGACAGACGTTGCCTGTGCAGACGAAGAGAATCGAGCCCAGACCGTCGCTCACGATGATTCGCTAGGCGTCACGCGACGAGTCGGCCCCACGGATGGGCGGGACGCTGGCGCGCCGCGCCGAGCGGCGTCGGGGCGACCGGGCACTCGTGCCTTCGTCGGTCGTCCAATCGATGACGTCGATGCCGTCCTCGTCATCGGCGAAGCTGTCATCGGCACCGACCCGCTCGTACTCGTCCGCGAGCGGATCACGCACACCTCGGCTGCCGGGCGTATCGGCGCCGAGAATCGCGTCGGCATCCCGGTCCCTTTCGCCGGAGGTCGCCGTGGGCACGGCGACGTCGTTCTCTGGTTCGGCGGGGCGGGCGGGCGCTTTGGTCGGTGCGTAGCTGTAGCGGTGGTCTTCGCGGGAGCGGGACAGGTTGAACACGGCGCCTTCGACGGTGGCGCCGATGGCGGTGAGCCGGTCCATGGCCCGCCGCAGTTCGCGGACGCGGAGCACGCGGGCGCCGATGACCAGGATGACGCCGCCGAGCAGTCGGGCCAGCACGGCGCCGTCCGGGACGGGGTTCAGCGGCGGGCAGTCGATGATGGTGACGTCGTAGCGTTCGCGGATCCGTCGCAGGACTTCGCTGGCGGCGGCGGATTCGAGCAGTTCGCTGGGGTTGGGGGGCCGGGAGCCGGCGAGGACGACGTTGAGGTCGTCGGGTCCCCAGCTGACGATCGCCTCGTCCAGGGTGATGTCGCCGGTGAGCACGTCGGTGAAGCCGGTGTACTCGGGAAGGTCGAGCACGTCGCTGAGGGTGGGGCGGCGCAGGTCGGCTTCGACGAGGCAGACCTCGAGGCCGGAGGCGGCCAGCGCGGCGGCGATGTTCGCCGCGGTGGCGCTCTTGCCCTCGCCGGGTCGTGAGGAGGTGACGGCGAACACCTTGTGCGGGTCTCCGGGTTGCAGGAAGCGGAGGTTGGCGCGCAGCTGCCGGTATTCCTCGCCGCGTCGGGACCCGCTCTTGATGACCGCGATGGGGTCGCGTTGCGCGCGCCGGTCGAAGGAGACGACCCCCAGCACCGGCAGCCCGGTGATCTCCGTGACCTGGTCCTTGTCGCGCACGCGGGCGTCGACGACGCCGCGCAGCACGACGACGACGGCCGCCGCGACCAGCCCGGCGAGCAGTCCCGTGAGCAGCAGCAGTGGCACGTTCGGTGACGACGGCGCCGATGGCGCGGTCGCGGACTCGATGACTTGCAGGCGGACGGGCGACTGGCCGTCCACTCGGGGGGTGAGGGACGGGACGACTTGTGCGAGGTAGGTGGACACCGAGTTGGCGATCGCGGCGGCGCGCTCGGGGGACTCGTCGGTGGCCGAGATGGTGATGACGCTGGTGTTCAGGGGAACGGATGTCGAGACCTGACGTCGCAGCTGCGAGATCGTGACATCGAGATCGAGCGATTCGATCACGGGGGCGAGTACCACCTCGCGGGTGGCGACCGCGCTGAAGTTGCGGGCCTGCAGCTGCGAGAAGTTCGACGACTGCGCGAGTTCGCCGGTACTGGCCCCGCCCGTGACCGTGACGAACACGTCCGCGCTGGCCGTGTACTCACGCGGCGCCGCGACGACCAGCGCCCACCCCCCGAGGACGCCCAGCATCAGACAGGCCACGACGACCGCCCAATGATGCCGGACGAGCCGCAGCATGCTTCTGGTCTCCATACCCTCGCCCCATCACGTCGAGGGGTGGGACCCAACCACAATTTCCCCCATCCCCATATAATTCCCCCCAACCGCAGAGAAATCTACAACCCCGGACTGAGCGCTCAGCCCCTGCGAACACCCTGTGGACGGCGCCCGATGACGCGAACCGATCAGTTTCCGCAACCCAGCCCGCGGCCCGGGCGCTCTGTCTCCGGGCCAGTGGCCCCCCGCGCGGCCGACGGCGCCGGCGACGAGTTGCGACGAGGACTGCGCATCCTGTTCCTGGTGACCTCGCTCGCGGTCCTGTCGGTGGGGATCCCTGCGTTCCTCGTCGCCGACGTCGCCGACCTGCCGCGCAGCGACGCCTGGATCATGACGCTCGCGCTCGTGGTGTGGGCCGGGATCCGGCTCTCCTTCCTCTGGGTGCGGGGAACCCCGAGGCTGTTCGATTTCTTCTTCTGGCTGTTCGTCTACATCTTCATGGGGATCGCGCCGACCGCCCAGATCCTGTCCGGGCTGACATCGACGACGACGCCGGGGGTGGATACCGGTCTCGACATGCCGACGGCGGGAGTCGTCCTGCTCGGAGTCCTCTGCTACGAGATCGGGCGTCTGCTGTGGCTGCTGCGTGAAAGCCGTCGGCATGGGGAGGGGCGACGAGTCGGAGTCCGCTCGGTCAGCAGCTGGGGCACCGTCGTGCTCTCGCTCATATCGCTCGCCCTGAGCGGCTACGTCCTGTCGCGGCTCGGGGCGGTCGCCCTGCTCGGCAGCCGGGATGCGGCCACTGCGGCGCGCGCGGCGGTGTGGCCCGACCCCGCGGTGCGCAGCGTGGTCTTCGCGAGCGGAATCTATCCCCTGCTCGTCTCGGTCGGCGCCCTGGCCCAGCTTCGTCGCACCGCCAGCAATGACCAGAGCCGTCGCCTCGCTCTGATCGGCGCTGTCGCGGGTGCGGGGATCCTCCTGCTCATCGTCAATCCCGTCACGAGCGCGAGGTACTCGTTCGGGACCGTCGTCTTCGCCCTCGCCGTCTTCGCTGGTGCGGTCGCCACGCGCCGACGGGCGCGGATCACCATGCTGGCGGCGATCGCCGGGTTCCTGTTCGTGTTCCCGATCGCCGACGCGTTCCGCCGCGCGGGCGGGGAGGTGAGCACGCGATCCGGATTCTTCGCCGAGTACCTGTCCAACCCGGACTACGACGCGTTCTGGCAGGTCGCCAACGCCCTGTCGTACTGGCTGGATGGTCTCGTCACGCCGTTGAGTCAGTTCGCCGGGAGCGTCCTGTTCTGGGTCCCTCGCGCTCTGTGGGCGAACAAGCCGACGGATACCGGCATCCTGCTGGCCGAGTACCGAGGATATGCATTCGACAATCTCTCGGCACCGACGTGGGCCGAGGCGCTCGTGAACGGCGGCATCATCGCGGTCGTGATCGCCTTCCTGCTCATCGGCGTCGTCCTGCGCGTGATGGACAGCCGAACGGTACCCGCCTTCCGTGCCGGCGGAGTGTGGGCCATCGTCGGAGGAATCCTGCCGGTGTTCATGACGATCCTCCTGCGCGGATCGCTCCTGCAGGCGACAGGGGCGTTGTTCCTCACCATCGTCTGCATCATGGTGGTCAGCGGCCCCAGGGCGCAGCGAGCCGCTGCGGAGCCGGATCCGTCACCACCGTCCGATCCCGATGCGGCGGACGCGCGGTCAGGCTAGCGGTAGAAAGCCTCGAGGCGCTGGGCGATGGCGGCCATGCTGCGCTCCGATCGCACGGCATTCCTCCCCCGAGCGCCCATCGCGGCGGCTCGGCCGGGGTCGGCGAGCAGGATGCGGAGGGCGTCCGCGAGGCTCTCGACCGTGTCGTCCGTCACGAGGCCCGCGTCATGGTCCCGCACGAACGACGCGAGGCCGCAGGTGTCGGTGACGACGACGGGCAGCCCGACCGACATCGCCTCGAGCACCGACATCGGGTAGGGCTCGTCCACACTGGGCAGTACGTATACCGTGGCCCTCCGCATCCGTTCCGCCGCCCCGCTCATGCCGACGGGACCCTCCCAGCGGATGCGATCGGCGTGTCCAGAAGAGGAGATCGCCGCGAGGACGGGCGCGCCTTCGCCTTCGTCGGGTCCGACGAGCGCGAAGGCGGCTTCGGGGAACTCCGGCGCGAGGCGCGCAGCCGCCTCGACGAACGCGACCGGGTGCTTGCGGGCGGCGAGGCGAGCCAGATACAGCACGCCGGCGGGGCCGGTGGTGGTGCCCTGAGTCGCGAGCGGAACCCCGTTGGGAAGCTCCTCCAGTCTCGCCCCGCCACGGGAGACGACCTCCAGCGATGCCCGCTCACGGGACGTCAGATACGCGACGATCTTGGCGCGCGTGAGGACGGGGCGTGTCAGCGCGAGATCGAGGGGGATGGCGAGAGGATGGCTCGTCTCGTCGATCATGCCGTGCGTCTGCACCACGATCGGGACCCTGCGTGCGAGCGCGATGAGCGCCGATGGGAGCGTCACGAGGTCGCGCGCGGCATGCACATGGATCACATCGAACTCCCGCGCGTGGCGGTGGACCGCCCTCCACAGCTCTGGCGAGCCGAGCCCCGCGAATCCGCTTCCGGGCAGGATCGTGCGGGCCGGGAAGAGCTTGGCCGGCACGCCTTCGAGCTCCGTGGGGACGCTTGCATCGAAGCCTCGCTGCGTCCCCGCGAGCACGACCTGATGCCCCCGCTCCTGAAGCGCGAGCAGCTGATTGATCGCGACACGGGTCGGTCCGCCGTACTCGCCCAGCGGGCTGACGAGCGTGACGATTGCGAGGATCTTCATCCGGTCGATTCCACGGCACCGCGAACGGACGCCCGCGGTGCCAGGACGACGGCTCCGGGCGCGACGTCCGACGTGACCAGTGCCGTCGCCCCTACGACGGCATCCCTGCCCACGGTCACGCCACGCAGGACGGTCGCGCGCGCCGCGACCCAGGCGCCGTCCTCGATGGTGATCGGGCCGTTGTCGAACTCGAAGGTGGGGGAGTGCCGGTCGTGGCTGCCGGTGCAGAGGAACACTCCCTGTGAGATGCAGACGTCGCTGCCGATCATCACCGGTTCGAGATTGAGGATCCACGCGCGTTCGCCGATCCACGCATGGTCGCCGATCGTGAGCTTCCAGGGCCAGTGGACGCGGACGCCGGAACGGAAGTTCACTCCGTCGCCGATCCTCGCTCCGAACGCTCGGAGAACCTTGACGCGGAGCTTGGCAGGCACGAACCAGGGCATGACGAGGAGGCTGGAGGCCAGCTGCCACGCCGCCTGCCAGGCGATGCCGCGTCCCTTGTCATAGCCGGCGCCCGTGAAGCCGGCGAGACTGCGTCGTCCGCCCATGAGCCACATCCTAGCCACGAGTTTTTCGCTGGTCAGCGGTTATGATCCACTCGAGCGCGCCTCGCCGACCGCCGATTGCCGTCGCGCTCGATCAACACGGGGTCGAGGGAGGGCCGGGTGCCAGCGTCCGATCACCTGCGAGTGGTGTGGGTGAGCGGCGCGTTCGGGTTCGAAGGCGATCTCGCGTACTTCCGTGAGGTCCTCGGGCAGTTCGCCGCGAGGTTTCCGGGCGCCGCCGTTCTCGTGAGGGAGGAATATCCCGTCGAGCGGTACCCTGAGCTTCCGCTCGCCCCCGACCTGCGCTTCTGGGTGCGTCGACGGGACCGTCGGGTGGGAGAGTTCACGTACACCGGAAACCTCCGGGTCCCGACGCCCGGGACGGCGTGGCGGATGCTGCGGCGTCCGACGGATGTCGTCGTCATCGTCGAGTTCACCCCCACGGCGCTGGTATCGGCGACCGTGGCGCACCTCCGACGACGCCGAGTCGTTCAGCTGATCGAATCCGACCCGTCGTTCCGCGGTGGACGTGACGGCCGACTCGCGACGACGGTCAAGAGGGCGTTTGCGCGTCGGTCCCACGTCGTTCTGGTGAGCAACGATCGGACGGCACAGTACGCGCGGGAGCGGCTCGGCATCCCTGCAGAGCGGCTGCGCGTCGGGCCATACCTGACATCTCAGCCGGGGGAGGCGTCAACTGGTTCGGACGACGGCGGCCCCGTGCGCTTTCTGTTCCTCAACAGCCTTCAGCGCCGGAAAGGGCTCCACCTCCTCCTCGCCGCCCTGGCCCTCCTCCCCGAGCACGCACGCGACTGGACGCTGGATGTCGTCGGCGACGGGCCGGAGCGCGCGGCGCTTCAGCAGCAGGTCGCCGAGCTCGGGCTCGCCGAGCGGGTCCGGTTCCACGGCCGGAGGTCGCATGACGAGGTGGCCGCCGATTACGCGCGCGCGCAAGTCGTGGTCTGCCCGACGCAAGGGGATTACCGCTCGCTCGCGGGCTTCGAGGCGGTGAACGCCCGGCGTCCCGTCGTGCTGTCCACGCGCGATGGTGCAGCCGAGGAGATCGTCCGTTCGGGCGCTGCCGCCGTCGCCGTCGACCCTGTCGAGACCCGGGCGCTGGCGGCGGTTCTCGCGAGCTTCCTCCGCGACGATGCGCATCTCGCAACGCAACTGAAGATCGCGTCCGCACCGCCGGACCGGTTCGGCGTCGAGGCCGTCGGCGCCAACCTGGAGGCCGCGATCCGAGCGGCGGCGAAATGAGCCGGCGTCGTCTGCGGCTTCCCCGCCCGCTGACGATCGCGCAGATCCTCTCCAGCGCTGCGGGGGCGGTGCCCATGCTGATCGCCGCGGTCAGGATGGATCCGCCGGCCTTCACCTCGTTCTCGATTCTGACGCTTGCCAGCGTGCTCGCGGTCGGAGGGTCGCGGGCTGCCCTCTACCAGCCCGCGCTGATCTTCCAGCGGACGGACTCCGCATCGCTGGTGCCTGCGCGATACATGGTGGTCGTCTCCTCGCTGTCCGCCCTCGCGGTGGCCGCGATCGCGATCAGTTCGACCGGGGCCGCTCCCGCCGAGGCAGGGCTCATCGGCCTCGCCGGCGCGGTCCCGGTGTTCTACGACTGGGTCCGCTATCGCGCCATCGGCTCGGGCCGGCGCTGGGCCGTCGCCGCGGGCGACGGCCTCCGCTTGACGCTCGTCTCGGCGACGGCGCTGCCCCTTCTCGCCGCCACGCCGCTGTCGTTCATGTTCGTCATCGGCGTCTCGTGCGCGATCGCGGCTGCCGTTGTCCTTCCGCAGGTTCCGTTGCGCGTCGGGGCGTATCCGTACCGCCGCTACCGCTCGTCGGCGGCCTGGCAGACGCTCGACTTCGTCGTCGGCCAGTTCATCGTCTCCCTGCCGCTGTTCGTGCTCGCCGGCTCCGGCGCGAACGACCTGATCGGCGGAGTGCGGCTCGCACAGACCCTTCTCGGACCGCTGAATCTGGCCTTCGCGGCGGCGACGACGAACATCATCGCCGACGGGGCCACGCATGTCGACTACCGGCAGGCGTCGGCGGTCATCGCTCGCGGCTGGCGCGCCAGCATCCGGCTCGGGCTCCTGGCGACCGCCGTCGTCGCGATCCTCACCGGCGTCATCTGGTTCACGGGGTGGGCGCCGGCCGGAGTCGAGCGCGCGGACCTTCTCCTCGGCATGGTGCTGGTCGGGGCGTCGACCATCCTGACGGGCTGGTCGGGCATCCACGGCATCGTGCTGCGCGTGCTCGATCATCAATCCGCGGTCACTCTGGTCCGCATCGGCATCGCGTCGGCCACGACGGCCGGATTCCTCATCGGCTACGCCCTCGGCGGAGACGAGTGGAGCCTCGTCCTCGGATTCGGAGCGAACGCGATTTCCGCTCCGGTCCTGTTCATCCCCGTCGCGGTGTTCCACTACCGACGCGACACGCGTGAGACGCCCTGATCTCGATCGGTCAGCCGGTCCGTTGCAGGACCCGGAACCATTTGATGAGCAGCGCGATCGTGATGAGGGCGGTCAAGGCGCCCAGCGCGGCGTAGACGGCGAAGAAGATCTGCGATGAGCCCCACAGAAGGAAGGCGAGAGCGAGGATGCCATAGTCCGCCGGCAGGAGTCCGAGCGCGCGGATCGTCGAGGGAGACCGGGGTGGATCGGCCTGATGCGGCCGTGTGCGGCGGAGCAGTTCGAAGATCGTCATTCCCGAGAACAGCACGACCGCGACGAGCATGTAGGCGAGAGGAAGCAGCAGCCACGCCCCGGCCAGGAGCCCCTGAGCCGCCGCCGCGATCAAAACCGCGGCGTGGACCGCGACCATCTTGCCCGCATCCACGACGTGGTCGAGCCACTCTCCCGCGAGACTGCCGCGTCCGGTCAATCGTGCGACCTGACCGTCCGCGGAGTCCAGGGCGAACCCGAGCGCCAGGAGGATCGCGACAGCCAGACCGGTGACCCAGCCGGCGGGGCTGAGGACGAGCACGACCAGACCCAGTGCGGTGCAGAGCGCAGAGACGGCCGTCACGCCGTTCGGCGATACCCCGGCGGAGGCCGCTGCCGCCGCGAAGACGCGACCGACGGGACGGTTGATGTACCGCGAATACAGCGAGACGCCCGCTCGGCTCTTCTGCGAGCTCGACAAGGAACCCATGGCTTCGCGAAAAGTCAGGCCGGACATGTCCCCCCATGCCCCCGCACCTCGTGGTGCGAGTGTTCGAATCCACACTGGCGTCTGGCGCCCTGTCGTGTAAACTCCGCGTCAAGCGTACTGGCAAGTTGCACCCGACGACGATGATGCCGAAGCGCAGCGACAGCACGTGTGCCCGCGGACGGGGAGCCTGTGGGCGACCGGTGATCCACGGGGGAAGTGCGACGACCGGTCTCGAAATATCTGGGAACGGGGTTTCACGTGCGTACTCGCTTTTTCGCGAGCGTCGCCGCTGTTGCGGCGCTCGCCATCGGAATGATCGCTCTTCCACCGGCGGAAGAGGCGGAAGCCCTCTCGCCTGATCTGCCGTTCAGCGCCGACGCGCTACCCACGTGGCAGACCAACGGCGTCGTCTGGCAGGTCGCCGTCTCCCGCGGCAGGGCCGTCGTCGGCGGAACCTTCAGTCAGATCCGGCCCGGCGCAGGGCAGTCGGGATCGGCGCGAAATCTGACGAGCCTCGCCATCCTCAACGCCGCGACGGGTGAGCCGGACGCGTGCCAGCTGCCGGTCGCCTTCAGCGGCGGCACCGCGGCGGTGTACGCCGTGAAGGCGGCACCCGACGGCAACACGGTCTTCGTCGGCGGACAGTTCACGAGCGTCGGCGGCGTCGCGGTGAGCCGGCTCGCCGAGATCAATGTCGCGACCTGCACTGTCACGCCGTTCCGTGTGAGCGGCATCTCCAACTATGTGCTCGAGATCGAGCCCTCGAACGACTCCGTCTACTTCGGCGGGGTGTTCCAGACCGTCGCCGGACAGACCAGGCGAAGCTTCGCGAAGGTCAATCGCGCAGGCGCCCTGCAGACAGCGTTCGTCGCCAACGCATCCGGAGCGACAGAGGAGCTCTACAGCACCACCGTCGTGCCCGGCAAGAATGCCCGCGGCGATGCGCTCCAGCTGTCCCCGGACGGCACCCGGCTGGCGATCGGCGGTGACTGGTTCGACATCAACGGATCGGCATCCCACAGCTTCGCGGTCGTGGACTCGACGACCGGGGCGGTGCTGCGCACGTGGCCCGCGAACACCGTCGGGAACACGTCGCGCACCAAGATGATCAGCTCCGACGGCACGCGGTTCTTCGTGGCGCAAGAAGGCTTCGCTGGATTCGACGGCGCGCTCGCGTACAACTGGTCCGATTACAGCCAAGCCTGGCGCGACAACTGCGCCGGTGCCTTCCAGGCGATCCTGCCCTACCAGGGGCTGCTGTTCGAGGCGCACCACCACCACGACTGCGGCGCGATGGGGATGTTCCCGGACGGCCGGCGCACGTTCCTGTCCGTGACCCACGCCGCTGATCCCACCCAGTTGCACATCGGCTGGCTCCCAGAGCTGAACGACGGCACGGGCGAAGGCATCGGCCCGCGCACGCTCGCGATCGGACCCGGGACGAACGGCACGCCGTATCTGTGGGTCGGTGGCGAGTTCACCCGCGTCAACGGCGCCAGTCAGCAGGGCCTCACGCGCTTCAGCCCCACCGACACGGGCGCCCCGCCCGTGCCGACAGTTGCGGCACGCGCCATCACGCCGAATGCGATCCAGGTCAACATCCGGGGCGTCTACGATCCGGATGACTCCGACATCACCTACGCGGTCTACCGGGGGACCAACACCACCACCCCGGTCTGGACCGGCGTCGCGCAGTCGAAGCACTGGTACCGCCACCAGGCGACGTTCGTCGACACGAACGTCTCACCCGGTACGAGCTACTCGTATCGCGTGCGGGCGATCGACCGGGCGAACAACCAGAGCGCGCTGACCGGGACCGTGACGGCCACAGCTTCGGCGACGGGATCGGTCTATGCCTCGACCGTCATCGCGGATCAGCCGCGGCTCTACTACCGCTACGACGACACCACGAACGCGCAGTGGATCATCGACAGCGCCGGTCAGACGGTCGTGGGCCTCAACGGTCTGGCGCAGAACGGCGTCGACCGCAATGCGGCCGGTGCGATCCCGAACGACGCAAGTCGGAGCGCGACCTTCACCGACACGCAGGCGAGCGGCCTGCCGCAGTACATCTGGAACGACGTCATCGCGCCCGGGCCCACCGTGTACTCGGTCGAGACCTGGTTCCGCACGACCTCCACCACCGGCGGAGCGCTCGCGAACTACGGATCCTCGAACGGGCGTCCCCGCTCGGACAACGGAACGGACCGCACCAGCGGGACCGTCGACCGCGTCGTGTACATGGAGAACGGGACCGGTTTCCTCCGCTTCGGCGTACGCGCCGGCTTCGGCACGACGACGCTGCGCAGCCTGACGCCGTTCAACGACGGGCAGTGGCATCACGTGGTCGGCACGCAGGGTGCCGGCGGCATGCGCCTGTACGTCGACGGGGTGCTGCAGGCGCAGAACGCCACGACCGGCAGCGGCACGTACACGGGCACGTGGCACGTCGGCGGTGACAGTCTCAACGGCTACCCGTCCGCGGGCAACACGCTCGTGAACCGCTACTTCGACGGGCAGCTGGACGAGACCGCGGTGTACTACCAGGCACTCTCGCTGCAGCAGGTCCAGAACCACTTCAACGTCGGAACGGGATTCGTCGACACTGTCGCGCCGACCCCGCCCTTGGGCGTCGGGGCATCGTTCGACGGTGCCAACGTGGACGTGGCGTGGTCCGCGTCGACCGACAACGTCGGCGTCGCGGGGTATCGGGTCTACCGTGGGACGACGGCCGGGTTCACTCCCGCCGCCGACACGCTCCGCGGTACGGCGAGCGGGACGACGTTCGAAGACGTGGCTCCGCCTCCGGGCACGTTCTACTACAAGGTCGTGGCATTCGACGGTGCGAACAACGCGAGCGTCGCCTCGGCGGCTTCCGCTGCCGTGACGGTCGTGGACGGCGTCCCGCCGAGCACGCCGACCGGTGTGAGCGCGGTGGCGGCGGGCCAGGCGGCGGATGTCTCCTGGACGGCCTCGACCGACAACGCAGGGGTGACGGGCTACGCGCTCTACCGAGGCTCGGACGCGGGCTTCGTGCCGAGCGCGGATACCCTCATCCAGGCCAACGTCGCCGGCACCTCGTATCACGACGAGCCGCTCTCCGAGGGCACGTGGTACTACAAGGTGACCGCCCGCGACGCCGCAGGGAATGTCTCAGGCGCGTCGAGCGCGGCCTCCGTCGTCATCGTCGCTCCCGACAACACCGCTCCGAGTGTGCCCACGGGATTGACGGCGACCGTCGAAGGCGGCAACAACGTCGAACTGAACTGGAATGCCTCGACCGACAACGTCGGCGTCACCGGCTACATCGTCTACCGGGGCACAACGGCGGGCTTCACGGCGAACGATGCTTCTCGTATCGGCAATGCGATGCAGACGACCTTCACCGACAGTGCCCGACCACAGGGCACCTGGTACTACAAGGTGGCCGCGACAGACGCGTCGTCGAACGTGAGCGCGGCTTCGGCTGCGGCGAACGCGGTGGTGACCAGTCCGCCGGCTCCGCCCACGACGCAGACGATCGTGACGAGCGCGGACTCGATGGCTGCGGCGGTCAACCCCACGTTCGCCTACGGCACGACGAACCAGCTCTCTTCGCGGTTCAACACCACGATCGAGTCCTTCCTGCGGTTCGACCTCCCGGCCGCGCCGGCCGGGCAGGTCCTCACGTCGGCGACGATCTCGCTGCGGACGTCGACCGATCCGACCGCCGGATCGACCGACATCCATGAGTTCCGCCTGAGCAGCGGTACGTGGCAGGAGAGCACGATCACCTGGAACAACCGTCCGACCACGGTGAGTGCCGCTGTTCTGGGCCAGCTCACGGGGGCGACCGCCGTCAACACGCCGTACACCGCGACGCTGTCGCCGAGCGATCTCGCACCGCTGGCCGGTACGTCGGTCACGCTTCGGTTGTCGAGTGCGGCGGGCAGTGACAACGTGCGGCTGTGGTCGAGGGAGGCGACGGCAGCGGACTATCGCCCCACCCTCACCCTCGTCTACACGACTCCCTGACGCGCGAAAGCCCGATGGCGGGGCGAGCGGATCGGTCAGCCGCGAGTCCCGCCGTCGGGCGGGTGCGCCCGCCGACGGGAAGGGGAAAGCCCAGGCCCGCTCAGGGGTGGCGGTGCCGGCCGGTGAGAGGCCGATCGCCACCACCCGCGCCGGCCGATGCGCGGCGCGCGACGGTGCCCAGTCCCCTGCCCATCGAATCGGCCAGCGCGCTGAACGGCGCGCGACGGCCGGTGGCGATCGCCCTCGTCAGACTCCCCTCGAAGGCCGCGACCGCTGCCCCGACATCCAGATGAAGATCCCGGAACGTTCGCGACGACGCGCCGAACATCCGCGCTGCGGCGGGGTCCGCCGCCAACCGTTCCGCCGCATCGACCAGCGCTACCGGATCGCCGGCCGGAACGCAGGGGCCGGCGCCTGCTGCCGAGATCTCATCGTGCGTGATGCTCGACGAGTCGACGGCCGCGATCACCGGAAGCCCGGTCGCGAAGTACGTCGTCAGCTTGCTGGGGACGGCCATCTCGGTGAGCCCTGGAAGCTCGTTGACAAGAAGGATGTCGGCGGATGCGAGGGCGCGCTCGAACAGGCCGTCGGGCAGAGGATCGAGAAACTGCAGTCGCGAGCACGCGCCCATGGCCTCGAGTGCCGGACGCTGGTTCCCATCGCCCAGGAGCACGAACCTCACGCGGGATCCACGGCGCTCGGCCTCGCGCGACGCCAGGACGACGTTCTCCAGCCCCTGCTTGGCGCCGATGTTCCCGGCGTGCAGGACGACGACGTCATCGTCTCCCCAGCCGAGCTCTCGGCGCAGCGCGCGGTCGCGCCCGGCATCGTCGGTCG
The DNA here is from genome assembly GCF_038397755.1 of Microbacterium sp. LWH7-1.2. Lineage (NCBI taxonomy): Bacteria > Bacillati > Actinomycetota > Actinomycetes > Micrococcales > Microbacteriaceae > Microbacterium > Microbacterium sp. LWH7-1.2. The sequence continues at coordinate 2,626,217 of NZ_CP151637.1, read as the reverse complement.
TCACGTGCGACCAGTTCCGCACGACGTCGACGGGAGTATCGACGGAGAGCTCCTCGCGGAGGACACGGCGGAACCGGTCGTGGATCACCACGACACGGTCGGCTGATCTCACCAGTCCGCGCTCCAGCGCCGCGATCGTCTCCGCCCGACGGGACACGGCGCCCGTCTCACGGGCGCCGAGCGTGTAGATGTCCTGGACCCAGACGATCGTCGGGATCCCTGAGAGCGCGGCCCGGGCGGCGGCCAGCCGCGAGGAGATCATCGCCGGGCTGACGAGGACGACGGCGTCCGGATGCCGCCAAGAGGAGAGGTCTGCTCTCACGCCGAAGGTCACCTCCGACAGCGCTCGATCCACCATGGTGTGGCGGTGTGGCACGTAGTGGCTCAGACGCGTGACGTCGACGCCTTCCTGCTGCTCCACACGCTTCCAGCCGCCGAAGCCGTCCTGGACCTTCCACCACGGGTAATGCGGGTGGGTCGTGATCGCACCCACGTGCCATCCGCGCCCTGCGAGGGCCTGGGCCATGCCTGCCGTGTACGGCGCGATGCCGGTCGGTTCGGGCGCGTAGTTGATGCCGATGAACAGCACGCGCGGTGCTCGGCGCTGCTTCGCACCGGTCGATCGCCCAGCCATCTGTCCTCCCAGACGCGCCCGACCACCTCGTCGCAACGCATCACCCGGAGAGCGCTCTGAAGCGCCGTCCGTCCCCACCCCTCGATCTCGGGCGACGTCCGCCGTGGATCTCGGGTACGACGACCGCCGGTTTCGGGTACGACGATCGTCGGGTACGCCGGTCGACGGTTTCGGGTTCATCGACCGGCATGCCCCCGCCTGCCGGCGGGGTGCATGTCTTCGCGCACACCATACATCGCGGCGGCGTCCCGCGGAATACGCCGTTCGGGCGAGCGGCGTTCACCCGCCTCACCAGGGATAGTCGCCGCATAGCACACGTGATCACTGACAAGCAAATCCTGAGGAGACAAAGCGCGGACCGCGATGTACAGTGTGCGTAGCATCGTCCCGAATGCCGAGCGCCACACTCAGGGGAGAGTGTCCGAGCCCGCGACTGGGAACCCGACGGTGCTACTGGGAGGCCCGCGGACCCGACCGTGGGCATTGGGGAGCGTGACCTGTGGTCTCACGTATCTGGGTGGGTGTCGTCGCATCGTTGGCACTCGTCGTCGGTCTCGTGGTCGTCACACCGTCCGATCGAGCCTCGGCACTCTCGCCAGGCGTCGGCTTCACCGCCGACGAACTACCCACGTGGCAGACCAACGGGACGGTGTACGCGCTCGCGCAATCGGCCGGCAAGGTCGTGGCCGGGGGGACGTTCAGCGAGCTGCGTCCGCCTGAAGGAGGATCCGGCTCGCCGATCACCGCGAACGGGCTTGCGATCCTCGACGCCGAGACGGGCAACCCCGACAGCTGCCAGCTGAGCCTTTCGCTGGTCGGCGGGACACCGGCGATCTACGCCGCCACGACGGCACCCGACGGCAACAGCGTCTACATCGGCGGCAACTTCTCGAACGTCGGCGGCGTCTCCACCGGCCGCATCGCCCAGATCGACGTGCGCACGTGCACCGTGACGGGGCTGCGACTCCCCAGCATCTCCTCGATCGTGCAGACGATCGCGGTGAAGGGGACGACGATGTACTTCGGCGGGATGTTCCTCACCGTGGGCGGCGAGTCGCGCCAGCGCTTCGCCGCTGTCGACGTGACGACCGGCGCGCTGCTTCCCTGGACGGCGAACGTCGACGACATCGGACGCGGCATCGGCGTCTCGCCGGACGGCACGAAGGTCGCGATCGGCGGGGACTTCTTCAGCGTCAACGGTGCGTACTCGCACTCGATCGCCATCGTCGACGCGGTCACGGGTGCGAACATCCGCACCTACCCGTCCGGGTTCATCGCGAACACATCGGTGACCAAGCACATCTTCAGCGCAGACGACGGCAAGTTCTACATCTCCAACGAGGGCACCGGCGGCGGGGTCTTCGACGGGCGGGCGGCGTTCTCGTGGGCCACGGGCGACCAGCTGTGGCGCGATACCTGTCTCGGTGCCACCCAGATGACGCTGCAGGACCAGACGACCCTCTACTCGGTGAGCCACGGCCACAACTGCGACGAGATGCACTTCCAGCAGGACGGCATGCGCCACTACTTCCTGGCGCAGAGCACCGTCGACGGATCGCATTTCGCCTGGGACCCCAAGTCCAACGACGGGATCGGTGAGGGGATCGGGCCACGCGTACTGGTCATCGCGACCGGCAAGTCCAACGGCCAGCGGTACATGTGGAGCGGCGGTGACTTCACGACGATCAACGGCGTGGCTCAAGACCACCTCACGCGCTTCGGGACCACCGACACCGGCAACCCGCCGGCTCCGGCCGTGGCTGCGGTGGCACAGAGCAGCGGCTCCATCGACGTCCGGATCCGGACCTCGCTCGACGACGACGACTCCCAGCTGACCTATCAGGTGTTCCGCAACAACTCGTCCAGCCCGATCTGGAGCGGCACGGCCTCGTCCGTCTGGTGGAACCGTCCGCAGGTGACGTTCGTGGACACCGGGGTGGTCGCGGGGGAGACGTACACCTACCGCGTCCGCGCGACGGATGGCAGCAACACCTCCGTTCTCTCGCAGGTGGCGACGGCGACGGCGGTCGCGTCGGTCGCTGATTACGCAGCATCCGTCCGCGCGAGCGCCCCGGCCATCTTCTGGCGTGGGGATGCTGCGGCCTCGTGGCTGCAGGACGCCTCCGCGTCTGCCACGAACACCAGCCGCCAAGCCGGCGTCCTCGAGAACGGCACGGCCGGCTCGGTCGACACCCCCGTCGCGAGCGACCCCAGTGGATCGCTCGCCTTCGACGGTGCCGACGACTACGTCTGGCACGAGGGTCTGGCCCCGGCGCCGACGACCTACAGCGTCGAGACGTGGATCAAGACGACGACCACCCGCGGGGGGAAGATCGTCGGATTCGGAAGCGGGCGCCCGCGCACCGACAACGGTGCGACGGTCCTCAGCGGCAGCTACGACCGGCACCTGTACATGACCAACACGGGTCGTGTGCTCTTCGGCGCCTATACGGGCTCGACCGTCACGCTGACCTCGCCCACCGCTCTGAACGACGGGTCGTGGCATCACGTGGTGGGCACGCAGGGTGCCGGCGGCATGGCGCTCTACGTCGACGGCGTCCGCGTGGCGCAGAACACGAACGCCGTGGCTCAGGCGTACTGGGGCGTGTGGCACGTCGGCGGTGACAACCTCTCCGGCTGGCCGAGCCGCCCGACGAGCAACTTCTTCGCCGGCACGATCGACGAGACGGCCGTCTACCCGACCGCGCTCACCGCCGGCGCCGTGGCCGACCACTATCAGGCGGCGGGTCGAGACCTCGGCCTGAACCAGGCGCCCGCCGACGCGTACGGGACCCGCGTCTTCGCTGCCGATCCGACGCTCTACTGGCGCCTCGGTGAGGCATCCGGCACCACCGCGGCCGACGCCGCGCGCTTCGCGACGTACCCCGGCGCGTATCGGACCGGCGTCACCAAGGGCCAGACCGGCATCATCCCCGGCAACACGGCGGTGACGACCCCCGGCACCATCCTGGGCACCGTCGCGACGCAGGCCTCGCTCACCCCCACGGCGGCGATGACGGGTGAGATCTGGTTCAACACCACGACCCCCGGCGGCAAGCTGTTCGGGTTCGAGAACGCACAGATCGGCAATGGCACGAGCTACGACAAGCACCTGTACATGACGTCGGGCGGCAATCTCGTCTTCGGCTCGCGGGTCGGTTCCAGCAACGTGGTCGTGACCAGCCCGCTGGGCTATGCCGACGGCAACTGGCACCAGGCGGTCGGGGTGCTGGATTCCTCCGGCCGCAAGCTCTACGTCGACGGCGCGCTGGTGGCTCAGAGCACCGTCACCGGGGCGGAGACCTCCAACGGCTACTGGCGGATCGGCGGAGGCAACCTCACCAGCTGGCCGTCCGCGACGTTGAACTCCTACTTCCGCGGGACGCTCGACGAGTTCTCGCTCTACAGCGGTGGCTTGAGCGCCAACGAGATCGCGCGGCACTATGCGCTCGGGGTGCAGGATGTCGCCCCGCCGAGCGCGCCGTCCGGCGTCGCTGCGACGCACGGCTCCGGTGGGGTGGACGTGTCGTGGACGGCGTCGGCCGACAACACCCGTGTGCTCGAGTACCGCGTCTACCGAGGCGCGACGGGCGACTTCGTCGCCGACGCGGACTCCTTCCTCGCGACCACCGCGACCACCTCGTACCACGAGGACTCCCCGGCACTGGGCACCTACTACTACCGGGTGATCGCGGTCGACGGCGCCGAGAACGAGAGCGCACCGTCGTCGGCCGGACAGCTCGACGTGACCGACATCGATCCACCGACGACGCCCGCCAGTGCGGCCGCGACTCAGGTGGGGGCGGACGGCGTGACCGTCACGTGGGCGCCCTCGGCCGACAACGTCGACGTCACGGAGTACGCGGTCTACCGGGGCGCGACCTCGGGCTTCGCCATCGCCGACGGGACGCTCGTCGGGACGGTCGCCGGCACATCGTTCAGCGAGAGCGGACTCTCGGCGGGCGCGAAGTACTACCGCGTCGTCGCACGGGACGCGGCCGGCAACGCCAGCCCGCCCTCCCACACCGCAGCCGTGACCATCGTCCCGCCGGATGTGACCGCCCCGAGCACGCCGGGCAATTTCACTGCGACCCTGTCCAGCGGAACCAATGTCACGCTGTCGTGGGATGCCTCGACCGACGACCGCGGCGTCAGCTCCTACGTCCTGTACCGGAGCCTCACCGCAGGCTTCACACCGGGTGCGGGCAACCGCATCGCGGAAGTCACGACGCCGGGTCACGTCGACACAGGTCGCGCCGCCGGCACCTGGTACTACAAGGTGACGGCGCAGGATGCCGCGGGCAACATCAGCGCCGCAGCATCCGCATCGGTGACCGTCCAGCCGCCGTCCCAGGCGATCGAGGTCACGCTGACGCCCACTGAGGATGCGATGGTGGCGCAGTCCGCGCCCACCACGCTGTACGGCTCGTCCAACCAGCTGTCGGCGCGGGGCACGAGCGGCACCATCGAGTCGTTCATCCGGCTGCAGCTCCCGGCGGCACCCGCGGGGACCGTGCTGACGAGCGCGGTGCTGGCGGTCCGCACGTCGAACGACAGCACCGCCGCCACGACGGACTCGCCTCAGTTCCGGCTCGTCACGGGGGCGTGGAGCGAGGACGCCGTCAACTGGAACAACCGCCCGACCACGTCCGCGAGCGGCGTGCTCGGCACGCTCAGCGGCGCGACGGCGCTCAACACGCCGTACACCGTCGCTCTGGGCGCGGACGGCCTATCCTCCTTCCTCGGGCAGACCGTGACCCTGCGCATGTCGGGCACCACCGCCGACAACGTCCGCGTGTGGTCCGCAGAGGCGTCGTCGACCGGCTACCGCCCGTCCCTGCGGCTGACGTTCACGCCCGTCTCCGGTCCTGACACGCAGGCGCCGACCGTGCCGGCCGGACTCGCGACCTCCGTCGCCAACAATGCCGACGTGACCGTAACGTGGTCGCCTTCGACGGACAATGTGGGCGTCACCGGCTACAGCGTCTATCGAGGGACGACGGCGGGCTTCACCGCCGATGCCGCCTCGAAGATCGCCGACGTGACGGCGCCGACATACTCGGACAACGGGCGCACGCAGGGGATCTGGTACTACAGGGTGACGGCCAGAGACGCGGAGAACAACGTGAGTGCCGCCTCTGCGAGCACCTACGCGACCATCCTCGCGAACGGCGGCACGCCGGTCGAGATCACCGTGCCGATCACCGACGACGCGATGGTCGCGCAGTCCTCTCCCACCACGCTGTACGGCACGTCGAACCAGCTGTCGTCCCGCGGGACGGGCGGAACGATCGAGTCGTTCCTCGCTGTTCCGCTGCCGGCAGCGCCCGCCGGCACCGCGCTGACCGGCGCGGTTCTCTCGGTGCGCACGTCGACAGACAGCACCGCCGCGTCCGCGAACGCCCACGATTTCCGGCTGATGTCCGGAGCCTGGACCGAGGCCGCGGTCAACTGGAACAACCGTCCGCAGACCACGGCCTCGGGCGTGCTCGGCAGTCTCACCGGTGCAGCGGCGCTCAACACGCCATACACCGTCGCGCTGAGCCCCGAGCCGTTCGCGTCGGCCCTGGGTCAGACGGTCACGCTGCGGATGTCGAGTGCGGGCGGCGACAACGTCCGGCTGTGGTCCGCGGAAGCGACGTCGGCGACGTACCGGCCGTCCGTCAAGCTCACGTTCACCCCCGTGGCGGGTCCCGACACGGAGGCGCCGTCGGTGCCGGCGGGTATCTCGGCATCCGTCGTCGACAATGCCGACGTCAACCTCACGTGGTCCGCCTCCACCGACAACACCGGAGTGACCGGGTACACGGTCTATCGCGGCAGCGCCGCGGACTTCACCGCCGACGCATCGTCCCGGCTCGCCGACGTGACCACGACCTCCTATGCCGACAACGGGCGGCCGGCGGGCACATGGCACTACAAGGTGACTGCTCGGGATGCTGCGGGCAACGTCAGCGCGGCATCGGCAGCGGCCACGGCAACCATCACACCACCGACCGTGCCGCCCGTCGTGCAGACGGTGGTGACGAGCGCCGACACGATGGTGGCCGCCAGTAACCCGGCCGGGCTGTACGGCACGACCAACCAGCTGTCGTCGCGGTTCAACACGGCGATCGAGTCGTTCCTGTCGTTCGCGCTCCCGGCAGCGCCGGCCGGCATGCAGCTGACAAGCGTCTCGCTCGCCGTCCGCACGTCGACAGACACCACCGCGGCATCCGCCGACACGCATGTCTTCCACCTGATGTCGGGCACGTGGGATGAGACGACGATGACGTGGAACAACCGGATCACGCAGACCGCGTCCGGTGCCATCGGCCAGCTGTCCGGTGCCGCCGCTGTCAACACGGCCTACACGGCGACCCTCAGCGCGGCGGATCTCGCCGGGCTGGCGGGTCAGACGGTGACGGTGCGCATGTCGAGTACGGCCGGGACGGACAATGTCCGTATCTGGTCGCGAGAGGCGACCAGCGCGGCGTATCGCCCGACATTGACGCTCACCTACACGGCAGCGCCGTAAGTCCGCAGATCGCCGGGTCCAGGCCGCTTCTTCGGTGAACGGCCGGGCAGGCGTCCCACGAGAAACGGGGGAGACGCGATGACACCTTCTCCGATCTCGCGTCGCGGGTTCCTGATCGTGGGGCTGTCGACCGCGCTCCTGGCGGGCTGCACGGCAGTGCCAGGGCCGAAGCCCACGCCGAACGCGATTCCCCCGAGCCCCTCGCCCTCTCCGTCGCCCACGCCCACCCCCTCACGCCCACCGGCTCCCTCGTCGGTAGCCGAGCTCCTCGCTCGACCGAGGTTCTACGTCGGACACCGCGGGAGCGGCGACAACTGGCCGGAGCACACCCTCACGGCGTATCGGAACGCATCGCTGGCCGGGGCCGATGCGATCGAGATCTCGGTCTGCTCGACCTCGGACGGAGTCCTCGTCTGCCATCACGACCTGTCCGCCGAGAGGGTGCTCGGCGTCGACAAGAAGATCGGCGACATGACCTGGAGCGAGGTGAGCGCCCTCGAGGTGGACGCGCGCAGCTGGCTCGGCGTCAACACCCCGCTGGAGCCGGTCTCGAGGCTCGAGGACGTGCTGCGGGAACTCGGCCCTGAGGTGCTCGTCTTCATCGAGGACAAGCAGGGGACGAACACGATGCCGATCCTGGACATCCTGGATGCTCAGGCCCGTCCGACGGATCGCTTCGTGTGGAAGCAATGGGCGCCGGCCGCACAGGTGCGGGCCGCGAAGGAGAGGGGCTACCGTGCGTGGGGCTACTTCGACGACGAACAGCTCGACCGCCTGGACGAGTTCGCGGCGACATTCGACATCCTCGGTGTGCCCACTTCGGCATCCGACGAGATGATCCGGAAGGTCGTGGGCACAGGGCTCCCCGTGATGTGCTGGGAGGTGCGGTTCCACGATCAGGTCCAGCGGCTCGCCGGCCTGGGCGTCCGGGGCATGATGTGCTCCAATATCGCCTACCTCGTCGACGGCCGGCCCGCGGACCGGGACGCCTTCGCCACCGGGCGGCGAGCGGCCGGCGACCTGCCCTCGGCGATCGACACCCTCGGCTGGTCGTCTCAGCCCGTGCTCGTCCCGTCGAGGCAGTCCCTGCGCATCCAGGGTGCGAGCGCGACGAGCTACCTCATGGGTTCGCTGGCCGCCCCAGACAAGAGGATCCGCCGCCTGGACGCGACCATCGTCTGGCCGGATGCCGTACCCCCGAAGGGCTCCGCCGGCGTGGTGTTCGCATTGAGCGGCGACGCGCCGGGAGGGCAGGGCGAGCGAGGAGATGCCACCGGCTGTCAGCTGACGTTCGACGTCGACGGGACGATCGAGATCGCTCCGTACGAGCGGGGTGTGACCGGGTCCCCGGTGTCCACCGGCAAGGTGGAGGTGCCGACCGCAGGCTCAGCGGTGCGTGTCCGGATCGACCTGGACGACGACCACGTGCGCGTGACGGTGGCCGACCGCACGGCGCTCGAGGCGGTCCTCGCAGGCGCGGCTCTCCGCGGCACCTGGGTGCGCCTGTTCAAGGACTACAAGACGGACCAGGCGGTCGAATTCTCGGGACTCCGCGTCGTCTCGGGGTGACCCGGACCCCAGCCGACGGGCCACCCGGAATCGAGCGGGAGAAGTATTCCTCTACGGGAATGTTCTCTGCTCCACGCCACCCCAGGGACCCGCGGCCACGCCCGCTTGGGGGAACGGGCTGTCGTCACACGCGATCGCCGGTTTGCACACGGCGGGTATGGCGGCGTGTGACCGCGGATCCGGTCGTTGGCGGCCGGCGACGCCGTTGTCGCCGGCCAAGTCGTCCGCCGGGGCATCAGTAGGCGCCCTTCGGCGCGATCATCACGTGCGCGGTACGCCACATGATCATGAGGTCGGTCGCGATGGACCAGTTCTCGACGTAGCGCAGGTCGAGCCGCACGCTGTCGTCCCACGACAGATCGCTGCGCCCGCTGATCTGCCAGAGTCCGGTGATACCTGGCTTGATGTACAGGCGGCGGTAGACGGTGCCGTCGTACGACGTCACCTCGGACGGCAGCGGCGGCCGCGGGCCGACGATGCTCATGTCGCCGCGCAGCACATTCACGAACTGCGGCATCTCGTCGATCGAGAACCTTCGCAGCACCGCCCCCACCCGCGTCACGCGGGGGTCGCTCTTCATCTTGAACAGCGGCCCCGCGCCCTCGTCGTGGGGGACCAGCTCTGCTCGCCGTATCTCCGCGTCGGCGACCATCGTCCGGAACTTCAGCATCCAGAACTGCCGGCCGTCACGGCCCACACGCAGCTGGTGGAACAGCACGGGCCCGCGCGAATCGAGTTTGATGGCGATCGCCACGAAGGGTGCGATGAGCGCGATCGGCACGAGGGCGAGCAGCGACAGCGCGACGTCCATCCCCCGCTTGATGGCGTGGACGCCCCCCTCGAACTCCGGGATCTTGACCTGCACGAGGGGAAGTCCGTCGAGGGGCCGCAGAGACAGGCGAGGCCCTGCCACGTCGGTGAGCCTGTTGCACAGCACGAGTTCCGCAGCGCTGCCCTCCAGCTCCCATCCCAGTCGCCGTACGAAGTCGCGGTCGTTCTCGGGCGTGCTGGCGACGACGATGGCGTCGGCGCCGGCCTCGCGTCCATACCTCGCGGTGAGGCGGATCGACCCGATCACCGGGTAGTGGTGATCCTCGATGTCGATGGGGTCGAACACCCCGTCCGTCGTCGTCGCGCCGATCACCATGTACGCGTGATGCGGGTCGTGCGTCAGCTTGTCGATGACGTACTCGACGTCGTCGCGAGTGCCGGCGACGATGACCCGGGAGACGCACTCGCCCCGCTCGCGCTCGTGGATCAGCCACTTGCGCCACAGGCGGCGCGTGAGCACGAGCGCGACGAGCCCGCACGGAAGAGCGATGATCAGTTGCGCGCGCAACCCGGGCAGCTGAGCCAGGATGAAGACGGTCGACAGGATGCCGAAGGCGAAGCCCGTCGCGTGCCCGAGGCGCATGTACTCGGCGGCTCCCGCGCCGAGCACCGACGGCTCGCGCGTGCGGGCGAGCCACAGCAGCGCCATCCATGCGCAGACGACGAAGACCCCGATGCGTGCCGGCTGTGCGAGGGCGGCGAGGGATGCGGGAACCCCCGTCTCGAAGACCATCGCCGCGATGGCCGCCGCGGTGACGCAGGCCGCGTCGGTCGCGACCAACCGTCGCCGGTAGCGCCGCTCCCAGAGATGGCGGCGCTCCAGCGACGGCTGAACGCGAGGGGCGATCGCGTCGGGCAGCACGTCGAAGATCGGGCGCGTCAGGGGTGGACGTCGGAGGAGCGTTCGGGTCACTCCTCCGGCGCCCGTGGGCGCCGCGTTGATCGCGGTCGGCTTCAGACCGCGGTCCACCGCGCGCACGACGACGCGTCCTTAGCAGACATGTGCTTCCCCAGTCGGACGGCGCGACGGCAACGTCGAACTGACCAACCCCAGTGCGCAGACCCGGCCGGGTTGTCGGGTCGAAAGGGAACGTTGGTTTCGGGTACCGCGCCCCCCTGCGCCCTGTAAATGTACTGCGGTGGGGGCCTGATCGGAAGAGGCTTCTTGCGAAAAGCTTGACAGAGGTTAATTCGACCCTGTAATGCGCGGTGTTCCGCCCGCCGCCGTCACCCGATGAGGTTGATCAGCGCGTCCAGCCCCATGCCGTAGTTGATACGCACGGTGGGCAGGGCGAGCTTGTCCGTGCCGATCGTGACGTAGCCGGGTTCGATGGTGCGAGCCATCTCCCAGCCGGCCTGGCGCAGGCCCTCTTTCGCGGTGTCGTTGTAGTGCCCGAACGGATAGGCCACGATCTCCTTGACCCCGAGGACGCCGTACGAGGTCTCCATGTCGGCGACGATCTCGGGCACCGGGAGGTTCGTGATGAGCCCGTCGCCGTTCGCGCCCGCGCGGTGCATGTCGTGTGTGTGCGAACGGCGCAGCACGTAGAGGTTCGGCGGCGGATCCTGCCTGTAGGCGGTGATCATGAACGACGTGGTGAGCACCTTGTACTTGTCCACGACAGGTGCGGCGAGGTCGAACCACGTCTGGTCGGCATCGTCGTCTGTGACGATCACCGAGTGGGTCGGCAGGAACAGGCGTCCGTCGATGAACGCCGAGAGCTCGTCCCACGTCGGCAGGTAGAAGCCCGTCGTCGCGATGTGGTTCATATGGGCGTCGAAGTCGCCGATGTACGCGTAGTTCCCGCGCAGCCAGCCGCTCTCGCCCTGGGGGTTGGCGGTGAACTGGTGGTACATCAGGATCGGGATGCGGGCGTCCTCGGCCGCGTTCTGCTCGGGGCTCATCCACGCGCCGTGAAGCGTGACGCGCTGATCGGTGCACACGACGGGCTCGGAGCCGTTGACGCGTGCGGGGACCGCGAAGGCGGCGGCATCCGCCGGCGTCGCGTACCAGCCCGCGAACACGAGCCCGTCGCGCGAGGGGATGGGAAGTCCTGCGTACAGCGCGCCCTGCGTCTGCAGCATGGGCGCGTCGGCGATGCCGTCGCCCGCGAAGCTCACCGCGCACGCCGCGGGGTCGGTGGAGGAGGCGAGCAGCTGCTCTTCGGCCGTGAGCGGCGTCGGGGTGGGCGTGGGTGCAGGCGACTCGGTCGCGGAGGGTGCAGCGCCCGTCCCCCGGTCCTCGGCGCCCGCGCGTGCGAAGCCGATCGCGGCGACCGTGCCGCCGATCACGGCGAGCAGCACGACGGCGCCCGCGATGCCCGCGAACAGGCGCCGGCGTCGCACCCGCGCCGACGGTCGCCGGGCGGGAGGTGTGCCGAAGGTGGCCATACGACTCCCCTGATCCGGACCGCGCATCCCCACGTGCGATCTCTGAGGGGATGCTACCCGGATGCCGCGGCCCGCCGCCCGACCGCGGCGCGGGTTGTGGATGATCCGCCTCGCCTCGCCTCGCCTCGCGCCGGAGGTGTCGCTACGCTCGGGTCTCATGCTGCCTGCGGACTGGATCGAGCATCGTCGCGCCGACGGCGAGATCCTGGGATGGATGCTCGCCTCCGGCGACGGGTTCCGCGTCTTCGATCTGCTCGGTCGCGAACGCACGCCGGACGGCGCCGGCGCGGTCGAGTGGCTCGCCGCCGAGGAGCTGCTCGACGAGCTCGGGATCGGTTACCTCGCCGACCAGTGGATCCTGCGTCTTCCCGACGGCACGGCGCGCCCGGTGCGGATCGCCGAGGCGAGCGCCCGGGGAGTCACCGTGGTCGCGGACGAATACGGCGCCGCCTCTGCCGTCGGGGCGGACCCCGAGCGGTTCCGACTGCCGTTCCCGGTGACCGCCGAGCTCGCCCCTCGCTGAACCCCGCCGTGCCCCCACGGCGACCGGTGCGCGGCGTTCCAAGGACCATCGCACCGAGATCGCGCGGATGGCGTCCATACTCGCCGAGCGGTCCCCCTCAACCCGCCGGCGCCCGATGGGTACGCTGTGAGCCATGACGATCCTCGTGCTCACGCTTGTCGGAGGCGATCGAGCCGGTCTCGTCGCTGCCGTCGCCGATGTGGTCGACCGCCACGGCGGGAACTGGGAGAACAGCCAGCTCGCCGAGCTGTCGGGCGTGTTCGCCGGGGTCGTCGAGGTCTCCGTCGTCCCGGGGCGGGCGGACGAGCTCCGGGAGTCACTGTCGGTGCTCGACGGTCTGCTCTCCGTCACGGTGAGCACAGGCTCCGAGCCCTCCGCTGAGGCTGCCGCCATGCGTCCGCTCACCCTCCAGGTGATCGGCAACGACCATCCGGGCATCGTCAGGGAGATGACGACGGTCCTGCGCTCCCACGACATCAACATCGACCGCATGACCACCGAGACGCGTGAGGCGGCCATGTACGGCGGCCGGCTGTTCGAGGCCACGGTGAAGGCCCGGGTGCCGGCATCCGTGGATCTCGACTCTCTCACCCGCGAGCTCGAGCGCCTCGCGAGCGAGATCCAGGTCGACGTCACGCTCGAGCCCTGACCCGCGCCGTCAGGCGAGGTCGCGGAGCCGGGCCGCGAGCCCGGTGCCGTCGCCGGCCCGCCGCTCGTAGCCGACGGCGATGATGAGCAGCACCGCGCCGACCACCGACAGGGTGATCCACCACGGCATCGCCTCGATGCCGCGCCCGATCTGCACCATGAACGCGAGCACGTTCTCGACCGGCAGCACGACGATCCCGATGAGGAAGGGCGCGGCGAGGCGCCGCGTGGCCCCCACGAGGATCGCGACGAGGGCGATCGCCATCACCAGGATCGCGCGCCATGTGCGGGGGTCGGTGTAGGTCGCGGCGACCGAGGCGCTCAGCATCACGACGAGTCCGGGCGTCAGCAGCGGCCAGGACCCGGCCCAGTCCGAGGGCCACGCTTCGATCGACCGTGTCGGCGGGAACGTCGCGGGTCGGCGCACCGCAAGGGCGCCGGCCGCGAGGAGGAACAGCCCGAGCGGCAGCGAGAACCACTCGACGCGGAGGTCGCGGGGGCTCCACGCGACCACCGCGGTCGCGAACGAGACGGCGAACAGGAACCACACCGGCGGCAGCGCGGTCGGTCCGCGAAGCCCCCGCGCGGTGACGGCCACCATGAGCGTCAGCAGAGTCAGCAGCAGCACCCACATCGTCCAGATGACCGCCCAGTCCCGCTCGATCGCCGGCCACGCCGCCACCCCCAGGATCAGCACGGCGGGGGCGCCGAGCCAGCGGGTCCGGGCGAGCAGCGTCCCGGTGTCTGCCGACCGGCGCAGGGAGCGCGCGGCGCTCGCCGCAGCCCCGCCGCCGGCGAGTCCGAACGCGAGCGCCGCGAAGATCAGCGGATCGGTGGGTGCGGCGTCCAGCCCCACTCCCCATCGCACGCCCTGTGCGGCTGCGGCCGCGGCCGCCACGATCGCGACGGCGAGGGTCGGCGCGCGCAGCGCCCGGAGGCGACGCACGCGCGGTGCGGAGGCCCGGGTGACGATGACGGACGCTGCCACCAGGGCCCACGCCGCGCCCACGAGCGCGTAGGCCCGGGCGGGGAAGCCCGCATCGATCGCAAGCGCGGGGATCGCAGCATCCGTTCCATCCAGGGTGAGCGCGATCAGCACCGGCACCACCGCGACGGCGAGACCGACGGAGTAGAGGCCGATCCCCGGTCGCCCGCGGGCGGTCAGCCAGGTCGCCACGACCGCGACGCCGAGGGCGGGCGGCAGCAGGTAGGGCTCGAGACCCGTGACGCCGGCGATGCCCCACGCGCTCCACAGCGCGCCCGTGAAGGCGGCGCCCGCCAGCGACCATGCGTAGCGCCGCGCAGAGAAGAGGGCGGTCGCGACGAACCCGATCCCCAGGATGACGAGCACGAGCAGCGTCGTCGGCAGCCCCGCCGACGTGCGCATGAGCGACAGGCAGACGGCGATCACCGCCGTGAGGAGAGCGGATGCCTCGACCGCGAGTCCGGCGGACCGCACATGCGTGCGCGGCACGCGGCGTGAGAGCGCGTCGGCCAGGAGGTCGGCCGAGGCCAGCACCCCGGCGACGACGCCCGCGATCACGGGAAGCACGACCGGCGACCCGCTCATCGGCAGCAGCTGCGCCCCGAGGCACACCGCGACCACGGCGACGGCCGGCACGAGGGTGGCGGCGGCGAGCGTCCGCACGAGGATGCCGAGTCCGGGTCGCGTCGTCGTCACGAGGGTCAGGGCGAGGCAGAAGATCACGGCCGTCGACAGGGCGGTCCAGCCGCTGCGCTCGAACACGACCTGCAGCACGCCGATCGCGAAGGGCATGGCCGTCACGGCCAGCACGGCGTACCACTCGCGCGACGGAACCCTCCGGGCGAACGTGGCCGCGATCGCGACGGTGCCGGCGGCGCACGTCGTGACGCACACGACCACGAGCGGATCGGCACCGGCGCGCGCGAGCGCAGTCGCCAGCACCACCAGCGCGTAGGCGAATCCGACGCCGACGTGCACGAAGCGCGCTGCGCGAGGCACGGTGAGCGCGAGCACGGCCAGAGCAGCGACAGCGGCGGCACCCGCCCAGACCGTGAGATCGTCGTCGCGCCACGACAGCACCGCGGCGACCACGACCGACGCATGCGCGCCGACCACGAGCGGCACGCGGACCGCGGCCGAGGCATCCCGCAGCCGCGTCGTCACGACGGCGCCGGCCACCACCGCGGCGACGAGCCCGAGCCCGATGCGCGCCCACACCTCGAGGCCGGGCAGCGCGAGCACCGTGAGGAAGGCGAGCACCGCGTACCACGCGCCCAGGAACCCGAGCCAGCGGGTGCCGATGGCCGCCGGCGTCCGCGACCCGGCCGGGTCGGCGTCGGCATCGCTGGCGACGGTTCGGGGCGCGTCGGCGACGTTCGGGGCGTGCGGCGCGCGCCCCGAACGATCGTCGCGCCCCCCGAACGCGAGAGGCGAGGGGACGGATGCTGCGGCCCCGGCCACGTCGGTGACGGCGAGCCCGCGCGGGGTCGTGAGGGCGGCGAACGACGCGAGCGACAGCGCCAGCGCCGCGAGTCCCACGGTGAGCCCGAGCGCCGTCGTCGGCGGGAGGACTGTGCCGCCCGCCGTGCCGGCGATGACACCGGCGAGCGTCAGGAACGCGGTCAGCGTCGGGATCACGGCGACGGCCGCGACGACCGCGACCGCTCCGGTGAAGAGGGCGCCGCGCGCGACCGCGCGGTGCAGCGGGGTGAGCGTGCCGACGCCGACGAGCCCGAGGCCTGCCGCGACCGGGAACGCGGCGAACCAGTCGCCGACACCCGCCGCGGCGAGCGGCAGCACCGCCACGGCGGCGACGATCGCCGCGCCGGAGACGCCGCTCCACAGCGCTCCGGCGAGGTGCCGGGCGGACGCCGCGGCGAGGGCGGCGACCGTCAGCAGGGTCGCGCTCGCGAGGTGCGCGGGGGAGACGCCGGTGGCGGCATCCGTTCCCCACACCGTGACCAGCGCCGCCGCCGCGAAGCCGAACTGCAGGACGGTGAGGGTGACAGCCTCCGCGGTGAGCGGCCGGTCGGACCCGGCCCGCGCGGCGCACGCGACGAGGGCGCTGGAAGCGGCGGCGGAGGCCAGGCATCCAGCCGTGGTCGCGAGCATCGACGACGAGGCGAGGGCGAGCATCAGCGGGACGAAGGCGAGGGCGACCAGGCCGCTCCAGAGCCACGCGCGGATGCCGGCGCGCGGGCCGAGCACCGCGAGCGCGCCACCGGCGACCAGCGCGCTGAGTGCGGTGAAGACCCAGCCGTCCACGCCCGTCGGCAGCAGCGCCAGGAACGTCGTGACCGTGAGGGCGAGGAAGCCCACGCCGAGGGCGCCGATCGCCTCTGCCGAGAAACGCAGTCCGCGCCGCGCGAGGAACGCGCACCCGCCGAGGAACGCCGCAGCGATGCCGCCCACGATCGCCGCGCGCGGCAGCGGGTCGGCGAGGTCGGGGTTGAAGAACGTGAACACCACGGCCGCGACCGCGACCAGGCCCGCGCCGGCGATCGCGAGGACGGACTGCACGGTCGCGGACGGCCCCGCGGCGGGGGCTGGCGCCGCGGCCGGCGCAGGAGGGTAGGCGGCGACCGGTTGAGCAGCGCCCGCGGCGGCGGCTCGCGGTGCTTCGACCGGGACGATCGGCACGCGCTCGAGCACGAGCTGCCGGGCCTCGAGCGCATCCACCGCATCCTGCGACGCGGCCCACAGGTCGCGGCCGATCGCCCCGCGGAAGTCGGCGCCGCACGCCGGGCAGCGCCGCTCGGCGACGATGCCCGAGCCGCACACCGGGCACCGCACGACGTCGAGCAGCTCGGCGATGGCCGTGGCGCTCCAGGCGGGCGCCGGCCGCGCACCCGCCGGCGCTGAACTCATCCCTCGCCCTCCGCAGCCGCGATCGCGGCCGGGTGGTCGTCGGGCACCCATTCCAGGATGTCGCCCGGCTGGCATTCCAGCACACGGCAGATGGCGTCCAGGGTTGTGAACCGCACCGCCTTCGCGCGGCCGTTCTTCAGCACCGAGACGTTCGCGGGGGTGATGTCGATCGCGGCGGCGAAGTCGGTGACCGACATCTTCTTCTTCGCCAGCTGCACGTCGAGGTTGATGATGATCGGCATCACACCACCTCCGACAGGTCGTGCTCGAGCTGCGACGCTTTGCGCAGCAGGCCCCGCAGCACCACGATCAGCAGCGACAGTCCGGCGCCGACCACGACCCCGAGCAGCAGGAGCAGTGTGATCGACGGCGTCAGGAACCCGGTCAGGCTGAGCGCGACGAGGGCGACGAGCACCAGGAACGTCGCGAACGCGACGGCGCCGAGGCTGACGTCGACGTCGGGGAACGCGCTGTCGCTGAAGATGCTGTCCTCGCGCACGAGCGACAGCAGCCGCCACACGCAGACCAGCACGACCTGAACGCACAGGAGGAACAGGATGCCGACGATCGTCCCGGGGATCTCGAAGTACGCGATCTCGGAGTAGCGGACCGCCGACTGCGCGGCGACGGCGGGAACCACGAACGCCTGGCAGCACAGCAGCAGGGCGAGAAGTGCCCCGATGAGGACCTTGAGGACGACGATCGTGGTGCGTTGCATGCCAGTCTGCCTATCGATAAACGGTATGTAGCTATCGAGAAACAATAGCCCCAGCATCCGTCTTTCCCGCAAGTGGCGGTTGCTGGGGATCGGCTGGCAAACGCGCCTGGGTGGCCATGGGGGAGGCCGCGGGGTAGCGTGCCGACGCATGGGGTCGCTCATCTATTTCAACTCCGCCTCGCTGGACGGCTACATCGCCGGGCCGGACGGCCGCTGGGACTGGGCGACGCCTGACGCCGAGGTGCACTCGTTCGTCAACGCCCTGCTCGCACCGGCGAAGACCCACCTCTATGGGCGGCGGGTGTACGAGGTGATGAAGGCCTGGGATGACTTCGACCTCGATGAGCTGTCACCGCCCGAGCGCGAGTTCGCGCTCCAGTGGCGCGACATCGACAAGGTCGTCTACTCGTCAACCCTCGACGCCGTCACGACCCGCCGCACCGAGCTGCGCACCTCGTTCGATGCCGACGAGGTGAGACGGATGACGGATGCCTCGGCCACCCCGATCGCGATCGGCGGCGGTCGGCTCGCCTCGGTGGCGGCACGCGCCGGCATCCTCGATGAGGTGCACATCGTGGTCGCGCCCGCGGTCGTCGGTGGCGGCATCCGCTTCCTCGATGAGGGGGTGCAGCTCGATCTGCAGCTCACGGCCGAGCGGCGTTTCGCCAACGGGTCGGTGTACCTGGGCTACCGCGTGGGTCGCTGAGAAGACACGGAGCCGCCGCGGGACCGGGTTGCATCGCCCGCCCCTCGACCCCGCAGCCTGAACGTGCGCGCGGCGGGCTCGTCGGGAAGGTCGAGCACGAGCTCGCCGGCCGCGGCATCCCATTCCACCTGCGTCGGCAGGCTCTTCGGGAAGAGGACTTCCACGTCGACCTCGCCACCCGCGTACCGCGCCAGCGGGATCCGCACCCTGGCCGGCCCGGAGCGTCTCCACACCGTCAGCAGCTCGCCCTCGTCATCGCTCATGCCCAGGGCGACGACCGCGTCGTGCCAGCCCGGTAGCCCGAGAGGCCAGAAGGGCACGGCCGTCTTGATCCTCCCGCGCGTCTCGCGATACGCCGCCAGGCCCTCTTGCACGAGCTCCATCTGCTCCCTCGTGAGGAGATCGATGCGCCCGCCGAGGTGGACACGCCCGAGCAGGCTGTTCGCGAGGGAGAACGCGATGCGCTCGTCCGACCACGAGGGGTCGGGGTACGCCCACACCGCACCCTGCTCAGGTGTGACCGCCGTCGGCGCGGCCGCGGCGATGGCCGCGGTGAACAGGGGATCTTGATTGTCGCTCGTCGACTGGACGGGATGCACGGCGAGTGTCGCGGCATCCATCCGCTGTCCACCGCTCGCGCAACTCTCGATCACGAGCTCGGGATGGCGATCCATGAGGTCGCGCACCCAGGCCAGCAGCGCGCGCTGATGACCCAGCTGGCCATCGCCCGGGCTGTCGGCGTCGACATCGGTACCCTGCGTGACGTCCATGTTGTAGTCGAACTTCAGATACCCCAGCCCGAGGTCCGCGATGAGACGCTCGACGGCGGTGTCGATGTGCGCGAGCGCGGCCGGATGCCGGAGGTCGAGCTGCAATCTGCCGCCCTCGACGACCGGGCGCCCGTCACGTTGGAAGAACGCGTCCGCGGGCAGCAGATCGGCGACCGGACTCGAGACCGAGACGACCTCCGGTTCGAGCCAGAGGCCGGGAACCAAGCCGGCGTCACGCATCCGGCGCGTCATGGCCTCGAGACCCTCCGGGAATCGCCGCCTCGACGGCTGCCACGACCCGAGGTCGTTCCACCACCCCGCCCCGTCGGTGTACCAGCCGGAATCCATGCAGTAGATCTCGGCGCCCGCCAGCTTGGCGGCGTCGATGAACGGCGGGATGTTCTCGCTCGTCGGATCGCCCATGAGGGCGTTCATGTAGTCGTTGACGATCACCGGCAGCGCGTCGTTGTCGGGATGCGGGCGTCGCACCCGGCGTCGTGCGCGGGTGAGGGCCGCGAACAGCTCGTCATCGCTGCCGCCCAGCACGAGGGTCGCCGGCACGGAGCGGAACCGGTCTCCGGGCGCGAGCCGTCGCCTCCAGGCATGGCTCTGATCCGTCGGCCCGCTCGCGACGAGGTACAGCGCGCCCCCCTGGTCGCCGAGCTCCCAGCGCCACGCTCCATTGTGCTCGATCTGCCAGAGGAGTGAACGCTCGCTCTCACGGGACCGGAGGATGCCCATCGGCAGGTGCCCGCCCGTCGACCAGCTACCCCGCTGACCGAGTGCGAACGACGCACGCGAACTCGGTATGCCCCACGTGTCGAGCCCCGCATCGTCGAGACCGAGCTCCGCGGGGGTCCGACGCTGCCAGGCCGCCTCCCGGAACCAGGTGTTGTGCGCGAACCCCACTTCATGGTCGTGCCACCATTGCGCGCCGGGCTCGGAGATGCCGCCGAGTGAGACCGAGGAGACTGCCCGGAGGTCGACGGGCCGATCCCCGGCGACGACCTCCGACTCGCACCGTACGACCGGCAGGTCGTTCCAGCTCGACCAGCGCGTGATCACCATGATCCCGGACTCGGGATCGCGCGCCGTGATCTCGAGGTGAGACATCCCGTTCTCGTCCCACTCGCGGTGCTCCACGAAACGTAGGCGACGGCCCACGGCGCTGCCCATGAGCCGCTCCGAAGACGATGTGGCCGAACCCTCACCGTCGAGATGGACTTCGGCGATGGGAAGCGCGGATTCGGGGAGGGTGACGACCCCATCGGCCGCTCGCGCCAGCCGACGTACAGCGGGGGGCGCGCCCAGCCCTCGATCGATGTCCATCTCGATGGCCCCGGGGCGCCAGGTGAGTGTGTCGGTGTGCGGCAAAGAGTGCTCCTGAAGTGGTTGTGCTGGGTCATGGAGAACCGGGGACGATCCGGATGATCGCCCCCGGTTGCGGTCGGTCAGCTCGCGTCGGACGCGGCCTGCCAGATCTCGACGTAGCGCGCGACGCCGAGGCCGTCGAGTCCCTGCAGGTACGCGTCCCAATCGGCATCGCTGTTCGGGTCGCGCACGCCGGTGATGAACTCGGCGGTCGCGGTCGCGACGTTGCTCTCGATGTTGGTCGTGAGCGTGGAGAGCTCGCTCGCCTCTTCGGCGGGAATCCAGAGGTTCCAGTACGGGAACATGGCGTCGGACTCCTTGCCGTCATAGAGATCCGTCGCTTCGAAGAGACGCCGTTCGAACCCTTCCTGCGTGTAGATGTCCAGCGGCTGCACCTGCGAGTTGCGCCACTCGGTGGTGTCGAAGACCTGCGCCATCGGTCCCCAGTTGCCGTTGTAGTCGGCCTCGTTCTCTTCATCCAGCGGGAGGTCGAAGAAGCTCGGCTCGAGATCGGGGTCGAGGGCGACGTCGCCGGGCTCCGGGGCCCGCCAGCCGATGTTCTCCTCACCCTGCTGCCCGCGGAGGTGACCCTCAGGACTGAAGATGTAGTCCATCATCTCCATGATGACCTTCTGCTCCGCCTCGTCGGCGGCCTTCGTGATCACGAAGGTGGCTCCGGGCACGCTGGGCAGCTGGTAGGTCGTGATCGGACCCGCGGCGCCGTCGAGCGGTGGCACGGGGTTGTACTGGTTGTCACGGCCGTCCTCTTGGCCGATGCTCACGCCGATGCCCGGGTGGATGGCCGTGAAGCCGCCTACGAGGACCGCCTGGGCCGAGTTGCCGGTGGCCTGCATCGTGTCGCCGCCCTGTGAGAACGCCGCGGGATCGATGAGTCCGGCAGCCCACAGCTTGTTGAGGAACTTCAGACCCTCGCGCCATCCGTCCTGCATCGTCTGCATCTGCACGGTGTCGCCATCGAGTCCGAGCGAGATCGGCTGGCTGTTCGCACCCGCGCCCGTGTTGAACGAGTTCGAGATGAACGCGTTCATGATGAACGGCACGATCGACCACTGCGCGCTGCCGGTGATCGGGATCTCGTCGGCGACGCCGTTGCCGTTCGGGTCGCCGGTCTTGAACGCCATCATCACGTCGAAGAACTCGTCGGTCGTCGTGGGCATCTCGAGTCCCAGCGTCTCCAGCCAATCGGTGTTGATCCAGAACTTGTACGGGTACGAGCAGTGATAGCAGTCGTTCCACTGCGGAAGGCCCCAGATCTTCCCGTCGGGAGCCGTCGCGAGGGTCTCGAATCCCGGCTCGGAGGCGAGCGCGTCGGCGATGTTCGGTGCGTACTCGTCGATGAGGTCGTTGAGCGGGAGGATCACGCCTTGGTCGCCGTAGCGCTGGAGTTCCGCCTGCGTGAACTGCGATGCCCAGGGGACGAGCATGTACGCCTCGGGCAGCTCGCCGCCCGCGAGCGAGACCTGTCGCGCCTCCGTCGCTGCTCCCGAGTCGTAGCCCGTGGTCTGGAAGTCGATGTCCACGTCGAACTTCTCTTCCAGCAGCTTGGTGAACGAGTTGGTGTTCAGATCCATCTGGCCGCCCTGCTCGCCGAAGATGGTGATGACCTTCCGGTCGTCCTCCGCGCTGGCGGTGCACCCGGTGAGCATGATGCCCACCGCGGCTGTCGCCGCAAGGCCTGCGAGCAGGCGAGGGCGTCGGAGGACTCTGTGGGACGTCGATTGTCCAGTCATGGTCGTGCCTTTCTATGGACGAAGGTGGTGTCGGGGGAGGGGAGCGCGAGTCGCAGGGAGGTGCCGCGGGTCATCCCTTCACCGCGCCGATCAGGATTCCCTTGTTGAAGAACCGGGCGACGAAGGGGTAGACGAGCATGACGGGAACCGTCGAGATGACGATGAGGGAGTACTTCATGAGATCCGCGAGCTGCTGCCGCTCGAGCGCGGCCGCGGCATCCAGTCCCGGTGCTGTCTGGTTGAGGATCAGCACATTGCGCAGGACCAGCTGGAGCGGATACAGGCCCGGGTCGCGCAGATACAGGAGGGCGTCGAAGTAGGAGTTCCACTGATAGATGGCGTACATGAGCGCGATCACGGCGAGCAGCGGCTTGGAGAGCGGCAGCACCACCTTGAAGAGGAAGCGCATGTCGCTTGCACCGTCGAGCTGTGCCGCCTCGTACAGTTCGTCGGGGATCGAGGTCCGGAAGAAGGCGACGGCGATGATGACCTGCCAGACGCCGATGGCCTGAGGCAGGATGAGCGCCCACCTGGTGTCGAGCAGCCCGAGGTTCTGAACGACGAGGTACGTCGGGATGATGCCGCCGGCGAAGAGCATCGTGAAGACCACGAAGACGGTGATGCCACGGCGTCCCCAGAAGTCGCTCCGCGACAGCGGATAGGCGATGGCGACGGTGAGCGCCAGGCTGATGGCCGTTCCCACGATCGTGTAGAAGAGCGAGTTGCCGAAACCGCTGAGGATCGAGTTGTCGCTCAGAGCGCGGACGTAGCCTTCGAGAGTGAAGTTGATGGGCCAGAGCGTGACCTGCCCGGACGATACCGCGAGTGGATCGCTGAACGAGCTCGCGACGATGTAGATCAGCGGCAACAGCACAGCGAGCAGGAATGTGGTCAGCAGTATGTAGACGCCGGCCATGAACCACCGGTCGATCGACGACTCTTTGATCCGCGTCGGCTTGCGCCCGTCCCGCGTCCGCGCCGGCCGCGCACCGCGGGTCTTCTGGGGATGTTCTTCCAGCGTCGAGGTCACCACAGTCCGTTTCCCGTCAGTCGCTTCACGATCGCGTTCACCCCGAGCAGCAGACAGAGGTTGATGGCGCCGTTGAACAACCCGATCGCCGCCGCCTGGCTGAAGTCCGCGTTCAGCAGGCCCACCTTGTACGTGTACGTCGGGATGATCTCCGACTGGGAGATGTTGAGGCTGTTCTGGAAGAGGTAGGCCTTCTCGAACCCGATCGCCATGACGTTTCCCACGCCGAGCACCAGCACGATCATCGCCGTGGGCAGGATGCCCGGAAGATCGACGTTGAGGATCTTCTGCCACCGGCTGGCGCCGTCGACGCGGGCCGCTTCGTACAGCGCGGGGTCGATTCCGGCGAGCGCGGCAAGGTAGATGACAGCGGAGTACCCCATCGTCTGCCAGACGTCGCTGACCACATAGATATGGCGGAAGTAGTCGGGATCACTCAGGAAGTCGATGGATCCCAGGCCGAAGAACTGCGTCACGTGACCGGCGATGCCCAGGCGAGGAGAAAGGAACAGGATGGTCATCGAGACCACGACGACCGTCGAGATGAAGTACGGCGCGTAGGTGACCATCTGCACGGTGTTCTTGAAGAACCGGAGGCGGACCTCGTTCAGCGCGAGCGCCAGGATGATCGGAATCGGGAAACTCGCCAGAACGACGTAGGCCGAGAGCAGGAAGGTGTTGCGCAGCACGGGCCAGAAGACCGGGTTCTCGAAGAAGCGCTCGAAGTGCTTGGTTCCCGCCCAGTCACTGCCCCAGACGCCATCTACTACGTTGTAATCTTTGAACGCAATGATGGCGTTGGCCATCGGCACGTACTTGAAGACCACGAAGTAGGCGATGGGTACCAGGATCAGCAGGTACAACTGCCAGTGCCTGCGCCAGCTGCGCTTCAGGCCGCGCATTCCGCGGGAGTCCTTTCGGCCACGCAGCTTGCGTGTGACGCCGCCGACATCCAGGCCGACGCCGCCGGGAGGCGTCACCACGCGCACCTCCGAGGACACCGTCGCGATCCGCACGATGAACGGGCCGAGCGCTCGAGCGGCCGTGCGTCGGCAATCATCGCGTCTCCTCTCTGCATCGGTGCAGCAGCATGTCCCACCGTAAACGTCAGATCAATACGTGTCAATCCGATCGCTCTGCACGGCGAACCTGCGCGATCAGCCTCTGCCTTCGCTGCAGCCTGCCAGCGGCTGCGAACTCCAAAGCAGGCGGAAGCATGCGGCATGGCGGTCGATCTCGCGTCTATTGCGGTCGCGTGCGGATTGCTCACGCCACCAACCGCGGTGCGAGGGAGGGGGCGGGGTGCTGCGGATTGATTCAATGTTTGAGGCTCAGTGGGGCATTGATTCAACGAATCGCGACGTGACGGCGCATACACTGATCGCGTGGCAGCCAAGACTGAAAGCCTTTCCTCAGGTCCGGTCTCGAGGTCGAATCACGTCATCGACCAGGTCAAGCGGATGATCGCCTCCGGCGAGCTGCGGGCCGGCGACCGGCTTCCGATCGAGAAGGAGCTCGCTGCACAGCTCGGGGTGTCGCGAGGCTCGCTGCGCGAGGCCGTGAGATCGCTCGCCACGCTCGGAGTGCTCGAGACGCGTCAGGGCGACGGCACGTACGTGACCCAGCTCGACCCGGGTTCGCTACTGCGCCCACTGGAATTCTGGGCTGGACTGCAGGAGGCGACTCAGCCGGTCGATCTGCTCGCCGTGCGACGCGTGCTCGAGACGGAGTCCGCCGGGCTCGCGGCAGTAAGGCTGACGGACGCCGAATTCGACGACCTCGAGAAGATCCTGTCCGGCATCGACTCCGAGTTGGCCTCCGGGAACCTCGAGCCCGAGGCGTTCATCGACGCGGACGCCGCCTTCCATCGGCACATCGCCATCGCCAGCGGCAACCCCGCGCTCGCGGCGTTGATCGACACCCTCATGACCCGCACACTCCGCGGCCGCCTGTGGCGCGCCATCACGGAACGCGATTCCCTCGGCGAGGCGCATGCCGACCACCGGGCCATCCTCGCCGCGCTCCGCACGCGCGATGCCGAACGAGCGCGCATCCGGATGGCGGCACACCTCCTGGGTGTCGAAGTCTTCGCGGCGCAGCATCCGGTCGAGGGCGGCGATCAGGCGCCAGAGTCGTCTAGCGGCTGACGAGCGCCTCGTTCGCGCTGCGGGCGAGCCAGTAGCTGCCGGTGGGGAACTCGTACTGCTGGATGCTGTCTTCGCGAAGTTCGGCGCTGTAGCCCGGATTGGACGGCAGCACGTAGTGCCCGTTCGAGACGACGACGGGATCGACGAAGTGCTCGTGCAGGTGGTCCACGTATTCGGTGAGTCGCTTGTCGAGCGACGTCGACACGGCGACGAAGTCGAAGATCGACAGGTGCTGCACGAGTTCGCACAGACCGACGCCACCCGCGTGAGGACACACCGGAACTCCGAACTTCTGCGCCATCAGATAGACCGACAGAATCTCGTTCACACTCGCCAGGCGTGCGGAGTCGAGCTGGCAGAAGTCGATCGCCTCGGCCTGGAACATCTGCTTGAACAGCACGCGGTTCATGCCGTGCTCGCCGGTCGCCACGCCGATCGGGCTGACCGCCCTGCGGATGGCGGCGTGCCCCAACACATCATCAGGGCTGGTCGGCTCCTCGATCCACAGGGGGCGGAACTCGGCGAGTTCGTTGACCCAGTCGATCGCCTGGGGGACATCCCACACCTGGTTGGCGTCGATCATGAGTTCGGCGTCCCACCCGACGACCTCGCGAGCGACACGGAGGCGTCGGCGGTCCTCCTCGAGGTCGGCGCCCACCTTGATCTTGAAGTGGCGATAACCCTCGTCCTTCGCCTCCTGGAGGAGTGCCCGGAGCTTCTCGTCCGAGTATCCGAGCCAGCCCGCGCTGGTGGTGTAGCAGGGATACCCGCCCCGTGCGGTCAGCTCGGCGATCCGCCGCTGTCGGCCGGGTTCCGCCGCGCGGAGCATGTCGACAGCCTCTTCCCGGGTGAGGGCATCCGAGAGATATCGAAGGTCCGCCGCATCCGCCAGCTGGTCCGGCGTCATGTCCACGAGCAGTCGCCAGAGGGGCACTCCGGCGCGCCGGGCGGCCATGTCCCAGAGCGCGTTCATCACCGCGGCCATGGCGAGGTGGACGACGCCCTTCTCCGGGCCGAGCCAGCGAAGCTGCGAGTCGGCGGCGAGCTCACGGTAGATTCCTCCGAGGTCGTCGAGCAGGGAGTCCACGTCCCGCCCGATGAGCGGCTCGGCTCGTTGCCGGGCGGCCTCGGCGCAGAGGTCGTTCCCGCGACCGATCGTGAAGGTGAAGCCGTGGCCGCGTAGGTCGCTGTCGGTCTCGAGGACGAGATAGGCGGCGGAGTAATCGCCGTCCTTGTTCATCGCATCGGAGCCGTCCGCCTGGAGCGATGTGGGGAAGCGTATGTCGTGCACGCGGATACCGCTGATGATCGCCATTGACCATTCCTCCGTCAGGTCGTCACACCCTAGATCATTCGATGTTTCGCGGTGTCTCGCCAGTCTGGTTCGCGTGATCGTCCATACTTAGTCTTGCACGACACCGCATAGATCAGATGTATCGGTCGAATCGCAGCGACATCTGCGTGGCGTGGACTCGAAGAGGAACAGGGCGAAGATGCAACGTGAGACCTACCCGGGAACGTGGCAGTTCCGAAGCCGATCCGCCGGCGCCGGGGAATTCGAAACCGTGGTGATTCCCCACGACGCGGTGCTCGGCACGACGCGAGTGGACGATGAGGGCCAGATGGCCTCGGGGTACTTCCCAGGTGGGATGTGGGAGTACCGCACGCGCCTGTTCGCACCGCCGGAATGGCGCGATCGACATGTCGTCCTCGAGTTCGAGGCCGTCCACCGATCGGCGGCCGTCTTCGTGAATGGCAACCTCGCCACGCGACAGAGATCGGGGAGCACAGCGGTTGTGGTGGAGCTGGACGGGCTTCTGCACTACGACGGCGAGAACGAGATCATCGTCGAGGCCCGAGCCGACCGCGACGCCCGGTGGTACACCGGCGGCGGGATCATCCGTCCGGTGCACCTCTCCGTGGGTCCGAAGGTGCACGTGCCGCTCGACGGCATCGTCGTGACGACGCCCGAGCATGATGCGGAGTCGGCCGTCGTGCAGGTCCTCACGACGGTCCGCAACCTCGAATCCTCGCCCGTCGCGCGGTGGCTCGAGACCATGCTCCTCGGTCCATCGGGGGAAGTCGTGGGGATGGACCGGACCCGCGTCAGTCTGCCTGCCGACGGGTCGGTCGACGTCAGCCAGCGCATCCTCGTGCGGTCACCGCGGCGATGGTCGGTCGACACCCCTGACCTCTACCGGGCGCAGGTGCAGCTGACGCCACAGCCTGCCGGTGCTCAGGGGCAGGCGGATGCGAGCGAGGTCGGCTTCGGCATCCGGTCACTGCATCTGGACGTCGAACGTGGACTGAGGGTGAACGGGCAGCCGGTGAAGCTGCGTGGTGCGTGCGTTCACGCGGACAACGGCGTGATCGGCGGAGCGACGTTCGCCGCCGCCGAGGAGCGCCGGGTCGCGATCCTCAAGTCCGCCGGGTTCAACGCGATCCGCAGCGCACATCAGCCCATGAGCGCGGCGATGCTGGATGCCTGCGATCGGCTGGGAATGCTCGTCATGGACGAGCTCACGGACGTGTGGACCCGGGCGAAGTCTGCGGAGGACGGCGCAGATCACTTCGTCGAGCAGTGGCGGTCCGATCTCGCCGCGATGGTGAAGAAGGACCGCAATCATCCCAGTGTCATCATCTACTCGATCGGCAACGAGATCCCCGAGGCGGCGACCCGGTCGGGGAACGAGCTGACCAGAGACCTGGCGGCAGCCACTCGTGCGCTGGATCCGACGCGCTACGTGACCGCGGCCGTCAATGGCGCACTGTTCGTCATGGACGGTGCGCCGGAGATCGAACCCGAGCTGCTCGGGGATGCATCGCTGGATCCCGTCGACGAGATCAACGCCCGCTCGCTGAGCCTCGAAGAGCGCATGAGCGCGCTGGCCGTGACCGACGCCGTCGCTGAACTGACGGAGGAGGCATACGGCGCGCTGGACATCGCCGGCATGAACTACCAGGACGCGCGGTACGAGCTCGACCGCACGCGATACCCGAACCGGGTGATCGTCGGATCGGAGACCTTTCCCACGCGGATCGATCGCCTGTGGCGACTCGTGACGTCCAACGAGCACGTCATCGGCGACTTCACGTGGACGGGGTGGGACTACCTGGGCGAGCCGGGGCTCGGCCGGATGCACTACCGGGATGACCCGCCCGGCAGCGAGGCGCTCGGAGAGTACCCGTTCCTCATCTCGTTCGCGGGCGACATCGACATCACCGGTGAGCGGCGCCCTGCGTCCTACTACCGTGAGATCGTCTACGGGTTGCGCACCGCGCCTTTCATCGCGGTACGGCGACCGCACACCCGGGGTCGCGTCATGAAGACCGCGCCCTGGTCGTGGACCGACAGCATCCCCTCCTGGACGTGGAGCGACGCCGGCACCGAGCCGCTGGAGGTCGAGGTCTACAGCGACGCGCCCGAGGTGGAACTGCTCGTAGGCGACGTGTCGCTCGGGCGGCAGCCGGCCGGCAGCGCGCACGGCTACCGCACGCTGTTCTCCGTTCCCTACCGGCCCGGGCGCCTCGAGGCCGTCGCCGTCCGCGGCGGGTCCCCCGCCGAACGGACCGCATTGCACACCGCCGGCGAGCGCCGTCGACTCGCCCTGACGGCCGAGCGATCCCTGGTTCACGCCGACGGGCAGGACCTGGCGTTCATCGCGGTCGAGCTCGTGGACGACACCGGTGTGCGCGCGACCGACAGCGCCGTCGAGGTGGAGCTGACGATCGATGGCCCGGGCGCGCTCCAGGGCTTCGGGAGCGCGATCCCGGCGACCGAGGAGTCGTTCACCGACGTCCGCCATCGCCTGTACGACGGACGCGCACTTGCCGTCATCCGGCCGTCGGGGAAGGGCTGCGTGATCGTGACGGCGACATCGCCGGGCCTGGAGGCCGTGTCGGTCGAGCTCGCGGTCAGCTGACCGAGCGGGGCGGGGCGGGGTCTGCTGCCGTGCGGTGGTCGAGCCGGATGGTGTGCGGTCCGCGCGACAGGTCCACCGTGAGGGAGGACCCGAGCCCGCTCACGTTCAGGATCTCGCTGGCGCGCGCCGCATCGGACCCGGGCACCGCCCGGATGACGGCGGTCGCGCCGTCGGCGTCCCACCGCAACTCCTCGATGAGGACGCCGCCCCGCGCGCGCACGCCTCGGAGTGATCCCGAGGGCCAGGCCGCCGGCAGCGCCGGCAGGAGCACCAGCGACCCCGGCTGCGACTGCACGAGCATCTCGATCACGAGCGCAGGCAGCCCACCGCTCGCATCCACGTTGAAGATCGAGTCGCCGTCGTGCGTCGACACCGCGTTGGATCGCCAGAAATCGCGGGCGAGGGACTCCACACAGCGCAGGGCGGCATCCGCGTCTCCCAGCCGCGCGGCCGCCAGCCCGAGCCCGACCAGCCCGAACGCCATCTCCATGCGCCCGTCTTCGCCGGCCCAGGGCCGCTCATCGCGCCATGCGAGCTTCCGGCGGATGGTCTCGATCGCTGCCCGGCGGAGCTCAGGGGCCTGTGCCGCGTCGTCCTCTTCGTACCAGAACGGATAGAGCTGCGACGCATGCCGGTGTCCGAGTTCCTCGGCGAGATCGGGGTCGAGCCATTCGGCGAACGTGCCATCATCGGCGACTCGATACGGAGGCAGGCGGTCCGCGAAGGATCCCCACGCGGCGCGATCGGCATCCTCGCCGAGGAGATCGGCGATCCGGATCGCAAGCCGCGCGGCATCGCGGAGGGCGGCGACGTCCATGGTCGCGTCGACGGCGATCGGATTCGTGCGATTGCCGGGCGTGTTCTCGGGCGAGTACGACGGCACGAGATGGAGCGTGCCGGTGTCGTCCGGGACGCCGATGGCGGAGGCGAACGCCATGACGTTCTGGGCGAGCGGCCACGCATACTCGCGGAGCGTCGCGAGGTCGCCGGTTGCGCTGAACTGGTCCCAGGCGAGCCGGAGGACCCATGCTCCACCGGCGATCCAGTAGAGGTGGGGGTAAGACGTGGCGAAGTGGTTGCTGCGGCCGTGAGAGTCGAAGCGCGCGGGCAGCAGCCAGCCCGGAGCCCCGAAGACGCGTTCCGCGTTCTCCGCGTAGTGGTCGGTGTGACGGAAGACGGCGCGGAGGTACGAGGTGAGCAGTTCCGGTGTCCCGGAAGCCACCAGCGACGCGACGCCGCCGTGCTGCACGTTGCCGTTCTGGGTCCAGTCCCCCGACCAGGCAGGTCGCCGCGTCCCCTGCCAGATGCCGACGAGGGTCGGCGGCAGCACGCCGGTCGCCGACAGGATCGTGTGGCGCCCCGAGGCGAAGGCGAGCTCGATCGCCGCGAGCACGGACTGCGCGTCTCCTTCACGCGCGCGCTCGAGAACCTGGTCATAGGAGTGGTCGTCGCCGACGTCGCTCTCGAGGTCGAGCGAGCACGCGGCGAACAGCGATGCGTGCGTCACGCCAGAGGGTTCGGCGGGCTCCACGAGTCCGCCGAACACCTCGACGCGGATCGGCAGTCGGGTCGGGGCGCCTCCCGCAACGCGGATCCGCACGCCTGCGTCCACGGGTTGCGGATCGATACTGGCGGGCAGGTCGACGCTGAGCCGCGCCCGGGTCGGCGACCACGTGCTCGGCGGGTGCTGCCGTACGAACGGAGGCAGGGTCGCGGGGTCGACTTCCACGTCGTCGACCCATCGTCCTGATTCCAGAGCGCTCGCCTCGGTCAGGAACACGCCGTAGTCCGTGGAGGGGTAGTGGCCGGGTCCTCGCGCGCCGTCTCCAGGGTCCAGAGACAGCACACCACGGATGTCGCGACTCGACGACAGCTCGAGGAACAGGGTTCCAGCGGCGCGATCCGGCACGATCGCGATGCCGCAGCGGTGGCTGTCCCCCTCGGACCACTCGACCTCCACCCGCCCCGTCACGAAGTCTCCGGACCTGCGGTAGGTCGATGCGCGTGGCGCTTCGTCAGGGACCCACGACAATGCTGCGACGGGCACGAACGGGTCGGTCCAGATCAGCTGTCCCTCGTACCCGTCGTCCCAGGCGATCCGCGAGGTGATCGCGGCTGCCGCGTCGGTGTCGCCAGCGAGGACAGCGGAGCGAACCTCGTCGATCACGGGTCCGATGCGAGGCGCGGGGATGGCGGAGTTCACCGGGACGAAGAACTCCTCGTGGCACACATGGACGACGTGACGCTCGGGTGCCCCGGAGAGAACGGCGCCCAGGCTGCCCGTCCCGGCGATGAGACCGTGTTCCCAGTCCAGGCCTGCCGACGAGCTCCAGAACCCTGTCCTGTGGGGCACGACGCTGTCTCCTTCCGATGGCCTCCGGCGAGCCCACCGCTTCCACCATATCGAGAATCATCCAATGAATGACATGTCGAGACGTAATCGAGCCGGGACCCTTCCCGCACCACCCGCGCACATTCGCAAAGAAAATGCGCCTGCCTTCCACGAGCTGACGTTCAGTGGCGAGCAGGCGATCAGATTCATCGAATCTTTACACGGGGAGACCTGGGCTACGGTCGAGCGCTCACGGGGGTTGCACGACGGCGGACCGGTCGTCGGCTTCGTTCGCTGCATCCGTGCCGATGAGCGCCTTGTCCGGCGGGATGGGCATCGTCAGAGCGACTCGCGACGGACGAGCGACGTGGGCAGCAGCTGCTCCTTCTCGGCGGGGAGTCCCCGGATCGTGGCCAGGAGAGTATCGGCCGCCGCCCGGCCCATCTCCTCCAGGGGCTGCCGGACGGTCGTCAGCGGCGGGTCGGACGTGCTGGCGATGAGCACGTCGTCGAAACCGACCACCGACACGTCCGTGGGCACCCGGCGCCCGGCCGCCTGCAGCACGCGGATCGCGCCGGCGGCCATGAGGTCGGACGACGCGAAGACCCCGTCGAGGTCGGGCGCGCGCTGGAGCAGACGCGCCATGGCCGCGGTGCCACTGTCGAGGGTGAAGTCGCCGTGGACGATCGGGCCCGGCGGGATGCCGTGACGGGCCAGTTCGTCGGTCCATCCGCGTGTGCGCTCTCGAGCCTGCTCGAGATCGAGCGGACCGGTGATGATCCCGATCGAGCGCCGACCGCGCTCGATGAGTGCACGGGCCGCCAGGACGCCGCCGCCGTAGTTGTCGGAGTCGATCACGATGGGCTCCGGACCGATGTCGGCGTGCGGCCTGCCCACCCAGGCGACCGGAATGGGCGAGTCGGCGAGGCTCTCGACGAGGTGGGTGATCTCGTGCTGCAGGATCACGATCACGCCGTCGAGCGCTCCCGAGCGCAGGAACCGCGGGATCCGGTCGAGATCCTCGTGATCGGCGGGAAGCAGAACCGGCTGCACCTCGCCGGCGGACAGGCCCTTCGCCGCGCCCTTGAGTACGGCGGTGAAGAACGTGCCACTGAGGCTGCCGAGCTCGTCGAAGGCGATGACCAGACCGATCGAGCCTGCCTTGCCCCCTCGCAGCACCCGCGCGGCGAAGTTCGTCTCGTAGCCCAGCCGCCGGGCCTCACGTGCCACGGCCTCCGTCATCGCAGGGTCGACGTTCGTGGCCCCCGCGAGCACGCGCGCGGCGGTGGCGCGCGAGACGCCCGCCGCCTGGGCGACGTCGACGATGGTGGGTCGGGCCATGGCTCTCCTCCGAGGATGCACATTGGCCGTAGATCGATCTCACGACCACGTCGATCATTGCACGCACGGCTCCGCATGCGCCTCATTCCGCCCGGCCTATCGTGCCCTCAGCCCTCACAGTTCCGAGTACCAAGCGCTTTCCGGTGAGGGCTTGTGCTTTCGAGCCCTCCATGGTTACTGTGGCTCGCGGATGAGAGAACGATCTCTCACGGCGGCAAGATCCGCTATCCCCCGCTCTCACATGTCCCCCGAAGAAGAGGAGCAGTTGTGAATCGTCGCAAACTGGCCCTGCCCATCGCCGCCCTCGGCGCTCTCGCGCTGCTGATCTCCGGATGCTCGGGAGGGTCCGGCTCCGGCTCCGAGGCCGGAGACCCGAACGCCGAATTCGAGTTCTGGTCGTTCACCGGGATCGGCCAGAAGGACTCGGTCGACCGGTACCTCGAGAAAAACCCCGACGCGAAGGTCAAGCTCTCGGAGGTCGGCAGCACCACCGAGACGGCCACCGCCCTGACGGCGGCCCTGGCCGGTGGCCGCGTGCCCGACCTGGTCATGATCCAGAACGACGACCTGCCCAAGTTCGTCGAGAACCCCGGCAATTTCGTCGATCTGCGCACGCTCGGCGGCGACGACATCGGCGACGGGTACCTGGACTGGGCCATCGACGGAGCCACTGCCGAGGACGGATCCATCATCGGCATTCCCACCGACGTCGGCGGGCTGGCCTTCGCCTATCGGGCAGACCTGTTCGAGAAGGCGGGCCTGCCCACCGACCCGGCCGAGGTGGCGAAGATGTGGTCGACGTGGGACGACTTCATCGCCATGGGCGAGAAGTACACGGAGGCGACCGGCGAGCCGTTCGTCGACAACGTCGAGACATCGGTCTTCTTCTCGACGGTCAACCAGGTGAGCCAGAAGTACTACACGCCCGAGGGCGAGCTCATCTATGACACCAACCCCGAGGTCGAGGAAGCGTTCGACGTCGCGGTGCGTGCTTACGAAGCGGGGCTCAGCGCCGACATCCCGGCGTGGTCGTCGGGCTGGGCGCCTGGCAAGGCCAACGGTGCCTTCGCCGTCACCACGGCGCCGTCGTGGATCCTCTCGGGCCTCAAGAACGACGCGCCCGACACCGAGGGCAAGTGGCGCATCGCCTCCATCCCGGGGGTCGGCGGCAACTGGGGTGGCAGCGTCATCGCCATCCCCGCCCGAGCCGAGAACAAAGAGGCGGCCTGGCAGTACATCGAGACGATGCTGTCACCGGAGGGACAGACCGAGCACTTCGCCACGACGGGAACCTTCCCTGCGGCCGAGGCGGCCCTCGAAAGCGATGAGGTGAAGAGCTACACCGACCCGTTCTACGGCGACTCCCCGATCGGTCAGATCATGAGCGAGTCGGTCCTGAACTTCCAGTCGTTCTACAACGGGCCCGACACCAGTGCGATCGGCGCTGCGCTCCTGAACGCGCTCGTCGACATGCAGGCGGGCAACATCGCACCCGAGGACGCCTGGCAGCAGGGTCTCGACAGCGCGAAAGCAGCCATCGGGGGCTGACCCCTTCGACAGACGGTGGCCCGGGCCAGCCCGGGCCACCGTCCCGACCGAGGCCGAGGAACATGACCGTCACCGCTCCCGCGACCACCACCGCGACCGCCACCATCATCTCCGTACGCAAGACGCGCCGCCGTGACCGACCACCGTCGCGCATCCGCCAGAGCTTCGGCGAGCGCATCGCGCCGTACGTCTACATCGCGCCGTTCTTCGTCATCTTCGCCGTCTTCGGGCTCTTCCCGCTCGTCTTCACCTTCTACGTGGCGCTCTTCGACTGGAACCCCATCGGCGAGCAGACCTTCGTCGGACTCGCCAACTTCGAGCGGCTCTTCCAGGACCCCCGCTTCTGGAATGCGTTCGTGAACACGTTCGGCATCTTCCTCCTCTCCACGATCCCGCAGCTCGCGCTGGCCCTGGGACTCGCTCACCTCCTCAACCAGGCCACTCTCAAGTGGGCGAACTTCTTCCGCATGGCGCTTCTGGTGCCTTACATCACCTCGGTGGCCGCCACTGCCCTCGTCTTCGCCCAGATCTTCGACCGCAACTTCGGCCTCATCAACTGGGTGCTCAACATCTTCGGCATCCCCGACGTGAACTTCCTGGCCTCACAGGTCGGTTCGTGGGTCGTCATCTCGTCGATGGTGATGTGGCGCTGGTTCGGCTACAACACGCTGCTCTACCTCGCGGGGCTCCAGGCGGTCCCGAGGGAGATGTACGAGGCGGCGTCGGTGGACGGGGCATCCGGATGGCAGCAGTTCATCCACCTCAGCATTCCGTCGCTGCGCCCGATCATCATCTTCACCGTCATCATGTCGACGATCGGCGGGCTGCAGATCTTCACCGAGCCGCTGCTGGTCGCCCCCGAGTCCGGCCTCACGTGCGGTGGCGGACGACAGTGCCAGACCCTCGCGCTGTTCCTCTACGAGCAGGGCTTCGGGCAGTTCGAGTTCGGATACGGCTCGGCGATCGGCGTGGCGCTGTTCGTCATCGTCGTCGTCGTCTCGCTCGTCAACTTCTACCTGACCACTCGCACCCGGAAGGCGCGCTGATGTCCGACGTCATCGACCAGGCGGTCCCACAGGTGGGCCAGGAGGCGCTCATGCCTGCGCAGAAGCGTCGCCCCAGGCGCAGAGGCCGAGGGGGCCGCGTGCCGTGGCCGGTCTACCTGATGCTGATCATCGCCGTGCTCATCAGCGTCTTCCCGCTGTATTACATGTTCGTCATCGCATCGGTGGGTGCGTCAGCGGTCACCTCGATGCCCCCGCGGCTGTACCCGGGGCTCAATTTCTTCGAGATCGCCGGCAAGGTCTTCGACACCGTGCCGTTCTTCCAATCGCTGGTCAACAGCGTGATCGTGTCGCTGGCCATCGCGGTCATCGCTTCGCTGCTGTGCGCGCTGGCCGGCTTCGCCTTCGCCAAACTGCAGTTTCCCGGCCGCAACGCACTGTTCCTGATCGTGCTGCTGACCATGACGGTGCCGGCGCAGCTCAGCGTGATCCCGCAGTACCTCATCATCTCGTGGCTCGACTGGGTCGACACGCTCCAGGCGATCATCGTCCCGGGGCTGGCGAGCGCCTTCGGCATCTTCTGGATGCGTCAGCACATGGCCACGACGCTGAGCGACGAGCTCATGCAGGCCGCGCGGATCGACGGGGCCAACAGCTGGCAGATCTTCTGGCGTATCGGCTTCCCCGTGGTGCGACCCGCGGCGTTCGTCCTCGGGCTCATCACTTTCACGGCGGTGTGGAACGACTTCATGTGGCCGTTCATCGTCCTGAAGTCGCCCGAGCTGTTCACCGTCCAGATCGTCCTCAAGCAGCTGCAGGCCAACCGCACGATCGACCTCGCGTTGACGATGGGCGGGTCGTTCATGGCCACCCTGCCGTTGCTCATCGTCTTCTTCTTCGTCGGTAAGCGCATGGTCGCCGGGATCATGGACGGAGCGTTCAAGGGCTGATGAGCGCGAATGCAGGCGTCGTCGACGAGGGTCGGTGGCGCGATACGACGCTTAGCGCGCGCGAGCGCGCTCAGGCCCTGGTCGACGAGCTGACCCTGGAGGAGAAGGTCGCGCAGCTGGGGTCGGTGTGGCTCACCGACGCCGCGGACGCCTTCGCCCCCAAGCTCGAGGGCGACGCCGCCGCGGCCGACGCCGGTGACCCGTTCGCCCACGGCCTGGGTCAACTGACCCGCGTCTTCGGCACGGCCCCGGTGACCGTACGCGAGGGTGTCGCCCGGCTTCGCGAGCTGCAGCAGAAGGTGATGGCTCACCAGCGGCTCGGCATCCCCGCGCTGGTGCACGAGGAGTGCTTGACCGGTCTCGCCGCTTTCGGCGCCACCGCCTTTCCCACCCCGCTGGCATGGGCCGCGAGCTTCGACGAAGACCTGGTGCGCGAGATGGCTCGGGCGATCGGCGAGGACATGCGCTCGATCGGCGTGCATCAGGGACTCGCCCCGGTGCTCGACGTCGTCCGTGACTACCGCTGGGGCCGGGTCGAAGAGACGCTCGGCGAAGACCCTTATGTCGTCGGCCAGCTCGGGGCGGCCTACGTCGCGGGACTCGAGAGCGCCGGCGTCATCGCCACCCTCAAACATTTCGCGGGCTATGCCGCCTCGCGCGGAGCCCGCAACCACGCTCCCGTCAGCATGGGTCCGCGCGAATTCGCCGACACGGTGCTGCCCCCATTCGAGACGGCGCTCCGGCAGGGCGGTGCCCGCAGCGTCATGACCTCGTACACCGACGTCGACGGCATCCCGAGCACGGCCAACCGGCACCTGCTGGACGGCGTGCTGCGTACCGAGTGGGGCTTCGACGGCACGGTCGTCGCCGACTACTGGGCGGTGCCGTTCCTGGTGTCGATGCACCGCGTGGCCGGTGACGCCGCCGCCGCCGGCGCGCTGGCCCTGCGGGCGGGCGTCGACGTCGAGCTCCCCTCGACGGTCGCGTACGCCGCCCTGCCTCGTCTGGTGCGCGCGGGGGTGGTGGACGAGAGCGACATCGACCGCGCCGCGGTCCGGCACCTGCGCCACAAGATCGAGGCGGGACTCCTCGACGGCGGGGCGATCGTCCCGGATGGCGCGGAACAGGTGTGCCTGGACGGCGAGCGCAACCGCGCACTGTCGTCGCGACTGGCGGAGGAATCGATCGTCCTGCTCAAGGACGACGGTACGGCGGGGCTGCGCGCGGGCGCACGGATCGGACTCATCGGGCCTGCCGCCGCCGAGTACCGCAGCCTCCTCGGCTGCTATGCCTTCCCCAACCACGTGCTCACCAAGTACCCCGGGCATGACCCCGGCATCGCCATCCCGACGATCGAGGAGGCGGTGCGCGCCGAGTTCGACGCGTCCGTCGTACGCACCGAACCCGGGTGCGCGATCCTGGGCGACGGGCAGGCGCGGATCACGGAGGCGGTGGATCTGGCGCGCGACAGCGACGCGGTCATCATGGTCGTCGGCGACGTCGCGGGACTGTTCGGCGCCGGGACCTCGGGCGAGGGCTGCGACGCCGAAGATCTGCGGCTGCCGGGCCGCCAGGACGAACTCGTCCGCGAGGTCCTCGCGACCGGCACACCGACCACGCTCGTCGTCGTGTCGGGACGGCCGTACGCCCTGGGCGCCTACGGCGCGGCGGCCATGATCGTGCAGGCGTTCTTCCCCGGAGCCGAGGGCGCCGCAGCCGTCGCCGGGATCCTCTCCGGACGAGTGGCCCCGAGCGGCCGTCTGCCGGTGCAGATCCCACGCACGCCCGCCTCCGGCGGCACCTACCTGCAGCCGCCCCTGGGTCTGCACAATGCGGGGATCACCGTGGCCGACCCCACGCCGTTGTACCCGTTCGGCTTCGGCCTCACTCCCGGGCGGATCTCCTACGAGGATCTCTCCGCACCGCTCATCGTCCCGACGACGGGGGCGGCCGAGGTGACGGTGACCGTCGGCAACAGCGGCGCCGACTGCGTCGAGGTCGTCCAGCTCTACGCATCCTTCCCGTCGGCGTCCGTGGTGCGCCCCGACGTTCAGCTCGTCGGCTTCGCCCGCATCCGCGTGCCCGCCGGCGAACGCCGGACCGTGCGCTTCACGATCGAGGCGGCACGCATGGCCGCCACCGGGGCCGATGGCCGGCTGGCCGTCGACCCGGGGGTCGTGGTGCTCTCGGCCGGACCTTCGGCAGCCGACCGTCCCGTCGAGGCTCGGGTCCGTCTGTCCGGAGACCGGCGTGTCCTCCTGGCTCGGGCGGGCAGGACCGCATGGGATGTGGACGACGCGAAAGGAACGCCAGAACAGTGACATCAGCGGCAACATCAGCACGGGCCCCAGGGATCCGCGTGCTCGTGTGGGGGGAGAACCACCACGACAAGCATGACGAGAGGACGCAGCGGCTGTACCCCGACACCATGCACGGCACGATCGCGGCGGGGCTCCGCCGGCTGCTGCCGGACGCAGCCGTCGAGACGGCCACGCTCGACGACCCCGAGCACGGGCTGGCCGAGGAGCGGCTCGCCGAGACCGACGTGCTGTTCTGGTGGGGTCACGTGCGGCACGACGCCGTCGACGACGCCGTCGTCGAGCGCGTCCACCGTCACGTACTCGGGGGGATGGGGCTCGTGGTGCTGCACTCGGGCCACTTCTCGAAGATCTTCATCCGCCTCATGGGTACGACGTGCTCGCTGCGCTGGCGACAGGCCGACGATCGCGAACTCGTGTGGACGGTCGCCCCGACGCATCCGATCGCGGTCGGCGTGCCGCATCCGATCGTGATCGGCTCGCAGGAGATGTACGGCGAGTTCTTCGACGTGCCCGCCCCGGACGAGCTGGTGTTCGTGTCCAGCTTCACCGGGGGAGAGGTCTTCCGCTCGGGCATGACGTTCTCGCGCGGTCACGGCCGCATCTTCTATTTCTCCCCCGGTGACCAGGACTATCCCGTCTACCACCAGCCCGAGATCCAGCGGGTCCTCGCCAACGCCGCGGTGTGGGCCGGGCAGGACCGCCCCCGCACCGTGCCCCGCCTCGCGATGCACCGCGCCGGCGAGTTCGACACACCCCGCGAGTGGGACGGCGAGGTGCTCTCATGAGGGATGTCGTCGTCGTCGGTGCGGGCGGGATGGGACGCGCGTGGCTCGACACCGTCGCGCGCCGTGACGACCTCCGCGTGAGCGCAATCGTCGACGTGTCGGTCGAGACCGCGCGCGCGGCCGCCGGCGAGCGGGGGTGGGACATCCCGTGCGTCGCTTCGGTGGACGAGGCCTTCGTCGCGGCAGGGCGCCCCGGGATGCTCCTGAACGTCACCATCCCCGAGGCGCACCGTGCGGTGAGCGAAGCCGCCCTGCGGCACGGCGTGCCGGTGCTCAGCGAGAAGCCCGTCACCCCGACGGTGTCGGATGCTCTCGCGCTCGCCGCAGTGAGCGAGCTCACCGGCGTGCTGCTCGCCACCAGCCAGTCACGGCGGTACTCCGCCGGCATCCGCTCCTTCCGTGAGGAGGTGGCCGCCGCGGGGGGCGCCGCGCAGCTGACCTCGCAGTTCTTCCAGAACCCGCGCTTCGGCGGATTCCGGGACGAGATGGAATCTCCCCTCCTCATCGACATGGCCATCCACACCTTCGATCAGGCGCGATACGTGCTCGGCGCCGACCCCGTCTCGGTGTACTGCGACGAGTTCTCGCCGCCGTGGAGCTGGTACCGCGGGGACGCCGCGGCTGAAGCGGTCTTCCGCTTCGAAGACGGCGCTCGATTCGCCTACTCGGGCAGCTGGTGCGCCGACGGCCTGACGACCTCGTGGAACGGGTCCTGGCGCGCGAGCACCGCCACCGGCTCGGTGACCTGGGACGGCGAATCAGGGGTGAGCGCGCAGCACCGCGACGACGAGCCGCGGGAAGTGCCGGTCGGCAGCGGGGAGGAGGGGCTCGATGCCGCGCTGGCCGAGTTCGTCGCTGCCCTGGACGGCGGTCCGGTCCCCTCCGGCGAGGTACGGGCCAACATCTGGAGCCTCGCGATGGTCGAGGCGGCCCTTGCCTCGGCTCGGACGGGCCTGGCCGTGCGCCTGGACGACGTCTTCGCCGCGGCATCCGCACACGCCGCGGAGGCGGCGCGCGCGAGCGGCGACCACGCCCTCGCCGAGGCGATCGCGAGCTGGAACGGCGCGCCGCCGCGCTGACCCCCGTCAGCCGGCGGCCCGGGTCATGAGACCGCCTCCGCGTGCAGGATGGCCGCACGTTCCGGATGGAACACGGGGAAGTCGAGCCCCACGACCCCGAGTGCGGCCCCGCTGAGCACGGGGGCGTCGTCGTCGTCGCGGTCCAGCGAGGCCCCGTTCAGCCAGGCGGGGACCTGCCAGGGGGGACCGAGCGACTCGGGGGCGTTCGCCGTCAGCCGGTAACGCCGACGGGGGTCCAGTCCGGGAAGACGGATGTGCGCCATCGCGTCGGCGCTGGTCGCCGGCGTCACCACCGCGTAGATCGCCTCGTCGCGGGTGGGCGAGTCGACGCCCCGCAGCGACGGGCCGCCGAGGTCGCTCGAACCCGACACGGCTCGGCCGGTGGAGATGAGGTCGCGGTGACGACGCCAGCGCGCGATCCAGGTGGAGAGCACCTCCCGCTCGTCGCCGCTCAGTTCGCGGATGTCCCACTCGATGCCGAAATGCCCGAGGAAAGCCACGGCGCAGCGATAGGCGAGCGTGGAGGTGCGCCCGGTGGTGCTCGAGACCGCCGAGGCCACGTGCGACCCCATCATCTCGGGCGGTACGAGCAGGCCGGTCCAGCCGAGGATGTGGAAGCGGTCGACCGGGTCGTGGCTGTCGGAGGGGTGGATACGGTCGGTGCGCTCTAGGATGCCGAGGTCGACCCGCCCTCCGCCCGACGCGCAGCTTTCGATCTCGAGCTGGGGATGCCGGTGCCGCAGCTCGTCGAGGAGCCGATACACCGCGATGGTCTGGTCGTGGACCGCGGGGGCGCCGGTGGCCGGATGCCCGGCGTCGACGAGGTCGCGGTTATGGTCCCACTTCAGGTAGCTCACGCCGATCTCGGTGACAAGTGCGTCAAGTCGGTCGCGGATGTGCGCGTACGCATCGGGGTTGGTCAGGTCGAGCACCTGCTGGAAGCGGTAACGCGCGGGCAGGGTGTCGCGGGCTCGAAGGATCCAGTCGGGGTGGGCCCGGGCGAGGTCGGAATCCTCGTTGATCATCTCGGGCTCGACCCAGAGTCCGAACTCCATTCCCAGCGAGCGCACCCGATCGGCCAGGGGGCGTAGCCCGTCGGGCCACGCCCCGGGATCCGGCTCCCAGTCGCCGAGGCCGGAGCGGTCGTCTCGTCGCCCGCGGAACCAGCCGTCGTCGAGCACGAACCGTTCGACGCCGAGAGCCGCGCCCTGTTCGGCCAGCTCGGTCAGGGTCGCGGCATCCTGATCGAAGTACACCGCTTCCCACACGTTCAAGGTGACCGGCCGCGGCCGGCTGCCGGTGCGGTTGCGATCGCGCAGATACGCATGGAACCGCGCGGATGCCGCGTCCCACCCGTCGCCGTACGCGCCGAAGATCCAAGGTGTCACGTACTCGTCACCGGCCTTCAGGCGCACCTCTCCCGGAAGGAGCAGCTCGCCGCCGCGGAAAGCCAGGAACCCGTCGGTGCGCTCCACGGCGTGCTCGTGGTCACCGCTGAAGCCCACGTGGCAGAGCCACGTCTCGCCGGCGTCGGCGGCGAAACCCGGCACACCGAGGGCGAGGACGGTGGTGGCGTCGAGACCCGTGCGGCCGCGGCGCGAGACGCGAGCGTGGGTGCCCCGGACGACGGGGTGACGCTGCGGGATCCGCTCGTGAGCCCACCTGCCGCTGAAGTCCAGGATCTCCCTCGCGCGCAGAGGCACCGGCAGCGCCGGCAAGGCCTCGACGACGTCCACGTCGTCCGCGACGGTGCCGCGATTGCGCACTCCGACCCGTGTTCGCAGGAGGCCGACCGCGGTGAGATCGATCTCCACAGTGACACCGATCCCGGCCCACTCGTCGCTCGCCTCGGCGGTGATGCTCGCGGCACCGAGTGAGGTCGCACCGGCAGGAACCGGCTCCCCCGCCACGAGCAGCGGCGCGGCGCGGAAGCGCGGAGACCATGCGCGACCACCGCGGTGCACGCTCAGTCCGGGGCGGCCGAACCACCCGCGCGAGTGTTCCGGGAGCACGCTCGGTCGGTACGGCACGTCCGAATCAGCCGATAATCCGGGCCGATGATCCAAGGCGGCCAGGGTGCGAAGGTCGTCATCCGAGACATCCAGGAGCGCACCCCAATGCACGATCGCCGGCAGCTCATCGCCTCGCTGCGTCACCACCAACGACACGTCGGCGGCCGACAGATGGACGACGCGAAGATCACTCATAGAGTCCATCTTGGTGGGGGAAGGGGAGAGGAGTACAGTCAGAGATCGATCTCACCGAGGAGGAACGTGACTGCGAACCCCGCCGCCCCCGCTCCGGCCGCAACCGCCCTCGCACCCGAACGGGTCCGGCTCACGTCCGGGGCGTTCGAGAACCGCCGACGTCTCAACCGCGAGTACCTCGTCTCGCTGACGGAACGCAATCTGCTGCAGAACCACCTTCTCGAGGCCGGGGTGACCGATCAGGCCTGGCACCTGCACCCCTCGCGTTCCGACGTCGTCGACCGTGGGCTCGACCGCCACTGGGGCTGGGAGACCCCGGGATCGCTGCTGCGCGGGCACTTCCTCGGTCACTGGATGTCCGCGGCGGCGCGTGAAGTCGCCACCACCGGGGACCCGGTGCTGCGAGCCCGCCTCCAGAACGTCGTGGCGGCGCTGGAGCGGTGCCAGGACGAGAACGGCGGCGAATGGGTGTTCGCCACCCCTGAGTCGTTCCTGCGACGGCTGGGCGAGGGCCGCGAGACGTGGGCGCCCCAGTACGCGATCCACAAGACGTTCATGGGGCTGGTGGACGTGTGGCGGGACCTCGGCGACGAGCGCGCCCTCGCGGTGGCGCATCGCGCGGCGGCGGCGATCGCCCGGTGGGCGCGGGGGTTCGACACCGCGCGGTTCCAGCGGATCCTGGACGTCGAGACGGGCGGAATGCTGGAGGTGTGGGCTGATCTGCTCGAGGCGACCGGTGACGAGGAGTACCGCGACCTGCTCGACCGCTACTGGCACGGCGCCCTCTTCGGCCCGCTGCGGGCGGGCGAGGACGTGCTCACGAACATGCACGCCAACACCACGATCCCCGAGGTGCTCGGGGCCGCCCGCGCCTACGAGGTCACCGGCGAGGAGCGGTGGCGCGAGGTCGTGACCGCGTACTGGCGGTCAGCCGTGGTCGATCGCGGCACGTTCTGCACCGGTGGCCAGACCTCGGGGGAGATCTGGACGCCGCCCTTCGCGTTCGCCGCCCGCCGGGGGCCGAAGACCCAGGAGCACTGCTCGGTGTACAACATGATCCGGCTGGCGGACGTCGTCTTCCGCTGGACCGGAGACGTCGAGGCGCTGGACTACATCGAGACCAACCTGCACAACGGCCTGCTCGCACAGCAGAACCCCCGCACCGGCATGGTCGCGTACTTCCTCCCGCTCGGAGGGGGCGCACGCAAGGAGTGGGGCAGCCCCACCGAGGACTTCTGGTGCTGCCACGGCACTCTCGTGCAGGCGCACACCCGTCATGCCCAGTCGGCCGTCTACGCTGCTCCGGGCGCCGCGTTGACGGTGGCGCAGTACGTGCCGGTCCGGGCCGACTTCCCCGACCGGGACGCGCGCATCGAGATCGTCCTGCTCGATGACGCGCGGTACGTCGGCCCCGACGCGAATGCCGGCCCGGGCGGCGACCGTCATCGCCCGCGAGCGCTTCGCGTGCGCGTCACCGTCACAGGGAGCGCGAGTCGGGTGCGTCTGCGCGTGCCGGCGTGGATCTCGGCCGAACCCCGCGTGCACACCGAGGCGTCTTGGCACCGCGTCGACCGATGGCTCGACGTCGATCATCCCGGCGGCGAGACCGAGATCGCGGTCGAGTTCCCCTTCGTCGTACGGACGGTGCCGATCCCCGACGAGCCGGCGACGGTCGCCTTCGTGGAGGGTCCGACCGTTCTGGCGGGCCTGGTCGATCGCGAAGTGTCGCTCATAGGCGATCCGGACGATGCGGCCACGATGCTCGCGCCCGATGACGAGCGGCAGTGGACCCAGTGGCTCAC
The DNA here is from genome assembly GCF_038397755.1 of Microbacterium sp. LWH7-1.2. Taxonomy (NCBI): domain Bacteria; kingdom Bacillati; phylum Actinomycetota; class Actinomycetes; order Micrococcales; family Microbacteriaceae; genus Microbacterium; species Microbacterium sp. LWH7-1.2. The sequence continues at coordinate 2,581,466 of NZ_CP151637.1, read as the reverse complement.
GCGCTATCGCAGCGTGGGGCAGTCGCAGGGGATCCGGTTCGTGCCGTTGCACGAGGTGGTCGACGAGCGCTACTCGGTGTACTTCCCGGTGCGCTCGGCGTAGCTTCGCCGATCTAGATCGCGGTGCGGGTCGAGCCGCGTTCGACGAGCTCGGTCGGCATGACGATCGCCTCGGGCGCCACCTCCTCCCCAGCCGCGGAGCGGGCCAGAAGCCGCACCGCGGTCGCGGCCATCTCGCGGATGGGCTGGCGGATGGTCGTGAGCGACGGCTGCAGCCAGCGCGCCCCTCGAACGTCGTCGAAGCCGACCACGAGCACGTCGCGGGGGATGCCGAGCCTGCTGTCGGCGACCGCGCGATAAGCGCCGGCGGCCATCTCGTCCGAGCAGGCGAAGATCCCCACGGGGCCGTCGCCTCCGAGCTCCGACAGTGCCCGTGCGCATGCTCGGCGGGCATCCCACGCGCTCCAGTCCGCGCTCGTCCGCACGCACGGTGCTTCGGGCACGAGCTCGCCCAGGGCTGCGGTGAACCCGTCGACCCGCGCGCGTCCGTACCGGTATGAGGGTGCGCCGCCGATGACGACGAAGCGGCGGGCTCCCCGTGAGATGAGGTGCTCGGCGGCCGCCGTACCGCCCGCCCGGTCGGTCGTGCGGATGCTCGGCAGCGGCCTGGACGACTCGGAGGGCGGCTCCATCAGCACGAGGGGGATGCCGGCGCGGTGCATCGCGAGGATCTGCGTGCTCGTGGGGGTGATGAGTCCGACGACGACGCCGGCGGAGCCGCGGGAGCGGATGCGTTCGGGCCAGTCGTGCGCGGGGTCGTCCCGCTCGGCCGTCAGCACGAGGTCGTAGCCGAGCGACGACGCGGTGGTGCGGGCGCCCGCGGTGATCTCCTCGGTGTACGGGTCGTGGAAGTGCCCGAGGACGAGGTCGAACATCAACGCGGTGCCACGGCGCGGCCGGCCCCGCCCTGCGCCGGTGCCGGGGTAGCCGAGCTCGGCCGCCGCGCGGAGGACTGCGGCTCGCGTTTCGGCGGCCATCTCGCCACGCGCGCGGAGCGCCCGCGACGCCGTCGCGACACTCACTCCTGCGCGTTCGGCCACCGCGCTCAGGGTCACACGTGCGCCGTCGCTCATGCAGCTATTTTTGCGCAAAGTTCATACGCTTCGCTTCCGCGCGGTGGCAGTGTGACGGCGTAGCACCCGTCGATGCGGAGGATGAAGTCGATGACGACGACATACGAGGGACGCCGCGCCCTGATCGTGCGCGGTGGATGGGAGGGTCACCGACCCGTCGAGGCGACCGAGATCTTCGTGCCGTTCCTGGAGCAGCAGGGCTTCGACGTGCGCATCGAGGACTCCAACGAGGTCTACGCCGACCGCGAGGTGATGGACCGCACCGACCTGATCCTGCAGTGCGTCACGATGTCCGAGATCTCGGCCGATGCGCTCGCCGGCCTGCGCGGCGCCGTCGAGCGCGGCACGGGCCTCGCCGGCTGGCACGGCGGCATCGCCGACTCGTACCGGAACAGCTCCGACTACCTGCAGCTGATCGGCGGTCAGTTCGCCACCCACCCTTCCAGGCACCCGGACGCGCGCGAGGGCGGCGAGGGCGACAACTTCCTCTGTTACACGGTCGATCTCACGGACCTCGGCCGCTCGCACGAGATCATGGCCGGCGTCGAGGACTTCACCCTTCGCACCGAGCAGTACTGGGTGCTCACCGACGACCTCAACGAGGTGCTGGCCACGACCAGCCATCCCGTCCAGCCGTACCACCCCTGGCATCGCCCCATCATCTCGCCGGCCGTGTGGACGCGCGAGTGGGGTCGGGGCCGCGTCTTCGTCGCGACCCCCGGTCACAGTCTGTCCGTCCTGCGCGACGTCAGCGTCCGCACCATCATCCAACGAGGGATGCTCTGGGCGACGCGCCGTCGATGACCACAGCGGCACTGCCAATCCGAAGATCCGCGCTGCTGCCCGCGGCCCGTGCTCGCCTCGAACGCTGAGGCAAGCGGTCGACGGTTCCGCGGGAACGACGAAACCCCCGCGATGTAGAAGCTACGCGGGGGTTTCAGTGGCTCCGACCGGCATCGATCCGGTGACCTTTCGATTTTCAGTCACATTCCGCTCGATCCGTCTCGATCCGGCTGGCTCGAAAATCCGCGGAATCTAGCGGTTTTCCGGATCATTGCTGCCACGTTTGGGCGATCTCGATCCACGCGATTCCTGCTCGTTCGTGGGCAAAGGGTGAGTCCCATAGCGTGGTGTCACTTCCCGCGGGGCCCTCGTTGTCGTAGACGATGAAGGGCCATCGTGGGATGACCAGTTGTTTCCGGCAAGAAGCAAAGCAGAGATCCCACGATGACCCACCACCAGTCTGCCCTGACGACCCTGATCGGCGAAGTCCTCGCCGATCCCGACCTGGCCCACTCCGACGTCTTCCGGCGGATGCTGCAGGCCGGCCTGCAGGATCTGATCAACGCGGAAGCGACCATGAAGATCGGTGCCGCCCCACACGAACGCACCCCGGAGCGCACCACCCGCCGCAACGGCACGCGTCCGAAGACCCTCGCGACCCCGGCCGGCGAGGTCGACCTGCAGATCCCGAAGCTGCGGGAGGGGTCGTTCTTCCCGTCGCTGCTCAGCCCCCGCCGCCGGGTGGACAAGGCGCTCTACGCGGTGATCTGTCAGGCCTGGATCGACGGGGTGAGCACTCGGAAGGTCGACCAGCTGATCCGCGCGTTGGGCAACGACACCGGCATCTCGAGGTCGACGGTCTCTCGGATCTGCGCCGAGATCGACGAGGCGGTGCAGGAGTTCCTGCACCGTCGGATCGACCACACCTGGTTCCCGTATCTGTTCCTGGACGCCACCTACCTCGACGTCCGCCACCGCGGCCGCGTCGTCTCGCAAGCCCTCGTCGTCGCGACCGGCGTCTCCGGCGATGGGCGGCGGGAGATCCTGGGCATGAGCCTTGGGGACGCGGAGACCACCGACTTCTGGACCGAGTTCCTCCGCGGCCTCCGCGACCGCGGCCTGAAGGTCGCCACCGACGCCGACCCGGAAGGCGTCGCCCTGGTCACGTCCGACGCGCACGCTGGCCTGAAGGCCGCGGTCAAAGCGATCCTGCCCGGAGCCGGGTGGCAGCGCTGCCGGGTCCACTTCGCCCGCAACGTCACCCAACGCCTGGGCTCGGCCCGCTCCAAGCCGGTCAACGCGCTGATCACCACGATCTTCGCGCAGACCACCCCGGAGGCCGTGCTCGCCCAGTACCAGCAAGTCACCGACAGCCTGCGCTCCTCATTCCCCGAGATCGCCGCCATGCTCGAAGCCGCCGAACCCGACCTCACCGGGTTCGCGGCGATGCCCCGCGAGCACTGGCAGAAGATCTGGTCGAACAACCCCATCGAACGCCTCAACCGCGAGATCAAACGCCGCGCCGACGTCGTGCAGATCTTCCCCGACCGCGACTCCGTGACCCGGCTCATCGGCGCCGTCCTGCAGGAACAGCACGAGGAATGGCAATACGGCGAACGCCGCTACTTCTCCGACATCTCCATGCGCAAACTCGTCCACACCCTCCACGCGCACACCGAACCCGCCCGCCCCGAGCTCTACCTCACCGCCTGACCCCCACCCATCAAGGAGCAAACGGAGTGACACCACTCAACGGGACTTGACCTGGGCAAAATGTGGGCACGCCGACAACGGACTTGTGAGATCGAATCGTGGGGTCGGCGTGCTCTACGAGCCCGCGGGGCGCCCGACGTTTGACGCGATCCCCACCAGCCAACCCGCGGAGCGCGCCTTCTGAATCCAGTCGCTGGCGGTGCGCTCGGGGACGCCGAGTTCACGAGCGATGAGCTTGACGGGTGGCAGATCTGCGAGCGCGGCAGTCCCGTATAAGATCTCGATGACTTCCCAGCGCTCGTCCTTCATCCCACGCTGGGCGACTGCGTTGGCCATCCACTCGGGGATGATGCGACCGTCGCCGCGAGTCAGATCCGACACCGACGTCCATGTCGAGCCCGGAGTGTCATCGAGCAGGATCGCGACGCAATGGGGCACTGCCGCTTGGACGATCGCTTGCGGCGCGGCGTGCTTGAGGCGGGTCTCGTCGAAGTCGGCGCGGACGGCGCGGCTGAGGATGCTTCGGGTGGAGTAGCGGCCGCGATCCTCGTCGAGGTGGGCCTCGAGTGTGGTCTCGATACCTGCGGACTCATCAACGGAGCGCGCGCGGAATGCCGGCGCTGCGCGCAGATTGGCGCCGACCCGTTGGGTCGCGTCGCCAGCTGTCATTGGAGCGCCCTCGAGCGTCGTCACATCAACCGTCACGATGCCAGTTTGCCTTACTGCTACTGCGTTCCGCAGATTGCTCTTGCGCACTATACGGTTTAAGAGTTTACTTTTGTTTAATCAGATTCGGATTCAGCAAAGGGGTGTATCGCATGAAGAACGCAGTCACGCCGGACGTACCGGTGCTGGCAGGGAGGCTGATGACGCCTGAGGACGTCGTTCAACTCATCCCGGGATTGAAACTGAAGCTGCTCGCCGAATGGCGCTACAAGAAGACCGGTCCCCGCTACTACAAGGTGGGCCGGATCATCATCTACCTCTTCGACGACCTCGAGGCGTGGTTCGAAGGGCTCGAAAGCGGCGGTGAGTCCGTTGCTGACGAGTGAAAGTCGCGGCTCACGCACCACACGGGGGTGGGTGTCGTGAGGGTCGTCGCTGTGGCAAATCAGAAGGGTGGCGTAGGTAAGACGACCATCGCGATGCAGCTCGCCGCGGCGCTCGCGTCCCGTCACCGTGTGTTGGTTGTGGATGTGGATCGGCAGCAGTCGACGGTGTGGTGGGCGGACAACGCGCAGGATCGGCTCCCGTTCGATTTCGCCGGCAGTCAGCACCCGAACGTGCTGGGCCGGCTCGCGGAACTGACTGACTACGAATTCGTCCTGGTGGACACCCCGGGAAGTCTTGAGGACACGGCGGTGCTGGAGACCGTGTTGGACGCCGCCGACTTCGCGGTGGTGCCGCTGACGCCGGAGCCGTTGGCGGTGGACCCAACGCTGCGGACTCTGACCCGGCTGATCGAACCACGGCACTTGCATCACGGAGTGCTGCTGAATCGGATCGACCCGCGGGTCTACGGACAACTCGAGCAATGGCAGCGGCGGCTCGACGTGGATTTCGGGGTGCCGCGGTTTGAGTCGCACCTGCGGCAGTACAAGGCGCAAGCTGATGCGCCGGTCCTCGGTCAGCTGGTGTCGAGCATGCGGCACAACCGCCGCAATGAGGGAGCGATCTGGGACATCACGAACATCGCGCGCGAACTCGAACGGCTGGTCACTCCGGTTGTCGCGGGGCGGTGGTGACGATGGGTCGGATCGATCTCACCGACAGGCTCCGCGACGCGCGCGCACGTGTCGAGGCCGAGGCACCACCGGAGGAGCGCGGGCTCGCGAAGTTCGCGCGGCTCACCCGCAAGGACACCCGGATTCGTGCCGATCAGGATGCCGCGCTGACCGCGCTCGCCCGCACGGTGATGCGCCGCCGCGCCCGGAAGGTCGAGCGGATCACGGAGAACTCGCTCATCCGCATCGCCATCGACCTGTTGCTCGCGCACGCGGACGAGCTGCGCGGGTCGACGGAAGACGAACTGCGGCAGTCCGTGACTTCCGCACTCCGCAGGTACCGCACTCCCGTACTTCCGCACTCCGCGACTGCGGAAGTACCGAACACCGGATCCACCGAACTCCGGCCTTCCGGAAGCGCCGATGTTGAGCAGTTCGGAGGTGTCGGGCTCGAGAGGGGACTGAATTCTCCTACGCCGGACGCTCCCCGAACTCCACTGGGCGCGGAGCCGGTGGACGGTCTGGCGAGGGCACCGAGATGATCTCTGTCACCGTGTACTCGACCGGTCCTGGGTGCATGCGCTGCACACTCACCTGCCGGTGCCTGACCGCCGCGAGCATCCCGTTCACCGTCATCGACCTCACCGACCAGCGCAACGCGGTGCATCGCGATTTCGTCACCGACGAGCTCGGCTACAGCGAAGCGCCGGTCGTGCTGGTCGAGGACGACCCGCAGCATCACTGGTCCGGGTTCCGGCCCGACCTCATCGCCCGCCTCGCCGAGAGCAGCCTCGCGCAGGGGAGCCAGCGATGAGCCGCGGCACGGGCGGCCAGCCGAACCGGGACAGCGACGGCGACCGCGAGCAACAGCAGCGGGATACGAAGCGTGGCTATCGGGAGGCGTACGCCGATGAGATCCGCGCGTACAAGCGGGCGTGGCGGGAACGCAACCGCGATCACATTCGCCAGTATCGGGCCGGGTACGACGCGGAGCATCGCGAGGAGAAGCGTGCGGAGGCGCGTCGGTACGCGGAACGGAAGAGGCTAGAGCGGCATCGCAAGGAGGCGAAGCGAGCCAGCTCGAAGAAGTACTACGAAGCAAACAAGGCCAAGCATCACGAGTACACGCGGGAATGGCGTCTGCGCCAGCTCGCCGAAAACCCCGAGGCCTACCGTGCCGCCCGTGCGGTCATCCAGCGGCGGTGGTACGACAAGCACAAGGACGAACGCAACGCGAAGCTCCGCGCCGAGCACCGGGAGAACCCGGAAGTGAAGCGCGCTTCGGCACGCGCCTACTACGCCGCGCACGCGGAGGAGCAGAAGGCGAAGCGGCGGGCGTATTACGCCGCCAACCGGGAGAAGGTCCTCGCCAGAAACCGGGCCTGGAAGGAGCGCGAGAAGCGCCGCCTCGATGCCGGGTTGCCGCCCCGCCGCCTGCACACCACCACGTCCGCCGAGCGTCGTGCCAATTCAGTCGCCGCCGACGCGTTCTTTGCCCGGCAGTGGCCGGCGGAGGAAGTCGCCGCACTGCGTCGCCGACGCGGCCTCTCACCGGAGGCGGACGAGCCGATCCCTAAGGAGGCTGTGGCGAGGTTCGAACGCGACAGCCAGCGCGCCCGCATCGAGCACACCCTCGCCACCGATTACAGCTACGCCGACCGCTCCCGCACCGCCGAAACCCGCCGGGCTCTCGCCGCCCAGCAGCCGCGCGGCTGGCAGATCCGCGCCGCTGCCGAGGAGGCACGGATGGACGAGATCGGCAAGCAAGTCAACGACCGGCTCCGGCGCAAGGAGCCGCCACGCCGCCCCCACCACCTCGATCCCACCGCCCCGCACCCCATGCTGGGCCCGAACAACCCGATGGGAATGAACCGATGACCACCACCCCGACGGGAGACCCGACCATGCTCGACCGTGCCCAAGCCGAAGCGAGCCTGTACCGGGTCGCCGTCTGCGCCTTCACCTACTACCCGGACAAGGCCGTCCACGAGCCTGGGTGGACCCTCGACGAGGACCTCGACTGGTGCCTCGCACCTCTCGCCGGCCTCCCCATGGACCAGCTGGCAGCGCTCGCGCCGGAGGTTCGCACGCTCATCACGACGCCGACAGCAGACCGGCAGGCCTTCATCCGACGCCTGCACGCCCTGAGCGGCGGCGACCACCCCTTCGACGGACCCTGAGCCCGCCAACCAACAACCGGAAGCAGAAAGGACGGAGCCATGGACATCCCCGCAGACCTGCAGATCCTGCTCGGCTTCATCACGATCGCGTCGATCGGAAGCGTGCTGCTGTTGGTCGTCCTGATGGTGCAGTTGCTGCGCGGTCGGGTGCGTGCCGCGCTGCGCACCACGATCGCCACCGGGTTGCTCGTCGCCGGGGCGTTCATGGCCGCGCTTCCCCTCGGCGTCACCCCCATCGCCGACGTCATGCCACCCCCATGACGGGTCCGTGCGTCGCCCCGAGGCCGCAGCGGCCACGACATAGTGCAGGAGCCGGGTGCTTTCCTGGCGGGTCATCGTAGCTCCCTCCTGGCGTTCCGTGCCGGGCTTTCGGCGGCATATCCTCACCCCTCCGCAGGCTCCGGGGCTCCGGTATTCCACGGTCCCGGCGCTTCACGCCCTCCGGTCGCTTACGACGCACTTGCCAGGAAAGGCACCCCCGAAGTCAAGAAACGAGGAAACCGAAATGAATACGACAACGACGTCCCCCACCGGACACCACGCCCCCGACAGCATCGTCGCCTGGGACCACCTGGAAGACGCCGTCGACCACCTCGCCGACATCGTGGATCACATCCTCAACAGTCACGATGAGCAGGTGATCTGCAGCCTCCAGTTTGACGAAGCCCAAGCCCTCGCCGAAGTCCTCGACGCCGGCAGGCACACCCGCACCGCGGCACGCCTGATGCACCGGTGGGCGCTCACCGAACCTGACTGGGAAGACGACTCCGCACACGAGCCCGCCGTCCGCGGGTGGCTCGACATCGACACCCACGCAGCTTCGCCGAGCCTCGAACGCTAATCGACCCGGTCGACGGTGCGGGGGAGAGGGGCCAGCGCGCGCTGCACCGAGTTGGAGCTTACCCCGAGCACGCGGGCGATATGCGTGATCGGGCGGTTCAGGTTGCGCAGCTCAACGGCCATCGCGACCTTCTCCGGGGTCATCACCGTCGGCCGACCCGCCCGCTTGCCCTCGGCCGCCGCCGACGCCATCCCCGCCCGGGTCCGCACACTCACCAGCCTTCGCCGCAGCGCCTCCAACGCGGCAATCACCTCCGCCGGATCGACCGCCGTCGCCGCACCGGTGCACAGTGCCGGCTCCGCCAATGAGCGGAACGCGACGCCCTGCGCGGACAGCGCGCTCACCGTGGTCACGAAGTGCGTCACCGCGTGCGACAGATGCGACGCGCTCGGCACCACCAGCACGTCACCCGGCTCCAGCGACGCCAGGCATTCCGCCAACCCGGGCCGCTTGCGGGGGTCGGTGTCGGCGTCGTCAGTGAACACCTGCGACGCGCCGGCGGCCGTCAGCGCGTCGACGTCGGACTCCATCCCTGCGTCAGGGCTGAGTCCCCGGGTGTACCCGAGGAGGGCATTCACCGCGACAGGCCTCCGCGTTCTGGGCCGGTCGGAGCGATAACGGGCACGGCGATATCGATGGGCGGCTCCGGTGCCGTGAGCGTCCGCAGGGTCACCAGCATAGCGACCGTCTTCTGCTCCATCGCGGTGGCGAACTTTCCCTCCGCAGGCACATGCAGCTGCGGGATCACCTCCCGCAGCGATGTCTCGTGAAGATCCACCAGCAGCTCCGTCACCTCGTCGGGAAGTCCTCGAGCGGTGGTGGCGAACTGGGTGACGTGGTGCAGTTCGCTGAGCCACTGCGTCGCATCGAACCGGCCCATCCGCTGAGACTGCGCCGCCCGTAACGCCGCACTCGCGCCAGAAAAACCTGCAGTCGGGTCCCGGGTGGCATCGAAGACGGTGCCCCCGTCCCGGCCGAGCACCGTGACCCGATCCGCCCACGGCGACTCTTCCAGCGACGCCACCAGACCACGGGTCGCCTCCAGGCCCGCATCGTGTGCTGTCCGGGTGGTGAACCGCGGGCGCCGGCCCGCCTGCGCGTCCCGCAGCGGGCTGGACGTCACCGTGAGGAGACTCTCCGCCCGGGCAGAACCGAACACCACCACCCGTGTCGTGAACCCCGCATCAGCGAACCGCTGCGCCGTGCCCGCCGCGGCAGTCGGGTTACCGAAGGTTCCCTCCAACGCGATCGAGTGCCGATTCTCGCGGGCGTGACGGATGCAGGCACTCACCCAACCGGCAACCGCCTGTGCGATCGACTCGTCGACCTCCCCATCGGCGTTCACTGAATTAGTCGTGAAACCGGGATGGAACGCCCGCAACTCGTCGCCATTCAGCACAGCGATCTCCGCGCCGTGCTCTTTCCGCAGCGACGTCAGAGCGCGGGAGCGGCCGGCGCCGGGTTGCCCGGCGATGAGGACGAAGGACGGTGCGTCCTCCGCAGGGGCGTCGGGGAAGTACAGCGGGAGGATGTCGCGGCGCAGGATCTCCTCCTGAGCACCGTCCGTGAGAGCGATGACGGTCACCGTGGTTCTCCCGCGAGCTGACGGACACGTCGGCCGATGCGCTCGGCGAGTGCGCTGACGGCCACCCGGTCGTACGCATCGACGCTGCTGACCTCACGACGCAACGCGGTGAGCTCCGCGCGGGCGGCGTCCGCGTCGACGCTGCCCGACCTCCCGGTCGCGGCCAGTTGCCCGATGAGGAACGTCGCGGCATCCCGCATCCGGTCGTACACGACGACATCGTTGACTCGCCACGGCGAGGTCGCTCCGGGCATCGAGCCTCCTTCGTACCGCCATCGTACTGCCGCCCAAAAAGGATGCGCTGCGCTTTTTGGCGTCCTCGCCGATGCCGGACCCAGTGCTGCCGCAGGTGCCGTGAACACGAGGCGTTCGCTATGCAGTGCCCCTTCATGGTGCACGACGTGGTGCAGAGCGCCGCCACCGCCTGAAGCGTTGCACAGTTCGGTCAGCCGCGTCGGCTGGCTGTGTGGAACGCCGGCGGCCGCGGGCGTTGTTCGCCGCAAAGCCTGCGGCAGTATACGCTCCTGCTCGCCCGGGCCCGACCGTTCTCGGACGAACCGAAGGTCTTCGCGCTGATCGGCTTCCACGCTTTGCAGCCGGGCAGCGGCGATCTCCCGGTTGGATCGCGCGTCGTCGAGCAGCATCTGGCCAAGCACAAGTACCGCACCGACGAGCGCTGCGATGAGCACGTCGCGCACCCACCATCGCAGTTCACGCCCGGGCGTGGTGCTTCCGGCCTGCCACCAATGGAAGCGGGGCACCGCGTCGGGGTCGGCGGCCACGGGTGCTGGTTCCTCGTGGGATATCTTCGGCCCCGCTCCTCTGGTGAATCGTTGAACGAAGTGTGGCGCCAGCGGCGTTTCAGCGCACGCATTCCCTTCATTCCTCGGCCCTGACCGCCCAGGTGAGCGCGTCAGCGAGCCTCTGGACAGCAGCCCTCGACTGCGCCATTGTGTTGCCCGGGAACTAGGGGGCGGTCATGACTGGGCATGACGAGCTGTTCGCGCACACTGAGTCCGTGTTGTCGCGCCTGGGCGGCGTCGATCCGAGCCTGTTCGATTCGCATCAGCGACTCGGCAGCGCCGTCGAGATCATGCGTTCGGGGTCGCGGAAGTCGCGGCACCAGCGCGAAACGATCGAGGCGCTGCTCGAAGCACTCGACGACGATGAAGAGGAGGCCCTGCGACGCGCGCTGCTCGAGGGGGCCCCTGGACCAAGGTCAGTCGTGCTCAAACCGGCGGTGCGGTCCTGGATGGTGAAGCCGACCGTGCGCTACGGTTCCCCGGCCGATGTGACGTGGTCGATGATCTCTCGCGAGGCGGGACGCGACTTCGGTGAGTCCCTGCTGGAGGGATTGGTGACAAAGATCCCGCTCCCGGATCGACACGTCAGTTCTCACGAATCGCAGCCGGTGAGGAAGTCGAAGGCGAAGAAGCCCGGCAAGCAGGCGGAAGCCGCGCCAGGAGACGCAGATGCCGCCGGGACCCCGCGCGCCGGCGCATCGGCAGAGGCAGTTGTCTCGGCCGTGCTCGAGGCCACGGTGACCGGCACACCTGCCGTGAACACACCTGTCGGCGTCGTCGTCGATTTCGGGATCCCCGACCCTGACGACGCGACCGAGCAAGGCGAGTTTTCGGTGACCTTCCCTCCCGGCAAGAACCGTCTGCCGATGGTGGTGCAGCTCACCTCCACCGACATCGACATCGACGCTGCGGCCGGGCAGCAACCCCTCGTGATGAAGCGGGACGGCACCAGCGAACAACCCGCAACGTTCAAGGTGGTCCCCCGCACGGAGGGCTCAGCACACCTGACAGCGACCCTGCTGCGGATGGGCAGCGTGGTGGCGCAGGTGGCCTTCACGGTCGATGTTGTGGCCAGCGCCGAGGACGAGGGTCCCGAGTTGACCCCGCTGATCCCCGCCTCCAGCATCGGGCGCGCGCTGGACGCCCTACAGATCGACAGCTCCCGCTTCCTCTCCCTGACCTTCCTTTACAAAAACGGAAAGTTCCAGTGCGTAGTGTCCGGCGAGGTGGGAATGGAGGCCGAGCTCGACATATCCCGAGAAGAGCTCAATGCTGCGGTCCTGCAACTGCGAGACGTATTGGTCGGCCTGTCCCACGACGACGCGTATCAAGGCAGCATTCACATCGACAAGAAGCCCTCCAGCGAAGCGCTCACCAACCTCGCGAAAGCCGGCAGCCTACTTTTCCATAGCCTCTTCTACCTGCGTCCGGAGAACACGCAAGCCGCGGCGATCGGCGACCTGCTCATCGATCGACTCGGGGTTCCAGCGCCCTCCCGGCCGATCCAGTTCGTCGTTGGTGGCCACGCAGTGCCCTGGCACGCCCTGTACTTGGCCCGCACCTTCAAAGGCACCCCCGACAAGGACCGGTTCCTCGGCTTCCGGCACGTGATCGAAGAACTCGTCGTCAATCTGCCCCGCTACGACGCGCCGATTCCCGTCGATAAGGGTCTCTCGGTCGCGCTGCACTTCGACCCCAACATCGACGAGGAGCAGAACCTGGACGCCGTCAAGAACCAACGGCGGTTTTGGGCGGATGCCGTAGGCTGCTCACCCGGCATCGAGGTGCAGGATCGGACGAAGAACTCCGAACTGCTGAAGTCGATCGGATCCGGTTCCCGATACCAGGTCATCTACTTCCTTTGTCATGCGGGCGCCGGGAAGAGTTCTGAGGGCCAACCGTTGCCGAATGCGTCGTGGCTCCAGCTCACCGAAGAGCCCGTCACCGTTGGCGACCTCACGCTGTTCGCGGACGCGAGGATCAAGCTCAAGAAGAACCCCTTCGTGTTCGTGAACGCCTGCCGATCCGCAGAGCTCTCCCCGCAGTACACGGTCAACTTCCCGAACTACTTCCTCGACCGCGGGGCTCGAACCGTCATCGGGACGGAATGTGAGATCGCCACGCACTTCGCTGACGAGTTCGCGCGCCGGCTGTTCACCGCAGTGCTCTCGGGAGTACCGGTCGGTGTAGCCATGCTCGATCTGCGTCGCGAAATGATCGACGACGGCAACGCGCTCGGCCTCGCCTACGGACTGCACGGTGCCAGCGACACCTACCTCGCCCCGGCACTTCTCACCGCCTGATCGACGGGACTCATCGCACACTCGAAGGAGAGACATGGCGCTCGTACGCACCCAGGTAGACGGCCGCAACATCGAGTACTGGCTCGTTGAGTTCGACAAGGACGGCAACGAGAAGTTCGATTCCGGTGTCCTGGCCAGCACCGAGGTGAAGGAAGCGTTGCACGCCTCCACCGCCACGGACGTGTTCCTCATCAGCCACGGCTGGCACGGCGACTGGGAAGGCGCCCAAGCGCAATACAACGCGTGGGTCGCTGCCTTCCTCGACGCGGCCCCAACGGAAGCCTCCCGACCATTTCGACCGTTCGTGGTCGGCGTCCACTGGCCCAGCCTTGCGTTCGCGCCAACGCGCATCGAACGCAACTCGAAAGGGAAGACGCTGGGCAGCAAGGACGGCGAGGACCCTGACGACACCTCCACTCCGGTGTCCGTCGAGGACGCGGTCGATGCCTACGCAAGTTTGCTGGGAGACACACCGGCGACGCGGCGCGCTTTAAAGACCATCCTCGATGCCGAGGCGGCCGGCACCGTCCTGGAGAAGTCGCAACCCGCACGGGACGCGCTGCGCGATCTCACCCGCGCGATCAATCTCGAAGAGCCACCTCTGCCCAGCGATGATGACGAGGACATCGCATTGGCCGGGATCATCGAGGGCCGGGGCAAGGTGCTGGGCGGTCCCGGTCTGATTGGGCTGCCCCTCCTCGGGCTGCGACAACTCTCCTTCTGGAAGATGAAGCAACGCGCCTACACGGTGGGCACCGCCGGAGTATCCCTGCTCCTGCGCGAGCTGCAGGATGCGGCGGGGGACGAAGCGCGCGTACACGTGATGGGTCACAGCTTCGGATGCATCGTGGTCTCCGGTGCCGTGCTCGGCGACGGCACGCCGCCTGAACACCCGGTCCGCTCCATGGTGCTGATGCAGGGGGCCCTGTCGCTGTGGGCGTTCGCCGACGACGCATTCGGGACCGGGAGGCCCGGCCGATTCCGGCAGCTGCGGGACCCTCGCTTCGTTGACGGGCCGATCGTCACCTCCCAAAGCAAGTACGACTACGCACTGGGCAAGTTCTACCCCGCCGGGGTCCGCGTCGCCGCGTGGATCCCTGGCGGCGCCGAGCACCTCGTCCTCGGCGGCAAAGTTCCCAAGTGGGGAGCAGTGGGCACGTTCGGCCTGCAAGGTGCGAGCGCAGACCACGTCAAGATCGCGCAGGTCGCACCCGATACCCACCTGGCTGCGGGAGCCGTCTACAACATTAACTCCAACACCGTCATCGACGACACGGAAAGCGGTGGGTGGGGAGGCGCACATAACGACATCGCCCACAGGGAGACGGGACAGCTGGTGTGGCGAGCTGCACTATCCAACCCCTGACACCCACTCCAATCCGAGGCGGTGGCCCCATGCGCATCGACCCGTGGATGTGCGCACTCCAAGCGCTATCGACCGAACGCTTGACTGGGCTCGACGCGGGAGATGTCGGCCCGACAGCCACAGAGGCACACACGGGAGAGTCGCGTGGCACTGGTTGACAGAACGGCGAACGGCGTGGATGTCGAGTGCACGTTGATCGGGTCCGTTAAGCATGGCGAAGAGACTCTCGATTCGGGGAATCTGCTGCGCGGCGATGTACGTGAGCCTCGCAGTGAATCTGACGCGACCGACCTGTCCTTCGCGCACAGCGATGTAGCTCATGTTCAAACCGGCTGGCTGGTGTCGCTCGGGGCTCGCTTCGACAATCAAGCGTTGGCCGCGGAAAGGGGAGGCGAAGCAAGATGACGAACTTCCGAAGGGGGACCCTGGCCACGGACGAGGTCACGCATGACGTCTACGTGGGTGCCGAGAACGGCCCCGGCGTGCTGCTCCTCCACGAGCTGCCTGGACTAACCACAAGCACACCTGAACCGGACACAGCACCATGAACGCCGAATTCTGGTCGGCCGTCGTCGGGACAATCCCTGTGATCGCACTGGCTGTCGTGATCGAGTCTCGCATCGGATTCGAGCGCGATCCTGATCGACGTCCAGCTCGGCTCGCCGGCTGGTTCGCGGGCGCGCTGCTCGTGATCGGGGAAGGCACGGCGTTGACGGCAATGATATGTCCGTGGCTTGCCCACGAGGTCTGGGCCAGAGTCGGAACGATAGTGGTCGTCTGTGTCGGCCTTGGCTTGGCAGTTATCCCCGCGCTCACGGGTATGGTGCAGGGGTCGAGCGCTGGGAAGTCTTGATCTGAGTCGTTTCGGCGACCGTTCTCGGGGCGGTGGCAACCCAGCTGGGCACGCTGACGGCCACAGCTATTGCGAGTGATGCGATGTGTGCCCCTTGGGCGATGCACGAAGCCAAGGATCCGTTAACGCGCGATGCGCGAGAGTTGTGGGTCGCGGGCAGGCTACACCGTGCTGGATTGAGCTGCCGAACCCGCATCGAGAGGCTGTAGTCAGCTGCGACGCCCACGCCGGTTCTTGTGAGAAGTGCCGCAACCATCGCTCGTGATAGCCGGCGGCCGAGTGTCGCTGGCCGTGAGAGTTGCCAAGCGCGACGATGCTCCGGCATGTCGCGAGAAGGCCGTCCCATCCGACGACATGCTCGGGCCTGTCGACCTTGGGCAGTTCAGTGACGAGCGAGTCCGACTTGCGTGCGTTGCACATGGTGTGGAGGGTGGTGAGGTTTGCGATGTCGCCGGTACGCCCGCGAGCGTGGGCGAACGTATGGTCCGCCTCGGGGCGAGTGCCCAGTACATCGGGTGGATCTCACCGCGCCGGTAGTTCGGGTGGTACGACAGCTCATCAGGGAACAGGTCGCTGAACGCGACGAGGACGTTCCTCGGAATGCATCGCCCGCCGCAATACGTGCAGGTCATGCCATCCCGCAGGAAGACCTGCGAGCGCATGCGGTCGGTGACGTCGCGGGCGGCGCTCGATCAACTTCGAGGATGAGGCAGCCTGCGCTGCGTAGCGGAGCCGCCCCTCCCATCGTTCGAAGGCGATTGGTCCGATGGCTTTACGCGCCTCGACGACGTCGCCGGTCACGATCGCTCTGGCGGCCGCGCTGAGTGCGTCAGCGCATCTGTCGACATCTGCGAGGCCGATGGTGAGGACGGGGGCCACGGCGCCACTGTATCGCCCCCTCAACGGGCATTGCCCGTTGAGGGGGGTAGCCTGGCAAGCCCTAGCCCGTCGTAGTGATTGCAACGGCGGCTGTGGCAGACCAGAGCGAGGTTCTACGCGGGACCCCCTCATCCGCATCAGAAGCGCCGATAGGCTCGGCCGCGTGAATCCGACGCCCTCGCCTACGCCGCTTGAGCCGCTGGCGCCGATCGTTGGCGCGCTTGCGCCGTATACCGACTTCATCTCTGCGTTTGCCGCGATCATCACGGCAGTCATCGCCGTGATTGCGCTCGCCAGCACTGCTCGTGACAGCCGAGACAGAAGTCGTCCACTTGTAATGGCGCTGTTTCGAATGGCTGCACACAGCGACACCGCGTTCGAATTGGTCATCCGGAACTACGGAATGTCGGCCGCTCGCGACCTTCACGTCTCGTTCGATCCACCGCTCTCCGATGAAGATCGCAAGGACGGTCTCACGGACATGGTCGCAAAGCGCTACGACGCTGCGATCGCGCTGCTCCCTCCCGGGAGTGAGCTCACTAACACCTGGTGGCGTGGAAAGAACACCGGCACCAACGAGCTCGTCAACGGCCTCAATACTCCCGAGGAAGTGTCGGTGACCGTGAGTTACAAGGGCAATCGGATCCGCCAGTACCGTGACACCTTTCCTCTTCACGCGGACATCATCAAGCTGACGACCTACTCCGTCTCCAGCACCTCGACGCCGGGCCGGATGAAGACGATCGCGGAATCGTCAAGACCGTCGCGGCTGAACTCAAGCTCACGAATCGACAGCTTCGAGAGATCGGGCGACGCCTGCCGGCCGAAGATGACTCAGACGACGAACTCAGTGAGACCGAGGAAGCCCCGCGGGGCCTGCGCGGCGTGATCGATCGCCTCATGAGAGGGCGACGTACGACCTAGAGATCCGCGCTGACGGTTGGGATGTCGCCTTCGGCGGGCGCGTGGGCTGGGCGCGGTCGAAGCGGCGCCGGCGCCGCCACGCGACGATGATGCTCGACCAGAACGCGATCAGTGAGACGAAGAAGCCGCCCCATACTCCAGCCAGAACTCCCCAGAAGAACGTGCTGCGGTCCGCACTGCGGGCTTCGGTCGTGTCCGTGATTGTGCCGGAGGCGGTCAGCGTCGACATGTAGGTCTCTACCCACGTCAGCGGTTGGCGATAGATCGGTTCGACCGACAAGGCGTCGAGTTGGTCGGTCGGCGCGAGATACTGATAGCGCACCACGATCGTCAGCGACCCAGGCACCTGCACCGTGCCGAAGTCATCGATCGAGATCTCGACCTCGTCGCCTGCCGTCGCAGGGATGTAGGTCGTCCCGATGGTCGGCAGCTGGAACACTTCTGTTCCCCCGCTTTGACGAGTGATCCCGGGGTCGTGCTGAGTTCAACGTTCGTAAGTCCCTGCCCGCGATCATTGAGCGGTTACAGCAAGCCCGAGACGACGACGATGTCTTCCTTCCTTTCGTCGACAACCCAGGCAGAGTCGGGCGATCCCTTGGTGCGATCGCATGCCAATTCCGGCGCCTGGCTGACAACGGCCCATGAGCAGCCGCTGGGCTCGCCGGTCTCACTCGCAGTCGGGCCGTCATCGTGCGGCAGCGCCGAGCCGCCAAGCGCGAGATAGAAGCGTGGTGGATTGCCTTGGTCGATTCCTCGGCGAGCACGCTGATCGCGTACGAGTCCTTCGTGAAGTCGTCGCCTCCGGTCGGCAGTTCCGACGTGACCTGAACATCGAGCTCCGCGACGACGTTCGGCTGGTCGAAGTACAGATGGATCGACCCCGTGGGAGGCGGTTCCCCCATCGTGGGCAGTGTGTTGTCGTAAAGGACGTAGAGCCCCCAGCCCAAGACGCCGAGCGCGACGGTGAGCACGGACGCCAGAATCAACTGACTTGTGGGGCGACGCGGCGCGACTTGCGGCGGTGTCGGTGCAGTTCCCGACCCCACCGAGGGACTCGCGAGGAGCCACCGAGCGAGCGGTAGAAGGAGCAGCCCTCGCACTAGTCCGGAGGATCGCGAGGGCACAGGTTGAACATAGTGGACGGCGCCGCAAGCGCTACCCGATTCTGTAACCTCGGCCGCCGTCCTTCCCAAGTAGGGTGCCGACATGACACATGACGCCGAAGTCACGAAGCGGTTCGTCGACGCGATTGCGGACTACCAGACAGCGCTTGACGAACAAGGCCGGGCGTTCGCAACGCGCAAGCCGCGGGATCTTGGCGAGGCCGACCTGGAGGTGCGCGCGTCACTCAAGGCGCTCATCGCAGACCTCGACTAGATCCGCTATGCGACGTTGATCGGCGGTCGCCACCGGCGAAGGAGACGAGACTCGAGCGCAGCGGCCTCCTCTTTCGTGCCGGTCGTCGTCCACGCGAGCTCACAGGTATTGATCCATTCGTTTACGACGGCGACCTGCTCACCGGTCATGACCGTGGGGCGACGGCGTGTGTACTCACGCGTAAGGCCGAGCTCGCGAACAGCGATCCCTATTCGGGCATGTGCACGATAAGGGGCCCTGGTCGTGCAAATGTGTTCGTCGTTGCGTTCCCGACTCACCGTAAGCGTTAAGGAAGCCGTAAGAGCGTAGGTGGGGACGGTGTCGCGCTGCGCATGGCACCGTATCCATTCGTCGCAACGGACCTTGGTGCTGGTTTCGCGCCCTCAGATATTCCGCTGTCTGTTACACGGAATGGGTGCTTACGGTTGAAGAGCGTAGAGCCTTGACGAGAGCGCGTGCTCGCTGGGCCGTGGCTCGGGCGATGTCGGCGCTGAGGCCGACGTGGTGTTCGGGGTCGAGCAAGTTCTCTACCTCGGCGGTGGTCAGATTGTTCGTCACTGCCGGATCGGCTCGGAGGATCTCGAGGAATTCCTTGCCACTTGTCGTGGCCTGCGCAGCGGCGTGATGGACGACGGCGTGCGCCTGCTGTCGCCCGACCTTCTCGGCAAGCCGCATCATGACGGCTTCGGCGGTGATCAGTCCTCGTGTCTGGTCGAGATTCTTCCGCATCCGCTGTGGGTGGATGTGCAGTCCGATAAGGAGTGGTTCGAGGTGTTCGAGGATCTCGTCGAGCAGGGTGGCGGATTGCTCGACGGCACAGTCCATCATGGCGGAGCGGGATCCGTCGACCTCGTGCGCCTGGATGGTCGCCTCAACTGCAACAGGAACGAGGGCGCGTGCTTGCGCTGCGGCTGTGACGATTGCCATGGATGTCTTGGCGTTGCGTTTCTGCGGCATGGTGGAGCTGCCGATGTCCGTGTCGGTGAGTGTTTCTTCGACTTCACCGATCTCTGCGGACATGAGCCGGATGACCTCTTCCGCAATGGACTGAGCGGTGGCAGCGACAAGGCCGAGCACGCACACCCACTCGGCGAAGTGGTCGACGATCGCGCGGGAGGGGACGGCCATGGGGGAGAGCCCAAGACGCTGAGCGACTCCGCGCTGGATCTCCGGGCCGATCGCTCCGAACGTCGCGAAGGTGCCGGCCGCGCCTCCGGTCATCGACACGAACAGCCGGGGTTCGATTTCCCGCAACCGCTGGAGGTGACGGGAGATGATGTCCGCCCACACCGCGGTCTTGAATCCGAAGGTGATGGGAACCGCGTGCTGGCCGTGCGTGCGCCCGGCCATGACCGTATCCGCATGCGTCTCCGATACGGTCGCGAGGATGTCCAGGATTCGCGCGAGCCGCGCAGTGAGGATGCGGTGCGCGAGGTGGATGCCGACGGTGTCGCCTGATTGTTGGATGTTCTGTGTGGTCGCGCCCCAGTGCACCCACCCGCCGTGTTCTGGGCCGGTGAGGTCGGCAAGCGCGGCGACGAGCGGCACCATGACATGGCCGGTGGCCTGTTCGTTGGCGGAGAGGGC
The DNA here is from genome assembly GCF_038397755.1 of Microbacterium sp. LWH7-1.2. Classification (NCBI taxonomy): domain Bacteria; kingdom Bacillati; phylum Actinomycetota; class Actinomycetes; order Micrococcales; family Microbacteriaceae; genus Microbacterium; species Microbacterium sp. LWH7-1.2. The sequence continues at coordinate 2,561,415 of NZ_CP151637.1, read as the reverse complement.
GACCTCGTCGATTTTCGAGAGGTCGGCGTTGTCTGCGATCGCTGCTGCGGCTTCTGCGGGCACGATGCCGGCGTCTGCTTCCGCGAGTGCTAAGGCGGCTTCAACGTCCAACCACCGCTGTCGCCGCGATCGCGGGCTGAAGATGTCGCGGACGCGGAGGGGAGTTGACGGGGCTTCTACCGTAGATGTCATGGTGTTCAACCCTTTTCGGCGCCGGCTGTCAGTCCGCCGGTGAGGAGTCGTTCGGTGGCGAAGAAGATGATGATGATCGGGATGGTCAGCACGACCGATCCGGCCATGAGGGAGGTCGGTGGGATCTCGAGGTTTTCGGATAGTTGCGCGAGTCCGAGCGATACCGTCCATTCCGCGCGGTCTTCCACGAGGAACAGCAGTGCGAAGAGGAACTCGTTCCAGGCGATCATGAACACGAACAATGCGGTCGACATCATCGAGGGCAGGGAGAGCGGGAGGATGATCTTCCGGAGGATCTGGATGCGGCCGAGTCCGTCGAGGGCGGCGGCTTCTTCGATGCTGACCGGGATCGTCTCGAAGTAGTTCCGCAGCATGAAGATCGCCACCGCGATCGTCTGTGACACGTACACGATGACCAGCACCGGCAGCTGTCCGCGCAGGCCCAGCTTTGTGAAGAAGACGAACAACGGAACGGCGAGCAGGATGGTGGGGAACAGGTAGACGGCGAGGAACGCGACGCTGACCTGCCGTCGTCCGAAGAACTCCAGCCGGCTCACGGCGTATGCTCCGGGGACCGCGATCAGCAGCGTGACCAGCACGGTTCCGACAGCGATGATCGCGCTGTTGCCGATCAGCCCGAGGAACCCTTGCCCTCCGTCTGTGACGGGTTTGAGCACGTCGACGTATGACGACAGGTCCCACTCGCTGGGCAGCGCCCACAGTCGCCCAGGCTCCCGCACGATCGAGGAAAGCTCGCGGACCGACAGGAGCAGCATGTAGAAGAACGGGAACACTGTCACCAGCAGGACGAGGGCGATGACCACCCAACGGGCGACGCGAAAGATCGCGCGCTCCGCGCGGTCCCGTGACCAGCCCGGCCGGGTTCCGGTCCGGGTACGCGGCGATGTGGTGCTCGTCGAGCGAGGCTCGGCTGTTGCGAGTGTGGACATCATGATTCCCGGGTCCTTGCGATGAAGCGCATGTAGAGGATGACGAGCACGGCGAGGATCGCGGCGAGCACGAGCGCTTGTGCGGATGCCGCCCCGATGTCGCCGCGGCCGATGAGGAAGTTGAACACCCGAACGCTGACCACTTCGGTGCCGGCCGTGCCGCCGGTGAGCAGGTAGACGTCGTCGAAGTTGTTGAACGTCCAGATGAAGCGCAGCACGGTCAGGATCGCGATGGTCGAGACTAGCTGCGGGAACACCACGTGCCAGAACGACTGCGAGGGGGTCGCGCCGTCGACGGTGGCGGCTTCCTCCAACTCGCCGGGGATGGCCTCGAGTCGTGCGGTGAGGAAGAGGAACGCGAACGGGAAGGTGCGCCACATCTCGAAGACGATGACGGTGATCAGCGCGATGGGAAGATCGACCGGGATGCCGAAGAACGAGGTGGTGAGGCTGCGCTGGGTGAGGAAGCCGATGGGGTCCTCCCAGCCGAGGGCGGCTCCCCACACGTTCACGACGCCGTACTGCGGGTTCAGCATGGTCTTCCACACGAACGTCACCGCGACGATCGGCGCGACGAATGGCAGTAGAACCGCGGCGCGGACGAACGTGCGCCCACGGAACGGTTTGCGCAGTGCCATCGCGGTGATCAGCCCGAAGAAGATCGCTCCGGTCGTTCCCACTACGGCGTACACGAGGGTCGTCCCCAGTGCCTGCCAGAAGCCGGGTGAGGTGAACACGGTGACGAAGTTGTCGAGCGTGTAGTCGCCGAACAGCCCGGCGCGGCGCAGGTCGATCAGGCGCAGGTCCTGGAATGCCAGCATCACCGTCCACAGGATCGGCACCACCACGAGCGCGAACACGATCACCACACTGGGCAGCACCAGCCGGGACCCGGCGCGGGCCTCGGCGCGGGCCAGCGGCCCGCGTCGGGGCCGGGTGGGCCGCGCCGGAGCGCGACCCACCGTGGGAGTCGAAGTGGTCATCGCAGCGAGTCCTGAATCGACCGGATGGCATCCGCGGCCTGGGTCGCGGCCTGCTCCGGGGTGAGGCTGCCCGCGAACATGTCCGACATGGCCTGCACGATCGGCTGTTCGCCGAGGATCGCCCCCATCAGCGGCGCCTGCCCCTGTTCGATGCCCCACTCGCTGATCTGGGTCGGCGACGACGCGATCGCGTCGATGACCTCCGCAGGGTAGAAGTCGCTGAGCGGCGCCTTCGTCTCCACACCCGACGCCATTGCCCGCCACGCGTCGACATACTCCCTGGGCTCGTCCGCGGTACCGAGGCGATTGGGGACCTTGCCCTCCGGTGCCATCGCCAGCCACGCTTCGTACCCGTCGCTCATCATGTACTCGACGAAATCGACCGCGGCCGGCGACGCATCCACCGGAATCGCCCAGTTGGTCTGCTTGCCGTATTGCCCCTCGGTTCCATCCGGGCCCGTGATCGTGGTGACCACGCCGGTGTTCTTCGCGAGGAATGCCGGATCGGCAGCGCACTCCGGGCAGCTGGGGGTGAGGTCCGCGCGCAGCCCTGCCAGCTCGTCCAGGATGAACGATGAGAACACCGCCATCGCCGCGCCGCCGGCGAGGTAGGTCGCCCGCACACTGTTCGGGTCCTGCTCACCGTCGACCGAGTATTCGGTGATCAGCTCGTTGTACAACGCGAAAGAGTCGACGCACTGCTCGCTGTCCAGCGTGACCTCCGCGTCATCGTCGACGACCTGGCAGTCGTTGGCGAGAGCGAAGTGCTCGAGCGCTTCATGGTTGTCGGTGAAACCGACGAACCCGGCCCGGCCGTCCTGACCGTCCAGTGCCTCAGCGGCCGCCAGGACGTCGTCGTACGTGGTCGGCGCGTCCAGGCCGGCGGCGTCGAACAGGTCCTGACGGTAGATCAGCACGGACGTCCACGAGTCGCTGGGTACCGCGGAGACCGCTCCGTCGATCGATGCGCGCTCGAGCGAGCGCTCTTCGAAGGTGTCCGCGCCGAGCGCATCGACGACCTGCTGCGCGGCCTCGGCGTCGACCAGCTCGTTGGCGGCCAGGGCGCCGACGCCGACCAGGTCGACTCCGCCGATCACATCGGGGAGTTCGCCGGCGGCGGCCCCTGACACCAGCAACTGGTTGTACTGCGCTTCGTCGACGGCAACGACCTCGACCTCGGTGCCGGCCGACTCCGCGAACTCGGCCGCGAGATTCTCGAGGGTCGCCACCCGGTCGGGCTGGCTCTCCAGAGTCCATACCGTGAGGGGCCCGTCGTCCGGCTGCTCCGCGGACGACGTACAGCCCGACATGATCACGGCGGTGACCCCAATTGCGGCGATGACCGCCGATCGCTTCAGCTTCATTGCGAGACCTCTCTCCTTCGAGTGCTAGACCGATCTAGCAATCGGTCGTGACCTGGATGATAGATCGATCTAGCATGGAGATGCAAGTGCAACCTCAAACCGCTGCAAGGATGAAGTGCATGAGACGGGCCGATCACGCGCCGAACGGCGCGGGCGTCACGCTGAACGATGTCGCCGCGCACGCGGGCGTCTCCCGGGCGACCGCGTCCCTCGTGCTGCGCCAGACCGGACGGGTATCGGAGGCGACCCGGGAACGCGTGCGCGCGTCAATGAGCGCCCTCGGCTACGTGCCGGACCGGGGCGCCGCCGCGTTGCGCAACCACACCAGCAACACCGTCGGAGTCGTCGTCACCAATCTGGCCAACCCATTCTTCGGCGAGCTACTGCACGGCCTGGAGAAATCGCTGGCCGCAGCGGGTTTCGCATGCCTGCTCGTCGACACCAGCGACGACCCTGACGCGCAGGATGCCGCTGTCCGCGAACTGCGTGGCCACAAGGTCGCGGGACTGGCCATCGTGCCCGCGACGGGGACAACAGCAGAGTTCCCAGCCTCCCTCCAAGAACTGGGACTGCCCTTCGTCTTCATGACGCGGTACCTTCCCGGCACTCCCGCACCGTATGTCGGCGCGGACGACGTGCTCGGAGGAAACCTCGCCGCACGCCACATGATCGACGTCCACAACGCGACCACGATCGCGTACGTCGGCGGACCGATCGGCATGCTGTCGCGCGAAAATCGCATCGGTGGCGTCAAGCGGGCAATGGCGGATGCCGGCATCGCCGCGACGTCTTTGCACGAATTCCCCTCCGAGACCAGCGGAGCAGGCGGACTCCAGGCCGGGCGGGAACTCATCGACTCCGGTCTCCGACCGGACGTCATCATCTGCCACAGCGACAGCGTCGCGTTCGGCGTCTACCGCGCACTGCGCCTCCACGGGCTCGCCGACGACATCGCCGTCACCGGATACGACGACGTCGCCACGGCCGCCCTCTGGGAACCTCCACTGACCAGCATCTCGACCCATGGAACCGAGTTGGGCCACCGCGCCGCTGCTCACTTGCTTGAGCAGCTTGCCGGAGGAAACCCCCAACTAGTTCAGCGCACCACTCCCGAGATCGCTGTACGTCAGTCGTGCGGCTGCCCGGCACAGAGCATCGGCTGAGCTCGGCCTGACGTACCTCCACCTCATGCCGCTGTTCGCATCTCCCGAGGGCAACAACGACGGCGGCTATGCCGTGTCCAGCTACCGGGAGGTGGACACCCGCCTGGGCACCATGGCGGAGCTCGCGGAGCTCGCGGCCGATCTCCGCAGCGCGGGGATCTCGCTGGTCGTCGACTTCAGCTTCAACCACACCAGCAACGAGCATGAGTGGGCACGACGCGCCATCGCCGGAGAACCAGGGTACGAAGACTTCTATCTGATCTATCCCGACCGTACGATGCCCGACCTGTTCGAGCAGACCGTCCGCGAGATCTTCCCCGATGACCACCCGGGAGCCTTCGTCCAACTCCCCGATGGCCGGTGGATCTGGGCGACGTTCTACCACTTCCAATGGGATCTCAACTACGCCAACGCGGCGGTGTTCCGCGCGATGGCCGGCGAGATGCTGTTCCTCGCCAACCACGGCGTCGAAGTGCTGCGGATGGATGCCGTCGCGTTCATCTGGAAACGACTCGGCACCCCGTGCGAATCGCTTCCCGAAGCCCACCTGCTGCTGCGCGCGTTCAACGCCATCCTCCACATGGGAGCACCGTCCGTGCTGTTCAAGTCCGAGGCGATCGTGCACCCGGACGAAGTCATCAGCTACATCTCCCCTGAGGAGTGCCGGCTCTCGTACAACCCACTGCAGATGGCGCTCACCTGGGAAGCGCTGGCCACCCGGGATGCCAGGCTGCTGCAACAGGCCCTCGACCGTCGCCACGCCCTCCCCGCGGGAACGTCGTGGGTGAACTACGTGCGCAGTCACGACGACATCGGCTGGACCTTCGCCGACGAAGACGCCGCCGAGCTGGGAATCGACGGGTATGCACACCGTCGATTCCTCAACGACTTCTATGTCGGCCGTGTCGACGACACCTTCTCACGCGGGGTCGCCTTCCAGGAGAACCCCAAGACCGGCGACGCACGTATCGCCGGGACTTCCGCGTCGTTGGCGGGCATCGAAGCTGGCCTCGACGGCGGGGAGGACCGCGTCATCCTCGCACACGCGATCGCGCTGTCGACCGGAGGCATCCCACTGCTCTACTTGGGTGACGAGGTCGCCCAGGCCAACGACTACACCTATCTCGACGACCCGACGCGGGCTGATGACAGCAGGTGGGTGCATCGTCCCGCCCGCCCGGAGAGCGCCTACGCGTCCCGACATGACATGACCGCGACGGCGGGGCGAATCCACCGTCGCCTGACAGACCTCATTCATGCCCGTCAACGCACACCCGCGTTCGCCGGCAACACGCTGGTCCCGTTCCATACCCCTCACCGAGGCGTCGTCGGGACCCGGTGCGGGCCTCGTCGTGCTCGTCCTCGCCAACGTCGGTGACCATCCCGTCCACATCGACGATCACACCATGTCCGGCCTCGACTCAGACGCGATCGATCTCCTCACAGGCGCACGGGTGCACCTGGAGAACGGACTCAACCTTCCCGCCTGGGGCTTCCTCTGGCTCCAGGTGACCACTCGAGCGACACCGGCAACCGCGGCCGGCGCCCCGCATGACGATCTCCACTGAAGCCCAAGGACAACCCGTGACTCAGCCAACCACCGCCACGCACCTGCTTGCCCTCGCCCCGGTGTCGCATCCGTCGGCCACCGTCGATGGCTTCGCGAAGGAGTTCCTGCGCAACCTCAACTTCTCCTGCGGCGTGCCGCTGTCCGCGTCGAGCGTGAACGACCGCTATCTCGCGCTGGCGCTGACGGTGCGTGACTACCTGATGGCTCGGTGGCTGGAGGATCTCCGCCGCCAACGGGAGACGCAGGCGAAGGGGGTGTGCTACCTCTCGGCGGAGTACCTGCTCGGCGCGCAGCTGGACAACAATCTGCTGGCTAGCGGCCTGACCGAGGTCGCGGAGGAGGCGTTGGCGGCGTGCGGGGCCGACCTCGATGACCTCCGCGCGCAGGAGGTCGAACCGGGACTCGGCAACGGCGGCTTGGGGCGCCTCGCTGCCTGCTTCATCGATTCCCTCGCGACGATGGGTGTGCCGAGCATCGGCTACGGCATCCGCTACGAGTACGGGATCTTTCCGGCAGACGTTCATCGACGACCAGCAGGTGGAGCAGCCAGACGCGTGGCTGGCACTCGGCTCGCCGTGGGAGTTTCCGCACCCGGAGAACGCGCAGACCGTCTCCTTCGGCGGGCACACCGAGCGGTACGACGAGGACGGGATGACGCGCACCCGCTGGGTTCCGGGGTGGAACGTGCAAGCAGTGCCCTGCAACTATATGGTGCCGGGTTTCCAGATCGGCCGGGTGAACACGCTGCGGCTGTGGAAGGCGGTCGCCACCAACGCCTTCGACCTGCGCATCTTCAACTCCGGGGACTACGAGGAAGCTGTGCGCGCGCAGGTGTTCGCCGAGAACATCTCGAAAGTGCTGTACCCCGAGGACTCCACACCGCAGGGCAAAGAATTGCGGCTGCAGCAGCAGTACTTCTTGGTCGCGGCATCCATCCACGACTTCCTCGACCACATGCTCGCCGACGGCTACGACCTCGCGAGGCTTCCGGAGCGGGTGATCTTCCAGCTGAACGACACCCACCCGGTGATCGCGGTGCCGGAGTTGATGCGGGTGCTCGTCGACGAGAAGGGGATGGACTGGGATGCCGCGTGGGCGATCACGCAGCGGTGCTTCGCGTACACCTGCCACACGCTGCTCCCCGAGGCGCTCGAGGTGTGGCCGGTCGAGCTGCTGGGGCGCCTGCTGCCCCGTCACCTGGAGATCATCTACCGCATCAACGACAAGTTCCTGGTCGGGGTGCGTGAGCGGTTCGGCGACGATGAGCTGCGCATCCGCAGCATGTCGATCATCGCGGAGCATCCGGAGCGTTCGGTGCGGATGGCCTACCTGGCCACGGTCGCCGGCGCGAAGGTCAACGGAGTCGCGGAGCTGCACTCCCAATCGCGCCCTGCACATGGCCGTCGTGACCCGCATGACCCACGACCCAGAAACCCGCGCCTACGTCGAACGACGCCGCGCAGAAGGACGCACCACCAAAGAGATCCGACGAGTCCTCAAGCGCTATCTGGCCCGCCAGCTCTACCGAACCCTGGAGCGAGTGCACGCCGAGCCCGACGCCACCTTGCAGACAACTTGACAGACTGTGAATCTGGAGGCGGCTGGTCCGGGACTGGCTGGCAGGGTGGGCGTTGGTCGCTCCGCCGTGGTCGTGACTCATGACAAACTTGGCCGCCGTCACGGGGTGCCTTGCCTATGAACTGTCCGGTCGCGGCGGGTGACCGGCGCCTTCCCGGCCCACCTCAGTGGCTTGATCAGAAGCATGTCCGACCTCACGGTCGTGGCTCATCACAGGTATGCCCCGAAGTGATCCCCTCCCGGCCGGCGCCGGTCGTCAGCGACCGAGTCATCGCCCATCTCAAGGAAAGGACCGGATCGCTGTGAGCACCATTGTCGCGTGACCGGCAACTCAACCGAGCCTTGAACGTCATCGCGATGGTCCGAATGGTCCACGACCCCGGCACCCGCTCCTACGTCGACCGGCGACGCGCCGAAGGCAAGACCGACCGCGAGATCCGTCGCATCCTCAAGCGCTACCTCGCCCGAAGCATCTACCGACACCTCAACGCCGCGTCAGACACGAAGCTCGGGGTTGACGAGATATAGAAGCTTCATAGAAGAGTCCACAGGCAACACTCCGCCATCGGAGCCGCACCCATCAGCAGACTCAACAACCTGCCTGGACATCACATCTAGCCAACGATCGTGCGCGCGATGTTCCCGCCGCCGAGTTCGAGCAGATGAAGGCAATCACCGTCATCACGGCGATGAAGTTCAAGCCAGACGCTGACCGTCGGACGATGAAGGTGAGCATGCACAGTCCTTCGGAAGAGGTCGCGAGAAATCGGAGGTCGGGCCCGCCGGGGATTCCGGCGGGCCGGGCGGGAATACTGCTTCGGACTGGATGTTGTAGATCGCGGCGTACGTGCTGGTGGGACTCATCTCGACCCTCGTGTCCAGCTGACGGACATCACTCCGAATCGGATCCTCAGTAGAGCGTCGGGCGCGGACGGTACTGCACGTCGACAGGAGTGCCCCTCTCAAGGGACTGGAGACAGGCGTCGGTGACCGCCGCTGCGCAGTACCCATCCCACGCATTCGGCCCGTTGACGACGCCCCCGACAGCATCCAGCGCCCAGGCTTCCAGCTCACGACGGTATGCATCTCCGAACCGGACCGTGAAGTCTGCCTCTCGTACCCCCGACTCGCGGAAGTCGAGGCTCACCGACACAGGCGTCGCGTTCGTAAGTCGGCCCACTCCCTGACGCCCGACGACATCACAGCCGATCTCGTAGCCGTACGTTGCCTTAAGGAAGACCTCCGAATAGATCATCACGCCGCGAGCGGTACGGAAATAGAAGAACTGCGGGTCCAGCCACTCATCGAGACCGAACCTCCCCCCGTTTCCCGTCACGCGAACCTCAACGATCTCGTCGTCGAGGAGCCAGCGGGTGCTATCCGCCTCGTGCACCACCGCTTCCGTCGTGTGTGCGGATGAGGTGACCCACGGCGGAACGTCGGCGGCGCGGTGGACGAACTGCAACGACACGATCTCCCCGAGATCGCCCGTGTCGACCACGGATTTCAGATCGGCGAAAGCCCCGTCATAGCGGCGCATGAACCCCACCTGGACGAAGCGGCGTCCGGCGCGCACCTCTGCATCGAGAATCTGTTCACAGTCGGCGGCGGTCAGAGCGAGGGGCTTCTCACAGAACACCGGCTTGCGATGCTCGATGCAGGCCAGCACCAGCGAGAGGTGCGATTCCGCGCTCGACGCGATCGTCACCGCATCGACCTCGTCCGAGGCGATGAGTTCTTCCGGCATCTCGAATACGCGAACCGCGCCCGGCAGCGCATCCGCGATGACCTGCGCACGCGCGACATCAAGGTCGGACACCGCCACCAGGTCGCCCGCCCCCACCGATCGTGCAATCGTCTCGACCTGTGCGGACCCCACGTTGCCGAGGCCGATGGCCCCGATTCGAATTCTGTTCATTGTCAATCCTCTCCAGTCGCTTTTGTCGATCTCGCCGATGTGCCCGAGTACGCCTCACGCCCTGCGTGATGGGTGCGCGAAGCTCCTCCTCCGAGAGCGCCCCACAAGGCAATGAATGTCCGAGTCATCGGTCGCCCTCCAATCCCATGCTGATCAACACCTCCGACTCGCCCATCAGCAGCGAGGTGGGGAGCTCGAAGCGCCCCGCGACGACATCCACGTCGACGCCTTCGGCCGTAACGTGGACGGGATTCGCGCCATGCAACGTGATCACGAACCGCTCGCGCGCGAATCCGTCGAACGCCTCCCCGTCGCTGCTCACCCGCAGCTCGAGAACATCGTCTAGGCGCGTGACCTCGAGGCGCGTACGCAGGCGCATCCCGTCGTTCGCCGCGAAGGTCAGGCCGTCGTCTTCCTGCAGGAAGCTCTGGTACGTGACGCCGTCCTGGTCCGGCACGAAGACATGCAGTTCGATCGCGTCAGGGGCGAGTTCGTAGGTGCTCTGGGGTGCGACCTCGAGCATCGGGATCACCGCCCCGGCGCGGGCATAGACGGGAATGCGGTCCATCGGCGTCGGCGCCACGATATGGCGAGCCCCCTCGTGCAACTCGTTCGTGTGCCAGTCATACCAGCCGCCGGCGGGGAGGTAGACCTGACGTGCTGTCACCCCGGCATCGGTGATCGGGGCGACCAGGAGATCGGAGCCGAGAAGGTACTCGTCGTCGATGTCGGCGACCGTGGCGTCGTACTGGTAGTCGAAGGCGAGGGGCCGTTGCACGGGCGCGCCGTCCTCGGAAGACCGTACGAACGCGGAGTAGATGTAGGGAAGGAGACGGTAGCGCAGTTCGATGGCGTCGCGAGCGATGTCCAGAACGGCGTCCCCGAACGCCCAAGGGTACTGGTCCCGATTGAAGATGCTCGAGTGGTTGCGGAAGAACGGGGTGAGCGCACCGTACTGGATCCATCGTGCGAACAGCTCAGGTGAGCTGTGCCCCATGAAGCCGCCCACGTCGGCCCCGACAAACGCTTGTCCGGAGAGGCCGAAGCCGCATGCCATCGCGATTCCGACGCGCAGGTGGTCCCAGTTCGCGAGGTTGTCGCCCATCCAGTTCGCCGCGTACCTCTGAATTCCGGCGGAGCCTGCTCGGGAGAGCACGAAGGTGCGCAACTCCGGCATCGCGTTCTTGAGGCCGTCGACGGTTCCCATCGCCATCAGAAGCGCGTACTGGTTGTGGTAGCGCTCATGCGGGTACGCGCCTGCACCGAACCGCATGCGGTTGGGCGGGATGTTGCCGGTGGCGGGTTCGTTCATGTCGTTCCAGATGCCGGCGAGGCCGGACGCGACGTGACGGGCATTGAGCTCGCCCCACCACGCGCGCGCCTCTTCCGTCACAAAATCCGGGAAGGCGGTGTCGCCCGGCCAGACCTGGCCGATGTACACGTCGCCGCCCTCGGTTTTGCACAGGACGTCCCGTTCGAGCGCGGAGTCGAAGACTTCGTAGCCGGGCTCCGCTTTCACCCCGGGGTCGACGATCGTGATTGTGCGGAAGCCGTCCGCTGCGAGCGTCTCCAGCATCCGTTCAGGTGCGGGAAAGAGATCGCGATTCCACGTGAAGACCCGGTACCCGTCCATATAATCGATGTCCAACCAGAGCGCGTCGCACGGGATCTCGAGATCCCGGAAGGAGGCGGCGAGCTCTTCTACATCTCCTTGGCTGTAGTTCTTCCAACGGCACTGGTGATACCCGAGCGACCAGAGAGGGGGAAGCTGCGTGCGACCGGTGAGCCAGGTGTATCCCTCGAGGATGTCGGGGATGTTCGGACCTGCGAAGACATACTCGGTGTACTGGCCGCCGTCGAATCGCACGGTGTAACGGTCAGGGGCGGTGAAGTCGTAATAGCCCTTGTACCCGTTGTCTACGAACGATCCGGACACACGCCCGGTCCGGGCATCCTGGTGGTAGTGGAACGGGACCGAGACGTAGTACGGGTCGAACAGCGTGCCTCTGTTGTCCGCGCGGGGATCGCCGGTGTCCAGAGTGCGCGCGAACTCGCCCTTGGCGTTCGGGTTGAGCACGTCCGCGTTCCACAAGGTGTAGTCCAGTCCGCGGCGGTTGTGCGGACCGGTCTTCTCGCCCAACCCGTAGATGACATCGTCCGGTTCGACGCGGCGGGAGAACGTGAAGGCGTCGTTGAGTGACGCATAGGTGTCGAACGATTTGCCGTCCGAGGACAGCATGCCGAACATGCCGGTTCCGGTGTCGGTCGCCGCGGTTTCGAAGACCACGGAGCCGTCGGCCCGAACGACGTCGATGCGGAACGGATGCACGCCGACCGTCACCGTCAGCGCGGCCGTTCGGACAAGAGCCTGGTCGGCCGTGATTTCGACGGTGACCGGCACGTCGGGGAGCTCAAGATCATCGCGTACGGCGAAGGTGGGTGATTCGTCGAATACCCCGCCCCGGCTGATCTTGAGACGCACGATGTCCTCACGGATCGCGTCGACGCGGAAGAACTCCGGGCGGCTGCCGCCGAGCAGTTTCGCGATCAGGCCGCTCGGTGTCGCCTCGACAGTGGACAGGGACGTGAGGGGGATGGGGTGCGGGAGTTTCATGAGGGATGTGGTCCATTTCCTGGTTGAAGCGACGCGAGGTCGGCTGGGCGCATTCAGCGACAGGTCGCCTGCTTGCCGGCGCGGCGCCGGTCGGGAGAGGGCCTTTAGGCCCGCCCATCGGCAATGAGCCATTGCAGTGACTGGGGCAGGTCCGCGACCGAAGCGCCGATGCGGAGGGTGTAAGCGCCGGGTTCGACCGCCCACTCGCCTGCCCAGTGGGCGAAGCGGCGCTCGGGCACCGGGATGGTGGCCGTGACGATCTCGCCGGGGGCAACGCTGACGGTTGCGAAGCCGACCAGCCAACGGACCGGACGTTCTACAGAGGAGTTGGGACGCTCGGCGTACACCTGCACCACCTGCTTGCCCAGGCGGCGTCCGGTGTTCGCGAGAGTCACTTCGACGTCGTCGCCACGGCGCTGGGCAGCGCCCCACGACCACGTGGTGTAGCCGAGCCCGTGACCGAAGGGGAACGCGGGCTCGGCGGCATCCCGAAGCCATGCGCGGTACCCGACGTGGACGCCCTCCGTGTAGCGGAGCGCGCCCTCGTCGGGGGTGACATCCGTCACCGGGGTGTGGGCCAGCGTTGCCGGCCATGTCGTGGGCAGGCGCCCGCCGGGCTCGACGGCGCCGGTGAGGACGTCGGCGATCGCGTGGCCGAACTCCTGGCCGCCGAAGTAGCCCTGCACGATAGCGCCGACCTCGTCTGCCCACGGCAGCACGACCGGCGAGCCGGCGTTGACGACGACGATCGTCGGGGTGCCGGTGGCGGCCACCGCGCGCACGAGATCGTCCTGCCGTCCGGGGAGGTCCAGGCTGATGCGGTCGTAGCCCTCGGATTCGACCTTCGCGTTGGTGCCGACCACGACCACGGCGACATCGGATGCCGCGGCCTCCGCGACGGCCCGCGCGATGAGATTCTCAGGGTCGGTGCGCTCGGGCGCGACGCCGAGGGTCACACTCATGGCACTTCTGCGCGCGCGGACAATCTCGGCGCGGATCAGGATCTCGCGGCCGCGTTCAACGGCGACGGTCCCGGTGAACGAAGGGAGGTTGAGAAGTTCGACATCCAGGCCGGTGCCTTCGATCACCGGCGCCGCGTCTACCAAGAGGCGACCGTCCACGTACACCTTGCCGGGGTTCGCGCTCGCAAAGCCCAGCTCGATCTCGCCAGACTCCGTCGGTGTGTACACCGTCTGGAAGATGATCCTGTCGCTGGCCGCGATGGTCTCCTCATCACCGAACCACACCAGCGCGGTCGAGCGACGGTCCTCGGCGAACAGCTCGGCGCCGTCCGCGCCCACGAAACTGACGCGCAGGCCCGGTTCGCCCGTGATCGGGTTGGTGAGATGCGCGAGGGGAATCTCGGCGACGCCTTCCTGCACGACAGCGCCGAGCTGGTAGCGCACATCCGTCGTCCTGAACGCATGGCGGATGCCGTCCAGTGGCGACGTGATGCGTTCAGGCAGCACGGTAGCGCTGCCGCCGCCCTGCGTGCGGGCCTCTCGCGCATTGTGGCCGATGACGGCGATCCGTGTCAGCGACGAGACATCCAGAGGCAGCACGCCATCATTCGATAGCAACACGGTGCCTGCGACGCCAGCCTCCCGCGCGAACGCGGATCCGTCCAGAGTGGCGGGTTGCACCGGCGCGTTGTCGCCGAGGGCACCGACGCGCTCTGCGAGCAACAGCAGGCGCAGCACCTTCCGGTCGAGGTCCGCCTCGGAAACGCGGCCGTCGCGCACCGCCGCGATGAGGTCGCCGTAGGCCGGGGCGGGGCCGGGCATCGCGAGATCCTGCGCGGCGGGCACGGAGTCGAGCGAACGGACTGCGGTCCAGTCGCTGATCACGACGCCGTCGAAGCCCCATTCCGAGTTGAGCGGCGTCTCGAGCAGGTCGTTCTCGGTCATTGTTACCCCGTTGACCGCGTTGTAGGCGCTCATGATCGTCCAGGCGCCGGCCTCGACGGCACGCTCGAAGGGCGCGAGGTAGAGCTCTCGAAGTGCCCGTTCGTCGACGCGGACGTCCACGGTGAAGCGGTCGGTTTCGGAGTCGTTGGCGACGTAGTGCTTGGGCGTCGCGGCGACGCCGTTGTCCTGGAGGCCCCGCACATAGGCGGCGGCGAGTTCGGCCGACAGCTCGGGGTCCTCGCTGAAGCATTCGAAGTGTCGGCCCCCCAGTGGGGAGCGGTGCAGGTTGATCGTGGGCCCGAGCAGCACGTCCACGCCCTTGCGTCTGGCTTCGGATGCTGCCGCCGCCCCGTACCGGTACGCCAGGTCCACGTCCCACGAGGCGGCCAGGGCCGACCCCGACGGCAGGTTGAGCGACGGCTCGCGCTCGTCCCAGGACTGCCCACGCACACCAGCCGGGCCGTCCGACAGGGTCATCGCCCGCAGGCCGATCTCGGGCACGGGGACGGTGGTCCAGAAGTCGGCGCCCTGCACGAGGGCGGCCTTCTGCTCGAGCGTGAGGCGCTCGAGCAGCGGAACGAGGTGCAGCACCGACTCGGGGTGCGTGGAGGTGGCGGTCTCGGTCATCGGGGGAGGTTCCGTTCTCGGAAGGAGGGTCAGAGGGGCGGATGCTGCGACCCGGCGCTCACAGGCCGGGCCGCAGCATCCGTCGCGTCAGGCGACGCCGGCGGCCGCCTCGGCGTCGAGGAGGGCGCGCCGGGCGATGCGCCGCTCCTGCTGCTTGTCGGGGTCGGGGACCGGCGCGGCCATGAAGAGACGCTGGGTGTACGGGTGCTGGGGCTCGGAGGTCACCCGGTCGCCGTCGCCCGTCTCGACGATCTCGCCGCGGTACATCACGGCGACGCGGTGGCTGATGTGGCGCACCACTGCGAGGTCGTGGGTCACGAAGAGGTATGCGACGCCGGTGCGGTTCTGGATGTCGATGAAGAGGTCCAGGACGCGGGCCTGGGTCGACAGGTCGAGCGCCGACACCGGCTCGTCGCACACGATGAGTCGCGGCTGCAGGGCGAGCGCCCGGGCGATCGCGACGCGCTGGCGCTGCCCGCCCGAGAACTCGCGGGGAAGGCGTCCCCGTGCGTCGGTGGGGAGGCCCACCTGGTCGAGCAGGTCGCGCACGCGCCCTTTCGCCTCGCTCGTCGACACGCCCGCCGCGGTGAGCGGCTCGGTGAGGATCTGCTCGATCGTCATCGACGGGTTCAGCGACGAGTACGGGTCCTGGAACACGACCTGGATCTCGGAGCTGAGCGCGCGGCGCTCCTGACGCTTGAGATGAGAGATGTCCTTGCCGTCGTAGACGATCGACCCCTCGGTCACGGGGGCGAGGCCGAGCGCCGCGCGGCCGAGCGTCGTCTTGCCCGACCCGGACTCGCCGACGAGGCCCACCGTCTCGCCCGGCAGGATGTCGAGCGAAACGCCCTGGAGGGCCCGGAACGGCTGCGCGCGGAACCCCTTGCCCGGGTACTCGACGACGAGGTTCCTGATATCCAGCAGCGCAGTGCCCGGCGCCTGGGTGTTCAGCGGGGTGCTCATGCTCGTGCTCCGTTCGTGACGAGCGGGCCGCGGGCGGGACCCTCGTCGAGGATCGCGTCCAGCAGTCCCTGCGTGTAGGGGTGCTGTGCGTCGTTGAAGATCGCGCGCACCGGGCCCTGCTCGACGAACCGGCCGCTCTGCATGACCGTCACCCGGTCACACAGGTCGGCGACGACGCCGAAGTTGTGCGTCACCAGGAGCATCGCCATGTGCCGCTCGGCCTGCAGGTCGCGCAGCAGCTCGAGCACCTCGGCCTGCACCGTGACGTCCAGGGCCGTGGTCGGCTCGTCGGCGATGATGAGGTCGGGGTCGGTCGACACGGCGCCCGCGATGAGCACGCGCTGGGCCATGCCGCCCGAGACCTCGAACGGGTATGCGTCGAATGTGCGCTTCGGGTTCGGGATGCCGACCCGCGCGAGCAGCTCCAGCGACCGGTCGGTAGCCGCCTTCTTCGACAGGCCCAGGTTCTTGCGCAGCGGCTCGACCAGCTGACTGCCGATCGTGAACGACGGGTCGAGG
This sequence comes from Microbacterium sp. LWH7-1.2, assembly GCF_038397755.1. Classification (NCBI taxonomy): domain Bacteria; kingdom Bacillati; phylum Actinomycetota; class Actinomycetes; order Micrococcales; family Microbacteriaceae; genus Microbacterium; species Microbacterium sp. LWH7-1.2. The sequence goes on along the minus strand of NZ_CP151637.1, from coordinate 2,545,067 downwards.
TTCGACATCGGCTCCTGCGGGATGTAGCCGATCCGCTTGCCGCGCAGCCCCGCGTAGCCGCGGTCGTCCGCGCCCGCGAGCTCGGTGCCCTCGTACAGGATCGAGCCACCCGTGACATGGCCGCCGCGGGGGAGCAGACCCAGCACCGCGAACGCGGTCTGCGTCTTGCCCGATCCGGACTCGCCGATCAGGCCGTGCACCTCGCCCTTGCGGATGTCGAGCGAGACGCCGTGGACGACCTCGATGTACGAGCCGTCGGGCTGGTCGTAGCCGACGTGCAGGTCGCGGACGTCGAGCACCTTCTCGGTGGCCTTGGTGCGCGCGTCGCCCTTGTGGACGATGACGCCGGCGCTCTCGAAGATCGGCGGCTCGTCGAGGTCGACGACGTCGCCGCCGCTGAGCCCGACCGACGTCGTCACCGCGGCCACGGACCCGGTCGCCGACTTCGTCGCACGCCGACGCTTGCGGCCGGTTGACACGGTGCGCTCGAGCTCGTCGCGCAGCACGTTGGCCAAGAGCGTCAGCGCGAGGCAGGTGAGGGCGATCGCGAGCGACGGCCAGAGCATCAGGAGCGGCTGCGTGTAGATGTTCGTGAAGCCGTCGTTGAGCATCTGACCCCACGTGGGGACTCCCGGGTCTCCGAGCCCTAGGAACTCGAGTCCCGACTGGATCGCGATGGCGATACCCGCGATGATCGCGGACTGGATGATGATCGGGGCTCGCACCACCGAGAGCACGTGGCGTCCGATGATGCGCGTGTCGCTGAGACCCGACACGCGGGCCGCGTCGACGTACAGCTCGGTGCGCACGGCCGTCACCGACGCGTACACCAGCCGGTAGAACGCCGGGGCGAGCAGGACGCCGAAGATGAGCATCGAGATCCACACCGACGGGCCGAGTACGGCGCGGGCGGCCAGCAGCATGACGATGCCCGGGAGGGCCATGGTGAGCTCGGTCACCCAGGTGGCGGTGCTGTTGAACCAGCCCTGGTAGTAGCCGGCGATGAGGCCGCTGATCACACCGAGGACGAGCGCGACGACGAGGGCGAGGAGGGCCGCCAGGACCGTCGTCTGCGTGGCGACGAGCAGGCGCGAGAAGACGTCGCGGCCGCTGCCGTCCGTGCCGAGGAGGTGCGCGGCGCTGGGCGGGGCGAGCACGTTGCGGATGTCGGCGTAGTTCGCGTCCTGTGGGGCGATCCACGGGCCGATGATCGCGATGATCCCGAGGAAGACGAGGAAGATCAGCGAACCGAGGCCGACGGGGCGTCGCAGCAGCCGGCGCCAGAGCGAGACGCGTACCGGGGCGACCGGCACGTCGAGGGGGACGTCGATGGCGGTCATGAGAGTCGCACCTTCGGGTTCAGCGCCGCCTGGGCGAGGTCGATGAGGAGGTTCACGATGACGACGATGATCGCGAACGCGATCACCACGCCCATCACGACGGGGATGTCGCCAACCGTCGTCGCACGCACCGTGAGTTCGCCGATGCCCGGGATCGCGAAGATCTGCTCGACGATGACGGCGCCGCCGAGGAGGCCGATGAACTGGACGGCGAGGACCGCCAGGGCCGGGCCTCCGGCGTTGCGCAGCACATGCCGGTACACGACCGAGTTCGTACTGAGACCGCGTGAGCGGAGGGTGCGGACGTAGTCCCGCGACATCGCGTCGATGACCGAGCCGCGCACCTGCTGCGACACCGCGGCGATCGCGCCGATCGACAGCGCCACTACCGGGAGCGTGACGGACGAGAGCCAGCCCGACACCGAGGTGGTGATCGGCACGTAGCCGGTCGCCTTGAACCAGCCCAGGTTGATCGCGAACACGAGCACGAGCCCGAGCGCGATCAGGAAGCCGGGGATCGCGAAGCCGATGAGGGAGATCACCTGGACGCTGCCGTCGACCCATCCGCCGCGGCGGGCAGCGCGGATGCCGAGGACGACCGCGACGATCGCCGATACGATCGTGGCGCCGATCACGATAGAGAGCGTCACCGCGAGGCGGTTGCCGAGGCTCACGGAGATCAGCTCGCCGCTTGACCAGCTGCGGCCGAAATTGCCGGTCAGCACCCCGGTCGCCCAATCGCTGTACTGTGCGAGCAGTGGCCGGTCGAGGCCGAGTTCCTCGGCCTTCTGGGCGACTGTCTCGGCGGTCGCATTCTTGCCGAGGAGGCGGCGGGCGATGTCGCCACCGCTGATGTGGAGCAGCGCGAATGCGAGGAATGAGATCACGGCGATGAGGATGACGCCCGACAGCACGCGCCGAAGGATGAATGCAAACATGACTTTCCCGTGGGTGGTGTCTCCCCGCCCGCCCGCGCAAGGCGAGCGAGCGGGGAGAGGATTCAGTCCTTCGGCGAGAAGCCGAAGATCGACGGGTAGGCGTTGGTGGGCCAGAACTCCAGGTTCGTTTTCGCGTCAACCGCGTAAGGCAGGTCGACTCGGAAGAAGGGCGCAAACCACGCCTGCTCGACCAGGTAGGCGTTGAGGTCCTTCGTGGCCTGATCTGCCTCGTCCTTCGTGCCCATCTGAATGGTCTTGATGTACTCGTCCACCTGCGGGTCCTGCGAGTGGAGCGGGTTCCAGGGCGCGTCGGGCGCGATCAATGCCCTGATCTGCATCCAGTCCTGCTCCTGGCCGAGGCTCATCCACTCCGCGGGGTGCTTCCCAGCCGTCATGTCGCTGTACCACTGGGCTGTGGGCGCCTCGTCGTACTTCACCGTGACGCCGATGTCGGCCAGTTGCTGTGCGACGAGGGCGTTGGTGGTCTGGAACAGGGGAGTGGACCCCATATCAAGGGTGAACCCGTCGGGGTAGCCGGCCTCGGCGAGCAGCGCCTTCGCTCCCTTCGGGTCGTACGCGTAGGTGGTGTCGAGGGACTCGTCGAACCCGACGGATGCCGGCCGGAAGACCTGCTCCGTGACGGTGCCATGGCCATCCTGCAGCGCTTCGAGCAGCGCCTCACGATCGAAGGCCATGTTGATCGCGCGCCGTACCCTGACGTCGCCCAGCTCGGGAGCCATCGTCCCGGCCCTGTCGAAGAGGAGCAGACCTTGGAAATCCAGCTGGTTGGACTCGACCGTCCATCCGGAAGCCTCAACCTGCGGGATCGTCACGTTGTCCTTCAGCCGTGCACCGTTGATCTCCCCCGCCTTGATCGCGTTGAGCGTCGCCGTGGGATCTTCCAGAACGCGGATTGTCAGGTTGTCGTACTTGATCGCGTCCGGGTTCCAATAGTCGGGGTTGGCCGTGTAGATGTAGGTCGAGCCGGTGACCGTGGACGTCGTGTCGAGGACATACGGGCCGGAGCCGACCGGCTCGGTCGCTGCATCGGGGTCGTCAAACGTGGAGGGAGCCTGGATGAGGCCCGGGGCGAAGGACAACTGGTCGATCAGTGACGGGTCCGGTGCGGGCTGGGAGATGGCCACTGTGGTCGCGTCGAGGGCAGTGAACTCCTTGCCGGCCAGTCCGGATGCCAGCGGCCCGGACCCGTCACGTACATACGCCAGACTCGCGGCCACCGCGTCGGCGTCGAGCTTGGTGCCGTCGGTGAACTCGACATCGTCGCGGAGCGTGAGCGTCAGCACCGTGTTGTCGTCGTTGTAGCTCCACTCGGTCGCGAGCCAGGGCTCGATCTCACCCGAGGAGTCCTTCTGCAGAAGCGTGTCGAACACGGCCTGGAAGAACGGGCTGCGGTTGCCGTAGTCGCCACCCTCTGAAATGTCGTAGCTCGCGGGGGCGGCGGACGTCGCGATGGTGAGCTGGTCGGCGCGACCCGAACCGCTGCTGGCCGAGCCGTCCTCGCCCGCACCGGCGCAGCCGGTCAGGGCGAGAGCGGCGATCGCGACGGTGGCCGCCGAGACCTTCCAACGGAGCCCGCGGGGCCCGTTCCTGCTCAGCGATGCGCTGGCCGCAAGGGCGCGTGATCTGATTCTCATGGATGGCTTCCTTTGCTGTGAAAGATGTTGCGGGGTGGCGTTCGGAAAGCGTCGGGGTGGCCCCTGATCGATCGCGATGCTAGGTAACTCTTGTTCGTATTCGTCGGCGGCCGTTTCGCCGTGGGCGCATCTTTCGAGACCCGCAGGGGGGCTTCCCCGCCGTGACCGTGACCGTAGCAAAGAAAATGACTGTTCACTAGGTTTTGGGAAGTTTAAGTCCTGATACACGTCGGTGAACTGCAGCAACCCGCCAGAATGAGAGTGGGCGGCGAAGCTGTCCACGGAGGTTCGGAGTAGATGATGAATGGCATGGTCAGGCCCAGTAAGCGCGGACCGCGAGGGGAGTATGCGAAGTCACGGATCACACGCGCCGCGATTCTCGACGCGGCACTCGATGTGTTCGCGGAGGCAGGCTATCGATCAGGATCGCTGCGCGAGGTGGCGCAGCGAGTCGGAATAACCGAAGCGGGGCTCGTGCATCACTTTCCGAACAAGCCTGCTCTTCTCGCGGCTGTGCTCGGTCGCCGCGACGAGCATTCGCTCCAGTGGACCCGGATGGCTGATGGCAACGGTGATGTGACGCTCCGTGGACTGGTGGAGACCGCGAACCACAACTCCTCCGCACCCGGCGTCGTGGAGCTTTACTGCATCCTGTCTGCCGAGGCGACCGCCCTCGATCACCCGGCGCGCGGCTACTTCGTCAGCCGATACGAGGTGGCTCGCACCCACCTCATCGGGGCGTTCGAGGACCTGGAGCGGCAGGGGCGCCTGAAGCCGGGACTCACTCCGCACAACGCTGCTGTCGCCACTCTCGCGATGATGGACGGCCTGCAGATTCAGTGGCTGCTCGATCGCGACGGCGTCGACATGGCTGGGGAGTTGCGCACGTTCTTCGCCACGCTCGCAGACATCGATTGGACCCCGTCGGCGGAGCAAGGGGAGGTATCGCGGTAAGCCAGAATTGACAGAAGCGTCGTCGGTGGTGAGTATTGGCGAACATGTGCGGGCCGGTTCGTGTGGAACCAGAGGCCGCGGTGGTTGCTCGGCGAGGTTTCCTTCGCCGCATTGACGAGATGAGGCATGGTGATGACGCAACTGGGCGATCTGATCGCAGCGATTTCGAACGGCACCGTCGAGATCATCGACCTGACGAACAAGCTGACGGCGAACACGCCGAGTCTGACCCTGCCTGACCCGTTTCCGAGCCCCGCTCCATTCGCGCTCGAGGAGATCGCCCATTACGACGAGCGGGGTCCCGTCTGGCGGGCCAACGACATCCACATCGGCGAGCACACGGGTACTCATCTCGATGTGCCGATCCACTGGATCACGGGACGCCAGGGCCGCGATGTCTCTCAGACGCCCCTGCCTCGGCTCATCGGGCCGGCGGTGGTCGTGGACTTCACGGCTGAGGCCGCAGCGGACTCCGACTTCCTGGTGACGGTGGACCATCTCAAGGCTTGGCAGGCGGAGCACGGAGACTTCCCTGAAAACGGCTGGGTGCTGGTTCGGACCGGATGGGCTGTGCACAGTCAGAACGCCGAGAGGTTCATCAACGCGGACAGCGAGGGAATGCACACGCCGGGATTCACCCCCGAGTGCGCTTGCTGGCTGGCCGAGGAGACGCGTATCTCGGGTGTCGGGGTGGAGACGATGGGTCTCGACGCGGGGCTGGGCCACAGCATGGACCCCGAGATGCCGATGCACTGGTACCTGCTTGGCCATGACAAGTACGGCATCACCTCGCTGCAGAACCTGGATCGGCTTCCGGCAACGGGCGCGGTGATCGTGGTGGCGCCCCTTCCGATCGTGGGCGGAACAGGGAGCCCCGCGCGAGTGCTGGCGCTCGTCGAGCGCGACTGATCACCGCAGGGTTCACCTCGCGCTGCAGGTGAGTACCTGTCGTTGCCGTCCGGCACCTGCCGCACGGCTCAGGGCAGCGTTTCGAGAATGGGAACTGTTATGACAATCAGCATCGAGTTGACGAAGTTCGGTCACGCGTGTGTCCGTCTCGAGAAGGAAGGCCGCCGGATCGTCATCGATCCGGGTGAGTACAGCGATCCTGCCCCCGCACTCGAGGGCGCCGAGCACGTTCTGATCACGCACCAGCATCCTGACCACCTGGACGAGGGCGCCGTCCTGGCATTCCTGGCAGCGAACAGCTCGGCCACCGTACGCGCACCGGAAGTGCCAGCTGCTCGCCTCGCCGCCCGGGCGGCGGACGCAGGAGTAGACGCGATTCAGATCATCGCCACCGGCGCTGGTGAGAAGTTCGAATGCGCGGGATTCTCGGTGCGAACGGTCGGAGGCCAGCACGCGGTGATCCACGCCTACATCCCTGTGGTCGCGAACACCGGATACATTATCGACGGGCTGGTATACCACCCGGGTGACAGCTTCATCGTCCCCGCTGGACCGGCCCCCGACACCCTTCTGGTGCCGCTGAGCGCTCCGTGGAACAAGATGGCCGAGATGGTGGACTTCATCGTCGGCGTGCGTCCACGACAGGCGATTCCGGTGCACGACGCGCTGCTCAATGACTCCGTCGGCCGTCCGCTCTACATCAAGCGCGCCCAAATGTTCGCGGATCGGCATGGTGTGCGGCTCACCGACCTCGCGGTCGGCGAGACCGACGTCATCGAGGGACCGGAGCCGACCGATACCGACGCCGCAGCCGACGCAGTTTTCGCGGACAAGCTCGATCTCAAGCATTTCAACGGCTGATCTCCAGTCCCGGCAAGAGCACCCTTGTCAACTGCCTCTCCGGTCTGCTGAAAGCGACCACGGGGTCGGTGACCTTCGAGGGTAAGGATTTCGGCCGATCGTCGATGCGCGCGAGGGCGAAGGCTGGGTTGGCCCGGAACTTTCAGAATCTCAGGCTCTTCGACACGCTGACGGTTCGCGAGAACATCGCGATGTCGGCTGCGCTGGCCCGCGGCGGACACCGTAGTTCCGAGGAGACCGTCACAGAGACCGCTCGCATGTTCGGTCTCGATAGCGATCTCGACGCCCGCGTCGGTGACCTTCTCCTGGGGTCACCGACGCCGGGTGGAACTGGCGCGCGTCATCAACGGCGTGCCGCGCTACCTCCTCCTCGACGAGCCGGGAGCGGGCCTGGACCTGTCGGAGAGGCAAAGGCTTCCCGGCATCATTGCCGATCTCACGGCGCACGGCGTGGGCACGCTGCTGGTCGATCACGACATGTCGCTGATCGCTCGAGTCTGCTCGCGCGTGCCCGTCCTTCGCCAAGGCGAACTCATCTTCGACGGCAGGCCTGCGGAGGCATTCACCGACCCGCAGGTTATGGAATGCTACTTGGGAGAAGTCATGTCAGTTCTTGACGCATTGGATCTGGTCGCGGGCTACGGCGCCGGCGACGTCGTCCTTCACGGGGTGAGTCTCAGTCTCGCCGCCGGCAGGTCACAGCGCTGACGGGGGTGAACGGGGCAGGCAAGACCACCCTCGCGTCCGTCCTGGCCGGGAGAGTGATTCCCTCCTCAGGGCAGATCCACTTCGACGGCGGAGACGTGACGAAAAGCCCCATACATCAGCGCTCGCGGCACGGAATCGTGTTGTGTCCGCAAGGGCGTGAGGTGTTCCCTGCGCTCTCCACCGCCGAGAACATCCGACTCGGTGCACTCACCCGCCCGGCATCGGCGCGAAAGGGCGCGGTGGAGCGCATCTTCGAACTCATCCCGCTGCTCGCGCCACTGCGCAACAATCGCGCCGGATCGCTCTCCGGCGGGCAGCAGCAAATGGTGGCGATCGGACGCGCTCTGGCCGCCGAACCAAAGGTCCTCATCGTCGACGGTAGCCTCCCCAGGCTTGGCTGCCGTCGGAGCTGCCGCCGGCCATCCCGGTCGCCTTGAGAGCCTCCGTTGCGAGCAGATACCCAAGTGCGTGATCATCCGTCGCGTAGATGGTTCCGTGGAATTCGTGCTCAGCCCGCACATGCGCTGTGGAGTCGCGCATCGCGTCGGAATAGCCGATCGCGGTGCAATCTTCGTACCGACCGGCCACCGTCCGGTCGACCCTCGAGACCTCGATCTGCTGCAGACTCTGCTCCTCAGCAATGGCCTCGTAGCGCACAATCGCGACGTCTAGGTCATCCGCTGCTTCCACCTCGACGATCTCGGGCGATGGACCTCCGGCTGCTCTCACGATGGTAAGTCGGCTTGCCAGATCGCCCGTACGAGGATGGGTCTATGGGGAACCTGAAGGGGACGATCCGATGCTTCGACGATTCGCCGAGCAGCGCGTCGATCTGGTGGGGAATGGACTACCGACTCGCCCCAGAGGAACCCTACCCTGCCGCCGTGCAGGATGCTCTCGCCGTGCATCGAGCGGTCGTCGACCGCGGCCGCCCGGTGCTGTCGCAGGGGCGAGCGCGGGCGCCACCATCGCCGCAAGAGGTGTGTCTGTACATCCGCGACCATGCTGGAGTGAAGCCCATCGGACAATTGCTGATCAGCCCTGCGCTCAGCGACACCGCCGCGGACGACGATGCCGGTCCCTTGCGGCGCGCCGATCTGGACGCGTGCTGGGCCGAGTACTTGGGCGCGGGGCCTGCGGACTCTTGTGCAGCGCCGGAGCGAGCCGCCTCGCTGGAGGGGCTTCCCGACCTACATCTTCACCACCTCCGCCGACCCGCTCCGGAGGAGGGGTGGCGGTACGCGTCACGCCTGGGAGCCGACGGGGTGGAGGTCACCGCCCGATTCCTTCCCCGCGGCTATCACGGCTTCGAATACGAGGCGTCCGAGGCACGCATCACCCAGACCGCCATCGACGAAAGGGTGGCGGCGATCCGCGCCCTCGTCCGCGGTGGCGAGTCGACGTCAGAGAGAGCAGAGACATGACCGACGAGGGCACGACCGCCGATAAGATGCAGCGAGTCTGCTTCGTGATGCACCTCAAACCCGAACGGGTGACGGACTACCTCGCCGTGCACGCGTCTGTGTGGCCGGAGGTCCTCGACGCGCTCCGAGAGACCGGGTGGACGAATTTCTCCCTCTTCGTCCGGCCGGACGATGGACTTGTCGTCGGCTATGTCGAGACAGCCGACTATGAGATGTCGGTGGCCGAAATGGGACGACGCGATGTGAACACCCGATGGCAGGAGACCATGGCTCCGTACTTCGACTCGGGGCGTCCCGATCAGGCGGTACAGAGGCTCGAGCAGTACTTCCATCTCGTGTAGCGCACGATCAGGGTCAGACCGGCTTCGCCTCGTTGGCGCGCACCATCAGGTTGGACAGTGTGCCGATCCCGTCGATCGTCACCTCGACGCGGTCTCCAGGTTGCAGGTACACGGGAGGGGTCCGCGCATGCCCTACTCCGCCCGGTGTGCCGGTGAGGATGACGTCGCCGGGATGCAGCGGCAGCATCGTCGAGATGTAGGACACGAGGGCGGCGGGGGAGAACACCATGTCGGAGATGGCATGGTGCTGCACTCGTTCGCCGTTCACGAGAGTGCTGATGAACGCGTCGGTCGCGTCGAACTCGTCGGGGGTGACCATGAGGGGCCCGAGCGGCGTCGAACCGTACCAGATCTTGCCCTGCAGCCATTCGATCGTGCGGTTCTGCCATCCACGCATCGACACATCGTTGGCGATCGTGTATCCGCCGATCGCGTCGCTCGCCCTCTCCACCGGGACCCGGTATGCCTCCGCGCCGATGACGACCGCCAGTTCGCCCTCCCAATCCGTCTGGGGATCCTCTTCGGGAATCACGATCGGTTCGCCCGGTCCGGTCAGCGTCTCCGGGAACTTGGCGAAGAGGGTCGGATGGGTCGGCAGCTGCCGGCCGAGTTCCAGGATGTGACCGCGGTAGTTGTGTCCGACGCAGATGATCTTCCCAGGCGTCGGCAGTGGCAGGCCCAGCCCCTCACCCGCATTCCCGTACTCGTAAACCACCGTTGCCGCACGTGCGCGGTCCATCCAGTCGGGATCCCGCAGGAGCGTGCTGAGATCGGGATACCCCTCGATCGGCGCGAATCCGTCTTCCGTCGCACGTGCGGCGGTCGTGGTCTCACCGACTCGGACCGTCGCGAGCTTCACTCCCCGACCTCGTCCGCGTCCGGGCCGGAGGTGTGCACCGCGTCGAATCGCGACCAGCCGCTCCCCGATGCGAGGCTCCCCGAGAGGAGCATCCCCGCGTGGCGAGCCACGGCTGTGCTCGATCCCCGGTGTTGCGCGCCCGTGTGGGCGTCCCGGAAGATGCGCTGAAGCGGACCGTTGCGCACGATGTGAACGCCGGCGAAGCGGTGGGCGAACTGGCTGATGTCGACCGCCGACTGCGTCGAGAGTCCTCCAGCCAGTCGGATTATCGTCTCGACCTCGTCCGGAAGTTTCTTGCCAGTTTCGAGGGCGTCCTGGGCGGAGCGCAACGAATCCTCGAGCAGGATGCGGTTCGACCGGACCTGCGCGTGGTGGCGCGCGAAATCGACGAAGAACTCCTCGGGCAGTACACCGCTCCTGCCCTGCGGCCGGTGCTCCACGTAGCTCGCGAGCTCGTCGAGCAGCCGACGCGCGATCCCCTGTGCCCATGCCGCCTGATTGATACTGGCGAGGATCGGCGCACCCAACCGGTCGACGTGGTTTCCCCGGGACACGAACGAACCGTCTCGCGGAAATGTCAGATGGCCCGGCACGACCACATCGCGTGCCTCGACGTCGAAGGCGCCCGAGGCGCTCAGTCCCAGCATCTCCCAGTTGTCGTTGACGGTGACCTCCGAACGCGCAACCACGCACACGAGGGTCGGGACGCCGGGCACGCGGACTGGCAGGTTGACGTGGCTCGCCATCGAGATGCCGGGCACGTATCGCCATCGTCCGCTGATGCGCACGCTCCCGTCGTCGAGGAGGGCGCCCACGCCCGACTCGCCCCGCGACACTCCCGCGATGACCGCGGACCCCGGCGTGCTGAACAGGTCGGCAGCCGTGCTGAACGTCAACCGGGACGCCGCGACCGCCGTCTCGCTGATCAGAGCGCGCACGAGCCACGCGACGGATGCGTCCGCATGGGCGATGGTCTCGATGACCTCAACGATCACGGGCGGGCTCGCTTCGAGGCCGCCGAACTCCTTCGGGAGCAGGAGGCGGAGCACGCCCGACCTGCGAAGCGCCTGCTGGACGAGGGGCGTGGGGCGGTGGATCCGATCGCTCTCGTCGGCCTCCGACCTAAAGAGAAGACTGAGGCCCGCCAGCGAGTCCCGGAGTCCGTCGACGGAGTCGACCGAGGAGGCGAGCGTACTCACGTCGTGGCCTCCGTCTGCGCTGTCCGAGCGGTGAGGCCCGTCCACGAGCCGCGCTGGTATACCAGCGGAGCCAGCTCCTCATTGTCCTCGAACTCCGCGATCCGCCCGAGGACGAGGATGTGGTCGCCCGCTGGGTACGCAGCCCACGGCGTGCATTGCATGGTCGCCACCGCGCCGGCCAGTCGCGGCGCGCGGCCGTCGGTGAGCCAGAGCGGCTCTGCGCCGTTCTCCTTGCGGGCGAAGTGGAGCGCGACGTCGAGTTGAACTGCGGCGAGCACGTTGATCGCGAACGGGCGATCCAGCAGGTACTGAAGCGACCGGGACGACCGCATCAGCGAGACCATCGCCAGCGGAGGGGTCAAAGAGATCGAGGTGAACGAATTGGCGGTCATTCCGTACAGTTGCCCGTCGGACTCATACGTCACCGCCACCACTCCGGTCGCGAAGCCCCCCATCATCCGACGGAAGGCGCGGACGTCGAACTCTCCCGCCGCCTCCGGCTCGTGCCCGGCGAGAGCGAGGTCCGCGAAATCGTAGATCTCCTGATTCCACGCGATGTCAGACACGGTTCACCGACCTGTTCGTGAGGATGCTGACGTCGTCGGGGTTGATGAGGTCGGGCACGGTCCAGCCGTCGAGGTCGTACTCGTCCATCGCCGACTGCGCGAAGTCTCTGCAGCGCTCGAGCAGACCCGTTCCCATCGCCGAGAACAAGTTGGTCTGCCGTGTGGCGTCGTTGCTGCCGATGTAGTTGATCTCGTACAGCTCGTGCCGGGATCCGAACTCCGTGCCGATCGCGTCCCAGAGCAGCTTCATGACCTTCACCCGCTCTTCCGCGTCGATGCCGTGGCTCCCGCGCAGATACGTGTCGAGGTATCCGCGGATCTCCGCGGATTTGAAGTCACTGGTGTGCGAGTTCAGATAGATCAGCCCACTCGCCACCACCTGCTCGATGATGTTCTTGATCTTCGGCATCGCGATCTGATTCAGCACGCGATATGCCCCGGCCGCTTCGCGGTCGGGGAGGATCATCCCGTTCCACTCCACAGCCCCCTTCGCCATGGCGTCGGAGAGCGCCCAGAAGGTGTTGCGCCATGCGATCACCTCGCCGAGCTGCGACTTCACTCCGTGAAACTCCCCGGCTCCGGTGATCTCAAGCGCCTTCGACAGCGCCCCCACCAGGAAATCCAGCTTCACTGCGAACCGTGTGCACCCGTGGATCGACGAACGCTCAAGCATCCCTGATTCGACGCCGTAGCGATTCGCGCGCTCGAGATCGTTGTGGATGAAGACGTCTTCCCAGGGAACGAAGACGTCGTCGAGCACGAGGATCGCGTCGTTCTCGTCGAGCCGGCTCGACAGCGGGTAGTCGAACGGGCTGCCCAGCACCGCCGCCCGGTACTCGTTCGACACCCGGCCTATCAGCTTCACCCCCGGCGCATTCGTCGGCACGATGAACACCGGCGCATACGCCGGATCCTGGATCGCGACCTGGCCGATGTGCGCGATGTGCGAATAGTGGGTGAGGGCGGCTCCGGTGGCGACCACCTTCGCGCCCGACACGTAGATGCCCTCGGCGGTCTCCCGCGTCACGTGCATGAACACGTCCTTGCCCGCATCCGGGCCCGAATGCCGATCCACGGGAGGGTTCATGATGGCGTGGTTCATGAACCACGTGCGCTCCTGCGCCTTGCGGTACCAGCGCCGCGCATTATCCTCGAAACCGCGGTAGAACTGCGCGTTGGCGCCGAGGGTGGCGAGCAGGGCTCCCTTGTAGTCGGGGGAGCGGCCCATCCATCCCCACCCGATCCGCTGCCACTCCGCGATCGCATCCCGAGACGCGACCTGCTCCTCGATCGATGACGGCGCCCGATAGAACCGATGCGTGAACCCACCCCACTCCGTCGGCACCGTCAGAGTGTCCTTGCGCAGCGGATCATGCAACGCGTCATACATCCGCGCGATCATCCGCGCCGAGTTCCGAAACGCCGGATGCTCCGCAACGTTCTCCACCCGCTCGCCGTAGATCCACACCTCACGCCCGTCATTCAGGCTCCGCAGATACTCCTCCCCCGTGAAAGGAACAAAGCTCTCCGCGGACCCCATCGCCTCCGTGGACACCAACGCATCTGTCATTCGAACTCTCCACTCCCGGCGAAACCGCCGCCCGCACACCCTCGGACCACACCAACCCGGCCCGTCGCGCCCATCATCACCAGAGCACCACCCCCTCCGAAACACCGATCCGCCCCACAACCCCGAAGTGTGCGCGCAACGGACGACACCCAACGCGAAATGGATCGCACCCCGAAGGGCGCTGTCCCTAGAGTCCCGCTAAACACCTGTGATCGATGACGTCCAGGGGTACCCGAAAGAAGTCCCACCAGAAGCACCATCCAGGCAAGAGAGGTGGACCATGTCCGCACCCATTCGGAAGCCGCTCGACGGCACCGGCGACGCTTCATCGCGTCAGCCAACGCCCCCGACCAAGCGAACCCTCGCGGAGACCGCGGAAGACCATGCGCTGGTCAGTGTTCCCGCCGAGCACCGACAGAGCGGATGGCAGCTCTCGCTCAGCACGATCGGTGTCGTCACCGCGCTCGTGATCTTCGCCATCGCCGGCTTTTCGGTCATCCTCGCCGGGTTCTGGAACGCCTTCATTGGAGGCCTCATCGTCGGGGCGATGGGATTCATCCTCGGCGATCTCCTCGGACGGATGGCGCACCGGACCGGTGTCTCCAGCACCATCACCGCCCGCTACTTCGGCCTGGGGTTCCGGGGGTCGGCTCTCGCCGCCGGGATCTTCGCCTTCATGGTCCTGGGCTTCCTAGCGCTGGAGAGCTCCCTCCTCTACGAGGGAACTCTCGTGGCTTTCGGCTGGGACGACACCTGGGTCACGAAGATCGGTGTCTACGCCGTCCTGACGATCGCGTGGATCCTGCTCGCCATCTTCGGCCTCAGGCTCGCCCTTCGCGCCTCGGGAATCCTCATCGTCATCACGCTCGTCGTCGCGGTGATCGTCGCCGTTCAGAACTTCACCTCCGGCGGAGCGACGTGGGAGGCCGTATTCACCACACCAGGCATCGTCCCCGGAGGTGCCTGGGCTCAGATCGAGGCCGTCGTGGCCCTCGCCGGCGCCACGGGAGCCGCGGTCGCCTTGGTGACGACCGACATGGCTCGCTTCGCGCGCACCCGCAGGGACGTGACGATCCTCGCCGCATCCGGACCTGCCGTGCAGAGCCTGGTCATGAGTGTCCTCGGCGCCGTGGTCGTCGTCGCGGCGATGCCCACCATGATCCAGTTCCTGATGGCGCAGCAGCCCGGCCTCACCGTCGAGGAGGCCGCAGTGATGGCCGGCGGATACGCGATGGGCAACACTGGCGCGTTCTTCGTCGTCGTCGCAGGGTGGCTCGGATTCGTGACGATCTTCGCCGCACAGGCCAAAGCGCAGGCGATGAACGCATACAGCGGCTCGCTCGCTCTGGTGAACCTCGTCCAGACCGTCACCAACCGGCGAGTGCCCCGGGCGGCCATGGTCATCGTCGGGAACATCATCGCGCTGATCATGATCGGCGCCGGCATCCTGGGTTCGTTCGTCGCCTGGCTGGCGTACCTCGGAGCGATTACGTTCTCCCTGTGCGGGGTGATGATCGCCGACTACTACATCGTCCGGCGAGGGAAGTTCGACAGGAGCACGCACCGGATCGAGAGCTTCAACTGGGCGGGGATCATCACACTCGTGGGCGCCGCGGTGCTCGGCATCGTCCTCATGGTGGCGAACATCTGGCCGCTCGGGTTCCTTGCCTCTTTCGCGGCGACGATCGTGGTCTACCCGATCCTCCGCCGCATCCTGCCGGAGGGGACCGGTACCGCGTTCACCGACGAGAAGACGGCCCTCACCGAGGCGTAAGGGCTCGACGGATCCGGCCGTAGGGGCTTCGCATCGTCTTCGGTGCGGGGCCCCTCGCCTCGGCGGCCAGCGCCCGGTGGTGCTTCTCATCCAGCGGGGTTATCCTTTCCGCACGCATTCGCGCAGCTCTGCCTCACCGTCCGGACTCCCACCGGCTCCAGACAGATGGCGATATGAACACTCACGTAGATCCAGGGCCGCCGTTGCTCGCTGCGTACCAGCGAGCGAGAACCGGCCATGTCCAGGAAGCCGAGCAGAGCGTCGCTCGCACGCTCTCCCTTCACCGCGTCGTCGACGTCAGCGGGGACCTGGATCTGACCCACAACGCGGTGCGCGTCGGCGGTCTCACGCTCCTCTACATCAACTACGGGGCGGAACTCACGATCCACCTGCAGTCTCCCTACGAGCCCTATTACCTCGTGCAGATTCCCCTCCAGGGCTCCATGCGCATTTTGAGGGACGGTGAACGTCTCGAGGCGAAGGTCGGCACGGCCGTCATCACCGAACCGGGCCACGTGACCAGCCGCCTCCAGTACAGCGCGAACTGCGCCCGGTTGCTGGTGAAGATTCCCCCGGCCCTAGTAGAGCAGAGGCTGCACGAGTTCGCCGGGACGGGAAGGGCGGACGAGCTCGGCCGAGCCCTTCCCGGTGTGCTGGATGTCACCGACGGTGCCGGCCGCACGTGGATGGAGTTGGTGCGTACCGGCGTCGCCGACCTCGACGCGGGCGCTTTCATGCTGTCGCTGCCGAGTGCGATCGGCTACTTCGAGAACCTGATCGTCGACGGGCTACTGGTCGTGCGCGGCGACGGGCACGCACCCGCCGACGTGGAGGCGGTGCCGTCGATGCGGGGCGCGCTCGAGTTCATCGACGCACATCTCGACTCTCCGATCGGCGTGCTCGACATCGCCTCCGCGACGCATATGAGCATTCGTGCCCTGCAGATTCGCTTCCAGCGGGAACTGGGCGTCAGTCCGATCGCCTACGTGCGCAATCGCCGGCTCGAGGCCGTGTATCGGGATCTCTACGTCGGTTCCGCAGACACGTCCGTGTACGCGGTTGCGGCACGGCACGGCATCACCCACCTCGGCCGGATGGCCGCCGCCTACCGGGAGAAGTTCGGTGAGTCGCCCTCAGACACGCTACGTGCTGCGGCCGGACGGCGAGGGAACGGATGACCGTACATCCGTCAGACGCTCCGTGAACCGCACATCCACCCGCTGTCCGAGCAGGTCGACCGCGGCCTGGCCGCGCACGCGAGCACGGATCACGGGGCCATCCCCGGATGCGGCAACGGACTTCGGGTTGCTCACGGTGATCACCGCGCGATGATCGTCACCGCGGGGCCAGGTTGCGCAGCCGCCGACGAGCCAACCGGCATAGACGCCCTCGGCCGGAGGAATGCCGTCCATGGATGTCGACAGCTGTGCGACGCTGAACCGAGACTCGGTGCCGCTCCGACGCGCGCGCGAGACCTCACCGGACACCGATGGCGGTCGTCCGAGCAGGCGACCGGCCAGATCCACGTCTCCTTGACGCACGAGTGACCGAATCCAGGTCGAAGACACGCGTCGGTCAACGCCCACGACTCGGACGTTCTCGATCACGTCGACACCGAACCCGAACGTCCTTCCTGCGCGACGCAGCAGTTTCGCGTCGCCCGCTCCGCCCTTTCCGAAACGGAAGTCGTGTCCCACCACGACATGGGACGCGTGCACCCCCTCGACGAGGAACCTCTCGACGAACTCGCCGGGAGACAGGGCCGCGAGGTCGTGATCGAACCGCAGCATCAGCGTCGCATCCACTCCCGCATCCGCCAGCAATCGGGCTTTCTGCTCGGGCGTCACTAGGTCGCCTCGCCAGGACTCGGGGCGGAGCGTCCGCAGCGGATTGCGGTCGAAAGTAACGGCGGCGATCTGCGCGCGCCGGTGATCCCCGAGTGCGCGGGCGTGATCGATCATCGCGCGATGGCCGGCGTGCACGCCGTCGAATTTGCCGACGACGACGATCGACGGACCGAAGTCGCGCGGCACCGTGTCGGGGTCGCGGAAGACGATCATCGTCACGAGTCTGCTGAAGCGCCCTTCGGGGTGCGATCCATTTCGCGTTGGGTGTCGTCCGTTGCGCGCACACTTCGGGGTTGTGGGGCGGATCGGTGTTTCGGAGGGGGTGGTGCTCTGGTGATGATGGGCGCGACGGGCCGGGTTGGTGTGGTCCGAGGGTGTGCGGGCGGCGGTTTCGCCGGGAGTGGAGAGTTCGAATGACAGATGCGTTGGTGTCCACGGAGGCGATGGGGTCCGCGGAGAGCTTTGTTCCTTTCACGGGGGAGGAGTATCTGCGGAGCCTGAATGACGGGCGTGAGGTGTGGATCTACGGCGAGCGGGTGGAGAACGTTGCGGAGCATCCGGCGTTTCGGAACTCGGCGCGGATGATCGCGCGGATGTATGACGCGTTGCATGATCCGCTGCGCAAGGACACTCTGACGGTGCCGACGGAGTGGGGTGGGTTCACGCATCGGTTCTATCGGGCGCCGTCATCGATCGAGGAGCAGGTCGCGTCTCGGGATGCGATCGCGGAGTGGCAGCGGATCGGGTGGGGATGGATGGGCCGCTCCCCCGACTACAAGAGCTACTTCCTCGCCACACTAGGTCCGAACTCGGCGTTCTTCGGCCGCTTCCAGCAGAACGCCGAGCGCTGGTACCGGAAGGCGCAGGAGCGCACCTGGTTCATGGGACACGCCATCATCCACCCTCCCGTGGATCGGCATTCGGGCCCGGATGCGGGCAAGGACGTGTTCATGCACGTGACGCGGGAGACCGCCGAGGGCATCTACGTGTCGGGCGCGAAGGTGGTCGCCACCGGAGCCGCCCTCACGCAGTACATCTATGTCGGACACATCGGTCCGGTGGCCGTCCAGGATCCGGCGTATGCGCCGGTGTTCATCGTGCCGACGAATGCGCCGGGGGTGAAGCTGATAGGCCGGGTGTCGAACGAGTACCGGGCGGCGGTGCTGGGCAGCCCGTTCGACTACCCGCTGTCGAGCCGGCTCGACGAGAACGACGCGATCCTCGTGCTCGACGACGTCTTCGTTCCCTGGGAAGACGTCTTCATCCACAACGACCTGGAGCAGGCGAACAGGTTCACCGCCAAGTCCGGCCAGGCCGAGCGCGCCGCGCTCCACGGGTGCACACGGTTCGCAGTGAAGCTGGATTTCCTGGTGGGGGCGCTGTCGAAGGCGCTTGAGATCACCGGAGCCGGGGAGTTTCACGGAGTGAAGTCGCAGCTCGGCGAGGTGATCGCATGGCGCAACACCTTCTGGGCGCTCTCCGACGCCATGGCCAAGAGCGCCGTGCACTGGCATCAGGGCATGGTGCTCCCGGATCCGGCCCCTGTGGGCGCGTACCGGGTGATCAATCAAATCGCGATGCCCATCATCAAGAACATCATCGAGCAG
Source organism: Microbacterium sp. LWH7-1.2 (assembly GCF_038397755.1). Lineage (NCBI taxonomy): Bacteria > Bacillati > Actinomycetota > Actinomycetes > Micrococcales > Microbacteriaceae > Microbacterium > Microbacterium sp. LWH7-1.2. The sequence continues at coordinate 2,526,515 of NZ_CP151637.1, read as the reverse complement.
GTGGTGGCGAGCGGGCTGATCTATCTGAACTCGCACACCAGTGACTTCAAATCCGCGGAGATCCGCGGATACCTCGACACGTATCTGCGCGGGAGCCACGGCATCGACGCGGAAGAGCGGGTGAAGGTCATGAAGCTGCTCTGGGACGCGATCGGCACGGAGTTCGGATCCCGGCACGAGCTGTACGAGATCAACTACATCGGCAGCAACGACACGACCCGCCAGCTCGCACTGTTCGACGCGATGTCGACGGGTGTCCTGCAGCACTGCAAAGACTTCGCGCAGTCGGCGATGGACGAGTACGATCTCGACGGCTGGACCGTGCCCGACCTCATCAACCCCGACGACGTCAGCATCCTCACGAACAGGTCGGCTCTGCGGTGATGCTTCCCACCATCAACCTCCGACCGAGATTCCTCATCACCCGGGCGAGCCATGTCGTTCTGCATGTGAGCGACCTCGCGGCGGCGCAGGCGTTCTGGGTCGAGACGATGGGCTACATCCTCACCTGCCAGGACTCGGACACGCTGTATCTCCGGGGCCTGGGCGAGACCGCGCACCACAGCCTGGTCCTGACGGCCGGAAGAGATATCGGCTGTGCCCGCGTCGGCTATCGGGTCATGATGGATGGGGACCTCGACCATCTCGCGGATCACCTGTACACCGTCGGGGCCCCCGTGCAGTGGGTGGATCGGCCCTTCCAGGGACGCACCCTCCACACCGAGGATGCGGCAGGCACCCCGCTCGAGTTCTGCGCGTCGATGGACGTGGCGCCCCGGTTGTCCGAGAGGTACGACCTGTTCCGGGGTGCGGCGGTCCAGCGATTCGACCATGTGCAGATCCTGACCGGGGACGTGCCCGTGACTGCTCAGTTCTACGGGTCCATGGGATTCCGTCTGACCGAGTATGTCGAGGACGACGACGACGCCGAGATGCTGTTCGCCTTCATGCAGCGCAAGGGCAACCCGCATGATGTCGCCATCGTCGCCGGTGACGGCCCTAAGCTGCATCACTTCGGCGTGCTCGTCCCCGAAGTCGCGGGACTATTCCGGGCTGCGGATGTGGCGGCCGCTAACGGATTCGGCGCCAACGTCGAGTACGGTCCGGAGCGTCACTTCGGTCCGAGCAATGCGCCGTTCCTCTATCTCCGCGATCCCGACGGCCACCGGGTAGAACTGTTCACCGACCATTACCAGTCGATGGACCTGGAAGTCGAACCGGTACGCTGGCTGAAGTCCTCCCTCTCCCTCTCCGGGCTGGGCGGCTGGGGAACGCCGCCTCCGTTGTCGTGGCAGACGCAGGCGACGCCCTACGTCGCGGAACGGCAGGGATCGGCATGACCTCCGATTCGGAAGACGTCGTCACCGCGCTTATCGCGCGCGACGACCTGCGGCTCGACGCCCTTGCGGCGGGAGACGCCGTCGTCCTCGAATCGCTACTCGACGACGACTTCGTATACATCCATTCCTCGGGAGTGGAGGAGGCGAAGGACTCCTTCGTGGAGTCGATCGCGTCCGGCCGTACCGGGTACCACGGAGTGGACCTCACGCGCCACGCTGCGTGGGTCTTCGGCGACACGGCCACCATCCGCGGACGCGTCGTCCTCGACCTGGAGATCGGCGGCGCGCGCCGCGTGCTCGACCTGGCATTCCTGGCGGTGTGGGTCTCGCCCGACGGTGGATGGATGCTCCGGGAGTGGGCGTCCATCCCGGTAAAACGCACGGGGTCGGGTACCGGATGACGGCGCTGCTCGATGAACGAACGCGCTCGATCCTCGCGAGCGCGAGCACGCCGGCCATCGCCAACATCCTGCTGGCGCGGGGTCTGCGTCGGACGATGATGCGCGACGTCGCACCGTTGGACAGCAGTCAGCCGTCGATGGTGGGGGAGGCGTACACTCTCCGGTTCATCCCCTCGAGGGAGGACCTGGACTCGATGGCGAGCTACGCGCAGCCGGAGAACCTGCACCGCCGAGCGATCGAGGAGTGCCCCGAGTCCGGCGTTCTCGTCATCGATGCGCAGGGGTCCCCTGCGGCGTCGTCCATGGGAGACCTGATGGCGCTTCGGCTGCGCACGCGCGGAGCCGCGGGTGTTGTGACGGACGGGGGATTTCGCGACACCGCGGGTATCCGCGCGACGGGTCTTCCCGCGTTCCAGCGCGCGAATGCGGGGCCGGCGACGCCGCTCGCGTTCCACGCGGTGGCACTCGAAGAGCCGATCGGATGCGGGGGCGTGGCCGTCTACCCAGGGGACGTCATCGTCGGGGACACAGAAGGTGTGGTGGTCATCCCGCGTCACCTGGCGGAGTCGGTGGCCGAGGCCACCGCGGATGCCGAGGACTACGAGGTGTTCGCCTCCGCGGAAATCCGCCGGGGCGCGTCCATCCTCGACGTGCTGCCACCGACACCCGCCACGCGGGAACTATACGAACAATGGTCGGCAGCGGGCCGTCCGGAATTGGAGTGATATGGAATCGACACCGTCCCTTCCGTCGCTGGAACGTCTTATCCACGACACGGATCTCGAAGAGTCCCAGTGGATCGACTTCCCCGAGTACGGGCTGCGGCAGTACTTCCTGCACAAGAATCCGGAGACGGGGGCCAGCATCGCCCTCCTCGAATTCGCGCCGGGCGGTCGCATCCCCATCAAGCACACGCACGCGTCGAATCAGTTCATGTACTGCCTCGAGGGCGACTACGAGTACGTCGACTCCGAGATCCGCCTGCGCCCCGGTTCCTTCTACATGAACCCGAAGGACCACCCGCACGGTCCGACGCTGGCCCACACTCATAGCATGCTCATCGAGATCTATGACGGACCCCACTACTACGAGATCCCCGAGTTCCACACCGCCGACACGATCGGTGACTTCGTGGCTAAGCGCGCAGACGAAGGAACTGACTGATATGCAGAAGATCCGCCACACCTCACCCGACGTCCGCGAGCCGGAGGCCGGTATGTGGTCGAACTGCCTCAGCGTGGGTGAATTCATCTTCATCTCAGGATTGACCGCCCGCGGTACCGACGGTTCGACCATCCTGGGCTCGGACTCCTATGAACAGTCCGGGGTGATCTTCCGCAAGATGCGCGCACTCGTCGAGGCCGCGGGCGCAGCGATGGACGATGTCGTCCAGATGACGATCTTCGTCACCGACATGTCCGAGAACGCCCAGGTGTGGAGAGCCCGGCGCGAGTTCTTCACCGGCGACTTCCCCACCTGTGCGCTCGTGGAAGTGGCAGCGCTTGCGAAGGACGAGATCCGGGTCGAGGTCCAAGCAACCGCCGTACGGGGGAGCAGCACCGCTCCCGCCGCCTGAGCGAACGACGAGTCGCCTCGCCCTCCGGCCGAGGACTACACCGCAGATCGGCTAACGGCGCCCGAGCGGTTCGGGGTCTACCGCAGCTGCTCGTCTCCTGGTCTCACCCAGGCCGCTACAGAAGCGAAGCAGCGTTCGCACGCCTGGAGCTTGACCCGCCTTTCCGGACACCTGAGTTGAGGCGATGATCGTCTCGGAAGGAGTCCGTGAGATGCCTGCTGCCCACCCGCCGGAGTTCCGGCGTCGAGCCCTGGATCTGGTCGCGCAGGGCAACCCTGTCGGCCAGACCGCCCGTGATCTCGGGATCAGCGAGTCCTGCCTTCGGAACTGGATGAACCGCGACGCCATCGACGGCGGCCGCAAGCCAGGTCTGACGACCGATGAGCACAAGGAGCTTGTCGAGCTTCGCCGCCGGTTGCGTGTGCTGGAGATGGAGAACGAGATCCTCAAGCGGGCGTCGGCATACTTCGCCAGGGAGAACGTGCTCCCAAAATAGGGTTCCGGCTGGTCCAGGAGCTCGCCGCGGACGGTGTCCCCGTCGCGGTGGCCTGCCGGTTCCTCGGGGTCTCGACCTCCGGCTACTATGACTGGCGAGACCGATCATCCTCGCTGCGCGCCATCACGGACGCGGAGCTGACAACAACGATCAGGCGCATCCACGCCGACTCCAGGGAGACGTATGGTGCGCCGCGGGTGCTGGCCGAGCTGCGGCTCGGGCTCGGCGTTCACGTCGCACGCAGCCGTGTCGCTCGGTTGATGCGGCTGGACGGCCTGGTCGGGGTCTCCCACCGCCGGAAACGCCGCGGCTGGAAGCCGGACACCGCGACGCACGAGGATCTCGTGAAGCGGCAGTTCCGCGCCGACGCCCCGAACCGGCTCTGGTTCTGCGACATCACGCAGCATCGTGCAAGAGACGGGTGGGTGTACTGCGCGGCCGTCATCGACGCCTTCAGTCGGCGGATCGTGGGATGGTCGATCTCGGATCGGATCACCGCGGAGATCGTCGTCGACGCGCTTGAGATGGCCCGCTGGCGACGTCGACCCGAACCCGGGACCGTGGTTCACGCGCACAGGGTGCGCAATACACCAGCTGGATCTTCGGGCACCGGCTCCGCCAGGCCGGACTGCTCGGATCGATGGGCAGAGTCGCTTCCAGCGTCGACAACGCACTCATCGAGAGCTTCTGGTCAGTCATGCAGCGCGAGCTTCTCGACCGCACGAGCTGGGACTCGAGGACGCAACTCGCGTCGGCCATGTTCGAGTGGATCGAAGGCTTCTACAACCCCCGCCGCCGGCACTCCGCCCTCGGCTACCTCAGCCCCGCCGACTATGAAGCACTTCACACCGCCGCAGAGATCGCGGCATGATCAACACACAAGAACCGTCCGGGAAACCGGGTCAAGCTCCCTTCTCTATCAACGGTCGCTCACGCATCGCGGATGGCATGACCGCGACATCCATAAGTGGGGTGAGGAACGTCGCCAGGCTGTCCCTTACGCGGCAACGTCGGGATAGCTTGGACTACGCGCGTACGACCCAACGCACTTTCTGTCTCTACATCCGTTCGGGAGCGCGCCCGTCTGATCCGCTCGAGCGCCAGATCCGGAGTGGAACCCATTCGAGGGAGGCCGATCCCGTGGTGAAAAAGAGGGCACGAGAGCGGATCACTGCGGCGGAGCTTATGACCGCCCTTGCTGAAGACGCGGACTATCAAGCGATGATTCGACAGCAGGACGATGAGCTCGCAGCGCGTGCACGGTTCTACAGCGAAGCTGAGCGTCACATCGTGAGTGACCTTCGAGCTGCCGGCGTGCACGTCGACTCCGTGTGGGATCTCGTCAACACCTCGGATCCATACCCAACGGCGCTACCGATCTTGATGCATCATCTTCTCAACGGGCCGCATCCCGACGCGGTCACCGAAGGGCTAGCCCGCGCACTCGCGGTGAAGCCGGCCGTTCGCTGGTGGGCCGACCTCGAGCGTCTCTACCTGACCACGTCCTCGGATAGAGATAGGGACAGCTTTGCGGTAGCGCTCGCTGGCGCGGCGGATGCTGATCATCTCGACGATCTGCTTGCGCTCGCCAGTCGACGAGAGCTGGGCGCATCTCGTGTGCTCCTCCTCCGGCCGATCCATGAGCTGGGCGGAGCGCGCGGCAGACAGTTCCTGGAGCACAGTCGGCGCGATCCAGATCTCGCATGGGAGGTCCGCGGGATTCTGGGAAAGGAATAGGCAACTCGGTTCTGCCAGCGCAAGCTGCGGCACAACCAGGTCGCGTTGATGGCGGATTCAGTTCCGACACGCGCATATCGGATACGAGCCTTGATCTGAAATATTCTCCGAAATGGCACCATGTCAGCTGGAAGCTGCCTCATTGCGCGGTGCGCACATGCGCGTATGCGGCCTCGCCAAGCGCACGGTCCAGGATGAGCGCGCTCATTGGTGCCGAAGTGGCTCCGCGAATCGCCGCGGACAGGTTGGCGACCACGCCAACACCGACCAGGGAGACCCGCTGCTGCCCGCGTATTGGTCGGGCTGTTGCGTGGCGAGAGAACAGCTCGCTCAGAACCGACCGCAGCCGCACAACCCCGGCAGCTGCGGGCAGAGCTGCAATCGCGTCCGCCTCGCTCGCGTACTCAATGCCCTCCTCGGCAAGCAATTCGTGAAGCGTGACGCCGTCAAAGCGGATCTCGTGGAGCCTCCCACCCACTCCCATGCCGGCGTAAATGTTCAGATCCGTGCAGGCGCCGGCATCGTCGTATTGGATTGTTGGGCCGAGCCCGGGAAACCGGCGGCGGAACTCGACATGCGGCGCGCAGTAGATGATCCCGATGTCGTCGCCGACCCCGGACTGCCCCGCTTGGAATCCGTTGGCGGTCATCACCGGATCCAGCTCAGTGCAAATGAGATCCGCGAGAGCCTGCGGTTCGAGGTGAGCGTCCACGCTTCGATATTCTCGCGTCCACCCACGGCGCGACAACGGTCCTCGAACGCGCGTCAACCCGTCCGGATCAGCGGTCCTCGATGTCGACCAGCCAGCCCGCTAGGCAACGCCTTCTCCGCTCGATGGGCGGATCGCCGCTATCGGAGAGAGCCGGTGGCGGCTCAGCTTCATTCTCGGCCGGAGGCAGCCGAACGCCGCGAACTGGTTCGAGCAAGGCGGTGCCGCGTACCGGCGTGACCTCGATCACATAGCGAGACGGCCGCGAACCCATGGACACGCCACCAGCGAGCTCGTGCCGGACGACCGGCCATTCCTCTCCGTCAGGAGGCATGACGGCGTCCAGCGGCGCGCCGTGACCTGGACGGCGCAGGGAGCTACGTTCCGCGACTTCGTGGGTCACGGCATGGACGGCGATTACGCGACCACGAACGCGATCGGCAAACTCCTCTTCATGGTGTGACTCGACTGCGTCCACTGTCGCGGCCAGCGAGGGACCGAGCAGTTCATCGAGCGAGGAACCTGGGTGTCGCGATTCGACGCCGAAGTCGACCTCGTCGCCGACCGCAAACGCGTCGCCGCAGCATGCCCACTCGCACTCCGTCAGCCACACCAGCGTCATGCATCCACGGTAGCGAGCGCCCGCTCGCGGACGGTCGTTCACCGGGCTAGTGCACGCGATGTCCTGGATCCGGGCGGGCGAACGCCGCGACCTCTCGCGTTATCCTCGTCAGTTCTTCGCCCGGTTCGATGAGCAGGTCGCCTTCAACAGTCCAACCCTCGTTTCCCCGATCGAAGGCGAACCTTCGAATCGTGACCTTCAGCTGGATGACGCCGCCGTGGTGTGTCGCGTTCAGGCGTAGCTCACCCTCTAACGACTTCCAGCTCCGCGTCCCTCGCCAGCCGCGCCACGACTTCTCCATCGACGCAAAGAACTTGGCGAGGTACTCGAACCCTCCGCTCCAGTGCTCTTGGATCGCGGTCACCGCGTGCAGTCCGCTGAGAGCCAGAGTGGCGGCCGCTTGCGTCGGAGTGCCGGGTGCGGGTGGCGTGAGGAGGAGGTACTCGGACTGGCCGCCGATGCGCGCTTCAGGCATGCACACGATGATGCCGCAATCGCCGAATCAGAGCTCGCGAGCCCGCTAGATCAGCGTACGTGTCCCGGTCCTCCAACGCACGTCCGGGTTCCGCTCAGTCGAGCAGATGGCGGAGATATCGCTCCGGAGACGCGAGGTACGACCGCCATTGTGCGACCAGTTCGAGGTCCTCCCAGCGCGATTGGCGCATGCCCCACTCCCCGACTTCGATGATCTTGGCGCCGGGAACGGAAGCGAGGACGGGCGAGTGTGTCGCGCACAGCACCTGGCCGCCGTCGGCGGCGATTCGGTGCAGCGTCGCGATGAGAGTGAGCGTCGACCCGAACGACAGCGCCGCCTCGGGCTCGTCCAGGCAGTAGAAGCCGGGAGAATCGAAGCGCGTGTCGAGGATGGCGAGGAAGGACTCGCCGTGGCTCATCTCATGGAATGTCGGCTCCGGGCGGTTCGAGGGGTTCTCCTCGAGGTACGTATAGAAGGAGTGCATCGTCTCGGCGCGCAGGAAGTAGCCCCACCGCGGAGCTCCGATGCCACGATGCAGGCGCAGCCGCTCCGAAAGGTCCGACTCGCTGGGCCGCGTGCTGTGGCGAGCGGATGCCGAGCCGCCTTCCGCCGAGAAGCCATACGCCATGGCCGCCGCCTCGACGATGGTGGACTTGCCCGAGCCGTTCTCGCCCACCAGGAACGTGACACCCGGGTCAAGTGTGAGTCCTTCCTCGAGCAGTTGCGCGACCGCGGGAATCGTGGCGGGCCAGCGGCTGCGGTCGGCGGCGACGGCATCGTCGCGGGGGCTAAGCCCAACGACCGGAGGCTGGCGAAAGATATCGCGACGCACCTTGGCAGTCTTGCACGGTGGGCACGTTCCCACCGCGAGCGGTCGACCGAACTCCCCGGAAGAGTCGCGGTCACCGTGAGCCGCGTACGGCGCCGGTTCGCGCGTGAACGGTCGCTCAGCGGGCGCGAGGATGTCTGGTGTGTGAGCATCGGAACATGGACTTCTCCGACGATGCTCCGCAGTTGGGACTGGCCGATGTGGATCGGGAGGCACTCGCGGGGCGCGGGATTGCTCTGACGGAGCTCACCGCCGAGTTGGGTGTCGCGTTGGACGCGTCGTCTGCAGGTGACGCACCGACGGACGGGTGGCGGGTGCTGAAGAGCTACCAGTCTGGCGCGATGGTGATTGGAGCGCCGGTCGATCCATCCGGCGATATGTGGCGGGTCGCTCACGTCGAGGCTCGAGTTGCCGGCTCCTTGACGATCGTGCAGCCAGATCCGCTGCCGCTGCGCCCCAGTCGCGCCGAACGGCGTCGCGGGTTGGAACTGCGATGGCCAGCGCTGATGAGTTCCGAACCACCGAGTCAGGACTTCGTTGTCGACATCCTGAACACCGGTTCCACGCGGTGGGGGTCAGCCGCAGACGGGTTTTACGTCGCCGGAGCGTTCACCAGTCAGGGAGGGACTGACTTCGCGTTCGGGTGGATGGGGTCGGACCAGTACAAGTCGGTGCCGTTGGATCCGGGCGAATATGCCCGCGTGAGTGTCTCCATCAACCCTGGGGTCTGGAATACCCTCGAGCCCGGCGTGTACGAGTTGCATGCCGTGCTGGTCAGTCTCGGCCTGCGTACGGCGGACCCGCTCAGGGTTCAGCTGTCCGCCGAGACCATCGCACGGAACCGGAAGCGGAGCGCCCGCCCGAGTTCGAGTGCTGCGCATCGTCGCCGGATGCTGGACCAGCAGACCGCCCACGTCCAGGCGCAGAGTTCCGCCCGCGACGCCCTCGATCGACTCGCTGCCGCTGTCCTGGCGGCGGAAGCTGACCCTGATGCGATCGCCAGCATCAGTCGAATCCTCGGCGTGGACGAGAAGCTGGCTACCGCCGTGTACCACTCAACGTTGCGCGATCTTGGCCCCGATAGCGATCGGCGCGACAAGCAGCTCGCGCGACTCATCGCTGAACGGGACGCCTGACGCGCGGACTCAGGCGAGGTTGTGTTACCCATTCGCGAGGGCCGCAAACGCCCTTCCTCGCGCGGATGGCGGTCCGCCAGCGGGCAGGTCGCCGGGCCTTCGATGGGGAGCGGACTTATCCCCACGCGGGGTCTGAGGGGTCGGCGGGCGGCTGTCCGGCGACGACCGCGAGTGCCCGCTGGTAGTGATCGTTGATTGTCACCATCGTGATTGTTCGGATGCGGTAGCCGAGTGGCTTCTCGTGCCAACTCGCGTCTGGACGCACCTCCCACATGTACAACCAGTGTCGAGTGAGTTCGTTGGGCACGCCGATCCATTTGGCGTCGTACTTCCTGTTTCGTTCGATGCCGAAGAGCTCCCCGGCCCGAAGCAGCGATGTCAGCATCCGAGTCGTTGAGTCGAGGTCGAGCTCGGTGTCGGGCACCGGCGGTGCGGGCGGCCATTCCGGTCGGCTGCGAGCGAACGTCGACTCGAAGCTCGAGTCCTCTCGGACGCCGCGGATTTCGTCCAACCGGATGGCGAGGTGTCCGTCGAAGAAACCACCGTCCATGGTGCGCTGCAGCAGTGCCCATCCTCGGCCGACGGCAACGACAAAGCCATCGATGACTTGCGAGGGGCGGGAGGCGCGGTCCAGACGGACCAGCTTCTCGCTACCGATAGCGTCGTGCAGCGCTGCTCGGATCTTCTTCATACTGGCCACACGCACAATCATCACTCACCCTGGCTCTCGCAAGAGAACCTCGAAACTCTCGACCACCGCTCGAATGCCGGTCGCTCGCCGGGCGGTCGTGTGCGGCCGCCGAACGCTTCTCTCCTCAGGAGCCTTGTGGAAGCGGCTGTGATCGCTCAACCGCGCGTCGCGAGAGGCCGATCTGGTGGCCGGCGATCGACGCCACTGCGCGTTGCGCTCAGGTCCCGAGGTGGGCTTGTCCGTCCGCCTTCAGTGGCGGTCAGGAATTGAATGAGGCCGTTGACCGATTCACTGGCTCTCCGCTCGCCAACGTGACGCCTCGGCCGCCATGTCTGCGCGGGCACGGCTGAGTCGAGCGAGTTTGCCGGGGTTCTTGTCTAGGTTGATCGGCGGCGTGAAACGGACGATGACGTGTGTCTCGACGTCGCCGAGTTGCACGCCCATACCGGCGGGTGCCGGCCAGACCGCGAGCGTCAGACGGGCGTGCATCCAGTCGTTGAGCCTCGCGTCGCCGCCGTCGGCAAGAGCGTAGTTCGCGAAACGTTCGGGCTTGATGAGGTTCCGGGGCACGGCGTGCAGGTCCAGTTCCTCGCGTAGGAGAGCTGCGAAGGAGCGGCGCACCGTGGACCCGCCCGTGCGGGGCTTGGAGCTCGGGTTCGTGGCGAAGTGCCCGTTCAGATCCCGAGAGACAAGGCTCTCCTCGGCTTTCCCGACGTACAGCGGTCGATGTGTTTCCGGATCGAGTCCTAAATCGGTCCACGCTTGCTCGTCGCCGTAGATCGCGTACAAGCCGGGCCGAGGGGGAACATGCGAAGAGGCATCCATGATCGCCCAGCGCTCTCCTGTGAGCGAAGCGACGGCAACGGCGACGAGAAGCTCCAGCGACTGCAGGTTGGTCACTTTCGTGACTCTACCGAGAGGCTGCTACACCGTCGCATGGTCGGGGGAGCGGTGCCGCCGGAGTTGATTCGTTGGCGGCATCCGCGTGCCAGCAGCCGGGCTCGTCGTCGAGCGTTTCCTTAGGACGGAACTGGTCGGTGAGCAGTGCCCCGAAGTCGGTCGTTCAGGGGATGCGGGAGCATTCGTTCGATCCCTACAGCGAAGCGCGAGGCATAGCGGGCTCGTATAGCCAGCGCGATGCGATGCCCGATCGCGGCGCCTCAACCGCCATACCCGATCCGCGACCGAGGACGGACCTCGAAACGAGACCGCCGACAGAGCAACCCACCAAGAACCGCAATGCACGCAGTCAGCGGCTCGCGCGAAGGTCGCCGTGGCGGCATCCTAAGCACCCCACAACGGTTAACACACGATGTTTCGCAGAATCTGTGGATAACTCGGGCGGAGATGCTCGCTGGGGAGGAACCGCACACCACGAGGCGCGTGCGCGCACAACTTAGACCCACCATCTGGCTTTTGTCTGTAGTCCCTTCGGGGGACACGCGCGATCCCACTCCTCCCGATGGAGGTGCCGGAGTCGCAAGCCAGAAGCGCATGCCCAAACCGTATAGCAGTTAGGGTACGAAGTAAACATGTAAAGAGGTTTCTCGTCCTGGACGCATCAAGCGGCGGTGCGCAAGACTGGGCGCATGCCGCGACTAGCGCAACCTGCCGGGTCGGAAGACGCCGAAGATCCCATCGCCCATCTGGGCAACCTCATCAACGCCGGCATTCTTCGCTACCTCCGCGCTCACCCAAACTCCACGGTCGGGCCCATCGCCGCCGCACTCGAACTCCGACCCACCACCATCAAGCCACGACTCGACCAGCTCGAAGAGGCCGGCCTCGTGATCTCCGACCCGCCCGCATCAGCAGGACAACCGCGCCGCGGCGTGTGGATCACCTACCGCACAAACAACGAAGCCGTCACCGACCTGTACCTTCGCCTCGGCCTCGCGATCGGCGAGTTCTAGTGCGGGAACGACGTCACCTACGCCGGTCGGCCGACGCCCACGGCCGCCTCAACCCTTTGTGCTAACGGCGACCGGGACTGAGCTCCCCTTCCGCGGCAAGGGTCGGTTAGTCGTGCCGCGGTCTTACTGGGAAGCATGAACGCAAGGTCGTGTGAGGTTGAAGCGGACGCAACCCCACCCTCGCAGAGCCCCTGCAAGGGGTGGTCCTCGCCGCGGCCTTATCAGGCGAAATTCCGCGGCGGCACCCGGGCCCGCCCTCGCGGGGAGCAACACCCCGCACAGGTGGTGTCCGACAGACGACTGCGCCGGTCAGCACGTCTGTGTTCGTTTGATGCCGCCACCGGACTATTCACCCGGCGGAGTTTACGATCGGATCGCGCCGGTGCCGTGCGGTGCCGTGCGGTGCCGTGCGGTGCGATCCACGACAACATTCATGCGCGCAGGACGACCGGGTGGGGTCAGGGGGTCCAGGCCGCTGGTACCAGGACCCAGACGAGGTCTGCGCCGACGGTGGAGCTCGCGTGCCAGTTATGGGGCTCGTGTGCCTCAAAGGTGAGGGTGTCTCCTTGTCGAGATTCCACGAGCGGTCGCTGAACTCGATTCGTACCGATCCGCTGATCACGTGGACGAGTTTGATCTCTGCCCCGATGGTATAGAGCGTCTCACCGCCGTCGCCGCCAGGCTCGATCCGAGATCCGATCATCTGGAATCGACCGTCTCGTCGAGGGCCCAGCAGCCGCTCATCTCCATCATGAGCAGCAGACAGGACGTATCGTGACCGGCCGCTTCGAACCCGGCCTCGAATTGGTCTTCACCATCGACGTCAATATCGACGACCCGGTCCACGTCGGTCGCGGCACAGGCGAGGTGCTCTCCTTCACACCCATCCGCGGCGGAACCGTCCAGGGCCCCAGGCTCCACGGAAAAGTCCTGCCCGGTGGCGGAGATTGGGGAGTCGACAGATCCGGAACGTCGCGACTCGAGGCCCGCTATCTGCTCCAAGCCGACGACGGCGCCACCATCGACATCCTCAACCGCGGCTACTTCCGCACCGCGCCCGACGTTGCCAGCCGGCTGCAACGCGGGGACCACGTCGACGTATCGTTGAACGGCACACGGCGGTACAGCGCGCCATGGAGCTTGACCCGGTTTCCCGGACGGTTCTTGTGTGTTGATCATGCCGCGATCTCTGCGGCGGTGTGAAGTGCTTCATAGTCGGCGGGGCTGAGGTAGCCGAGGGCGGAGTGCCGGCGGCGGGGGTTGTAGAAGCCTTCGATCCACTCGAACATGGCCGACGCGAGTTGCGTCCTCGAGTCCCAGCTCGTGCGGTCGAGAAGCTCGCGCTGCATGACTGACCAGAAGCTCTCGATGAGTGCGTTGTCGACGCTGGAAGCGACTCTGCCCATCGATCCGAGCAGTCCGGCCTGGCGGAGCCGGTGCCCGAAGATCCAGCTGGTGTATTGCGCACCCTGTGCGCGTGAACCACGGTCCCGGGTTCGGGTCGACGTCGCCAGCGGGCCATCTCAAGCGCGTCGACGACGATCTCCGCGGTGATCCGATCCGAGATCGACCATCCCACGATCCGCCGACTGAAGGCGTCGATGACGGCCGCGCAGTACACCCACCCGTCTCTTGCACGATGCTGCGTGATGTCGCAGAACCAGAGCCGGTTCGGGGCGTCGGCGCGGAACTGCCGCTTCACGAGATCCTCGTGCGTCGCGGTGTCCGGCTTCCAGCCGCGGCGTTTCCGGCGGTGGGAGACCCCGACCAGGCCGTCCAGCCGCATCAACCGAGCGACACGGCTGCGTGCGACGTGAACGCCGAGCCCGAGCCGCAGCTCGGCCAGCACCCGCGGCGCACCATACGTCTCCCTGGAGTCGGCGTGGATGCGCCTGATCGTTGTTGTCAGCTCCGCGTCCGTGATGGCGCGCAGCGAGGATGATCGGTCTCGCCAGTCGTAGTAGCCGGAGGTCGAGACCCCGAGGAACCGGCAGGCCACCGCGACGGGGACACCGTCCGCGGCGAGCTCCTGGACCAGCCGGAACCCTATTTTGGGAGCACGTTCTCCCTGGCGAAGTATGCCGACGCCCGCTTGAGGATCTCGTTCTCCATCTCCAGCACACGCAACCGGCGGCGAAGCTCGACAAGCTCCTTGTGCTCATCGGTCGTCAGACCTGGCTTGCGGCCGCCGTCGATGGCGTCGCGGTTCATCCAGTTCCGAAGGCAGGACTCGCTGATCCCGAGATCACGGGCGGTCTGGCCGACAGGGTTGCCCTGCGCGACCAGATCCAGGGCTCGACGCCGGAACTCCGGCGGGTGGGCAGCAGGCATCTCACGGACTCCTTCCGAGACGATCATCGCCTCAACTCAGGTGTCCGGAAAGGCGGGTCAAGCTCCCCATCGACATGTGTGCACGTATGTGTGAAGCGGAGCCGACTAGCGTCTCAAGTCGCTCGCGCTCAGTCTCCGCTTGACGGCTCAGAGATCTTGCTGAACTGGCGATGCATTACACATAAACTGTGGTCATGGCTACCATCGAGGCGTATGAAACCGCGTCGGGCAGGCGCTATCGGGTGCGGTATCGGCGGCCGGACAACACGCAGACCGACAAGCGTGGGTTTCGCACAAAGCGCGACGCCGAGGGTTTCCTTGCCACGGTCGAGGTATCGAAGCTTCGCGGCGAATGGATCGATCCATCCCGGTCCCGCGTCCTTTTCGGGGAGGTTGCCGAGGCCTGGTACGCCGGAAAGGTGCGTGTAAAGCCCACGACGCGATCGGGCTACCGGAACTCGCTGGATAAGCACGTCCTGCCGGCGTGGGGGCGCATCCGGATCGCCGACATCGAGCACTCGGGTGTACAGGCGTGGGTTGCCCAACTCTCGGAGACCCTTTCGCCGTCGTCGACCCGACAGATCTACTTGGTGCTGTCGGGCGTGCTCGCGTTCGCAGTCCGCGATGGGCGGCTGGCGCGCAATCCTGCGTCAGACATCGAGTTGCCGCGGCTTGTCGCTTCCGAGCGCAAGTATCTGAGTCACGCACAGGTTCATGCGCTCGCCAACGAGGTGGGGGACTGGCAGACGTTGGTCAGATTCCTCGCCTACACCGGCCTGCGCTGGGGTGAAGCCACAGCGCTGCGCCCAGCGGACGTCGACCTGCCCAATCGGCTCGTGCACGTGCGCCGGGCGGTTGCCGACGTGCGCGGCACGTTGGTGTGGGGGACTCCCAAGACCCACGAGCAGCGCACAGTTCCATTCCCTTCGATCCTCGACAACGACCTCGCCGCCCATGTCTCCGCTGGCGCGCGGGTCGGTCTGGTGTTCGCAGGTTCCTCAGGTGCACCCGTGCGCGGCGGAAACTTCCGGCGTCGAGTCTTCGGTCCCGCGATAGCCCGTCTCAAGATCATCTCGAACGGCGCCTTCCCCGATGTCACGCCGCACGACCTCCGGCACACCGCGGCAAGTCTCGCGATCTCGGCCGGCGCGAACGTCAAGATCCTCCAGCGGATGCTCGGCCACGCCTCAGCTGCCATGACGCTGGACGTCTACGCAGACCTGTTTCCCGAGGATCTGACATCCGTTTCGATCGCTCTCGATCGGGCCGCACGCGATTCAGATGTGGGCAAAATGTGGGCAAACGGCCCCTCGGCCTAAGTCGAGACCCGGATCGCGGCGCGGCTCGGGGGTCCGCGGGAGGAGTTTGTTGGGGTCTGAAAACCGGCCCTGACCTGGGAAAAGCGAAACCCCCGCGATGTAGAAGCTACGCGGGGGTTTCAGTGGCTCCGACCGGCATCGATCCGGTGACCTTTCGATTTTCAGTCGAACGCTCTACCAACTGAGCTACAGAGCCTCGCGGCATCTTTCAGACAAGACCTGCCGCGTCCTAGACGAAAGGCCCTCTTCGAAAAAAGGGCCCGTCGCTCGGAGCGACCCTGACGGGACTTGAACCCGCGACCTCCGCCGTGACAGGGCGGCACGCTAACCAACTGCGCTACAGGGCCATGCTTATTGAATTATGGAGTGACCCCAACGGGATTCGAACCCGTGCTACCGCCGTGAAAGGGCGGCGTCCTAGGCCGCTAAACGATGGGGCCGGGTGAACCTTTGGGGCTCACTGCCGAGGACCAAGCATACGTAACTCCTCGGGAAAACGCGAATCGAGGGCGCGCCGCCCTTGTGCAACTCTGCGCTGAGGCGCACACTGACCGGGTGACCGCTACCCGAGGCGGCGGTCGCCGTGCACCTCTGGGGGGTTGCACATGTTACTGATGTTGCTAGTGTGAAACGAGTTGACGCCGCGAGGGAGGGATCCGGTGCAGCCCGAAAACGTCACTGATCAGGCCGTGTCCGACGACACCTCCGTGGACTGCGGGTGCGCTCCATCTGCCCGTGAGCAGCGGCGGCTCTGGCCGTCGATGAATCGGCGCACGGCGCTCGGGCTCGGCATCCTCGGTGTCGCGGCGCTCGGCGCCGCCGGCGGAACACTCGGCCCGCTCGTCGCTCCCGCGTTCGCCGCCGACTATCCGTCGTGGGACGACGTCGTCGCCGCCAAGAACAACGAGGCGGCCAAAGCCGCCGAGATCACCAAGATCCAGCAGCTGATCGCCGGGCTCGAGGCCGATGTCGCCGCGAAGCAGCAGGTCGCGCAGCAGCTGGCCGACGAGTTCTACGTCGCGCAGCAGGCGTACTTCGACGCGGCCCTCCGTGCCGACCAGCTGCAGCAGCAGGCCGACGAACAGGCCGCCGCGGCGATCGACGCGGCGAACAAGGCCGGCCGGGTCGCGGCACAGCTCTATCGCAATGGCGGCGACGACACGTCGCTGGAACTCTTCTTCGCGGGCTCCGCCGCGGGCGCCGACGACCTGCTGGCGCGCCTGGGCACGATGGACAAGCTCGTCCAGCGCAACCAGGACGTGTACGCGCAGGCCGTCACCGCGCGCGACTCGGCGCAGAGCCTGAGCGACCAGGCGGCCGTGCAGCGCGCCGAGCGCGACCGGCTGCAGAAGATCGCCGAAGAGAAGATGGTCGCCGCGCAGAAGGCCGCCGACGAGGCGCAGGCCGCCCTCGACGCGCAGAACGCCAAGCGCGGCGAGCTCGAGGCGCAGCTGGCCGCCCTGCAGGACGCGACGGCGAAGACCATCGCGGACTACCAGGAGGGCGAGCGCATCCGCAAGGAGGCCGAAGCGGCAGCGGCCGCCGCGGCCGCCGCGGCGGCGAGGGCCGAGGCGGAGCGCCTCGCCCAGCAGAACCAGGGCGGCGGTGGAGGCAGCGGCGGAGGTGGATCCGTCGTCGGCTCGGGCTGGGCGCGTCCCTCGTCCGGCTGGCGCAGCTCGGGCTATGGGCCACGCACGGTGCAGTGCGGCAACAGCTACTGCTCCAGCGGCTTCCATTACGGAGTCGACCTCGCCGCCGGCTGCGGCGCCGGAATCTACGCCGCCTCGGCAGGGCGCGTCGTCTACGCCGGCCCGAACGGCGGCTACGGCAACTACATCAAGATCGACCACGGCGGCGGCATCGGCACCGGCTACGGCCACATCCGCAACGGTGGCATCTTCGTCGGCGTCGGCCAGTGGGTCGGTGCCGGGCAGCTCATCGCGAGCGAGGGCAACACCGGCAACTCGTTCGGCTGCCATCTCCACTTCGAGACCTACGTCAACGGCGGCACGACCAACCCCATCAACTTCATGGCGGCGCGAGGCATCTCCGTCTGAGCGCGTCGCACGCCTCACAAACGACGAGAACCGGATGCCGAGGCATCCGGTTCTCGCATGAATCGACAGGTCAGAGCGTGCTCGGCGCGATGCCCTCACCCTGGGTCGCGGTCTGGCCCTCGTGCTCGGCGAAGCGCGCGAAGGCCTCGTCGACCAGGCGCTCGGCCTCGGCGGCGTTCGCCCACTCGTCGACCTTGACCCACTTGTCGGGCTCGAGGTCCTTGTAGTGCTCGAAGAAGTGCGCGATCTCCTTCTGCAGGTATTCGGAGATGTCGCCGACGTCCTGGATGTGGGCCCACCGCGGGTCCTTGGCGAGCACCGCGACGACCTTGTCGTCGCCGCCGGCCTCGTCGCTCATCTTGAGCACGCCGACGGGACGGACGCTCGCGAGGATGCCGGGCGCCAGGTCGACGTCGAGGATCACGAGCACGTCGAGCGGGTCGCCGTCCTCACCGAGGGTGTTCTCGAAGAACCCGTAATTGGTGGGGTAGCCCATGGGCGTGTAGAGGATGCGGTCGAGGAACACGCGGCCCGTGCCGTGGTCGACCTCGTACTTCACGCGGCTGCCGCGCGGGATCTCGATGACGGCGTCGTACGCGCCCATAGTGGTGCTCCTTCGAAGACTGTGGATTGCCGCGACCAGCCTAGTTCTCGCCTCACCGCGGTCCACAACTCAGGCGGATCCCCGCGAAAGTGCGGGCTGAGAGGCCGGCGCCGCGGTTCTTCCTGAGTTAAGAGCGCACGCCGCGGGTACGGTGGGCGGGTGGAGGAGCGCAGACCCGGACTCGACCCCGCTGTCGCCGAGGTGCGGCTCGCCGTGCGCCGGGTCCTCACCGGCCTCGAACCCGGCACGACCGCGCTCGTCGCCCTGTCAGGCGGCGTCGACTCGCTCGCGCTGGCTGCGGCGACGGCGTTCGAGGCCCCGAAGCTCGGGCTCCGCGCCGCGTCGCTCACCGTCGACCACGGTCTCCAGGACGGATCGACGGATGCCGCCACCTCCGCGGCCGCGAAGGCCGAGGCCCTCGGGCTCGATGCCCGCGTCGTCCGTGTCGAGGTCGGCGGCGCGGGTGGTCCCGAGGCCGCAGCGCGCGACGCGCGCTACCGCGCCCTCGCCGATGGTGCCAGGGCGATCGGCGCGGCCGCCATCCTCACCGGCCACACGCTGGACGACCAGGCCGAGACGGTGCTGCTGGGCCTCGCCCGCGGCGCGGGTGCGACCAGCCTGCAGGGCATGGCCGAGGCATCCGTCCTCGACGAGGTCACCCTGCTGCGTCCGCTGCTCGGCGTGCGCCGCGCCATCACCTCGGCCGCCTGTGCGGCCGAGGGCCTCGAGCCGTGGCACGACCCCCACAACGCCGACCCGCGCTTCGCGCGCGTGCGCGTGCGCGACGCCGTGCTGCCGGTCCTGGAGTCCGAGCTCGGGCCGGGAATCGCCGAGGCGCTCGCGCGGACCGCGGCGCAGCTGCGCGAGGACGCCGAGGCCTTCGACCAGATGATCGACGAGACGATCGAAGACATCGTCGAGCACGCCGAGGCGGGCATCTCGGTGTCGGTGGCCGCGCTCGCCGCAAATCCGGCGGCGCTGCGGAACCGCATCATCCGGCACGTCGTGGCGAGCGAGTTCCACGAGAGCCTCACGCGGACGCAGACGCTCGAGGTGGCGCGCCTGGTCACCGACTGGTCGGGTCAGGGACCCATCGACCTGCCCGGATGCCGCGCCCGCCGGATCGGCGGACGGATCGAGTTCTCGTCCCGCCTCTGAATAGACTCTTCTCCATGCGCGCGGCCGACGTCTCCAGCGACATCACCGAAGTCCTCGTCACCGAGGAGGAGATCCGAGCCAAGCTCGACGAGATCGCGGCGCAGGTCGCCGACGACTACGCGGACGAAGACCTTCTGCTGGTCGGGGTGCTCAAGGGCGCGGTCATGGTCATGGCCGACTTCGCGCGCGCGCTCGAGAAGCACGTGACGATGGACTGGATGGCCGTCTCGTCGTACGGCGCCGGCACGAAGTCCAGCGGTGTCGTGCAGATCCGCAAGGATCTCGACACCGACATCCTCGGCAAGCACGTGCTCATCGTCGAGGACATCATCGACTCGGGCCTGACCCTCAGCTGGCTGCTGGAGAACTTCGCGGCCCGCGGAGCGGCATCCGTCGAGGTCTTCGCGCTGCTGCGCAAGCCCGAGGCTGCCAAGGTCGAGGTGCGCTGCAGGTACGTCGGCTTCGACATCCCCACGGAGTTCGTCGTGGGCTACGGCCTCGACTACGCCGAGAAGTACCGCAACCTCCGCGACGTCGCGGTGCTCGCGCCCCACGTCTACAGCTGACGCCCTCAGCAGCCGTCGCCCGGATAGCGGACGCGGATGCCTCGGCCCGCAGCATCCGTCAGCCAGATCTGCGGCGCGATCGTGGCGATCGCCGCGCACGGGCGCAGCCTCTCGCATCGTCGGGTTCGTGCAGCGCTTCGCCCCACGCTGTCGGGGCGGACTGTGATTACGC
Organism: Microbacterium sp. LWH7-1.2; assembly: GCF_038397755.1. Taxonomy (NCBI): domain Bacteria; kingdom Bacillati; phylum Actinomycetota; class Actinomycetes; order Micrococcales; family Microbacteriaceae; genus Microbacterium; species Microbacterium sp. LWH7-1.2. The sequence continues at coordinate 2,506,383 of NZ_CP151637.1, read as the reverse complement.
CCGGGGCGAATGCACAGACGGCGCCGAGGAATCGCGCGATACCCTGATTCAACCGTCGACGGGGGCATTCCCGTCCGCGGCGGCACGTCGACGAAAGGGGTCGGGCTCGCGCCCGCGCCATGGACTTCAAGAAGATCACCCGCAACCCGCTCTTCTACGTCCTGCTGATCGGGGTCTTCCTCATCGTGGGGTTCTCGCTCATCTCGAGCCTGGGCGGCGCGAAGCAGATCTCCACGCAGGAGGGTCTCGAGCTGCTCTCTGGCGACACCGTCACCGAGGTCGTCAACACCGACGGCGACCAGCGCGTCGACATGAAGCTCTCGAAGGAGTACGAGGGCGCGACCGACGTGCAGTTCTACTACGTCTCTGCGCGCGCCGCCGAGGTCGTCGACGCGGTCAACGAGGCGAACCCGAAGGACGGCTTCAACGACGCCGTGCCGCGCGCGACGTGGTTCGACGGGTTCATCTCCCTCCTCCTGCCGATCCTGCTGCTCGGTCTGCTGTTCTGGTTCCTGCTGTCGAGCGCCCAGGGCGGCGGCAGCAAGGTCATGCAGTTCGGCAAGTCGCGCGCGAAGCTCGTGACGAAGGAGATGCCGCAGGTCACCTTCCAGGACGTGGCGGGCTCCGACGAAGCGATCGAAGAGCTCGAAGAGATCAAGGACTTCCTGAAGGACCCGTCGAAGTTCCAGGCCGTCGGCGCCCGCATCCCGAAGGGCGTGCTGCTGTACGGCCCTCCCGGAACGGGCAAGACGCTTCTCGCGCGCGCCGTCGCCGGCGAGGCGGGCGTGCCGTTCTACTCGATCTCGGGCTCTGACTTCGTCGAGATGTTCGTGGGTGTCGGCGCGAGCCGCGTGCGCGACCTGTTCAACCAGGCCAAGGAGACCGCCCCCGCGATCATCTTCATCGACGAGATCGACGCCGTCGGCCGCCACCGTGGTGCCGGCCTGGGCGGCGGGCACGACGAGCGCGAGCAGACGCTGAACCAGATGCTCGTCGAGATGGACGGCTTCGACCCCAAGGCGAACGTCATCGTGATCGCGGCGACCAACCGCCCCGACATCCTCGACCCGGCGCTGCTGCGCCCCGGCCGGTTCGACCGCCAGATCGGCGTGGACGCGCCCGACCTGAAGGGGCGCACCAAGATCCTCGAGGTGCACGGCCGAGGCAAGCCGCTCGCCGACGGCGTCGACCTCGAGGTCGTCGCGCGCAAGACGCCCGGCTTCACCGGCGCCGACCTCGCCAACGTGCTGAACGAGGCCGCCCTCCTCACCGCTCGCTCGAACGCGCAGCTGATCGACAACCGCGCACTCGACGAGGCCATCGACCGCGTGATCGCCGGCCCGCAGCGCCGCACCCGCGTGATGAAGGACAAGGAGAAGCTCATCACGGCGTACCACGAGGGCGGCCACGCCCTCGCAGCGGCGGCGATGAACCACACCGACCCCGTCACGAAGGTCACGATCCTCCCGCGCGGCAAGGCACTCGGCTACACGATGGTGCTGCCGCTCGACGACAAGTACTCCGTCACCCGCAACGAGCTGCAGGACCAGCTCACGTACGCGATGGGCGGCCGCGTCGCGGAAGAGATCGTGTTCCACGACCCGACGACCGGTGCGTCCAACGACATCGAGAAGGCGACGAACATCGCCCGCAAGATGGTCACCGAGTACGGCATGACGGGCGACATCGGCCCGGTCAAGCTCGGCCAGTCTTCCGGCGAGGTCTTCATGGGCCGCGACATGGGCCACGGCCGCGAGTTCTCGGAGCGCGTCGCCGAGCGCGTCGACGTCCAGGTGCGCGACCTCATCGAGCAGGCGCACAACGAGGCGTACGAGGTCATCAACGCGAACCGCGACGTGCTCGACAAGCTCGCGCTGGCGCTCCTCGAGAAGGAGACGCTCGACCACCTGGAGCTCGCCGAGATCTTCAAGGACGTCAAGCGCCTGCCGCCGCGCCCGCAGTGGCTGTCGAGCGAGCAGCGTCCCGTCTCGGAGCTGCCGCCCGTCGAGGTGCCGCAGCGCCGCGACGAGGCCGGTCTCGCCGCGAGCGTCGAGGCTGACGAGCAGCCGGCTGCCGAGAAGGCGACCAAGCGCCGCCCCACCGGACAGGCGCGCCCGGCGACCGCGTAGGCTCGGCCTATGGCCGTCGATCGTGAGCGCGTCGCCGCGCTCGTGCGCGAACTGCTCGAGGCGATCGGCGAAGACCCCGAGCGCCCCGGACTGAAGCAGACGCCCGAGCGCGTCGCCGACGCCTATGCCGAGTTCTTCGCGGGAGTGGGGACGGATGCCGCGGCCCCGCTCGCGCACACCATCTCGGTGTCGCGCGGGCCGGCGCCCGACACGCTGCCGTCGGGAGCGGTGATCCTGCGCGACATCATCTTCCGCTCGGTGTGCGAGCATCACCTCCTCCCTTTCCGCGGGCACGCTCACCTCGCCTACCTCCCCGGGGAGCAGGTCGTCGGACTCGGCGCGCTGCCGAAAGTCGTCGACATCCTGTCGTCGCGTCCGCAGGTGCAGGAGCGCCTGGGCGAGCAGATCGCCGACGTGATCGCCGGGTCCCTCGACGCCCGCGGCGTGCTGGTCGTGCTCGACGCGTCGCACGAGTGCGTCACGATGCGGGGCGGACGCCAGCCGGATGCCTCGACCGTGACGATCGCGGCACGCGGCGAGCTCGCCGATCCCGCCGCGCGGGCCGAGCTGGTCGCCCTGATCGGAGCTGGTCGCGGATGACCCTCATCATGGGGGTCGTCAATGTGACGCCCGATTCCTTCAGCGACGGCGGACGCTACGTGGATGCCGAAGCCGCCGTCGGCCACGGGCTGCGGCTTCGTGCGCAGGGCGCCGACATCCTCGACGTCGGCGGCGAATCCACGCGGCCGGGCGCGGAGCGCGTGAGCCCCGAGGTGGAGCAGGAGCGCGTGCTCCCGGTGGTGCGGGCGTTGGCGGACGCCGGGGTCGTGGTCAGCATCGACACCATGAACGCCTCCACCGCCGCCGCGGCCGTCGAGGCGGGCGCGCGGATCGTCAACGACGTCTCGGGCGGTATGGCGGATCCCGCGATGCTGGCGACCGTCGCCTCCACCGCCGCGGACGTGGTGCTGCAGCACTGGCGCGGCCACTCCGCCGACATGTACGCGGGCGCCGTGTACGACGATGTCGTCGCGGACGTCGCCGGCGAGCTCGCCGCCCGCGTCGAGGCGGCCGCGGCGGCGGGCATCGACCCCTCGCGGGTGATCGTCGACCCCGGCATCGGCTTCGGCAAGCGCGGCGAGCAGAACTGGGAGACGCTGCGGGGGCTTCACCGCTTCGTCGCGATGGGTCAGCGCGTGCTGATCGGCACGAGCCGCAAGCGGTTCCTCGCCGAGGCGCTCGCGGAGGACCCCGCCGATGCCTCCGAGGCCCGGCGGGACCTCGCCACCGCGGTCACGAGCGCGCTCGCGGCGCAGGCGGGGGTGTGGGCGGTGCGCGTCCACGATGTCGCCGCCACGCGAGATGCTCTGGTGGTCGCCCGGCGCTGGGCGGGCGCGGATCGATCAGGCGGCCGGGAGGGCTGATGGACTTCATCGACGAGATCACGCTCACCGGCGTGCGCGCCTACGGGTACCACGGGGTATTCGAGGACGAGCGGCGCGAGGGCCAGGAGTTCGTCGTCGACGTGACTCTGTACCTCAGCACCGCGGAGGCTGCCGAGACCGACGACGTCGCCGACACCGTGCACTACGGCGAGGTCGCCGAGCGCATCGTCGAGCTCGTCGGCGGTGAGCCGCTGAACCTGATCGAGGGCGTCGCGGCGCGCATCGCCGACGACCTCCTCTCGTACGACCTCGTGCGGATGGTCGCGGTCACCGTGCACAAGCCCCAGGCCCCGATCACCGTCCCGTTCTCCGACGTGTCGGTGACGATCCGCCGCGGCCGCCCCGCGGACCCGGCGTGGACGGCGGGCTCGTGAACCGCCGTCTCGCTCAGGGGTTCGACGGTAACGTCGAGCGTCACCCGCGTGCAGCGGTCGAAGCCGTCGTCGCGCTCGGTGCCAACCTCGGCGATCGCGCCGAGACGATGGCGGCGGCCATCAAGGATCTCGCGCGGGTGCCTCTCGTCGACGCGGTGCGGGTCTCGGAGCCGATCGAGTCGGTCGCTCTGAAGCCGGAAGGACCGGATGCCTCGGCCCCGGCCTACCTGAACGCCGTCGCGATCCTCACCACACGCCTGGCGCCGTCGGTGCTGCTCGGTTACCTCCACACCATCGAGCAGCGGCATGGCCGGGTGCGGTCGGCGGCGCGCTCCGCGCGCGAAGGAGGCTGGGAGGACCGCACGCTCGACCTCGACCTCATCACCTACGACGACGTCGTCAGCGACGACCCGCGGCTCCTCCTCCCGCACCCGCGCGCGGCGGAGCGCGACTTCGTGCTGGGTCCATGGCTGGCGGTCGACCCCGACGCGGTGCTCCCCGGCGTCGGCCGTGTGGACGAGGCGCTGCGCCGGCTGCGGTCGGAGGCTCGATGAAGCGCACGGGTGCGGGAGTGCTGGTCATCGCGGCGGTCCTCGGGGTCGCGGCGGGGTTCCTCGTGGATCAGCTGCTGACCTCGGCAGGGCGACCCACGTTCACCCCCGCGGTGACGCTCCCGATCCTTCTCGTGCTGCTGGGCGCGGTCGTGGTCGGGCTCGCGATCCCGATCCGCCGGGCCACGCGCGGCACATCGAAGGCGAAGGTCGATCCGTTCCGCGCGGTGCGCATCGCGATGCTCGCCAAGGCGTCGAGCATCGTCGGCGCCGCGATCGGTGGAATGGGTGCGGGGCTGTGGATCTTTCTCGCGACCCGACCGGTCACGCCCTCGCTAGGCTCGTTGGGGACGGTCATCGCGACGACCGTGTGCGGCGTCCTGCTGGTCGTCGCAGGTCTGGTCGCGGAGCACCTGTGCACCATCCGGAAGGACGACGATGACGAACAGCCCGGAGGCGACGACCCCGGACTCGAGCCGAGAATCCACAACCACTGACGCGGCGGCGGCACCTGACGCCGCCCCTGAGTTCGAGCGGCTCGTCGAGCCGCGGTCGGAGAACCGGCTCGCCCTCGAGAGCGGGGTGTGGCACCAGATCTCGCCGAAGTACGTGATCGTGCAGTTCATCTCGACGGGATCGTTCCTGCTGGTCGTCATCGCGGCCACGCTCGTGCTCACGCTGCTGATGCATCAGCTGTGGGCGTGGATCCCCGGCGGCATCATGACGGTGATCCTCGCGTGGACGCTCGCCATCCTTCCCCGGCAGGCGCGCGCGATCGGATACCAGCTGCGCGACGACGACCTCGTCTTCCGCCGCGGCATCCTGTGGCAGCGTTTCGTCGCCGTGCCCTACGGCCGCATGCAGCTCATCGACATCACGCACGGCCCGCTCGACCGCGGCTTCGGCATCGCGCAGCTCAAGTTCGTGACCGCCGCCGCCGCGACCGGCGTGGTGATCCCCGGCCTCGCCCAGTCCACTGCCGAGACGCTGCGCGATCACCTCGTCGAGGTCGCCGAGAGCCGGCGCACCGGGCTATGAGCGATCCGCTTCCGCCGTCGGAACCGGCGCCCGCGGGGCCCGGTGCGACGCCGGCCGCCGCTCCTGCCGGCCCCGGTGCGCCGCCGCCGCAGCTCGTGCGCTCGCCGCTCAGCGACGGCGAATGGCACCGCCTGCATCCGCTCACCCCGCTGCTGCGCGGCGGGCTGTTCCTCATCGTCGTCATCGGCATCGTCCTCGCGAACCTGCGCGATCGTCTGGTGTACATCTTCCTGCCATGGCTCGCGCCGGGCGTGGGGGACGAGGTGGTGGAGTGGGAGCAGGTCGGCGGCGACCCGGTCGACTTCATCATCGCGAACAACCTCTACGTGCTGGCCGCCGTCGCGGTGCTCGCGGCCCTCATCGTGCTGGTCGCGGTGTTCTACACGTCGTGGCGCTTCCACACGTTCCGCATCACGGATGACGACGTCGAGGTCCGCAGCGGCATCCTGTTCCGCACGCAACGGCGTGCCCCGCTCGACCGCGTGCAGGGCGTCAACCTCACGCGGCCGATGATCGCCCGACTGCTCGGCATGGCCAAGCTCGAGGTCGTCGGCGCGGGCACCGACGCGAACGTCAAGCTGGAGTACCTCTCGACCGCCAACGCCGAGGCCGTCCGCGCCGACATCCTGCGCCTCGCGTCGGGGCGCCGGCTCGCGATGGCGGGCCCAGCCGGCGCGGCCGCACCGCGGCAGCCCGGCAGGGTCGCCTCTCTCGGTCAGACCGTCGGTCGCGAGATCACCGGACTCATCGAGGGGCCCGAGGCCCCCATCGACGAACTCGAATCGGTCGTGCACATCCCCCTCGGCCGGCTCGTGGCATCGCATGTCCTCAGCACCTCGACGCTGGGCCTCCTGTTCGCGATCGTCGCGATCGTGATCGGCGTCAGCCAGGGCGTGACCTGGCTGCTGTTCGGGTTCGTGCCCGCGATCATCGGCTTCGGCGCGTACTGGGTGCGCTCGATCGTCCGCTCGCTGCGCTACTCGATCGCGCCGACGCCCGACGGCGTGCGCATCACGTTCGGGCTCTTCACGACGATCACCGAGATCGTCCCGCCCGGCCGCGTGCACGCCGTCGAGGTGACGCAGGGGATCTTCTGGCGCCCCGCCGGATGGTGGACGATCCGGATCAACCGACTCACGGGCCGCAGCGCCGCAGACAGCACGACCGATCAGTTCACGACGGTGCTGCCCGTCGGCACCGCGGCCGACGTCGAGCGGGTGCTGCGCCTTCTGCAGCCGTCGCTGTCCGACGAGGAGCGCGCGCTCATCGTCCAGCAGGGCATCCTCGGGCCGACCGAGGGCGACACCTTCACGAACACGCCGAAGCGCGCGTGGTGGATCCGGCCCTTCTCCTACCGGCGCAACGGCTTCCGCCTCACCGAGGACGTGCTCCTGATGCGGCGCGGCGTGGTGTGGCGCAAGCTCGTGATCCTGCCTCTCGCGCGGCTGCAGAGCCTCGGGCTGTATCAAGGGCCGCTCGACCGCGCGTCGCGCGTGACCAACGTGCGCGCGCACGTCGTGACCGGGCCGGTCTCGCCGTTCCTCGCGGCCGTCGACCGCGACAGCGCACTCGCCCTCTTCGACGACGTCGCCCGCGGGTCGGTACGCGCCGCGCTCGCGGACCGTACTCACCGCTGGGCAGAGGACGAGAGGGATGCTTCCGCCTCCGTCGCTGTGACGCCCGAGGCGTACGTGCCCGCTGCCGCGTCCCCCGCGCCACCTGCGGCCGACGCAGACGCTCACGCCGCAGCATCCGTTCCCCCTCCGCCTGCGGGGTACACGGTCGTCGCCCGACCGGGGGAGGACCGCCGATGAGCCGGGACGGCCGCCTCGGCGTGGGCATCATCGGCGCCGGACGGGTCGGGCCGGTGCTGGGCGCAGCGCTGGGCGGAGCGGGGCACGCACTCGTGGGGATCACGCAGGGCTCCGACCCTGAGCGCGTCGAGGCGATGCTTCCCGGCGTTCCCGTCCTCGACGCCACCGAGGTCGTCCGCCGCAGCGAGCTGGTGATCGTCGCAGTACCGCACGACCAGCTCGAAGGACTGGTCGGTGGTCTCGCGGAGGTCGGCGCGTGGCAGCCAGGGCAGCTCGTGCTGCACACGGATCCGGCCTGGGGCACCGGCATCCTGTCGGCCGCCGTCGCGAAGGGGGCGATCCCGCTCGCCGTGCACCCCGCGATCGAGTTCAGCGGGACCTCGATGGATCTGCGGGCGCTCTCGAGCGCGTACGCCGCCGTGACCGCCCCCGGCCCCGTCCTGCCGATCGCGCAGGCGCTCGCCGTCGAGCTCGGCTGCGAGCCGGTCGTGGTCGAGGAGTCGGCCAGGCCCGCGTATGCGGAGGCGATCGCGACCGCTCGCGATTTCTCCCGCTCGATCGTGCGGCAGGCGACAGCGCTGCTCGCCGAGGCGGGCGTGCCGCAGCCGGGGTCTTTCCTCTCCGCCCTCGCGCACACGACGATCGAGCACGCGCTGGCGGAGGCGGGCTCCGGTCCCGCAGCCGAGCCCCCCGCTACGATCCAAGGATGATCAGCACCGTCGACGAGCTGCGGGCTCGGCTCGCCGAGGTCCGCGCCGCCGCCCCCGGAGCGCGTATCGCCCTCATCTCCACCATCGGCTCTCTCCACGACGGACACATCGACCTCGTCCACCGCGCGCGCGAGGTGGCGGACATCGTCGTCGTCTCGGTGTTCGTCAACCCGCTGCGCTTCGCATCGCCAGCGGAGTTCGCGGCGTATCCCCGGACGCCCGACGAGGACGAGCGCCTGCTCGAGTCGCTCGGCGTCGAGGTCGTGTTCGCCCCGGAGGCGAGCGAGCTGCTCCCCGACGGCTCGGCGACGACCAAGGTCACCGCTGGTGACCTCGGCCTTCGCTACGAGGGGCGTGCGCGTCCGTTCTACTTTGACGGGCTCCTCACGGTGGAGGCGAAGCTTCTGCACCTCGTCGACCCCGATGTCGCCGTCTATGGCGACCGCGACCGGCAGCGGGTGTTCCTCGTGCGCCGCATGATCCGCGACCTGTTCTTCGACGTCGAGGTCGCGACGGTCGAGACCGTGCGCGGGGATGACGGCCTGCCGGTGTCGACGCGCGTCGGAATGCTCGAGGACCGCGATCTCGCTGCCGCCGCCCTCCTCCCGGCCGCGCTCGACGCGGCCGCCGCGAACGCGGACCGCGGCGTGGACGCGTGCATCGCCGCCGCACAGTCTGCGCTCATGGGAGAGCCGCGCATCCAGCTGGAGTACCTCAGCGTCGTCGACCCGGCCACATTCCTGCCGGTCGACGAAGGCAGCAGCGGACCGGCACTGGCGCTCATCGCCGCCTCGGTGGCGGGGCACCGGTTCATCGACAACGCCGAGATCTACCTGGGCTGACCCGGGTCGGCGGGCGGGGAGGGCGACATGCGCGTCACACGGATAGGCGGTCCGACCGCCCTCGTCGAATGGGAAGGGTGGCGGATCCTCACGGAACCCACATTCGACCCGCCGGGGCGGACATATTCCTTCGCAGCGGGGACGTCGTCGCGCAAGACCACCGATCCCGCGATCGCGCTGGAGGAGATCGGCCCGGTCGACGTGGTGCTGCTGAGCCACTTCTCCCAGCAGGAGGAGGCCGCCGCGGCGGTCTTCGACGCTGCTCCGGGACACGTGCGGGAACGGGTGCGCTGGGCACCGCTGGGCGTGCCGATCGAGCTCGGCTGAGATCGATCCGACTCGCGTCGAGCCCGGCTCAGCCTGCCGGGTCGTCCTGCGCGGCCGCCTGGAGCGAGTGGCGCCGCATCGCGATACCCGCGCCGAGCGTCGCAGCGAGGACGACGGCCGAGAAGACGAGCAGCACGGCCGTCTCGCCCACAAAGGGAAGGGCGAGACCCACGAGGAGCACCGGTGCGACAAGGCCCCCGTAAGCGATGAGGAAGAGCAGCGCGAGAGTCTCGCCTCGGCGATCGGGTGCCGCGAGCGCGCTCGCCGCGGCGAGCGCCGAGCGGAACATGATGCCGGCGCCGGCGCCGGCGACGATGCCGCCCGCGATGAAGAGCGCGAGAGCGGGGATCAGTGCGCCCGCGGCGATGGACAGGAGACCCGCCGCGAAGCACAGGATCGCGATGAGAAGCTGCGCCCGCTGCGCGACGCGGACCAGAAGCACCTGCGCGACCGTCGCGGCGCCGAAGACGGCGAAGACGGTCGCACCGTCCACCAGGTGATCGGAGACCTGGAAGGTGTCGTGAAGGAAGGTCGGAGCCAGCGACGTGAACAGCGCGAAGAGCGCGAACGAGGCCGCCGCGCCGGTGCTCGCCGCGGCGAAGGCCGCGCCGGACCCGGCAGGGAGTGCCAGCCGCTGTGGGCGATAGGCCGTGTGCGGCGCCGAGGTGTCGACGGTCTCGGGCACGGCGCGCAGCGCGAGCGCGGCCGCGACGAAGAGGACCAGGAACACGAGGTGCGGCAGCTCCAGCGGGTCGGGAGCGAACTCGGCGAACAGGCCGCCCAGGAGTGGTCCGAGCGCGAGCCCGCCGAGATTGGCTGCTCCGGCCACCGACGCTGCGACGACCGGCGTCTCCGCGGGGCGCGCCTTCAAGCGCAGTTCGGCGAGATGAGCCGTCGCCGCGGCGCTGAGCATGCCGACGCTGACCCCGTCGACGAATCGCGCGGCGATGAGGCCGGGAACCGAGTTCCAGACGGTGAAGACGACTGCCGCGAGCGCAGATACGAGGACCGCGATCACGGCCATCCGGCGCCGTCCTGCCCAGTCGCTGATGTGACCGATCAGGAACAGGCTGACGACGACTCCGACCGCGAACGCGGCGAAGATGAAGGTCACGACCGGAACGGGGAAGTCGTCGGCCGCCTGGTAGAGCGGATACAGCGGCGTGGGCACCGTGGCGTAGGCGGTGACGGTCGTGAAGGCGGCGGCGACGACCCAGAACCCGGCGAGATCCGACATCGTGCGACGAGTTTGCGACATCGCGTCGTCCGATCGTGTCGAGGTGGGCGTTCGATGAGCCGTCCCCGACCTTACTCGCGCCCTGGAGCACCTCGGTAGACTCAGGGGTCCGCGTTCTGCGGAGAACCCCCACCGAGGAGCACACCCCGTGACCGACACGACCTCGCCCGCCGAGACCGCCGAGCCGACCGAAGAGGAAGTCTTCGAGCAGAAGGCCGTGCGACTGGCGAAGCGCGAGCGTCTGATCGCGGAGCGGACGGATGCCGCGGGCGGGGCGTATCCGGTCAGCGTGCCGATCACCGACACGATCCCGGCGCTGCGTGAGCGCTTCGCCGACCTCGAGGCGGGCGCCGAGAGCGGCGTCACCGCGGCGGTCGCAGGCCGCGTCGTCTTCAGCCGCAACACCGGCAAGCTCTGCTTCGCCTCGCTGCAGTCGGGCGACGGCAGCCGCATCCAGGCGATGGTGTCGCTCGCGGCCGTCGGCGACGAGTCGCTCCAGGCCTGGAAGGAGCTCGTCGACCTCGGGGACCACGTCTTCGTGTCGGGCGAGGTCATCTCGAGCCGGCGCGGCGAGCTGTCCATCATGGTGTCCGAGTGGAGCATCGCGTCGAAAGCAGTGCTGCCGCTGCCGAACCTGCATTCCGAGCTCAGCGAGGAGAGCCGCGTCCGCAGCCGCTTCCTGGACCTCATCGTGCGCGACCGGGCCCGCGAGACGGTCGTCGCCCGCGCGAAGGTCAACGCGAGCCTGCGGCAGACGTTCGCGTCCCACGACTTCATCGAGGTCGAGACCCCGATGCTCCAGGTGCAGCACGGCGGCGCCTCCGCGCGGCCGTTCATCACGAACTCCAATGCGTTCGACACCGACCTGTATCTGCGCATCGCGCCGGAGCTGTTCCTCAAGCGCGCCGTCGTGGGCGGCATCGACCGGGTGTTCGAGATCAACCGCAACTTCCGCAATGAGGGCGCCGACTCGACGCACAGCCCGGAGTTCGCGATGCTCGAGGCCTACCAGGCGTACAGCGACTACAACGGCATCGCCGACCTCACGCAGGAGCTGATCCAGAACGCGGCGATCGCGATCTCGGGTTCGACCACGGTGACCTGGGCGGACGGCACCGAGTACGACCTGGGCGGCCAGTGGGAACGCCTGTCGATGTACGAGTCGCTGTCGGAGGCGGCCGGCCGCGAGATCACGCCCGAGACGCCGTTCGAGGACCTTGTCGCGCTCGCCGAGGCCGAGGGGGTCGACCTGCCGCCGCACGCGATCCACGGCAAGCTCGTCGAGGAGCTGTGGGAGCACTTCGTGAAGCCGGGCCTCGTGCGCCCGACCTTCGTGATGGACTTCCCGGTCGACACGAGCCCGCTGGTGCGCGAGCACCGTTCGATCGCCGGCGTCGTGGAGAAGTGGGACCTGTACGTGCGCGGCTTCGAGCTCGCGACCGGCTACTCCGAACTCGTCGATCCGGTGATCCAGCGCGAACGCTTCGTCGAGCAGGCGAAGCTCGCCGCCAAGGGCGACCTCGAGGCGATGCGCATCGACGAGGAGTTCTTGCGCGCGCTCGAGCACGGCATGCCGCCCACCGGCGGCATGGGGATGGGCATCGACCGTCTGCTCATGGCGGTGACCGGGCTCGGCATCCGCGAGACGATCCTCTTCCCGCTCGTCAAGTAGTCCGCCGGCGGGATCGATCCGCACGCGGATCACCGCGCGTCCGTGCGCTGGAAGGCCCAGTCGGGCAGGTGCCCCGCGTTCACGAACGAGAGCACGATCTGCGACAGCCCATGCTCGGGCTCGATCTCGCACGCCCGGTCGGCGTAGGCGGCTGCGTGTGTCGAGCGGCCGAGAGCCCACGACAGCCACGCGCACATCGCGAGCGGCCCCGGCCGCGCGTCGCGGGGCGCGACGGTGGCCGAATACCGCGCCAGCTCGAGCGCGGATTCGAGGCGCGACACCTCTGGCCGGTCGCCCTCGCCCCACATGCGCATCGCGAGATGCGCCGGGTAGTCCTCGCCCGATTCCCACCGCAGCTGCGCGTCGAAGGCCTCGTCGCCCTGGGCGAGGTTGCCGCTCCACTGCACGAGGGCGACATCTCGCAGCGACGGGCGCGCGAGGCACCACACGAGGGCGGCGACGTCGTACGCGTCCGCCGTGTCGAGCGGTCGCGCCAGGGCGTCCTCGAAGAACCCGGGCAGATCGTCGAACCGGCACACCGCGGCGAGCGCCTGCGGGTCGACCCGCGCCTCGTCGTCGGTGACGGATGCCTCGTCCTCCGCCGCGCCCGACACCGGCGCGGGAACGGGGCCGAGGTCGCTCGCGGGTTCGCCGGGCCATCCGCCGTCCGCGGCGACAGTCGCTCGCGCGGAGCCCTCGACCGAGTCGTCGCACGCGGCGGCGGTCCGAGCCGACCGCGCGGCGCGGGACGCGGTGCCGCCTTCCGCGGGCGGTCCGCACAGCACCGCGACCGCGGTGTCGAGCGCGTTCATCGCCTTCGCGACCCGCTCCCGCTCCTCGGCCGAGCACGCCGGCAGTTCGGCGCCGGTCGCCTGATCGCCGTCGGGCTCCGGGATGTCTCCCGAGCCCATCCATTCCAGGTCGCCGAGCGGCCTGCCCGCGGCGGGACACTCGGCGTCGAGGAACGATCCCCACCCGTCCGCCGCGGCGCACAGCAGATCGGTGACGCGCAGGCCGCACGCATCGGCGCGGCGCTCGAGCGCGGCGAGGAGGTCGCGATGCGGCATCCGTCCCTCTTCTGAGAACCTTGCGCCCGTGTACGCGATCGCGGCTACCGCGTCGGCCTCGGCGAGCCGGCACACCATGCCGGTGACCGTTGCGGCGATCCGGTCGACGGCGTCGCGGTCGCCGCCGGGGAGATCGAACCGCATCACGCCGAGGCTGCGGGCGCCGTGGAACGGGATCACGACGAGGCTCTGCGTCGGGTGGTAGCCGAGCATGCGGGGGACGAAGGAGAGGAACTGTGCGGCATCCGCGGCTTTCACGACGGTGGGGGTCATGGGATGAGTGTCGTGGCGGCCGAGCCCTCCGCCGCAGTCTCCACAGACATCGCATCGGCTGGGTGTGAACGGGGGCCCTGGGGAGGAAGCGGCGCGGGACGAACCCGCGGTCAGAGGTCCGGCGAGACCGCTGGGGAGGAGGCGATACCGGCACGGCGTATCCTTGAAGGCATGGATTACTGGGTCGCGGCGCTCTGGACGCTGTTGCCGACTGTCCTCGTGTCGCTGATCTTCTTCTTCGTGCTGCGCAGCATCGTCCGTGCGGACCGCACCGAGCGCCGCGTGTACGCGAAGATCGAGGCCGAGGAGCGCGCCAAGCGCGGGCTGCCGCCGGTGGCGCCCGGCACCGCCTCCACCGACGCCTGATCGCCACAGGCATCAGAGGCTGACGCCGCACCGGAGGGCGTGCGGCCGCACCGACCGCTCCCGGATGCGGGGCCGCGTCCGCCGCCCCCGATAGTGTGGGCTCACGCTCGATCGGCGCGTCCGTCGGGCGGATCCGCCCGACGACCGGGGAGAGGCGCCGCTCGATGATCACCATCACGTTCGACGCGACGTGGTGGGTGGTGCTCGTCTTCATCCTCGACATCGTCATCCGTGTCACGGCGATCATCGTGGTTCCGCGCAATCGCCGCCCTACCGCGGCGATGGCGTGGCTGCTGGCGATCTACTTCATCCCTATCATCGGGGTGTTCCTGTTCCTGCTGATCGGAAACCCCCGGCTTCCGCGCAAGCGCCGCCGCAAGCAGGAGCGCATCAACGACTACATCCACGACACGAGCGCGTCGCTGGACTTCGGCACGCTGCGCCCGCACGCGCCGAGCTGGTTCACGTCGCTCGTCACGCTCAACCGCAATCTCGGCGCGATGCCGCTGGCCGGCGACAACGCCGCGCACCTGATCCCCGACTACCAGCAGAGCCTGGATGCGATGGCCGACGCCATCCGCGAAGCCGAGCGGTTCGTGCACGTCGAGTTCTACATCCTCCAGGCGGATGCCGCGACCGACAACTTCTTCCGTGCTCTCGAAGAGGTGGCGGCGCGCGGCGTGACCGTGCGCGTGCTGCTCGATCACTGGGCGAACCGCGGAAAGCCGTTCTACAAGCGCACCCTCAAGCGCCTGACCGCGATGGGCGCGCAGTGGCACCTCATGCTTCCGGTGCAGCCGCTGCGCGGCAAGTACCAGCGGCCCGACCTGCGCAACCACCGCAAGCTCCTCGTGGTCGACGGCCGCGTCGCCTTCACCGGGTCGCAGAACGTCACCGACTCGACGTACAACCTGCGCAAGAACATCAAGCGCGGCCTGCACTGGGTCGACCTCATGGCGCGCATCGAGGGCCCGGTCGTGGCATCCGTCAATGCCGTCTTCCTGAGCGACTGGTACAGCGAGACCGACGAGGTGCTCACCGATCAGATCGACCTCTTCGATGTGCGCAGCGGGCCCGGCGACCTCGACTGCCAGATCGTGCCGTCGGGACCCGGGTTCGAGTTCCAGAACAACCTCAAGCTCTTCGCCGGGCTCCTCTACGCGGCGCAGCGCAAGATCATCGTGGTGAGCCCGTACTTCGTGCCCGACGAGGCGATGCTGCTCGCGATCACGACGGCATGCCAGCGCGGCATCCATGTCGAGCTGTTCGTGTCGGAGGAGGGCGACCAGGCGATCGTGTACCACGCGCAGCGCAGTTACTACGAAGCGCTGCTGCGCGCGGGCGTGAAGATCTGGATGTACAAGAAGCCGTTCATCCTGCACACGAAGAGCCTCTCGATCGACGACGAGGTCGCGATCATGGGCTCGAGCAACATGGACATGCGCTCGTTCGGTCTCAACATGGAGATCTCCGTGCTCGTGCGCGGTGAGGAGTTCGTGCGCCAGATGCGCGCGGTGGAAGACATGTACCGATCGCTCTCGAGCGAGCTCACGCTCGAGGAGTGGGAGAAGCAGCCGCTGCGCTCAACGGTGCTCGACAATCTCGCGCGTCTCACGTCTGCGCTGCAGTAAGGCGTTCTCCCGGCGGATCGTGACCTTGACGTGACCGGAGCACTGAGATTCCGGGCCGTTTTGCGACACGATATGGGTGACGGATGCCGCGGGGGATGGCGTCCGCGGAACTCCAGGAGGCCTCGCATGCCCGTTCGCTCCCGTTCACTGCTCGCCGGGCTCGGCCTGGCGCTCCTCGCCGCAGGCCTGACCGCCTGCGCGATGCCCGCCGGCAGCGGCGGCGCCACCCCGACGACGGCCGCGACCGGTGACGACGACGACAGCAGCAACGAGCAGGAGGTCGGCGCGGCCTGGCTCGACGGCGGCCGCATGATCGGCATCGTCACGCAGGGCAGCTCGACGTGCATCCCGGTCGCCGAGGAGGCCACCTACGATGACGGCGTCATGATGGTCACCCTCGTCGATGCCGAGGGCGATGAGGCCTGCACGGCCGACCTCGTTCCGCGGGTGACCCTCGTGGGCACGCCTGCCGACGTCGACCCCGTCAACGGCGTGCAGATCGAGGTGACCGGTGACGGCTGGCACGGCGACACCGATCTCGAGGGCGTCGCGGGCCTCGCGGTCGGCGGCGAGACGGACTACATGCCCAGCGCGGGATGGACCGATGTCGACGGCCAGTTCGTGATCCTGTCGTGGGGCTCCTCCTCCTGCGCGCCGCAGGTCGAGAGCGCCGAGCCGACGAGCGTCACCGAGGTCACGGTGACCTTCGTCACCCCGCCCGCCGAACAGGTCTGCACGATGGACATGGCCCCGCGCGGCGTCGTGACCGCGGTGAACGGGCTGGAGGACGAGGACGCGGAGACCTTCGCGATCCTCACCGGCGGCGAGTTCGACAACATCCGCATCCCGATCTACCCCAACTGACCCCACGATCGACGGATGCCGCGGCTCGCGGCATCCGTCGGCCTGAGCGCTCGCTCGCCCCTTTGCTCCGCAGTCACTCTTGGCGCGTTCCGACCGGCAGGTCCCGCCCTTTTCGACTGCGGAACGTCGCGGCGGCGTCGTGTGCGGACGCGTGGGCCCGGCATATTGCGTTCCGCAGTCGCTATTGGCGCGTTCCTGGCCTGGAGTCCCACCCTTGACGACTGCGGAGCGGCGAGCGCTGGTTCCTCCCCAGGCGGAGCGGTGGAGTTGTCGTCCACAGAAGGTTGGACCGGGTTCCGCCGCGAGTGACCCAGGGGTCAGGATCGGTCGACATGCGCAGAATGCCGTTGCCGGAGGTTCTCGGGAAGGTCTTCACGATCGCGGACGCCCGAACAGCCGGTGTGCCGAGGTCGAGGCTGCGGGCTCTCGATCTCGACACCCCGTTCCGCGGGCTCCGCGTGGTGTGCGACGAGCTTGCTCGGCTGCCGGCAGAGCGGCCCAAGGCAGAGGTGGCCGCCGCAGCCATTCGCGCGAACGCCCTCCTCTATGCACGGGTGATGCCCGGGAATCAGTTCTTCTCGCACGTGACCGCTGCGGTGCTGTGGGGGCTGCCGCTCCCGTCCCGCATCTTGACGGACGCGTTCGGTCGCCCTCGCCTGCTCGATGTCGCGGTGCGGGCCCCGCTGCGGCATCCGCGGCGCGACGGAGTCCTCGGTCACCAGGTGAAGCAACGGAGCGTCGCGGTCGTCGACCACGTGACCCACGGTGTGCCGCTGACCACTCCCGCGTTCACGTGGGTGATGCTGGCGGCCCTCGTGCGCGACGACTATGACCTGGTGGCAATTGCGGACGGAGTCGTCCGCGAGCCGATGTTCTGGGAGGATCCGCAGCCGCTCGGCACGCTTGATCAGCTCGAGTCGGCGGTACGGTCCGGGCGCAGGGTGGGCATCAGGGCACTGAGGGAGGCGCTTCCTCGTGTGCGCACTCGTTCGGCATCGCGAATGGAGACGAGGTGCCGGCTCATCATCGTCGATGCTGGGCTGCCCGAGCCGCTCTTGAACCAGGCGGTGTTCGACGCGATCGGGAGACTCATCGGAGTCGTCGACCTCGCGTATCCCGAGCTGAGGATCGCCCTCGAGTACGAGGGCGAACACCATCTGCGCGATCCCGAGCAATGGGCGAAGGACATCGCTCGCTACGAGGCGCTGGCCAGCGCCGGATGGTTCGTGATCCGCGTCACGATGAGCGACGTGTTCGACGGTCGGACTGGCCTCATCCGCAGAGTTCGGTCGGCCGTCCGCTCCCGTCGCTGACCTTCCTGCGATCTCCGTTCCTGCAGTTCCGCAGTCGCTTCGGGCCGATCGACGCACCGTGAGTTGGCCGAAAGTGACTGCGGAGCCGGGTGGGGACGGATGCCGCGGGTCGCGGCATCCGGAATCGGTCAGTCCGCCCGCACCAGGAGATCGCCGATCTCGCAGTCGAGCGCCCGGCAGATGGCCGACAGCGTCGAGTAGCGGATCGCCCGTGCGCGGTCGTTCTTGAGGATCGACAGGTTCACGACCGAGACGCCGACCAGCTCGGAGAGTCGCGTGAGCGTCATCCCGCGAGACTCGAGCAGCTCGTCGAGCCGGCAGTGGACCCCGGAGGGTCCCTCGTCGTCGGCCGGAGTCATACGAGGCCTGCCGTGTCGCGTTGGAGGCCTTCCATGCGGCGGAGCAGGTACGCGAGCGCGATGACGCCGAGGCCGACGATCGGGATCGCGAAGCCCCACGACGACACTGCGAAGCCCGGGAACAGGATGCCGCCGACGGAGTCGTCGAGTGCGAACGCTGCCTGCATCGAGGCGAATCCGGTGAGAGCGGTCGCCAGCAGAGGCCCGAGGACGAGCGCGAGCCCCGCCACGAGGCTGAACCGGTACAGCGCCGGCCGGAACGGGCGGCCGGAGGCCGTCGCGAACATCAACAGCGCCAGCGCGCAGCCGACGATGAGTGCGGTCAGCCCGAGCAGAGCGGCCCCGCCCGCGAGCAGTGCGCGCGTGCCGGCCGCGAGCGCGTCGGTGGTCAGCCTGACCGTTTCGACGGCTGCCGCCGTGACCCCTTGGTCGGGCGCGACCGGCAACGGATGGTCGGCCAGCAGCGAGAGCGTCACGACGTCCGCCCACGCGTACGTCGCCGCGATCGTGGCCTGGCCTGCCCCCAGCGCGAGGGCCATCGCCACCACAAGCCCGCCGATCACCCGCATGGTGATGCGGTCGGCACGGTCGGGGAGTCTTTCGACGGTGCTGTCGATCATCCGCGTCTCCTTCTCTCGACATATCGATAAACGTTGTTATCGAAAAACGATAAACCGAACGGATGCTGCGGCGCAAGCCATCCGTCTCCTGTCAAGGCCCGCCCGCGCGCGCTATGCCCACGGCGAACACGGCCGTGCGCTCACGAGCCGCTGGCTACCCTCGATGTAAGGCGCAGTGGGTGATCCGACCCGAGGCGCCCCGGAGGAGTGAACGATGTTCGAGAGATTCACCGACCGTGCCCGTCGTGTGGTCGTCCTCGCCCAGGAAGAGGCGAAGATGCTGAACCACAACTACATCGGCACCGAGCACATCCTGCTCGGTCTCATCCACGAGGGTGAGGGCGTCGCCGCCAAGGCCCTCGAGAGCCTCGGAATCTCGCTCGATGCTGTGCGCGAGCAGGTGCAGGACATCATCGGCCAGGGTCAGCAGCAGCCGACCGGCCACATCCCCTTCACGCCGCGCGCCAAGAAGGTGCTCGAGCTCAGCCTCCGCGAGGCGCTGCAGCTGGGCCACAACTACATCGGCACCGAGCACATCCTCCTCGGCCTCATCCGTGAGGGTGAGGGCGTCGCCGCCCAGGTTCTGGTCAAGCTCGGCGCCGACCTCAACAAGGTGCGCCAGCAGGTCATCCAGCTGCTCTCGGGTTACCAGGGCAAGGAGCCCGCGGGCGTCGCGAGCGGGCAGGGCGAGCAGACCCAGGGCACCACGCAGGGCGGCTCGCAGGTGCTCGACCAGTTCGGCCGCAACCTCACGCAGGCCGCGCGCGACAACAAGCTCGACCCGGTCATCGGGCGCGAGAAGGAGATCGAGCGCGTGATGCAGATCCTGTCGCGCCGCTCCAAGAACAACCCCGTCCTCATCGGTGAGCCCGGTGTGGGAAAGACGGCGGTCGTCGAGGGCCTCGCCCAGGCCATCGTCAAGGGCGACGTGCCCGAGACGCTCAAGGACAAGCAGCTCTACTCCCTCGACCTCGGCTCGCTCATCGCCGGTTCCCGCTACCGCGGTGACTTCGAGGAGCGCCTGAAGAAGGTCACCAAGGAGATCCGCACGCGCGGCGACATCATCGTCTTCATCGACGAGATCCACACCCTGGTGGGTGCGGGTGCTGCCGAGGGCGCGATCGACGCCGCCTCGATCCTGAAGCCCCTCCTCGCTCGCGGCGAGCTCCAGACGATCGGTGCGACGACGCTCGACGAGTACCGCAAGCACTTCGAGAAGGATGCTGCGCTCGAGCGCCGCTTCCAGCCGATCCAGGTCGCCGAGCCGAGCCTGCCCCACGCGATCAACATCCTGAAGGGCCTGCGCGACCGCTACGAGGCGCACCACAAGGTGCAGATCACCGACGGCGCGATCGTCGCGGCGGCGAACCTCGCCGACCGGTACATCTCGGACCGCTTCCTGCCCGACAAGGCCATCGACCTGATCGACGAGGCCGGCGCCCGCCTGCGTCTGTCGATCCTGTCGAGCCCGCCCGAGCTGCGCGAGTTCGACGACAAGATCGCCAAGGTCCGCGAAGACAAGGAGCGCGCCTCCGAGGAGCAGGACTTCGAGAAGGCCGCATCGCTGCGTGACGAGGAGAAGTCGCTCCTCGCCGAGCGCCTGCGCCTCGAGAAGCAGTGGCGCTCGGGTGACGTCGCCAGCCACGCCGTGGTCGACGAGGGCCTGATCGCCGAGGTGCTCGCCCAGGCGACCGGCATCCCGGTGTTCAAGCTCACCGAGGAGGAGTCGAGCCGTCTCGTCTTCATGGAGAAGGCGCTGCACCAGCGTGTCATCGGCCAGGAGGAGGCGATCGCCGCCCTCTCGAAGACGATCCGCCGTCAGCGTGCCGGGCTCAAGGACCCGAAGCGTCCGTCGGGCTCGTTCATCTTCGCCGGCCCCACGGGCGTCGGAAAGACGGAGCTCGCCAAGGCGCTCGCCGAATTCCTCTTCGATGACGAGCACGCGCTGATCTCGCTCGACATGTCGGAGTTCGGCGAGAAGCACACGGTCTCGCGGCTGTTCGGTGCCCCTCCCGGGTTCGTCGGATTCGAAGAGGGCGGTCAGCTCACCGAGAAGGTGCGCCGCAAGCCGTTCTCGGTCGTGCTCTTCGACGAGATCGAGAAGGCCCACCCCGACATCTTCAACTCGCTCCTGCAGATCCTCGAAGAGGGTCGCCTGACCGACGGTCAGGGTCGCGTGATCGACTTCAAGAACACGGTGATCATCATGACGACGAACCTCGGTTCGTCGGCGATCGCCGGCGGCCCGGTGGGCTTCCAGGTCGAGGGCAACAGCGGCACCACGTACGAGCGCATGAAGGGCAAGGTCAACGAGGAGCTGAAGCGCAACTTCAAGCCCGAGTTCCTGAACCGCGTGGACGACATCATCGTCTTCCCGCAGCTCGACAAGGACGAGCTGCGCCAGATCGTGGGCCTGTTCACCAAGCGCCTCGGCGAGCGCCTGCTCGACCGCGACATGACGATCGAGCTGACGGATGCCGCGAAGGACAAGCTGATCGACATCGGCTTCGACCCGGCACTCGGCGCCCGGCCGCTGCGTCGCGCCATGCAGCGCGAGGTGGAGGACCGCCTGTCGGAGAAGATCCTGCACGGCGAGCTCGACCCCGGCGACCACGTGAAGGTCGACGCGCAGAACGGCGAGTTCGTGTTCGAGCACGGCCCGCGCGGTGAGAAGGTCGCGGTGGGCGTCGTCCACAACGGCGAGATCACCGCGACGCCCGACCTCGCCGCGAACTCCTAGCCCCGATTCGACGAGAGCGGATGCTGCGGCCCAGGGCCGCGGCATCCGCTCTCGTCGTTGCGGGGATCTACGCTTGACGGGTGGCAGAGTTCACCGTCAGGCCGGCGCGCACGAGCGACGTCCGCCGCATCCAGGCGCTCCTCGAGCCGTTCGTGCAGCGGCGGATCCTGCTCGGCAAGGACCTGGTCGTGCTCTACGAGGCGACTCAGCAGTTCCTCATCGCCGAGGATGCGAACGGCGACATCATCGGATGCGGTGCGCTGCACGTCATGTGGGAGGACCTCGGCGAGGTGCGCACCCTGATCGTGGCCGACGGCTGGCTGCACCACGGCGTGGGTCGTGCGATCGTCGAGGGTCTCGAGGCGAACGCCCGCGCGCTCGGCCTCACCCGCCTGTTCTGCCTCACGTTCGAAGTCGACTTCTTCACGCGCCGCGGGTTCGAGCAGATCGGCGAGCAGGTCGTCGACCCCGACGTCTACTCTCAGCTCATCCGCTCGCCCGACGAGGGCGTCGCGGAGTTCCTCGACCTCGCGCACGTGAAGCCGAACACCCTCGGCAACACCCGCATGCTGAAGCGTCTCTGATCTGCGCTGGCGCGCCGGGTCGCGGCATCCGGGGCGCGCCGACGGGCGAAGGCGACGCCCGCCGTTAGCCTGTTGAGCATGACCGGCACCACCCCCCGACGTCGTCCCTCGAAGGCGGTGTACCGTCGCCGGCGGCTCGTGCTGATCGTGGGGCTGCTGGTCATCGCCGGCATCGTCTGGCTGCTCATCGCGCAACCGTGGGCGGGCGCGGCGACCACGTCGTCCGACGAGAAGCCCGAGACGAAGAACACCGCCGAGTCGCTGCCGGTCCCGTCGTCGCAGGCGTCGACGGGAGGACCCGACACCGGCGCCGTCGAGGGCGCGGTCGTCGAGGGTCAGACCCCGACTCCCGGGGCGACCCCCTCCGCGCAGCCGTGTGTCGCCAGCGAGATCACAGTCGAGCCTGTCACGAGCGCCGACACGTACGCGGGCGATCAGCAGCCGCAGTTCACCATCAAGCTCACCAACAACGGCCCCGACTGCACGATGAACGTCGGCACCAGCGCCCAGTCCTTCACGGTCACCAGCGGCGACGACATCTGGTGGCGGTCGACCGACTGCCAGAGCGAGCCCAGCGACATGATCGTGCTGATCGCCGCCGGTCAGACCGTGTCGAGCGCGACCGCCCTCTCGTGGGATCGGACCCGGTCCGCGGTCGGCACCTGCGCCGACGGCAACCGGCCGATGGCTCCCGGGGGCGGTGCCTCGTACCATCTCTCCGTCGAGATCGGCGGCATCCCCTCGACCGAGCCGAAGCAGTTCCTGCTCTACTGACCCGAACCCCGAGCTTCAGGAAGACCGCGGGCGCAACCGATCTGCGTTCGCGTGACGCAGTGGAGCGGGGCGTCCCCCAGGGCGCCCCGCTCCGTTCCCCTTGCACAGGTGTTTTGGCCGAACACCTAGGACTTGTCGCCGAACACCTCTGTCTCCATCGCGTCGTAGCCCTCCGCCTGCGGGTCGCCGTGGGAGCCGCCCGAGATCGCGTACTCCTCCTCCGGCGAGAGCACCAGGCGGTGACGGAAGAAGAGGCCGAAGCCGAGGAGCAGCACGACGTAGACGACCGCGATGGCGATGATCGCGGGCAGGAACGTGGGGTTGAGCAGGAATCCGACGAAGATCAGGAGCGCGATCGCGGCCGCGATGACCGCTCCGGTGATGCCCCACGGGCTGCGGTAGGGGCGTTCCACGTTCGGCAGCTTCTTGCGCAGGATGATGAACGACACCATCTGGAGGAAGTACGCGAGCACCGCGCCCCACACCGCGATGTTGAGGACGATGGCGCCCGCGACACTGCCCGAGCCGCCGGCGAACTCGATGATGACCAGCGCGATGAAGCCGATCACCGCCCCGACCACCAGCGCCACCCAGGGCGTCTTGCGCTTTCCCGTGAGCGACAGGAACTGCGGGTAGTAGCCCGCGCGGGAGAGCGAGTACATGTTTCGGCCGTAGGCGAACATGATGCCCTGCAGCGAGGCGAGGAGGCCCACGAGGGCGAACAGCGCGAGAAGCGCCGCCAGCTGGTCGCCGACGATGGCGCGGAAGCCGTCGAGCAGGGGTTCGGCGGCCACGCCCGTCGCCTCGGCGCCCAGCACGCCGGTGTTGAGGAACAGCACCAGCAGACCGGTGACGATGAGCGTGCCCCGCGCCCAGAAGCCTGCGCGCGGGATGTCGCGCACCGGGTTGTGCGATTCCTCTGCCGCCAGCGGAAGCTCCTCGATGCCGAGGAAGAACCACATGGCGAACGGGAGGGCGAACAGGATCGGCAGGACGCCGTGCGGCAGGAACTCCGTCTGGCCGGGGTCGGGGACGATGTCCCACAGGTTCGCCCACTGGAAGGCGCCCGAGAACAGCGCCATCGCGGAGAACACCAGGATGATGCCGATCGAGATCACCGAGACCACGATCGCGAACGTGAAGGAGATGCTGGCGCCGGCGGCGTTCAGGGCGATGAAGACCGCGTACAGGATGATCCACCACACCCAGCCGGGCAGTGACAGCCCGAGCAGCTCGGAGGTGATGGCGTCGGCGTACGAGGCCGAGAAGAAGACGATGACCGCGGTCGTCGCGACGTACTCGATCGTCTCGGCGGCGCCGGTGATGAGGCCGCCCCACGGACCCATCGCGGAGCGCGCGAAGGAGTAGGCGCCGCCGGTGTGGGGCATGGCGGCGGCCATCTCGCCGATCGAGAAGATCATGCCGTAGTACATGGCGACGAGGATGACGAAGGCGATCAGCATGCCGCCGAAGCCGGCGAAGTCGATGCCGAAGTTCCATCCCGAGAAGTCGCCCGAGATGACCGCGGCGACGGCGAGGCCCCACAGACCCCACACGCCGGCGGTTCGTTTCAGGCCGCGCTTCTCGAAGTAGTCCTGGCCGGCCCTCGTATAGGTCGCTCCCGCGACCTTCGCTGAGGTGGCGGTGGACGATGCCGGGGATTCCGGCGGAGTGGCACTGCTCGCTTGGGACATCGGTCCTCCAAGGATTCGCGAAGGGAGGTGCGCTCGGGTCGCGCTCATGCACTTTTCGCCGATTGTGGTGCCTATTGGTCGGCTGTGTCTACCTTTGAAACGGATTTTGGTTAGAGTGTGCGGGTGAGCGCGGTTCGGGAGGACCGCGCTCACGAGTCTCGTCGCACGTCGACAGCAGGAGGAGGAACGGGTGCCGGGCAACCTCACCGTCGAGCAGCTGAACGCCGGGATCGCCGCCGGAGACATCGACACCGTCGTCGTCGCGTTCGCCGACGCGCAGGGGCGCCTGGTCGGCAAGCGGGTGTCGGCGCGGCTCTTCCAGGAGGAGGTGCTGCCCCACGGCGCCGAGGCGTGCAACTACCTGCTGTCGGTCGACGTCGACATGAACACGGTCGACGGCTACGCGATGTCGAGCTGGGAGACCGGCTACGGCGACATGATGCTGAAGCCCGACGTCTCCACCCTCCGGTGCATCCCCTGGCTTCCCGGATCGGCGCTCGTCATGGCCGACCTCACGTGGGAGAACGGCGAGCCCGTCGTGCAGTCTCCGCGGGACATCCTGAACCGCCAGCGTCAGCGCCTTGCCGACCGCGGTCTCGTCGCCTTCTCGGGCACCGAGCTCGAGTTCATCGTCTTCGACGACACCTATCGGGATGCCTGGGCCAAGGGCTATCGCGATCTCACGCCGTCGACCGACTACAACGTCGACTACGACCTGCTCGCCTCGGGCCGTCTCGAACCGCTGCTGCGCGACATCCGCCTGTCGATGGACGGGGCCGGCCTCTACACCGAGGGCGTCAAGGGCGAGTGCAATCTCGGTCAGCAGGAGATCGCGTTCCGCTACGCCGAGGCGCAGGAGACCGCCGACCAGCACGCGATCTACAAGAACGGCGCGAAGGCGATCGCCGAGCACCACGGCAAGTCCCTGACCTTCATGGCGAAGTTCAACGAGCGCGAGGGCAACAGCTGCCACATCCACCTGTCGGTGCGTTCCGCTGCGGGCGATCCCGTCATGGCGGGCGAAGGCGACCACGGCTTCAGCCCGTTCATGGAGCACTGGATCGCCGGCATCCTCGCCACGCTTCGCGAGTTCACGCTGCTCTACGCGCCGAACATCAACTCGTACAAGCGGTTCGCGAAGGGCTCGTTCGCCCCGACCGGCATCGCGTGGGGTGTCGACAACCGCACCTGCGCGCTGCGTGTGATCGGCCGCGGCTCATCACTGCGCGTCGAGAACCGTGTGCCCGGCGGCGACGTCAACCCGTACCTCGGCATCGCCGCGATCATCGCGGGAGGGCTTCACGGCATCGAGCACGAGCTGCCGCTGCCTGATCGACTCGAGGGCAACGCGTATACCGCGGGCGTCGACCACCTTCCGACGACGCTGCGCGAAGCGGCGCAGCTGTTCGACGAGTCGGCCATCGCCCGCGCGGCCTTCGGCGACGACATGGTCGACCACTACCTGAACCAGGCGCGCATCGAGGTCGAGGCCTATGACGGCGCCGTGACCGACTGGGAGAGGGTCCGTGGCTTCGAACGCCTCTAGGAAGCCGGTGATCGGTCTGACGACCTACCTCGAGCAGGCGAAGCAGGGGGTGTGGGACGTGCGGGCGGCCTTCCTGCCGGAGGTCTACTTCGACTCGGTGACGGGGTCGGGCGGCATCGCGGTGCTGCTGCCGCCGCAGCCGGATCCCGAGATCGCCGCCGACGCGGTGCTCGACGGGCTCGACGGCCTCATCCTCACCGGCGGCCTCGACGTGCAGCCGGAGCTCTACGGTGCCGAGCGGCATCCGCTCACGGACGCTGCCCGCCCGGATCGCGATGCGTGGGAGCTGGCGCTCTTCCGAGGCGCGGAAGAGCGACGGCTGCCGGTGCTCGCGATCTGCCGCGGCCTGCAGCTCGTGAACGTCGCACGCGGCGGCACGCTGCACCAGCACCTGCCCGAGGTGCTCGGCACCGAACGGTTCCGCGTCGGGGGCGGCGTCTTCGCGACGAACGACGTCTTGGTGGACGAGGGATCGCGTCTGGCGGGGCTCGTCGGCCCCGGCGCGCTCGCGGTGCACAGCTACCACCATCAGGGCGTCGACCGGCTCGGCGACGGCCTCGTGGCGACCGCCCACAGCGACGACGGTCTCGTGCAGGCGTTCGAGTCCGACGGCGAGGGCTACGTCCTCGGAGTGCAGTGGCACCCTGAGCAGAACCAGGAGGACCGCCGGCTGTTCGCGGGACTCGTGGCCGCGGCATCCGTCTACGCATCTCGGGAGGTGCCGACCGCATGAGCGCCGTGTTCACCGTCATCAACCCCGCGACCGCGCTGCCGATCCGCGAGGTCGCGCGGGCGAGCGTGGACGAGACGGATGCTGCGATCTCGCGCGCCGTCGCCGCACAGCGTTCGTGGGCGTCGCTGCCGCCGGTCGCGCGTGCGGACGCGCTGCGGTCGTTCGCGCGTGTCGTCGAGGCGCACGTCGAGGAGCTGGCGCAGCTGGAGGTGCTCAACTCAGGGCACCCGATCGCGTCGGCCCGGTGGGAGGCGTCGCACGTGGCGCAGGTGCTGAACTTCTCCGCCGGTGCGCCCGAGCGGCTCTCGGGGCAGCAGATCCCGGTCGCGGGCGGTCTCGACGTCACCTTCCACGAGCCGTACGGGGTCGTCGGGATCATCGTGCCGTGGAACTTCCCGATGACGATCGCGTCGTGGGGTTTTGCGCCGGCGCTCGCCGCAGGCAACGCCGTCGTGCTCAAACCTGCTGAGCTGACTCCTCTGACGGCGGTGCGCCTCGGGGAACTCGCGCTTCTCGCCGGACTGCCGGAGGGGCTCTTCGAGGTGATCACCGGCTCGGGCTCGGTGGTCGGGCAGCGCTTCGTCTCGCACCCGGACGTGCGCAAGGTCGTCTTCACCGGCTCGACGTCGGTGGGAACGGATGTCGCGGCCGGCTGTGCGCGCGAGCTGAAGCCCGTGACCCTGGAGCTGGGCGGCAAGAGCGCCAACATCGTGTTCGCCGACGCCGACCTTGAAAAGGCGGCGGCCGCGGCGCCGGGCGCCGTGTTCGAC
Organism: Microbacterium sp. LWH7-1.2; assembly: GCF_038397755.1. NCBI lineage: Bacteria > Bacillati > Actinomycetota > Actinomycetes > Micrococcales > Microbacteriaceae > Microbacterium > Microbacterium sp. LWH7-1.2. The sequence continues at coordinate 2,478,910 of NZ_CP151637.1, read as the reverse complement.
AACGCCGGCCAGGACTGCTGCGCCCGCAGCCGGATCCTGGTCGAGCGGCCCGTGTACGACCGCTTCCTCGAGCTGCTCGAGCCCGCGGTGCGGGCGTGGCGCGTCGGCGACCCCGCGGACGAGGGGACGGAGATGGGGCCGCTGATCTCGGAATCCCATCGGAGCACGGTCGAGGGATTCCTCGACGGCGCGAACGTGGCGTTCCGCGGCTCGGCCCCGGACGGCGACGGTTTCTGGTTGGCGCCGACTGTGGTGCTGGCCGATCGCGGCGACCGCATCGCGCAGGAGGAGGTTTTCGGCCCCGTCGTCGCGGTGCTCCCGTTCGATGACGAGGCCGACGCGATCCGCCTGGCGAACGACACGATCTACGGACTCGCCGGCTCCATCTGGACCGAGAACCTGGGCCGCGCGGTGCGGGTCTCGCGCGGTGTGAAGAGCGGTGTGCTGTCGGTCAACTCGCACGCGTCGGTGCGGTACTGGACGCCGTTCGGCGGGATGAAGGCTTCGGGTCTCGGGCGCGAGCTCGGCCCCGACGCCGCCGAGCACTTCACCGAGACCAAGAACGTCTTCTTCGCGACGGACTGAGAGGGAACAGCATGGATCTGACGGCGAGACTCAAGGACCGGGTCGCGATCATCACGGGCGGCGCGTCCGGGATCGGGCTGGCGACGGCGCGGCGGTTCTCGGCGGAGGGCGCGCGTGTCGTGATCGCCGACCTCGACCCGGCCAGCGGCGAGGTCGCCGCGGACGATGTCGACGGCGTCTTCCGCCAGGTGAACGTCGCCGACGAGACGCAGGTCGACGCGGTGTTCGACGGCGTCGCCGCCGAGTTCGGCCGCATCGACATCGCATTCAACAACGCCGGCATCTCGCCCGCAGACGACGACTCGATCGAGACGACCGAGCTGCCGGCGTGGGACCGCGTGCAGGACGTGAACCTCAAGTCGGTGTACCTGTGCTCCCGCGCGGCCCTGCGGCACATGGTGCCGGCGGGCAAGGGGTCGATCATCAACACCGCGTCGTTCGTGGCGCTGCTCGGCTCGGCGACGTCGCAGATCTCGTACACCGCGTCGAAGGGCGGCGTACTCGCCATGACCCGCGAGCTCGGCGTGCAGTTCGCACGGCAGGGCATCCGCGTGAACGCTCTGTGCCCCGGGCCGGTGAACACCCCGCTGCTGCAGGAGCTGTTCGCCAAGGACCCCGAGCGCGCGCAGCGCCGGCTCGTGCACGTGCCGATGGGCCGGTTCGCCGAGCCTGAGGAGCTCGCCGCCGCGGTCGCCTTCCTGGCCTCGGACGACGCGTCGTTCATCACGGCGACCGCCTTCGTGGTCGACGGCGGCATCACGAACGCCTACGTCACGCCGCTGTAAGGTCCGACTCCAATGCGAACCCAGTACCGTTTGCAGGACCGATTGCCTGAACGGATGCCGAAACCCGCGCGCCGGGCAGGTCACATCGGGATCGTCCTGCAAACGGTGCAGGGGAAGGGGGCGCAGCCATGACCGACGCCCCGCTGCAGGAGGTTCGCAAGGCCGTCTACCGACCGGTGCGCGAGGGCAACGCGCTCGAGGACACCGTCGCGCGCCTGGTGCAGACCATCCGGCTCGGAGTCGTCGCGCCGGGGGAGTCCCTGCCGTCGGAGCGCGAGCTCGCCGTGCTGTATGCCGTGAGCCGGGACACCGTGCGCGAGGCGATCCGCGAGCTCGCCGACACCGGCTACCTCGTGCGCCGCCGCGGGCGATACGGCGGCACGTTCGTCGCGGATCCGCTGCCGCAGCCGCCGCACCCGCGCGACGTCACGCCCGCCGAGCTCGAAGACGTCCTGGGCCTGCGGCGAGTGCTCGAAGCAGGCGCGGCCCGCGCCGCCGCAGGACGCACGCTCGACGCCGTCGCCCGCGACGAGCTGTGGGCGCGGTACGAGGTCGTGGCCGAGGCATCCGAATCCGACTATCGCCGGCTCGACACCCTCTTGCACCTGACGATCGCCGAGCTCGCCGGAATCCCCTCCCTCGTCGCGCTCGCCGCCGAGAACCGCGCGCGCGTGAACGAGTGGCTCGATACGTTCCCGCTGCTGCCGCGCAACATCGAGCACTCCAACGTGCAGCACGAGCGGATCGTGACCGCGATCCTCGCAGGGCGACCGGATGCCGCGGAGGCCGCCATTCTCGAACACCTCGCCGGCTCGGAGGCCCTGCTGCGCGGCTTCCTCGCCTGACGCCCGCTCCTGGACCGCTTCTGCGGGCGATTACGCTGGACGGGTGGCAGGCAAGAAGCGCGCGAAGAAGGCGAAGGAACCGCTCGAGTTCCGCAACACGCAGCTCGGCGACGCGCTCCAGACCCAGGACATGGCCGCCGTCGCCTTCGCGCTGCGGCACGGGCCGACCGTCGTGCCGCTGATGCGGCCCGGCCACCGCGACAACCCGCTCGACGTCGGCGAGGTGTGGACCTACCGCGACGCGAAGACCGGCGACATCGCGCTGCTGCTGTTCAGCGACGCCGCCCACAAGCCCGAGACGCTGCCGCCGGGCGTCGCACTCCAGTCGCCGGCGTGGCTGCGCTCCTTCCTCGGCGCCCACGAGGATGAGATCACCACGGTCTTCTTCGACATCGCCGGACCCTACCCGCTGCAGGCCTCGCCCGCCGACCTCATCGCCGCGCTCGACGCCTGACCGCGGATTCAGACACTCCGAGCGAAGGGTTTGCGTCCGCGGGGACCACGGGGCAGACTCGCCGGGTGGAATTCCTGCTCGTCGGAATCGTGTGCGCGGCCGGACTCGTGATCCCCATCATGCTCGGGTACGTCGACCCTGGGCGTCGACGTCGGCCTCGCGGCCGCTGAGCGGACCCGCAGAACCTCAGAACTCGGGAATGTCCTCACCGGGCCCGTCTTTCGACCGCACCCGCACGTCGGTGACGGCGCCGCCCAGCGATCCTGAGCGGTGGTCGATGACGTCCCGATAGCCGAGACGTGCGCCTTCGCTGCGCCGCTGCGTCGCCTGGGTGACGGGCCGCACCTCGCCGGCCAGACTCAGTTCGCCGACCACGGCGATGTGCCGGGGAATCGTCCACCCCTCGACCGCGCTGGCCACGGCGAGCGCGATCGCGAGGTCGGCCGCCGGCTCGGCGAATCTCACCCCGCCGACCGTCGAGACGTATACGTCCTGATCCGAGGTCCTGATCTTCATCCGCTTCTCGAGGACCGCGAGCACGGTGGCGACTCGTGCGGCATCGACGCCGTTCACGATGCGCCGCGGGTTGCCCGACTTGCTGTCGATGGTGAGCGCCTGCACCTCGACGGGGAGCGCCCGTCGCCCTTCGAGCGCGATCGAGACGCACGTTCCCGGCTCGGTGCTGCCGTGCCCGAGGAACAGCGCGCTGGGGTCGGGAACCTCGGCGATGCCGGCGCCGGTCATGTCGAAGCATCCGACTTCGTCCGTCGGCCCGAAGCGGTTCTTGAGCGCTCGAACGAACCGCAGCGACGTCTGCCGGTCGCCCTCGAACTGGCACACGACGTCGACGAGGTGCTCGAGGATGCGGGGCCCGGCGATCGAGCCGTCCTTCGTGACATGGCCGACGATGATCGTCGGCAGCCCGCGCTCCTTCGCGACGCGGATCAGCGTCGCCGCCACCTCGCGCACCTGCGAGGGATGCCCGGCCATGCCCTCAGACAGCGCCGACGACACCGTCTGCACCGAGTCGACGATGAGGAGATCGGGGGTCACGTCGTCGACATGCCCGAGGATCGTGGCGAGGTCGGTCTCGCTCGCAAGGTACAGCTCGTCGTGGAGGGCGCCGGTGCGCTCGGCGCGCAGCCGCACCTGCGCGGTCGACTCCTCGGCGCTCGCGTAGAGCACGCGGCGTCCTGCCTGGGCGGACTGCGCCGCGACCTCGAGCAGCAGCGTGGACTTGCCGACGCCCGGCTCGCCGGACAGCAGGATCGCGGCGCCCGGCACGAGCCCGCCGCCGAGGACGCCGTCGAACTCGCCGACACCGGTGGTGCGCCGCGGTGCGTCGGACGTGTCGATGCGCGTGATCGGCTGGGCCGCGCGCCCCGCTCCGGGAGACACCGGCGTGACGGACCGGAGGATGCCGGTCTGCTCGGCGGCCTCGACCACGGTGCCCCACTGCTGGCACTCGCCGCAGCGCCCGACCCACTTGAGCGTGGTCCAGCCGCACTCGGTGCACCGGTAGGGGGCGGTCTGCGTCGGGCGTCGGGCAGCGGGCATGCGATGAGCCTACGTCCAGCCCGCGACATCTCCCGTGAGCCCCCGCGCGGGAACGACGGCCCGCCCGCACGGATGAGGGGGACGGATGCCGCGGGCCGCAGCATCCGTCCTCCTCACGTCAGCCGATCAGCCGCGCAGCGAGTCGGCCACCTGCCTCAGCGCGTCGGCGGAGGCGTGGAACAGCTCGAGCTCATCGGGGGCGAACTGCGTCTCGCGAATGGGCACGGCGCCCGCCGCGCTGACGACCGACGGCACCGACAGTGCCACGCCGTCGACGCCGTGGAAGTCGTGCAGCACGGGCGAGACGGGCATGACCGCGCGCTCGTCGTTCAGGATCGCCTCGATGATGCGCGCGCTCGACAGGCCGATCGCATAGTTCGTCGCGCCCTTGCCCTGGATCACCTTGTAGGCGGCGTCGCGCACGTCGATGGCGATCTGGTCGAGCTCGTCGACCGTCATGCGGTCGCCCGCAGGCGTGACCCACTCGAGGATCGGGACGGTGCCGATCGTGGCCTTCGACCACAGCGGGAACTCGGTGTCGCCGTGCTCGCCCACGATGTACGCGTGCACGCTCGAGGTCGAGACCCCGGCGCGCTCGGCGAGCTTCCAGCGCAGACGCGACGTGTCGAGCACGGTGCCCGACGCGAAGATGCGCTCGGGCGGAAGGCCGGTCTGCTCCTGTGCGAGCACCGTGAGCACGTCGCACGGGTTCGTGACGATGACGTAGACGGCGTCGGGCGCCACACTCAGCAGCTGCGGCATCATCGTCTTCATGATCCCGGCGTTCACCCCGGCGAGCTCGATGCGCGTCTGACCCGGGTTCTGCTTGGCGCCCGCCGTGATCACGACGACGTGCGAGCCTTCGACGACCGACAGATCGCTGCCGCCGATGATGTCGCTCGTGCCCGTGAACTGCGTGCCGTGCGCGAGGTCGAGCACCTCGGCCTCGACCTTCTGAGTGGCGATGTCGTACAGGGCGACGTGGCGGGCGGAACCGCGGATGAGCGCGGCATACGCGGCGCTCGAACCGACGCTGCCGGCTCCGACGATGGTGACTTTCGAATTCTCGATGACGGCCATGCGGTCAGTCTTGCAGTCCACGGATGCTGCGAGCCACCGTTGATCGCCGGGTCTAAGGCGCGCCGATACCCGAGCCCTGCGCGCGATCCGGATTGCGGATGCCGAAGAACGAGGTGATCCCACCGGCGATCATGAGCACGGCCGTGACGATGGCCGAGCGGTGGAAGCCCTCGAGGTCGAGCGCGCCGCCGACGATGGTGGCGAGCAGGGCGATGGCGATGAGTCCGGCCACGCGTGCGACCGCATTGTTCACGGCGGAGGCGATGCCCGAGCGCTCGGGCTCGATCGAGCCGAGGATCGCCGACGTCAGAGGTGCGACGGTGAGCGCGAGGCCGGCGCCCATCACGATCATGCTCGGCAGCACCTGCCACCAGTACGAGAAGTCCGTGTCCACCGTGAGGAGCAGGAGCGCGCCGACGCCCATCGTCAGGGGGCCTGCGGTCATGAAGAAGCGCGGCCCCCACCGGCCGCTGAGCGCGCCCACGCGGGAGCTGGAGAGGATCAACAGGATCGTCATCGGCAGACTCGCGAGTCCCGCGAGAGTGGCGGGCAGGCCGGCGCCCTCCTGCAGGTACACGACCACGACGAGCCCGTTGAGGGCCAGCGCGCCGTAGATGAACGTGGTCGAGACGTTGCCCGTCCAGAAGTTGCGCACGCGGAACAGGTCGAGCGGAAGGATCGGGTGCCGCACCGTACGCTGCCGCAGCACGAACGCGAGGAAGAGCACTGCGCCGACCAGAAGCGGGAGAGAGGCGACGCCGAAGCCGATGAGCCCGATACGCAGCACGAGCACCCCGCCCGTAGGCGTCGCTCACGGATCCTGCGACGAGGATCAGCGCGCCGAGCGTGATGAGATACGCGTCGACGACCCACTGCGACTCGGGGACGGCAAGGATGATCGCGTACACGTAGCGTCCCGTGACGTCGCTGCGCGTGGTGAAGCGGATGTCGCTGCTCGTGTACGCGGGGGTGGTGGAGTCGACCATCGACCCTGCCTGCGTCTCCGTCGGCCCCTCTGCCGCGATCACCATGGGCGGATGCCGTAGATGGCTTCGCCGTTGACAGACAGCCAGGCGCCGATCTCGCGCAGGATCCGCTGCTCGGCTTCCGGAATGGTGCCGTCGGGCTTGGGGCCGATGTTCAGCAGGAGGTTGCCGTTCTTGGAGACCACGTCCGCGAGCTCCGCGATGAGGTCTTGCGCAGTCTTGTAGTGGTGACCCTCGATCCAGCACCACGCGGACTTCGACACGGCGGTGTCGTTTTGCCACACGTCGGGCTGGGTTCACATCGTGCCTCGTTCGATGTCGTAGACCGGGCTTCCGGGGGCGAACGCGCCCCACCGTTCATGAAGAACCAGTGCTCGGCGCGGTGCCAGGATGCTCCGCGCACCATCCACGCGGCATCCACTGCCTCGAGGAGGTCGCCGAACACGTCCCGACGCGGTCCCATCTGCACCGCGCTCCACCGTGAGCGCTCCGTGTCGTACATTGCGAATCCGTCGTGATGCTCCGCCAACGGAACGACGAACTGGGCGCCGGCGGCGCGCATGAGCGCTGCCCACTCCGCGGGTTCGAACTGCTCCATCCGGAACTCGGGGATGAAGTCCTTGTACCCGAAGTCGCGGTGTTCGCCGTAGACCTGCACATGGTGTTCGAACTCGGAGGTGCCCGCCAGGTACATGTTGCGCGAGTACCACTCGTTCCCGAACGCGGGAACCGAGTACACCCCCCCCGTGGATGAAGATGCCGAACCTTCGCGTCCCGGTACCAGCGCGGCGGTGTGTACGCGGACAGAGAATTCCAATCCGCATCGTACGCACCCTGCTCGATGACGGCGCGGACGTCGTCGAGCGCGGCGGAGTTGTCGAGGTGCTCCACGGGCTCAGGCAGCACATCATCGCTGCGTTCTCGGGTTGAAGACACTTCAAGCGCGTGCGAGCGCACGTGGGGCCCGCTCAGGGGGTGTGGCGCGGCGAAGCGACCGGGAGCGGGGAGGTCAGGCGAAGGCGGCCTGCGGGCTCCATGTGTCGTGCCACTGCATGGTGGCTGCGCCGTCGGCGATGGTGATCGGAAGCCAGACAGGGGGAGATGTCGCGAGCGAGTCCCGCTGCCACCGGTCGCCGACGTACAGGTGGCCGGTGCCGACAGCGACGACGACGCTGACTTGAGAGTCGAACGTGGCGCTGCCGGCGGGAGCGAAGGGACGCCACCGGTCCCACGGCCCCTCGAGAGAAGGTGCGGTGGTGTACATGTTGTCGTTCGTGCTCCATCCGGTGAGGTCCGAGCCGAACAGATAGTAGAGGCCATCCTTGCGAACAAGCGTGGGCGATTCGTATCCGACCTCAGGGCGCTGCTGCTGTCGGAGCGTCGCCACGACATCTTCGACGCCGAGGTAGTCGGGACGCAGGCGGTAGATCTGCAGCCCGTTGTCGCGGTCTTCGGACAAGAGGTAGCCGACGTCGCCCTCTTGATACACGCCGATATCGCGGCTGATGTTCCCCATCGGCCGTTCGCTGTGCAGGTAGCGGTAGGGCCCCGCCGGATGCTCCGCGACGGCGTATCCGACGCGCGCATACGAGTAGTCTGCGGTGTCGGCGTGGAGAAACATCACCCAGGCGCCGTCGGGGCGCTGGAGCACCTTCGGCCGCTCGATGACGCGGTCGGCCCCCAGATCTCCGTCCGCCGCGGCGAGCGCGTCGCCCTCGTAGCGCCAAGAGACGAGGTCGGGAGAGGAATAGCAGGCGACAGCGGTGAAGGTTCCCCCGGCCGTCTTGTCCTCGCCCCAGGCGTACCAGAGCTCTCCGACGCGCTGGATGCCGATGCCGTGCAGCTGAGCGACCTCGTCGCGGTCGTCGTAGACGATCGCGCCGGGCCGGATGCGGCCACCGTGCACGTCGAGTCTGCTCATCGGCTCCACGATGCTCCCTTGCTCAGTGCGTGTTCGAAAGAGCGTATCGATAAGGATAGCGTTTGCCAATCCGCGCGAACGGGTCCGGAGGCGGCTACGAACGAGCGACCGGTTTGCCGTGCACGATCGGCGTCGCGCGGAGGGCGACGCGGGCTTGGGGCTCCGGATCGTCGTCGTCCAACGCCAACGACAGCGCCGCCTCGCCGAACGCTTCGAGGGGCACCTCCACGGTGCTGAACCGGGGAAGGACGTCGCCCAGCATGGGAACGTGGTCGAAGCCCGTGACCTCCACGTCGCGAGGCGACTCCATGCCCAGCTCACGGAGATGGGCGATCGCACCCACCGCCATCGCGTCGCTCATGGCGGCGACGACGTCGAGCTCCCCGATCCTTTCGGCAAGCTGATCGACGGCGGCATACCCGCCGTCGCGGGAGAACGCGCGGGACACGATGTCCGACGCGGGCACGGCGATGCCGTGAGCCGAGAGCCCCTCGAGGAACCCCTGGACTCGGTCGTTCGACGTGATCTCGATCGTCGGCCCCGACAGCACGGCGAAGCGCCGCTTGCCCGATCGGACCAGCGAATCCGCCAGGAGACGCGCTGCCTCGTGATTGTCGACGGTGACCGACGGGAAGCCGAGAGAATTGTCACCCACGATCACGACGCGCGTTCCGTGCTCCGCGAGGGTGCGCAGCTGCGCTTCCAGTGCTCGCTCGCGGTGCTTGTCGGTCGTTCTCGCGGTGGCGATGACGACCGCGCGGTGTCGCTCCCCCCTGAGGGCGGTGAGCAGGTCCAGCTCACGGAGTGGGTCGTCGAGCGTGGTGCGCACGGCGACGGAGACGCCGCGCTTCTCGGCGGCGTGCATGACGCCCGAGATCATCGTCGCGGAGCCGAAGTCCTCGATGTCGCTCACGAGCAGTGCGACGGTGCGCGCGCGCCCGCCCTTCGTCGCCTGCGCCGCGGGGTTCACGGAGTACCCCAGGGCGCGGGCAGCATCATGCACGCGGCGTCGCAGTTCGGGGGTGCCGCTCTGGGTGCCACGCACCCCGCCGTTCAACGCGCGAGACGCGGTGGGCACGGACACGCCGGCGAGGCGAGCGACGTCGGTCAGTGTCGGGGGCTTCTCGGGGGGCAACATCGGCTCCTTCCAGGCCCTTGCGGTGCAAACGATATCCTAGCCGTCACCCGACAGGGCCGATCGGTTGGGGCGCGGAGATGAAAGCGGCCGGGTTCATTCGCGTGCCACTGCACGCGACGCCGCCCGGGCGGGCTCACGACCACCCGGCTCGGAACGGAAACCCCACTGTCATCCGTCCGGACATCGGAGAACTGCCCGTAGCGTGAGTCGGTATAGTGGGCGAAGTAAGGATAGCGATATCCACCGGCGTCAGCGATAATCGCGGCGCGCTGACGCTCGGCCCCGGCGGCACGCCGGTCCATCGAACGACCCGAGAGATGGTGCACCTTCATGACCTCCAACGGTAGACAGCATCCCGAGTACGTCGGTTACCTCTACGCCCACTTCAAACGCGAGTCGGACGACGGTGAGCAGATCCACTTCGCGCTGAGCGACAGGAACGACCCGCTGCACTTCGACGACCTCAACGGCGGCAGACCGGTGCTCTCCTCGAAGCTGGGCGAGCGCGGGGTACGCGACCCGCACATCGTCCGCGCCCCCGGCGAGGATCGCTTCTACCTTGTCGCGACGGATCTGCGCGTGCATGCGAGCACCGACTGGGACCGGCACGTGCGCCACGGCAGCCGCTCGATCGTCGTCTGGGAGTCTACGGATCTCGTGAACTGGGACGAAGGTCGCCTGGTCGAGGTGGCACCGCCCGAGGCCGGGAACGCCTGGGCCCCGGAGTCGGTGTGGGATCCCGGGCATGACGCCTTCCTGGTGCACTGGTCTTCCACGCTCTACGACGACGCCGAGCACGCGGGTGCGAGCTACAACCGGATCATGTACGCGTTCACGCGCGACTTCCGGGAGTTCTCCGAGCCTCGCGTGTGGGTCGACCGCGGGTGGCAGACGATCGACGCCACGGTGATCCTGCACGATGGCCTCTACTACCGCTTCCTCAAGGATGAACGGGCCCGGGACGGCGTGGCCCCTCAGGGCAAGTCGGTGTTCTCGGAGACGTCCGAGTCGCTGACCGCGATGCATTGGAGGCCGTTGGCCGCAGGCATCGGTCTGGGTGCGATCAGCCGAGGGGAGGGGCCGTTGGTGTACAAGTCGAACACCGACGAGAAGTGGTTCCTCTGGATCGATGAGTTCACTCCCGAACGCCGTTATGTCCCGTTCGAGTCGACCGACCTGGCGGGCGGTCAGTGGGCTCCTTCCGAGGACTTCCGGCTGCCGAGCGACCCCTGCCACGGGGTCGTCCTGCCGGTGACCGCGGAAGAGTACGAGCGGCTCAGCACCGCCTGGGGCGGTGTCGAGCGAGTCTGAGGGTGACTGGCGGCGGCTCGGTCACCGCACCGCGAAGATCCGCGCGGAGGGCCCTGCGTAAGCCTCGACGGTCGGCGCGCCGTGCACCGTTCGGATGGTCCACTCCGGCAAGGTGACCGGATAGACCTGCTCGAGGCTCCGTCCGCGGAGCGTCGGCAGCGCGATCTGGGTTGCGGTACGTCTCGACCACAGCGCCCCGCAGCGACTCGGAACCGGCATCGAGTTGCAGCGCGATCACGTCGTCGTCCCAGCCCGGGAGGTCGAGCGGCCGTGCCGGATGCGTCCCGGCGATGCGGTGGCGCGATTCCTTGTGGACGGCGACGGCCTCACGCGAGGGCGAACTGCTCCTCGCTGAGCCCCTCGAGGAAGCCGGACAGATAGAGCCGGAACCGACACGAGCGCGGAACTCACCGCCAGGAGCACGGTTTCGCCCTGCGCGCCGTTGCGCACGACGTGCCGGAGCTGGACTCCCGGCCCCGCCGCCCTGAAGACGCTGGTCACCTCGAGACCGCTCAGGGGATCGTGCTGGTCAATGCGCAGCTCGTCGCCGTCCGCATCGTGGCCGGTGTAGCGCAGGCGCCGCCCGGCCCCCCAGAGGAGGAGGCTCTGGTTGTGGCGTTCGCGCTCCTCCCCGGCGACGCTGAGGTCGACGATCACCGACGGCACGACGATCGACGGTGCGTCGGGAAGGCTCGACCAGTGCACGAGGGAGACCGGGTGGTCGGCGTCGTGGTCGAAACGGAGGTGCAGTCGAGGGTGGGTCCACTCGATGGCGGACCGCTGGTCGACGTGCGAAGCGGTAGCCGAGGTCACTGCAGTACTCCGCCGGGTCAGGGGCTGGTGATCGGATACTCGAACGGCGCGCCGGCGACGAATCGCTCGACCTCGGCGAGCGCCGCGCGGCCGAGCCGGCGGAGCTCCGTCCCGGTGGATCCCGCGAGGTGAGGGGTGAGGAACACGTTCGCAAGCGTGTACAGCGGATGTCCCTCCGGCAGCACCTCGGGATCGGTGACGTCGAGGATCGCCCCAAGCCGGCCCTCGGCGAGCTCTTCCACCAGGGCGTCCTGGTCGACGAGCGAGCCCCGCGCCGTGTTCACGAGGGTCGCGCCGTCGGGCATCGCGGCGAGCACCGCACGCGAGATCATCCCATCGGTCTGCGGCATCGCCGGCGCGTGGAGCGAGAGCACGGTGCTGCGGCGCGCGAGATCTTCGAGATCGCGGACCGTTTCGACACCGAGGTGTGCGGCATCCGCGTCGGTCAGGTACGGGTCGTAGACGAGCAGCTCGACGTCTCGACCCTGAAGCTGCTCGATGACCAGTCTCCCGATCGTCGATGCCCCGACGAGGCCGATCGTGGTGCCGTACAGGCCGGTGTGGGGGAGCTCGGCTTCGCGATCGATCTGTCGCTGTTCGCGGCGGTACAGGCGTGAGGCCCAGAACGCGTCCTTGGCGGCCAGAGTGATCATGGCGATCGTGAACTCCGCCACGGGGAGGGCATTCGCGGCCCGCGCAGTCGACACGGGGATGCCTCGGGCCGTCGCGACTTCGTCCAGGAATCCACCGCCCCCACCCCAGTGCACCACGCCGCGGAGGGCGGGCATCATGGCGAGCTGCTTCGGTCCGATCGGGGGCGCACCCCACCCCGTGATCAGGAGGTTGATGGCCGCGAGCTCTTCCTCCTCGATGTCCTGGAGGCCCGCGTCCGCATTCAGAACGCGTCGCGGGTCCAGGTCGACGAGTTGCTGGAGCCGGCGAACCTCATCGTCGCCGAAGACGAACGGCAACAGCTCGGGCGTCATGGCGAACGCGGCCTTCATCGTGGGCATCGAGCTTCCTCCTCCCGCCGGCGGGCAGTGCCGCCGGCGGCCGTTCGTGGGTGCGTGTTGAACGGGACCCGGTCGGTCACGGTGGTCACGCTCCGCGTCCGGTCGGGCGGGCTCCGAGCCGGGGGCCCACCACCGTGATTACTCGCGCGGTCGGCCCGGGCGATGTGCGTACGGCGAGACCATCGGCGCGTGGCTCGAGTGACCAGGGTGATGCGGGGGCGCTCGGATAGGCGACGGACGCCATCCCCTGCACGTCGGGAAGGAGGAGATCGGCCCGCTCCTCCCCGCGATCCCAGATGAACAGCGTCAGGCCATCGTCGTGGCGCATGCCCAGGCAGACGACCTCGTCGTCCCACTCGGGCAGACCGAGCGGCCAGAACGGGATGGCCGACCCCAGTCGGTGCCGGTCACGTCGATGCAAGGTGACGGCCTCGTGCACGAGCGCGCGCTGCGCCTCGTCGAGCGTGTCGAGGAACCCCGAGAGGTACAAGCGGCCGCTGAGGCCGGTGACCATGGTGAACGCGATCTCCTCGGGGGTCATGCCGGCCGCGGGGTACGCCCAGTTGCCGCACTGCTCGGGCACGATGTGCGCCGGGGCCGACGCCGCGATCGGCGGGTACAGGAGGAAGTCCTGCTGGTCGCTCGTCGACTGGAGGTGCGTGACCGAGAGGAGCGAGTAGTCGGCCCGCATCGCTCCGGAACTGCAGTTCTCGACGAGCACGTCGGGATGCCGCGAACCGATCCCCACCAGCCAGTCGCGGAGCGCCCTGGTGTGGCCGAGCAGGCCGTCTCCGGGTGCGGCAGCCCGCCATTCGGTGCCCGCGCCGGGGTTGATGTTGTAGTCGAGCTTGAAATAGGAGACGCCGAACTCGGCGACCAGGCGATCCACGACCAGGTCGAGTCGGCTCCGTACCGCGGGATGACGCAGATCGAGATGGTAGCGGTCGTGCTCGCGCACTCGCTGCCCGAACCGCTGGAAGAAGGCCTCGTCGGGGAGCGAGTCGGCGATGGGACTCTTGACCCCGACGACCTCGGGCTCGAGCCAGATTCCCGATCTCATGCCGAGCCGATGGATCTCGTCGAAGACCGCACGCAGGCCGCCGACGAATCGGGCGGGCGCCTCGGTCCACTCACCGACGGTGTCCCACCAGTCGCCGATCGTCGGGTCGGCGAACCATCCGGCGTCGATGCAGAACAGCTCCGCGCCGGCTGCGGCTGCTTCACGGATGAGCGGCAGGAGCGCCTCCGTCGTCGGCTGGCCCATGAGGGTGTTCATGAAGTCGTTGTAGATGATCGGCGCATCTGACGCTTGACGTGCTTCGCCGCGCAGCCAGCGGCGATACTCCGTCAGCTGTGCGATCGCGCCGTCTCGCCCTTTCGTCGAGGTTGCGACGGCGACGGCCACGGCCTCGAACGAGGCGCCGGGGTCGAGTTCGTGGGCGAAGTGATGCTCGAGGTCTGCCGGTCCGAGGAGCGAGAGCGTCGCGCCGTTGCGGGTGGCCGCGAAGTCCATGTGCCAGCCCGCACTCGTCTCGATCTGCCACGCGGCGGCCTCCCCCGAGTCGTCGTCGACGAGAAAACCGGTGGGCAGGTGTTCGCCGCTGGACCAGCCACCGCGGCTCGTGATGCCGAAGTGCCCACGTCCGTCCTGCGCGTGGAGGGCGAGATCGAGCGTGGGCATGACATCCGTGAGCGGCACCTCCCGCCAACGGTTCTCGGCGAGCCATTCGCTCGCGGCCACCCCGAGGATGATGCCGTCGAGCTGTTCCGTCTGCCTGATCCCGAACGACGTCGTGATCGCCGTGACGGTGACGGGCTCGTTCGAGGTGTTGTGCACAACCGTCTCGATGCGCACCGCGCTCAGCCCGGCGGGACGGGTCAACGTCGTCGTGACGGTGAGGCCCGAGGCATCGTCGTGCTGCTCGATCACCATGCGGTCCGCGCCCGCGTCGGCGTCCTCGACGACCTTGCGCACGCGCAGGCGGGCTCCGACCGCGGACCGGACGTACGCTTGGCTGGATCGGGCGCGCTGCTCACGCGACGTGAATACTTCGACGAGCGGGACGTCGTCGCGGCCGAGCATCGTCGAACCGTCGAGCGACGCCAGCGAGATCGGCCGCTGGGCCGACCAGCGGACGTCGGCGACGGGCATCCGCGTTGCCTCTGCCGCCGCCTCTGCCTCGGCGGCTGCTGCATCGATCGACCCGAAGCGGGCAGACATGACGATTTCGTCGACGATGGCGGACTCCTCTGTCCAGAAGGTGGATTGGGATGGAAAGGTGTTGGGCGGGAGTCCGGCCGACGCCGTCACTTGAGACTCCCCATGGTGACGCCGGCGCGCCAGTACCGCTGCATGGCGACCATGAGGATCACCATGGGGATGGTGGCGACCAGCGACCCGGTGATCACCAGGCTGGTGAGGTCGACGGTGGAATCCATGCCGCGACCGAGCCACGAGTACAGCCCGAGCATGACCGGCCAGAGGTCGCGTGACCGGAGGAAGACGAGCGGCCCGAAGAAGGCGTTCCATATTCCGACGAAGTGCAGCAGGAAGATCGTCGCTCCAGCTGTCGTGAGCAGTCTCAGCCCGATGCTGAAGAAGGTGCGGTATTCGCCGGCGCCGTCGATGCGGGCGGCCTCCAACAGCTCGGCGGGCACCGCGCCTTCGGCGTAGACCTTCGCGAGGTAGACAGAGAAGGAACCGAAGAACGCAGGGATGATCATCGCCCAGATGGTGTCGTAGATCCCGAGCTGCACGAACAGCAAGTAGGACGGAATCGTCAGCAGCGCGCCCGGGATCAGGAAGGAGCCGATGATGAACGCCATCGACGTGCCCTTGCCGCGGTACTGATACATCGCCAAGCCGTAGCCGGCCGCCAGAGCGATGATCGTCTGGCCGGTCGCGCCGGCAACGGCGTAGAGCGTGGAGTTCCACAGCCAGCGCCCGAAGACGCCATCCTGATACGTGAAGAGCGTGTACAAGTTCTCGAAGAGGTGGAAGTCTGCGAACCAGAGGCCGTTCGTCGTGTAGAGCTGTTCCTTCGACTTCGTCGCCGACACGATCAGCCACCACGCCGGGCCGACGGAGTAGATGGTGAACAGGATCAAGCCTGCGAGCACCAACCACTTCGAGCCGCCGCGCGCGACGGCCGTGCCCGCGTCGTCTCCATCACGCCCGCGTCGCCGGTTGCGGCGGGCAGCCTGCACGGCCGCTCGCTCCGCTCTCCTCACCTCTTCGGTCGTCTCGACGGTCGCGAGGCTGATGTCTGAAAGGCTCATTGGTCGACCTTGCTCGTAAGGCGGTAGATGACCGCAGAGGCGATGCCGACGACGGCAGCGAGGATGATCGACAGCGCGGCGGCGTAGTTGAGGTTGCCGACCTGGAACGCCTGGTTGAAGATCACCATCGCTGGAGTGAAGTCCTTGGTGATCGTCTCAGGAGACACCGCGCGGAACACTGTCGGCTCGGCGAAGATCTGCAGGGTGCCGATGATGGACAGGAGTCCGGTCAAGACGAGCGAACCTCGCACGTAGGGCACCTTGATCGACATCGCGATGCGGAAATCGGATGCTCCGTCAACGCGCGCTGCATCGAAGAGCTCGCGCGGCACCGCCTGGAGCGCGCCATACAGGATCAGCATGTTGAAGCCGATGGTCCCCCAGAGGGCAAGGTTGCCGATCGACAGCCAGATCATCGACCCCGAGAAGAAATTGATGTCGAGGCCCAAGGCATCGAAGACCGGCTGGAGCGGGCCGACCACGGGGCTGTAGAGGTAGATCCAGATCATCGTCGCCACGATGCCCGGAATCATGTAAGGGATCAGCAGCGACAAGCGGAAGCGACCGGCCACGCGACGCGTGACGGCGTCGACCAGCAGGGCCAGAACGAGGCTCACGACCTGCGTCACGGGCACGACGATCGCCGCATAGATCCCGACCCGGAGCATCGACTCCCAGAAGATCTGGTCGGTGAGACCGCGGACGAAGTTGTCGACACCGGAGAAGCTGACCTCGGCGCCACCGAACCCCAAGCCCGAGGACTTCTCCGAAAACAGGCTCTGGCCCAATGCCAGGACGACCGGAAGCACGGTGAACACCGCGAAACCCGCGAAGAAAGGCCAGGTGAACGACGCCCCTTTCAGCCGCTGGAGGTGGCGCCACGATCGGCGAGGAGACGCGGATCCTCCGCGCCCGGTCGGTTCGGACGGAGCCGAGGGATCAGTCCCGCGATCACGAACCACTGCTACGGAAGACATCCGCGTCTCCTCTCCTTGATGTGTCGGGGGTCTACTTGGCGATCGAGTAGTCGATCCCCTTGTTCTCGAGGTCCGTCGCGATGTAGGCCTCGACGTTGGCGATGGCCTCCTCGAGGGTGATCTGCTTGGCGACGAACTTGCCCCACTGGTCCTGCAGCTCGGGGAACCACGCGTCGTAGTTCGGACCCTGCTCGAACTTGCCGATCACGTCAGCCTGCGCGTCGGCGATGATCTCGCCGACCTCCGCAGGGGACTGCGCGAAGAGTCTGTCGGGCACGATGGCCTCGGTGTACTCCGATACGTCCTTCAGCGCGGTCGGGACGCTGATCGCACCGGTGTCCGGGTTCCGGCTCGCCTCGATACCCGCCGGGTCCACGGCCGCGAATGTGGCGTATTCGACGGCGGCCTCGGGGTGCTCGCAGCCGACCGGCACGATGGCCGGGTTGGCGAAACCTGTTGCGAGGTGCTCCTTCGATCCCGAGAACTGCGGAAGGGGGACGGCGTCCCACTGGCCGAGCGAATTGACGAAGTTGGTCTGCAGACCGGTCAGCGACCACCATTGCGTGGGCAGAGCTGCGAGCTGTCCACTGTCGAAGTAGGAGTACAGCGCCGGTCGGTCCTGATACGTCTGAGTGGAGTTGAGGTCGTTGTCGACAACATCCTGGAGAATGCCTGCGGCCTTGAGTGTGGCCTTGTCGTGGAGGTTGACCGTCCAGCTGTCGCCGTCGATCTGGAACCACTTGGCGCCGGCCTGCTGAGACAGGTTCACCAGCGTCGACGGGTCCTCACCCGCGAGATTGATGACCTTGATACCCGCAGGAGCCAACTCCTTTCCCGTCTCGACAAGCTCCTCCCAGGTCGACGGCACATCTGCGCCGTGATCCGCGAGCGTCTTCGTGTTGACCATCATGAACTGCGCCGACGCTCCGGTCGGGACGCCGTAGAACGTGTCGCCGATCTTGGCGCTGGCCAAGGCGCCGGCGTTGAACTGATCGGCGACCGGCTCGACGTACTCGGTGATGTCCTGCGCCCAGCCGTTCACCAACGAGGTCGCAAGCGGAGTGATGCCGGGAAGCAGGCAGGGGATGTCGTCCTGGGACTCCATGACGTTGCGGAAGTTGGTCTGCGCGGCGGTGTTGCTCGGCTGCAGGACATAGTTGACCGTGATGTCGTCCTGGCTGTCGTTGAACGCGTCGACGATCTGCTGGGTGATCGGGTCCCATCCCCAGACATCGATCGTCACGGGCCCCGTCTCCTCCGTTGCTGATGGGGTCGGGCTTGTGCCGCTGCACCCGGCGAGGAGGGTGGCGGCGGCAATGCCCGCGGTGAGGGCGAGGGCGCCCCGGTGTTCTGATCGCATGTTCACTCCTTCGTGACGCACACCCACGATGTGCGGATTGCTGCAGGGATGTCATCGGCCCACCGAGCATCGGACGGATAACGTCATCCAAGTATGATTGCGCTCCGCTGCCCATGTCAATGTGACGTTGATATCGAGTGGGAGATAGGCGGATGGATCATTGGGCTAGAGCGCGCGAAAAGTGCACGATTAACGGCAATCGCTATCCATCATTGGCGCAAGGGATCGTGACTCGGACTATTCGCTGGTCGCCCGATTCACCGGAACGTTCGCCGGAATCCGCGCGGAAGACCTGGACGGCGAGGGATGGCACGCCGACTTCGACCACGTCAGCCTCGTCGCCGGTTAGGCGAGGAGGGGGCTGCGCGCCGACGGAACCCCTCTCGACGGCTCATCGGCCGCCCGGCTCAGCGCCGGGTCACTGGAAGTCGCCGAAGAACTGCACCTCCGCCATATTGCCGTGCCAGCGGACCGGATTCCAGATCCGGAAGTAGCGATACGACGCGTCGTCGGTGACAGCACGCTGCATCCATACGCCTGATGCGCTGCCCGCGAGCGGCGCAGTCAGGTCGGACCAGGTCTGGCCGTCATGCGATCCCTGCACGAGGACTCCGTTCGCTCGAGCGGCGTTGCTGCCTTCACGCGGAAGGAAGAACACCTCTCGGAGTCGCAGCGACTTCTCGGAGCCGAAGTCCACCGTGTAATACGCGCCCTCACCCATGATGAGGTCGCCCGCCGTGCTGGCGTCGCCGTCGAACAGCAGGTAGCCCACCTCGTCGGCAGGCAGGGCGTTGCCCGGCCACTGCTTGTCGGAGGCGACCACCGCGCCCACGCTCGCGACATCGATCCGCTGATCCCGGGCGCCGCCGACGAACAGGCTCTTTCCATCGGTGACGCCGTGCAGGGTTGGTCCGGCGACGCCGTCGTCTGTGTAGTCGACGGCGAGGGTGACCGGACCGGTTGCGACGCCGTCGAGGACGACAGGGGCCAGCCAGGTGACGCCGTCCTCGGAGGCGGCGGTCTTCTCGACGCCCATCACGTTGACGGTGACGCCCTCGACCGGCTGCTTCGTCGTCACGGTGACGTTCACGGTGTCACCCACCGACACCTTCCTGGCAACAGCGTCGGGGGAGGTGACGACGGCCGAATCGATCTGGTTGCCGATCTCGTGTCGCTCGCCGTAGATGCGGAACTCGGTCATCTCGAACACCCCGCGGATGATCCCGTAGAGGACGTCGGGAAGTTGTTCGAGCATCTGGACCTTCAGATACCGGAACTGGTCTTCCTGCAACGCCGGATCGACGTCCAGCGTGTTGAAGTCCTGGGTGAACGCCGTGGCGCCAGGAGTCAGTCGTGTCCAGTTCGCACCGTCATTGGAGCCGAACACCGCCGAATTGGCGAGCCGGTCCGCGAAGATGTTGCTCTGGAATCCGAACCCACTGGCCGATACCCGGAAGTCGGCCCCGAAGTCGAGGACATGAGCCATGTTCACCGCCTGCGGGTACACGGTTCCGGTCTGGTTGTCACCGTCGACCAGCAGCGCGGTGCGATCCCCCGCCGTCGAGGAGGCGACGAGCCCGGGGTAGTCCAGGCTGCCGTCCAGTTCAGTCTTCGGAGATGTCAGGCGCAGCCCACCCACCGCTGCGACGACATCGGCCAGCGACTGAAGGTACTCGGCGTCCGATCCGTCGCGACGGAGTTCGCGGGCACGCGCGTCCGCGTCCGCGTACGTCGCCGCCGTCGCGGACTCGTACCCGGCATTCTCGTCGAAGCCTTTCCGAGCGATCTCGATCGCGGCCGCACGATTCTGCGCGACCTCGAGCGTGACCTGTCGGGCGGCGACGCTCGTGCCGTCGTCGGCGGCCACGGTCATCGTCGAGGAACCGGTCCGACCGGGCGTCCATGTCAGTGCACCGGACTGCGCGTCGAACGCTGCGCCGTCGGGCAGCCCGTTCACGGTGTAGCTCGTGGCCTCGGTAGCGGTCGCCGACAGATCCAGGCTCATCGCCGCTCCCTTCCAGCCGACGACTCGATCGCTCGCGTCTTCGGGGAAGACGGGGCCGTCGAGATCGGCCTCGGCGTCGGCGTGGATGTGGTCGATGTCGACGGTCGCCCCCTCGGTCTCGATGAAGAGGATGTTGTCCATCGCGCGTCGGACCGTGACGTAACGCCACTGGCCCGCCGTGCCCGGAACCACGATCGACGTGTCGCGCCGGACGGTGTCGTCATGACTCACGCCGCCGAGGTGGATCACGGCGTTCCCCTCGGTGCGGACGCGGAGGGCTTGCTCGGGTTTGGCGGTGGCGCCGCTGAGATAGGCGATCTTCGAGCCCTCTCCCATGCGAACGAAGCCGTCTTCCCGCGTGACGTCGCCTGCGAGGTGGGTGTAGCGGTGCTCGACCTCGAGGATGTCCGGATCGGAGTTCGGCGTCGTCGCTACCTCGCCGATCGCCTCGGCGGGTGCGAACATCCAGGAGTCGCCGCCGCCGTCGCGGCCGTCCCAGCCGATCTGCACCGGGGTCGGGCGCTGGGAATACGCCTCGGCGAAGAAGGGAGCGAGTTCCGCGACGTTCTGACCGCGCACATACGTGTAGTAGTAGTAGATCTCCCAGAAGCTCGCGGTGGCGTAGCGTCCGCGGTAGCCGTCTGCGATGTGGTCGTAGGTGTCACGGATCGTGCCGTCCGGTGAGATCGCGTAGGCGATCGGGGTCCACTCGGGGTCGCGGCCTGACATGAACTGCCAGAAATAGTCAGCCGCGTGCAGAATGCGATCGTCCAGGAACTCGTACGGCCCGACCGCGTCTTCCGCAGTCGAGACCGTGCCGTGCACGGGATCGACCCCGGTGCCCTGCGCGAGCATCATCCGCGAAAGGGCTGCGAAGTTCGTGAGGTTGCCGCCGCCATGCGCCTGGTCACGTCCCATCTCGGTCAGCTGCACGTGCGGGTCGTCGATCGCCTCACCGGTCTTGTCGTTCCGGTTGACCCATCGGGCGAGCCGTGCGACCGAGCCGTTGAAACCCTCGTCCTTGGCCGACTCGTTGACGGTGAACCACTCGACCTTCTCGCCGTAGAGGTCTTTGTCGTCCATGAAGATCGATCCGGCCATGGAGCCCAGCAGCGGATAGTTGTGCTGGTTCATGAAGCGGTCCGGCGAAGACATGAACGTCGCAATCGCGGGGCGGATCAGGTTCGTGCTGAAGGCATCTGCGTCCGCGTCGGTCAGCACGAGAGCGGGGTCGCCGCAAGTGGTGTACCGCAGCAGCTCGGCGGCAGAGGCCATCCGGAAGAGCGGCATGCCGTTGTGGATGTGCGAATCGACGTAGTACGAGAACCTGGTCGGATCCATCTGTCCCCAGTTGCGGATGATGGCCAGGGCATTCGCCCGATGGACAGCCTTCCCCGTGAGCACATGCAGGACGGCCTGGGTGTACGCCTTCAGGCCGTCGGCTTCGAACATCCCTCGGGTGCCCGCGTCGAAGACGGTCCGGCTCGGCTTGGTCGGGTCGTTGCCGGCGGCGTTGGAAGGCCTTACGGACTCAGCCGCCGCGCTCGAGCGCTTGAGCGCCTCGAAGCCCGATGCCCACGGCTCGGCTCCGGCCGCGAGCTGCGTGCGGACGTTCTGGAGGATGGGCTCCGTGAGCCCGATACCGGGATGGGTGAAGCCCGCCTCGCTCTCGGTCGGGTGGAACTGCACCTCACAGGTGCCCGCTCCCGCCGGATCGCTCGCGGCGCCGGCCGGCACGGAGTTCAGGAGACTCAGCGCGACGCCTGCCGCGGTCCCGAGGGTGAGCACTCTTCGGAGCGCGGAGCTCCGAGAGGCTGCTTGCAATTGACTCATGATCAGCACCTTCTTCGTTGAGGGGGCCACGGGATGGAACGATTGCCGGCCGGGTTTGGACAACCCGGCTGATGAAGAAACACGATGGATCGCATCAAGGCAATCGTTATCCAAACGCACGATACCCAACATGCAGTGCCGGGGCAATGGTCGATTGCGCTCCCAGCGTCGCTCACACGACGTGTGCTCGTGCAGTCATCGAAAAGGAAGGGAATGTGTCCGAACCCGAGCTGGGTCCACGCGACGAGAAGCTCGCGCACTGCCACGTGGCGGGCGGACGCGACGCGTCAGCCGGCGGCGGGATTGCGAACCTGCCATGCCGTGACATGCACCGTCGTGCCAGGGATGATGTCCATCGAGACTTCCCAGGTGAGCCGGGCCGCACCGGGGTATGCCGCGACCCAGAGGCTGCGGGCGGCCAACTGTCCGTGGACCGAGTTGGCATCCCACCCGATGACGGCGAACACGGCCTCACCGGGCTGGAGGGTGATCGGCTCCGGGCCGGGGTCTTCGGCCATGAATGAGTGGCCGCGCTCGACCGTCACCTCCAGGAGGTGGCCGTTCTGGTCGCCGTAGGCGACGTCCGGATACCCGTTGACGACGCACGGGGCGTCGGAGGTGTTCACCAGCTGCAGCGCCTGTCCGCGGTGACCGGTCGCGGCATCTGCAGCCGGGGCCAGGATCGTCGTTTTCTCGGCCGTGCAGGCGCCGTCGGCAGCTTCGATGCTTGTGGGTGCGGCAGACGGTACGGGGGCTCCGGATGCGGCGGGATCGGCGAGTGCGGCGCCGTCCGGGTCCGCGCCGGCTTGGGCGTCAGCCTGTTCCTGGCGCAGCTGCTCCTGTGCGGCTGCGCTGCCGGCCTGCGCGGCGACGGGCAGCGCGATCACCGCGACTGCGGCGACCAACGCCGCCGCAACGACGGACGTCGAGACTCGGGAGCGGCGAGCGGGTGCGGCATCCGTCCCCGCGCCCGCTTCCGTCTCGACCGCGTGTCCGCGCTGCAGGCTCATCGTCACCAGAGACGGGATCCATCCAACGAGGACCGCCCACCACACCGTGAGGGGCGCGGCGCCCATGGTGCCGAGTGCGCCTCGGACCCCGAATCGTCCGATCCAGACGAAGAGGTTCCCGAGATCGAGGCTCGCGCCGATCAGGAACGCGCTGAGAACCGCGGCCAGCCAGCCTGCCGCGAACGTGAAGCGCCCGCGAGGTGCGAGCGACATGGCGAGTACCGCAAACGCCGCGACCAGTACGGCTGCCGTCAGCACCTGCACGAGGACCACCCACGGTGCCGGCAGTCCGAACATGCCGTACCGCATCGGCGACGGTATGAGCTGAGCCAGGGTCGCCAGACTCCCGCCCGCACCTTGGAGCACGAACGGCGTCCAACCGAACGCGAACCACAAGACGGCGAGCACAGCGCCACCGATCAGGCCACGACGCATTCCTTCTCCTCTGATGGGTGCCAGCGAACCAGCGGACCCGGGCGAGTGTACTGGGCGCAGGCAGCGGCAGAAGCTGTCGCGCCGCCTCGGGATCGGCAGGGGCGGGCGGGAACCGGGCGACGCGTGTGTCGTCGGGGCCGGGTTTCAGCCGCCCGGTCCGGTCGGGTCGATCGGCGCACCGTCGCCATTCTCGGGCAGATCGCCGCGCTCGACCGGCGCCGTGGGATGTGCCGGCGCATCGGAGAAGAGCATCGCGAGTTCAGTCGTCGACGGGACATGAACCGCCTGCGCCGCCGCCAGCAGGTCTGCGGGCGGTGCGCCCACGCCGCTCACTCGGATGAGAGCGTCGCCGCGGACCGCGACGTACTCGTGGACGTCCCCTGCTGATCGATGCCACACGCCGTCCGCTTCGGCACATGTCACCGCCGCGTCGACCGCCTCCTCCAGCGGTGTCGCCGCACAGATCGCGGGCGTGAACTCCCCGCGATCGGTGCGGATGGTGAGCATCGCGCTTGTGCTCGAGTCAACCCACGTCGCCGACATCCCCTCCGAGTTGCTGGGTCCGACCGACTGCGGCGCGAGGTCGTACCCGACGACCACGGTAGTGAAGACGAGTTCGGGCGCGATTGCCCAGCTGCTCGCGCTCTCGGCGATGAGCGAAGGATCGGCGGGAGCCGGCGAGTCGTCGGCACCCGTCGCACAGGCGGTGGCTGTCAAAGCGAGGGCCGCAGCGATCACCATGCTCGCGGCCGCGCGGGCAGGCCCGGGTCGACGCATGATCGGATCCTCTCATGCAACGGACTGCCCCTCTCGCTTCGCGCCGGCGAAGTTCACCCGAATGAGTGAGTCTCCGTCTCGGTCGAGGAGGGGCCGCTGCGCCACGGAACGAAGAATGGGCAGATCCAAACCGTCCGAGAGGGACGTTCATCTGGCCCAAGTGGCGGTGTCATGTCTCAGGACATCGGCGACATTTCGGGGTCAAGACATCGGTGAGGTTCCGGTGGTGTTTGGTGGTGACACTTCCCGGCTCTATCTGTGATTACGCACGGCACCACAAACCAACATCGTCGGGGTCACCCGGACGGTAGTCGGTCTGGATGGCTCGAGCACCCGGCCGGCCTTCGTCTACACCACGAACTCATCACGCGACCGGGTCGACAGCGCGGCGCCGAGCCGCCGCTCGGAGAGTCCGAGTCCGAACTGCGGGGCGGCGTCGAAGTACCGGATGCCGTGCCCCCACGCCGCGTCCGCGGCAGCGATGCCGGCCTTGTTGTCGGTCTCTACGGGGAGGTTGCCGAACCGCGCGGCACACCGAACCCCAGCGGCCCGAGACGGCGGAGCACGTCACGCATGGTGGAACACCTCCACCATCGGCGCCCACTGCTCGCCCGCGGCGGCGCTCATACGGTCACCGATGGGTGCGCGCCGCGCCAGGTGTAGACGTCCAGCGACGCAGGCCACATCTCAGTGCCGGCTCCGGGTGCCACCGGCGCCTGGTATCGACCGCCAACGACCCGCGTGGGGGTGACGAAATGTTCGTGGAGGTGATCGACGTATTCGATCATCCGTCCGTCCATGGTGCCCGACACGGCGACGTAGTCGAACATCGACAGGTGCTGCACCGCCTCGCACAGGCCGACGCCGCCGGCGTGGGGGCAGACCGGGGCGTCGAACTTCGCGGCCAGCAGCAGGTTCGCGATGTTCTCGTTGATGCCGCCGACACGTGACGCGTCGATCTGCATCACCTGCATCCCGTCGGCCTGAAGCAGTTGCTTGAAGATGATCCGGTTCTGGGCATGCTCGCCGGTCGCGACGCGGACCGGGGCGACCGCTGCGGCGATGGCGGCGTGACCGAGGATGTCGTCGGGACTGGTGGGCTCCTCGATCCACGCCAGCTGGAACTCGGCCAGCGTGTTCACCCAGCGGATGGCGTCGGCGACATCCCAGCGCTGGTTGGCGTCGATGGCGAGGGGGAAGTCGGGTCCCACGGCGTCGCGTGCGATGCGCAGGCGGCGCACATCGTCGTCCACGTCCGCTCCGACCTTGAGTTTGATCAGCGGGAACCCGTCGGCGACGGCAGCCCGGCAGAGCCGGTCGAGCTTCTCGTCCGAGTAGCCGAGCCAGCCCGGTGATGTCGTGTATGCCGGGTAGCCGACGGCCGTCAGGTCGGCGATCCGTTCGGCGCGTCCCGGCTCCGCCCGCCGCAGGATCTGCAGCGCCTCCCCTGGGGTCAGCGCGTCGGTGAGGTAGCGGAAGTCGACGAGGGAGACGATCTCCTCCGGGCTCAGTCCCGCCAGGTGCTGCCACAACGGCTGCCCGGCGCGCTTCGCGCGCAGGTCCCACAGTGCGTTCACGACCGCGCCGATCGCCATGTGCATGACGCCCTTCTCGGGCCCGAGCCAGCGCAGCTGGGAATCGCGGATGAGCGCTCGATGCACGCCGCCCATGTCCGACAGGAGAGTCTCCACGTCGGCGCCGACAAAGTGTCCGCGCAGCGCGTCGATCGCGGCGACCTGCACGTCGTTGCCGCGGCCGATCGTGAACACGAACGCGTGTCCTTCAAGACCGTCCGTGCTGTCGGTGCGGACCGTGACATACGCGGCCGAGTAATCGGGGTCGGGGTTCATGGCGTCGGAGCCGTCGAGATGAAGCGACGTCGGGAAGCGAACATCCTGGGTGTCGACGCTGACAATCGTGCTCATTGGTGGTCTTCCTGAGTAGCGGGTGAGGGGGTCGCTACGACAGCGTGCCGGGGACCAGCGATGGTTCTTCTCGGCAGCTGTCGTCCGGGTCGGTGATGCCGGGAGGCGCCGCGGTGGCGTAACGGCGTCGGTCGTGCTGATCGAACCTCGGCTGCGCCCTGTGCGTATCCATCGGGTGTGTGTGGATGTCCGCAGGCCGTGCCGCGGGCTCCGGCTCGAGGTCGATCGCGATCACGGGGATGAGCTGCGCAGCGAGCTCGGACGGAATCTCGACGACCAGTTCGCCGCGTGGATCGGGCGCGCCGGCGTGTACGTCCGGCAGGCGGGGCACCGCCGTGAAGGGCAGGCCCCGCGCGTCTCCGAGTACCCGCACCGCGCGCACCCGCTGCACCGGCACGCCTCTGACCGTGAGGTGCTGGTATGGCTGAAGCGTGCAATAGACGTAGACGCGGGTGATTCCGTGGACGGTCCGAGACGCCATGGGCAGTCGGCTCGAGATGTGCGAAGGAGCAGGGCTGAGCCCGCCGACCGCTTCATGGTTGCGGTCGATCCAACGCCCGACGGCCTGCAGCGTCCGGAGGGCCTCCGGCGGGAATGAGCCATCGCCGCGGGGACCGACGTTCAGGAGCAGGTTTCCGCCGGTGGTGGTGGCTTCCACGAGGTGGGTGAGCACTTCGGGAACCGACTTCCAGCGCTGGCGGACGGTGCTCCAACCCCACGTGTCGTTCATGGTGAGGCACACCTCCCACGGTCCTTCCGGTGCGCTCTCCGGCAGCTGCTGCTCGGGCGTGATGAAATCGCCGTGCCCGACGCAGCGGTCGTTGACCAGGCACTCGGGCTGCAGGGCGCGGACCCGGGCCCGAATGTCGGCGAAATCCCACTCCTGTTCGGTGTGCTCGAACTCGCCGTCCAGCCACAACACGTCGATCGCGCCGTAGTTGGAGAGCAGTTCGGTGAGCTGGTCGAGGAAGTACTCGCGGTAGCGGCCCCACTGCTGCTCATCCGTGCGCACCCAGCTGTCCAGCCGATACGGCTTCGTGGTGGTGGCATCCGTCATCCGCGGGTAGTCCGGGTGATGCCAATCGGGCATCGAGAGATAGATCCCGATCCGCAGTCCACGCGCACGCAGCGCGGCAAGCACCTCGGCGAGCAGATCCCGGCCGAACGGCGTCGCCTTCACGATCGAGTAGTCGCTGTGCGCGGAGTCGTACATCGCGAATCCGTCGTGGTGCTTGGCCCCGATCACGGCGTACCGCGCCCCACTGCCCGCGATTGCGTCGGCCCAGGCGTCGGCGTCGAACGCCTGCGGATCGAACGTGTAGGCGTTCGCGAAGTACTCCTCGCACGGGACCGGCTCCAGAGCGGGGTACTGCCCGACGACACCCCCGGTCATCTGCCAGGACAGCTCCCAGCCCCGTGAGGAGGCGTGGCCGAAGTGGATGAACACGCCGAGGCCGGCGTCGGTGAACCAGGAGGTCGTCATTGAACTGCCTTTGAACTTTGTGGGCGGGACTTGTGTCGCGGCAATGGTACGCGTAACATCCCTGGCGATGGTACGCGTACCACCGCTGTCCGGCAAGTAGCTCCCGAGGAGGAATGATGGTCACGATCCGTGATGTCGCCGAACGCGCGTCAGTCGCGCCGATGACGGTATCGCGTGTGATCAACCAGCCGGACTCGGTCTCTCCGGCGACCCGCGCACGTGTGGAGGCGGTGATCGCCGAGCTGCGATATGTGCCCAACATGCTGGGCCAGAGCCTGCGTACGAATCGCACCATGGTGATCGCCCTGGTCGTCTCCGACATCAACAACCCCTTCGCCATCCAGCAGATCCGCAGCGTCGGAGAAGCGGCGCGGGAACGGGGCTACACCGTGGTGTTCACCCATACCGAGGCGAGCGAGAAGAACGAGCTGGACCAGCTGCGCACTCTTATCGAGCACCGCGTCGACGGTGTCGTGCTCTCCCCCGTGACGAACCGCCCCGACTCCGTCGATTTCGTGATGGGCCAGAACGTGCCGATCAGTGTGATCGGCTACCCGATGCCGTACAACGACGTTGACGTCGTCAGGTCAGATTCCCGCACGGCCGCCGAGGAACTGACGCGGTACCTGATTGGGCTCGGCCATGAGCGACTCGCGATGCTGTCCGGCCCGCGCGAGATCGTCACCGCGCGCGAGCGCACCCAGGGGTTCGCCGCCGCTCTCGCCGCCGCCGAGCTGGAACCCGTCTCCCTGCACCACGCTCCGTACACCGCGGACGGCGGCTACCGGATGATGCAGGCGGTTCTGCAAGCGGACACCCGCCCCACCGCAGTCGTCACCGCGAACAACCTGATCGCGGTCGGCGCGGCGCGTGCCAGCCGCGACCTCGGCGTGAAGGTTCCGAACGAGCTCTCGATCGTCACGTTCGATGATGCACCCAGCGACGCCGTGCTCGACCCCTACTTCACTGGCATCCTGCAGCCGACCGCCGAGATGGCGGAAACGGCGACTCGTCTTCTGCTCGAGCGCGTCAGCGGCGACTACTCCGGCGAAGGCCGCGAGATCGTCCTGCCTACGCGCTTGGAGGTCCACGCGTCTACGGCACCGCCCGCGGATGCCGGGAAACGAGGTGACCGAACCTCCTAACCCGCACCCCTCGCACAGCATGCCGGATCGGGCGCTGGCACGCCCGACCCGGTCTTATCACCACACAAGAACACCATCACAACGAAGTGAGGACTTTCATGAAGTTCACCCGAAGCCTACTCGGTGTAACCGCCGCCGTCTCGGCGGTCGTGCTGCTCGCCGGCTGCGGATCGTCCGGCGGCGTCGGCGGCGCGGAACCCGTCGCGCAGAACACCGGACCCGTCACCATCAACTACTGGACCTGGTTCCCGCCGCAAGCGACCCTCGACGCGGCCATCGCGGCGTTCGAGAAGCAGAACCCGGACATCACGGTCAAGCTGCGCACCTTCGAGGCCGCGGACTACCAGAAGCAGCTGCCGCTGGCCCTCGGCGGCGGCGAAGACCTCGACGTCGTCGGGGTCCAGGTGTCCGCCATGACCAACACCGTGAAGGACTACCTCACGCCCGTCTCGGAGTGGGGCGACGACCTGCTCGACGGTGTCGAGCCGTCGATGGTCAAGCAGACGGAGGAGATCGCGTCAGACGGCGTGCTCTACTCCATCCCGCTGGGCTCCATCGGCAGCCCGGTACTGTACTACAACGCGGAGATCCTCGACTCGCTCGGCCTCTCGGTGCCGAAGACCGGTGGAGAGTGGAAGACCGCCGTCGACGCCGTCAAGGCCGCCCGCGCCGACGTCACACCGGTCGTGTTCGCCGGCGACCCTTGGTGGCAGGAGGAGATGCTGTTCGGCATCGCCGAGCAGGACTCGCCCGGCCTGTCCGATGACATCATCGGCGGCGACGGGGCGTGGGATCAGCCGGCCCTGGTCGCGGGACTCGCCGCGTACAAGTCGCTGTTCGATGACGGGATCGTCAGCACCGACGTGCTCAGCCTGCAGGGCTCCCGCCCGAGCGAGCTGTTCACGGCGGGCAAGGCGCTGTTCTACCTCGACGGCTCCTGGCAGAACTCGCTGCTGTCGGCCGACTACCGCGGTGCGAACAAGATCGCGCTCAAGGACGTCGGCGCGGCACCCCTCCCGGTGCTGAACGGCGGTGATCCCGCCGTCCGGGCTCTCGCGGAGGGCGGCCTCGCCATCCCTGCCAACTCGAAGAACACCGCCGCGGCGAAGAAGTTCATCGCGTTCATGCTCGGCAAAGACGCGGCGGATGTCTGGGCGAAGGACCTCGTCCTCGTGCCCAGCAGGGTCGGCTACGAGCTGCCTGACACCGTGCTGCAGAGCGCAGCCGCGCAGGACGGCTTCGCCAATGTCTCACAGGTGATCTCCGCCCCGACCTCCAAGCGCGACAGCAACCAGGACTTCCTGAATCAGGTCGAGGGCAATGCGATCCTCGATGTGCTGCGCGGCGCCACGACGCCGGAGGATGCCGCGGCGCACATGCAGGCGGAGTGGGAGTCCGGGCGCTACCCGCACGGCGACGAAAAGTGACGATGACCACCCGCCCCACAACCGAGGGGTTCCGCGGCACCACGCCGCGGGACCCTTCGGGGAACCCTCGACTGCCCCATCGCAACGGATCGGCAGGCCCGCGCAGCGAAGTGGCTGCCGATACGACGAACCCGAATGCGCAATCGTCCCGACGTGCGCGCTCCCGGTCACGGCTACACAGCATCCGGGTCGCCGTGATCTTCCTCGCCCCGCTCGCACTGTTCTACGGCGTGTACTTCCTCTTCAGCTTCGGACTGCTGGGAGTGGTGAGCACGCAACGCGTGGGACTCACCTTCCAGCACGCAGTCGACGTCGGATGGCAGAACTTCCTGCTCGTGCTGACGGACCCCGCGTTCCAGATCTCCCTGTTCAACACCGTGCTGTTCGGCGTCGTCAGCGTGCTCATCTCCCTCACGCTCGGCTTCGTCCTGGCGATGATGCTGGCGTCGGGTCTGCGGCTGCGGCGCGTCTTCTACATCGTGTTCCTGCTGCCGTCTCTCATCCCGCTGTCGCTGTTCGCGACAGTGTTCGGTCGGATGCTCGAGACCAGCGACGGTGCGATCAACCAGTTCCTGCGGGGCGTCGGGCTGCCGTTCCTCGCGCAGGACTGGCTAGGCAACCCGACCGCCGCGTACGTGGCCATCTTCGTGCTGCTCACCTACATGATCGGTCTGCCGATCATGTACTACACCACCGATGTCACCCAGGTGAACGCATCCATCCTGGAGGCCGCGACGCTCGACGGCGCCTCGATCTGGCAGATCTACCGCATCATCCTGTACCCGCTGCTGCGGACCACCCATATCACGGTGATCTTGTCGGTGCTGCTGGGCAGCTTCCGCGCCTTCGACATCATCTTCTTCTCCACCGGCGGGCAGCCCGGCGGACGCACCGCGATCGCCGGCACCTACATCTACCAGGCCACCCTCGGTGCCGACCGTGTGGGGTTCGCCGCAGCAGCGTCCATCATCGTGCTCGTCATCGCCCTGACGATCTCACTCGTGCAGGTCCTCGTCCAGCGAAAGAAGAAGGCATCCTGATGTCCAAGTCCGCAGAGGACGTCCTACCCCTCCGCACCCGCCACCGGGACCGGATCCTGATCTACGCCGCCGTCGGCATCATCGCGGTGTTCTTCGCCGCACCGCTCGTGAACGCGGTACAGATGTCGGTCGCCGTAGGCGGCATCCAGAACTACGTATCGGTGCTCACCCGCGACCTGAACGGGGTATCCATCCCGCAGACCTTCCTCAACAGCGCGATCATCGCGATCATGCACGCCACGCTCGTCTGCACCATCGGCGCGCTGTCCGCGTACGCGTTCTCGTTCGTCGACTTCCCCGGTCGCGAGCCCATCTACTACTGCGTGCTGCTGTTCCTCGCCGTGCCCGCCACCGCCATCCTCGTCCCGGTGTACTACCTCAGCGGAACACTGCACCTGTTCAACACGCATCTCGGCGTCGCGCTGCCCGAAGCGGTGCTCACACTCCCGTTCGCTATCCTGCTGCTACGCAACCGGATGGATGACATCCCCCGGCAGTACGTCGAAGCAGCGGTGCTCGACCGGGCCAACCACTGGCAGATCTTCCGCCACGTCGCCGTTCCATTCGTGCGCGCACCGCTCGTGAACCTCGCCGCGCTCAGCATCATGTGGTCACTGCAGGACTTCGTGTTCGCCTCGGTCATCCTGAAATCGCCGGAACTCGCCACCGCGGCTCAAGCAGTTCAAAGCATCCGCGGCGCGTTCGCGGCCACGCCCGCCGAGTCATCGCAGTACTACGCCGCGCTCGTGCTTCTCGCCGTGCCGGCCGTGCTGATCATCGTGTTCGCATTCCGCTACGTCACCCGCGGCCTTGCTGTCGGCGGCCTCAAGGAATGACCGGGACGCAGGGCAGTCCGTCACCACTCTGCGTCCGGTCCACCAGCAGACCCGCCATCGCAGCTCATGCCACTTCTCCCTGTGCAATCCACGTTGCCGTGCACATCACCTGCGACTTCGCGACGGTACCGGCCGTTGACACCGCTGCCGTCGTCCTGCAAGGCACGCTCAACCCATCCACCACGCGAACACTCACCAACACAGCGACGGTCACAGCCACGACGGCAGCCCGATCCGTCCGATGCAGACCCACGACGGCGCAAAGGGTCACCCTGAGACACATCAGGAGCGCAAGCCAACACCGAGGGGGTCTTCCTCGCCCTCGTCCCGCTCCTTCGCCCGATAGTGCCGTCAGACACGCGGAAGCGCCTTGCGCCCTTTGCGGCGACACACCGTTGATCAGGCCTCCTGCCGAGGCGGCAACGCCGTCACGAGGAACCGCCGCGGCAACCACCTACCGTGGGACTGTTAGTGATCATTAACCGGCCGAAATCACTCTGGCATCAAACCGCAGGTCAAGGAGTTAACCGGCACGGCTTGAGTTCTTCCCGATTTCTTCCCACAACCCAGATCAGCCCCACAAGAAGCAGGGCTGATCTGGGATAAAAGTGGCGGTGACGGTGGGATTTGAACCCACGGTAGGGGGTTACCCTACACAACTTTTCGAGAGTTGCACCTTCGGCCGCTCGGACACGTCACCGCCGACAAGCTTACGACACGACGACGGATGCCGCGAATCGGCGCTGTGCGTGCCGGCGCGTGTTCGAGCAGAATGGCCTCGACGGCCGCGTGGTCGTCCGGGCGGAAGAGGGATGGGCGTGGCAGCGATAGACGGCACGTGGGCGCTCGAGGTCGCGACGTTGGCGGGTTCTCACCACTTCGACGTCACGCTGACCACGGTCGGCACCTCGCTCACCGGCACCGCGATCGGTCCCACCGGCCCGATCGCGATCCGCGGCGGCAGGGTCTCGGGCGACACCGCCGAGTTCACGCTCGACCTCGTTGCACCGCTGCCGATGTCGTTGGCCGTCACACTGCACGTCGTCGGCAACCGGCTGACGGGCACGGCTCAGGCCGGTCCCTTCCCGCCGTCGACCATCGTCGGCACCCGCACCGGCTGAGCCGGCTCAGACGGGCATCACGACCTCGCTGATCACCCGGGCATCCTCTACCCGAGCGGTCGCGGGCGCGCCAGCGGCATCGTGGCCGCCATCATCCAGCGGGGAAGGCGGAACATCGGACGGTCCTCGCCGAGCGCGTCGACTCCGGCCATCTCGGCAGGGCTGAGCTCGAAATCGAAGACGTCGATATTCGCGGCGATGTGGGCGGGGTTGGTCGACTTCGGAATCGCGACGAACCCGCGCTGCACGTGCCAGCGCAGGATCACCTGCACCGCCGATTTCCCGTGCGCGGCCGCCGCTCCCACGACCGCAGGCTCCGCCAGGAGCGTGGTCGAACCGTGACCGAGGGGGTACCACGCCTCCGCCACGATCGCGTGCTGGGCGAGATAGGGGAGCAGCTCCGGCTGCTGCCAGTGGGGGTGCAGCTCGACCTGGTCCACGGCGGGTGGGATCCGCGCCACCGAGAGCAGGCGTTCCAGGTCGGGCACGGTGAAGTTGCTCACTCCGATCGCCCGGACGACGCCCTGCTCGACGGCATCCTCCATCGCCCGCCACGCGCCCTTCACGTCGCCGACGGGCTGGTGCAGCAGGAGCAGATCGAGGGGTCCGCAGTCGAGCCGTTCCAGCGCGCCGCCGATCGCGGCACGCGCCTTGTCGTATCGGTAGTCGGAGGGCCACAGCTTCGTCGTGAGGAAGATGTCCTCGCGGGGGACTCCGGAGGAACGGATGCCGCGCCCCACCGCCCGCTCGTTGCGATAGATGGCCGCGGTGTCGATGAGCCGGTACCCCGAGCCGAGGGCGGACCTCACGCTCGACTCGCACAGGGCGACGTCGGTCACGAGGTAGACGCCCAGGCCGAGCTGCGGCATCCGTGTTCCGCTCGAAAGCGGGATGGTGGTCACCATGCCTGCCTCCTTCTCGGGGTGCTGGAGGCGCCTCTTCGGGTCTTTCAACGACTGTAGGTTCTGCGGGGTCCCGGCGGGAGTCCCGTCGCGTCACGACGCCGAGCCTCCCGGTAGTCTGAGTGTGTGCGGGAACTGTCGGAGGCGGGCGTCGAGTTCGTGCACGAGCGACACATCGGCACGCTTTCGACGCTGGCGTCGTGGGGCGGCATACACGCGGTCGCGGTCGGCTTCACACTGCACGACGGCGTGCTGCGGGTCATCACGTCGCGCGACTCGCAGAAGGTCCGCAACGTGCGGCGCGACGGCACCGCCACGATCAGCCAGGTCGACGGCGCTCGCTGGCTCTCCTTCCAGGGCACCGCGACGGTCCACGACGACCCTGACGAGGTGGCGCTCGCGGTAGCCCTCTACGCCGAGCGGTACCGCCAGCCGCGCGTGAACCCGCTCCGGGTCGCCATCCTTCTGACCCCGGCTCGCGCGATGGGCAGCGGCGGACTCTTCCGAGAGGACCGCGCCGCCTCCTAGAGTCGTGCCGATGGAGATCCTCGACGGCCCCCGAGTGGAGTCCCGTGCACAACGTCGGACGTTGGGCATCCGCCGGCGGACGCCGTTCCGGGGAATGCTCGCCGAGCGCGACCGGCTCCTCGCAGAATTCATCCGGTGGCTGGACGAACAGGGTTTCGAACCCGAAGGGCCGTTCTTCCTGCGTCTGCACACCGTCGACATGGCGGGTGAGATGTACCTCGAGGTCGGCGCACCGGCCTCGGCCCCGGGCGGAGCACGCGTGAGCGTCGGTGCGATCCCCGCGGGGGAGTACGCGGTGCCGGCGTACCGGAACCACTCGCTGCAGGCCAACCGTCTGCTGCAGACATGGGCCGCCGAGGAGGGCCTCGTGTTCGACGTCGCCGGCTCTCCCGCCGGCGACCGCTGGGCGGCGCGATTCGACAACTACCTCACGGATCCGCGTCTCGAGCCGCGGAAGACTCGGTGAGCCGTGGAGCTCGCCTTCCTCCTGCGCTGACGGCGTCCACCCCCACCGCTAGGGTCGTGCTCGTGGACGCATCCGACCTCGACCTGCGCGATCCGCGCGGATACGCGGCGGACGCCCCGCTGCTCGCCGCATGGCTGCAGTTCCAGCGCGACGTCGACGCCGGCGAGGTGGCGCCCTTCAGCATACCGGGGCACAAGCACCGACGCGACCTCTTCGGCGACGTCGTGCGCGGCGATGCGCCGCTGTTCGCCGGGCTCGACACGATGAAGCAGAGCCGCGGGCTGCTCGCCGCCGCCGAGACGCGGGCGGCCCAGGCGTGGGGCGTCGACTGGTGCCGGCTGTCGGTCGGCGGCTCCACCCATGCGAACCAGGCCGCGGTGCTCGCGCTCGGGCGGCCCGGCCAGCCGGTGATCGTCTCACGGACGCTGCACCGCTCGGTGCTGCTCGGCATCGTGTTCGCCGGGCTCCGGCCGGTGTGGGTCCGGCCCGAGATCGACGCCACGACGGGGCTGCCGGGCGCCGTGCGAGTGGACGACGTGCGGGCGGCGCTGGCGGCGAACCCCGACGCGTGCGGCGTGCTGATCGGCGACCCGTCGTACGTCGGCACAGTGTCCGACATCGCCGACATCGCCGACGCGGCGCACGACGCCGGAGTGCCGCTCGTCGTCGATGCGGCGTGGGCCGCCTACTTCGGGTTCTCGCCGCTCGTGCCCGACCACGCGCTCTCTCGCGGTGCCGACGCCCTTGTGACGAGCGCCCACAAGACCCTTCCCGCCTGGAGCCAGGGCGCGCTGCTGCTCGCGCGCACGACCCGTGACGGCGGACTGCTCGACCCGGCCCGGCTGCAGCGGGGGTTCGAGGCATCCCACACCACCAGTTCCGCCGGCGCGATCCTCGCGAGCACGGATGCCTCGCGTGCGATGCTGCGGCGCGACGGCGAGGAGCTCGTCGGCCGCATGGTCGGTCTGGTGGCGGAGGCCCGTCGGCGGCTCTCGGCGGTCGAGGGCGTCACGGTGCTCGAGGGGCGACCCGCCGACCATCCCGACGGCGCGCTCGCCGTCGACCCGGCGAAGCTCGTCGTGCTGATCCAAGGAACCGGTGGGCACGGCCACGCGATCGAGGACGACCTGCTCGCCGAGGGCATCACGCTCGAGATGGCCGACCGTGACGTGCTCGTGCCGCTGATCACCGTGGCCGACGACGAGCGTTCCCTCACCGGGCTGGTCGAGGCGCTGACGGCCGCGATCGACCGGCGCCGCGGCATCCCTCGTCCTGTCAGGCCCTCGGCGGCGTGGTCGGTGGAGTCGCGACCCGCTCTCACCCCGCGCGAGGCCTTCTTCGCGACGCACGAGACGGTGGACGCGGATGCTGCGATCGGACGCGTGTGCGCGGAGCTCATCGCCCCGTATCCGCCGGGGGTGCCGGTGCTCGCGCCGGGGGAGATCGTCACCGCGGGCGCGCTCGACGCGCTGCGAGAGGCACGGGCCGACGGCGGCCGCATCGCGTACGCCGCCGATCCGACGCTGGACACCATCCAGGTCGTCGCGGGGGTACCGCTGCCGCCGCCGGGCGCCTAAGGTCGCGAGGGTGGGTGTCCGCAGCTTCGAGCACGTCGGCGTCATCGTCCAGGATCTGAAGGCGGTGGCGGACTTCTTCGAGATGCTGGGGTTCCGCTGCGGGGAGAAGGCGCGCGTCGGCGGCACGTGGGCCGATCGCGTCAACGGGCTCACCGGCACCGACGTCGAGATGGTCTTCCTCACCGCGCCCGACGGCTCGGGAGCGATCGAGCTCTCGCAGTTCCTGCGACCGGAGAGCCCGGCACCCGTCGGTGATCTCCCGTCGAACACCCTGGGCCTGCGCCATCTCGCCTACCGCGTCGATGACGTCGAGGCGCTGCTCGGGAAGGTCCGCGCTGCGGGGTACGACACGATGGCCGAGCTCGTGAACTACGAGGACCAGTGGCTCGTCTGCTACGTGCGCGGCCCGGAGGGACTCATCATCGAACTCGGGCAACGGCTCGACGACTGAGCCCGCGATCCCGCCGAAGGGCGGCGGCTCGTGCCGGCAGATCAGGCCTCTGACGCCCGGGAGCCCGCGGCGGCGACCGTCGAGTCGCGCGGCAGCAGCTCGAGCAGGAGGTACACGCGCTGCACCGGGCGGCGCACGCCCTCGCTGAGGCGCGACCATCGTCTCGACCGCCGCTCACCGTGAAGGTGACGGATGCCTCGCCCGGCAAGCCCGTCCTGTCGACCGACGTCAAGAACGGAGCGGGCACGTACATCGTCACCGCCGACCTGTGGTGGGGCACCAACGCGACCTCGTACCGGTTCCTCGAGAACGGCGTCGAGGCCGGCGCGGGTGACCTGAAGGCGGCGACGCCAGGCGCGCAGCGCGCGACCCTGCCGGTGTCGGGCAAAGCGAGGGCACGTACACCTACACGGTGGAGTTCACGAACCCCGCCGGCACCACGGTGAGCGCCCCGCTCAAGGTGACCGTGACCAAGTAAGACCGACCCGAGCACCTCGGGCGGCGACCTTCGGGTCTCCGCCCGAGGTGTTTTCGGGCAGGATGGCGGAAAGCGCCCGGCATCTGCGGGGCGGGGATGAGGGTCGACGGTGACGCTGCGCAGCTCCCACTGGTATTCGGGTGATGACCGCAACGCGTACATCCATCGGGCGTGGATGCGGCGGGGTGTCCCGGACTCGGCGTTCACGGGGCGTCCGCAGATCGCGATCGCCAACACCGCGTCGGACCTGACCCCGTGCAACGCCCACCTCACCGAGGTCGCGCAGTCGGTGAAGAACGGCATCTACGAGGCGGGCGGCATCCCGCTGGAGCTGCCCGTGGTGTCGCTGGGGGAGACCAACGTGCGCCCGACGGCGATGCTGTGGCGCAACATGGCGGCGATGGCGACGGAGGAGATGCTGCGCGCGAACCCCATTGACGGGGTCGTGCTGCTCGGCGGCTGCGACAAGACGATCCCGTCGCTGCTGATGGCCGCAGCATCCGTCGATCTTCCCGCCGTGGTGGTGCCCGGCGGCCCGATGCTGACCGGACACTTCCGCAATGAGGCGCTCGGCTGCGGGACGGATGTCTGGCGGCTCTCGGAGGAGGTGCGCGCCGGAACGCTGAGCGAGGCGATGTTCCTGAAGAGCGAGTCGTCCATGATCCGCTCGAAGGGCCATTGCAACACGATGGGCACCGCCTCGACGATGGCGCTCGTCGCCGAGGCGCTCGGCATGGTCGTGCCGGGGGTCGCGGGCACACCCGCGCCGGATGCACGCCTGCTGGAGGCCGCACACCTGACCGGCGCACTCGCAGTGGCGCTGGTGGCGGAGGATCGCCGCCCGTCCACGTTCCTGACGAAGGCGAACTTCCACAACGCGATCGTCGCCCTGGCTGCGATCGGAGGGTCGACCAACGCGGTCGTGCACCTGCTGGCGATCGCCGGGCGCCTCGGGATCGACCTCACGATCGACGATTTCGACCGGATCGGCGCCGAGGTTCCGCTGCTGGTCAACCTGCAGCCCGCCGGGCAGTACCTGATGGACGATCTGTTCCGGGCGGGCGGATTCCTCGCGGTGATGCGAGAGGTGCGCGATCAGCTCGACCCGTCTGCGCTCACGATCACCGGCCGCCCGTTCGTGGAATACCTCGAGGATTCCCGCATCTGGGACGCCGACGTGATCACCCCGCGTGACACCCCGCTGCAGCCGCACGCCGGTATCTCGGTACTGCGGGGCTCGCTCGCGCCGGGCGGCGCGCTCATCAAGCCCGCGGCCGCGTCGCCGCACCTGCTGGCGCATCGCGGCCGTGCGGTGGTGTTCGACTCGATCGAGGACTTTCACGCAGGCGTCGACGATCCGGATCTCGACATCGACGAGAACTCCGTGACGGTGCTGCGCGGCTGCGGGCCGAAGGGCTACCCGGGCATGCCCGAGGTGTCCAACATGCCCATTCCGAAGAAGCTCCTGGAACGCGGCATCCGTGACATCGTTCGCATCTGCGACGGCCGCATGTCGGGCACCGCCTACGGCACCGTGGTGCTGCACGTGACCCCCGAGGCCGCCGCGGGCGGTCCTCTCGGCCTCGTGCAGACGGGCGACTGGATCAGCCTCGACGTGCGCGATCGCCGCCTCGACCTCGACGTCCCGGCGGAGGAACTGGCGCGACGGGTGCCGGACCCGGCCACCGTCAAGGCGTTCGCGAACCCGCGACGGGGATGGGAGCGTCTCTACATCGACCATGTGCTGCAAGCCGACCGCGGCGCCGACCTGGACTTCCTCGTCGGGGCGTCGGGTTCCGAGGTGACGCGTGAGTCCCACTGAGGCGTGGCGCGGACGGGGCCGGCGATGAGGGCGCTCGTGATCACGGCGCCGCACCGCACCGAGCTCCAGGAGGTGTCGGATCCCGAGCCGGCGGCCGGCGAGGTCGTCGTCGACGTGCGCCGCGCGGGCATCTGCGGCACCGATGTCGAGTTCTTCACCGGCGAGATGGCGTACCTGCACGCCGGCCACGCCGCTTACCCGATGCGCATCGGGCACGAGTGGATGGGCACCGTCTCGGGCGTCGGCGCGGGCGTCGACCCGGAGTGGATCGGGCGGCGGGTGACCGGCGACACCATGCTCGGGTGCGGCGCCTGCCGCCGCTGCGAGCATGGCCGGCAGCATGTCTGCGAGAACCGGCTCGAACTCGGCATCCGCGGCGGGAAGGCCGGCGCACTCGCCGAGAAGGTCGCCACCCCGGTCTCATCGCTGCACCGGCTGCCCGACGGCGTCGACGACGCGATGGGCGCCCTGGTCGAACCCGGAGGCAACGCGTTCCGGGCGGTCGCGGGCGCGGCTCTCCGCCCGGGCGATCGCTGCCTCGTGCTCGGTCCCGGCACGATCGGGCTCTTGAGCGCGATGTTCGCGCGCGCCGCCGGTGCCGAGGTGCACCTGCTCGCGCGCGACGACCGCGCGCTGGAGTTCGCCGGGTCGCTCGGCTTCGACCACATCTGGACCCAGGAGCGCATGCCTCCGCTGCCGTGGGACGCCGTGATCGAGGCATCCAACGCCCCGCAGCTTCCCGCGAAGGCGCTCGAGCTGGTCGAGCCCGGTGGTCGGCTCGTCTACATCGGCCTGGCGGGAACGCCGAGCCTCATCGACACTCGGGACCTGGCGCTGAAGGACGTCACGGCCGTCGGTGTGCTCAGCGCCTCACCCGGCCTCGCGGGCACCATCGACGCCTACGCCGCCGGCGTCGTCGATCCCCGCCCGCTGGTCGCCGCGACGGTCACCCTCGAGGAGCTGCCCGCGATCCTCGCCGGCGAGCGGCCGGAGGGTGCGGGGCCAGGCCCGAAATTCCATGTCGTGCTCTGACCGCAGACGGGAACGCCCCCGGTCGCAGCCGGGGGCGTTCGCTCTGTCACCGGAGCGGGCTCAGGCGGGCTTGGTGTAGGTGTCGTTGCTGAAGCCGGTGATGAAGTACCCGATCGGGTTGAGCAGGAACAGCAGGAAGAACGAGAACGCGCCGCCGTGGCCGAACGCGCGGCCGTTGCGGAAGGCGACGATGATCGCGAGCACGAGGTTGGCGATCGGCACGAACCAGAGCAGTCCGAGCCAGGCCGAGTACCCCGCGACCTTGACGAGCACGAACAGGTTCACGATCGGGATGATCGCGAGCCATCCCGGATAACCGGCTTTCGTGAACGTCTTCCAGTAGGCGGCGATCGAGGCGATCCAGTAGATGAGGCCGACGACCACGTAGCCGAAGACGGCACCGGCGGAGACGCCCTGGTTGATGGGTTCGATGTCAGAGAGCAAGATCATGCGCTGAGCGTATGGGGTTCACGCGGCGCGACCCGGTACCGCCACATCACCCGGCGATCCGCCGACACTCGTGGACACGCGCAGGTGGCCGTGTCCACGTGAGCCCGGGTCATCGGCTGATGACCTTCGGCGCGGCGACGGCCTTGAGACCGGCGACGCCGAACTCCTGGCCGTAGCCGGACGCCTTGGTGCCGCCGAACGGCACCATCGGGTTCAGGCCGCCGTGTCCGTTGATCCAGACCGTGCCCGCCTGCAGGCGCTTGGCGACCTCGACGGCGGCGTCGACATCCGCCGACCACACCGAGGCGCCAAGGCCTTGCTCCGAGGCGTTCGCGCGGCGCACGGCGTCGTCGACGTCCGAGTAACGGATCACCGGGATGACGGGGCCGAACTGCTCCTCGTCGACCAGTCGCGCGCCGTCTTCGATGTCGGCGACGACGGTGGTGCGGTAGAACAGCGGGCCGAGTTCGGGTGCGGCTTCGCCGCCGACGACGACCCGGGCGCCGCGCTCACGGGCGTCGTCGACGAGGTCGCGCACGATGTCGAACTGCTTCTCGTTCTGGAGCGGGCCGAGCATGTTGCCTTCGTCGAGTCCACGGCCCATCGGGATCACCTCGGCCATGCCGGCGAGGGTGTCGATGACCTCCTCGTACACGGAGTCGTGCACGTAGAGGCGCTTGAGTGCGGCGCAGGTCTGGCCGGTGTTGATGAAGCAGCCCCAGAACAGGTCCTCGGCGATCGCGGCCGGGTCGGTGCCGGGCAGCACGATGCCGGCGTCGTTGCCGCCGAGCTCGAGGGTGAGCCGTGCGAGGTTGCCGGCCGACGACTCGACGATGCGGCGGCCGGTGGCCGTCGACCCGGTGAACATGATCTTGTCGATGCCGGGGTGCCCGGCGATCGCCGCGCCGACCTCGCGGTCGCCCGGGACGACGGTGAGCACGCCCTCGGGCAGGTGCCGGTTGAAGACCTCGGCGAGGGCGAGCACCGACAGGGGCGTGAACTCGCTGGGCTTGACCACGACGGTGTTGCCCATGCGCAGCGACGGCGCGATCTGCCACACCGAGATCATCATCGGCCAGTTCCACGGGCCGATCGCGCCGACGACGCCGAGTGCGTCGTAGTGCACCTCGGCGCGCGAGTCGCCCGCCTCGAAGACCACCTCGGGCTCGAGCGGGGTGTCGGCGGCGGTGCGGGTCCACACCGCGCACGCTCCCACCTCGAACCGGGCGTTGGGGCCGTCGAGCGGTTTGCCCTGCTCGCGGGACAGCAGCTGGGCGAGTTCCTCGGCGCTCGCCTCGATGTCGTCGGCGATCGCGTTCAGGATGCGCGAACGCTCGGCGTGGCCGAGCGCGTTCCACGCCGGCTGGGCCTGGCGCGCGGCGGCGACGGCGGCGTCGAGGTCGGCCACGGTGTGGACGGGCGCGTAGCCGATCGTCTCGCGGGTGGCAGCATCCGGAATCGCCCGCCCCTCCGTCTCGGAAACGGTGATGGCGTCCAGAAGCGACGTCGCGACGGTCATGGG
This sequence comes from Microbacterium sp. LWH7-1.2, assembly GCF_038397755.1. Lineage (NCBI taxonomy): Bacteria > Bacillati > Actinomycetota > Actinomycetes > Micrococcales > Microbacteriaceae > Microbacterium > Microbacterium sp. LWH7-1.2. The sequence continues at coordinate 2,436,541 of NZ_CP151637.1, read as the reverse complement.
ATCCTCCTCGATCGGGTCTGACTCGATTGTCGGAGGATGCTGCGGGCCGCAGTTGACCGCCCGCGCAGGCTGCTTGACCGCGCGCGCTACGCCGGACGCACCCCGCTCGGCGGCACCCCGAAGTGCGCGCGGAACGTGCGGCTGAAGTGGGCGGCATCCACGAACCCGTTCGCCAGCGCGACGTCGGTGATGGAGCGGTGCGCCTGCTGCGGGTCGACCAGTGCGTCGTAGCAGCGCTCGAGGCGGCGGGTGCGGATGACGGTCGAGACCGTGGTGCCCTGCTCGTTGAACAGCGCATGCAGGTGACGTACAGAGATGAAATGCGCGGCGGCGATCTGGCCGGGAGAGAGCTCGCTGTCGGACAGGTGCTCATCGATGTGGTCGAGCACGCGGCGCATGAGCGCGCCGTGGGCGTCGGTGCTGGTCGCCTCGCGGCCGAGATTGGCCTCGAGGAGAGTTCCCACCATGTCGACGGCCGTACGGAACATGCGGCGCGCCAGATGCGCGTCGAGCTCGCCGGCCCCGCGCGCGAGCGAGGCGACGTACGGAGCGATCATCGCGCCCACGCCGCCGGCGCCGTCGAGGCGGGTCGCGGTGACGTGGCCGATGGTCTCGGCGGGGATGTCGAGCAGGACCTTCGGGAACATCACGACCGACATCCGCATCGTCTCGTCGAACAGGAGCGAGTACGGGCGGTCGGTGTCGTAGATCGCCATGTCGCCGGCGCGCAGCGAGATCTCGCGGCCGTCTTGAACGATGAGGCCGGTCCCCCGCTCGATGAGCGAGAACTTGAAGTACTGCTGGGGTGCGCGGGAGATGAGCCCCGGGGTGCGGTGGACGCTGTGGCCGTCGGCAGCGATGCCGAAGACGTGGATGTCGCCCGAGACGGCCGCGTCGAGGGCGCCGCGGAAGCTCTCGTCTTGGTCGGCGTGCACGTCGAGCGCGACGACCGCCTGCGAGACGGCGTGGCGGTACGCCGTGAACGACAGGGGTTCTTCAGACATGGGCTCACCTCACTGTGGCCGAATCGTATACGATTCGCGAGTTTACCACGCGAGCGGCCGATGTGCCCCCACAGGCAAGGACTCTGCCCGCGGCGTCAACCCCCGATGCGCGGGGATCGGGACGATGATCCCCACCCGACCTGAGCATCGAAGGAGCTGCACATGGCCACCTCCGGCCCCACGACCTCGACGACCCGCACGGCAGCGCATCGCCGCCTCGGGGTCCTCGCGGTCGCTTTCATGATCATCGCCGCCTCGGCGCCGCTGACCGTCGTCGCCGGCGGCGTGACCAGCGCCTACTCGGTCACGCATGTCGACGGCATCCCGTTCGGCTATATCGTCCTGGCCGCGGCGCTCGCGATCTTCGCGATCGGCTACGCCGCGATGAGCCGCTTCATCACGAACGCCGGCGCGTTCTATTCGTACGTCTCACAGGGAATCGGCCGCCCGACCGGCGTGGGCGCTTCGGTGCTCGCGCTCATCGCGTACAACGCGATGCAGATCGGCATCTGGGGCATGTTCGGCTTCCAGATCTCGTCGTTCATCGAGTCGAAGACCGGCTGGGCCAGCCCGTGGTGGGTCTGGGTGATCCTGGGGATCGTCGTGGTCGGCATCCTCGGTGTGAACCGCGTGGATCTCTCGGCGAAGGTGCTGGGCGTGCTCGTCGCCCTCGAGTTCCTCGCGGTCATCGTCTTCGACGTCGTGGCGTTCGCGAACCCCGCCGAGGACTTCACCCTGGCGCCGATGACCCCGTCCGCGCTCTTCGTGCCGGGTGTCGGCGCCGTCCTCGCCTTCGGCATCGCGGCGTTCATGGGCTTCGAATCCGCCGCGATCTACGGCGAGGAGTCGAAGGACCCGAAGCGCACCATCCCGCGCGCGACCTTCCTTGCGGTGGCCGTCATCGGCGTGTTCTATGCGATCTCGTCGTGGGCGCTCGCGCTCGCCGTCGGCCCCGCGAAGATCACCGACCCCACCGGGATCACTCCGGAGGAGGCGGGTCCGCCGCTGTTCTTCAACTTCGCCGCCGAGCACCTCGGCATGCTGTGGGTCGACCTCATGTCGATCCTCTTCATCACGAGCCTGTTCGCCGCGCTGGTGAGCTTCCACAACGCCGTGTCGCGCTACGCGTTCTCGCTCGGCCGTGAGGGCGTGCTCCCGCGTCAACTGGGCACGGTCCGCACCTCGAGCGGTGCGCCCTGGGCGGGCTCGCTCGCGCAGTCGGTGCTCGCGCTCGTCGTGATCATCGGCTTCGCGGTCGCCGAGAGCGGCTGGAACCCCGCGAGCGGCCCCTACCCGGTGCTCACGCTCTTCACCTGGCTCACGAACCTCGGCGCCTTCGGCCTCGTGCTGCTCATGGTGCTGGTGTCGGCCGCCGTGATCGGGTTCTTCCGACGGGACGGGCGCGACGTCGGTGCGGGAACCCGGTTGGTGGCGCCCATCGTCGCGCTCGTCGCGCTCGGGATCGTCTGGATCCTCATTCTCGTGAACTGGGACGTGCTGCTCGGCCAACCGCAGTCGACGCCGACGACGTTCATCCTGCCCGCGATCCTGCTGGTGCCGTCGGTCGCGGCGGTGCTGTGGGCGTACTGGCTCCGCAAGGCCAAGCCCGACGTCTACCGCCGGATCGGTCACGGCGCGGAGGAGGCGGATGCACCGCATCTCGGCAGCGAGGCGGTGGGCGTGTGACCCGCTGACGCCGAGAAGGGCGATGGGTGGTGCAGCATCCGTCGCCCCTCATGTTCGGGGCGCCACGGTGTGCTCGAATCGCGGCGAGGTCGTTCGCGGTCGGTCAGAACGGTGCCTCTGCGCCCAGTCCATCGCCGATATCAGAACGTGCCGGGGGCCGAACGGTGAATGTCGGGACCTTGCGCTCGGGCTGCACGATGTACCGGCGCCCCGTCGGAGACGTCCACGCCACGGCTCCGCCCGAGCCTTCGATCTGCCGGACCTGCCAGTCGGTGTTGTCTTTGACGAGGTGGTGGCCTTTGCAGAACGGCAGGGTGTTGTCGAGGCATGTCTCGCCGCCGTCGGCCCATCGAATCTGATGGTCGATCTCACAGCGAGAGGCCGGCATCGAGCAGCCGGGACCCATGCATCGGTCGGCCCGCCATCTGACGAGTCTCTTCAATGGGGCCGGCGGCGGATAGCTGTCGCGGCCGACGGAGAGCACGATGCCGGTCTCGGGGTGGGTCAGCACCCGCATCCACCGCGCGTCGCCGCCGCACAACTCGCGGGCCTTCGACAGCGGGATCGGGCCCATGCCCTCGACCACGGGCGGGTCGCCGGCATCGGCGTACTCGTCGTCGAGTAGCGCGAGCACCGGTACGGTGACGACGACCTGCGCCCGGATGCCGGACGCCGCCTCGGGGAGGTGATCGGTGGTGCCATCGATGAGGAGGTCGGTCGCGACGTCGGCGCGTAGCTGATCGAGGGTGCGGGTCTTACCGTCCACACGTGCGATCGCCTTCGCCATCTGCGTCAGCCGACCGTGGATGGCGTGGATCTCCACTTCGGCGCCGAAGATCCACAGTCCGGCCATGCCGTCCTGCCCCCGCTCGACGGCGATGCGTCGCTGCGTGAGCGCACGCTGGTGCCGCTCTTCCAGGGTCGTCGCCTGGGCGGTGTCGATCAGCGTCCGCAGTGCCCGCCGGAAGGTGCCCACCGGCTCCGACGCCGCCAGCGGCACCGCACGTTGCAGCAACATCTCGCGTAGCTCCGGCGGCGCCTCATCAAGAAGATCCGCGATGATCTCGGCGTGCTTCTCGGTCATGCGACCCCACCCCAGCGCCTCCAGCGCAGCCGGGTAGCGCCGCACCAGCGCCTCGGCCTGCGCGATCAGACGCCCCGCGGCGTACTCGGTGACACGCATCGCCGCCGCCAGCTCGAGGCGGATCGACCGCTCCACGATGTCCCGCACCCCGTCGCCTCGGCCGTCGGCCTCGCGAAGCAGGTCCCGCCGCATCGCGTCGACGCGCAGCAATCGCTGCGCCGCGAACACCGACATCATCGTCGCGGTCTCGACGACCAGGTCCACCGCATTTGGCACGGGCGGCACGAACTCTTCCTCCGCCCCGAACGACCACCTGCCATCCTCGCTCTCGGGAGGAGGAGGCGTCTCGGGCATGAGTCCATAGTAGAACAAATATTCGAAAGTCTCAATGCCTGAAGGCGAAGTTTCATCACGTTCTCGCGCAGCAAACCCACGCTCAGGTCAAGCCCCGAACGACGCACGGTGACGCCGGGCGCTGTCACCAGAGCGGACGGGTGACGGCTGCCGCAGCATCCGTCACCCGTCTTCTCGCCCCCGCGCTCTCAGTGTCCGCAGGCGCACTCCGCACCCATGCCGCAGCCGGCGTCCGCGGTTGCGCCCGCCACCCGAGGACCGGTCGCGCCCGGGGCGCCCGCGGCGCCCGTAACCCTGTGGCCGACAGCGTGCGCCTGCGAGGACTCGGGGATGTTCATCGCGGGGTTCACATCGAGGAAGCCGTAGGGCTTGAGCCAGAACCCGGCGTAGTCGACGGGCATGATGGGCCAGTCCTCGGGGCGCGGGATGTGGGTGAGGCCGAAGGTGTGCCACAGCACGAGGTCCTCGCCGTCGATCGAGCGGTCGTCCGACGTGTAGGCCGGCAGCCCGGCGCCCCCCTGGTGCGCGTTCGGATAGCGGCCGGCGGGCCAGCGCTCGTCGTGGTCGTACGCGGTGCCCCACAAGTGCTTCGTCGCGAAGGCGGCGCGCGCCGCGACCGACGATGCCGGGTCGGCCATGAGCAGCGCGGTCGGCTGGGGAAGGAGGTGGTACGCCGTGGGCTTGCCGAGGTAGTTGGTCTTCGAGGCGCTGCGCACTTCCCACACGCGCGCGACCGACGTGTCGGCGACGCGCTGGGCCTCGGCCTCGGTGCGCAGCGGCGTCTCGGTCCAGGTGAACGCATTGCCGAAGGGGTTCGCGTCGCCCATCGGGATGCGGGCGGCGTCGATCTCGACGAGCTCGTTGTCTTCCCCGTCGATCGCGACGTCGAGGCGCGCCGAGAACAGATGCTGGTGCACCGGCGCGAACACACCCGGAGCGATCTCGGGCGCGTGCTTGCTCGTCGAGCCGGGCACACCACCGCCGACGAACACGATGCCGGTGGCCTTCGCCTCGAGCTGGATCGAGCCGTCGAGGGAGAAGTACCAGTAGAAGCCGTAGTCGTAGTTGCCGATCGTCGAGAAGTACGAGACGACCAGGCGCCGCGAGCGGCGGACGTGCGAGCCGACCGGTCCCTGCTCTGTGTGCTTCCAGAGGATCCCGTAGTCCTCCTCGTGCATGCACACGACGTTCGGGATCTTCACGGGGTGCCCATGGTCGTCGGCGATATGGCCGTCGAAGTACCGGATCACGCCGAGGCAGTCGCAGCCGAGCTCGAGGTGGTTCGCGTTCTTGCCCAGCAGATACTCGCCGGCGTCGAAGTAGCTGATCCAGAAGCGCGTGTTCGAGGTGTCGCCGTAGGGCACGACCATCTCGGGCACGCTCGCGCGGGTCAGCACCGGGCGGTCGTCGAAGCGCACGTCGTGCAGCACGAGTCCTTCGCGCGCGTTGAAGTCGACGCGCATCGACCAGTTCTCCCACTGCACGAGCGATCCGCTGACGGAGAAGCTCGGCCCCTCGGGCTGCGTGATCTCGATGGGCTTCAGCGTCTCGCGGGCCGGGCCGACGGCAGCCGGCGTGTACTTCCCGCTCCCCGCCGGGACCGGCACGTCGCCCTCGTCCTCGATGCCGATGACCGCGTTCGACACGAGGTCGACGTGCACGATGAGGCCCTCGACCGGGTGCGCCCACGGGATGTCGTCCTCGCTGTCGCGCAGGAACGTGAGCGAACGGATGACGCGGCGCCCTACTTCGTTCTCACGCCCGACGAAGCCAGGGGCCAGGGGCGAGCAGAAGGCGAGGTCGATGCGGTCCTCCAGGCCGCGGCGCTTCATGGCGGCGCGCCACTCGGGCGAGGCCTTCACGATCTCCGCCGCACGGTCGTACTCCTCGAACAGGTACTGCGGCTGGCCGTAGGGCGCCGCGGTCGGATCGAGCTCGCGCGTCGCGACGACGACGCCGCGCGTGACGGACACGATGGCTTCCGTCACGGCGCCGGTGCCGGCATCCATGAGCGTCACGTCCATACGACGATCGAACGGCTGACCTGGCGACCAGGCGGCGAGCTCGTCCTTGGTGGGCTCGTCGGGCAGCAGCATCGGCACGCGCACCGTGTCGCCCAGCAGGCCCGCCGACACGAGGATCTCGCGCGCCGCTTCGATCTCGCCCGCGGTGAGCGGGTCGAGCGGATGCCGCGGCTCGGCCTCCGTCACGGCGATCACCGGAATGAGGTCCGGGTTGTCGTGGGGCTGAGTTGGCGCGTCGGGCGTGTGCGCAGGCATGGGGCCTCCTTCGATCCGCCCCCACTCTCCCCTTCACAAGCCCCGGTGGCTTGACCGGGTGCGCAGGAACCGTGACTCCTGGTGCGACGCCACCCGGCGCGGGCTCAGGTCTCAGAGCCAGTGGCGCTTGCGGAACACCCAGTAGAGGGTGAGGCTCGTCGCCGCCATCAGGGCGAGCGCCATCGGGTAGCCGAGCGGCCATTCCAATTCGGGCATATACACGAAGTTCATGCCGTAGATGGTGCCCACCAGGGTGGGGCCGAAGAGGATCGCGGCCCATCCCGAGATCTTCTTGACCTGCTCGTTCTGCACGAGCGCGGTATCGGTCTGGCGCTGCGTGACGATCGTCGCGTTGACGGTGAGGGCGTTGTCGAGGATCGAGCGGAACGCCGCGGTCTTGTCGATGATGCGCAGGGCGTGGTCGTGCACGTCTCGGAGCGAGCGCTGCAGTTCGAGGTCGACCTCGTACTTCGGCGCGCCGCGCTGCAGCGACTCGAGCATGTCGGCGAGCGGTGCGACCGCGCGCTGCAGCGTGATCACCTCGCGCGACAGGTCGTAGATGCGCTTGGACAGCGTGACACCGCCGTTCTCGAACAGCGCGTCCTCGATCTCGTCGATGTCGTTCTCGACGCCCTCGACGACCGGCGTGTATTCGTCGACGACCTCGTCGAGGATCGCGTACAGCACCGCCTCGGGACCGAGTGCGAGCAGCTCGGGCTCCTGCTCCATCCGCCGACGGACGCGGCTGAGGTCGGGAGACTCCGCGTGCCGGATCGTCACGATGAAATCGGGGCCGACGAAGACGTGCAGTTCGCCGAAGTCGACCGTCTCGGTCTCATCGATGTACCGCGCCGGACGCAGCACCACGAAGAGGATGTCGCCGTAGCGCTCCAGCTTCGATCGCTGGTGTCCGGTCAGTGCGTCTTCGACCGCCAGAGGGTGCAGGGCGAACTCGTCGGCGACCTCGGCGATCTCCTCCGGGGTCGGGCGGAAGAGCCCGATCCACGCCATCCCGTGATGTGCGCGGGTGTACTCGAAGGTCTCGGCGAGGCTCGACGGATTCTCGATCCGCTTACCGGCGACGTACACGCCGTTGTCGACGATGGGCATCGGGCAATTCTGCCTGACCCGCGGGTCGGCGGGCGACGATCCTCACGCTTCTCGGACGGAGGGATGCTGCGGCCGGGGCGGTGTGCAGAGTTCGACGTTGTCGGCGGCGGTGGCTAGCCTGCCCGCATGACCATCGATCGCGATGTGCTCGACTGGCTCCTCGACTCCGATCCGGCGCTGCGCTGGCAGGTGGAGCGCGATATCGCGGGGGCTCCGCCCGAAGTCTGGGAGGCTACGCGCGCCCGGGTGGGGACCGAGGGCTTCGGTGCGCGGCTGCTGGCGGAACAAGACGCCGACGGGCAATGGGCAGGAGGTGCCTTCTTCCCCGCAGGCTTCTTCGGAAGGGCCGAACAGGACGAGCCCGGCCAGCCCTGGGTCGCGACGACGTGGGTGCTCAAGGACCTCCGTGAGTGGGGCGTCGATGCCGCCGTGCTCGATGGCACCGCGGAGAAGATCGCCGAGAACAGCAGGTGGGAGTACGACGACCTGTCGTACTGGGGCGGAGAGGTCGACGTCTGCATCAACTCGTACACACTGGCGAGCGGCGCCTGGCTCGGAGCCGACGTCTCGCAACTGGTCGCGTGGTTCCCCGAGCATCGGCTCGCCGACGGGGGCTGGAACTGCGAGGCGGAAGAGGGCGACTCCGTGCGTTCGTCCTTCCACTCGACGCTCAACGCGGCGCGCGGCATCCTCGCGTACGAGCGGATCACGGGTGACACGAGCATGCGCGACGCCCGCCACGGCGGCGAGGAGTACCTCCTGTCACGCCATCTCATGAATCGGGCGACGACCGGCGAGGTCGTCGGCGACTTCGTCACGCGATTCGTCTATCCGAACCGGCATCGCTACAGCGCCCTGGTCGCGCTCGATCACTTCCGCGACGTCGCACTGCTCGAGGGCACTCCACCCGATCCGAGGCTCGCGGACGCCGTCGAGGTCGTGCGCGCAGCCCGGCAGCCCGACGGCACCTGGCTGCAGGGCACCCCGTTGCCGGGTCGCACCTGGTTCGACGTCGACGTCGCCGAGGGCGAGCCCTCGCGTTGGCTCACGCTGATCGGCACGCGGGTGCTGGATTGGTGGGATGCCCCGATCTGACGAGGCTTCCGCCTTCGGCGAACTTCGGCCGCAGCATCCGTGACGGGTCGACACTGGTTTCGTGGACGACCAGGAGGCACTCGACGCCTACTCCTCGACGGTCATGCGTGTCGCGCAGACCGTGCTGCCGTCCGTCGCGGCGGTGAGTGTGCGCACCCGCCAGGGCGCGGGTGCCGGCAGCGCGTCGGTCATCACGTCGGAGGGGCACCTGCTCACGAGCGCGCATGTGGTGGAGGGCGCGATCGGGGTGGAGGTCGCGTTCCCGGACGGCACGGTGGCGGCAGCATCCGTCATCGGCGCCGATCCACTGTCGGACCTGGCCGTGCTCCGCGCGGACGTCGACACCCCACCACCGCTGACGATGGGGGATGCCTCGAAGCTCGGGGTCGGGCAGCTCGTGGTCGCCCTCGGCAATCCGCGCGGATTCTCGGGCAGCGTGACCGCGGGGATCGTGTCGGCACTCGGACGCTCGCTGCCGACGCGCTCGGGCCGGGTGATCGACGAGGTGATCCAGACCGACGCGGCCCTCAATCCGGGCAACAGCGGCGGCGTGCTCGCCGACAGCGCCGGCCGCATGGTCGGGGTGAACACCGCGGTCGCCGGCATCGGCCTGGGGCTCGCGGTGCCGATCAACGCCACGACGCGGGAGATCATCGACGCACTGCGAGTTGCGGGTCGCGTACGGCGCGCGTGGCTGGGCATCGCCGGCTCGACCGTGCCGCTCGGTCCCCACGTCGCGGCGAAGGCCGGGTCGAAGGTCGGGATGCAGGTGGTGTCGGTCGTCCCGAACAGTCCCGCCGCCGTGGCCGGTGCCCGTGTCGGGGACATCGTGCTCTCGCTCGACGGCGTCACGATCGCCGACCCGACAGCACTGCAGCGGCGCATGGTGGAGGGGGCGATCGGCCGCCGCATGGAGATGACCCTCTGGCGCAACGGCGCGCTGGTCGACGTCGTGGTGCTTCCGGAGGAACTTCGGGTGCGCTGACCGCGCGCGGATCTACGCTGTGACTGTCGACGAAGGAAGGAGTCGCGGTGTCCACGTATGACGAGCACTTCTCTCACGCCCACGTTCCCGGGCCGGGTGAGTCGAGCATCCCCGAGCTCGAAGTCGACGAGACGATCCCACCCCGCCCCGAGGAGGAGGTCGCCGACGTCGCGCGGGCAGAGCCCGACGTCGAAGACCACAGCCACCACCGGAGCATCGTCCGAGTGTGGCGTGGAGTGATCCGCACGGAGGACCGCGACGAATACGTCGCCTATGTCGAGCGGACGGGAATCGCCGAGTATCGCGCGCTTCCCGGAAATCGGGACGCGTGGACGCTGACGCGAGAACTCCCTCACGGCCTCACGGAGATCCTGGCACTTTCGCGGTGGGACAGCCTGGACAGCATCCGAGAGTTCGCGGGCGACGACATCGGCAGGGCGGTGTACTACCCGGAGGACGATCGGTTCCTCGTGGAGAGGGACGACACCGTGCGCCACTACGTGCAGCGCGACTGACCCGTCACGGCACGTAGGTGTCGTTGTCGATGCTCAGCCCGCGGGTCACGCGGGGATTCGGGGGGCGCGACTCGCGGGATGATCGTGTCGATTCCGCGTGTTGCGACCCCTGAGCGCCGCGGTCCAGGGCAACGGGCGACGGGATCAACCCTCCAGCACCACCAGGCGCTCGGTGGCTCGGGTCATCGCCACGTAGCGGTCGACGGCACCCTCGGTCCCGTCACCGAACGTCGACGGCTCGACGAGCACGACGAGGTCGAACTCGAGGCCCTTCGCGAGCTCAGGGGTGAGCGAGCGCACGCGCTCCTGCGGGGCGAAGGACGGATCGCCGATGACGCACGCCACACCCTCGCCGTGCCCGTCGAGCCATTCGGCGAGGATGGCGTCGCGCTCCGCCACCGCGCCGCGGCGCACCGGCACCCCGCTCGAACGGATCGACGTGGGCACGTTCGCGTCGGGGACCGCCGCGCGGATCACCGGCTCGGCCTCGGCCATGACCTCGCTCGGCGTGCGGTAGTTGATCGTGAGCGACGACACGCCGACCTCGCTCAGACCGGCGTGCTCCAGGCGATCCTGCCACGACTCGTGGAAGCCGTGCCGCGCCTGCGCCCGGTCGCCGACCACCGTGAAGCTGCGCGACGGGCAGCGGGCCAGCAGCATCCGCCATTGCGCATCGGTGAGCTCCTGGGCCTCGTCGACGACCACGTGCGCGAACGGCCCCGCGAGCAGGTCGGGGTCGACGGCGTCGAGCACCGACTCGTCGACGAGGCTGTTGCGCAGGTCGTCGCCGTCGAGCCACTGCACCATCTCGTCGCCGGCCTCCTTCAGACGGTCGACGACCTGCGCCATGTACTCGCGCTCCTGCGCGAGCTTCGCCTCGCGCTCCCGGCGTCGTCGCGACGCCCCCGGACCGCCCAGCCGGCGCCGGGCCGCGTCGAGCAGTGGCAGATCCGCGGTCGTCCAGGCGGCAGCATCCGATCTCTGGAGCGCCGCGATCTCATCCGCTTCGAGCCATGGAGCGCAGCGGCGCAGATACGCGGGGACACTCCACAGATCGGACACGAGAACGGATGCCTCGACCAGCGGCCACGCGCGGCCGAAGGCGCGCGTCAGCTCCTCGTTGCGAGCCAGCGCCCGCCGCAGCTGGTGCAGCGGCACCTCTTCGCCGTCGACCTGGTCGGTGAGGATGTCGAGGACCGTCTCCCAGACCTGGTCGCGCGCCTCGTTGTGCGGCAGGCCCGCCTCGGCCGACGCGAACGCCTCGGCCCAGTCCTGTGGCGCGAGCCACAGCTCGGCCCACGGTGTCTCGACGAGCAGGCCCTCGGTGGGCGGCTCCTCGTAGAGCCGGACGGCGGGCTCGATCGCGTCCACCATGCGTGCGTCGGCCTTCAGTCGCGCGACGACGGGGTCGGTCTCAGGCCCCGCCGCCGCGCCCTCGCTCACGAGGTCGCGCAGGGTGCAGGTCTGCACGCTCTCCTCGCCGAGGCTGGGGAGCACATCCTCCACGTAGGAGAGGTACGCGGGGCTCGGGCCGACGAACAGCACGCCGCCGCGCCCTTCGCCGAGGTGCGGGTCGGAGTACACCAGGTACGCGGCGCGGTGCAGCGCCACCACGGTCTTGCCCGTACCGGGGCCGCCGTCCACGACGAGCGCACCCCGTGAGCCGGCGCGGATGATGGCGTCCTGATCGGCCTGGATCGTGCCGAGCACATCGCGCATGCGGGGCGAGCGGCTCGCTCCGAGGCTCGCGATGAATGCGGACTGGTCGTCGAGTGCCGCGTTGTGGTCGAGCCCCTCGGCGGTGAAGACCTCGTCCCAGTAATCGGTGACGTGATCGCCGGTCCAGCGGTACCGCCGGCGGCTCACGAGCCCGGAGGGGTGCGCGTGCGTGGCGGCGAAGAAGGGCTCGGCGGCGGGCGTACGCCAGTCGACGAGCAGGCGGTGGCCGGCAGCATCCGTGAGTCCGAAGCGGCCGATGTAGACGGGCTCGGAGCCGTCGGCGGGAACCATGCGGCCCAGACACGCGTCGACCCCGAAGCGGCGCAGCACCCGCAGCCGCGCCGAGACGCGGTGGATCTCGATGTCTCGCTCGACGCCCGCCTGGCCGTGCCCGCCGGGGCGGCGGCGCAGCTCGTCGAGGCGCAGCCCGAGTCCCGCGATCGAGCGCTCGAGGGCGTCGGCGATCGCGGCGAAGTGCTGCTCGTCGCCGCCGATGAGCGCCGGGTCGGACTTGGCGGAGAGGCGGGCGGGAAGGTGGAAGGCGGTGAGCTCGGCTGAGGGAGAGCGCGGGTTCGAATCGCTGATCGGAAGGGTATTCACGGCATCGGCTCCAGGCGGCTTCGCGACGCGGGTTCGGGCGGAGTGAGTGGGTGGGAAACGGGGCAGGAGCGTCGCGACCGACCAGTATGCGCCCTCGAGGGGCCCTTGCCGCAAGGCCCCCACCCACGGATATCCTGGTAGTGGCAGGAAGGTCGCGCCTCTGCGTGCGCGGGCCCCGCCCCATCCCGGCAGCTCACGCCGCTGTCACGCATCGTTCACCTCGGCGGAGGGGTTCACGCGATCCGAATGATGCCCGCTGAGCGCGCCGCTCGATACGGTGACCTCGTGGGGGCCCGTTGCGCCCGCCCACTGCTCGGGGACAGGAGACACGCATGACCGCTGACGACCGCACCTCTGTCGTGGGGGAGCCGCTCCCACCCGCACGGACGCTTCCCTTCCCGCCGAAGCCGTCCGGCAGCTACGCGGGCCGCACGCTCGCCGAGTCGACGTACTCGCCGCTGCCGCCCGAGCGCCATCTGAACGAGAACGCGCCCAACGTGCTCGTCATCCTCATCGACGACGCCGGGCCCGCGCTCCCGGCGCCTCTCGGCGGCAAGGTCGCCACGCCGACGCTCGATCGCATCCGCCAGGGCGGCATCGGCTACAACCGCTTCCACACCACGTCGATGTGCTCGCCGACGCGCGCCTCGCTGCTGACCGGTCGCAACCACCACCGCGTGGGCGCCGGTCAGATCGCCGAGCTCGCCAATGACTGGGACGGCTACTCGGGTCACATCCCGAAGTCGAGCGCCACCATGGCCGAGGTGCTGCGCAACTACGGCTACTCGACCGCGGCGTGGGGCAAGTGGCACAACACGCCCGCCGAAGAGACCACCAAGGCCGGCCCATACGAGAATTGGCCGACCGGCAACGGCTTCGAGTACTTCTACGGCTTCCTCGCGGGCGAGGCGTCGCAGTACGAGCCCAACCTGGTGCGCAACACGACGTCGGTGCTGCCGCCGAAGTCGCCGGAGGAGGGGTATCACCTCAGCGAGGACATCGCCGACGATGCGATCGCGTGGCTGCGCGACCACAAGGCGCTCTCGCCCGACAAGCCCTTCTTCATGTACTGGGCGACCGGCGCCATCCACGGCCCGCACCACGTGCACAAGGAGTGGGCCGACAAGTACAAGGGCGTCTTCGACGACGGGTGGGACGTCTACCGCGAGGAGGCACTCGTGGGGGCGAAGGCGGCGGGCTGGGTGCCCGAGGACGCGGTGCTCACGCCCCGGCCCGACTCGCTGCAGGGCTGGGACGACATCCCCGACCACCAGAAGCCGTTCCAGGCCCGTCTCATGGAGGTGTGCGCCGGGTTCGGCGAGCACGCCGACGTGCAGGCCGGCCGTGTGGTCGATGAGCTCGAGCGACTGGGCTACGCCGACGACACGATCGTCATCTACATCTGGGGCGACAACGGCTCATCGGGCGAGGGCCAGAACGGCACGATCAGCGAGCTGCTCGCGCAGAACATGATCCCGACCACGATCGACCAGCACATCGCGGCTCTCGAGGAGCTCGGCGGCCTCGACGCACTGGGCACGCCGGCGACCGACAACCAGTACCACGCAGCGTGGGCCTGGGCGGGGTCGACCCCGTATCAGGGCATGAAGCTGATGGCCTCCCACCTCGGCGGCACCCGCAACCCGATGTTCATCCAGTGGCCTGGGCGGATCGCGCCCGACCCGGCGCCGCGCACCCAGTTCCACCACGTCATCGACCTGGCTCCGACGCTCTACGAGATCCTCGGCATCTCGCACCCCGAGACGGTGAACGGCGTCCCGCAGGACCCGATCGACGGCACGAGCTTCGCCTACTCGATCGTCGACAAGACCGCCGAGGGCCGCCACCGTGTGCAGTACTTCGAGGTGATGGCGAGCCGCGCGATCTACGAGGACGGTTGGATGGCGTGCACGACCGGCCCGCGCCTGCCCTGGGTCCCGGGGCTGGCGCCGGGGATCCAGACCTGGACGCCCGACCACGACAGGTGGGAGCTCTACCACCTCGACGAGGACTGGAGCCAGTCGAAGGATCTCGCCGACCAGCATCCCGACAAGCTCGCGCAGCTCAAGGACGTGTTCTGGATCGAAGCAGCCAAGAACAAGGTCCTCCCCATCGGCGGCGGACTGTGGGTCGTGCCGCTGCACCCGGAGTTGCGGTTCGCCCCGCCCTACACCGAGTGGGAGATGACAGGCGACACCACCCGGGTGCCGGAGTTCTGCGCGCCCGCTCTCGGCAACAGACCGAACCTGGTCACCGTCGAGGCGACCGTGGGCGAGAAGGCCAACGGCGTGCTCTACAAGCTCGGCGGCGCCGGCGGCGGTCTGACCGCGTTCGTCGTCGACGGCATCCTCACGTACGAGTACAACCTCTTCCTGGTGCAACGGACGACCATCGCGGCCGCTGAGCCGCTCGCGGCGGGCGACCACACGATCGAGATCGAGACGTCGTACGTCGAGCCGCGACCGGGCGGCCCGCTCAGCGTCGTGCTGCGGGTCGACGGAACGGAGGTCGCGTCGGGCACGGTGCCCGTCAGTGCGCCGCTGCTGTTCACGGCGAACGACTGCCTCGACATCGGCCGCGCCTACGGCGGTGCCGTCTCCCGCGCCTACGTCGACAAGATGCCGTTCGCCTTCGACGGTGAGATCGGCCGCGTCCACGTCGCGTACAAGGTGCCCGCCCAGGCGTAGCGGGGCACAAAGCGGCGGCCCCCGACTCTCGCCGGTCGGGGGCCGCTCTCGTTCACGGACGACGGATGCTGCGCCCCTCAGCCCGTCGCGTGCTCGGCGTGCGATCCCTCCCGTTCGCCTGCTCGCGCCGTCCCGGGTACTTTTGAACCTGGTTCAGCCGTCCTGGACCGGATCCATGCGCCGTGACGGGAGACGACGACGATGCCGGACTCGCACTCCGCGCACGCGCTTGCCCGCGTCGCGATCGTCGGCGACGGTCGCGTCGGTCGTGCCATGGTGTCTGCGCTCCGTCGAGCCGGTGTCGACGTGCAAGGTCCCCTCGGCCGCGGCGCGACGGGCGAGCGCGCCGACATCGTGCTGCTCGCGGTGCCGGATGCCGAGATCGGCGTCGCGGCGGCGCTCATCGCACCGGACCGTGTCGTAGGACACTTCTCGGGCGCGACGACGCTCGAGCCGCTCGCACCGCACGAGGCGCTCAGCATCCACCCCCTCACCACCGTGACCGGCGAAACGTCCTTCGCGGGCGTGCCCGCGGCCCTCGCCGGGTCGACCGCGGAGGCCCTCGCCGCCGCGCATGCGCTCGCCGACGCGCTGGGGATGAGGCCGTTCGACGTTTCCGATGCCGACCGCCCCGCGTACCACGCGGCCGCGTCGATCGCCTCGAACTTCCTGGTGACGCTCGAGTCCTTCGCTGAGGACCTCGCCGCGACCGCGGGTGTTCCCCGCGAGGCGCTCGCACCGCTCGTGCGCGCCACGGTCGCGAACTGGGAGGCTCACGCAGCCGCAGCCCTCACCGGGCCCATCGCCCGCGGCGACGAGCAGACCGTCGCCCGCCAGCGCGCCGCCGTGGCCCAGCGGCTCCCCGAGCGCGCCGAGCTCTTCGACGCCCTGGTCGCCGCGACGCGCGACCTCCGCGCGCGACAGGAGGCGGGCTCATGATCGTCGTCCGCACCGTCGCCGACCTGCGCGCCGCGCTGCGAGAGCGCCGTAGCGGCAGCATCGGCCTCGTCCCGACGATGGGCGCCCTCCATGAGGGGCACGCGACACTTGTGCGTGCTGCCCGCAACACCGACGAGACCGTCGTCATGACGATCTTCGTCAACCCGGCGCAGTTCAACGAGCAGTCCGATCTCGCCGCGTACCCCCGCACCGAGGGGGCCGACCTCGCGCTCGCCGAGGCCGAAGGGGTCGACGTCGTCTTCGCCCCGGAAGCCTCCGAGGTCTACCCCGACGGCTTCGCCACCACCGTGAGCGTCGGCGGCGCGATCGCCGAGACCCTCGAGGGCGCCGAGCGCGGCCGTGCGCACTTCGACGGCGTCGCCACCGTCGTGACGAAGCTGATGCTCGCGGCGCTTCCCGACCACGCGTACTTCGGCGCGAAGGACGCCCAGCAGGTCGCGGTCATCCGCCGCCTGGTGGCCGACCTCGGCATACCTGTCACCCTCGTCGTGTGCCCCACGTCGCGCGATGCCGACGGCCTCGCCCGCTCCAGTCGCAACACGCGCCTCTCACCGGACGAGCGGACGCGGGCCCTCGCGATCCCGCACGCACTGCAGGAGGTGACGGATGCTGCCGCCGCCGGCATCGCCGACACCGAGGCGCTGCGCGCCCGTGCCTTCGCGACGCTCGAGGCATCCGGCATCCGTCCCGAGTACGTCGCCTTCGTCGACCCGATCACGTTCGCCCCGAAGCACACGGTCGACCGACCGGTGCTTGTCGCGATCGCAGCCCGCGTCGGCAGCACGCGGCTCATCGACAACACCGTCCTAGGAGGTGCGTGATGCGCGCACAGGTCACCCTGCAGCGACTCGCCGAGATGAAGGCGCGCCGCGAGCCGATCGTGATGGTCACGGCCTACGACTACCCGACCGCTCGCGTCGCGGAGCAGGCCGAGGTCGACATGGTGCTCGTCGGCGACTCCGGCGCGCAGGTCGTGCTCGGGCACGATTCCACCGTCGCGGTCACCGTCGACGAGATGCTCGTGCTCGCCGGCGCCGTGCGCCGCGGCGTGCAGTCGGCGTTCGTCGTGGCCGACCTGCCGTTCGGGTCGACCGAGGTGTCGGACGAACAGGCCGTCACGACCGCGATCCGGTTCGTCAAGGAGGCCGGCGCCGACGCCGTCAAGCTCGAGGGCGGGGGAGAGGCGCGGCTCAGCCGCATCCGTGCGATCGCCGACGCGGGCATCCCCGTCGTCGCGCACGTGGGTCTCACCCCGCAGACAGCCGTGGCTCTCGGCGGCCTCCGCGCGCAGGGGCGCACCGCGGAGTCGGCCGCGCGCATCGTGCGCGAGTCCCTCGCCGTGCAAGCCGCTGGGGCGAGCGTGCTCGTCATCGAAGCGGTGCCCGCCGATGTCGCCGCCGTCGTGCTGCCGGCGCTCGAGATCCCGGTGATCGGCATCGGGGCCGGTCCCGCCGACGGCCAGGTGCTCGTGATCCACGACCTGCTCGGCATCACCGAGGGCAAGACCGCGGCGTTCGTCAAGCGCTACGGCGCCATCGGCCCCGACATGGTGGCCGGCGTCGCCGCCTACGCCCGCGAGGTCCGGGGCGGGGTGTTCCCCGGCCCCGAGCACGGGTACTCCGCGACCGACGTCGCGATCGAGGCCGCCCGCGCCGAGCTCGACGCCCGCTCGCGCGACTGATCAGGGCCGCAGCATCCGCTCAGCGCTCACTTCGCCACGAGCGTCGTCTGGAAGCTGTACATGTCGGGGCGGTAGCAGTGGTGGCCGAACTCGACGGCGCGGCCGGAAGCGTCGAAGGCGACCCGCTCCATCGTGAGGACGGGACCGCCCTTGTCGATGTCGAGCAGCCCCGGCTCGTCGCCGTGGGCGCGGCGCGCACCGATCTTCTGATTGGCGACTCGGATGGCGACGCCCCGCGCGCGCATGATCTCGTACAGGCCCTTCCGCTGCAGCTGCTCCGTGGTGATGTCTGCGAACTCGATCGGGAGATAGTTCGTGAGCACCGCCACCGGCACGCCGTCGGTGGAGCGCTGGCGGCGCAGGTAGACGATGTCGGAGCCGACCGGAACACGCAGCGCCTCCGCGGTGGCGGGATCGGCCGGCCGGGTATCGTGCTCGAGCACGAGGGTGCCCGGCTCGTGCTGGGAGCTCTTGAGGTCTTCGTAGAGGCTGGTCAGCTCGACCTGGCGGGTCACCTGCCCCTGCACGACCTGTGTGCCGATGCCGCGGCGCCGCACCAGGAGTCCCTTGTCGACGAGCTCCTCCATCGCCCGGCGGATGGTCGGCCGTGAGAGTCCCGCCCGCTGGCCGATCGCGATCTCGTTCTCGAGGCGCGCGCCTGCGGGGATCTCGCCGGAACGGATCGCCTGTTCGATGGCGGTGGATACCTGGAAGTACAGCGGCACGGGGCCGGTACGGTCCAGGCTCGCGAGCAGATCGTCGATCTTGACCACGTCGTCTGTCATCACTCAACTCCCAAGTCCCGACAGCATAATGTCCCGACAATGCTACAACGACTCAACTTTGTCAGTCGACCACACGCGGGATGACATTGCACGCGGTGCTTGTGCTATTGTCAGGACAATGCATCCACCGATGCGCGACCTTCGGGCGCGCAGAGAGTTGTACAGCGGAGTATGACCGAGAACACTTCTCCCCTCGACGTCCTGGCCTTCGGACGGCTGGGCGTCGACATCTACCCGCTCCAGTCCGGAGTCGGGCTCGAAGAGGTGCAGACGTTCGGCAAGTTCCTCGGTGGCAGCGCTGCGAACGTCAGCGTGGCCGCCGCACGGCACGGTCGCCGTGTCGCGCTGATCGCCGGTGTCGGCGAGGACCCGTTCGGTCGTTATCTGCTCGCCGAGCTGGAGCGTCTCGGCGTCGACAACCGCTACGTGGGTGTGAACCCCGCGCTGAAGACTCCGGTCACCTTCTGCGAGATCTTCCCGCCGGACGACTTCCCGCTGTACTTCTACCGCGAGCCGAAGGCGCCCGACCTCGACGTGGCGCCCGCCGACCTCGACCTCGAGGCGGTCCGCTCGGCGCGCATCTTCTGGTTCACGGCGACCGGGCTCAGCCAGGAGCCGAGCCGTGCGGCGCATCACGCCGCGCTGCAGGCGCGTACCGCGGGGCACACCGTGTTCGACCTCGACTACCGTCCGATGTTCTGGGCCGACCCGGCCGAGGCGGGTGTCCAGGTGGCGGCAGTGCTCGAGCACGCGACGGTGGCCGTCGGCAACCGCGAGGAGTGCGAGGTCGCCGTGGGCGAAACCGAGCCTGAGCGCGCCGCCGATGCGCTGCTGGAGCGCGGCGTCGAGCTCGCGATCGTGAAGCAGGGGCCCAAGGGCGTGCTCGCCAAGACTCGCGACGAGTCGGTCGTCGTGCCGCCGTACCGGGTCGACGTGGTGAACGGGCTGGGCGCGGGTGACGCCTTCGGTGGCGCGCTGTGCCACGGGCTGCTCGCCGGGTGGGACCTCGAGCGCATCCTCCGCTTCGCGAACGTCGCCGGCGCGATCGTCGCCTCGCGCCTGGAGTGCTCGACGGCGATGCCCACCGAGGCCGAGGTGGCTGCGATCCTCGAGACGGGAGTGTCCCGATGACGCAGTTCCTCACTGCGGACGACTTCGCGCGCCTCCGCGACATCCGTGCCACGCAGCCCGCCACCATCGGCGCGGCGCTGGCGGACCGCCGCCGACGTGAGGTGCTGCGGGGCGACGGACGCCTCTTCATCGTCGCCGCCGACCACCCCGCCCGTGGCGCGCTCGGGGTCGGGTCGAACCCGATGGCGATGGGCGACCGGTACGGACTTCTCGACCGCCTGGCGACGGCGCTCAGCCGCCCCGGTGTCGACGGCGTGCTGGGAACGCCCGACATCATCGACGACCTCGCGACGCTGGGCCTGCTCGACGACAAGATCGTCGTCGGGTCCATGAATCGCGGGGGCCTGCGCGGCGCGTCGTTCGAGATGGACGACCGCATGACCGCCTACGACGTTGCCACCATGGTCGCGTCTGGCATCGACTTCGCGAAGACCCTCGTGCGCGTCGACCTGGACGACCCCGGCACCGTCTCGACGCTCACCGCGATGACGGATGCCGTCACCCAGGCATCGGCCGCAGGCCTGCCCATCATGCTCGAGCCGTTCCTCAGCAGCCGCGTCGACGGGCGCATCGTCAACGACCTTTCGACGGATGCCGTGATCCTGTCGATCGCGATCGCATCCGGTCTCGGGGCCGCCAGCGCCTACACCTGGATGAAGCTGCCGGTCGTCGACGACATGGAACGGGTGATGGCCGCCACGACCATGCCGACGCTGCTGCTCGGCGGCGACGCCGGCGTCGACCCCGACGAGACGTTCGCCGCCTGGGAGGACGCACTGTCGCTCCCGGGCGTGCGCG
The DNA here is from genome assembly GCF_038397755.1 of Microbacterium sp. LWH7-1.2. Lineage (NCBI taxonomy): Bacteria > Bacillati > Actinomycetota > Actinomycetes > Micrococcales > Microbacteriaceae > Microbacterium > Microbacterium sp. LWH7-1.2. The sequence goes on along the minus strand of NZ_CP151637.1, from coordinate 2,416,068 downwards.
GGCTGACCGTGGGACGCACTCTTCTCTACCCGCCCGACGACGACGTCGCCGCCGCCGTGGACACCGCGGCCGGCCTCGTCCACACCGACCTCTGAACCCGACGAAGGAACTCCTATGAGCATCACCGACATTTCAGTCGCCACGACCGGCATGGATGCCGACGTCCGTGTCGTCTCGCATTGGATCGATGGGGCGGAGCGTGGGTCGTCGTCGGGTCGGACGGCGCCGGTGTTCAACCCGGCGACCGGTGTTGTGTCGGCGCGGGTGGCGTTGGCGGATGAGGTGGAGATCGGTGCGGCGATCGCGTCGGCCGAGGCCGGCTACCAGGTGTGGAGCCAGTACTCGATCGCGAGGCGGCAGAGCGTGGTGTTCGCGTTCCGGGAGATCCTGAACGCCCGCAAGCGGGAGTTGGCGGAGATCGTGACGGCGGAGCACGGCAAGGTGCTCTCGGACGCGATGGGGGAGATCCTGCGCGGTCAGGAGGTGGTGGAGCTGGCGTGCGGGTTCCCGCATCTGATCAAGGGCGCGTTCAGTGAGAACGCGTCGACCGGGATCGATGTGTACTCGCTGAAGCAGCCGCTGGGGGTGGTGGGGGTGATCAGCCCGTTCAACTTCCCGGTGATGGTGCCGTTGTGGTTCGTGCCGATCGCGATCGCCGCGGGCAACGCGGTGGTCCTCAAGCCCAGTGAGAAGGACCCGTCGGCGGCGTTGTGGCTGGCCGCGGCGTGGCAGGAAGCGGGCCTGCCGGACGGGGTGTTCACGGTGCTGCAGGGCGACAAGCTCGCCGTGGACGGGCTGCTCACCAGCCCGGTGGTGCAGTCGATCAGCTTCGTCGGGTCCACCCCGATCGCGCAGTACATCTACGAGACCGCGTCGAAGCATGGCAAGCGGGTGCAGGCGCTGGGTGGTGCGAAGAACCACATGCTGGTGCTCCCCGACGCCGATCTGGACCTGGTCGCCGACCAGGCCGTGAACGCCGGGTACGGTGCCGCCGGGGAACGCTGCATGGCCATCTCGGTCGTGCTCGCCGTGGAACCGGTCGCCGACGACCTCATCGGCAAGATCACCGACCGGATCAGCCGGCTCACGATCGGCAACGGGGCGGGGGTGGACGGTGTCGAGCCCGACATGGGACCGCTGATCACCGACCTCCACCGGAACAAGGTCTCCGAGTATGTCGACATCGCCGAAGCCGATGGCGCCACCATCGTCGTCGACGGCCGCGACTGCACGGTGGCCGGGCACGAGGACGGGTTCTTCTTCGGCCCCACCCTGATCGATGACATCCCCACCACCAGCAAGGCGTACCGGGAGGAGATCTTCGGACCGGTGCTGTCCGTGGTCCGCGTGCAGTCCTACGACGAGGGGCTGGAGCTGATCAACTCCGGCCGGTTCGGCAACGGCACCGCGATCTTCACCAACGACGGCGGCGCGGCCCGCCGGTTCCAGAACGAGGTGCAGGTCGGCATGATCGGCATCAACGTGCCCATCCCGGTCCCGGTCGCGTACCACTCCTTCGGCGGCTGGAAGGCCTCCCTGTTCGGCGACGCGAAAGCCTACGGCGTGCACGGGTTCGACTTCTTCACCCGCGAGAAAGCCATCACCAGCCGCTGGGCCGACCCCGCCAGCCACGGCGGCATCAACCTCGGCTTCCCCCAGAACAACTGACCCGACCCTCGGTCGTTGAGCGAGCGAAGCGAGTCGAAACGCCCCGTGCGCCGCAGCATCCGTCCCGCAGAATCGACACACGAGAGCACGAGATGAGCACTTCGGACCAGCGCTGGTTCCACCGCCGAGGCGACCTCGCCCGTGACGGCTGGGAGAGCGTCGTCGACGGGGCGACTCCCGGGTGGGAGCACACCGGCATCCGCGTGGGGACCCTCTCTGACGGGGAGCACCTGACCCTCGACGAGCGTGGCGTCGAGCGGATCATCGTCCCGCTCGCCGGATCGTTCCAGGTGGTGCACCGCCACTTCCCGGGTGAGTGGGAGACCCGTCTGCACGGCCGGGCTTCGGTGTTCGACGGCCCGACGGACGTGCTCTACCTCCCCGCAGGCACGACCGCCGAGGTCCGCGGCCAGGGGCGCGTCGCGATCGCCGAGGCGCCGACGAGCGGGGCGCGCGAGTGGCAGTACATCCCCGCGTCCGAGACGCCGGTCGAGCTGCGCGGTGCCGGTCGCTCGAGCCGGCAGGTGCACAACTTCGGCACGCCGCAGGCGCTCGACGCCGCCCGTCTCATCGTGTGCGAGGTCATCACGCCGGCCGAGAACTGGTCGTCGTACCCGCCGCACAAGCACGACGAGCACGTGCCAGGGCACGAGTCGCGCCTCGAGGAGATCTACTACTTCGAGACGGCGCCGGTGTCGGGATCGGATGCTGCGGCCGAGGCCGCGTTCGGCATGTTCAGCACCTACTCATCCCCGGCGGGCGAGATCGAGATCAACGCCATGGTGCGCACCGGCGACATCGCGCTCGTGCCCTTCGGCTACCACGGCCCCGCCGTCGCGGCGCCCGGTTACGACCTGTACTACCTCAACGTCATGGCCGGCCCCGACCCCGAGCGGGAGTGGCTGATCAGCGACGACCCCGCGCATGCTTGGGTGCGCGACACCTGGACCGGGCAGAGCTTCGACGAGCGACTGCCGTACACGAGCGACAAGGAAGGCGGCCGCTGATGGGCGGGACCAGACGGATGACGGTGAGCCAGGCGCTCGTAGAGTTCCTGGCGCACCAGTGGACCGTGGACGGCGACATCCGCGAGCGGACGATCCCGGGCATGCTCGGCATCTTCGGTCACGGCAACGTGGCCGGGATCGGGCAGGCGCTGAAGCAGGTCAACGTCCAGAACCCCGACCTGATGCCGTACTACCAGGCACGAAACGAGCAGGCGATGGTGCACCAGGCCGTCGGCTATGCGCGCATGCACCGCCGCCGCGGCACCTACGCGTCGGCCGCCTCCGTCGGCCCCGGGGCGGCGAACATGCTCACCGCTGCGGCCCTCGCGACGACGAACCGGCTGCCGGCCCTGCTCCTGCCGAGCGACACGTTCGCGACGCGTGTCGCCGACCCGGTGCTGCAGCAGCTCGAGCAGCCGTGGGACATCGGCCTGCAGGTGACGGACGCCTTCCGCCCGCTGTCGCGCTTCTTCGACCGCGTGCATCGCCCCGAGCAGCTCTTCTCGATCGCGCTGGCGGCGATGCGCGCGCTCACCGACCCGGCCGAGACGGGAGCCGTCACCATCGCGCTCCCCGAGGACGTGCAGGCCGAGGCGCTCGACGTTCCGGTGGAGTTCCTGCAGGACCGCGAGTGGCACATCCGCCGCCCGCTGCCCGAGCGCGGGCCGCTCGCCCGCGCAGTCGCGGCGATCCGTGGTGCGAAGAACCCCGTCATCGTGGCCGGCGGTGGCGTCATCTACTCCGGCGCCGAGGACCGGCTCCGCGAGCTCGTCGAAGCCACCGGCATCCCGGTCGGCACCACGCAGGCCGGCGGCGGTGCCCTGAACTGGGACCACCCGCAGAACGTCGGCGGCGTGGGCGCGACCGGCACGCTCGCCGCCAACCGCCTCGCGGCCGCGGCCGACGTCATCATCGGCATCGGCACGCGCTACAGCGACTTCACGACGGCGTCTCGCACGGCGTTCCAGAACCCCGACGTCGTGTTCGTGAACATCAACATCGCGTCCTTCGACGCGTACAAGCACGGCTCGCAGCTTCCCGTGATCGCCGACGCCCGCGAGGCTCTCGCCGAGCTCGCCATCGAGCTGGAGGGCTTCGAGGTCAGCCCCGAGTACCGCGAGCGCATCGCGCGCGAGAAAGCGGAATGGGATGCTGCGGTCGATGCTGCGTTCGCCCCCTCGGGGCTCGCGCTGCCCGGCCAGCCCGAGATCGTCGGCGCTGTCCAGTCGACGAGCGCGCCCGAGGATGTCATCGTGCAGGCCGCCGGGTCGCTCCCGGGAGATCTGCACAAGCTGTGGCGCGTGCGTGATCCGCTCGGGTACCACGTCGAGTACGCGTTCTCGTGCATGGGCTACGAGATCGCCGGGGGACTCGGCGCGAAGCGCGGCCTGCTCGCCGACGGCGACGACCGCGACGTCATCGTCATGGTCGGCGACGGCTCGTACCTGATGCTCAACACCGAGCTCGTCACCGCGGTCGCCGAGGGCATCAAGCTCATCGTCGTGCTCATCCAGAACCACGGCTTCGCCTCCATCGGCCACCTGTCGGAGACGGTCGGCTCGGAGCGCTTCGGCACCAGGTACCGCGAGTACGACAGCGAGGCCCGCAACTTCCAGGGCGAGAAGATCCTCCCGGTCGACCTCGCCATGAATGCGCGCAGCTACGGCCTCGACGTCATCGAGATCGAGCCCGGCGCCTCCGCCATCGACGACCTCAAGGCGGCCGTCGCACAGGCGAAGGCATCCGATCGGTCGACCTTCATCCACATCAACAGCGACCCGCTCATCTACGCGCCCGACGGGGCCGGCTGGTGGGACGTGCCGGTGCCCGAGGTCTCCACCCTCGAATCCACCCGGCGGGCGCGCGAGGAGTACCTCGTCCAGCAGGCGAACCAGAGACCGCTCCTCGGCTAGCCTGAGGCGACCCACCTCGCACCGAAGGGAGCCCGGGCCATGGCAGGCTGGCGCATCCGTGACTATCACGCCGACGACGTCGACGGCATCCTCCGGCTCTGGGAGCAGGTCACCGCCGAGGGCGTCGAGCCGGTGTACAGCCTCTCCGAGGTGCTCGCCTCCTGCGCGAAGGACCACGCCGTGGTCGCCGTCGTCGGCGAGCAGGTCGTCGGCGCGGCGATCGGCCGGGCCGCGCACGCGCAGGGCTGGGTGGTGTTCCTCGCCACCGCCTCGCACGTGCGGGGCGTGGGCATCGGCTCCTCCCTCCTCGCCGCGCTGGAGGCGCGCATGGCACCGCAGGGCATCTCCAAACTCTCCGCCCTCATGCCGGCCGCCGAGACCCGGATGGGCGCGTTCCTGCACCAGGGCTTCGAATTGATGCGGGACCTGCACTACTTCGAGCGGCATATCCCCGTGCAGCGTGAGGAGCTCAAGCGCCTCGCCGAGCTCGGCGGGCGCGTGCTGCCCCGCGGGCTGTGGGACGCGGTCGGCGGCATGAACACCGAGAAGGAGCTGCTCGAGCGGCGGGTGGTGCTGCCGCTCGCGCAGTCGGAGCTCGCGGAGCGGTTCGGGGTGGTGCCGCCGCGCGCGATCGTTCTGTTCGGACCGCCCGGAACCGGCAAGACGACGTTCGCGAAGGCGATCGCCTCGCGCCTGGAGTGGTCGTTCGTCGAGGTGTTCCCGTCGCGCCTCGCGGCCCACCCCGGCGGGTTGGCGGGTGCGTTGCGCGAGACATTCGCGACCATCGCCGAGCTCGAGCACGCCGTGGTCTTCATCGACGAGGTCGAGGAGATCGCCTCGCACCGCCAGGGCGAGCCGCCGTCGCCCACGCAGGGCGTCACGAACGAGCTGCTCAAGATCATTCCGGCCTTCCGCGAGCAGCCGGGACGCCTCCTGATCTGCGCGACGAACTTCATCAGGTCGCTGGATGCCGCGTTCCTCCGGCACGGTCGTTTCGACTACGTGATCCCGATCGGCCTTCCCGACCAGCAGGCCCGCGATGCGATCTGGCGCCGGTACATCCCGGAGGCCGCCGTGGGGATCGACGTGCCGGAGCTGGTCGCGATGACCGACGGCTTCTCGCCCGCCGACATCGAGTTCGCCGCGCGGAAGGCGTCGCAGTCGGCCCTCGAGAACGCTGTGGACTCGGGTTCGTCCGAGCCCGAGGGGCCGTTCATGGACGACTACACCGCCGCGATCGCCGGCACCCGCGCCACGGTCTCGGCCCAGGTCGCCGCCGACTTCCTCGAGGACATCGAGACGGTCGGCCGCCTGTAGCGGAATCGATCAATCTGCTGAGAGTGCCGCCGTCCGCGCGGTGACCGGGCGCGGTCCGGCCCAGGCTGCATGTCGTCGCCTCGGGCATCGACTTCGACGCCATCGCGGGAGGCATCGACCTCGACGCCCTCGCGGGCGGCGCGGAGCTCGGCGGCGCGGGCGATCGGGTCTCGGGCGCCGGCGAGTCGCTGTCGGGCTTCGGCGACCAACTCTCGAACTTCGAGCTCCCCGGCATCGGCGACCTCTTCGGCAACTGAGCGCGCGGTCGCCGGGGCTCTTCCCAGGGGCTTCGGAGAGTTGTAGGTTCCCGCTCAGGCGTCGCCATCGGCGCCGGCACCTCGCAACTCCCGAAACCCCTGAGGAGCAGCAGTGACCCAAAGAAATCGACGCAGCGCCACGATCGCCGCGTCTGCCCTCATCGTCGGCGGCCTGACCGTCGCGACCGTCAGCGCCCCGGCGCTGGCAGCCCCGCCCACCGACACCACGGCACTGACCGACGCCGTGACGGCTACGGGCCTCGAGACCCACCTGCAAGCGCTGCAAGATATCGCGGACGCCAACGGCGGCACCCGCGCAGCCGGAACCAGCGGCTATCTGGCCTCGCTCGAGTACGTCGAGTCGACGCTGCAGGCCGCGGGGTACCTCACTCAGCGCCAGGCGTTCTCGTACGACCTCGTCGACTACGAAGGATCGACCCTCGCGCAGACGGCCCCGGGAACGGTGTCGTACGACTTCCTCGACGAGTTCTACCCCATGGAGTTCTCCGGAGACGGGGTGGTCGAGGCGCCGGTGCAGGCGGTCGACGTCAATCTCGCCGGTGACCGCGCGTCGACGAGCGGCTGCGAGACGACCGACTTCGCGAACTTCGTCGAGGGGTCCATCGCACTCCTTCAGCGCGGCTCGTGCGACTTCAGCGTGAAGGCGGCCAACGCCGTCGCCGAAGGCGCGGTGGGCGTCATCATCTTCAATCAGGGCAACGTCGACCCCAGTGACGACCGTTTCGGTGTCTTCGGTGGAACGCTCGGCAGCGCCGACTGGACCGCCGATCCCGTCCCCGTGGTCAGCACCTCGTTCGAGGTCGGTCAGCAGCTCGTCGGAACCGCGGGACTGGTGATGGAGATCGCGGTGGTCACGAATGCCACCACGATCGACACCTGGAACCTGCTGGCCGACACCCCGGCCGGCCGGACGGACCGCACCGTCGTCGTCGGCGCCCACCTCGACTCGGTTCCTGAAGGCCCCGGCATCAATGACAACGGCTCAGGCACGGCGACCCTCCTCGAGACGGCGCTCCAGATGGCTGCGCTGGGCATCGAACCCGAGAACCGCGTGCGCTTCGCCTTCTGGGGCGGTGAGGAGGACGGCCTGAACGGGTCGAACTACTACGTGTCGCAGCTGAGCAAGACCGACATCAAGAACCACGCCGTCAACCTGAACTTCGACATGCTCGGCTCGCCGAACGGCGGGCGGTTCATCTACGACGGCGACGGTAACGGCTTCGGCACCACCGGTCCCAACGGCTCCGACGTCGTCGAGGGCGTGTTCGAGGAGTGGTTTGCCGCGGAGGACCTGGCCACCGAGCCGACGGCGTTCGATGGGCGCAGCGACTACTTCGCGTTCATCGGGGCAGGCATCCCCGCGGGCGGTCTGTTCTCCGGCGCCGAGGACATCAAGACGGCGGACCAGGCGGTGAAGTTCGGCGGAACGGCGGGCGTGGCGTTCGACCCGTGCTACCACCAGGCGTGCGACGACATAGACAACATCGACCCGGTGCTCCTCGAGCAGCTGGCCGACGCGGCCGCGCACGCGACGCTCATCTTCGCGCAGACCCAGTCCGCGGTGAACGGCACGGCGAAGGGCAAGGCGCTCGGCCACTGGTCGCCCGCGTTCAAGGGCAATTCGCCGCTGCGGTGACGGGAGGATCCCGGATGCCGCGGCCCGCGGCATCCGGGACGAGCAGCGTGAGGCCGAGCGTGCGACGCGCGGCCCCCGACGTCGACGAGCAAGAGCGGCTGCTGTGCACGAGAAGCGCGCCGACGCGGCGCGCAGCGAAGCACAGCCCGGGTACGACTCCGCGGAGCGGCGTGCGGTGACTGCCCGCGAGCTCGAGCAGCCGCCATGTCCAGTTCGACGTCGCCGCTTTCGCGTCGGACGTGAGATGGATCGTTGAGGCGCCGGGGGGAGGCATCCGTCTCCTCAACGCTCGAAGGCCCCCTGCTGTGCGGCAGGGGGCCTTCGAGCGCGCCGGCGTCGGATCAGAGCGTCGCGGCCAGCGGGTCGAAGTCCGCGGGGAGCGAGCCGACCTCGCCGAGGGTGCTCTGGACGTCGACGTAGGTGCGCGACGCGGCCGCCTCTTCGATCGACAGCAGGGTGTCGAGCACGTGGTAGCCGAACTCGCCGGTGGCGATGTGCGGGCGACCGTCGCGGATCGAGCGTGCCATGTCGAGCAGGCCCAGGCCGCGGCCGGCGAGCACGCCCTCCTGGGGCACCTCGAGGATCTCCTGCTCGCTCACCGTCGCGTCGGTGAGCGGACGGATGATCGAGATGTCGCCGCCGAACATGTTCGGGTCGGGGATCACGATGGTGCCCTCGGTGCCGTTGATCTCGACGATGCCGTGGCGCTTGAGGGGCGAGTCGGTGCTGTACAGGCTCTGCGCCTGACCGCCCTGCTCGAAGTCCATCAGCACCGACAGCGTCGACGGGATCTCGACCGGGAACTCCTGGCCGGCGAGCTCGCCGGACTTGACGGTGCGGGTCGGGACGCCCTGGAGCCCGAGAGCCGCGACCGACGCGACCGGACCGAACACGTGCACGAGCGTGGAGACGTAGTACGGACCCATGTCGAGCAGAGGGCCGGCGCCCTTGGCGTAGAGGAAGGCGGGGTTCGGGTGCCAGAGCTCGGGGCCCTGCCACTGGAACGTCGTCGTCGCGAACAGCGGGCGGCCGATGTCGCCGCGAGCGATCGCGCGCTTGGCCGTCTGCACGCCCGGGCCGAGCACGGTGTCAGGAGCGACGCCGACGCGCAGGCCCGCGGCATCCGCCGTCTTGAGCAGTCGCGCCGACTCCTCGCGGTCGATGCCGATGGGCTTCTCGGTCCACACGTGCTTGCCCGCGGCGATGATCGCCTCCGACACCTCGACGTGCACGGCCGGGATCGTGAGGTTCACGACGATGTCGACGTCGGGGTCGTTCAGCACGACATCCACGCCGCCGGCGTGCGGCACGCCGTACTTCTCGGCCTGCGCCTTGGCGCGGTCCTCGAGTACGTCGCCGATCGCGATGACCCGCACGTCGGGGAAGCTCGACAGGTGCGTCAGGTACTGGTCGCTGATGTTGCCCGCGCCGATGATGCCGACGCCGAGGGCTCCGGAGGTAGACGTGGCCATCAGACGGCTGCCTTCTCGCTGAGCGTCTCGTCGAGGAAGACGCGGCTCTGCTCGACCGCGTCGAACAGGTCGCCGCCGGTGAAGTGATCGAACTCGACGATCGCGACCTCGAGGGCCGGCGCCGCCGCGATCGCCTCGGCGAGCGGCACGACGCCCTGGCCGGCGGGGACCTGGTCGGCCGGCGGGTAGGCGGCGACGGCCTCGGCCTCGAGCGTGCCGTCCTTGACGTGGACGGCGATCACGCGGTCGCCGAGGGTGCGCAGGAGGGCCGGCGAGTCGACGCCGGCGCGGGCCGCCCAGTACAGGTCGATCTCGAGCACGACGCGCTCGTCGAGCAGGTCGGCGAGGAGTTCGAGGCCGGTCTTGCCGTCGAACGTCGCCTCGAGCTCGTGCGCGTGGTTGTGGTAGCCGACACGGATGCCGCGGGCGGCGCCGAGCTCGGCCGCAGCGTTCAGCTGCTGGGCGATGTCGGCGATCTGCTCCCGGCTCTGCCAGAGGGTGGGGTCGGTGTAGGGCTCGATGACCGTCGTCATGCCGAGGGTCTCGGCGGCGTCGAAGACGGCCTCGGGAGCGGGAACCGCGCGGGTCGTCGTCGTACCGTCGGGATTGACGAACGACGTCGAGGCGAGGAACGCGTGGCCGGTCGGCGCGGCGATGCCGGTCGCCTTCAGTGCGGCCGCGAGCGGCTCGGCCCGGTGCACGAAGTCGTAGGGCTCGGCGGCGGTGAAGCCGCGCGATGCGAGCTCGGCCAGGGTGCCTTCGAGGTCGGACTCGAGAGCCTCGCGGACGGTGAACAGCTGGATGGATGTCTGGACCGGCATCGGTCGCGCTCCTTCGGTGTCTGCTTCGACAGGTCTGTCTGGGGTGGCGAGCGCGGGCGGACTCGCCGCGCTGCTGGAAACGGTACCACGAAAACCTCCAGGTGGAGGTTTTACTTCGATAACATGGTGGGATGGCCGACGACGAGCATCAGACGACCCCGCGCGGGTCGTACGCGAAGGGCGTCGCCCGTCGCCAGGAGATCCTCGACCGCGCCATCGAGGTGTTCGCCAAGCGCGGCTCGGACCGCACCAGCCTGCGGGCCATCGCCGAGGAGGTCGGCGTGACTCACGCCGCGCTGAAGCACTACTTCGGGTCGCTCGAGGAGCTCCTGATCGCCGTCTACCGGCAGTCCGAGGCGCGCGGCGACGACTGGGAGCCCGCTCCGCTCGATGTGACGCCCACCGAGCTCCTTCGCCGGTGGAGTGACGCGAACCACGAGGTGCAGGGCCTCGTGCAGCTGTACTCGTCGCTCGTCGCCTCGGCCCTGGAAGAGGGGCACCCCGCCGCTCGCGCGTTCGCGACGGAGCGCTTCGTGCGCGTGCGTGCCGAGATCGCCGAACGCGTGCGGCACAATCAGCGCACCGGCCGCATCCGGGCCGACGTCGACCCGATGGCCACCGCAGCGCTGGTGATCGCAGCATCCGACGGTCTGCAGACCCAGTGGCTGCTCGACCCCGACGCTCCGCAGGACGCGGCGCTCGCCCTCCTCGACCAGCTGCTCTCGGAGCCGGCGCGCGCCGAGCGTCCGGCGGTCTGACGGGAGCACGGATGCCGCACCGCAGCGCCGGCCGGAGGTTCGCAGCCGACCTGCGCCACGCGGCGACGAGTCTGTTCCGCCTCGCTCCCGCGCCGGCACCGAGGTGGGCGATCGGCCTGCGCGCAGCGATCGCGATGGCGGTGCCGATCGCCGCGATGACCCTGCTCGGGCGTCCCGACCTCGGCTTCCAGGCGGCGACGGGCGCGTTCGTCGCGCTGTACGGCACGCATCTCCCGGTGCGCGAGCGGGCGCGCGTCGTGCCCTTCGTCGCCGGTGGGCTCGTCCTGGCGGCGGTGCTGGGCGCCCTCGCGGGTCCGTCTCCGGTGGCGACGCTGGTGGGGCTCGCGGTGGTCGCGATCACCGCGGCGGTGGCGATGTTCGGCTTCGCGGTCGGTCCGCCCGGTCCCCTCTTCGTCGTGCTCGTGTACGGGCTGTCGGCGCACATCGTCGCCTCGGGAGCGGATGCTGCCACCTACGTCGCTGCGGTGGCCTGCGGCATCCTGTTCTCCTCGCTCGTGTCGTTGGCTCCGCTGATGCTGCGAAGCCGGCGTCGGCGCGCCGCGCGGCCGCTGCGTGAGGTGCTGCCCGGCCCGTCGTGGCCGCCGGCTGAGCGGCTGCTCGTGGCCCGAGTCGCGCTCGTGACGGTGGTCGGGATCGGCGTGGGACTGTTGGTCGACCCGGACCGTGCGTACTGGATCGTGGGTGCCGCGATCGCCGTCGTGGGCGTCGCCGCCGACCGGCGGGCCGCGTTCATCCGCGGTCTGCATCGCATGATCGGCACGATCCTCGGCGTCGGCGTCTACCTGCTCCTGGCTCCGCTGCCGATCCCGGCGCTGTGGCTCGCGCTGCTCCTGGGCGGGCTGCAGTTCACGATCGAGCTGTTCGTCGTGCGCAATTACGCTCTCGCCCTCGTCTTCATCACGCCGCTCGTGCTTCTGCTCACGGGAGCGGCGACCGGAGCGGTCGACACGGTCGCGGTGGCGACGGAGCGCGTCGTCGACACGCTCGCGGGCGCGGTGCTCGGTGCGGTGAGCGGTCTGCTCCACGCGCGCGACGACCCGGCGGGCTGATCCGGACGGATGCTGCGGCCTCACGCCGTCGCGAGCGGATAGACCCTCCGCAGCACGAGCCGCTGCACCAGCGTCCACGCGACCGTCGTGGCGAGGTACAGCGCTGCGGCGAGCGTTGCGACGACGGCGACCGCGATCACGAGCGCGCCGGCCTCAGGATGAGGCGCGGGAGCGATCTCCGACAGTGATCGCGCGACCGAGCCGAGCAGGTCGGCCGAGGGGCGCAGCGCGGAGGCGAGCAGCTCGGCGACGAGGCGGAGCACAGCGGTGACGGTCTCGGCCATGGGCACACCCCCTCCGTCGCGGCCACGGTAACACGACCGGTCGCCGGTGTCGGTCGTGTCAGGCAGGGTGGAAGGGTGACAGCGACCACCACGACCCGCAGCGAAGCCCTCGATGTGCTGCACACTCTCGTCGGCCGCGACGACGCCGACTTCCACGATGGGCAGTTCGAAGCGATCGAGGCCCTCGTCGACGATCGCCGTCGGGCGCTCGTCGTGCAGCGCACGGGGTGGGGCAAATCGGCGGTGTACTTCGTGTCGACGCTGCTCCTGCGACGGCGCGGGGCGGGGCCGACCGTGCTCGTGTCGCCTCTCCTGGCGCTCATGAGGGACCAGATCGCCGCCGCTCGGCGCGCCGGGGTGCGGGCCGTGAAGATCGACTCGACCAACGCGCACGAGTGGGGTGACGTGCTCGCCCGGCTCGACCGCGACGAGGTCGACGTGCTGCTCGTGTCGCCCGAGCGTCTCAACAATCCGTCGTTCCGCGATGAGCAGCTGCCTCAGCTCGTCGCCCGCATCGGCCTCCTCGTCGTCGACGAAGCGCACTGCATCAGCGACTGGGGCCATGACTTCCGCCCCGACTACCGGCGCCTGCGCGACCTGATCGCGCGCATGCCCGCGGGAGTGCCGGTGCTCGCGACCACCGCCACCGCCAACAGCCGCGTCGTCGCCGACGTCGCCGAGCAGCTCGACGCCGGAACCGCCGGAACTGCAGGGACGGATGTGGCGACCCCCGGCGTCCTCACGATCCGCGGTCCGCTCGCGCGGGCGTCGCTGCGGCTCGGCGTGCTGCGGCTGCCGAACTCTCCGAGCCGGCTGGCGTGGCTGCTCAGCCACCTCGGCGACCTCCCGGGATCCGGCATCATCTACACCCTGACGGTGGCCGCCGCGAACGACACCGCACGGCTGCTGCGCGAGCGCGGGTACGACGTCCGCGCCTACACCGGGCAGACCGACACCGACGAGCGCGAGGAGTCCGAGGCGCTCCTCAAAGACAACCGCGTGAAGGCGCTCGTGGCGACGAGCGCCCTCGGCATGGGATTCGACAAGCCCGACCTCGGATTCGTCGTGCACCTCGGGGCCCCGTCGTCACCGGTGTCGTACTACCAGCAGGTCGGTCGTGCCGGCCGCGCGACCGACTCCGCAGACGTGCTGCTGCTGCCCGGCACCGAGGACCGCGAGATCTGGCACTACTTCGCGACCGCGTCGATGCCCGACCGCGACCGCGCCGAGCGGGTGCTCGGCGCGCTCGCCGCATCGACGGGGCCGATGTCGACGCCTGCGCTCGAGGCGGTCGTCGACGTCCGCCGCACGCCGCTCGAGCTGCTGCTGAAGGTGCTCGACGTCGACGGAGCCGTCGGCCGCGTGCGTGGCGGCTGGATCGCCACCGGTGAGCCGTGGACCTACGACGAGGAGCGCTACCGCCGCATCGCGGCCGAGCGTGTCGCCGAGCAGCAGCACATGATCGAGTACGAAGAGACCTCCGGCTGCCGCATGGAGTTCTTGCAGCGCTCGCTCGACGACGACACCGCAGCCCCTTGCGGCCGCTGCGACAACTGTGCGGGCGCCTGGTTCTCCACGACGATCGCCTCCGGTGCGACGGATGCTGCGACCGCCGCCCTCGACCGCGTCGGCGTGCCGATCGAGCCCAGGCGGCAGTGGCCGACGGGTGCCGACAGGCTCGGGGTGCCGGTGAAGGGACGGATTCCCGCCGAGGAGCAGGCGGCTGAAGGACGCGCCCTCGCTCGTCTCACCGACCTCGGGTGGGGCGGCGCGCTGCGAGACCTGTTCGCCGCCGGTGCACCGGACGCGCCGGTGCCGCCGAACGTGCTCGAGGCCTGCGCGCGGGTGCTGGCGGAGTGGGGCTGGGAGCGGCGCCCCGTCGCGGTCGTCGCGATGCCGTCGCGGTCGCGGACGCAGCTCGTGGAGTCGCTCGCCCGAGGTCTCGCCGATGTCGGGCGGCTCCCGTTCCTGGGGTCGCTCGACCTCGTCGACGGCGGTCCTCTCGGGCAGCCGGGTGGCAACAGCGCCTTCCGTGTGGCGGGAGTCTGGGGCCGCTTCTCGGCCGCCGGCCTCGGCCTCCCCGCCGGGCCGGTGCTCCTGGTCGACGACCGCGTGGACAGCGGCTGGACCCTCACCGTCGCTGCGCGGGAACTCCGCCTCGCGGGGGCGACCGAGGTGCTCCCGTTCGCCCTCGCTCTCCGCGGCTGACGCCTCCCGCTCCCCGCCTTGCCGCTCCCCGTTCCCGCTGCCGCCTCCCGGCCTTCCCTCCGGTCGTTGAGCGAGCGAGGAACGAGCGAGTCGAAACGTGCCGAGCGCGCAGCAGAACTCAGGGCTCCGTGGGTGGCTTCGGCCGTGGCCGGCGCACGATGAGGTAGATCACCGCGGCCGCCACGAGCAGCACCGCCAGCACGACCCACGGCACCCAGTCGATGGACGCGGCGGCATTGTCGCCTGCTTCGGCGGTGGGCGAGGGCGTCGCGGTGACGGTGGGCGTCACCGTAGGCCTGGGCGTGGGTGTCGGAATGGGCGTCGGTGTCGGTTCCGGCGCCGGCGTGGCCGTCGGCTCGGGGACGACGGTGGGAACCGGCGCGGGTGCCGTGGGGTCGGCCGTGGGTTCGGGCACCACGGTCGGTTCCGGTGTGGGCTCCGGCGTCGGGGAGGGGGAGCGAGTCGGCAGAACCCGCGTGGGCTCGGGCGTCGGCTCGACCGTCGGCGCGGGGGAGGCAGTCGGGGTCGGCAGGCTCGTCGGAAGGTTCGTGGGCAGGGCCGTCGGGAGTGCGGTGGGAATCGGGATCCCGCCGTTGCCGCATCCGACGAGAAGCGTGAGCCCCGCCGCGATGGCGAGTGCCGCGAGCAGCCGGGTCGGGCGCGAGCGTCGCGGAGCCCGGGACTCACGTGTCGCGCGAGGGTGCGGCATCCGTTCCTCCATCGGTTCTGGCGGAATCGTATGGCAGCCCGCCCGACGCGCCCCGGATTCGTGTCGAGACACTCCGTACGTGCCGTCCCGACTTCGACCCGCGACGCCCCCAGGATGACACGCCGTTTGACCGCGTGTGACCCTCCGTGTCGTCGTGTCGCGGCGTATGTCGTCGCGACATTCCGCGCCGTCAGCGGCCGGGCGAGCATGGCCGCATGCCTTCCCCGATCATCTCGCCGACCGAGCTCGCCACCCTGATCCGCGGCGGCACCCCGCCGCGGATCCTCGACGTGCGCTGGCGGCTCGACCAGCCCGAGGGGCGGCCGGCCTACCTCGACGGGCATCTGCCGGGTGCGGTCTATGTCGATCTCGATCACGAACTGGCACGCCGGGGCGACCCGCGCGAAGGGCGCCATCCGCTGCCGCCTCGCGAGCAGCTCGAGGCTGCGGCGCGGCGGTGGGGCATCCGCAGCGGCGACACCGTCGTCGCGTACGACGACGTGCACTCCGTCGCCGCCGCGCGCGCGTGGTGGGTGCTGACGCGGTCGGGTCTCGCCGACGTGCGGGTGCTCGACGGCGGCCTGCGCGGCTGGCTCGCCGAGCGTCTGCCGCTCGAGACCGGTGACGTGCTGCCCCGGCCGCCCGGGGACGTCGTGCTCGACGAGATCACCGGCGGTGTCGCCGACATCGACGGCGTCGAGGAGTGGCCCGACCATGGCCTGCTGCTCGACGTTCGCGCGCCGGAGCGGTACCGCGGTGACAGCGAGCCGCACGATCCGGTCGGCGGTCACATCCCCGGCGCCGTCAATCTCCCGACGACGGTGCACCTCACCGCGGGCAGGTTCCGCTCGCCCGATGAGATACGCGCCCAGTTCGCGGCCGCGGGCGTGGTGGACGGCGTTGCGGTGGCCGCCTACTGCGGCTCGGGCATCGCGGCGACGCACACGGCGCTCGCCGGCGCCGTCGCCGGCATCGACGTCGTGGTGTATCCGGGGTCGTGGAGTCAGTGGTCGCGCTCGCGAGGCCGACTGGCCGCCGTCGGCCCCGCTCCGTCGCTCGACGTGGTGCCGGTATGACCGAGCCGCTCATCGTCGGCGTCATGGTGCGCACGCTCGGCGCCTATCCGTCCGGGTGGAGGTACCCGGGCGCGCACGCCGACCCTCAGACGGATGCCGCGGTTCTGCGTCGCATCGCCCGCGTCGCCGAGGACGCGGACCTCGACTACCTCTTCTTCGGCGACTGGCTGGCGACGGGCCCCGACCTCGAGTTCCGCGACCCCTACCTTCTCGCGCGCATCGACCCGCTCAGCGCTGCGCTCTACCTCGCGGGCGTCACCGAGCACATCGGGCTCATCGCCACCGTGAACTCGACGTACGCGGATCCCTACGCGACGGCGCGGGCGACGGCATCCCTCGACCTGCTCACGGGCGGTCGCGCGGGCATCAACCTCGTCACCGGCGCCGAACCGCGCGCCGCCGCGAACCACGGCCGCGACGCGCACGCCGACAACGAGACGCGCTACGACCGCGCGGGGGAGTTCGTGCGGGCGCTGCGGCTGCTGTGGGAGTCATGGGATGCCGATGCCTGGATCGCCGACACCGCGACGGGCGTGCTCATCGACGCAGACCGGCTGCGACCGGCGGCCTTCGCCGGCACGCAGGTGCGGGTCGAGGGTCCGCTGAACGTCGCCCGTCCCCCGCAGGCGCATCCGCCCATCGTGCACGCCGGCACCTCGCCGCGCTCGCGTGCGCTCGCGGCGGCCGAGGCCGACCTCGCCCTCATCGCGGCCGGCGACCCGGCAGTGGCCGCGGCCACGCGTGCCGAGCTGCGGGCGCTGGCCGAGGCATCCGGTCGCGATCCTGACGATCTGAAGGTCATCGTCCCGGTCGTGCCGGTGGTGGCGGCGACGGTTGCCGCGGCCCGCGCCATCGTCGACCGCCTCCTGCTGCTCGTGCCCATCGACGACGGGGCATCGGACCACGCCCGACGCACCGCTTTCCCCCAGAATCGGTCGCTGACCTCGTTCCTCGACGTCGCGGAGATCGGTCCGGACGACCCGATGCGCGAGGCATCCATCGACGACGCCGTACCCCCGGGGACGGCTGGACGCTTCGCGGAGGCCGCGGCGCAGACGCTTGATGTCGTCGCCGCGCGCACGGGCCGCGACCTCGGCGGGTCCCACCCGGTGACGTGGCGGCATCTCATCGCCGCTCACGCCGTGCCGGCGAACTTCGTGGTCGGTAGCCCCCAGGCGATCGCCGATCACTTCGAGCTCTGGCGCGACGCCGGAGCCACCGACGGGTTCAACGTGCTGTCGGCCTTCCAGCCCGCCCAGTTCGAGGCCTTCACGTCCCTCGCGGTGCCCGAGCTGCGGCGCCGCGGGCTCATCGGCCGGTCCGGAGCGACGCTGCGGGATCGGCTCGGTCTCGGCTCGCCCTGCCTTCTTCACGATTCCGCGCCGGCCGCCGCCACCGGTCGTTGAGCGCTGGGGAACCAGCGAGAGGAAGCGCGCAGTCCCACCCGCATTACCCCATGTGAACGTCGGTGACCCCCGCTTTCGTGCGGTGAACGGCCGTAACAGCCCGACGGCGATGACCGAATGCCGCTCCCTAGCGTGGCGTGTACCCCCTCACCACCCCAGGCCCACAGGAGAACCCATGTCCCGTCCCGCATCGCGAATCGTCGCCGGTGCCGTCGCCGTCCTCCTGACTGCGGCATTCCTCACGGCGTGCGCGTCGCCGCAGCCCGCCGCAGAGAACGCCGCCGCAGCGGCCGGCGACCCCGTCACCGGGGGCACACTCACCTACCTCGAGCACCAGACCTACACGAACCTCTACCCGCCGCAGGCCGGCTTCTACCCCAACGGCGGCATCGTGAACAACATCGCGGCGCGCCTGACGTGGCAGAACCCGGAGACGCTCGACATCGAGCCGTGGGTCGCCACCGAGTGGGCCGTGAACGACGACGCGACCGAGTACACCTTCGAACTGCGGGACGATGTGACGTTCTCCGACGGCACGCCGCTCGACGCGGCGGCCGTGGCGAAGAACTTCGACACGTACGGCCTCGGTGACGCGGCCTTGGGCCTGACCGTCTCGGAGGCGATCAACAACTACGCCTCGAGCGAGGTCGTCGACGCCGACACCGTGACGTTCCGGTTCTCGGCACCCGCCCCCGGCTTCCTCCAGGCGACCTCGACCATCAACTCGGGCCTGCTGTCGCCGGCGACGCTCGACCGCACCCTCGAGGAGCTCGGCGCCGGCAACGCGACCGAGATCGTCGGCTCGGGGCCGTTCGTCATCACCGACGAGAAGCTCGGCACCGAGCTCACGCTGGAGGCCCGCGAGGACTACGACTGGGCGCCGCCGAGCTTCGAGCACCAGGGCCGGGCCTACCTGGACGAGATCCACCTCATCGTCACCCCCGAGGACAGCGTGCGCATCGGCTCCCTGCTGTCGGGCCAGGCCGACTACATCCGGTACGTGCAGGCGTTCGATGAGGCACGGGTCGAGTCGTCCGGCTTCGATCTCTACGCGCCGCAGACCCGCGGCGTGAACAACGGACTGAGCCTGCGGTTCACGAATCCGCTGCTGAGCGACATCCGCGTGCGCCAGGCGCTGGTGGCGGGGGTGGACAGCCAGGAGGTGGTCGACACGATCTTCACGGCGAACTACCCGCGCGCGACCTCCGCTCTCAGCTCCTCCGCCCTCGGCTACAAAGACGAGTCCGACCACTACGAGTACGCCCCCGAGAAGGCCGAGGAGCTCCTGGACGAAGCCGGCTGGGAACCCGCAGCCGATGGCATCCGTGAGAAGGACGGACAGCGCCTGTCGCTGGACGTCTACGAGGCCAAGCCGCAGCCACTGTCCAAGCAGACGCTCGAACTCGTGTCGCAGCAGCTGAAGAAGATCGGCGTCGAGCTCAACGTGAAGTCGGCGGATGCCGGCACCTATGCCGAGGACATCAAGGATCCGCTCAAGACACCCCTGTACCACTCGATGGTCGGACGCGCGGACCTCGACGTCATCAAGAGCCAGTTCTACACGACGAACCGCAACACGCTGCTGTCCGACGACCCCGAGCTCGACCGGCTGCTGGAGGCCGTGGCCTCGACGCCCGACGCCGACGAGCGCATCGCCGCGTCCCAGGCGGTGCAGGACTACCTCGCCGAGCAGGCGTACGTCATCCCGCTGTTCGAGGAGCCGCAGGTCTACGGCGCGGCGCCCCACGTCCACGGCGTCGAGTTCGAGTCGGTCGCGCGTCCGCTGTTCTACGACGTGTGGCTCGACGAGCAGAAGTAGGACCGGAGCCTGACCGATGAGCTACGCGCTCCGCCGCGCCGGGCAGGCCGCGATCGTCCTGATCGCGGCCTTCACGGCCACCTTCATCCTCCTGCAGCTGCTGCCGGGCGACGCCATCCTGATCAAGTACGACAACCCCGAGCTGGGGCTCACACCCGAGCAGATCGAGTCGATCCGCACCGCGTACGGCGCGGATTCGCCATGGTGGGAGCAATACGGGGTCACTCTCCTGGGCTACGTGCAGGGCGACTTCGGATACTCCACGCAGTACGGCACCGGCGTGCTCCAGCTCATCGGCGAGGCTCTCCCTCCGACGGCAGCGCTCGCGACCCTCGGGTTCGCGCTCGCCGCGGTCATCGCCTTCGCGATCGCATTCCTGTCGACTCTGTCTCCGTTCACGTGGCTCCGCCATCTGCTGCAGGCGCTGCCGGGCGTGTTCGTCGCAGTGCCGGTGTTCTGGCTCGGCATCGTGCTGATCCAGGTGTTCTCGTTCGGGCTCGGATGGGTGCCGATCGTCGGGGCCGACCCGGTGGCGGGCCTCATCCTCCCGGTCATCACCCTCGCAGTGCCGATCTCGGCGCCGCTCGCGCAGATCCTGGTGCGCAGCATCGACGACGTGCAGCTGCAGCCGTTCGTCACGGTGGTCCGCGCGAAGGGCGCGTCGCCGTCGTGGGTGCTGTGGCGCTCCGTCGCCCGCAACGCCCTCCTGCCGACGCTGACGATCGCCGGCGTGCTGTTCGGCGAGCTCATCGGCGGCGCCGTCGTCACGGAGACGGTGTTCGGACGCGCGGGCATCGGCCGCGTGACGGAGCAGGCCGTCGCCAACCAGGACATCCCGGTCCTCCAGGGCATCGTCGTGCTCGCCGCGCTGACCTTCGTCGTCGTCAATCTCGTGGTGGACGTGCTCTACCCCGTGCTCGACCCGCGGCTGCGCGCCGGCGCGCGCGCCGCCCGCACCCCGTCCACCACCCCCGCGCTGCAGGAGGCTCCCGCATGAGAGATCTCGTCCACACAGCCGACCATGTCCCCCATCCGGTCGGTCGATCGGGTCGCAGCCGACCGAAAGCGGGACACGCTTCGCAGATCCCGCGACACGGTGGACAGCGGGAGTGGGTGCGTCCGTGAGCGCTCAGATCACGACAGATGTCCAGGACGCCGGTGCCGCCGCGATCGCACGGGATGAGGCAAGCGGAACCGTCGTCGATCCGATCGCGCTCGACGCAGGTGCCCCCGACAGGCGCCCCGTGCGTCGCTCGTCGGTCGCGCGGATCTTCGCGCGCGGACGGCGACCCTCGTGGACGCTGGCGGCGGCGATCGCGGTCATCGTGATCGCCGTGCTCTGGGCGGTCGCGCCATGGCTGTTCACGGCGTACGACCCGCTCGTCGGCGTGCCGGCGGACAAGCTCTTGCCCCCCAGCCCCGCGCACTGGTTCGGGACCGACGCGATCGGGCGCGACCTCTACGCGCGCGTCGTCCACGGCGCCGTCTACTCGCTGTCCGGCGCACTCATGGCCGTC
This sequence comes from Microbacterium sp. LWH7-1.2, assembly GCF_038397755.1. Classification (NCBI taxonomy): domain Bacteria; kingdom Bacillati; phylum Actinomycetota; class Actinomycetes; order Micrococcales; family Microbacteriaceae; genus Microbacterium; species Microbacterium sp. LWH7-1.2. Next base: position 2,395,109 of record NZ_CP151637.1, on the reverse strand, counting down.
ACGGTCGGGCTGGCGGCCGGCACCGCCGTCGGCGTCCTCGCGGGGTCGGTCGGGGGCTGGGTCGACGACATCCTGATGCGCCTGGTCGACGTGCTGCTCTCGATCCCAGGGCTGTTGCTCATGCTCTCCGTGATCATCCTCCTGGGCTTCGGCACGGTTAACGCCGCGATCGCCGTCGGAATCGTCAGCGTCGCCTCTTTCGCGCGGCTGTCCCGCTCGGAGGTCGTACGGGTCCGCCGGACCGACTACGTCGAGGCCGCGTTCGGCAGCGGAGGATCTTTCCTGTCGGTGTTGCGCCGCCACGTGCTGCCGAACTCGCTCACCGCCGTCGTCGGGCTCGCCGCTCTCCAGTTCGGCACCGCGATCCTCGCGATCTCGACCCTCGGGTTCCTCGGTTACGGAGCGCCGCCGCCGACGCCGGAGTGGGGGCTGCTCATCGCCGAGGGGCGCAACTACGTCGCCACCGCGTGGTGGCTCACCACGCTGCCCGGCCTCGTCGTGCTGGTGGTCGTGCTGAGCGCCAACCGCATCAGCCAGTCGATCGGAAGGGGAACCCGATGAACGTGCTCGACGTGCGGGGCCTGCGTGTGTCGTATCAGACGCGGACCGGCCGCCGTGAGGTCGTCCACGACGTCGACCTCTCGGTCGGCGAGGGCGAGGTCGTCGCGCTCGTCGGAGAGTCGGGCTCCGGCAAGTCGACCACCGCGCACGCCCTGATCGGCCTGCTCCCCGAGGGTGGGCGTGTCGACGGCGGGTCGATCGCGATCGGCGGCGTGGACGTCGCCGGCTGGGGCGAGAAGCGCCTCCGCGCCGTGCGTGGGGCGCAGGTCGGCCTGGTGCCGCAGGACCCGGTGTCGTCGCTCGACCCGGTGCGTCCGGTCGGCGCGCAGGTGGGCGAGGTCCTCCGCCTTCACGGGATACGGGATGCCGCGGCTCGCCGCGCCCGTGTGCTCGAGCTGCTCGACCGCGTCGGGCTCGACGATCCCGCGCTGCGGGCACGGCAGCACCCGCACGAGCTGTCGGGCGGCATGCGGCAGCGGGTGCTCATCGCCACGGCGATCGCGCTGCGGCCGCGGCTGATCATCGCCGACGAGCCGACGAGCGCGCTCGACGCCACAGTCCAGCGGCGCATCCTCGATCTGATCGACGACCTCCGCCGCGAGGAGGGTACCTCGGTTCTCCTCGTCACGCACGATCTCGGGATCGCCGCCGACCGCGCCCAGCGCGTCGTCGTGCTCAACCACGGCCGGATCGTCGAGCAAGGGCCGACCTCCGGCATCCTGTCGTCGCCGTCCGATCCCTACACCCGTCAGCTGCTCGCCGACGCGCCCGCCCTCGCGACCGGCGACTTCCAGCGGCCGGCTGCGCCGCTGTTCCTGCGGGACGCCGCGGCCGTCGCCGGCGAGAACCCGTACGCCATCGCGGCGGAGGGACTCGTCAAGGAGTTCGCCGTAAGCGGTCGCGGGCGGGAGGCCTTCCGCGCCGTGGACGACGTGTCGTTCCAGGTGCGCCGCGGCACGACGCATGCGCTCGTTGGTGAGTCGGGGTCGGGCAAGACCACGACCGCGCGCCTGGTCACGCGGTTCCTGCATCCGGACGCCGGCCGCATCGAGCTCGACGGAGACGACATCGCGGGACTGAGAGGCGAGGAACTCCGGCGGCTGCGCCGCCGCGTGCAGCTGGTGTACCAGAACCCCTTCTCGTCGCTCGACCCGCGCCAGAGCGTCGCACAGATCGTTGCCGAGCCGCTGCACAACTTCCGCGAGGGCACGCGCTCCGGGCGGAGGGCGCGGGCCGCCGAGCTCATCGACCGCGTTTCGCTTCCTTCGGACGTGCTCGAGCGCTCGCCGCGCGAGCTGTCGGGCGGGCAGCGGCAACGCGTCGCGATCGCCCGCGCGCTCGCGATCCGGCCCGAGGTCGTCGTGCTCGACGAGGCCGTCTCGGCGCTCGACGTGACCGTGCAGGCGCGCATCCTCGAGCTGCTCGCGTCGTTGCAGCAGGAACTGGGGCTGACGTACCTGTTCATCTCCCACGACCTCGCCGTGGTGCGCCGCATCAGCCACACGGTGTCGGTCATGCGACGAGGCCGGATCGTCGAGTCGGGCAGCACCGAGGACATCTTCACCGCCCCCGCCCATGCCTACACGCGCGAGCTGCTGGCTGCCGTGCCCGGACGATCGGAGGTCGCGGCATGACCGTGACGTCACTGGCCTTCTTCACCCGCCTGCTGGACGATGCGCCCGCCGCCGAGCGGTACCGCCTCGCGACCGATCAGATCCGGCACTCCGAGCGGTTCGGCATCGGGCGGGCGTGGGTCGCGCAGCACCACTTCCGTGCGGCGGAGGGCGGACTGCCGGCACCGTTGGTGTTCCTTGCGCACGCCGCGGCGGCGACGAGTGAGATCCGCCTCGGTACGGGGGTCATCACGCTCCCGCTCGAGGACCCGGTGCGTGTGGCGGAGGACGCCGCCGTCGCCGACCTGCTCTCGGGCGGCCGGATCGACCTCGGCCTCGGGAGCGGCGGCACCCCGTCGTCCTTCGTGCCCTTCGGTCAGGACGTCGCCGCGAAGGCCGCCGTGTACGACGCGAAGCTCGCGGTGCTCCTCGACGCCCTCGCGGGCCGCGAGATCGGCGGCGGCAACACGCTCTACCCCGATCCGACGACGGAGGGCACGGCCACGTCGCGGACCGGCGCCCGACGGGAAGGTGCCACGCCCACCGCGCCGCGCGCGCCCCTCGCGTCGCGGGTGTGGCAGGCCACCTTCTCGGCCCCGGGAGGCACCCGCGCCGGCGCCCATGGCCACGGCCTGCTGCTCTCGCGCACCCAGCCACGCCCGGCCGACGCGCAGGAGGCGACGCTAGCCGACGTGCAGCACCCGATCATCGACCGCTACCTCGAGGCGCTCCCGGCGGGGACGACCCCACGGATCACGGCATCCCGCACCGTCTTCGTGGCCGACGATCGCGCCGACGCGCTGCGGTTCGCCGAGGTGGGTCTGCGCCGTGGGGCGGAGGGTCTCCGCCGCTCCGGGCACCACATTCCCGGCGACACTCTGGACGAGCTCATCGCCGGCACCGACACGCACCTCGGCACACCCGAGCAGGTGATCGCGTCGCTCGCGGCCGATTCGACTCTCGCGCGCGCCACCGAGATCGCCTTCCAGGTGCATTCGGTGGATGCCCCCCACGACTTCGTGCTGCGCTCCATCGAGCTGTTCGCCACCGAGGTGGCTCCCGCGCTCGGCTGGGACCCACGCCACCGCCGCCTCGAACCCCTCAGCCGTCTCGGAAAGGAGACACCATGACCACCGCTACCCTCGACGTCGTCGACGAACTCGTCGGCGTGCGCGCCGGTGACGCGCTCGACGAGCTGCGCCGCCGGCGCCCCGTCACGCGCGAGCAGCTGCAGGCGAGCCACGACGCCCTCTTCGCGCCCGTCGACGACAGCGCGTTCCCCCTCCCCGAGCGGCTCCTCGTCGCCGCGTTCGCCACCCGCTCCACCGCCGACGACGCGACGGCCGCCTTCTACGCCGATGCGGCGCGGGGCGCCGACCCCGAGCGTGCCGCGATCGTGCTGGCGGAGGCATCCGCCGCGGCCACAGCTGGTCCGTTCGGGGCCTACCGCGAGGAGGGACTGCGTGGCGAGAGCAGCGACGGTCGTCGCTACGAGCCGGGCGCCGAGGTGCGTGACGCCCTCGGGGAACGCGTGACCGCGGCCCTCGCTCACGCCCATCTGCTGGTGTTCCGACCGCGTGAGGCGGATGACGCCGACCAGCGTCGACTCGTCGGATCCGGCTGGAGCGCTGACGGGGTCATCACGCTGTCTCAGCTGGTGTCCTTCCTCGCCTTCCAGCAGCGCGTGGCCGCCGGCCTGCGCGCCATCGCCGCATCCCAGGAGGTCTCCGCATGACCGGCGTCACCACCGCGACGGCCGTCCTCGTCCACGACGACGCACACCCCCGCGATTTCACGCGCGCCGAGGTGGGCTGGCTGCCGTGGCTGGAGCCCCTTGCCGTCGACGAGCTCACCGAACGCCATTACGACGGCCTCGTCGACCGGCAGCGTGCAGCGAGCGACTACTTCCGGCTGCTCGCGAGGGATCCCGAGATCCTGCGGGCACGCACGCTCGTCGACAAGGACATCTTCTACAACGCGGCGGAAGGACTCCCTCGGGCCGAGCGGGAGCTCGCCGCCACCGCGGCCTCGCGCGTCAACGGCTGCGTCTTCTGCGCCTCGGTGCACGCGCGCTTCGCCGCTCACCACTCGAAGGCGCCGGAACTCGTCGACCGGCTCCTGGCCGAGGGCATCGGGGCGGAGCTCGGGAAGCGCTGGGACGCCATCGTCGCCGCTGCGGCCGCACTGACCGCGACGCCGCTGGCGTTCGATGCGAGCCACGTCGCGCTCCTGCGCGCCGCAGGACTCGACGAGCTGGAGATCGCCGACGTCGTGCACGGCGCCGCCTTCTTCAACTGGGCGAACCGGCTCATGCTGTCGATCGGGCGTCCGGTCGCGCCCCCGGAGGGGGATGGCCGATGAGCCGTCCGCTGAACGTCGTCGGCGTCTCGGGATCCCTCCACGAGCCGAGCCGCACCACTGCGCTCGTTCGCACGATCCTCGCCGAGGTGGGAACCCGCATCGAGATCGACTCGACGCTGATCGAGGTCGCGTCGCTCGGGCCGGGATTCGCCGGCGCGCTCCGGCGCGACGAGGTCGCACCGGAGGTCGAGGAGGCGCTGCAGCTCATCGAGTCGGCCGACCTGCTCGTGGTGGGGTCGCCGGTGTACCGCGCGTCGTTCACCGGCCTGTTCAAGCACCTCTTCGACTTCGTCGGCCAGTACGATCTCGTCGGCACGCCCGTGCTCCTCGCGGCCACCGGCGGAGGCGAGCGGCACGCGCTCATCCTGGAGCACCAGCTGCGGCCGCTGTTCGGGTTCTTCCAGGCGCTGACGCTGCCCCTCGGCGTCTACGCCTCCGATTCGGACTTCGTCGACCGTCAGCTGGCGTCGTCCGACGTCCAGCGCCGGGTATCGCAGGCGGTGGGCCGGTCACTGCCGATCATCGAGCAGGCGCGGCTCGTCAGCTCGTCGGAGTACGTCACCACCTGGTGACACTCGGCCACGAAGGGGCCGTCGCGTGTGCGTCGGCCCCTTCGCCGCGCGGGTGAGGGATTCGCGCGCATGGTCTGCCGCCGCGCCGCCCGGCCGGCGGCCAGCCTTTGCAGGATCGAGGGGCGGATGCTGCGAACGCGGCGGCCTCGTCCGAGGCTGCCGCGTCCGTATCGGCGCGGGCGGGCGCCAGCTCAGGATCGGTGAGGGACGCCGGACCACATGTCCGGCATCCGCGGTGAGGGGCGGTGCCCGGTGACGGCGCCGCGGTCAGGCGCCCGCTTTCGCGAGTTCGCGCACCTCAGCACCCGAACCGGCCTGGACGGCCGACTCCCTCGACGCGTAGCGGCTCTCGGGCCTGGCCAGTCCGTAGTGGTCCCGGAGGGTGGTTCCCTCGTACTCCTCGCGGAACAGCCCGCGCTGCCGGAGCACCGGCAGGACGTGATCGACGAACTGCTCCAGCCCCGACGGCAGCACGGCAGGCATGATGTTGAAGCCGTCGGCGGCCTCCGCGTCGTACCAGTCCTGAAGGGCGTCGGCCACCTGCTCCGGCGTGCCGGCGAAGGTGCGGTGGCCGCGGCCACCCCCCAGGCGCCCGATGAGCTCGCGCACCGTCAGCCGCTCGCGTCGCGCGAGTTCGACGATGAGGGTGTAGCGGCTCTTCGCGCCTTCGATCTCGTCCTCGCCCGGAAGGTCCGCCGGAAGTTGGCGATCGAACGGAAGGTCTTCCGGTGTGAGGCGCAGGGTCTTCGCGAGCTGCGCCCGGGCGTACTCGGGGACGATGAGCTCGTCGAGCTCCCGCTCTTTGGCGAGGGCGTCCGCCTCGGTCGAACCGATCACCGGCACGATGCCAGGCAGGATCTTGATCTCGTCGGCGCCTCGACCGGTCGCGAGGGTGCGCTCCTTGATGTCGGCGTAGAACGCGCGGGCGTCGCCGAGCGTCTGATGGGCAGTGAACACGGCCTCCGCGTACCGTGCCGCCAGCGCCTTGCCGTCCTCGGACGAGCCCGCCTGCACGATGAGTGGGCGCGCCTGCGGCGAGCGAGGCGTGGTGAGCGCCCCGGCCACGGAGAAGTGCCTCCCGACGTGCTCCGCCCCGTGGATCTTCGTCCGGTCAGCCCACACGCCGCTCGCCCGGTCGGCGAGCACGGCGTCGTCCTCCCATGAGTCCCAGAGCTTGAAGGCCACGTCGAGGAACTCTCCAGCCCTCTCGTACCGCACCGCGTGCGCGGGCTGGTCGTCGAGACCGAAGTTGCGGGCGATGTCAGGACCTGCCGTCGTGACGACGTTCCACCCGGCACGGCCACCGGACACATGATCGATGGAGGCGAATCGCCGCGCGAGGTTGTACGGGGAGTTGTAGGTCGTCGACGCGGTCGCGATGAGCCCGATGCGCTCGGTTGCGGCGGCGATCGCAGTGAGCGCGATCAGCGGATCGAGGGATCCGGCCGGCCGGCGCCCCACATCGGATTGGAGCCCCGGACCGTCGGCGAAGAAGATCGAGTCCAGCTTGCCGCGTTCGGCGAGCTGGGCCAGACGCCGCAGATGCTCGATGTTCGACGAGGTCCACGACGGATCGCTCTCCGGCAGACGCCACGACGCCTCATGGTGCCCCGTGCTCATGAGGAAGGCGTTCAGGTGCAGCCGTCCCGGACGGTGTTCCGAGCTTCGATTCCTATGGGTCATCTACATGTCCTTCCGGCTCAGGTGCGGTGCGGGTGTCGGCGGGCGAAACCCACTCGCGCGGGTGGGTCGCGCCAGGCCCACCCTGACACCGGGCGAGCGTTTCTCGCCGCGCGATGACCGCGGATGCCAGACGGTGACGTCGCGCATCCCCCTGTTAACGCCGATGACGGGCAGCGCGATCGCTCGGATGGCGAAGTCCCGATGATCGCTCCCAACGAGTTCTCCCCGCTCCCTTCGAAAGGACGACATGACTGACGCAACACGCACGAGACCGGCCGTCAGAGCGATCTCCCTGCTCCTGGCGAGCGCGGTGGCGATGGGCCTCGCAGGATGCGCCTCCGCGAGCGCGGCGACGTCGACCACCGAACTGGCGGCGTCACCGCTGCCGCCCGGCGAGCCGGACTCCGACACGAGCCTGCGTGTCGCGGGTCGCACGACGCAGCTGCAGCTCGAAGCGGCGGGATCCGAGATCGAGCCGCCCGCCTTCACGGTGGCGGAGTGGGTCAACGTGAGCGCCGGGCCGGATGTCATCCAGGCGTTCCGCTCCGGTTCGCTCGACATCGCGTCGAACGCGATCATCCCGCCGATCCAGGCCCACGCGATCGACTTCGACGCCACGATCGTCGGCGTGCTCGAGCGGCCGCAGCCCTCCTACGTGTTCGCCACGGCACCCGGGACCGACATCGCCGACCTCTCCGACTTCAGGGGCAAGCGGATCGCGTTCTCGCAGGGTCAGTCGCAGGGCGACACGGTACTGCGCACCCTGAAGACGGCGGGCATCTCGAACGACGAGGTGGAGTTCGTGGAGCTGCCCAGCACGCAGTTCCTCACGGCCCTGCAATCGGGGCAGGTCGATGTCGCCCCGCTGTCCGAGCCGGCGGTGACGAAGTACATCGACCAGTACGCGCAGGACGGCGCAGTGGCGATCCCGTCCGAAGAGCCCGATCTCCTCACCATCCTGTGGGTGCCGACCGAAGTGCTCGCCGATGACGAGAATGTGCGCGCCGTTCGCGACTACATCCGCGTCTGGGCGCAAGGACAGGTCTGGGCCTGGGAGAACGCCGACGCGTGGAAGCAGTTCTACTACGTCGACACCGAAGGCGTGACCGTGGAGGATGCCGACCGCATCTGGGCGACGGCCAACAAGCCGCAGTTCCCGGCCGACTGGGATCGCGCGGTCGAATGGGCGCAGTCCTCCATCGAGCTCCTCGTGGAGGGCGGGTTCATCGAGGACTTCGACGCCGAGGTGCTTTTCGACCGGCGGTTCGAAGGCGACGCGGTCGCTGCCGTCTCCGATGAGTATCGGGCCGGCTGATGACCACCACGATCGCATCCTCCGGCGGACGCTCCGCCCTCGTCTCCCGCTCAGGCGTCGCGGAAGGCGCGGCAACGGGGCTGATCCGCCGGTCGCGACGACGCCGGCTCGGCCGCCGGCCCGCCATCCCGGGGTCGCGACTGCTGGGCCCGCTGATCATCGTCGCCGTGTGGCAGGCGGCGGCCTGGGCGGGCCTGCTCGATCCGCGCCTGCTCACGGGGCCCGACGTCGCGCTGCAGACGGCGTGGGCGCTGATCCAGGACGGCCGGCTCGGTGAGAACATCGGCGCGTCGCTGAGCCGGGCGGTTCTCGGCCTCGCGATCGGAACCCTCACCGGCGTCGTGCTCGCGGTGCTCGCCGGATTCAACCGCCTCGGCGACTCGCTCATCGACGGCACGCTGCAGGTCAAGCGCGCCGTTCCCAACCTCGCGCTGATCCCGCTGCTGATCCTGTGGCTCGGCATCAGCGAGGAGTTCAAGATCACCGTCGTGGCCCTGGGCGTGCTGATCCCGGTCTACATCAACACCTACAGCGGGCTGACCGGCATCGACCGGCGGTACATCGAGCTCGCCGAGTCGCTCGGGCTGAGTCGCTGGCAGTACGTCCGGTCGGTGCTGTTGCCCGGAGCGCTCCCCGGGTTCTTCGTCGGGTTCCGGCTCGCGGTGGTCGGGTCGTGGACCGCTCTGATCGTGGTCGAGACCATCAACGCGACATCCGGAATCGGCTACATGATGGCGCAGGCTCAGCTGTATGCGCAGTCCGACATCATCCTGGTCGGCCTCGTCGTCTACGGCGTGTTCGGGTTCGCCTCCGACGCCCTCGTCCGACTGCTCGAGCGGAAGGTGCTGTCATGGCGACGCACGCTGGCCGGCTGACCTCCGCGGTCGAGGTCTCCGCGCTGACCCGATCGTTCGGCGACCGCACCGTGCTCGACGCCGTCGACCTGCGCATCGGGCGCGGCGAGTTCGTCGCACTGATCGGGCGCAGCGGCTCCGGCAAGAGCACGTTGCTGCGCGCGGTCGCCGGACTGGACGACGGGGTGGATGGCTCGGGGGAGGTGTTCGTTCCGCGCAATGTGTCCCTCGTCTTCCAGGACTCGCGCCTTCTGCCCTGGCTCCGCGTGCTCGACAATGTGATCCTCGGTCAGTCGGGTGCCGGAACCGCCGAGCGGGGGCGCCGGGTGCTCGCGGAGGTCGGCCTCGCGGGACGCGAGCGGGCGTGGCCGCATGAGCTCTCGGGCGGCGAGCAGCAGCGCGCGGCGCTTGCTCGCTCGCTCGTCAGCGAGCCGGAGCTGCTGCTCGCCGACGAGCCGTTCGGGGCGCTCGACGCACTGACGCGCATCCGCATGCACGCGCTGCTGCGCACGCTCCTGAGCGTGCATCGTCCGGCGGTGCTGCTGGTCACCCACGACGTCGACGAGGCTGTCGCGCTCGCCGACCGGGTGCTCGTGATCGACGAAGGGACCTTCGCCCTCGATCTCGAGATCGACCTTCCTGACGAGCGCAGCGCGCAGCATCCCGATTTCATCCGCTACCGGGAGCAGCTGCTCGAGTCGCTCGGGGTCGCCCCGCAGCGCTCCGCAGGCGACGCGGGCACCGACGAGGTGAACCCGCCATGACCGCAATGAGCCGGCGGTCGCGGCATCCCATCGCGTTCCGTCCCACCCACGGGCTAGACTCGTCCGCGTGTTGACCTGTCGGTGTTGTCGCCTCTGCTGTTGAAGCGTCCGCTTCATTCCGCGACCCCGACAACCTCCCGCGCACCCGCGCGGCAACACACCAGGACTCATCGTGCGTTACGCCCAGAGCGTGGCCGACCTTGTCGGCGACACCCCCCTCGTCCAGCTGACCCGTGTCACCGACGGCATCGCCGCGACGGTGCTTGCGAAGGTCGAGTACTTCAACCCCGGCGGCTCCGCCAAGGACCGCATCGCCCGCCGCATCATCGATGCCGCCGAACGTGACGGCCTCTTGAAGCCCGGCGGCACGATCGTCGAGCCGACGAGCGGCAACACCGGCGTCGGCCTCGCGCTCGTCGCCATCGAACGCGGCTACCGGATGATCTTCGTCGTGCCCGACAAGTTCGCCGGCGCCAAGGTCGACGTGCTCAGGGCCTACGGCGCCGAGGTCGTCGTGACCGAGACCAGCGTGCCTCCCGATGATCCGCGCTCGTACTACAGCGTGGCCGACCGGCTCGTCAGCGAGATCCCCGGCGCGTTCACGCCGAACCAGTTCGCGAACCCGAACGGGCCGCTCAGCCACTACGAGACCACCGGACCGGAGATCTGGCGCGACACCGACGGCCGCGTCACGCACTTCGTCGCCGGCATCGGCACCGGTGGCACGATCACGGGAACCGGCCGGTACCTGCACGAGGTGTCGGGCGGCGCGGTGCGTGTGGTCGGCGCCGACCCCGAGGGGTCGATCTACTCCGGCGGACCCCTGCACGGCTACCTGGTGGAAGGCGTCGGCGAGGACTTCTGGCCCGAGAGCTACGACCCGTCGGTGCCGGATGAGATCCACCGCATCCCCGACGCCGAGACGTTCGCGATGACACGGCGCCTCGCCCGCGAGGAGGGGCTCCTCGTCGGCGGATCGAGCGGGATGGCGGTCGTCGCGGCCCTGCGCACCGCGCGCGACCTCCCCGCCGATGCCGTCGTGGTCGTCCTGCTGCCCGACCACGGCCGCGGCTATCTCCACCGGTTCTACGACGACGGCTGGATGCGCGACCACGGCTTCGACGTCGGCCCCGCCGACCTCGCGCCCCCTGCACAGCCCGGGCCCGCGGCATCCGTCACCGCCACCGAAGGAGCACCCGAGTGACCGAGTCCACGAACGACCGCGGCTTCGAGACGCGGGCGGTGCACGCCGGGCAGGCCTTCGACCCCACGACGGGCGCCGTCATCCCGCCGGTGCACTTCTCGACGACGTACGCGCAGGACGGCATCGGCGGGCTGCGCCAGGGGTACGAGTACGGCCGCAGCGGGAACCCGACGCGCACCGCGCTCGAGACGCAGCTGGCCGCCCTCGAGGGTGGCGCGCACGCGCTGTCGTTCGCGTCGGGCCTCGCCGCCGAGGACGCGCTGCTGCGCGCGGCACTCACGCCGGGCGACGAGGTGCTGCTCGGCAGCGACGTCTACGGCGGCACCTATCGCCTCATCGCGCGCGTGCTCGGCGGGTGGGGCGTCGGCATCCGGGTCGTCGACATGAGCGACCTCGACGCGGTGCGCGCGGCCCTCGAGGAGCGCCCGGCACGCATCCTGTGGGTCGAGACGCCGAGCAACCCGCTGCTGCGCATCACCGACATCGCCGGGCTCGCGCGCCTGGGCCACGAGGCCGGCGCGCTGGTGGTCGTCGACAACACGTTCGCGTCGCCGGCCCTGCAGCAGCCCCTCGCGCTCGGCGCCGACGTCGTCGTGCACTCGACGACCAAGTACCTCGGCGGGCACTCCGACGTCGTCGGGGGCGCGCTCGTGCTCAACGACGACACGCTGTACGGCGAGGTGAAGTTCCTGCAGTTCGCGGTCGGCGCCGTGTCCGGCCCGCTCGACGCGTGGCTCACGACCCGCGGCATCAAGACGTTGGCGCTGCGCATGCAGCGGCACAGCGAGAACGCGCAGGAGATCGCCGAGTTCCTGTCGGGCCACGGCTCGGTCGCGCGCGTGTACTACCCGGGTCTCGCCTCGCACCCCGGCCACGAGCTCGCCGCGCGGCAGATGAGCCGGTTCGGCGGGATCGTGTCGGTGGCGCTGGCGGATGCCGCGTCCGCACGTCGCTTCGCCGAGTCGACGCGTCTGTTCCAGCTGGCCGAGTCGCTCGGCGGCGTCGAGTCGCTCATGAACTACCCCGACGAGATGACGCACGCCTCGGTGCGCGGCACCGAGCTCGCCGTCCCGCCGGAGGTCGTGCGTCTCTCGGTCGGCATCGAGTCGTCCGCCGACCTCCTGGCCGACCTCGACCAGGCCCTCTCCGGGCTCTGACACGACCGGACGTAGGCTCGGGGCATGACCGCGAGGCCCGGCATCCGTTCGTCCGTCCTCGGGGACCCGCTGCGGATCGGCAGCGTCACAGTGCCGAACCGCATCATGCAGACGGCGCATTCGAAGCAGTACTCCGACCGTGTCGAGTCCGACCGGGAGACCGCGTACTACGTGCGCCGCGCGCTCGGTGGGTGCGGGCTGTTCGTCGCCGGCAACCACTTCGTGCACCCGACGGGGTCGATCAGGGGTTTCGAGGACGCGTATCGTCCTGAGGGCGTCGCCGCCTCGAAGAGCATGACGGATGCTGTGCACGAAGCCGGTGCGAGGATCTTCGTGCAGCTGAACCACCATGGCGCACAGGCGCAGCCCGACGGGCCGGACGGCCCGCGGACGGTGTACGCGCCGTCGAGGATCATCTCACCGTCGACGGGGCATGCGACCCGCGAGATGGATCGCGCCGACATCGCCTCGCTCGTCGAGGGCTGGGCGGTGTCGGCCGAGCACGCACGCGCGGGCGGGTTCGACGGTGTCGAGATCCATATGGCGCACGGGTATCTGCTGCACCAGTTCCTCTCGCCGCTCTACAACACCCGCGCCGACGAGTACGGCGGCGACCTCGAAGGGCGCACGCGGTTCCCGCGTGAGGTGCTGCGCGCGGTGCGCGCGCGGGTGGGCGACGATTTCACCGTGGGGATCCGCATCGTCGCGAACGAGTTCCACCCCGAAGGCATCGGCGGCGCCGGCATGCGGGAGGTCATCGCCCGCCTCCGGCAGGAGGCCCGGATCGACTTCCTCGATCTCGCCGCCGGTGGCTACCACAATGTGCACTACGTCTTCCCGTCGTCGCCGATGCCCTTCGCCTGGCTGCGCGACGACGTCGCCGCCGTCAAGGCTGCGAACCCGGATGTGCCGGTGTTCGGTGTCGGCGCGGCCCGCTCGGTCGAGGAGGCCGAGGAGGTCGTCGCCTCCGGCGTCGCCGACATGGTCGCGCTCACCCGTGCCCAGATCGCCGACCCCGACCTCGGCCGCAAGCTGCTCGGACTCGCACCCGTCGACGCGGGGGAGCGCGGCATCCGTCATTGCATCCGCCTGAATCAGGGATGCCTCGGCCGCGGCAGTCGCGGACTCGCGATGTCGTGCACCGTCAACCCGCTCGTCGGTCGCGAGCTCGAACGCGGCGAGCGGCCGCGGACGACGTCGCCGCAGCGGTGGCTCGTCGTGGGTGGCGGGGCGGCGGGGATGCGGGCGGCGGTGGAGCTCGCCACCGACGGGCACGCGGTCACCCTGCTGGAGCGGACCGACGAGCTCGGCGGACAGCTGCGCCTCGCCCGTCGCGTGCCCGGGCGCGAGAGCGTGGGTCTTCTCGTCGACGATCTCGAGCGCGACCTCGCGGCTGTCGGCGTCGACGTGCGGCTCGGCATCGACGCGACGGCCGAGACGCTGCGCGCACTCGGGGCCGACGGCATCGTCGTCGCCACCGGCGCCGTCGCGCCGGTCACGACCTCGCTCGCGCTCGGCGGCGCGTACGTCGGCGGCTTCCCGGCCGAAGGCACGATCGACGCGTTCGCGGCCGTCTCGGGGGCTCGGCTCGGCCGCAGGATCGCGGTGGTGGACGGCGACGGCACCGCGTTCGCGGCGGGCATCGTGCTGACCCTGCTCGAGCGGGTCGACGAGATGGAGCTGATCACGCCCTTCGAGACCGTGTTCCCGCACATCGGTGCCGGATACGACCGACCGCTGCTGCTGGAGCGCCTCGGCACGCACGGCGGCTTCCGCCGGAGCGTCGCGCACCGGGTCGAGCTCATCGAGGCGGGCGCCGTGACCACGCGGGACATGCTGACCGGCGCGGCCGACGCGATCCCCGGCGTCGACGCGGTCGTGGCGATCGAGCCGCGCGCGTCGGTGGGCGTCCCCGGCCTCGAAGCGCCTCGGATCGGCGCGGACACCGCGGCCGCAGCATCCGGCCCTCGCCGCGTCGTCACCATCGGCGACGCCTTCGCACCCCGCACCATCGACGCGGCGATCTTCGACGCCGTCGAGCTCGCCTACGACGTCGCCGGCCTCGCAACGCTCCGCGGCTGACATCGGACCCGCCGTGGGGCGGTGGCTACGCTGGGGCCGTGGACCCCGTCACCGCAACGCTCGTCATCCTCGTGCTCGCGGTGGTCGCCTTCGTGAGCAACCGCGTGCCCATCGGCGTCGTGGCTATCGGCGTCGCGCTGGCCCTCTTCTTCACCGGCGTGCTGACACTGCCGCAGGCGCTCGCGGGGTTCGGCGATCCGACAGTCCTCTTCATCGCGGGCCTCTTCGTGGTGAGCGAGGCCCTCGACGCCACCGGCGTCACCGCCTGGGCAGGGCAGAAGGTGATCGGGCGTGCCGGCACGAAGCGCTCCACGCTCCTGGTCGTGATCGCGCTCCTCGTCGCCGCACTGACGGCCCTCATCAGCATCAACGGCGCGGTCGCCGCGCTGCTGCCGCTCGTGGTGGTCGTCGCCGCCCGCGCGGGCATCGCCTCGTCGAAGCTCCTCATGCCGCTCGCGTTCGCGGCATCCGCCGGTTCGCTGCTGCTGCTCACCGGCACGCCGGTCAACATCATCGTCTCGGAGTTCGCCGCTGCCTCCGGAGGACGCGAGTTCGGGTACTTCGAATTCGCGCTGGTCGGCATCCCGGTCCTGCTCGGAACCGTCGCGTTCCTCCTCGTCGGCGGCGGTCTCGTGCCCGAGCGCAAGGGCGCGCTGATGCCGCTCGACCTCGTGCGGCACGCGCGCCTGCTGCGCCAGCAGTACTCGCTCACCCTCGACACCGGCATGCTGCTCGGCCCCGAGACCGGCGTCACGGAGGTGGTCGTGGCGCCACGGTCGCCGCTCATCGGCAAGCACGTGTGCGCCGGCATGACGACACCCGACGGCGACCTCGTGGTGCTCGCGGCGCGTCGCGGCGACGAGCAGCTCAAGGGCACCGAGTTCGTCGTGCAGGCCGGCGACGCGCTGCTGCTGCAGGGGGCATGGGACGACCTGTCGCGAAAGACGAATCAGCCTGGCGTGCTCGCCGTGGACGATCCCGCGCAGCTGCGCCGGTCTGTCCCGCTCGGCAAGGGCGCGAAGCGCGCGATCGGCATCCTGCTCGCGATGATCCTGCTGCTCGCGACGGGGCTGGTCCCCCCGGCGGTGGCCGCATTGCTGGCCGCGTGCGCCCTCGTGCTCACCCGCACGGTGACGGTGACGCAGGCGTACCACGCGATCTCGTGGACGACCATCGTGCTCATCGCCGGCATGATCCCGCTGTCGACGGCGTTCATCAGCACCGGCACGGCGGACCTCGTGGCGAACGGGATGCTGTCGTTCCTCGGCGAGGCGGGGCCGCACGCGGCATTGCTCGCCCTCTGCGGGCTGACGGTCGTGCTCGGGCAGCTCATCAGTAACACCGCTACGGTGCTCATCGTCGCGCCCGTCGCCATCTCGGTCGCGCAGTCGCTCGACCTCTCGGTGCAGCCCTTCATGATGGCGCTGACCGTCGCCGGTGCGGCGGCCTTCCTCACGCCGATCGCGACGCCCGCGAACCTCATGGTGATGGAGCCCGCCGGCTACCGCTTCGGCGACTACTGGAAGCTCGGCCTGCCGCTCGTGCTGTTCTTCCTCGTGGTGGCGGTTTGGTACGTCCCGCTCGTCTGGCCTTTCTGACGGCGTACGTTTTGGCGACTCGCCACGGGTCGCACCGTAGGGTGAGGGGTCTTGGCGAGTCGCCAGAACGCGGGCCGTGACAAGGGTTTGGCGACTCGCCGGAAAGCGAGCCGTCAGGTGCAAGGTTTCGGCGACTGTCCAGAACGCGGGCCGTCGGGCGCAGGGTCTTGGCCACTCGCTAAACGCGGGCGTCGGGCGTCGGGCGTGAGGGGTTTTGGCGACTCGCCAGAACGCCGGCCGCCGGGCGCAGGGTCTTGGCCGCTCGCTAACCGCGGGCGTCGGGGGTGAGGGGTTTTGGCGACTCGCCAGAACGTGGGCCGTCGGGCGCAGGGTCTTGGCGACTCGCTAAACGGGGGCGTCGGGCGAGGCGGTTTGGCGACTCGCCAGGATGCCGGCCGTCGGGTCGGGGGTCTTGGCGACTCGTCAAGCGGTGGTGGTGCTGATTCCTGTCACTTTGTGATGCCGTCAGCGGGGCTGCGGGTCCGGGGGATGAGGATCCTTCGGGGCCGCTCCTACCGGACATCAGTGTCCGGTACTAGGCTACACCCGTGCCGAGCACCGCATCCCCCCGTGCGCTCCCTCGCCAGAACCGAGGCCCCGCCGCAGCAGCCGACAACCGGAAGGCGTTGATCGCCGCTGCCCGTGAGGTCTATGCCGAAGGAGGCCTGCAGGCCCCCTTCAGCGCCGTCGCCAAGCGCGCCGGCGTCGGGCAAGGAAGCCTGTACCGTCATTTCCCCGACCGAACCGCCCTCGCCGTCGCCGTCTTCGAAGACAATGTGCGCGACCTCGAGGAGTACACGGCGTCGCCCGATCGCACGATCGACGACCTGCTCGACCGCGTCGTCGCTCAGGCGGTCGTGTCGACGGCGTTCATCGAGCTCATCACCGCGGATCTCTCCGACCGCCGGGTCGCGTCGCTGGGCGCGCGATTCCAGGCGCTCGTGGAGCGTCTCGTCGCGCGTGACCGGGCCGCCGGGCGCATCGGATCGCAGATCGAGACCGAGGATGTGACCCTCGCGACGGGGATGCTGGCGACCGGGCTCGCCCGCGCCGATCCGGCGCAGCGGCCGGCAGTCGCACGCCGGGCGCGAGCGCTGTTCGCGGCGGCGTTCGCACCGCGCTGATCAGGCATTCGCGCCGCGCTGATCCGGCACTAGGCTCCTGCCATGGGCCGGTTCATCTACGACACCAACGCCAACTCGGTCGACATCGACGACCGCACGCTGGCGCATCTTCGTATCGTCATGATGAACAAGCTGCGACGCTCCGAGCCGTTCATGTTCGACGTCGAGATCGGCGACGGCAGCGGCCGGCGGAGCTTCTGGATCCACCCCGCGGTGCCGATCCAGTTCCATTTCTTCGGCAGTCGTCAGCCACGCATCAACCGTCGCTGGGTCGAGGAGCTCATGCTCTCCGCGAGCGGGCCCAGCGGGCTGTCGATCCTGCCGGAGCCCGAAGAGGACGACGCGCCGCCCGCGACCGAGGCGTGAGCGCTACCCGGCGACGTCGTCAGGGTTCACCTCGGTGCCGCCCACGGTGAGACGGTCGACGTCCAGGTGGTCGACATCGACGTTGCCGAGCGTCACGTCGGGGGCATCGCCCTCAACGCCCTGCACGGGCACCGGGCCGGTGTCGAAGTGCTCGGCGACCAGCATGATGCCGCCGGTGGAGCTGGCCGAGTTCGCCAGCTCCTCGATCCATGCGCGGCTGAGCTCCGCGGGCTCGGGATTGTCGAAGACGAAGCGCAGCGGAATCGACGGGTGCAGCCAGATCGTGCTGCGGCCCCTGGGCTGGTCGTCCGGGTGCTTCCACGACACCGTGAAGCTCTCATCGCGTCGCAGCTTGGTCGCGATGACGACCTTCAGGTGCGCGAGTGCGCGGTCCTCGATATGGATCGGCATGGCGCCGCCGCCGTAGTAGATCGTGCCCACGCGCCAACCATAACCCCCGCGGCGGCGCAGTGTGCGGTCAGAGTCGCGTCCACGCCTCTGTGAGGACGCTGCGCAGGATCTGCTCGATCTCGTCGAACTCGTTCGACCCGATCGTGAGCGGCGGCGCGAGCTGGATGACGGGGTCGCCGCGGTCGTCGGCCCGGCAGTACAGTCCCGCGTCGAACAGTGCCTTCGACAGGAACCCGCGCAACAGCCGCTCGGACTCGTCGTCGTCGAAGGTCTCCCTCGTCGCCTTGTCCTTGACGAGCTCGATGCCGAAGAAGTACCCGTCGCCGCGCACGTCGCCGACGATGGGGAGGTCGGTGAGCTTCTCGAGGGTCGAGCGGAAGATCGGCGAGTTCTCGCGCACGTGCTCGTTGAGGCCCTCTTCCTCGAAGATGTCGAGGTTCTCGAGCGCGACCGCCGCCGAGACCGGGTGACCACCGAAGGTGTACCCGTGGTAGAAAGCGCGGTCGCCGTGGGCGAACGGCTCGTAGATCTTGTCGCTCACGATGGTGGCGCCGATCGGCGAATAGCCGCTGGTCATGGCCTTCGCGCACGTGATCATGTCGGGGACGTAACCGTACGCGTCGCACGCGAACATGTGGCCGATGCGCCCGAACGCGCAGATGACCTCGTCGGAGACGAGGAGCACGTCGTACTTGTCGCAGATCTGGCGCACGCGCTGGAAGTAGCCGGGGGGCGGCGGGAAGCAGCCGCCGGAGTTCTGCACGGGCTCGAGGAAGACCGCGGCGACGGTGTCGGGTCCTTCGAAGAGGATCATCTCCTCGATGCGATCGGCCGCCCAGACACCGAACTCCTCGAGGCTGCCGGAGGGTGCGCCCATGTCGTCGGCACGATAGAAGTTGGTGTTCGGCACGCGGAAGCCGCCAGGGGTGACCGGCTCGAACATCGACTTCATGGCCGGGATGCCGGTGATCGCGAGCGCGCCCTGCGGCGTGCCGTGGTAGGCCACCGAGCGCGAGATCACCTTGTGCTTGGTGGGCTGGCCCTGGATCTTCCAGTAGTACTTCGCGAGCTTGAACGCGGTCTCGACCGCTTCGCCGCCGCCGGTGGAGAAGAAGACCTTGTTGAGGTCGCCCGGCGCGTAGTCGGCGAGACGGTCGGCGAGCTCGATGGCGGCGGGGTGCGCGTACGACCAGATGGGGAAGAACGCGAGCTGCTCCGCCTGCTTCGCAGCCACCTCGGCGAGGCGCTTGCGGCCGTGGCCCGCCGCGACGACGAAAAGGCCGGCGAGGCCGTCGATGTACTGCTTGCCCTGCGAGTCCCAGATGTGGTGACCCTCGCCCTTGACGATGATCGGCACACCCGGCCCGTCGGTCATCACGGACTGGCGGGCGAAGTGCATCCACAGGTGGTCTTTGGCCATCTGCTGCAGTTCGGCGTCGCTTCGGGCAGGGCGTCTGGTCACGGACTGCGCGGTGGTGGTCATGGGGAGCCTTCCGTCGGACGTGCTCCCACGCTACTCGCGTGCCCCGCGCCCCGACATGCGACGTTTCGTCCGGTTCGGATGCCGTGGCCACCGGTCCGTCCGGATCATCAGGTGGAGCCGCGGGCGATGAGCTCGGTCGGCAGCACGATCGGCGACGGCGGAAGTGCAGCGCCGGCCGCGGCGTCGGCGAGGGCCGTCACGGCGGCCGCGGCCATCTCGCGGATCGGCTGACGCACGGTCGTGAGGGGCGGGGTCAGCCATCGCGCGGCACGAAGATCGTCGAAGCCCACGACGAGCACCTCGTCGGGGATGCGGCGCCCGGCCGCGGCAGCCGCCGAGTACACCCCCGCCGCCATCTCGTCCGTGCACGCGAAGATGCCGAGCCGTTCACCGGGCCGCAGGCCGCGGAGCACCGGGAGCGCCGCCTCGCGCGCGGCCGCGCCGCTCCAGTCCGCCTGCAGCGCGACGAGGTCGGCGCCGGGGGCAGCCGAACGCAGTCCCTCGCGGAAGCCCGCGTTCCGCGCGCGGCCGTAGCGGTACGGCGGAGAGCCGAGCACGATGGCGAACCGCGTCGCGCCGCGCTGCACGAGATGGCTGGCCGCCGCGAACCCGCCGTCGCGGTCGGTCGTGCGCACGCTCGGGAGTCCCCGGGAGGTCTCGGCCTGCGGATCCATCAGCACGACCGGGATCTGCGCATCCGTGATCGCGGCCAATTGCGATGCCGTCGGCGAGATCAGCCCGAGCACCACGCCCGCCGAACCGCGCCGGCGGATGCGCATCGGCCAGTCGTCGTCGGGGGTGTCGCGCTCCTCGGTGAGCACCAGGTCGAAGCCGGCAGCGGCGGCCGCGCTCCGCGCGCCCGCGGTCACCTCGTCGGAGTACGCGTTGTGGAACCATCCGAGCACGAGGTCGACGAGACGCGCGGTGCCGGGCGGACGCCCGCCGGCTGCCGCGTCGCGGGCGTACCCGAGCGTGCGCGCCGCAGTCAGCACCCGGCGTCGAGTCGCCGGCGCGAGGTCGCCGCGGCCCGAGAGGGCCCGTGAGGCGGTGGCCACGCTCACTCCTGCGTCGGCCGCGACGGCGGCGAGGGTCACGCGAGCGGGCATGCGACCAGTTTTGCGCAAGTTCCTCGACCGACGCGAGTCCGGGTGGCATCGTCGGTGGTCGGGAAAGGGCCACCACGATGACGACGATGACATCGCCGCTGCGGATCGCGCTGATCGGCACCGGCTTCATGGGCCGCATGCACACGCAGGCCTGGCGCACGGCGCCGCACTTCTTCGACCTCCCGCTCGCGCCGGAGCGGGTGCTCCTCATCGGCCGCCGCGCCGACGCGACCGCCGAGGCTGCCGCGCGCTGGGAGTGGCCCGAGCACGGAGTCGACTGGCGAGAAGCCGTCGAGCGCGACGACATCGACGTGATCGACATCTGCACGCCCGGCGACACCCACGCCGAGATCGCGCTCGCCGCGCTCGCCGCCGGCAAGCATGTGCTGTGCGAGAAGCCGCTCGCGAACTCGGTCGCCGAGGCGCAGGAGATGACGGATGCCGCGGCCGCAGCTTCCGTCCGCTCCGGCGTGGTCGCGATGTGCGGTTTCAGCTACCGTCGCACGCCGGCGCTCGCGCTCGCCCGCGAGCTCATCGCGGAGGGCCGCATCGGCGAGATCCGGCACGTGCGCGCGCAGTACCTGCAGGACTGGCTGAGCGACCCCGATTCCCCGCACACGTGGCGCCTCGATCGCGATCGCGCGGGCTCCGGCGCGCTCGGCGACATCGGCGCGCACAGCATCGACACCGCCCAGTGGCTGAGCGGTCAGAGCATCTCGGCGGTGTCCGCGACCGTGCGCACATTCGTCACCTCGCGCCCGCGCCGCTCGGCGGTCGAGGGGCTGGGAGGCGTGGCCGACGACACGTCCGACCGGCTTCCGGTGACTGTCGACGACGCCGCCGCCTTCACCGCGCGCTTCGAGGGCGGAGCGCTCGGCGTCTTCGAGGCCACGCGGCTGGCGACGGGTCGCCGCAACGCCAACCGCATCGAGATCAACGGCGACCGCGGGTCGATCGCGTTCGACTTCGAGCGCATGAACGAGCTCGAGGTGTACGACGCCGCCGCCGATGACGCGCAGGGCTTCCGGCGCGTGCAGGTGACCGAGGCGCAGCATCCGTATGCCGGAGCCTGGTGGCCCCCAGGACACGGTCTCGGCTACGAGCACCTGTTCACGCACCAGGCCGTCGACTTCGTGCGCGCCGTCGCCGGCGAGATCCCGGTCTCGCCGGGCTTCGCCGACGCGACGCAGGTGCAGCGCGTGCTCGCCGCGGTGGAGCAGAGCGCCGCCCACGACAGCATCCTCACGCCGGTGGGAGCCGCCGCGTTGCGACCCACAAGCACGCTCGACGAGCGGAATCAAGAAGGGATCCCCGTATGACCCGCACCGCCCTCGTCGTCCGCGGCGGATGGGACGGCCACCACCCGGTCGAGGCGACCGACCTCTACCTGCCGTTCCTCCGCTCCAGCGGCTTCGACGTCACCGTCGAGGAAGACCCCGAGGTGTACGCCGACGCCGACCGCATGGCAGAGGTCGACCTCGTGCTGCAGTCGGTCACGATGTCGCAGGCCTCCAACGAGGCGATCCGTGGACTCCGCGACGCCGTCGCCGCCGGCACCGGCCTCGCCGGCTGGCACGGCGGCATCGCGGACTCGTTCCGCGCGAGCTCGGACTACCTCCAGCTCGTGGGAGGTCAGTTCGCGACCCACCCGTCGAAGCACCCCGACGAGGTGCACGGCGACCAGTCCGACAACTACCTCGACTACACGGTCGAGATCACCGAGCTCGGCCGCACGCACGACATCACCGCCGGCATCGGCGACTTCGTCCTCACCACCGAGCAGTACTGGGTGCTGCACGACGATCTCAACGACGTGCTGGCGACGACGACGCACCCCGTGCAGCCGTACCACCCGTGGCATCGCCCGATCGTCTCGCCCGCGGTGTGGACGCGCGATTGGGGCCAGGGCCGCGTGTTCGTCTCGACGCCGGGGCACAGCCTCGACGTGCTGCGGGACGACAACGTCCGCACCATCATCGAGAGGGGGCTGCTGTGGGCGGCACGGTGACGGACATCGGGATCGTCGGGCTCGGCGTCATCTCACGGCAGTACCTCGACACGCTCCTGAGCGCGTCGAGCGTGCGCATCGCCGCGGTCGCCGACCTCGACCTCGCCCGGGCACAGGCTGCGGCGGAGGGCATCCCGGGGTGCCGCGCGCTCACGACCTCCGAGCTGCTCGAGGATCGCGGCATCCGCACCGTCCTCAACCTCACGATCCCCGCGGCCCACGCCGAGATCGCACTCGCCGCCATCGCGCAGGGCAAGGACGTCTACGGCGAGAAGCCGCTCGCGGCGACCTTCGCGGACGCAGTCCGGATCACGGATGCCGCGGCCGCCGCGGGCGTGCGCGTCGGGGGTGCGCCCGACACGGTGCTCGGCACCGGCGTCCAGACCGCGCGCGCCGCGATCGACGACGGGCGCATCGGGCAGCCGGTGTCGGCATCGGCGATGTGGATCTCTGCCGGCCACGAGTCGTGGCATCCGCAGCCCGATTTCTACTACCGCGAGGGCGGCGGGCCGCTGCTGGACATGGGGCCGTACTACGTGACGTCGCTCGTGCAGCTGCTCGGACCCGTGACCGCCGTGTCGGGTGCGTCGTCGCGGTCGCGCGACGAGCGCGTGATCGGCTCCGGCCTCCGAGTGGGGGAGCGCGTGCCGGTCGAGGTCGACACGCACCTCACGGGCATCCTGCATCACGCGTCGGGCGCGATCTCGACCGTGACCATGAGCTTCGACGGCGTACGCTCGACCGCCGCGCCCATCGAGGTGCACGGGGTCGACGGGTCCCTGCTCGTTCCCGACCCGAACAACTTCGCGGGGGACGTGCAGCTGCATCCGCGCGCCGGCTCGTGGGAGACGCTGGATCCGTCGGCGGGGTACGTCGACTCGGGCCGCGGCATCGGGCTCATCGACTTCGCCGCCGGCGACGTGCGCGCCAGCGGCGCCATGGCCCTGCATGTGCTGGAGATCATGACCGCGCTCGCCGCGTCCGCCGCCTCGGGTGCGCGGGAGCCGCTGACGACGACCGTCGAGCGCCCTTCGCTCGTCCCCCTGACGCCCGCGGAGGTCTGGAGAAGCCGCTGACCACCGTGCGCGGTGATCCGCGCGAACGATGAAGGGCCCGGAGCGCCGTGAGCGGCACTCCGGGCCCTTCTCGGTCAACGGGGGTCGGGGACCAGGGCCGAGACCGTCGCCGTGGCCGTCCGAGCTGCGTCGGCGGTGATCGGATGAACGGGGCCGACGAGCTCGATCCGGGCTTCGGTGTCGCGTTCGGCGCAGGAGCCGCCGACCCACAGGTCCACCGCACCGGGCTCGACGATGCGATGACCGTCCCGTCCGGTGAACGCGAGCCGGGACGTCGGCACCGTGAAGGTGACCGTCGCCGACTCCCCGGGCTCCAGCGCGACGCGCTGATACGCGAGGAGCTGTGCGACGGGGCGGGTGACCGAGCCGACGAGGTCCCGTGCGTAGAGCTGCACGACATCGGTGCCCGGGCGGTCTCCCACGTTCGACAGACGCACCTGCACCGTGATCGTGCCGTCGGTGGCGGCATCCGAAGCCGTGAGATCCTCTCGGGCGAACGAGGTGTACGTCAGTCCGAAGCCGAACGGCCGCGCCGGCGTGTTGTCGGCGCTCGTGATCTCGGTGGGGCCGCCGAGGACCGGGTGCAGGTACGTGTAGGGCTGGGCGCCCGCCGAGCGAGGAAGGGAGATGGGCAGCCGGCCGGACGGCTCGGTCGCGCCTGAGATGATGCGCGCGATCGCGGGTCCGCCTTCCTCCCCGGGGAAGAAGGCCTGCAGCACCGCAGCGGCAGCCGTTGCGCCGTCGAGCATCCAGCCGATCGCGTACGGGCGCCCGGAGACGACGACCACGACGGTGGGGGTGCCCGTGGCGACCACGGCCTCGACGAGCCGGCGCTGCACACCGGGCAGCTCCAGGTCGTCCACGTCGTTGCCCTCGCCGACGGTGCCCCGTCCGAACAGGCCGGCGCGATCGCCCACGACCACGATCGCGACCTCGGCGTCGGCCGCCGCGCTGGCGGCGGCCGCGATGGCGTGCTCGTCGTCGCCCTGGACCTCGCAGCCCCGTTCGAGCACGATGTCCGCGTCACGGAACTCCGCGCGCAACGCCTCGGCGACGGTGGGGATCGCGAAGCCCAGCGGCGTGCCCGGATGGTGAGCGAGCACATGGTTGGCGAACGAGTAGCAGCCCATCAGTGACTCCGCCGCGTTGGCGTTGGGGCCGATGAGGGCGATGGTGCGCGGCGCCGCCAGTGGGAGCACACCGTCGTTGGCGAGCAGGACGACCGACTCCTCGGCCGTCCGACGGGCGAGATCGCGAAGCTCCGGGCCATCGAGGTCGATCTGGGTCGGCGGCGACGAGAAGTCCTCGTCGAGCAGGCCCAGCTCCTCCTTCTGCGAGAGCACGCGCAGCACGGCGCGGTCCACATCGGCGCGCGCCTGGGCGTTCGAGTCGAGGAGCGCGCGCAGGGGCTCGGCGAACGCGTCGCCCGTCGGCAGCTCGACGTCGATCCCGGCGCGCAGCGCCAGCAGCGCGGCCTCGCCGAGATCGGCCGCGACCCCGTGCAGGGCGTGAAGGAACGCGACGGAGAAGTAGTCCGCCACGACGGTGCCGTCGAATCCCCACTCGTCGCGCAGGAGGGCGGTGAGCAGTCCCGGGTTGGAGGCGACGGGGACACCGTCGATCTCGGCGTACGAGTTCATCACCGACCGGACCCCGCCGTCGCGGACCGCCATCTCGAACGGCGGGAGCATGATGTCCTGCAGCCGTCGGTGCCCCATGTGCACGGGCGCGTGGTTGCGGCCCGCCTGCGACGCGGAGTACCCCGCGAAGTGCTTCAAGGTGGCGTGGACGCCGGCCGACTGCAGTCCCTTCACGTACGCGGTGCCGATCGTGCCGACGACGTAGGGGTCCTCGGCGATGCACTCGTCGACACGGCCCCATCGGGGGTCCATGATGACGTCGAGCACCGGCGCGAGGCCCTGGTGGATTCCGAGCGCGGCCATGGAACGACCGATCGCCGCACCGAGCTCCTCGGTGAGCGCGGGGTCGAAGGCCGCCCCCCAGGCCAGCGGCGTCGGGAAGGTCGCGGCCTTCCACGCCGCGAGCCCGGTGAGGCATTCCTCGTGCACGATGGCGGGAATCCCGAGGCGCGTCTGCTCCCGCAGGCGTCGCTGCTCCGCCCAGAGCCACTCGGCGCGGGCGACCGGGTCCACCGGCCGCGTGCCGTAGACGCGCGTGAGGTGTCCGATGCCGTGGGCGGTGGCGTCCTCGTACCGCGTCGAGGTCACCATCTCGCCGGCCATCGGCGCGACGACCTCGTTCCCCTGGTCGACCCAGTACCCGACGAGCTGTGCGAGCTTCTCGTCGAGGGACATCCGGGCGTGCAGTGCGAGGACGCGCTCCGAGACGGCGCGCAGTTCGTGGTCGCTCATCCCTTGACAGCTCCCGTCAGACCGCCGACGATCCGTCTCTCGAACAGGCTGAAGAACGCCAGCGCGGGGATCATCGACAGCGAGGTGAAGGCGAGCACCTTCGCGGTGTCGACCGAGTACTGCGACGAGAAGGCCTGCACGCCCAGGGGGAGCGTGAAGTTCGCGTTGTCGTTGAGCAGGTACAGCGGCAGCAGGTAGCTGTTCCAGCTCGCGATGAACGCGAGGATCCCCACGGTGATCACTCCGGGTACCGCGAGCGGGACCACCATCCGCCAGAAGAAGCCGAGCCTGCTGCAGCCGTCGATGAAGGCCGCTTCCTGGATCTCGTCGGGGATGGCCCGCAGGAACGGCACCAGGATGATGATCGTCGTCGGCAGGGCGAAGGCGATCTGCGGGAGGATGACGCCGGCCAATGTGTTGATCAGTCCCATGTCGCGCACCACGATGTACAGCGGCGTGATGGCGACCGTGATCGGGAACATGAGTCCCGCGGCGAAGAGCGCGTACAGCGCCCCGCGCCCGCGGAAGTGGTAGCGGGCGAGGACGTAGCTGGCCATCAGGCCCAGCGCGATGACTCCGACCGTGGTGGCCACCCCGACGATCGTCGAGTTGAGCACGAGCGTCCAGAACGTGCTCTCGGTGAGCACGTCGAGGTAGTTCGTGAACACCCACGGATCGGGCAGGCCCGCCGGGTTCGTGGTGATCTGCGAGTTGGAGCGGAAGCCGCCCAGGATGATGTAGATCACCGGCCCGAGCATCAGCGCGATCACGACGAGCGCGACGAAGTAGACGGCGGGGGTGCCGGCTCGCATGCGCTGGCGCCGCGGCGCGTGCGGTGGCGTGGTCGCGACAGCGTCGATCGCGACGGGGACGGCGGTCATCCGTCGGTCCTTTCGGTGAGTGCCCCCGCCGTGTCGCGGCGCAGGACGAAGCGCTGGTAGACGAGCGCGACGATCAGAGAGATGAGGAAGATGACGACGGCGACGGCGTTGCCGTACCCGAAGTTGCCCGCGTTGCGGCCGTTGGCGACCATGTAGGTCGCCATCGTCGAGGTGCCGGCGACGGGTGCCACGTACTGGCCCCAGATGATGTAGACGAGGTCGAACAGCTGGAGCGCGCCGATGATCGACAGGAATGCCCAGATGCGCAGCGTCGGGCCGAGCAGCGGGATCGTGATCCGTCGCTGGATCTGCCAGTAGGTGGCGCCGTCGATGGCGGCCGCCTCGTAGAGCTCCTCCGGGATCCCCTGCAGACCGGCGAGGAAGAGGATGACGGCGAAGCCGACGTACTTCCACGTCAGGATCGCCATGAGCGTCCAGATCGCGATGCTGGGATCTGCCAGCCAGTCGCGTGTGAGCTGGTCGAGGCCCAGGTTCTCCAGCAGCCCGTTGAGCGCGCCGTTGGTGGCGAGCATCAGGCTGAAGCCCGTTCCCACGACGACCTCTGCGATCACGTAGGGAACGAAGATGAGCACGCGGATGATCGACTGCCCGCGCATCTTGCGGTTGAGCAGGAGCGCCAGCAGCAGCGCCACGGGCCCCTGCAGCACCAGCGACATCACCATGATGAAGCCGTTGTGGCCCAGCGCCTCTTGGAAGTCCGGGTCGGTGAGGATCGTGACGTAGTTCTTGAGGCCGATGAACTCGGTCGGCGGGCCGTAGCCGTGCCAGTTGAAGAAGCCGTAGTACGCCGCCATGATGACCGGGAAGATGACGAAGCCGACGAAGAAGATCAGTGCGGGTCCGACCAGCACCGCGATCTCCAGGCGGCCCGACCATCCGATCCCGCGGCGCCGGCGGCGCGGCGATGCCGAGGGCGGCGGCGTGTCGCCGCCGCCCCCGGTCCGCTGCGCGAGATCCGTCTCCGGGCGATCGTCCGTGCTCGGTGTCGCGCTCTTGTGCATGCGGAGTGTTCCTTATCCCTTCGCGCCGGCCGAGTTGGCCGCAGCGATCATCTCGTCGGGCGTGCTCTGGCCGGAGAGCATGTCGACCACGGCGACGTTCAGCGCGTTGCCGACGTTCTGCCCGAGGATCGTGTCGAGCCACTGCGAGACGAACGGGGCCGCGTTGTAGGCCTCGAGGATCTGCTGGAGGTACGGCTCGGTCACCTCGGCCTGCGCGGCCTGGTTGACGGGGGGCGAGTTGAACGCCTTGTAGTAGGCGGTCTGCTGCGCGTCCGACGCGATGAAGTTGAGGAAGTCGACGCACTCCTTCGGCGCCTGCGCGGAGCAGGAGTAGCCGTCGAGACCGCCCATCATCGAGCCGGGCTCGCCCTCACCGCCCGGCACCTCGGGGAACGGGTACCACGCCAGGTCGGGGAGAGGCTTCTCGTCAGGGGTGAGCGAGGCGATCACGCCCGGGTCCCACGCCCCCATCAGTTCGCCACCCGCCTGGTGGTTGGCGACAAGGCCCGCCGAGCTGCCGGCGCCCTGCTGGGCGGAGGTGGTGAGGAAGCCCTCGTTGAACGGCTCGGTGGCGGCGAAGTCCGCGAGATCCTCGGCGGCCTTGAGCCAGCACGGGTCGCTGAAGTCCTTCGAGTCGCCCGTCTCCTCCACGGTCTTGGGGGAGCACTCGCGCAGCGCGAACCAGTAGAACCAGTGCGCTGCCGGCCACGCGTCCTTCGCGCCGAGCGCGAGCGGAGCGACGCCGGTGGCCTTCAGCTTGTCGTTCACCTCGACGAGTTCGTCGATCGTCGTCGGAGTCTCGGTGACGCCCGCCGCGTTGTAGAGGTCCTGGCTGTAGAAGATGCCGCCGGGAAGCACCGACAGGGGCATCGCCCACACCTTGTCCTGGTAGGTCTCGGCCTTGAAGGAGCCCTCCGAGATGTTCTCCTTCGCCTCGCCCTCGATCTTGCCGGTCAGGTCCATCAGCTGACCCGCCTGCACCATGGCGGCCATCTTGCCGCCGCCTCGCTGCAGGAAGATGTCCGGCGGGTCGCCCGCGTTGAGCGAGGTCTGCAGCTTGCCGTCCATGTCCTCGTTCTGGATCGACTGCATCTTGATCGTGACGCCGGGGTTCTCGTCTTCGAACGCGGCGATCGCGTCCTTCCAGAACTGCTGGCCCGGGCCGGTGGTGGAGTTCTGCCACAGCGTCATCTCGACGTTGCCGTCTCCGCTCTCGTTGCCGCCGCCGGCACTGCATCCGGCGAGCGCCAGCGCGCCGATGACCAGTGC
The DNA here is from genome assembly GCF_038397755.1 of Microbacterium sp. LWH7-1.2. NCBI lineage: Bacteria > Bacillati > Actinomycetota > Actinomycetes > Micrococcales > Microbacteriaceae > Microbacterium > Microbacterium sp. LWH7-1.2. Next base: position 2,366,227 of record NZ_CP151637.1, on the reverse strand, counting down.
TGCAGAACCCGCGAGGATTCTCTTGCCCATCATGTGATTCCCGTCTCTTCTTCGAGGGCACCTCTGCTGCGAGGTGCAGGTGGCCGACGCGATCGGGTCGCGCGCCGCCCGGCGTGCAGACCGGGCAAAAAAAGTCTGTGTTGACAACAAATATCTTGTCAAACGTTTTCAATAACGGTTTCGAGGCCGTTATGATTTCGAGATATGACCCGCCGACCCACCATCACCGACGTCGCCGCCGCTGCCGGCGTCTCGGTCGCAACCGTCTCGAAAGCTGTGAACGGTCGCTACGGAGTGGCAAGCGAGACGGTGGATCGGGTGCTCGCCGTGGTGGCGGAGCTCGGCTACGAGTCGAGCCTCATCGCCAGCAGCATGCGATCACGCAAGACGGGTGTCATCGGCGTCCTCGTCGCGGACTTCGAGCCCTTCAGCGCTGAGATCCTCAAGGGCGTGGGCGAGGCGCTGCGCGACTCGCGATACGACCTGCTCGCGTATTCCGGGTCGCACGGTGCCGCCGAGGGGTGGGAGCGGCGGTCGCTCTCCCGGCTGAGCGGCACGCTCATCGACGGCGCGATCATGGTCACCCCGACCGTGGTGAACGTCGGCGCCGACGTGCCGGTCGTCGCCATCGACCCGCACACCGGTCCCGCGGATCTCCCCACCGTCGAGTGCGACAGCTTCGGTGGCGCGCTGCTGGCGACGCGGTACCTCATCGAACTCGGGCACACGCGCATCGGCTTCATCGCGGGTCGCCCGGATCTCCGGTCTTCGATCGCGCGCGACGCCGGCTATCGACGAGCGCTGGCCGATGCGCGCATCCCCCTCGACCCGGCTCTCGTCGGCTCGGGGAGCTACCAGCAGGACGCCGTGCGCATGGCCGCCCTCGAGATGCTCCGCCGACCCGACCGGCCGACCGCGATCTTCGCCGCCAACGACACCTCGGGACTCGAGATCGTGCGGGTCGCGTCCGAGCTGGGCATCGACGTCCCGCGCAAGCTGTCGGTCATCGGATTCGACGACGTGCCCGAGGCCTCCAAGGCCACGCCCGCGCTCACGACGGTGCGCCAGCCCATGCAGGTGCTCGGTGCCGAGGCGGTCGGCATGCTGCTGGAACTGATGGAGGGCAAGACGCCCGCGGTCACGCACGTGAAGCTGCCGACGCGCCTCGTGCCACGGGACACCACCGCGCCACCACCGTGATTCAGCTCCGAGCGGCGCCGCCGGGGTCTCGGAGAAGTTCGGCGAAGGCGGCCTCCGCGGCGCCGATCAGCAGGCGATCCTCCGCCAGTGAGGCGACGCGGATGAGGAGTTCCTCGCTGGTCGCCGACATGGTCTGCTCCTGAACCATGGCCCCGAGTCCCGGCACATCGACTGCGGCGATGGTGGCGAGGAAGCCGCCGAGCACGACCACCGAGGGGTTGAGCGCGTTGACGGCGTTGGCGAGGGCGGTCGAGAGGATGCGGCGCTGTCGCGCGACCTCCTCGGCCGCGGTCGGGCCGGCGGCGGCCACAGCCGCCGCGAGCGCGGGCTCGTCGGCCGTCTGGAGTCCGACGGCGGCGAGCAGCCGGGATCTGCTCACCTCGTCCTCGAGGACGCCGTCGCCGGCGCGACGGTCGGTCGCCGAGGCGATGCCGGGGCGATTCTGACCGAACTCGCCTGTGTACCCGCCGGCGCCCAGCAGGGGCTGACCGTGCACGATCAGGCCGCCGCCGATGCCGCTGGCGCCGCCGTTGAGATAGATCACGTCGTCGAAGCCGGCTGCGGCGCCGAAGAGGTGCTCGGCGATGGCGCCCAGAGTCGCGTCGTTGCCGGCGACGGTCGGCAGGCCGGTGGCGTCGGCGACGAGGTCGCGAACCGGCGCGTCGGCCCAGTGCAGGTGCGGGGCGTTGCGGACGAGCCCGTCCGCCGCCCTCACGAGCCCGGGCACGGCGAGTCCGACGCCGACGATGCGCGCGTCGGCGAGTTCGCCGGCCCGCCAGCTCTCGACGCGCTCGGCGATGAGCCGTGCCGTCTGTTCCGGTGACAGCAGGTGGTCGAGCTCGATGCGTTCGCGGACCGGGATGCCCCGGTCCAGCCCCACGGCGGCGATCGTGAGGGCGTCGACCTCCGGGTTGGCGGCGATCGCCATCACCCGCGCATCCGCGATGACCACCGGAGAAGGGCGCCCGACGCGGCGGGATGGGTCGGGCGCACGTTCTACGACCAGCCCCTCCCGCACCAGCTCGGCGACGAGGTCGGCGATCGTCGATCGGTTGAGCCCGGTGGACTCGGTCAGCCGCGCCCGGGAGAGCGGGCCTTCGAGGTGCACCAGACGCAGCAGCCGCGCCAGGTTGCGCTGACGCACACCCTCGGCTGCGGACGGATCGCTCACCGTCTCACTGTAGGGTGCGGCGGGGCGGCGTCCCGGGATTTGTTGCGCGGCCGGTCAAACGGGTCGCACGTGCGGTCCGGAGGGTCAGGGGGAAGGGCGCTCGGCGCCGGGTGGCGAGATCGACCCGACCGCCACCGCGAAATCGAGCGTCTGGAGCACCTCGACGGCCCGGTCATAGCGACGTCCGGCGAGGGCGACGAACACCGCTCCGACGACGTCGATGAAGCCGACGGTCGCTCCGCCGGCGCGGACCTCGTAGCGGTCGAGGTCGATGCGCTCCCACCGGACGGGTGAGTCGTCGGGGGCCGGGGGCTCGGGGCGCCGTGGCGGCAGTTCCTTCAGTGACGGCATGACACGCGATCGCAGAGCATTGCGCCGCGCGGGTGAGGACGGCCTCTCGAGCACCATGGGGAGACTCCTCTCGTCATGCCCCGATCCTCCGCCTGACGGCCAGCTTCCGCACAGGGGTTGACGCAGGTGGGAAAGGCCGACTAGGGACTGATGCCGACGTCGCCGCGAAGCGGATCTCGTTCCCGAGACCATTGTCCGCCCTGTCCTCCGCGGGTCGTGTTAATGCCTGGTGAACTTCCGGTCACAACCGGACACAGGGCGGCCGTCGAGGCGCACCGACGGTCGTATGCCGGTGATGCGGGGTGGACGCGGCATGCATTCTGGTATAGGTTGTCGGCAGCAACATTTCTCGCGAAGGAGCGTCATGCCCACCCCCACCCGCGCCGACAAGTTCTCGTTCGGCCTCTGGACCATCGGCTACAACGGCACCGATCCCTTCGGTGGGCCGACCCGCAATCACCTCGACGTGGTGCACGCCGTCGAGAAGCTCGCCGAGCTCGGCGCCTACGGCCTCACCTTCCACGACGACGACCTGTTCGCGTTCGGATCGACGGATGCTGAGCGCCAGACGCAGATCGACCGCCTCAAGGGCGCGCTCGACGACACCGGCCTCATCATCCCGATGGTGACGACCAACCTCTTCTCGGCTCCCGTCTTCAAGGACGGCGGCTTCACGTCGAACGACCGCGACGTGCGCCGCTTCGCCCTGCGCAAGGTCTTCCGCCAGCTCGACCTCGGCGCCGAGCTCGGTGCCAAGACCTTCGTCATGTGGGGCGGCCGCGAGGGTGCCGAGTACGACTCGGCCAAAGACATCCGCGCCGCGCTCGAGCGCTACCGCGAGGCCGTGAACCTCCTCGGCGACTACGTCACCGACAAGGGCTACGACATCCGCTTCGCCATCGAGCCGAAGCCGAACGAGCCGCGCGGCGACATCCTGCTCCCGACGCTCGGCCACGCGATCGCGTTCATCGACTCGCTCGAGCGCCCGGAGCTCGTCGGCCTCAACCCCGAGGTCGGTCACGAGCAGATGGCGGGCCTCAACTTCGCCGCCGGCATCGCGCAGGCGCTGTTCCACGGCAAGCTCTTCCACATCGACCTCAATGGTCAGCGCGGCATCAAGTACGACCAGGACCTCGTGTTCGGCCACGGCGACCTGCACAACGCGTTCGCGCTGGTCGACCTGCTCGAGAATGGCGGCCCCGGCGGCGTCCCCGCCTACGACGGCCCTCGTCACTTCGACTACAAGCCCTCGCGCACCGAGGACGAGACCGGCGTGTGGGACTCGGCCGCCGCGAACATGCGCACCTACCTGCTGCTCAAGGAGCGCGCCGCGGCCTTCCGCGCCGACCCCGAGGTGCAGGAGGCGCTCGCCGCAGCCAAGGTCGACGAGCTCTCGGTGCCGACGCTCAACGACGGCGAGTCGTACGACGACTTCCTCGCGGACCGCTCGGCATACGAGGACTTCGACCCGTCGGTGTACCTCGGCGGGAAGGGCTTCGGCTTCGTCCGTCTGCAGCAGCTCGCGACCGAGCACCTGCTCGGCGCCCGCGGCTGACCTGATGCGAGACCGCGGCGGCGGACCGAACAGGTCGGCCGCCGCATCCGTCTTCCTCCCGTCTCCGGCGGAGCATGTCCCACTTTCCGCTGTGTGGGGCGGCTCCAGGGGCGGGAATCGGGACATGAAAAGCACAAACCGGGACATGAAGGAAAGTGGGAAGCGATGAGCCTCGTCATGGGAGTCGACTCGTCGACGCAGTCCTGCAAGGTCGTGATCACGGATGCCTCGACCCAGGCGGTGGTGAGGCAGGGGCGCGCGTCGCACCCCGACGGCACGTCGGTCGACCCCGAGGCGTGGTGGACCGCGCTGCAGGCGGCGATCGCCGACGCCGGCGGGATCGACGACGTCGAGGCGTGGGCGATCGGCGGGCAGCAGCACGGCATGGTCGCGCTCGACGCCGAAGGCCGGGTCGTCCGCGATGCGCTGCTGTGGAACGACACCCGCTCGGCGCAGGCGGCGGCCGACCTCACAGCCGAGTTCGGGGCCGACGAGCTCGCACGGCGGACGGGCCTCGTGCCCGTCGCATCCTTCACGATCACGAAGCTCCGCTGGCTGCGCGACACCGAGCCCGACAACGCAGCGCGGGTCGCAGCAGTCGCGCTCCCGCACGACTGGCTGACCTGGCGGCTGCGCGGCTTCGGGCCCTCCGGCGACTCGCCGCGCGGTCCCCTGCTCGACGAGCTCGTCACCGACCGCTCCGACGCCTCGGGCACCGGCTACTGGAACCCTGCGACCGGCGGCTACGACCGCGACCTCCTCGTCGCCGCACTCGGGCACGACGCCGTGCTTCCGCGCGTGCTCGGACCCGACGAATGGGTGACGGATGCCGCGGGCCGACGCGTCGGCGGCGGCGCCGGCGACAACGCGGGCGCGGCGCTCGGGCTCGGCGCGGGTCCCGGAGACGTGGTCGTGTCGATCGGCACGAGCGGAACCGTCTTCGCGGTGAGCGAGGAGCGCACGATCGACCCCACTGGGACGGTCGCCGGATTCGCAGACTGCACGGGCCGCTTCCTGCCGCTCGTCGCCACGCTCAACGCGGCGCGCGTGCTGGATGCGATCGGACGTGTCCTCGGCGTCGATCACGCCGAGCTCTCCCAGCTCGCGCTGGCCGCCGAGCCGGGCGCCGCGGGACTCACGCTCGTGCCGTACTTCGAGGGCGAGCGCACGCCGAACCTGCCCGACGCCACGGCGTCGCTCACCGGCATGACCCTCGCCTCGACGACGCGCGAGAATCTCGCGCGCGCCGCCGTCGAGGGGATGCTCTCCGGCCTCGCCGCGGGCCTCGAAGCGCTCCGCGGACTCGGCGTGCCGCTCGAACGCGCGCTGCTCGTCGGCGGCGGCGCGCAGTCCGAGGCGGTGCGCCGGGTCGCGCCGCTCGTGCTGGGCCTGCCGGTCGAAGTGCCCGAGCCGGGGGAGTACGTTGCCCTCGGCGCCGCGCGGCAGGCGGCATCCGTCCTCTCTGCGTGAAGCCGCGACTGGGGCGGGCGGCAGACCTGCCCCTGGCGGAAATGGGTATAACTGCCGATGTATCGGCGGTGGCAGCATCCGTATCTTCCCTATATGGACGCTGCGACGCTCGCCGGTACGGTCTCGACCGTGCTCTTCGCCGCGGCCAACCTGCCGATGGTGGTGAAGGCCGTGCGATCCGGCGACCTGCGCTCGTACAGCCTCAGCGCGCTCGTCATGGGCAACGTCGGCAACGCCGTCTACACCGTCTACGTGCTGAGCCTGCCGTTCGGTCCGATCTGGGTGCTGCACGGCTTCTACCTCACGACGATGGCCGTCATGCTCGCGCTGTACGGGCTGTCGGCGCACCCGCGGCGAGGCCGCGCAGCGATCCCCGGACATGGCGCGACGACGGCGGTACCATTCCCGCATGGCGGACACGGTCGACGCGCTCGAGCGAGCGCGGACGGCATACCGGTCCGGTGACTGGGAGACGGCGCGCGAGGCGTTCGAGGCAGGCCGCCGCGACGTCGCGGCCACCGGCGCCGACCTGCGCGCTCTCGGGTCGTGCGAATGGTGGCTCGGGCGGCAGGAAGCGGGCCTCACGCACCTCGAATCGGCGTTCCGGGCACTGACGGACGAGGGCGACGCGATGGGCGCGGCCGAGGCGGCACTCGTCGTGACACTCGTGCGACTGACCCGTGGCGAGATGACGGTGGGCACCGCCTGGCTGCGACGCGCGCGGAGGATCCTCGCCGATCTTCCCGACGGCCGCGGGCACGCCTACGAGGTGTACCTCACGGCGAGCATGGACCTCGACGACACCGGCGCGCTGTGGCCCGCCGAGAGCGTGTCGCGCATGCGGGAGCTGGCAGCCATGCTGCGTCAGCCCGCGGTGTCGGCGCTGAGCGCGGTCGTGGCCGGGATGCACCTCATCCGGGCGGGGCGCACCGCGGAGGGATTCGCGCAGCTCGACGAGGCCATGCTGTGCGTCGTGTCGGACGAGCTCGACGCCGAGTGGGCGGGCGACGTGCTGTGCACCACCATCCACGTGTGCCACGAGCTCGCCGACTTCCGCCGCATGGCCGACTGGACCCGCGCGACCGAGGCGTGGTGCGCCGCGCGCGGCGCGCACGTCGTCTACGCCGGCGTCTGCCGCGTGCACCGCCTCGAGCTGCAATCGGCGAGCGGGGAATGGGATGCCGCGGAAGCGGCGCTGCAGCGCGCGTGCGAGGACCTCGGATCCCATCATCCCTGGATCGCCGGCGAGGGCTGGAACCAGCTGGGCGAGATCCGGCGCCTCCGCGGCGACGCCGCCGGAGCGCGGGAGGCGTACCGCCGTGCGAGCGAGGCGGGCGTCGACCCTGTGCCGGGCGAAGCGCTGCTGACGCTCGCGGAGGGCGACACCGAGCGCGCGGCGGCGATGATCGCCGCCATGCTCGAGCAGAGGGATCGCGTCGGCCGAGCTCGGCTGCTGCGTCCGGCGATCGAGATCGCGCTCGCGGACGGGCGGTCGCAGGAGGCGGAGCACCTGCTCGACGAACTCGAGGAGGACGCGCGGGCCTTCGGCAGCGACGGGTTCCACGCGTGGGCGGCGCATGCCCGGGGGATCCTCCTGATCCATGCCGGCGATGCCGTGGGCGCGATCGGTCGGCTGCACACGGCCCTCGACCGGTTCCGGCGCCTCGGGCAGCCGTGGGAGCAGGCGAACGTGCTGAGCTGGCTCGCCACCGCGCAGGAGCTGCGAGGCGAGCGGGCCCTCGCCGCACAGCTGCGGGAGCAGGCGGGCGTGATCTTCGAGCGGCTCGGTGCGCCGCCGGTGGTCGTGCGATCGGCGTCTGCCGAAGACGGCGGGCCGCTGACAGCCAGGGAGCGCGAGATCGTCGAGCTCGTCGCCCAGGGCAAGGCGAACAGGCAGATCGCCGACGAGCTCTTCATCAGCGAGAAGACCGTGAGCCGGCACCTCGCCAACATCTACGTGAAGGTCGACGTCGGCTCGCGCACCGCCGCCGCCGCGTGGTGGCGCGAGCGCGGCCGGCGCCGCTGAGCACCGCGCTCGGCGACGTCCTGCATCGAATGGTGCAGACGGCCGCCGCTGGATTGCGCGTTTCTCCCGACGCGCGCTGCGCCGCAGGATCCGTAGCTTCGTCGTCAGATGGACGCTCACGCTTCACGAAGGAGATCACGATGACCACGATCACCATCACCGACACCGCGCAGGACGCGACGACCGCGTTCGCGGACCGGGTCATGAAAGCGACGCTCGCCTGGATGGACCTGATGTCCGTGCACCTGGGCTCGCAGCTGGGGTGGTACGCCGCCCTGGCGGACGCCGACGGCCTCACCTTCGGCGAGCTCGCCGGCCGGACGCACACCGATCCGCGCTACGCCCGCGAGTGGCTCGAGCAGCAGGCGGCGACGGGAATCCTCGACGTCGACGGCGCGACGGATGCCGCCGCCCGGAGCTTCCGCCTCGCTCCCGGGGTCGCCGAGGTGCTGCTCGACCGCGCCAGCACGGCCTACCTGGAGCCCTTCGCTCGCATGGCTGCGGCGTCCGGGACCCAGCTGGAGGCGCTCATCGATGCGTACCGCACGGGCGGCGGGGTGAGCTGGGAGCAGCTCGGCGCGCACGCGCGGGAGGCCCAGGCCGACCTGAACCGGCCCTGGTTGCAGCAGGTCCCGGCGCTCTTCGCCGACGTCGGTCGCCTCGACGACGTGCTGCGGCGACCCGGAGCCCGCATCGCCGACCTCGGCTCCGGCGGCGGGTGGTCGTCGATCTCGCTGGCCCAGGCGTATCCGCAGCTGGCGGTGGTCGGCTTCGATGTCGACGAGGCGTCGGTCGAGATCGCCCGGCGCAACGCCGCCGAGGCCGGTGTCGCCGACCGGGTCGAGTTCCTGCTGTGCGATGCCGCGCTCGTCCACGAGCACGGCCCCTTCGACGCCGTGTTCGCCTTCGAGTGCCTGCACGACATGCCGCATCCCGCCCAGGTGCTCGCCGCTGCGCGTCGTGCGGTGCGCGAAGGAGGACCCGTCGTGGTCATGGACGAGGCGACCGAGGAGCACTTCAGCGCCGACGCCGGTGAACTCGAGCGCCTGCTCTACGGGTTCAGCCTGTTCGTGTGCCTGCCCGACGGCCTCTCGCACCGCCCCAGCGCCGGCACCGGCACGGTGATGCGCCCGTCGACGCTGCGCGGCTACGCACGGGAAGCCGGCTGGAGCGACGTCCGCATCCTCATCCCCGAGTTCGGGACCTTCCGGTTCTACGAGTTCGTCTGACCCGTGGCGGCCCCGTCGCGAGTGCTTCGCGGCGGGGCATCCGGAATTGCGATCCTGCGGCGTTCCACACCGTTCGCAGGACTGTTCCGGATGCTGCGCCCCTCGGTCGCCGCGGCACCGCGGCGTTTGGTCGCGCTCGTCGCGGTCGGTCCTGAGAACGGTCGGGCGATGGGACACAATGGGCGCATGGCCGACGTTGACGCAGAGCTCGACGCTCTCGCCGCCGAGCTGTACGCCCTGCCGCCGGCGGAGTTCACCGCGGCGCGCAACGCGCGCGCAGGCCTCGCGGCACCCGTGCTGGCCAAGCGGCTCAAGGCGCTGCGCAAGCCCACGGTCTCCGCCTGGGCGGTCAACCTGCTCGCGCGCGACGGGCAGCTCGCCGATGCGGTCGAGCTGTCGGCGGCCCTGCGCGAAGCCCAGGACGACCTCGACGCCGCGGAGCTCTCGCGCCTCAGCCGGCAGCGGCGGCAGCTCGTGGCCGCCCTCGCGAAGCAGGCGGTCGGACTCGCCGAAGAGGCGGGCGGCACCCTGAGCGCGACGGCGCGCGACGACGTCGCGGCGACGATCAATGCGGCGGTGATGGATGCTGCGGCCGCGGCCGCCGTCCTCACCGCGCGGCTCGTCAAGCCGCTGGAAGCCGGCGACATCGACCCGGCCGCGCTCGCCGACGCCGTCGGCGGGACGCTCCCGGACGCGATCCCGGCGCCGCCGCCGCGGGACGACCTCGCCGATCGCCGCGCGCGCAAGGCGGCGGAGAAGGCCGCGCGCGAGGCCGAGCGTCTCGCGAACGAGGCCGAGCGGGAGCTCGCCCGTGTCGACGCCCGCCGTGCCAAGGCGCAGGAACGGGTCGACCATGTCCGCGAGCGCATCGACGACCTCCGCCGCGATCTCGCCGCGCTCGAAGGCGACGAGCGCGCAGCCACCGAGAAGCTCGACGCCGTCGAGCGCGAGCGGTCCGAGGCAGCTGCGAAGTCCCGCGAGGCTGCGCAGGCTGCCGAGCGCGCCCAGCTGGCCCTCGATGACGCCTGACCTGCGGCCGTCGCCAGGGCTCAGCATCCGTTCTTCACAGGAGTCTCGTAGGGCCGCCGCTTAGCGTGAACGGCATGGCGACTCCCGCACCTCTGGTGCCCGCGACGGCGTCCGACGAAGGCGAGATCACGGTCTCGCCGAGCGAGCTGCGGGAGCTCAGGGACGAGCTGCAGCGCTTCATGATGGAGTACCGGTTCGGCCTGCAGGAGGTCGAGACGAAGATCGGCATCCTGCGCGACGAGTTCCTGCTGACGCACGACTACAACCCGATCGAGCACGTCTCGAGCCGCGTCAAGTCGCCCGACAGCCTCGTCGAGAAGGTGCAGCGCAAGGGCATCGACGGAGACTTCGCGTCGATCCGCCGGAACATCACCGACATCGCCGGCATCCGCATCACATGCAGCTTCACGGCCGACGTGTACCGCCTCTTCGATCTGCTCACCGCGCAGGACGACGTGCGGGTGCGGGGCGTCAAGGACTACATCGCGTCGCCCAAGTCCAACGGCTACAAGAGCCTGCACGCGATCCTCGAGGTGCCGGTGTTCCTGTCGACCGGCCGCATCGAGGTGCCGGTCGAGGTGCAGTTCCGCACCATCGCCATGGACTTCTGGGCGAGCCTCGAGCACAAGATCTACTACAAGTACGCGACGCGCGTGCCCGATGAGCTGCTCGAGAGCCTCAAGGACGCGGCCGAGACCGCCGCCGAGCTCGACGCGCGCATGGAGCGCCTGCACCGGCAGATCCGGGGCGGCAGTGCCACGCAGATCGGCGGCGGCAGCGCCGGCCGGACCGCACCCGTGGCGATCCGCGAGATCACGGCCGCGACCGCTCACGCCGAGACGGCAGCGGATGCCGCGCCCCTGCGCGGCGAGGACGCCGAGGTCCGACCCGTCTAGGCCGCACGGGCGGGTCAGCTCGCGAGGACGGCGGCCGCGCTCTCGAGGTAGTCCTCGACGGGGCGCGGGCCGAACACGGCGCTGTTGGCGATGTAGCCCTGCGCCAGAGCCGCGATCGACCGGGCCGTCTCGGTCGCGAGGATCTCGGCCGTCTTCTCGTCCGAACTCTGCGCGCGCGCCCACGGCCCGACCGCCAGAGCGAGGGAGGCGCGCAGGTGTGCAGCGGTGCGGAGCATCTCGTCGTGGACCCCGGGCTCGACCATCGCCTCGCCCCAGAACTGCAGGATGAGCGAGGGGGACAGTCCGACGTCCTCGAACATCGAGAGCATCCCCCGGAGCGCGTCGCGGGGCGTCACGATCTCGCCGCCCCGACCCGCGCCTTCGAGGGCGTCGATCCGGGGAAGCAGATAGCGCCCCACGACGTAGCGGGCGAGCTCGGCCTTGTTGGTGAAGTGCGAGTAGATCGCACCGGTCGACAGGCCTGACTCCGCGACGATGTCGGCGATGGACGTGTCACGCACGCCGTTGCGCTCCAGGGCGCGCAGTGCGGCGCGCGCGATCTCGTCGCGGCGGGCCTCGCGGTATTCCTTCGACACCTTGGGCATGGAAACAGAATAGCGATTCTGTTATTGTCACAAACAGAATCACGATTCTTTTTTAGGAGGACGCAATGAACGCTCACCGTGAGACGGCGTCGGTGGATGCCGCACCCGCCCGGCGCACGAAGTGGGGCGTCGCCGCGATGTTCGGCCTGGTCGGCTCGGTGATCGTCGCCGTGATCGTGATGGCCTTCGTCTGGCCCGCGGCCACCTCGCAGGCCCAGAACCTCCCCGTCGGCATCGCCGGGCCGGACGCAGCCGTCAGCGCGGTCGAAGACAAGCTCGCCGAGCAGGACCCCGCGCCCTTCGATCTCGAGGGCGTCGACTCCGGCGACGACGCCGTATCGCAGATCGAGTCCCGTTCGCTGTACGGCGCGATCCTCCTGGGCGACGAGCCGGAGGTGCTCGTCGCGACCGCAGCGAGCCCCGTCGCCGCGCAGGCGCTGCGCGCCGTCGCCGCCCAGATGCAGTCGCAGATCGACACAGCGGCGAAAGCCGCGCTGACCGACCAGCTGACGGCGATCGTGGGGGCGCTGAAAACAGGTCAGATGCCGCAGCTCCCCGAGGGCGCTACGGGGGCGGCTCCGGAGATCCCGACGGTCACCGTCACGGACGTCGTGCCGCTGGCCGACGGCGACAGCATCGGCGCCGGGCTCGCAGCATCCGTCTTCCCGATGGTGCTGGGCGGCATGCTCGGCGGCATCCTGCTGACGCTGCTGGTGCAGGGCATCGTCCGCCGCCTGGTGGGCCTCCTCGTCTTCGGGGTCGCGGCCGGCGCGCTCATCGCGCTGGTGATGCAGACCTGGTTCGGCATCCTCACCGGGGACTGGCTGCTCAACGCGGCGGTGCTCGGCCTCGGCGTGACGGCGACCTCCGCGCTCATCATCGGGCTCGCCGCGCTGATGGGCCCTCCGGGGATCGCGGTCGGCGCGATCATCACGATGTTCATCGCGAACCCGATCGCCGGTGCGGCGCAGCCGCCGCAGTTCCTCCCGGAGCCCTGGGGCGCCGTGGGTCAGTTCTTCGTGCCGGGGGCATCGGCGAACCTGCTGCGCTCGGTGATGTACTTCCCGGATGCCTCCACCTGGGCGCAGTGGACGATCCTCGGCGTGTGGCTCGCGGGCGGGGTGGTCCTGGCGCTCATCGGCCATCAGCGCGACCGCGCCGAGCTGACGCCGCCGGAGCGCCAGCTGGAGCCCTCCTCGACGGGGTGACCCTGGCTAGTCTGTTCGCGTGGACGGTCTCACACCCGCGACGCTCCTGCTCATCCCGCTGATGGCGGTCCTCGCGCCGCTGCTGGCGCGAGCACTCGGCCACTGGGTGCGGGTGCCGGTGGTGGTGTTCGAGCTGCTGCTGGGCATCCTGATCGGTCCGGCGGTGCTCGGATGGACAGGCCCCACCCCCCTCGTCGCCACGCTGGCCAACTTCGGCCTCGCGATGCTGTTCTTCGTCGCCGGCACCGAGATCGAGTTCGGGTCGTTCCGCGGGCGGCTCGGCCGCCGCGCGTCGCTCGGCTGGCTTCTCAGCCTCGCCGCCGGCGTCGCCGCGGGCTGGCTGCTCGCCCCCGGTGAGGCCGCCATCGTGATCGGCGTCGCGCTGTGCTCGACCGCGCTCGGTACCCTCCTGCCGATCCTGCGGGACGCCGGCGAGCTGCCCACGCCGTTCGGCAAGGCGGTCGCGGCGATCGGCGCCGTCGGCGAGTTCGGACCCCTCATCGCCATCTCGATCTTCCTCGGCGGACGCGAGCCCGGGCTCTCCACCATCGTGCTCGCGCTGTTCGCGCTCTTCGCGGGCCTCGCACTCTGGCTCGCGTTCCGCGTGCCGCGGGGTGCGATGCACTCGTTCGTCAACTCGACGCTGCACACCTCCGGGCAGTTCGCGATCCGCGTGGTCTTCGTGATCCTCGCCGCTCTCGTCGCGCTCAGCGTCATCCTCGACCTCGACATGCTGCTCGGGGCCTTCACCGCGGGCATCATCTGGCGCCTCCTCATGCGCGATGCATCGGAGCACGACCGTCACGCCGTGGAGAGCAAGATCGAAGGCGTCGCCTTCGGCTTCCTCGTCCCCATCTTCTTCATCTACACCGGCATCACGTTCGACCTGCAGTCGCTGCTCGACGACCCGGTGCTGTTCTGGCTCGTGCCGGTCGTGCTCGTCGCCCTGTTCGTGGTCCGCGGTCTGCCGTCGACCCTCGCGGCGCCGGAGGGGTCGTCTCGCCGCGAGCGCCTCTCGATCGCACTCCTGGGCGCGACCGGGCTCCCGATCATCGTCGCCGTCACCCAGATCGGCGTGGACGAGAAGATCCTCGACACCACGCAGCAGACCGTGCTCGTCGCGGGCGGCATGCTGTCCGTGCTCCTGTTCCCCCTCATCGGCATGGCGCTGCGCGGCGAGCGGCTGAAGGCGAGCCCGTCGTTGCGGGACGACATGGCGTGAGCACCCTCGAGCTTCTCGACGCCGCACGATCGCGGCTCGCCGGCGCGCCCCGCGAGGCCCTCGGCGAGCTGGTGGTGCCCAAGCGTTTCCTGGGGGTGGCGCGCGCACCGCGGATCGAACGCCGGGGCGCGGCGTGGCACCTCGGCGTGCTCCTGCTCACCGACGACGCCGTCTTCGCGACCGGCGACATCCTCCGTGCCCGCCAGGAGGCCCGGCGCGGCTACGCCGCCGAATCGCAGCGACACCGCGCCGAGCTCGCCGCGGCCGCACGCCGCGGCGGCTTCGCGGAGGGCGAGACCGTGCACATCGGATGGCGGATGCTGCAGCCCGGCGCGGTCGACAGAGGCGAGGCATCCGCCCCGCTGTACTCCGCTGACGGCGTGCCCAGCGTGAGGTGGAGCGCCGCCGGGGGACTCATGCCGCTCGAGGCGTACCTCTCCGAGCGTGTCGCGCTGCTCTTGGACCCGCCACGTGGCGCGTGAGGCGGACCGCTATCGGCCGTCGTCACCGATGTCAAGAGCCCTCGTCCAGGGGTGATGCCCGTCCTACCGTGTGAGCATGACCGCCAAGGACCTCGCCCGGCAGATCATCGTCATCAGCGCGTTCTGCTTCATGATCGTGGCTGCGATGGTCGGCACCGGACTGTTCGGCGGCACACCGGTGCAGGACCTGCAGAACGGCGCGCTCGACCAGGACGGCTCGTACCTCGCGCCGGCGCGTCCGGCCTTCTCGATCTGGACCGTGATCTACGTCGGCCTGTTCGCCTACACCGTGTGGCAGGCGCTGCCGCGTCAACGCGGCAGCGAGCGGCAGCGGGCGCTCGGCTACCTGATCGCCGGCACGATGGCGCTCAACGGGCTGTGGCTCGTGACGGCCCAGTTCGGATCACTCGCGCTCACGGTGCTCGCGATCATCGTCCTGCTGGCGCTTCTGGGCGTCACGTTCAGCCGCACCGTCATCGAGCCCGCCGGCGGCTGGGCCGACCGGCTGCTCGTCGACGGGGTGACAGGTTTGCACCTGGGCTGGGTGACGCTCGCCACCGTCGCGAACATCGCGGCGTGGCTGACGTCGATCGGCCCGCCCGAGTGGGAGTCATCGGCGGACCTGTGGGGCGTCGTCGTGCTGATCGCCGTCGCCGTCATCGGGCTCGGGATCGAGCTCGCGAGCCACTGGCGTCTCGCACCCGCGCTCGCCCTCGCGTGGGGGCTGGTCTGGGTCGCTGTCGGCCGGCTGGCGGGTGAGCCGCACAGCACCGCGATCGGGGTGACGGCCATCATCGTCGCCGCCGTGATCCTCGGCACCGCGCTGATCGGCACCGCGGCGCGCGCGGTGATCGCCTTTCGCAACGCCGAAGCCTGAGTCAGCCGGCCGCGAAGCGGTCGGCGAACGCCCGCAGCAGACGGGTGGGTTCCGTGACGGATGCTGCGAGCACGCGTCCGGCGATCGCATCGTAGTCCGCCGAATCGAAGTAGCCGTCGTCGCGGTACACCGCCATGCGCTCGGTGAACGCCTTCGTCGTCGGCTCGGGGTGGAACTGCGTCGCGTAGAGCCGGTCGCCCACGCGGTACGCCTGGACGGGGCATCCGTCGTTGCGCGCCAGGAGGACCGCGCCAGGGGGCAGGCTCTCGGTGCCCTCCTTATGGGCGGTGAGCGCCGCGAAGCGGTTGGCGAGACGGCCGAACAGCGGGTCGGACGAGGCCTGCTTCGTGAGCTGCACCGCCACCGGGCCGGTGTCTTCGGGGAAGGCGCGGCTCACGGTGCCGCCGAGCGTGCGGGTGGCGATGCCGATGCCGTAGCAGGTGAAGAGGGCGGCCGGTCCGTCGCCCGTCGCGGTGCGCTCGGCGATGCGCGCGAGACCCGCTTCGAGGCGCCGCTGTGCGTCGGTCTTCGTCGACTCGGGGTCGGTCACGTTGAACGGGCTGCCGCCCACGAGGAACCCGGCGTAGCGCTCGAACGCGTCGTCGGGGAGCGGCTCGCGCACCAGGTCGTGGTGGGCGAGACGGCTCTCGTCGAGGTGCATCGCGGCGCGGAAGGACTCGTATTCGGCGGCCGCCGCACCCAGCTGCGGGCGCACGCAGACATAGAGCAGCGGCGCGGTCGTCATGCACGCAGTCTAGGTCTCCGCCCGGTGAAGCTGGGAGACGGCGGAAACCGTGGGTGTTCACGCGGTATCCGTGTATCAAACCTGCACTACCGCGCTCGGGCATGGTGTGGACAGAATGGGCGCTATGACGCAGGCTGGCGCCGAACCATCCGTCGACTCCGTGGAGCCGGCGCGATGGGAGCGCGCCGCCGCACTCTTCGTGCGGTGGCGTGATGGCGACAGCCGTGCGATGGACGAACTCGTTCGCCTGATGACGCCGCCGCTATGGCACGTCGTGAGGGCGTACGGGCTCGACCATGCGTTGGCGCAGGACGTCGTGCAGACGACCTGGCTGACACTCGTGCGTCGTCACGAGACCATCAACGACCCCCTCGCGGTGTCGGGGTGGCTCACGATGTGCGCGCGCCGTGAGGCGTGGCGGGTCGGCAAACAGCATCGGCGTGCCGATGCCACGGAGGCCGAGTCGCTCGAACCGCACCTTCCGGTCCACGAATCCGCCGAGCAGACCGCCGCGCAGGACGACGAGACCCGTCGTCTCTGGACCGCAGTGGCCACGCTCAACGACCGATGCCAGCGCCTGCTGCGGATCGTCGCGTTCGAGGACCGCCCCGACTACGCCCGCATCGCCGAAGACCTCGCGATGCCCATCGGATCGATCGGACCGACCCGCCAGCGCTGCCTCGCGAAGCTACGCGCCGTACTCGAGGGAGACGGATGGAGAGGTGACGACGATGGAAACTGAGGATTTTGCGGCCGACGCCGCGCTCTTCGCACGAATGCGGCGCATGTGGGAGCACGTCGACCCGGTGCCGGCCGACCTCGTCGACCGGATGGTCGCGGCGGTCGCCGTCGAGGACCTGTCGAGGGAGTACGCCCTCCTGACGCTCGTCGAGGGGACGTTCGCCGCCGTGCGCGGCGAGACCGACACCGCGACCCTGCAGTTCAGCGACGGCACGACCAGCGTGCTGCTGCACGTCACCGCCACGGAGGACGGCGGGCGTCGTGTGGACGGGTGGGTGGATGCCACGGCCCTCGCCATCCGATTGATCCAGGGCGACCGCGAGTGGTCGGCCGAACCGGGCGAGCACGGACGCTTCGCCTTCGACGAGGTCACGCCGGGGATGGCGCGGCTTCGTCTGGTGGTGCGCGACGCCGACGGCGCGATGCGCGACTTCCAGACCCCGCAGTTCGAAGTCTGACAACCAGTTCGAGATACGAAGACGGATGCCGCGGCCTGGGGGTCGCGGCTCCCATGTGTGTGAGGAGAAGACATGGCGAAGGGCGAGAGCGAGCAGCGGCGCACCTGGCGAGAGCGAGAGGTCGCGGGTGAGCCGAAGGGCGTCGTCCTCGACCCGCGCCGTGAGCCGGTCCCCGATCTGCAGGCCTACGACACGGTGTACGTGCCCGGGCACCTGGTGATCTCAGGAGACCCCGGCGCCGCCGAGCAGGCGCTTAAGGGGGCAGGAGCGAAGCTGGGGTGGGACGTGGAGCTGGAGCCGCTGCCGAGTGGGAAGGACACGGCGGCACTTTCGCGCGCTCGCATCGTCCAGGCGCCGCGGGAGGGGCGCGACGACGAGCCCGTTCCGCCCGTGGACGCTTGGCGCCTGCTGCAGCAGGCACGCCGCGACGTTCTCATCGCCGAGCGGATGGGTGTAGCACCCCGCAGCCTCGCGCGGGGCGAGGCCGAGGCGGAAGATGTCGACCTCACCGCTCGGGCGGCCGCCACGCGGAGTGTGTCGCTGGAGGCGGCCATCGCGAACGACCCGCCGCACCGTGCCGAAGCCGCGGCGGAGCCCGACGTGAAGGCGCGCCGCGTCAGGGCGACCGATGACCCAGTGCTCGCCCAGGTGAGCCTCGACCACGTCCTCGGGGTGGACCCGATCGACATGAATCCGCACGGACGGACGAATCCGCACGGACGCACCAACCCGCATGGCCGGACGAATCCGCACGGCCGGACGAACCCGAGCGGCACCGACGGATACGCGTATCCGGGCTCCGGCGGGCTCGAACTGGTCACCTACATCGGCGCCCCGCCGGCCGATCGGCACACGCTCGCAGAGGGCGGCCGGCGGCCCGTGATCGCATTCGTCGACACCGGCTGCGGCGAGCATCCCTGGTTCACGGCGCCCGACGGCCGGTCCGTCGTGCGCACCATCGATGCCGCAGACGGCTCCGGTGTCATCGGCGTCAACGACCCGGCGACGGACCCCGAGCGCTTCGGCGACCTCGCCGGTCCCCTCGACGGCTTCCTCGATGATGCCGCCGGGCATGGGACGTTCGTGGCGGGCGTACTCCGTCAGGTCTGTCCTGACGCCGACCTCATCGCGATCCGCGTGGCGGACAGCAACGGCAGCGTCCTCGAGAGCGAGCTCATCACGGCGCTCGAACAGGTCGCGGACTGGATGGACGCAGGCACCGATGAGGACCCCCATCATCTGGACGTCCTGAACCTCTCGCTCGGCTACTACCACGAGACCCCGGAGGATGGCCGGTTCAGCCTCCGCCTGTTCGAGGCGCTGCGGAACCTGAGGTCGAGGGGGTGCGTCATCGTGTGCTCGGCTGGAAACGACGCGACCGAGCGGCCGACCTTCCCCGCGGCGCTGTACAACTGGGGCGACCCGCTCCTCAGCTTCGACGAACCTGACGGAGGTGCGAAGCACTTCGCGGTCGGTGCACTCAACCCGCAGCGGACGTCGGTCGCCCTGTTCAGCAACATCGGGGAGTGGGTGAACCTCTATGCGCCGGGCACGTCGGTGCTGAGCGTGTTCCCTTCCTTCGAGGGTGGGCTGCAGGCCGGGTCCCGCAACGACCGCGCGGAACGCCGCCGGCAGAGCCTCGACCCGGACGACTTCGACAACGGCGATGAGGGCGGCTTCGCCGTCTGGAGCGGCACCTCGTTCGCCGCGCCGTTCGTGGCGGGAAGCGTCGCGGCGAAGCTCGCCCCGCGGCTGATGCGTCCCTCCGCCGTGAGCAGCAAGAAGGATCCTGTGGAGGAGGCACGGGAGTCGATCACAGCGCTGGATCGGTCGCGGCTTCCCGCCGGGTAGCGCCCGAGGCGGGATCCGGCGTGGCCCGCAGGCGCTCTTGGCGCCATGATTGCTCCATGGGGACTCGTATCGACGCGGGGGCTTCGTATGCCCGCGGCGTCGAGCTCGCCAATCTCGGTCGCTACGCAGACGCGCGGCGTGTGCTCGCCGAGGCGAGCACGGCAGCCGAGCGCGACGGCGACCGCAACCTGATGGCGCGCATCGTGGGCACGACCGCGTACGTGCTCGCGCGCACCGGAGACGTGGATGCCGGCGAGCGACTGTGCCTCGAGGCGCTCCGTCAGGGTGGGCTGGACGACGTGACGATCGCGCAGCTGCACGGTCAGCTCGGCGCCCTCGCGCTGGAGCGTGGCCTCCTCGACGATGCCGCCGCATGGCTCGATAAGAGCATCAGCGGGCTCCGGGACGAGCCGGTGCGACAGGCGAACATGAGGATCAATCGCAGCCTCGTCGACATGCAGCGCGGTCAGCTCGAGACCGCGATGGCCGACCTGGCGGCAGCCGAGCATGCGTACCGCGAGGCCGGCATGACCACCGAGGCGAACCTCGCCGTGCACAACCGCGGATACACCTTGATGCTCGCGGGCGATCTCGTCGCCGCTCTGCAGACGATGCAGTCCGTGCGTGAGCCACTGGACGGCGAGTCGGCGATGTGGGCTGCCGTAAACGAGCTGGACCGCGCGGAAGTGCTGCGGGAGGCCGGACTCGTGACGGAGGCGGAGCGAAGCCTTGCGGCGGTGTCGGAAGCCTTCGGACGCCATCGCGCGCCGCGCGATCGCGCCACGGCCGACTACAACCTCGCCCGCTCCCTGCTCAGTCACGACCCCGCCCGGGCGGCGCGTGCAGCGGCCGCCTCTGCGCGGCGCTTCGCCGCGATCGGGAGTCCGGGCTGGGCGGTGCGCGCCGAGGCGATCGGACTGCGTGCGCGTCTCACGCTCGGGCGCGTCGACCGCACCGGTGGCCCGGTGCGGGCGGGGCGGCGGCTGCCCCCGCGCACGAAGGTGTCCGACGTCACCGCCGCTCTCCAGGCTCACGGATTCGGCTCCGAGGCGGAAGCGCTCAGGCTCACAGACGCGCTGGCCAGGCTCCGGACGGACCGGCGTGCTGCACTGCCGGTGGCGCGGGTCGGGCGTCGCACGCCGCTCGAGGTCGGGCTCCTTGCGCACGAATTGCGTGCAGCGACCGCCGCCGTCGAGGGGCGAGAAGCGGACACCCGGCGCCACGCGGCCGCCGGTCTTGATCTTCTCGACCGCACCCGCCGTGCCGTGGGGAGTCTCGATATCCAGGTCTCCGCCTCGATGAGAGGGGCCGGGCTGATCACGACAGGCCTGGCATCGGCGCTCCGGTCTGGAGATCATGCCGCGGTCTTCGAGTGGTCGGAGCGAGCACGTTCGGTCAGCGGATCCTTTCCGCCGCTGCGCCCGCCGCCTGACCCCGAGCTCGCGGCCGATCTGGCCGAGCTGCGCGTGCTGCGGACTGCGGCGCCCGACGGCGACTGGCTGGCGACCCCACGGGCGGCTCTGCTCAGCGACCGCGCCCGTCAGCGGCAGTGGTCGCAGACAGCCGCCGGCGAGCTGCGAGTCCGTGCGAGTCTCCGTGACGCGATCGCTGAACTGGGCGCCGGCGATGTGCTCGTGTCCTACGTGTTCGACGGCGTCGAGCTCGCTGCGCTCGCCGCCTCTCCACAGAGCACGCAGCTGGTCCGGCTGGACTGGGCTGCCGCCCGATCGGCGCTGAGGGGTCTGCGCGCCGACCTCGACATGGCCGCAACGGTCACCGCCGGACCGATGGCAGCGGTGGTGCGCCGCGGGCTCGACGAGCGGCTCGCGACGTTGTCCCGGATCCTGTGCGCACCCGTCGGCGCACTCTCGGGAGCTGAGCGGATTCTGATCACGGCGGCGGGCATCCTCGCCGGAGTCCCATGGATGATGCTCCCGGGAATCGTCCATCGCCCGGTTTCGGTGGCGACCTCGGTGACCGCCTGGATCGCGCAGCGTTCGCGCGCGGCTCGTGCTCCGAGCATCGCCGGCTTCGCCGTCGGGCCGCGCGTCGCTCGCGGAGAGGAGGAGGTGTCCGCGGGTTCCGCAGCATGGAGTCGTGCGGCGGTGAAGACCGGGGGCGACGCGACGGTCACCGAAGTCACCGCTCTCGCCTCTCAGGTGGACGTTCTGCATGTGGCCGCGCACGGTCGGCATGCGCTGGACAACCCGATGTTCTCTGGCCTCGAACTCGCCGACGGAACCCTGTTCGGGTACGACATCGATCTGATCCCACGCGTTCCCTCAACCGTCGTCCTCTCTGCGTGCGAAGTGGGTCGCTCCTCCGTGAGATGGGGCGAGGAAGCGTTGGGCATGACGCGGATCTGGCTCCATGCCGGCGCTCGCAGCGTGATCGCGGCACCTGTCATCGTCGCCGATGACGCCGCGTGCGAACTCCTCGCCGCGATGCACGAGGGGCTCGCCGCGGGCGTCGCGCCGTCGGAGGCGCTGGCCGCAGCATCCGTTCGCACCGGCATCGTGGCCCCCTTCCAGGTGCACGGCGCCGGCTTCTGAGATTTCCCACTTTCGTGTATCAGGACGGATGCTGCGTGCTCCTGGTCATCGGAACGGCTTGCGCTTCACCGACCGGGGTCGGGGGAGCGGCCGAGAAGACCGACGCGGGACGCAGAATCGATTGCAGGTCTTCGTCGCCGATCCTCGAGGGGTGCTGCACAGGACTGGGGGCGGCACCCCTCACTCTCGCGCTCTCGCCGTGGGAGCCCCGGATCTCAGCCGCGCGACGAGTTCGCCGTGCGGCCGCGCACGATACCGACGAACGCCTCGACCGCCGGGGTGGTCCGCTCGGCGTCCCACGCGAGGGCGACCGTCGAGATCGGGCCCCCGCTCAAAGGGCGGTACTCGACGTCCTTTCGGTGATGCAGCCGCGCCACCGACATCGGCACCACGACGATCCCCACGCCCGCGGCGACGGTCGCGATCGCCTCGCCGGTGTCGGCGGGGGCGTCGAACCGTGGCGCAACCGTGCCGGGAAGATGGAGGTCGAGCACGGCGTCCTGCGGAACGATCAGCACCTCGCCCACGAGGTCGGCGGCGTCGAGTTCCTCATCGGCCGCGGTGAGGTGCGAATCCTTCGCGCACACGACCACCGGGACCTCGTCGTACAGCGGGATGACGTGGAGGCCGTCCTGGTCGATCGGCAGCCGGACGATGGCCGCGTCGACCTCGCCGCCCTGGAGCGCCCACCGCTGATCGGCGACGGCCAGCGGCACGAGTTCGAGGCGGGTCTGCGGCATCCGTTCGTTCCAGATGTCGATCCACTTGCCGGGGGTCGCACCCGGGATCGCGCCGAGCGTGAAGACCGCGGGCATGGGGGGCTCAACGGGTGGGGTCGGCGACGGGCCGGGCGACGGCTGCGGCCGCCGGGTCTTCGCGGTCTTCGGCTTCGAGGACGACCCGGATGCTGCGCCCGGACGCCTGCCCGATGCGCCGCGTCCTCGTCCGCCTGTGCGCGACCCGCCCTTCGCCATGCTGTTCAGCGTAGCCGGGGCGATATGGTTCGCTCATGGTGACGATTGTGGCTACGGTCTTCGCGGCGCTCGCAGCGCTTCTTCACGTCTACATCTTCGTGATGGAGAGCGTCCAGTGGACGCAGCCGAAGATCTGGAAGCGGTTCGGCGTCGCAGATCAGGCGGCCGCCGACACGACGAAGCCGATGGCGTACAACCAGGGCTTCTACAACCTGTTCCTCGCCATCGGGGTCGTGATCGGGCTCGTGCTGATCTACGCCGGTGCAGACGGCTCGCCGATGGCTGCCGCGGGGCTCGCACTGGTGCTGTTCAGCCTCGGTTCGATGGTCGCCGCCGCACTCGTGCTGCTGACGTCGGGGCTGCGATACCTGCGTCCCGCGCTCATCCAGGGCACGCTTCCGCTCATCGGCTTCGTGCTCTTCCTGTTCGCCTGACCGGCGCGTTCTCCCGACGGCTCAGCCGCACGCCCCCCACTGCCCGGCAGCCGCGGTGACGGCCGCGGCCTCGAGCGAGCGCAGCAGCGACTCCTCAGCCCGGTTCGGCGAATAGACCTCCACTCGCGCGTCGCCCTGCGCGACGAGCTCGCCGTTCACGAAGCGGCCGTCGGGCGTCCAGATGTAGAGGAGCGTCCTGCCGTACTGGTCGTGCACCTCGACGTCGGCGGCGACCCAGATCGTCGATCCCACGGGGACGAGCGACGTCAGCTTCGCCGTCGCCTCCGCGCCCCAGCAGTCGGCTTCGGGGGAGATCTCGGGGGTGTCGATTCCCAGAAGGCGCACGCGCGTGGACTCGAGATCGCCGACGACGGCGTTCGGCACCGCGACGCGAGCGCGCAGCGTGTCACCGTCGTGGACGCTCTCGACCGTCATCTCGAACGCGTCGGCAGGGATCGCCGGCATCGTGGCGGCAGTGCCCGGCGCGGTCGGTGCGACCTCCACGGAGGCGTCATCGCGCCCGATGAACCACCAGTACGCCGTGCCCGCGAGGACGAGCACCAGGATGCCGAGGACGACGCGTCTGACCACGACGCGAGCCTAGGCGGTGGCGACGACGTGACGCCTCCGGTGCCACGACACGCGGGTTCGTCGCGCGCATTCCGCGTGTTGCGGCCCTCGAGGAGCCCTGGCCGACGTTGGTGTGGGCGTCGGGCGGGCGTCAGGCCGACGGCGTCAGGCGGCCAGGCGCAGCCCTCGCTTGTCGGTGGCGACGCGCTCGCCGTCGGCGATCGTCTCGTCGTCGCCGATGAGCGAGCCTCCGGCCACACGGGCGTCGTGCCCCACCTGGGTGCGCACCCCGATCTTGGCGCGCGGGCCGATGGCTGCGCGCGGCCCGATGTGGGCATGCGGTGCGATCTCGGCGTCGGGCCCGATGACGGCATCCGTCTCGACCCACACGCCACGGCCGACGTGCGCGCCTGCGGCGATCTGCACGCCCGGTTCGACATACGCCCCCGCTTCGACGATGGCGCTCGGGTGCACCTTCGCTCCATGCGCGATGAGGCCACGACCATTGACGTGCTTGCGGTAGCGCAGCGTCTCGCCCTGGTCGTTCTCGATGTCGATGTAGTTCTTGCCCACGTTCCCCTCCTGGAGCAGCACATGGTGCTGAGTACAGGAATAACGGTGGGCCGGGGTGATTCATTCCCGCGCATCGGAACGATTCGGTCTCGGGCGCGTGACGACCCCGCGTCCTCGGTGGACGCGGGGTCGGAAAGGGGCGCTGATCAGCGCGTGACGTACTCGTCGGCGGCTGAGAGGGCACGGTCGATGATGTCGATGCCGCGCACGAGTTCGTCCTCGGTGATCACGAGCGGAGGCGCCACGTGCACGCGGTTGAAGTGCGTGAAGGGCCACAGGCCGTCGCGCTTGCACGCCGCGGCGACCGCGGTGATGGGTGCGGCATCCGTTCCGCTCGCGTTGAACGGCACGAGCTGCTCGCGGGTCTCGCGGTCCTTGACGAGCTCGATCGCCCAGAAGAGGCCCATTCCCCGCACATCGCCGATGGACGGATGCCGCGACGCGAGGTCGCGCAGGCGCGGTTCGACGACCCGCGAACCGAGGTCGCGCACGCGCTCGAGGATGCCGTCGCGCTCGAACACCTCGAACGTGGCGACGCCCGCCGCGCACGCGAGCGGGTGGCCCGAGTACGTGAGCCCGCCGGGGAACGACACGGTGTCGAAGTGGGACGCGATGCGATCCGAGATCACGACGCCGCCGAGCGGCACGTAACCCGAGTTCACGCCCTTCGCGAACGTGATCAGGTCGGGCTGCAGGTCGAACGCCTGGAACGCGAACCATTCGCCCACCCGGCCGAACCCGACCATGACCTCGTCGGCGATGTACACGATGCCGTAGCGGTCGCAGAGCTCGCGCACACCGGCGAGGTACCCGGGCGGCGGCACGAGCACACCGTTGGTGCCGACGATCGTCTCGATGATGATCGCCGCGATCGTCGTCGCACCCTCGAGCACGACGGTCTGCTCGAGGTGCTCGAGCGCCCGCTGCGTCTCCTCCTCGACGCTCGACGAGTGGAACGCCGAACGGTACGGGTAGGGGCCGAAGAACTTCGCGGTCGAGCCGTCGGCCGGCTCGTTCGGCCAGCGGCGCGGGTCGCCGGTCAGCGAGATCGCGGTCGTGGTGTTGCCGTGGTAGCTGCGGTACATCGACAGCACCTTGCGACGGCCGGTCACGAGGCGCGCCATGCGCACGGCGTTCTCGTTGGCGTCGGCGCCGCCGTTCGTGAAGAACACCTTCTCGAACCCGTCGCCCGCGACCTCTGCGATGCGCCGGGCCAGCTCGCCGCGCACGTCGTTCGCCATGGACGGCTGGATCGTCGCGAGACGGCCGGCCTGGTCCTGAATGGCGCGGACGAGATCCGGATGCTGATGCCCGAGGTTGAGGTTCACCAACTGCGAGCTGAAGTCGAGGTAGGCGGTGCCGCTGTAGTCCCAGAACGTCGACCCTTCGCCCGCCGCGATGGGCAGCGGATCGATGAGCGCCTGCGCGCTCCACGAGTGGAAGACGTGGCCGCGGTCGTCCGCGCGCACGCGGGCGTCGCCTTCGGGGTCGGGGAGCGCGCGGGAGGCGTCGATGAGAGCGAGTGTGTCTGTCATGCGGGGGAGTCCTCTCAGGATCGAGGGTCGGGTCAGTTGTTCTGGGGGAAGCCGAGGTTGATGCCGCCGTGGCTGGCGGGGTCGGCCCAGCGGCTGGTGATGGTTTTCTCGCGGGTGAAGAAGTCGAAGCCGTGGACGCCGTAGGCTTTCGCGTCGCCGAACAGGGAGGCCTTCCAGCCGCCGAAGGAGTGGTACGCGACCGGGACGGGGATGGGCACGTTGATGCCGATCATGCCGACCTGCACCTCGTTCTGGAACCGGCGGGCCGCGCCGCCGTCGTTGGTGAAGATCGCGGTGCCGTTGCCGAACCGGCCGGAGTTGATCAGCTCCAGCCCCTCGTCGTAGGACTGCACGCGGACCACGGACAGCACCGGTCCGAAGATCTCCTCCCGGTACGCCTTGCTGGTGGTGGGGATGTCGTCGATCAGGGTGGGGCCGAAGAAGAACCCGTCCTCGTGCCCGGCCACCGTGCAGTCGCGGCCGTCGACGACGATGGTGGCGCCATCGGCTTCGGCGATGTCGACATACTCGGAGACCTTGTTCCGGTGGAGGTCGGTGATCAGCGGTCCCATGTCGGGCTCGACACCGTCCACCCCCGCCCCGTTGCCGATCGTGAGCCGGCTGATGCGGTCGGTGATCTTGCCGATGAGGTCGTCGGCGACCGGTTCCACGGCGAGCACGACCGAGATGGCCATGCAGCGTTCCCCGGCGGCACCGTACCCGGCGTTCACGGCCTGGTCGGCGACCAGGTCCAGATCGGCGTCGGGGAGCACCAGCATGTGGTTCTTCGCACCACCCAGCGCCTGCACCCGCTTGCCATGCTTCGACGCGGTCTCGTAGATGTACTGCGCGATCGGGGTGGACCCGACGAAGCTGATCGACTGCACCACCGGGCTGGTGAGCAGCCCGTCCACGGCGAGCTTGTCGCCCTGCAGCACCGTGAACACCCCGTCCGGCAGGCCCGCTTCCTGCCACGCCGCGGCCAGCCACAACGCCGCCGACGGGTCCTTCTCACTGGGCTTGAGGACCACCGCGTTGCCCGCGGCGATCGCGATCGGCACGAACCACAACGGCACCATCACCGGGAAGTTGAACGGGCTGATCACCCCTACCACCCCGAGCGGCTGCTTCAGCGAGTACACATCGATCCCGGTCGACGCGTTCTCACTGAACGCGCCCTTGATCAGATGCGGGAACCCGCACGCCAGCTCCACCACCTCCTGACCCCGCAGGATCTCCCCCATCGCGTCCGAGAGCACCTTGCCGTGCTCCGCCGTCACGATCTCCGCCAACTCCCGCTTGCGGGCGTTCAGGATCTCCCGGAACGCGAACACCACGCTCTGCCGCCTCGCGATCGAGTACTGGCTCCACACCTGGTAGCCGGCCTCGGCCGACGCGATCGCCGCACCGATCTCCACCTCATCCGCCAACGCCACCCGCGCCGACACAACACCGGTCGCCGGGTTGAACACCGGCGCCGTCCGACCCGACGACGACCCACGCTCCGCCCCATCGATCCAATGCGAGACGACACGGACGTCGGCATCCATGCCGGTCGTGGCGACAGTGCTCTCGGTGATGCTCATGAGTGGCTCCTTCTCGGCGTCGGACAGATCGTGCGGCGATCCTCTAGGCTTGACAGGTCCCAGCCTGTCAGAGAAGAAGAGGCGGCCAAGGTGCCCGACCGTCGCGAAGATCGGACGATCCACACGGATCGTCCGGCAGATCGATCCGCAGATGAGATCCTCCCGACCGTGCGCGAAGTGATCGCGCTCGACGCGGTCGCGCAGGGTGTCCCCGAAGTGCTCGTCGGCGACGACGCGCTCGATGCGCGCGTGCGATGGCTGCACGTGTCCGACAGCGCGGGCGTCGCGCGGCTGCTCAACGGCGGCGAACTGCTGCTGTCGACCGGCTCGTCGTGGCCGGTCGAGCCCGGCGAGCTGCGTCGGTTCATCGACGAGCTCGCTGACGCAGGACTCTCCGGCCTCGTGCTCGAGCTGGGCACGCACTATCGCTACGTCCCCGCGGTGGTCGTCGAGGCCGCTCGCGAACGCGGCCTCGCCCTCGTCGTGCTCCACCGCGAGCTCAAGTTCGTGACGGTCACCGAGGCCGTCCACAGTCGCATCATCACGGGGCAGACCGACGCGCTGCGCGCCCGCGACGAGGTGCGCGAGCGCTTCACGGCCCTGGTGCTGCGCGGATCGCCCGCGGACTTCATCGTCCACCAGCTCGCGCAGACGCTCGGCGCGCCCATCGTGCTCGAGAACCTGGGCTACGAGGTCGTGGCCGCCGAGGTCCCCCTCGCGATGGAGGAGGAGCTCTTCACCGAGTGGGAGCTGCGGTCGCGCTCCGCACACCGGCGCTCGGAGCAGCGCCGCGAGCGCGACATCCCGGCCGGTGCGGACGACTGGCTGATCGTCCCGGTCGAGGCGCGCGGCATCCGTTGGGGGAATCTCATCGCACTGCCCGGACCGGAGCACGCCGCCGGGCGCACTGCCGTGCTCGAGCAGGGTGCGATCGCCCTCGCGGTCGGCCGGCTCGCGGACGGCGATGCCGACGAGTGGGCGCGTATCGGCCGGCGGCGTCTGGTGGATGGACTGCTCGCCGGCCGCTTCGCCGGGGTCGGCGGCGCTGCCGCTCGTCTCGAGGCCGCCGGCCTTCCGTTACGAGGAGCCAAGCTGTACGGGCTGGTCGTGTCGGGAGCGCCGGTCGCGGCGGAGCGAGCGGATGTGGCAGCTCGCACCCTGCGAGGGCGCGCGCTGGCGGGCTCGGCGCCGGCGGGCGTCGCCGCCCCTGCGGCGACGATGCTGGTCTCGCTGCCGCCCGACGCCGTGTTCGACGATGCCGCTGTGGTCGAATTCGTGCGCGCGCTCGTCGACGCCGGCGACGTGGAGCGCGTCACGGTGTCGGTGGGGCGCGGCGCGGAAGGCATCGATGCGGCGCTCGCCTCGGTGCACGAGGCGGTGGATCTCGCTGGCGGCCGACGGCGTCGCCCAGGACGCGGTCCGCACCTGCGGCGCGCCGAGAACCGCCCGCTCGTGCAGCTGGTGACCGCCCTGCGCGACGACCACCGCGTGCTCGAGCACGGCGAGCGGATGCTGGCACCGCTGATCTCCTACGACCTGTCTCGCTCGGGCGACCTGCTCGACGTTCTCGAGGCGATGCTCGCTCACCCGGGCAACCGCACGGCGGCGGCCGGCGCGTCCCACCTGTCCCGGTCGGTGTTCTATCAGCGGATCGCCCTCATCGAGGAGCTGCTCGGCGCCGATCTCGACGACGGCGAGACCCAGACCGCGCTGCACCTGGCGCTGCTGGTACGGAGGTCGGCAGGACGCTGAAGGGCTCAGCCCGTGATGTAGACCTTGCGGAGCGTCTCGCGCACCGTCCACACCGTGCGCATGCCCGCCGTCAGGCGTGCCACCGACCCTGCGCGGAGCTCGATCGGCTCGAGCGCGGGATCGTCGAACGACACCGTCGCCGAGCCCGAGAGCACGACGAAGACCTCGTCCGCTTCGACGTCGCTCGACGCGCCCGGGGTGTGCTCCCACACGCCGATCTCGGCGCCGCCGAACTCCCCGAGCTGGGCGAACCCGGTGGCGGGCGAGCCGTCGACCACCTGGTCGGCGCGGAGCGGTTCGCACTCGAGCGCGAGGGACGCGGCATCCGTCACGATTGCGGGCTTCACGAGTCGAATCCCAGGCCCAGCGCATCGAGCGTCTTCAGCAGGAAGTTGCGCTTGCCCTTGTTGTGGTCGGCGCGGTCGAGCGACCAGCGGGTCGCGTTGATGCCCATCGACGCGGCGGGCTCGGGCGGGAACGGGAGCGGCCGCTTGCGGACCATCTCGAGCTCGGTGCGTTCGTTCTTCACGCCGTCGAGCAGATCCAGCATGACCTCGCCGGCGAAGCGGGTCGATCCGACACCGAGTCCCGTGAAACCGGCCGCGTACGCGACCCGGCGGTCCCGGGCGGTGCCGAAGAACGCCGTGAACTGGGTCGAGGTGTCGATCGCGCCCGCCCACTCATGCGTGAAGCGCAGCCCTTCGAGCTGCGGGAAGGTGGTGAAGAAGTGACTCGCGAGCTTGGCCCAGGTCTCAGGCCGGTTCTCGTACTCGGCGTTCATCTTGCGGCCGTACCGGTAGATCGCGTCGTAGCCGCCGAACAGGATCCGGTTGTCCTTGGTGATCCGGTAGTAGTGGAACTGGTTCGCCATGTCGCCGATGCCCTGGCGGTCCTGCCAGCCGATCGAGTCGAGCTGGGCGCCGGTGAGCGGCTCCGTCATGAGCACGTAGTCGTAGACGGGGACCGTCATGAGCCGGTTGCGCTTGATGAGCGACGGGAAGACGTTCGTGCCGAGCGCGGCACGGGACGCCTCCACCCGCCCGTCGGGGGTGATCACGACCACACCGGGTCCGCTCGTGTCGAGCCCGGTGACGTGCGAGCGCTCGAAGATCACGACGCCGCGCTCCTCGCAGACGCGAGCGAGCTCGGCGGCCATTCGCGCGGGGTGGACCATGCCGCACGCGTTCTTCTCCCAGACCGCGGCGAGGTACGTGGGGGAGTGGACGGATGCCTGGGCTTCGGCCTGATCGAGATAGACCACGCCCTCCTCGCCCTCGGCGGCCCACTCCTTCAGCCACTCCACCTGGTGCGGCTCGACGGCGGGAGCAAGCTGTCCCGTGCGTTCGAACTGGAAGTCCATGCCGAAGCGGGCCTCGGACGCCTCGATCGCATCGAGGTTCTCATGCCCCAGGCGGTCGAGAGCAGGCATCTCCTTGGGCCAGCGGGCCATGCCGTTCTC
This sequence comes from Microbacterium sp. LWH7-1.2, assembly GCF_038397755.1. Classification (NCBI taxonomy): domain Bacteria; kingdom Bacillati; phylum Actinomycetota; class Actinomycetes; order Micrococcales; family Microbacteriaceae; genus Microbacterium; species Microbacterium sp. LWH7-1.2. The sequence goes on along the minus strand of NZ_CP151637.1, from coordinate 2,335,676 downwards.
GTGGCCGTGGGTGAGGCTGGCCTCGCAGAAGCCGCCGTTGCGACCGGACGCCGCCCACCCGACACGCTGCGCCTCGACGACGACGACCTTCGCATCAGGGTCGCGCTCGGTGGCGAGGAGCGCCGTCCACAGCCCGGTGTAGCCGCCGCCGACGACGACCAGGTCGGCGCGGTGCGTGCCGACGAGCGCGGGTCGATCGGGCAGGAGGCTGTCGGGAAGGTCGTCGCGCCAGAACACCGAGTGCCTCGTCTCGGCGAGGGCGTGCTGGACGACGGATGCTGCCGGCCGCTGTCGTTCGAAGACGGTCGTGCCCACGGTTATCAACTCCGATGCGGTGTGTGGTGCTCCCATCCTCACCCGTCGGGCGGGTCGATGCGGGCGTGGCGTGTCGGAAGTTGTCCGGCGGGCCGGACAGGTTGTCGCGGTGTCAGCCGGCGACGAGTTCGCCGACCAGCGCATCGACGTCGGCGACGCGGGCGTAGGTGCCGTCGAGCGCCGCCATGAACGCGAGGTGCACCTGGACGCCCGGTACGGTGCGGCCATCGTAGGCGAGGTCGGGTGCGGCGCACGCATCCTGTGCGACCGCGATGCGGAAGCCGAGATCGGACGCCGCGCGCACGGTGGCGTCGACGCACATGCTCGACATCATCCCGGCGACCACGATCTCGTCGGCATCCGCTGCGCGCAGCAGCGACTCGAGCCCGGTGCCGAGGAACGCGTTCGGCTCGTGCTTGACGATGACGTGCTCCTCGCCGTCGGGCGCGACGCGCGGATCGAATTCGACCCCGGGGGTTCCGGGGGCGAAGAACGCGGCATCCGGTCCGTCCCACACGTGCTGCACGTGCACGACACGCTCACCCGATGCACGGAATCCAGCGAGCAGTCGCGCGGCGGCATCCGCGGCGGCATCCGGGTCGACGAGCGGATGCCGCCCTCCCGGAAAGTAGTCGCGCTGAATGTCGATGAGGAGCAGGAGTCGGGTCACCGCAACAGCATAGGGTCGCGCAACCGGATCAGCCGCCCGTCATCGTGCGGGCGATCTGCGTCGCGGAGTCGCCCGCCCGCTTGAGCACGAGCGCCACCAGAGCGAGGGCGACGAGGGTCAGCACGAGCATGATCGTCGACACCGCGGCGATCTCGGGGCGCAGACCGGTCCGCAGCGCACTCAGCACATAGACGGGCCACGGCGTCGTGCCCGACACCTGCACGAACGCGGCCACGATGGTGTTGTCGAGACTCAGCGTGAATGCCAGCAGGAAGCCGGCGAGCACCGCGGGCATCGCGAGGGCGAGCGTGACCCGGCGGAAGGTGGTGAACGGCTTGGCGTAGAGATCGGCGGATGCCTCCTCCAGCTGCGCGTCCTGACCCACCAGCCGGGCGCGCACGATGTACGACACCACGGCCGTCGCGAACAGCGACGATCCGACCGACAGACGCACGATGCCGTCGTTGAACATCGTGATCCCGACGTCTTGTCCGAGGAACACCATGAAGGGCAGGAGGGCGACCGCGTCGACGATCTCGGGGGTCACCGACACCAGGAGCAGGAGCCCGAGGAACCACCACACCCATTTGCCGGGATGCCGTGCCATGGCGATGCCCGCGAGGGTCCCGAGGACCGTCGCGATGATCGCCGCGATCAGCGCGGTGATGAGCGATACGCGCACGGCGTTCTGGATCGCCGGCTTCACGAGGATCGAACCGAAGGCGTCGAAGCCGAAGCCGTCCCACACGGCGAGCAGGCGGCCGGTGTTGAACGAGTGGACGACGATCACGATGATCGGCAGGAACAGGAAGAGCATGACGAGCACGCCCCACACGCCGAAGGCGATGTCCGACCACCACCTGTGCGCGCGCCGGCGCGGCGCGGCACCGGGACGAGCCTCGCGCGTCTCGGCCTGCAGGATCGTCTCGGTCTCGGTCTGCGTGGTCACGTCGTCACCTCCAGCGCCGCTGCGGGCGCAGCATCCGTCTCCGCAGTTTCGGGAACCGGCCCCAGGACCAGCCGGTTGCGCGAGCGGAACGGCTGTGCGACGAGCCAGATGACCACGGCGCACACCCCGATCGCGACCATGATCAGGAGCATGAGCAGCACGGCCATGGCCGATCCGAGGGCCCAGTTCTGCGCGGTCTGGAACTGTCCCGCGACGAGCTGGCCCACCATGTTGCCCTTCGCACCGCCCAGCACCGTCGCGGTGATGTAGTCGCCCATCAGCGGGATGAACACCAGCAGCACGCCGGCGACGATGCCCGGCTGCGACAGCGGAAGCGTCACGCGGAAGAAGGTCGTGATCTTGCCGGCGCCCAGGTCCTTGGATGCCTCGCGCAGCGCCGGCCCGACCCGATCGAAAGCCACGAACAGCGGGAGGATCATCAGCGGCAGGTAGTTGTAGACGACGCCGATGATCACGGCGGTGCGCGTGTACAGCAGCTCGAGCGGCCCGTCGAGCACGCCGATGCCCTGAAGCAGTGTCGAGAGCCATCCCTCGGGGGCGAGGATCACCTGCCAGCCGATGGTCCGGACGAGGAAGTTGGTCCAGAACGGCACGAGGACGAGGGCGATCAGGATGCCGCGGCGCTGCGGCTTGACCTTGAAGGCCATCCAGTACGCCACCGGCGCCCCGATCGCGAAGCAGAGCACCGTGCCGATGATCCCCACCCACAGCGTGTTCTGGAAGGTCGCGAGGAACGTCGGCGAGATGGCCTCGATGTACCGGTCGAACGACAGGATGTCGTTGGCGTGGGTGCCGAAGACGCCGGGCTTGTAGCCGAAGCTGAACCACACGACCATGGCGACCGGCGCGACGAAGAACACCAGCAGCCACGCCCACGCCGGTCCGGCGAGGGCGGGACCGACCGCGCCGGCGGCGCGATTACGCACCGGCGGCAGCCTTCACCTCGTTGTAGATCTCCACGCGGGTGCTCAGCGAGTCGTTGAGCACCTGCTCGTGCATGCTCTCGAGCTGTTCGGGAGTGAAGAAGATCATGTCGAGACGCTCCACCTCGGCTTCCTCGGCCGCCGCCTGCATGTCTTTGCCGCCGACGTTGTAGCCGACCCACTCGAGGTTCAGCAGCTGGTTCTCAGGGGTCATCGCGAAGTTGATGAAGGCGTGAGCCGCCTCGGGGTGGGTCGCCCCGGTCGCGATCGCCCAGTTGTCCATCCAGAGCTCCGTCTGCGGGCCCGGCAGCACCCATTGCCAGCGGTCAGGCTCGGACGACTCCTGGATGCCCAGTCGCGCGTCGCCGTTCCAGGCCATGAGCAGGGCATGGGTGCCCTGCGGAATCGTGTTGGCGCCCGCCGCGGAGTCGAAGGCCGCGACATGGGGAGCGATCTTCTCCACGAGGAAGGCGCGAGCCGCCTCGAGCTCGTCGGGGTCGTCGGTGTTCCAGTCCAGGTCATTGGCCCAGAAGTACGAACCGACGACGCCGGCAGGGTCGTCCGACATCGCGGTCTTGCCGCTCGCCTCGTTCTGGGCGGCGTCGAAGTAGTCGGCCCACGTGGTGAGTTCGCGGGTGATCACGGTCTTGTCGTACACGTAGCCCGTCGTGCCCCACGCCTTGCAGATCGAGTAGTCGTTGCCCGGGTCCCATGCGCGGCCGAGGAACGCCGGGTCCATGTTCGAGAGGTTGGGCAGCAGCTCCTTGTTGAGCTTCTGCAGGAGTCCCTGCTCGATCATCTGCGGAATGAAGACGCCCGTGGGTACGACGATGTCGTAGCCCGATGTGCCCTTCGCCGCGACGAGCTTGGCGATGAGCTCCTCGTTCGATCCGTAGGAGTCCAGCGTGACCTTCGGCCCGAGCTCGGCGGTGAACGCTTCGACGACCTCGGGCGCGTCGTACTCGGCCCATGTGTACACCGACAGGCTGTCCTCGAGGGCGCCTCCGGTCGCCTGCGGGGCGGGGGAGCCGCTGCCGCCGGGAGCGCAGGCGGCCAGCACGGTGGCGCCGCCGGCCAGCGCGGCGAGGCTCAGGAACCGGCGACGCGACAGCTCGCGCGCGATGAGGGGCGCGGCGCCCTCGGGAGCGAGGATGCGGAGCGGGGTGCGAGGCTGAGTCATCGGGTACTCCTGAATTCGAGAACGGGAGCCGGGCGAGCGGATGCTGCGGCTGCGGGCGGGCGTCGGACTGCGGGTGGTGCGTCGGGCAAGCGGGTCGTGCGTCGGGTCTGGATGGTGCGGTCAGGCGGTCGGAGGTGCGATGTAACCACCCTGCTTCGCCGCGTCGTCGTCGGCGGCGGGGAACAGCAGTACGTGGTGCGCCGCCCACGTGCACACGACGGCGTCGCCGATGGAGAGCGCGGGCGCGTCGGGCGTCGGGCGTCGCACGATGAGGCTCTGGTCCGGCCCGAGCTGTACGAGGAACTGCATCGTGTCGCCGAGGTGCGACACCCCGATCAGCTCGCCGCGCGCGGTGTTGGCCTCGGGTAACGCCTCGGCCGCCGCGCCCGCCGGGGCGTCCTTCTCGATGCGGATGAACTCGGGGCGCACGGCCGCCTCGCCGAGGTTCGTGGCAGTGAGCACGGGTGAGGTGGCGCGCACCAGCGCGTACGGCGAGGTGATCGCCGCCCCTGCCTCGGCGGCGGGGCCACGGAAGAAGTTCTGCTGTCCGACGAACGCCGCGACGTACGCCGAAGCGGGGCGTGCGTAGACGGTGTCGGCGTCGGCGAGCTGTTCGATCCGGCCGGCACGCATGATCGCGATGCGGTCGCTCATCGACAGTGCCTCGCCCTGGTCGTGCGTCACGAAGACGAAGGTGATGCCCAGGCGTGACTGCAGCAGCTTGAGCTCGAGCTGCATCTCCTCGCGCAGCTGGCGATCGAGCGCACCGAGCGGCTCATCGAGCAGCAGCACCGCGGGACGGTTCACCAGCGCACGGGCCAGCGCGATGCGCTGCTGCTGACCGCCCGACAGCTGCGTCGGCTTACGATCGCCGAAACGGCGCATCTGCACCATGTCGAGCGCCTGCGTGACGCGCTCGCGTACCTCGGCCTTCGGGGTGCGGCGCTGCTGCAGCCCGTATGCGACGTTCTCGGCGACCGACAGGTGCGGGAACAGGGCGTAGGCCTGGAAGACGGTGTTGACGTCACGCTTGTACGGCGGCGCGGCGAGCACCGAGCGACCGGAGATGCGGATGTCGCCGGCATCCGGGTGCTCGAATCCCGCGATCATCCGCAGCGTGGTCGTCTTGCCGCAGCCCGACGGCCCCAGAAGCGAGATGAACTCGCCCGGCTGGACCTGGAGCGACAGGTCGTCGACGGCGAGCTGTTCGCCGTAGTACTTCGTGATCCCCGACAGGACGACGGCTCCGCGCACGCCCTCGCCGTCGGTGGGAACGTGCTCCGCCGTCGCCTGCGCTGCGGCCGTGCCTGTGGACATCGTCACCTCGTGAGGGTCCTTCTGATCGCCGGTCGCGCCACTCTGCACGGCCTATCGGGTGTGGAGGTATTCAATATGGCGATGTGGGCACCCGCAACGGATCGAAGACCGAACCGGACGATTCTGTTCGGCGGCAGCGGCCGGTGAGACAGATCGTCCGGCGTTGTGTAACGCCCAGGGAACCGCGCGGTTTCACCGGAGACACGAACGCGGGGGACGGATGCTGCAGCCCGGGGCGACACTTCGTCCGCCGCGCATCGTGATCAAAGCGTGCTGAAACCCGAGCCCATGCCCCCTGGGATCCGGGCTCAGCGCTGACAGGTGGGGCACCAGAAGACGATGCGGTCTCGCGTCGGATCGGCGCCGAGGCTCCCACCCTCGATCAGGGTGCCGCAACGACGGCACGGGCGGCCTTCGCGACGGTACACCCACGTCGACCGACCGGGGCGGGCGTCACCGGTGAAGGTGCGGCCGGACCGGTTGCGGTTCGCGCGGATCATGCGGGCGCCGAGATCCACGATGGCGGCGGCATCCGTCTCATTCGCCGGTGTCGTGGGGAGGACACCGCGGACGAAGAGGATCTCGTTCGCGTACTCGTTGCCGAAACCGGCGATGTTGCGCTGGTCCTGCACGGCGACGTGCACCGCGCGGGTGTCGGCGGCCAGGCGCCGCGCGGCCTCCTCGGGGTCCCAGGAGTCGGAGAGCGGATCAGGGCCGAGGTAGCCCACCAGCTCGTCTTCGGCTGTCGTGGGCACGAGCTTGATCTCGGCGAGGTCGAAACCGACGGTCTCCCACTCCGTGCCGTCGGGTGCCGTCGCGCCGATGATCGCCCGGGCACGGAACGCCGGTGCGTGCCAGCGCTCGCCGCGACGGTAGACGTGCCACTCGCCCTCCATCTTGAGATGCGTGTGGAGCGTCCACGAACCGATGCGATGCAGGAGGTGCTTGCCGCGCGAGACGACATCGTGCACGACCTCGCCGCGCAGATCGACCGTCGCCAGCTGAGGAACGCGCAACTCGAAGCGCGTCACGGTCGCGCCGGCGAGAGCCGAGTCCAGTCGCCGGGCGGCGCGGAAGACGGTGTCGCCCTCAGGCACGCGCGCCCGCCCTGTCCTCCGGTCCCTGAGCCTGTCGGAGGGCGTCGCCCGCCGTCAGGCGGCGCAGCGTCAGCCCGCGCGGGGACTCGACGAAGCCGGCGTCGCGGAGGGTCTTGCCCACGAACGTGCCGTACACGAACGCGCCGTTCACCTGCTCGATCGTGAGGGTGTCGAGGCGCCGCGCGCGAGCCGTCGCCGCGAGATCGCGGGTGGCGGCGGCCAGCGCCGCCTCGTCGCCGGTGAAGGCGAGTGCGGACTTGCCGCCGCGCTCGAGGTACAGCGTGAGCGCGCCGTCGACGAGCACGACGAGGGCGCCGGCTTTGCGACCGGGGCGGTGCGACACACCCTCGAGCGCGGGCCAGGCGAGCGCAGCCCCGTAGGGGCTGGCCGGGTCGGTCGCCGCCAGCGTGACCGCCCGGAGCGGTGGCGGATCGGAGAGGCCGGCGAACTCGCGCAGCCGGTCGACGGTGGCCGACGCCGCGAACTGCGCCGCGCCGAGCTTCTCGATCACGTAGCCGCGGCGGCAGTGACCGGCCTCCTCGAAGCCGGCGAGCACGCGGTACGTCTGGGCGAATCCACCGGGCACCCCCTCGGATTGCACCGCCCCGCGCGTCACCACGCCGTAGCGGTCGAGGAGGAGGCTCGCCGTCGCGGTCGCCCGCACGGCGGCGTCGGGCTCGGCGGCGGGCAGCAGCGACCATCGGCCGCCGATCGCGGGCGGACGCGCGGGGACGGATGCTGCCACCGCCCGCACCGCCGCGCCCCGGTACAGCCGGGCCCGGGGTGTCCGGCGGCTCACGCGGTGGGCCTGCGATCCGCCCGAGACGAGCGCCCGCACCGGCGCGAAGGTGTCGTTGGTCACGAGACCCGACCACGTCAAGCGCCACAGTGCGTCGACGACGGACTGCTCGTTCTCGGCACCGGTGGTCTGGCGCAGCTGGGCGGCGAAGTAGGCACCGCCTCCGCCGAGCGCGGACAGCAGCTGGGCGTCGAGGGATCCCGGGACGACCTCCTCGCCCTCGTCAGGGAGGGCGAGCGTGAGGGGTACCGCGTCGGCCGGGTGAAGTGCGATCCAGCCGTCGCGGCCAGGAAGGCTGCCGTGGCCCGACCACACCACCTCCCCGGTGGCGGTGAGCTCATCGAGCATGCCAGGGGTGTAGTCGGCGATGCGTGCCGGGAGCACGAGCGACTCCCACGCGCTGGCCGGGATCGGCACCCCCGCGAGCTGCTCCACCACCGCCGCGACGCCGTCGATGCCCTCGAGGGGACGCGTGACATGCTGCCACACGGGCAGGAATCGTGCGTACGCGTGCTGCGGCACCGGCTCGACGCTGCCGCGGATCGCGGCGAGCGAGCGCATGCGCAGCCGGCGCAGGACCTCCGTGTCGCACCAGTCCGCCTCGTCGGCGCGTGCCGTCGTCGAGGACTCGGGCAGGAAGAACCCGCTCGTGACACGTCCCTGAGACTCGAGTCGCTGCAGCGTGAGGCGCGCGACCGCCACGCCGACGCCGAGACGGTCGGCCGCAGCATCCGCCGTGAAAGGACCGTGGGTGCGCGCGTACCGCGCCACCAGGTCGCCGAGCGGGTCGGCCACGGGCTCGAGGAACGCGGTGGGGATGCCGACGGGCAACGCCGCGCCGAGCGCATCGCGCAGCCGTCCGGCGTCTTCGATCGCGGCGACGCGGGTGATGCCCCCGATCGTGACGGGGATCGCGCGCCGCGCGGAGATGAGGGCGTCCAGATGCGCGGATGCCTCGGCCTCGTGGTCGAGGCCGTTCGATGGTTCGGCGCGTCTCGACTCTGCGTTTCGACTCGCAGGCTCGCTCAACGACCGCGTTTCTCGCTTGCTCACCGACCGGGCAGCAGGGGCCGGCTCGAGACGCGCCGCGATCTCGGCCGCGTCGAGCGGACCGAGCAGGCGCAGGAGGTCGGCGACGCCCTCGAGCCCGCGCGCCCGGCGCTCGGGATCGAGCCGCTGCGCCTCGCGCTCGAACTGGGCGATCACGTCGGGGTCGAGGAGTTCGCGCATCTCGATCTTGCCGAGCAGCTCGGACAGCAGCGCCGGATCGACGGAGAGGGCCGCGGCGCGGCGCTCCGCCAGCGGCGAGTCGCCCTCGTACATGAACGCGCCGACGTAGCCGAACAGGAGATCGCGCGCGAACGGCGACGGCTGGGCGGGCTCCGTCTCGATGAGACGGATGCGGCGCTCGCCGATCCCGCGCATGAGACGCAGGAGCGACGGCACGTCGTAGACGTCCTGCAGGACCTCGCGGAGGGTCTCGAGGATGATCGGGAAGGTCGGGTAGCGCCGGGCGACTTCGAGCAGCTGCGCCGACCGCTGGCGCTGCTGCCACAGCGGCGTGCGCTTGCCCGGGTTGCGGCGGGGCATCAGCAGCGCGCGGGCAGCGCACTCGCGGAATCGCGAGGCGAACAAGGCGGAGCCGCCGACCTCCTCGGTCACGATCTGATCGAGTTCGTCAGGGTCGAAGACGAAGAGGTCCGCGCCCGGGGGCTCGGCCGTGGCATCCGGGATCCGGGCGATGATGCCGTCGTCGCTCGCGACCGCCGACCCGTCGACGCCCAGCCGCTCGCGGATGCGCGCGTTCACCGCAAGCGCCCACGGCGCATGCACCTGCATGCCGTACGGCGAGTGCAGGATCACGCGCCAGTCGCCGACCTCGTCGCGGCCGCGCTCGACCGTGAGCTGGCGGTCGGTCGGAAGGGTGCCGGTGGCCTCGCGCTGCTCGGCGAGGTAGGCCAGCAGGTTGTCTTGCGCGAACTCGTCGAGGCCCGCCTCGCGCAGTCGCGACTCGGCCTTGTCGGGCTTCGCCGCCGACACCTCTCGCGAGAACCTGCCGAGCGCCTCGCCCAGCTCGGCGGGACGGCCGATGCCGTCGCCGTGCCAGAACGGGACCTTGCCCGGCTGCCCGAACGCGGGCACCACGTTCACGCGGTCGTGTGTGATCTCGACGATGCGCCAGCTCGTCGTGCCCAGGGTGAAGACGTCGTTGACGCGTGACTCGTAGACCATCTCCTCATCGAGCTCGCCGACGCGCGCGTTCTGCGATTCGCCGGCGATGAAGACGCCGAAGAGGCCGCGGTCGGGGATCGTGCCGCCGCTCGTCACGGCGATGTGCTGTGCGCCGGGGCGCCCGGTCAGCACGCCGAGATCGCGGTCCCAGATGACACGGGGACGGAGCTCGGCGAACTCGTCGGACGGGAACCGGCCGGCGATGAGGTCGAGCGTCGCCTCGTAGGCGGACCGCGGGAGCGAGCGGAACGGCGCGCTGCGCTTGAGCGTCTCGTACCAGCCTTCGACGTCGACGGGGCCGACGGCGGCGGCGGCCACGGTCTGCTGCGCGAGGATGTCGAGCGGGTTCTGCGGGATGGCGATCGCCTCGATCTCACCCGCGAGCATGCGCTCGGTGACGATCGCGGTGTGGAGCACGTCGCCGCGGTGCTTCGGGAACAGGGCGGCCCGGCTCACCTCGCCGACCTGGTGACCGGCGCGGCCGATGCGCTGCAGGCCCGAGGCGGCGCTCGGCGGCGCCTCGACCTGGATCACGAGGTCGACGGCGCCCATGTCGATGCCGAGCTCGAGGCTCGACGTCGCCACGACGCAGCGCAGGGCGCCGGACTTCAGCTCCTCCTCGACCTGCGCTCGCTGCTCCTTCGACACCGACCCGTGGTGCGCCTTCGCGAGCACCGGGTCGGCGCCCGCCGTCGCGCCGGCCTGCGCCATCATGGCGGCGGGTACGGTCTGGTCGGGCAGATCGAGGCCGAGGCGCTCGGAGTAGATCTCGTTCAGCCGGCCGGTCAGGCGCTCGGCGAGGCGTCGCGAGTTGCAGAACACGATGGTCGAGCGGTGCAGCAGGATGCGGTCGACGATCGCCTCCTCGACGTGCGGCCAGACCGACCCCGTCATCTCTGTCTCGCCGGCGCCGGTAGCCCGCGGTCCCGAGCCCGTCGACTGACCGTCGGCGAACCAGTCCTCGTCGATCGGCTCATCCGCAGCGCCGGGCGCTTCCCACGCGCCGTCACCCTCGGACGTGAACGGGCTCGGCGGCGGAGGCGGGTTCAGCATGTCGCCGATGGGCACGACGACCTTCATGTCGAACGCCTTGCTCGCACGCGGTGCGACGATCTCGACGGGCTCCGCACCGCCGAGGAACCGCGCCACCTCGTCGATCGGGCGCACCGTCGCCGACAGCCCGATGCGCTGAGCCGGTGCGCCGTCGGGGACGAACGAACGGCGCAGCGCGTCGAGGCGCTCGAGACTCACGGCCAGGTGCGCGCCGCGCTTGGTGGCCGCTACGGCGTGCACTTCGTCGACGATCACCGTGTGCACGTCGCGCAGCGTCTCGCCCGCCCGACTCGTCAGCATGAGGTACAGCGACTCGGGCGTCGTGATGAGGATGTCGGGCGGCGTCTGCACCAGCTTGCGCCGGTCGCCCGCGGGCGTGTCACCCGACCGAACGCCGACCGTCACGTCGGGCACGGTCAGCCCGAGGCGCCGCGCCGACTGCCCGATCCCCACCAGGGGCGAGCGGAGGTTGCGCTCGACGTCGACGCCGAGGGCCTTGAGGGGCGAGATGTAGAGGATCCGGGTGGCGGGGGCCGCAGCATCCGTCCGCCGCTTCCTGCCTTCAGGGGCCGGCGGCGTCGTGGCCTTGTCGTGGAACACGCGGTCGATCGCCCAGAGGAAGGCCGACAGCGTCTTGCCGGAGCCCGTCGGCGCGACCACGAGCGCGTGCTTGCCCGCGGAGATCGCCTGCCACGCGCCCTTCTGGGCGTCGGTGGGCGCGTGGAATGCGCCGCGGAACCAGTCCTGCGTGGCAGGACCGAACCGCTCGAGGACGTCGCCCATCACTCCATCTTGGTCGCGATCACCGACATCGGGCCAGGTTCCGTCCAGGACGGTCGCGTAAGCTCCCTGCGTGCGTGCACCCCCGGCACGCGCTCACTGCCGAGGACCGTGATGGAACCGATGCCCTCGAGCGAGCCCACGGCCCCCGCTCCGCTCACCCGCCGTACGAACCCGGCCCTCGCCGATCGTTCGTGGCTGCGCTCGCGACGCGTGCAGACGTTCGGGCTCGGCGCGCTGTGCGGTGCGCTGGGGCTCTCGCTCCTTGTCCTCGTCACCACGATCCTCGGTGCCTCACAGGACCCGTCCCCGCTCGTGCCCGCGCCGGTCTCCGAGCCTCGCCCACCGGCGTCCGTCCCCACCATCCGTCCGTCGCCGGCTCGCACGCCGACGACGGACCCCGTGGAGCAGACGGACGCTGCCATGGAGCCGGACGGCACCACCGATGAGGAAGTCGTCGCCGTTCCCGCCCCGGAGCCGGCGCCCACCGAGACCCAGCCGCCCGCGGACGAGACCGAGACGACCAACGGCCCCGGCAACAGCGACAGCGCTCCGGGCCGCCAGAAGAAGCAGCCCTGAGCGCGACTCACCGCTCGTCGGGCATCAGGATCCAGAGCACCAGGTACAGCAGGATCGAGACGCCGAAGAACACGGTCGCACCGACCGTGAGCACGCGCACCGGCACGACGCTGCAGCCGAAGCGGTCGGCGATGCCCTGGCAGACTCCCGCGATCATGCGCCCTTTTACGGGGCGGACCAGGCGATGCATGCGTTCATCATGGCGTGGGGAACCCTGCCGCGCCAGGGGTCAGCGCTCGGAGGGCACCAGGATCCACAGCAGGATGTAGATCCACAGCGAGAGGCCGAGGAAGACCACCGCGATCAGGGTGAGGATGCGCACGAGGGTGACGTTCCACCCGAAGCGGTTGGCGATGGCGGCGCAGACGCCGGCGATCCATCGGCCCTGCTGAGGTCTCACGAGTGCGTTCATGCGTCCATCCTGCTCGCGTCGGCGCGTCACCGCACGGGTGCTGGCCCCCGATCCGCGCGGGGGCGGGCCGCAGCATCCGTCCCCCTTCCGGAGATGACGGATGCTGCGACCCGGCGTCAGCGCTCGGTGAGCGTGCCGTCGCGGTCGAGCTCGAGCACGAGGCTCACGCCGATGCGCTCGAGGAACGCGTCGTCGTGGCTCACGACGAGCACCGCGCCGCGGTAGGCCGCGATCGCGTCGACGAACCGGTCGACCGTGTCGAGGTCGAGGTTGTTCGTCGGCTCGTCGAACACGAGCAGCTGCGGCGGCGGGTCGGCGAGCATGAGCCGCGCGAGCGCGACCCGGAACCGCTCGCCGCCCGACAGCGTCCCGACGGGCCTCTCGACCGCGGCACCTCGGATGAGGAACCGCGCGAGCCGGTTGCGCAGCTCGACGATCGTCACGCTGGGCGCCGACGGCGCGACGTTCTCGAGCACGGATGCCGCATCATCGAGTCCGTCCACGCGTTGCGGCAGGTACCCGACCCGGTCGGTGTGCAGCTCGGTGCGTGCCGTTTGCAGGACCGATGGTGCGCTGCCGGCCGGGATTCCCGGATTCTCAGGGTCCTGGCCGGCCGCATCCGGATCGGATCCTGCAAACGGTTCGAAGCCGACGACGGGAGCAACCAGCTTCTCGAGGAGCGTCGTCTTTCCGGCGCCGTTCGGGCCGATCAGCGCGACCCGTTCGGGCCCCTGGATGATCCACGAGCGCTCGCCGTCGCCCAGGGTGGCGATGCGGCGGCCCGCGGGCACGCCCGGGTCCGGCAGGTCGATCTTCACGATGTCGTCGTCGCGCACGCGGCGCTCGGCGGCATCGAGCGCTTCGCGAGCGGATGCCTCGCGGTCGGCCTTCTCGCCGCGCAGCTTGCCGGCCGACACCTCGGCGGCCATCTTGCGGCCGTTGGCGACGATCTTCGGCACGCGCTTCTCCTCGAACGCCTTGCGTCCCATCGCAGCGCGGCGCGAGATGGTGGTCTCGGCCTCGATGCGCTGGCGCTTCTCGCGCTTGACGGCCTGGCGCGCGGCGCGCTCCGCGTCGCGAGCGGCGCCCTGCTCGGCATCCAGCCACGCGCGCCATTCGGAATACGGGCCGCCGAACACCGACAGCTCGTTCGCGTACAGCTCGGCGGTGTCATCCATCGGCTCGAGCAGCGAGGTGTCGTGGCTGACGACGACGAGCGCTCCGCGCCACGTTCGCACCATGTCGTGCAAGCGCGCACGCGCCTCGCGATCGAGGTTGTTGGTGGGCTCGTCGAGCAGCGCGATGGACGCGCCGCGCAGACGGATGCCGGCGATCGCGGTCAGCACCGCCTCACCGCCCGACAGCTGCCCGACGTTGCGGTCCAGCATGTCGGGAGCGAGCCCGGCTTCGCCGAGCGCCGCCTGCGCACGCGCCTCGATGTCCCAGCCGGAGCCGACCGCGTCGAAGTGACGGGGGTCGGCGTCGCCGGACTCGATGGCGCGCAGCGCCCGGAGCGTCTCGCCCACGCCGAGCAGGTCGGCGACGGGCCGGTCGACGTCGAGCGTCAGCCGCTGCGGAAGGTATGCGGCATCCGTCGTCCGTGAGATGTGACCGCCCGACGGCGCGAGCTCGCCGGCGATGAGCCGCATGAGCGTGGACTTGCCGGAGCCGTTGCGGCCGACGAGGCCCGTGCGGCCGGTGCCGAACGAGCCGGAGACATCCGAGAGCGCGGTGGTGCCGTCGGCCCAGGTGAACGTGACCCGGTCGAGGACGATCGCCGGAGTGAGCCGGGTGTTGGGAAGAGCAGAGTGAGCGGGCATGAGGCCTCCTTGGTCAGACGTGCGCTGACACCGAGGGCCGCAGAGCCGTCGCCCGGGCATGCCGGAGCGAGGTGAGGAAGCGGCGGATCGACGGCAGCGCGAAGTTGTTCAAGCGCTGGTGCGTCGAGAGTCGACGGAGCAGCGCGATTACAGCGCGGTCGCGTCGATCAGCTTCAAGGGAGTTCCTCACGGAGGGGACAAGGCCGTCAGCCACCCTAGCCGACATCCCTGGGCAGGGCCAGGGGGACGTCAGGCCTCGGCGGCCGTGAGCTCTTCGAGCTGCTTGTCCAGGAAGACCCGGACGTCGGCGAGCTCCTGCTCCGAGACGCTGTGGGTGAGGCCCGGGTACACGCGGCCGCTGAGGTCGACGCGTTCGGGCAGCCACTGGGTGGTGTGCTGGACCAGGAAGCCCGGGATGACGTCGTCGTTCGTGCCCCGGCCCCAGAACACGGGCGGGCGCCGCTCGGCGAGCTCGGCGTCACGCGGCAGGTCGCCAGGGGTGACGTAGCCCGACAGGTTGACCGCGAACGAGAACCGCTGCGGGTCGAGCCGCATGGCCTGAAGAGCCACTGCTGCTCCTTGCGAGAAGCCGAGCAGCCCGACGGGGACGTCGACGGATGCTGCGGCCTCCGTCCACGCGATCAGCCGGTGCGCAGCTGCCGTGACGTGGTCGGGGTCGCGCCCGTCGAGGCCCTCGATCGGGTACCACGAGAACCCGGGAGCCGGGAACGGCGGTGCGAGCGGCGCTCGCACCGCCGCGACCACGAACTCCTCCGGGAGGTAGGGCACGAGCCCGAAGAGGTCGTTCTCGTCGGCGCCGTAGCCGTGCAGCAGGATCAGCAGCGGGCGACCGTCGCGGTCGCCGGGTTCGGCCGACCACCGCACGGGATCGGCGTCAAGAGGGGCGGGGGAGGTCACCCTTCCATCCTGCCCCCTCGCACCGACACGGTCACTTCAGCTGGCCGCGCACCTCGCCTCCGGGGTACGTCGCGGTGTGGACGTTGACGTAGTAGGCGCGCGGGTTCTCTGCGATCGCGTCGAGCAGCGCAGGATCGACCGTCTTGCACTCGCTCGTCTCGAAGGCCGTCAGGTTCTGAACGGTGAGCCCGATGACGACGGGACCGGCGATCCCCTGCGGCGCGATGTGCACGTGCGCCATCGTGGCGGGCGCGGTGAGCTTCGTGACCGAGAGCGTGTAGCAGAACTGATCCCCGTCGATCGTGTACGAGAAGAAGCCGTGCGCCCCGCCCTCGGCGCCGGTGACCTCCTGGCCGTTGTTGAGGGGGATCGCCGGCGCCGCCGCGGCGGCGGTGCCTCCTCCCAGGGCCAGCAACGCGATCGCCGTCGCCGCGATCGCTGCACGTGTGGACTTGTGCATGATGTGTGCTCCCTACTGTCGTGCGGCCCCGGACCCGGCCTCGCCGGCACGGGGCACGCTACGCCCGGTCGAGGGACAGGACAAGGTGTCCACCTTTGCGGACGGCACGGTATACAAGAGGCATGTCCGTGCGCACTCCCGACCCCGAACCAGCGGGCGACGAGCCGTTCGGCCCGCCGGCCGGCAACGTCTCGAACCCCGCGTGGCTGAGCGACATCGAGCTGGAAGAAGCCCGCCGTCGCCTGCCGATGCTCTACGTCGAGGGCGTGCCGGTGCGCACCGATGGGATGGGCCAGGTCACCCAGGTCGGCATCCTGCTGCGGGCCACCCCGATCGGCGAGATCTCGCGCACCATCGTGTCGGGCCGCGTGCGCTACGGCGAAACCGTCCGCGACGCGCTGTTCCGTCACCTGGAGAACGACCTCGGGCCGATGGCCTTCCCGCTGCTGCCGCCGCAGCCGACGCCGTTCACGGTGGCCGAGTACTTCCCGCTCCCGGGCGTCAGCGCCTACCACGACGACCGCCAGCATGCCGTGTCGCTCGCGTTCGTCGTCCCGGTCACGGGCACCTGCGAGCCGCGTCAGGACGCGCTCGAGGTGACCTGGCTGACACCGGAGGAGGCGGCATCCGATGCCCTCTCCGCCGAGATGGAGGGCGGGCGCGGGACCCTCGTGCGCATGGCGCTCGCGAGCGTCGGCGCCCTGCGCTGATCTCCCTCCGCCCGCCGGAATCTCGTACTCGCGCGGTGTCCCCGCCCGCCCATAGGCTCGCATGGTGACCCTCGCACCCCTGCCCTTCCCGTCCGATGCCGTCGGCTGGGCTGCGTTCGCGACCGAGCGCCCTGCCGAACGCATCGCCCGTGTGAACGAGATCGACGCGCGCCTGACCTCCGAGGCCGCGCTGACCACCGCGGAGCGCCTGGAGCTCTGGAACGACGCCGACATCGCGCTTGCCGAGGCGCTCAGCGAGGCCTACGTCGTGAGCGAGGCGCACCCCGACGCCGAGGTGCGCGATATCGCGGAATCACAGGTGCAGGCGATCGAGTCGCTGTCGGCGGGGCGCCTGCTGAACCGCGATCTCTGGAATTCCTTCGCGGATGCCTCGACCGAGGGCCTCGACGACGACCAGGCGCGCCTCCTCACCCATCTGCTGCGCGACTTCCGTCGCGGCGGCGTCGAGCTCGACGAGGCCGACCGCGAACGGGCGCGGCAGCTGGCGGACCGCGACACCGAGCTGTCGCTCGCGTTCTCGCGCAACATCCGCGACGGGCGCCGCGAGATCACCGTTCCCGCCGAGGGTCTCGCCGGGATGCCGCAGGACTTCATCGACGCGCACCCCGCCGACGACGAGGGCCGGGTGACGCTTTCGACCGACTACCCCGATCTCATGCCGATCCGCGACTACGCGCACGACCGGGCGACCCGCGTCGCCCTCGTGAGCGCCTACAACGACCTCGCATGGCCCGAGAACGACGCGATCCTCGCCGAGCTGCTCGAGGTGCGCGCCGAGCGCGCCCGCCTGCTCGGCTACCCGGACTGGGCCGACTACGAGACCGAGACCCGCATGATCGGCGCGGGCGCCGAGATCCCCACATTCCTCTCGCGCCTCGACGAGGCGTCCCGGCCGGCGACGGATGCCGAGTACCCGATCCTGCTCGAACGCCTGCGCTGCGACATCCCGGACGCCGACGCTGTCTCGATCGCCGACTTCTGGTACCTGCTCGGCGCGATCAAGCGGGAGCAGTACGACGTCGACGCGCAGCTGGTGCGCTCGTACTTCCCGTTCGAGCGGGTCGTCGCCGGCGTGCTGGACGTCACCGGGCGCCTGCTCGACGTCGAGTACGTGCCTGTCGACGTGCCCGCGTGGCACGCCGACGTGCAGTCGTTCGATGTGGTGCGGGGCGGCGATCGCCTCGGGCGCATCCACCTCGATCTGCACCCCCGCGAGGGAAAGTTCAGCCACGCCGCATGCTTCCCCCTCGCACCCGGGGTCGCTGGGCGCGTGCTCCCCGAAGCGGCGCTGCTCTGCAACTTCTCGCGCGGTTTGCTCGAGCACGACGATGTCGTGACGTTCTTCCACGAGTTCGGGCACCTCGTGCATGACATCCTCGGCGGCCGGCAGCGCTTCGCCCGCTTCAGCGGGGTCGCCACCGAGTGGGACTTCGTCGAAGCGCCCAGCCAGCTCCTCGAGGAGTGGGCGTGGGATGCGGATGTGCTCGCCTCGTTCAGCGCGAACGCCGGCGGCGAGCCGATCCCCGCCGACCTCGTCGAGCGCATGCGCACCGCGGACGCCTTCGGCCGCGCCCTCGAGGTGCGCCGCCAGCTCGGGCATGCGAACGTGTCGTACCACCTGCACGTCGACCGGCCTGCCGACCTGCAGGCCGAGACGGAGCGGCTGTACGCGGCATCCAGTCCCGTTCAGCCGCTCGGTGGCCTGCACTCGTATGCGGGATTCGGCCACCTCACGGGCTACGGCGCCTGCTACTACACGTACCAATGGAGCCTCGTGATCGCGCGCGACCTGCTGAGCGGTTTCGCGGCCGGATTGATGGACCCGGAAGCCGCTCGTCGCTACCGCACCGAGGTGCTGGAACGAGGCGGATCGCGGGACGCGCGGGACCTCGTCGAGGCGTTCCTCGGGCGACCGTCGTCGTTCGACGCGTACCGTGGATGGCTCGCGGGCGAATGACGTTTCGCTCACCCGGCCGCTCGATGTAAGGTTCACCTACCCCCGAAGCGCAGTCACCCGCGACACACCCCCCGGTGTCGTCGAGGACGGTGCGGCCACTGCTGCCCGCGCGCGCGGCGACACGTTCGCCGGCGCAGCGCAGCGGTCCCGCACGCCTCCGCCGCGAGCACTCGCCGACGAGCACCACCCTCGCCACAGAAAGCGGAGAAACCGATGTCCGACCACGCCCACAGCGCCGGAAACACGGGTCAGGACGACCCGACCCCGTTCGACAACCTCATCGGCGACACAGCGACGACCGCGTTCGGGTCGGGCTTCACGACGACCTTCCGCGGGTACGACAAGGAAGAGGTCGATGCCGCCATCGCCGGGCTCGACGCGCGCATGCGCGCCGCCACCGACGAGGTCGCGCAGCTGAAGCAGCACCAGCGTCGTGCGGGTGCGGCCGTCGCGCAGAGCCGGGCCAAGGCGGAACGTCTCGAGGCCGAGCTTCAGGCGGCCGTCGAGCGCCGCCAGGCCGAGATCGACGCGGCGATCGCCGCCCGTCAGGCCGAGATCGACGCCACGCTGGTCGCGCGCCAGGAAGAGATCGAGCGGCTCGAGGCGGCTCTCGCCGACGCCGAGCAGAAGCGACAGTCCGAACTCGAGCGCGCCGCGGCCGAGGCATCCGCCGCCCGCGAAGAAGAGGGCGACGCAGTCAAGCGCCTCGAGGGCGAGCTGGAGCTCGCGAACGCGAGGATCGCCGACGCCGAGCAGCGTGTGCAGACCCTCAGCGACGAGCTCGTCGGCGCGACCACCGAGTCGCCCAACCGTCAGCAGTTCGAAGAGGTGCTGCGCGTCGCCGAGGACCAGGCGAGCCTGCTCATCCGCAACGCGACGATCCAGGGCGACCGCCTGCTGGAGGCCGCTCGCGAAGAGATCGCGAACCGCCGCACGTCGGCGCGGGCAGAGGCCGACGCCATCGTCTCGCAGGCCCAGCACGACGCGCAGCAGATCCAGCTGAAGATCGATACCGAGCTCACCGCGCACGAGGCGCGCCTAGAGCGCGAGGCCGCCCACGCGGCCGAGAAGGTGTCGCAGGCCGAGCGCGAAGCCGCCGCGATCCGCTCCGAGGCCGAGAAGGGCGCGGCGGTGCTGCGCTCGACGGTCGCCCGCGAGACCGCCCGCGACCGCGCCGAGGCCGAGGAGACGGTGCGCGAGCTGCGCCTGCGCGCACTCGAGTTCGAGGCATCCCTCACCCGCCGCCAGGACGACGCGCACCAGGAATTCCTCGTGCTGCACAACCAGGCGGTCGCGCACGCCGAGCGCATCACGCAGGACGCCAACGAGCAGGTCGCCGCCTCCCTCGAGCACGCGCAGCGCGTCTCGGTGAAGGCCGAGGACTTCGAGCGCCTCATGCGCGCCCAGTCGCAGCAGATCGAGGCCGACGCCCAGCTGCGCGCCCGCGAGCACCTCGACCGTGCGCACGTGAAGGCCGAGCGCATCATCGACCTCGTGACGACGCACTCGCAGTCCGTGCTGCGCGACGCCGAGGACCGCACCCGCCAGCTGCGCTGGCAGCAGCACCAGCTCATGAGCTTCATGGCCGAGGTCAAGGAGCTCATCCGCCCCGAGACCCCTCTCACGTCGGCCGAAGCCGCCGCTGAGCGCGAGGAAGCGGACGGGACGGATGCTGCCGCCCCGGTGGACGTCGAGGCCGAGGTTGCCGAGCCCGAGGCGGCGGACGCCGCGAGCGTCGACACCGAAGCCGAACACCACGACGGCGACCAGACCGACGACGAGCACCACGACGGCTGAGCCCTCCCCCCCCGCTCGTTGAGCGAGCAAGGAACGACGCAGTCGAAACGCCCCGCACTTTCCGCGAAGTCCGGGGCGTTTCGACTGCGGGCGCCAGAGCGCCCTCCGCTCAACGAGCGGTGGTTGGCACCAGGGCGCCCTCCCTTCAACGAGCATCACGAGGGCTGAGCCCTCCCCGTCCCCGCTCGTTGAGCGAGCGAGGAACGAGCGAGTCGAAACGCTCCGGGCTTTCCGCGAAGTCCGGGGCGTTTCGACTGCGGGCGCCAGAGCGCCCTCCGCTCAACGAGCGGTGGGTGGCGCCAGGGCGCCCTCCCTTCAACGAGCGTCCCGAGGGCTGAGCCCTTGCCCCCGCTCGTTGAGCGAGCGCCACGAGGACTGAGCCCTCCCCGTCCCCGCTCGTTGAGCGAGCGAGGAACGAGCGAGTCGAAACGCTCCGGGCTTTCCGCGAAGTCCGGGGCGTTTCGACTGCGGGCGCCAGAGCGCCCTCCGCTCAACGAGCGGTGGGTGGCACCAGGGCGCCCTCCCTTCAACGAGCGTCCCGAGGGCTGAGCCCTTGCCCCCGCTCGTTGAGCGAGCACCACGAGGACTGAGCCCTCCCCGTCCCCGCTCGTTGAGCGAGCGAGGAACGAGCGAGTCGAAACGCTCCGGGCTTTCCGCGAAGTCCGGGGCGTTTCGACTGCGGGCGCCAGAGCGCCCTCCGCTCAACGAGCGGTGGTTGGCGCCAGGGCGCCCTCCCTTCAACGAGCGTGCGAGGGGTCAGGTCTGCGAGGTCTCCCGGGCGATGGCGGCCAGGAAGGCGTCGATGTCGTTCTCGGAGGTGTCGAAGCTGCACATCCAGCGGACCTCGTTCTTCGCGGCATCCCAGTCGTAGAACCGGAAGGAGGTGCGCAGGCGATCGGCGACCCCGTCGGGCAGGGTGGCGAAGACGCCGTTCGCCTGCGTCGGCTGCGTGAACGCGACGCCCGAGATCGTGCCGTCGGCGAGCCCCGCTTCGATCCCCGCGCGCAGGCGCTGGGCCATCGCGTTGGAGTGCGACGCGTTGCGCAGCCACAGGTCGCCCTCGAGCAGGGCGAGGAGCTGTGCCGACACGAAGCGCATCTTCGAGGCCAGCTGCATGTCGAGCTTGCGGAGGAATTTGAGGCCCGTCGACGCCTCGGGGTTCAGCACCACGACGGCCTCGCCGAGCATCGCGCCGTTCTTGGTGCCGCCGAAGCTCAGCACGTCGACCCCGGCATCGCGCGTGAAGGCGCGGAGGGGCACGTCGAGCGATGCCGCGGCGTTGGAGATGCGCGAGCCGTCCATGTGGACGTGCATGCCCAGGCTGTGGGCATGGTGGGCGATCGCGGTGATCTCGTCCACCGTGTACAGCGTGCCGAGTTCCGTGGACTGGGTGATCGACACGACCAGCGGCTGCGCGCGGTGCTCGTCGCCCCAGCCCCACGCCTCGCGGTCGATGAGCTCGGGTGTGAGCTTGCCGTCGTCCGTCGGGACGGTGAGCAGCTTGATCCCGGCCACCCGTTCGGGCGCACCGCCTTCGTCGACGTTGATGTGCGCGGTGCCGGCCGAGACGACGGCGCCCCAGCGGGGGAGCATCGACTGCAGCCCGACCACGTTCGCGCCGGTGCCGTTGAACACCGGGTACGCCTCGACGCCCTCGCCGAAGTGACGGGCCATGACGAGCTGCAGCCGCTCGGTGTAGACGTCATCGCCGTAGGCGACCTGGTGGCCGTCGTTGGCGGCGGCGATCGCCGCGAGCACCTCGGGGTGGATGCCGGCGTAGTTGTCGCTGGCGAAACCGCGCAGGTTCGGGTCATGGATCGTGGTCACGGGTGTCCAATCTAGTTCGCGGAAGACCGGGCGCTGAGCCCGGTCACAGCGAAGGGTCGGTGAGTTCGACGATGGTGTCGTTGATCTCGGTCGCGTCGGCGAGCCACAGATCGGCGAACCGCTGGGCAAGCGCCTCCTCGAGTCCGTCGAGGCTCTTCACGCGGAAGATGACGGATGCTGCGGCCGGCCGTCCGCCGGAATCCCGGGCGTCTTTCGTGAACCCCTGCGCCACGGCGCGCGTCCACGCCTCGGTCGCGGCCTTCACCGCGGCGTAGTTCGCCGCACCGGCGACCGGGCGCGCCACCGCGGTGGACGACACCACCGCGAGGCGGCCCGCCTCGGACGCCTTCAGGTCGGCGTCGAACGCCCGGCTGACGTGGCGCAGCGCGGTCAGCGATCCCTCGAGGAAGCGGTAGTCGTCGTCGGTCTGGCCCGCTAGGCCCCCTCCACCCCGCCAGCCGCCCACGAGGTGGAGTACGCCGTCGACGGGCCCGTCGGTCTCGTGGATGCGCTCCGCGAGGGAGGCGACCGCCGTCTCGTCACCCAGGTCGCACACCTCGGTGCGGACGCTTCCGGCTGTGCCGCCGGCCAGGGACGCAGCATCCGTCTCGAGTGAATCGAGAAGGTCGCGAAGTCTGCCGGCGTCACGGCCGACAGCCACGACGCGCGCACCCGCGTCGCGGAGGACGCGTGCGGCGATGCGGCCGGAAGCGCTCGTCGCGCCGGCGATGATCACGAGTCTGCCTGAGACGCTCATGCGTCCACCCTTCCACGTCGCAGGCGCGCGTTCTCGGCGAGACCGGCCGTCTCGCCGAGGACGCACCGCCGGTGTCAGGAATCGCGCCCGGTGATCCCGGCGGTCGATTCGATGACGGGCTTCATCTTCTTGTCGAGCGCTTCGAAGAACATCGAGAGCGGGAACTCGTCGTCCAGGACCGCGTCGGTGTAGCCCTTGGGAGCGCCGGCGAGAGTCTCGTCGGGGAGGCCGCGCGCCCACTGCGAGGCGGGATTCGGCGTGAGGGTCGAGCGCACCAGGTCGTAGGCCGCGAGCCAGTGCGCGGTCTTCGGCCGGTCGATCGAGCGCCAGTAGAGCTCGTCGATCGCCTCGCCGAGGGCGATGACCGCGGCCGGCACGTCGTCCCAGTCGAAGGCGAGCGCGGTGTCGGTCCAGTGCAGCACGTCGCGCTGGTGCAGCCAGGCGAACAGCAGCTGGCCGCCGAGCCCGTCGTAGTTGCGCACCCGCGAGCCCGTGATCGAGAACCGGAAGATGCGGTCGAAGATCACCGCATACTGCACCAGCTTCGCGTGCTCGAGCATCTCGGCCTCGGCGGGCGTCAGCGACTCCTGCGCGGCGAGACGCTTCTGGATGGCGACGCACTCGCGGAAGGCCGTGAGGTCGCACCGCAGCTCTTCGAGCGAGTACAGGAAGTACGGCATCCGCTGCTTGATCATGAAGGGGTCGAACGGCAGGTCGCCCCGCATGTGGGTGCGGTCGTGGATGATGTCCCACATCACGAACGTCTTCTCGGTCAGCTCCTGGTCGTCGAGCATGCGCGCGGCGTCTTCGGGCAGATCGAGCTTGGTGATCTCGGCGGCGGCGCGCACGACGCGGCGGTAGCGCGCGGCCTCGCGGTCCTGGAAGATCGCGCCCCACGTGAAGGTCGGGATCTCACGCATCGCGACGGTCTCGGGGAACAGCACCGCAGAGTTCGTGTCGTACCCGGGCGTGAAGTCGAGGAACCGCAGCGACACGAACAGCTTGTTGCCGTAGTCCCCGGCCTCGAGCTGCGCGATGAACTCCGGCCAGATGACCTCGACGAGCACCGCCTCGACGTGCCGGTCGCGCGAGCCGTTCTGCGTGTACATCGGGAACACGACGAGATGACGGATGCCGTCGGCCCGCTGCTGCTGCGGCTGGAAGGCCTCGAGCGAGTCGAGGAAGTCCGGGACTGCGAATCCGTGGTCCGCCCAGCGCTCGAAGTCCCGTACGGACGCGGCGAGATACTCGGCGTCGTGCGGGAACGCGGGCGCCAGCGCGCGGATGCCGGCGATGATGTCGGCGACCAGAGCGCGGGCCTCGTCGTGCGCGGCGGCATCCGGAATCGATCCGTCCTGCGCCTGGAGGCTCTGGATCGCGATCGCGGCCGCCTTGAGCCGCAGCCAGGCGTCGCTCGTCTCGGCCGCACCGGCGTCCTCGACGACCTCGGGTTCGCCGACGATCGCCTTCGAGGTGTGAAGGGCGCTGCTGGACATGGTGAACCTCCGATCTTCGAGTGCGGTTTCGCTCTTGATTCTAGAGAACTTCCCTTCAGTGCGTGATTCGGCAGGAAAGTTTCCTGTGCACGGCTAGAGTCGAGCCATGCCCGCCCTGGACGACGCCATCGATGCCGCCATCGTGCGCGAGGTGTCACAGGACGCCCGCGCCACCCTTGCCGATCTTTCGGGAGCCGTCGGTCTGTCGGTGTCCGCCGTTCAAGCGCGCCTGCGCCGACTCGAGACCCGCGGCGTCATCACCGGCTACCGCGCCCTCGTCGACGCCGAGGCGGTCGGCAAGCCGCTCGCCGCGTTCGTCGAGATCACGCCGCTCGACCCCGCCCAGCCCGACAACGCGCCCGAACTGCTCGAGCACCTCTCCGAGATCGAGGCGTGTCATTCGATCGCGGGCGACGCGAGCTACATCCTTCTCGTGCGGGTCGCGTCGCCGCGCCATCTCGAGTCGCTCATCCGCGACATCCGCGCCGCCGCGTCGGTCAACACGCGCACGACGGTGGTACTGCAGACGTTCTACGAGAACCGCCCGATCCTTCCCGCTTGACGTGGGTAGTCTCGGCCCATGGAGTCCGCGCCGAGCTCACCCGAGGACGATCGCGGTCGGGGAGTGCTGATCGTGCGCAACGCATCCGCCGGGTCGGCGGTCATCAGGCTCGATCCGGGGTCGACGTTCGCCGAGCGGCTGCCCGCGGCGCAGATCCGCGAGATCCGCGAGGACGAAGACCTCGAGGACGTCGTCGCCGCGGCGATGGCCGCCGTCGTGCCGCCGACGGTGCTCGGGGTCTACGGCGGCGACGGGTCGGTGTCGCGCATGGCGCATCTGGCCCGCAGGTATGACCGACCCCTGTTGGCCATGCCGGGCGGCACCTTCAACCACTTCGTGCGCGCGCTCGGGATCGACAGCGTGGATGCCGCCCTCGACGCCTACGAGGCGGGCTCGACGGTCGAGGTCGGCGTGGCAGAGGCGACCGCCGACGCCGATGACCCGGTGACGGTGCTCAACGTGGTGTCGGTCGGCGCCTATCCCGAGCTCATCGAGGAGCGCCAGCGACGCAACAGCCTCGGAAAGTGGCTCGGCGGCGTCGTCGCCACCGCGGCCGCGCTCCGCAGCGCCGAGCCGCTCACGGTCGTGCGGGACGGCCGACGCGCCCGGGTCTGGTCGGTCTTCGTGAGTGTCGGCCGCAACGATCCTGACCGCGTCGCGACGATGCAGCGCCAGGAGGCCGAGACGGGTGTGCTGGATGTCCGGATCCATCACGCCCGCGGGTCGAAAGTCCGCGCCCTCGCATCCCTCGCCTTCGGAAAGCGGACTGCGGCCGTGATGCGCGCGCTGCGGCTGTTCCCTCGCGATGAGGATGTCGAACGCCTCGTGCTGCGCGAGCTGGACCTGGGGGTGCGGCCCGAGCCGGGGCATCCGTCCGTCTTCGTCCACGACGGCGAGCTCGAGGAGCGCGATGCCGCCGGTTTCCGCCTGCGCTGCGTCGCGGTGCCGCACGCCGTGATGGTCTTCGCACCTGCCGCTCCCGACGGTCGTTGAGCGGAGGGCGCTCTGGCGCCCGCAGTCGAAACGTCCCCGGACCGGCGCAGTGCGCTGGTTCGCGGACGTTTCGACTCTGCGTGTCGACTCGCAGGCTCGCTCAACGACCGCGTTCCTCGCTCGCTCAACGAGCGAAGAACGAGCGGATGAGGCCTCAGTCATGCTGGGGGAAGCCCAGGTTGATGCCGCCGTGCGAGGGGTCGAGCCAGCGCGAGGTGACCGCCTTCTCGGCCGTGAAGAACTCGAAGCCGTGCGGGCCGTAGGCCTTCGCATCGCCGAAGAGCGACGCCTTCCAGCCGCCGAACGAGTGGTAGGCCACCGGCACGGGGATCGGCACGTTGATGCCGATCATGCCCACCGTCGCCTCGCGCTGGAAGCGCCGCGCGGCGCCGCCGTCGTTCGTGAAGATCGCGGTGCCGTTGCCGTAGCGGCTGGAGTTGATGATGCCGAGGCCCTCCTCGTAGCCCTCGACGCGCACGACCGAGAGCACCGGGCCGAAGATCTCGTCGGTGTACACGGTCGACGTGGTCGGCACGTTGTCGATGAGCGTCGGTCCGAGCCAGAACCCGTTCGCGTCGCCGTCGATCTCGACGTCGCGCCCGTCGACCACGACCGACGCGCCGTCCGCGCCCGCGACGTCGAGGTACGACGTCACCTTGTCGCGGTGCTGACCCGTGATGAGCGGACCCATGTCGCAGCCGCGGGTGCCGTCGCCGACCTTGAGCCCCGCCATCCGCTCGGCGACCTTGGCCACGAACTCGTCGGCGACCGTGTCGACAGCCAGCACCACCGAGATCGCCATGCAGCGCTCGCCCGCCGAGCCGAAGCCCGCGTTGACGGCGGCGTCGGCGGCGAGGTCGAGGTCGGCATCCGGCAGCACCAGCATGTGGTTCTTCGCGCCGCCGAGCGCCTGCACACGCTTGCCGTGCGACGTGGCGGTCTCGTAGACGTACTTGGCGATCGGCGTCGAGCCGACGAACGAGATCGCCCGCACGTCGGGGTGCTCGAGGAGCGCGTCGACAGCCTCCTTGTCGCCGTGCACGACGTTGAACACGCCGTCGGGGAGTCCCGCCTCGGTGAGCAGGCCCGCGAGCCAGTTGGCGGCGGTCGGGTCCTTCTCGGACGGCTTCAGCACCACGGCGTTGCCGGCGGCCAGCGCGACGGAGAAGAACCACAGCGGCACCATCGCGGGGAAGTTGAACGGGCTGATGATGCCGACCACGCCCAGCGGCTGCCGGAGCGTGTACACGTCGATGCCGGTCGAGACGTTCTCGGAGTACGCGCCCTTCGTCAGGTGCCCGAGCCCGCACGCGAACTCGACGACCTCCATGCCGCGGGCGATCTCGCCCCGTGCGTCCGAGAGCACCTTGCCGTGCTCGGCGGTGAGGATCTCGGCGAGCTCCTCCTTGCGGGCGTTGAGCAGCTCGCGGAACGCGAAGAGCACGCCCTGGCGCTTGGCGATCGACGCGTCGCGCCACTGCAGCCACGCCGCGGACGCGGCATCCACCGCCTCTCCGACGTCTTCGCGAGACGCGAACCGCACTTCCTTCTGGACCCTCCCGAGTGCGGGATTGAACACCTGGCCGGTGCGCTCGGATGTCCCGGCCCAGGGGGCGCCGTTGATCCAGTGGTCGAGAACCGCCGTCTCGGTGCGCGGCAGGGTGTCAGTCATCGTGTTCCTCCTTCGGAAGCCCTCCTCGTGAGAGGGCGTGCACGTATCACGCGAGGTCGCCTTCGACCTTCGTCAGAGCTTCATCGTAAATCGACATCGCCTCCTGCACCTCCCCGTCGGTGACCACGCAGGGCGGCACGACGTGGATGCGGTTCTCCGCGGCGAAGGGCAGCAGGCCCCGGGAGGTGAGCTCTTTCTTGAGGCCGCCGATCACGTCGGCGCCGACCGGCTCGCGGGTCTCGCGGTCCGAGACCAGGTCGAGCGCCCAGAACACGCCTTCGCCCCGCACCTCGCCGATGAGCGGATGCTTCTCGGCCAGCTCCGCGAGCCCGGGGCCGATCGCCTCCTCGCCCACGCGGCGGGCGTTGTCGACGATGCCCTCCGACTCCATCGCACCGATGGCCGCGATGATGGATGCTGCGGCCAGCGGATGACCGGAGTACGTGAGTCCGCCCGGAAAGACGCGGTCGTCGAACGTCGCCGAGATCTCGGGGGAGATGATCACGCCGCCCACCGGAACGTAGCCGGAGTTCACGCCCTTCGCGAAGGTGATGAGATCGGGCACGACGTCGTAGCCCTCGAACGCGAACCAGCGGCCGGTGCGGCCGAAGCCCGCCATGACCTCGTCCAGGATCAGGACGATCCCGTACTTGTCGGCCAGCGCCCTGACGCCCGCGAGGTAGCCCGGCGGGGGAAGCATGATGCCGGCGGTGCCGGGGATCGACTCGAGCAGCAGCGCCGCGATCGTCGAGGGCCCCTCGGACTGGATGACCCGCTCCAGGTGCTGCAGGGCGCGCTCGGACTCCTCCTCGGGGGTCGTCGCCCAGAATTCGGTGCGATACAGGAACGGGCCGAAGAAGTGCACGTGGCCGCGGGCGTACTGGTTCGGCATCCGTCGCCAGTCGCCGGTCGCGACGATCGCGGCTCCGGTGTTGCCGTGGTACGAGCGGTACGTCGAGAGCACGGTGTCACGGCCGGTATGAAGGCGGGCCATGCGGATCGCGTTCTCGATCGCGTCCGCGCCCCCGTTGGTGAAGAACACCTTCGCGAACCCGTCCGGCGCCTTCTCGAGGATCTTCTGCGCCGCCTGCCCGCGATGGAGATTCGCCGTGGCGGGGCCGATGGTCGCGAGACGCTCGGCCTGCTCGCGGATGGCGGCGACGACGGCAGGATGCTGATGCCCGATGTTGACGTTGACCAGCTGGCTCGAGAAATCGAGCATGCGGTTGCCGGCGTGGTCCCACACCACGGTGCCCGAGCCGCCGGCGATCACGGGGAGGTCCAGACCCGCCTGCGCGGACCAGGAGTGGAACACGTGCTCGCGGTCGAGCTCTTTCGCGAGGGCGTCGAGGTCTTCGGTCATCGCTTCATCCTCCTCGTCGAGGTGCCGGGGCGCCACGCCTTCGCGTGACGCCCCAGCCCGTGGTGGCGCCTACTGGCCGCCCTCGGTGAGGGTGACGTCGATCGGCGTGTACTCGCCGGCGACCTCGACGCCCTCGTCCTTCAGCGCGGCCAGCGCCTTCTCGATGTACTCGTTCGAGTACGCGGAGTCGGCGGGCTCGGTCGTGATGAGCTCGAGGTCGTCCTGGTTCTTGGCCGACAGTGCTCCCGCGACGGTCTTGTCCCACGCCGCCTGGTCCACGAGGCCGAAGTCCGCTCCCGTCCAGATGAGCTTGTTGACCTCGTTCATCATCCACTGCTGGTGCACCGGACCGACGGGGAACGCCGCCTCGGCGTTGGAGGCGATGTCGTAGACGATCGACGCGGCCTCCTCGGGATTGTCGCGCGCGAAGATCCAGCCCTTGGTGACGGCCTTCAGGAACCGCACTGCGGCGTCGGCGTAGGCGGCGTCGTCCTCGAGGCGCTGCGTGTCGGCCCAGATGGCATCCTGCAGCATCGCGCCCTCGGTGTCCTCGTACGAGATGACGTCGAAGTCCTCGGGCTGGTACAGCTCGCCGGTGTCGGGGTTCACGACCTCGAGGATCTGCGCCCACTCGTTGTACGTCATCGCCTGTGCGGCGTCGACGTCGCGGTCGAGCAACGCGTTCATCGAGAAGTCCTGCGTCGTGATCGAGACGGTGGTCGCGTCGAGGTCCTCGGCGGCCATGGCGGCGAAGATCTCCCACTCGTTGCCGAAGCCCCACGATCCGATCCGCTTGCCCTCGAAGTCGGCGACCTCGGTGATCCCGTCGCCCTTCCACGACACCTGCAGCGTCCCTGACTTCTGGAACACCTGCGCGATGTCGGTGAGCTCGACGCCGGTGGCCTCGAGGGTGCCCAGCACCTTGGGAACCCACGCGATCGCGAAGTCGACGTCACCGGCGACGAGGGCGTCCTGCGGCACGATGTCGCCGCCCGACGGGACGATCTCGACGCCGTCGAAGCCCTCCTCCTCGAAGTAGCCCTTCTCCTGGGCGACGTAGTAGCCCGCGAACTGTGCCTGCGGCAGCCACTGCAGCTGCAGCTTGATCGACGTGAGCGGCTCGAAGTCCTCGTCCCCGCCCCCGCCGTCGCCGGAGTCCCCGGACCCGGAACAGGCGGCGAGCGCGAGTGCCGCCACGGTGAGGACGGATGCTGCGGCCAGGCCGCGCCTCATGCTGTGTCTCATTGCGTTCCTTTCGTGTGGTGCGTATCCCCCCGGTGGTTCGACAGGCTCACCGACCGGGCTGTGGACCGGTCAGGCCGGCGGCCGCCTCGTCGCCAGCCGCTCCAGGAGCGAGGTCACGAGGAAGAAGACGAGGCCGATGATGATGCCGCCGAGCACGTACGCCCACGCCAATGCGGCACGGCCGGACTTGGCGTAGGTGGCGATCGCGGTGCCGATCCCATCGGCGGGGCCGCCGAAATACTCGGCGACGAGGGCGGCGATCACGGCCAGCGAGCTCGCGATGCGCAGGCCCGTCATCACGTACGGCAGTGCGGTGGGCAGGGTGAGCATGCGGAACGTCTGCCATCGGGACGCCGCGGACGCGCGCAGCAGATCGCGGTGCACCGGGCGCGTCTGCCGCAGCCCCCGCAGGACGTTGACGAACACCGGGATGAACGCGGCGATGGTCGCCACAGCCTGCCGCCCGAACTGGCTCGACGCGCCGAACATGGTGTTGAGGATCGGCGTGACAGCGACGATAGGGATGACGGCCAGCGCCGAGACCAGTGGGGCGAGCATGCCGTCGACGGGCTTGGCGGCCGCGGCGAGGCCCGCGAACAGGAGTGCGAGGAGCGAGCCGACCACGAGGCCGATCAGCGCGTTCATGGCGGTGATCGTCATGTCGTCGAGGATGATCGGGAAACGCCGGACGAACTCCTCGGCGATCGCGATCGGGCTCGGCAGCATGCGCGGCGCTGTTCCCAGCACGTCGACCCAGAAGATCCACACCGCGAGGATGACGACGCCCACGACGAGGGGCGCGACCCATTTCAGCCAGCCCGCGGGCTCGCGCTCGCTCGGCCTCGTCCGCGGCTCTCTGCCGGAGGGCGTCGGCGGTGCGGGCAGCATCGTGGTCGCAGCATCCGTCATGATTCACTCGCCCTCGTCACGGGCGCCCCGTGCAGCGCCTCGCGCACCGCGGTCACGCAGTCGAAGAACTCGGGGGATTCGCGCAGAGCCTCGTCGCGCACGTGGCCCAGGCCCGTCGCGATGACGTCGGTGATGCGTCCGGGGCGCGGGCTCATCACGACCACGCGGTCGGAGAGGAAGACCGCTTCGGGGATCGAGTGCGTGACGAACACGACGGCGGCGGATGTCTCGGCGGCGATGCGGGTCAGTTCGGACTGCAGGCGCTCGCGCGTCATCTCATCGAGCGCGCCGAACGGCTCGTCCATCAGGAGGAGCTTCGGCCGTGCGGCGAGCGCGCGGGCGATCGCGACGCGCTGCTGCATGCCGCCCGAGAGCTGGTCGGGATAGCGGTCGACGAAGTCCGAGAGGCCGACGAGCTCGGCGAGCTCGGCGACGCGGGCGGAGCGGTCGGCCTTGCCGGTGCCGTGGAGCTCGAGGGGCAGCCCGATGTTCGCACCCACCGTGCGCCAGGGCAGGAGCCCCGCCTGCTGGAAGGCGATGCCGTAGTCCTGGTCGATGCGGGCGCGCCCTGCCGGCTTGCCGAAGATCTCGAGGGTTCCGCTCGTAGCCTGGTCGAGGTCGGCGATGAGACGCAGGAGGGTCGACTTGCCGCAGCCCGACGGGCCGATGAGTGACACGAATTCTCCGGCCGAGACCTCGAGTTCGACGTCGGTCAGCGCGACGACCTCGCCCGTCCTGGTGGGGAAGACCTTCCCGACGCCGGCGGCGCGGACTGCGAGTTGCGTCATGCGGTCGCTTCTCCTCTGCGGTAGTTGGCGAGTCCGAGGCTGATCAGCGCGACGGAGCCGGCGGCGATGAGACCGAGGGCGATGGAGCCGAACGTCGGACCCCACGGCGCTGCGGGATCCGAGGACGCCTGCCCCGCGAGCTGGATGAGCATGCGCCCGATCCCGCCCCGCATGCCGATCGACACCTCGGCGACGACGGCGCCCAGCACCGCATTGGCGGCCGCGAGACGCAGCGCGGGAAGGAGGTGGGGGACCGCGGCGGGCAGGCGCAGGTGGAACAGGGTCGCCCAGTAGCCCGCGGCGTAGCTGTTCATGAGGTCGAGGTGGATCTGGTCGGGCGAGGCCAGACCGCGCAGGACGCCGACGGCGACAGGGAAGAACGCCAGGTACGACGCGATGACGGCGACCGACAGCCACTGCGGCCACGTGCCGCCGCCACGGTCGATCTGATTGCCGATCGCGTTGACGACCGGGGCGAAGGCGATCAGCGGGACGATCTGGCTCACCACGATCCAGGGGAGCAGCCCCCACTCGAGCAGACGCCAGCGCTGCATCACGAGGCCCAGCACCGCCCCGACGGCGACGCCGATCAGCCAGCCGACCGCGGCGATGCCGAGCGTCAGGAGCGCCGCGCCGGCCACCGAGACCCACAGCGGCGGGGTGTCGCCGCCGCTGGTGGGTGCGAACAGGCGCCCGACCATGTCCCAGACGTGCGGCATGGCGCGATCGTGCGTGCGGGGCAGGAGCATGACGCCCGAACCGGATTCGCCGGGAACCGCGCCCACGACGAAGCCCTCGCTCGGGCCGGCGAACTTGTACAGCTCCCACAGCACGAGGACGGCGAGCACTCCGAGAGCGCCCCAGCCCGCGGCGATCCACCCCCGCACCTCGCCCTGTCGCCGGGCCGACCAGCCGAGGGGCCTCATGCAGCCGCCGTCACTTCTTCGCCGTCACGTGGGCCGAAAGGGCCGGGATCACCGTCTCGCCGTACACGCGGAGCGTCTCCTCCTTGTTGTCGTGCTGCAGGTAGCCCGCGAACTGCGTCACACCGAGTTCGCGCAGCTGCTCGAGCTTCGCGATGTGGTCCTTCGCGGAGCCGAGGATGCAGAAGCGGTCCACGATGTCGTCCGGTACGAAGTCGACATGGTCGTTGTCGGCCTTGCCGTGCGTGTTGTAGTCGTAGCCCTGGCGGCGCTCGATGTAGTCGGTGAGCGCTTCAGGGACACCCTCGCCGTGGTGGCCGTACTTCGCCACGATGTCGGCGACGTGGTTGCCGACCATGCCGCCGAACCAGCGGCACTGCTCACGCATATGCTCCCAGTCGTCGCCGATGTACATCGGCGCCGCCACGCAGAAGGCCAGCGACTCGGGGTCGCGGCCGGCGGCGGCCGCGGCATCCTTCACCGTCTTGATCATCCAGGCGGCGATGTCGACGTCGGCGAGCTGCAGGATGAAGCCGTCGCCGACCTCGCCGGTGAGCTTCAGCGCCATGGGCCCGTACGCGGCGACCCACACGTCGAGCTCGGATCCCCGGCTCCACGGGAACTGCAGGGTCGCGCCCTTGTACTCGACCGGCCGCGAGTTGGCGAGCTCGCGGATCACGTGGATCGACTCGCGCAGCTCGGCCATCGTCGTGGGCCGGCCGTTGGTGACGCGCACCGCCGAGTCGCCGCGGCCGATGCCGCAGATCGTGCGGTTGCCGTACATCTCGTTGAGCGTGGCGAAGACGGATGCCGTCACCGTCCAATCCCTCGTCGCGGGGTTCGTCACGAACGGCCCCACCGTGACGCGCTTGGTCTCGGCGAGGATCGCCGAGTGGATGACGTACGGCTCCTGCCAGAGCAGGTGCGAGTCGAAGGTCCACACGTGGGTGAAGCCGTGCGCCTCGGCCAGCTTGGCGAGCTGGACGGTCCGCGCGGCCGGCGGATTGGTCTGGAGGACGACACCGAAGTCCATGAGAATCCTTAGATCAAGTACTGCGAGAGACCGCGCTTGAGGAACTGCCCATCGCCGGGCCGCCCGAGGTACTGCCCGCCGTCGACCACGACCTTGCCGCGAGAGATGACGGTGTCGACGTGCCCGTCGATCTCGTAGCCCTCCCACGCGGAGTGGTCCATGTTCATGTGGTGGGTACGGCCCTCGCCATAGCCGATCGACGTGTGGCCGTTCGGGTCGTAGACCACGACGTCGCCGTCGGCGCCGGGCTGGATCACGCCCTTCCTGCCGTACAGGCCGAACATGCGCGCGGGCGTGGTCGAGGTGAGCTCGACCCACCGCTCCAGGGTGATCTTTCCGGTGACGACGCCCTGGTACATGAGGTCCATGCGGTGCTCGACCGAGCCGATGCCGTTCGGGATGGCCCGGAAGTCGTCGAGCCCGAGTTCCTTCTGACCCTTCATGCAGAACGGGCAGTGGTCGGTCGACACCATCTGGATGTCGTTGGTGCGCAGCGCCTGCCACATGTGGTGCTGGTGCCCCTCCTTGCGGCTGCGCAGCGGCGTCGAGCACACCCACTTTGCGCCCTCGAACTGCCCCCACTCCTCGCTGAACGCGCCGAGCTGCTCCTCGAGCGACAGGTAGAGGTACTGCGGACACGTCTCACCGAAGACGTTCCAGCCCTGGTCGCGCGCCCACGCCAGCTGATCGACCGCCTGCTTCGCGCTCACGTGCACGACGTACAGCGGGGCGCCGGTGAGGTTCGCCAGCATGATCGCGCGGTGCGTCGCCTCCTCCTCCATCTGCCACGCGCGGGCGATGCCGTGGTAGTACGGCGCCTTCTTGCCGGCATCGGCCAGCTGCGCCGCCAGCACATCGATCGCCGGGCCGTTCTCGGCGTGCATCATCGTGAGCAGGCCGGTCTCCTGTGAGACCTGCATCGCCTTCAGCACCTGGGCGTCGTCGGAGTAGAAGACGCCGGGGTACGCCATGAAGAGCTTGAAGCTCGAGACGCCCTCGTCGACGAGACCCCGCATCGCGGCGAGCGAGTCGTCGTCGACGCCGCCGACGATCTGATGGAACCCGTAGTCGATCGCGCAGTTCCCCGCGGCCTTCTCGTGCCAGGCGGCCAGGCCGTCCTGGACGCGCTCGCCGTAGCGCTGCACCGCGAAGTCGATGATCGACGTCGTGCCGCCCCATGCGGCCGCCCGCGTGCCCGTCTCGAACGTGTCCGACGCGTTGGTCCCGCCGAAGGGCAGCTCCATGTGCGTGTGCGCGTCGATGCCGCCGGGGATCACGTACTTGCCGGTGGCGTCGATGACGGTGTCGACGGATGCCGCGACATCCGTCCCGAGAAGCTGCGAGCCGGGCGCGAGCACGGCCGCGATGGTCTCGCCGTCGATGAGCACGTCCGCTTCGCCGCGTCCCGTCGCCGAGACGACGGTGCCGCCCTTGATCAGTGTGGTCGTCATGTCGGTACCCCCCGGGTCACGGCTTCGCGATCTTCGTGTACGAGTCGGGCCGGCGGTCGCGATAGAACTGCCAGTCGTCCCGCATCTCGAGCACCATGTTCAGGTCGAGGTCGCGCACCAGCAGCTCTTCGCTGTCGCCCGAGCCGCGCTCGCCGACGAAGTTGCCGCGCGGGTCGATCACCTGGCTCGTGCCGTAGAAGTCGACGGCCAGCTCGCCGTACTCGTTGTCTTCGCGACCGACCCGGTTGGGCTGCAGCACGAAGTAGCCGTTGGCGACGGCGGCGGCCGGTCCCTCGACCTCC
Organism: Microbacterium sp. LWH7-1.2; assembly: GCF_038397755.1. Lineage (NCBI taxonomy): Bacteria > Bacillati > Actinomycetota > Actinomycetes > Micrococcales > Microbacteriaceae > Microbacterium > Microbacterium sp. LWH7-1.2. The sequence continues at coordinate 2,300,345 of NZ_CP151637.1, read as the reverse complement.
CACAGCCGGTTCGACAGACCGGGCTTGGTGGCGTTCGGGTTGAAGACGATGTGCGCGTCGTTGAGGCCGAGCTCGCGCCAGCCCTCGGGGAAGTGCCGGTCGTAGCAGATGTACATACCGACCCGGCCGACGGCGGTCTCGAAGACCGGGTAGCCGAGGTTGCCGGGGCGGAAGTAGAACTTCTCCCAGAACCGGTCGAGGTGCGGGAGGTGGTGCTTGCGGTACTTGCCGAGGATCGTGCCGTCGGCGTCCACCAGCACGGCGGTGTTGTAGTAGACGCCGGTCTCGGCCTCTTCGTAGATGGGCAGCACCATCACGACGCCGAGCTCCTTGGCCAGGGCCGCGAAACGCTGCACGATCGGCCCCTCGGCCGACTCCGCGTAGCGGTAGTACTTCTTGTCCTGCGTGATCCCGAAGTAGGGCCCGTAGAACAGCTCCTGGAAGCACACCACCTGCGCACCCTGGGCGGCGGCATCCCGCGCGAAGCCTTCGTGCTTGTCGAGCATCGACTCCTTGTCGCCCGTCCAGGTGGTCTGCGAAATCGCCGCGCGTACCGTCGTCATCGTCTCTCCGTTCATGAACCGGCTGGTGCCGTGTTCGTCCGTCCCTCGGGCGGGTCGGGCGGGTCCGATCGATGGAGCAGCCCCGCTTCCCGATCCTGGCGATCCGACGTTTCCCGTCCGTTTCGGCCTGTGACGCGACAGTAAAGCCTCACCTGGTGCGGCGCAATGGTCGGCTGGGCAGACCTTATGAATCGAGGGGACAGGATGCCGCAGCATCCGGTCCGTACATCCCTCGAATGATCCCCGCCCACGGCGGATACAGCGCGGGACGGATGCCTCGGCCCGAGGCCCTCGCGTAGCGTGAGACGGTGTTCCGCCGCCTGAAGACATCCCAGATCGTCACCGACGTCGTCGCCGCGGTCGTGTTCTTCGTGATCGCATGGCCGCTCGAGACGGTGCTGGCCAGCGGTGCGTACCGCCTCGAGTACGGTTTCGGTTCGGTCGGGCATGCGCTGTTCGGCCTGCTCATCGCCGCCCTGTTCAGCGGCGCGCTGGCACTGCGCCGGCTGTCGCCGCCGCTCGCCCTCGGCATCGCGTGGGTCGGAGCTCTCGTGCAGATGGGGCTCGGGCGCCCGCCCAGCTTCTCGGATGTCGCCATCTTCGGCGTCCTCTACGCGACCGCCGCCTACGGGTCTCGGCTCGTCTACTGGGCCGGCTTCGCCTCGGCTCTCGTCGGAGCGCTCGTGATCACCGTCTACCTCTTCGCGGGGCCGGTGTTCGCGGGGGGAGGGCTGTCGTGGCAGACACTCCCGCTCGCGCTCGTCGTGCTCGTCGCAGGTGGGTTCGCACTCGGGCTGTCGTGGACGATCGGCGCCCTCGTGCGCACCGCCGTGCGGGCGCGCGAGAACCGCGAGGCACAGCAGCGCGCCGAGGCCGAGACGGCCGCCGAGCAGGAGCGCGTGCGCATCGCGCGCGACATGCATGACGTCGTCGCCCACTCGCTCGCGGTCGTGATCGCCCAGGCCGACGGTGCGCGCTACGCGGCCGCCGCCGACCCCGCAGTCGCGACCGATGCGCTGGCGACGATCTCGAGCACCGCCCGCTCGGCGCTCGCCGACGTGCGGCTGCTGCTCGGGCAGCTGCGCCACCGTCAGGGGGATGGCCCGCAGCCCACGCTCGCCGACCTCGAGGAGTTGTACGCGCAGGTGCGCGCGGCCGGCGTGCCGCTGCGCGTGGACGTCGATCCCGCACCCCCAGGCGAGCCGACCGCGGCGGCGCAGCTCACGGTCTACCGGATCCTGCAGGAGGCGCTCACCAATGCCCTGCGCCACGGCGCTCCGGGCAGTGCGGTCGACGTGCGGCTTTCGTGGCTCCCCGACCGCGTGGAGCTCGACGTGCGCAACCCTGTCGTGCCGGGATCGCAGCCCGGCCGGTCGGGCCACGGCATCATCGGCATGCGCGAGCGCGCTCAACTCGCCGGCGGCCGGCTCGACGCGGCCGACGAGGGCGGTGCCTTCATCGTGCGGGCAACCATCCCCCTAGGAGGACCCGCATGACCCCCGTGGCACACGACGATGTCCCACTTTCCGCTGCTCAGCCCGCCGGGTGCAGACGAATTCGGGACATGAACGAAGAAGAGTGGGACACGAGAGGACGCCGGGCATGATCCGCGTCGCGCTCGTCGACGACCAGTCGCTGTTCCGCGCCGGCATCCGCATGCTGGTCGACTCGCAGCCGGACCTCGAGGTCGTGGCCGAGGCCTCCGACGGCCGCGAGGCGGTCGAAGCCGTGCGTCAGTCGCGGCCCGACGTCGTGCTCATGGACATCCGCATGCCCGTCATGGACGGCCTCGCCGCCACCGCAGAGCTCCTGACCGACCCCGAACCTCCCCGCATCGTGATGCTCACGACGTTCGACCTCGACGAGGCCGCCGCCCGCGCCATCCGCCAGGGTGCGAGCGGGTTCCTCCTCAAGGACGCCGACCCCGAGTTCCTCCTCGCCGCGATCCGCACCGTGCATTCGGGATCGGCCGTGATCGCCGCATCGGCCACTCGAGAGCTGTTCGAGAGATTCACGGATGCTGCGCCCCGGCCGGTCCCGCCCGCCTACGCCGAGCTCACCGAGCGCGAGCGCGAGATCTTCGCCCTGGCCGCACGCGGGCTCTCGAACGCCGAGATCGCGGCGCGAGAGTATCTCTCCGAGGCGACGGTGAAGACGCACATCAGCCGCATCCTCACGAAGCTCGGCCTGCGCGACCGGGTGCAGCTCGTGGTCTTCGCCTTCGAGCACGGCCTGGTCTCGGGCTAGCGCCCCTCGAGCGCGGCGCGATGGGCGGCGTACTTGCGACGGCCGATGAATCGCCACGCCAATCGCCCGGGGGCGGGCATGCGCTTGTGCAACCAGGCGTCGCCGCCGTCGGGCTGCGCGGCGAGGATCTCGCCCAGCTGCTGCCATGTCTGACCCTTGGGGATCGACTTCCTGCCGTGTTCCGAGAACCACTCGATCTCGGCCTCGGTGATCGTGTGCTCCATCACGGGGACGATGTTCGTCTCCTCGTCGGGGAGGTGCACCGCGATCGCCTCGTTCACGCCCGCGAGGGCGGCGAGCACCGGTTCGGCGTCCGACGCCGTCGCGGACCCTCGCCATGCCGGCAGTGCGCGCTCCAGCGCGGTGAGGTGCACGAGCAGCTCGGCGTGCTGCGCCTTCATGCGCTCGACGTGCGTGGCGCACGACGGTGCCCGCTCGTCGAGCGCGGGCCACAGGCGCTCGTCCTCGCCCTCGTGGTGGGCGTGCAGGCCCAGCGACAGCGTCTCGAGCTGCGTCGCGACCGCGGCGGCGTGGGCGGCGTCGCCCTCGCGGACCCGGCGAACCAGATCCGGCCCCTCGCCGAACCCGCGCCTGAAGAGCCGGTGGATCTCGACCATCCCGCTCGCATCGCACGTCTTCGGACCGCTGGGCAGATCGCCGCTCGGCGGCAGGGCGTGGCGGGCATCGGGTCTCCTCGTCGTCGAGTGGCGGGCTGCACGCGAGGCTAGTCCTGCCCGTCGACGCAGGGAAGATCATCCGCAAGATGTACCGGGATGCCTCTGCCGGCCGACGCGGGCGACACGGGGTCGTCCATAGCGTCGTGGACATGGAACTCTCATCGACCGACCTGGGCCTGGCCGCCCGGGTGCAGCAGCTCACCAAGACCTACGGAACCGGCGAGAGCGCGGTGCACGCCCTCGAGGGCGTGAGCGTCGGCATCCGCCGCGGCGAGTTCACCGCGATCATGGGCCCGTCGGGCTCGGGCAAGTCGACGCTCATGCACATCATGGCGGGGCTCGACGCGCCGTCGTCGGGGCGCGCGTGGATCGGCGACACCGATATCACGGGCCTCTCGGACCTCGAACTCACGATCCTGCGTCGCCGGCGCGTCGGGTTCGTGTTCCAGGCGTTCAACCTGGTGCCGACGCTCGACGCGCTGGGCAACATCCTGCTGCCGTTCGACCTCGACGGCCGCCGGCCCACGACGCTCGAGCGGGCCCGCATCGACGGCCTCGTCGAGCGTCTCGGCCTGGCCTCGCGCCTGAACCACCGGCCGCACCAGCTGTCCGGCGGCCAGCAGCAGCGCGTCGCGATCGCCCGCGCGCTCGCCACCTCGCCCGACCTCGTGTTCGCCGACGAGCCCACCGGCAACCTCGACTCGCGCTCGGGGCGCGAGGTGCTCGCGCTCCTGGCCGCGGCCACCCGCGAGCACCGGCAGTCGATCGCGATGGTGACGCACGACCCGGTCGCGGCTTCGCACGCCGACCGCGTGCTGTTCCTCGGCGATGGACGGATCGTTGCCGACAAGCCCCGCCAGAGCGCCGAGGAGATCTCGGCCTACATGCTCGCCTCCGAGCTCGGCGCCGTGGCGGTGACGTCATGACCGCGATCGCCGAGACGGGAAGGCGGATGCCTCGGCCCGCAGCATCCGTCCCGCGAAGCGCCGCGGCGCCCCTGGCGTGGCTTCGCGAGCGCGGCATGGGGGCGAGCATCCTGGTCGCCGCCATCTCGAGCGCGTTCGGCGCGATCCTGCTGAGCGCCACCGGGTTCATCGCCGCGGTGCTCCGCGCCGACCCGTTCATCGGCGAGAGCGGCATGCTGGCCGCAGTGCTCGCGATCATGAGCTTCCTCCTGATCGGCGTCGCGGTGTACGTCGCCGCGATCGTCACCGCCAACACGTTCGCGACGGTCATCGCCGGCCGGACGCGGCGCATCGCGCTGCTGCGCCTGATCGGCGCCTCGGCGCGCTCGCAGCGCACCGAGGTCGCCCGCCAGGGGCTCGTCGTCGGCGTCCTCGGCGCCGTGCTCGGGCTCGTCGGCGGCACTCTCGTGTCGTGGGCGGGAGTCGCGTTGGCGGGGGTTGCGTTCGGCATCGAGGACGTGGCGTACGCCGTCGTGCAGCCGGTGCTCGTGATCCCGGCCGTCGTGGTCGCGCTCACGACGTGGGCCGCGGCGTGGGCGGGCTCCCGGCGCGTGCTGACGGTGACGCCGCTGCAGGCGCTGGGCGGGTCCGTCGAGGCGTCCCACGACGCGTTCGCCCGCAGGGGAGCGCGCAACGGCGCCGCGATCACGCTGTTCGCGATCGGCGGGGCGCTGCTCGCGGGCGGCATCGCGATCGGCCTCGTGTCGCCGCTCGGGGTCATCGTGGCGTTCTTCGGCGGGATCTTCTCGTTCACCGGCCTCGCGCTCGGCGCGACCCTCGTGATGCCGCCGGTGCTGCGGCTGCTCGGCAGAGTCTTCGGGTCGTCGGCGACGGCGCGCCTCGCGTCAGAGAACGCCCTCCGATACCCCGAGCGCTCGAGCCGCATGGCGATCGGCGTCGTGATGGGAGTGACGCTCGTGACGATGTTCGCGGTCGCCCTCGAGACCGTGAAGGCCGTGCTGACGACGTCGGCGGGCGGCGAGGCTCCGCAGGAGATGACCACGCTTCTCGACACGTTCGCCGGGATCATGATGGGCCTCGTCGCGGTGTCGGCGGTGATCGCCGCGGTCGGGCTCGTGAACCTCCTCACGATCGGCGTGGTGCAGCGCCGACGCGAGCTGGGGCTGCTGCGGGCGCTCGGCGTCTCGACCGGGCAGGTGCGCCGCATGGTGCTGCTCGAGGCCGCGCACATCACGATCACGGCGACGGTCACGGGGCTCGTGCTCGGCATCGCCTACGGCTGGGCGGGCGCGCAGTCGCTCCTGGGCGCCGTGCCGATGCCGCCGTCGTTCTCGGCGCCGACGCTCGTCGCCCCCGCCGTGCCATGGCTCCCGGTGGCGATCATCGTGGTCGCGACGGCGGTGCTCACCCTCGTCGCCGCGGTGGTGCCGACGCGGCTCGCGACCCGGGTCGCGCCGGTCGAGGCGCTCGCGGACTGAGACCGGCGGTTCCCCTCGTTCGCTGAGCGAAGGGCGCTCCAGCGCCCGAAGTCGAAGCACCTCGTGTATTCGCGATGGTCCGGGGCGTATCGACTCGCGAGCTCGCTCACCGAGCGGGGGGAACGAACGGCACCTGACGGAAGGGGCCACGCGCGGCGTCGGCCACGAGCTCGATCCACTCCTCGCCGGCCGTGAGGTCGTCGGTCGAGTAGAGGTCGGCGACCTCGCGGAGAGCGGTGAGGAGCTGCTCCTGCGGCACCGCGCCGTCGCCCTTGCCGTGGACGTCCTGGCGGGTCGACATGACCGCCGCGAGCCGGGGACGGTTCGCCTCACGGGCCTTCCACAGCGCGTGCAGAGAGCGGGGCGTGGCGTTGCGGCTGCCGTGATGACCGACCTTGTACAGGTCGATGCGGGAGAGCCGCTCGCGCAGCTGCGGCTCATCCTTCAGCCGCTCCAGCGTCAGCCGCCAGTTCTCGATCTGCGCGTCGCCCGGGAACAGCATCGACAGGCCGTCGACCTCGAGCAGCAGGATGATGCTCGTGTTGTTGAGGGCGTCGTCGAGGTCCCGCACCAGGCGGGCGGCCGAGTGCGACCGCTGGTTCGCGAGGCGGTCGATGAGCCAGCGCACCGGCCCCGGGCCGTGCGAGATGGGCGCGGGGGCGTCGGCGCCGGCGTCGGCGGCCGCGCCGACCACGCGCAGCGAGGCGCCGAGGGCGGCGAGCCAGTACTCCGGGTCGTCCTCGCGCTGCTTGGCGACGCGCGGATCCTGGTCGACCGTGGGCGGGCCGAGCACGGTCGCCCGCATCCCCGGGACCACGTCGTCGATGCCCGACTCCATCCCGGCGTGCAGATAGCGGCCCCGCTCACCCGCGGAGAGCTCGTCCAGGAGCGCCACCGCCTCGGCGTTCTTGAGCTGGTCCTCGGCGGCGGCCTTGACGTCGTCGTCGAGGCCGACGAGCTGCGTCAGCTTCGCCACGTGCTCCTGGGCCTGCGCGAGCAGCGCGGCGTACCGCACAGAGGCTCTGCTGAGGCCGTTGGGCGGCTCGGCGGCATCCAGCCCCGCCCCGTCCGGGCCGTTCGCGGTCGCCGACAGCCGGGGATCCTCGGTCCACGATCGCAGCACGAGCTTCGGAGCGAGCTTCTTCATGATCGCCGCGCCGGCGTCGACCTCGAACCCGCGCAGATGATCGCGGTGCCGGTGGGTCACCACGAGCACGTCGAGCTCGCCCCCGGTGTGCTTCTCGATGAGGGCGGCGACGTCGCCCATGCGGCCGCGGGCCATGCCCTCGCGGGGCGAACGGCTGGTGCCGTAGTCGATGAGGATGTGCCGCTCGGCGCGGCCGTCGGCCAGGGGCGCGTCGTACTCGACCGACACCAGGAAGCAGTCGCCGAAGCCGACCTGGTACATGCGGACGCGAACGCGTGTCGGAGTGCTCACCATGTCTCCCCGGAGCTCTGCTCGGTGCGATGCAGCTCGGCGAACGTCTGTCCGCGGGCGGCGCCGTCCGAGAAGCCGAGACGTCGCTTCGCGTCGATGCGGCCGGTGCGGGCGAGGTGGTCGAGCCGCAGCTGCTGACGGCGCCAGTCGTCGAGGCGCTTGTGGATGTGCAGCTTGAGCCGGCCGAACTGGTCGAAGATCAGCGTTCCGCCGCCGAACAGCTGAACGGGCGTGTGCGGATCGATCGCGGGGGAGAGCTCGAGCCCCGACTCGTCGGTGAACTCGCGGGCCGTCATGTCGGCCATCTGCACGTACGTGGCCACCGACTCCGGCACGATCAGCCCGTCGGGACCGATCCGCTGCGTCGGCAGCACCGACTCGATCACGGTGTAGTAGTCCGTCGACACGTCGAGGCGGCGGGCGTTCTGCCAGAGGAACCGCGACACCTCGTCGCGGTCGCTGCGGAGCCCTGCGAAGTTGATACCGAGGTAGCGCGGCGGCAGCTCCGACTCGAGCACATCGGTCACGCGACCGGACGGGAGCTTGATTCCGGCCTTGGCGAACCCGTCGACGAGGAGCTTCCGGTAGCCGAGGTCGTCGTCGGGCACGACCTCGTGGTCGGCCAGCAGCACCGCGTTGAGCAGGTCGCCGAAGTCGAACTCGACGGGCGGCAGGTAGTCGAGGCCGCGGATCAGCATCGTGAGCAGCTGCGACGCCGCCTTCGCGCCCTCCTCGGCGGCGCGCGCGCGGTCGACCGTGACGCCCTTGCCCGTCACAGCCTCCCCGTTCCGCCGCGAGAACAGCGCCTGCAGCCGCTTGTCCCAGATCTCGATGAGCAGATCGAACGCGACCGCCACGAGCACCTCGCCGCGCCGGTGCGGCTCGAGGAAGTCGGTCCGCTTCGCCCAGTCGGCGGGAGGCGGGTTCAGCGCCGACTCCCGCAGCGCGCCGCGGCCCTGCGTCAGCACGCTGCCGATCTGCTCGGCGACACGGGCGAGCATGTTCTTGCGCAGCGCCTCGGGCTCCACATGGCTGCGCGGGATGCGTCCGCTCTTGTCGGGCTTGCCGAGCGCCTGCTCGATGACGGGGCGCATCGAGAACACCGACAGCAGCGCGACGATGTCCGCGAACCCCTCGTGGAACGCGGCCTGGTCGGGCAGGCTCGGCTCGAGGAACCGGCCGCGCAGCCCGTCGAGCACCGCGTGCGTCGTCTCGTGCACCACGACGTCGTGGCTCAGGCAGGTGTAGATCGCCTCGCCGGTCGGGTCTGCCGGCGGCACGTAGCCGAACAGCAGCGCGCGATCCTCGAACGAGTAGTACGCGTTCGCCTCGGCGAACGCGTGCGGCACGAGGAACAGCTGGTGGCTGCGAAAGCCCCAGGGCAGGCGCCGGCCCAGGGCCGTCTCGAACGTGGCGAGCGTCCGCGCCGCGGTGGCGTACACGTGCTGCGCATGGAAGGCCCAGTCGGTGCGCAGCACGTCGTCGCCGGCCTCCGCGAACAGGTCGTCCTTGCCCAGCGGCTCGTGCTTGACGTACCGGCCGGTCGCGGTGTCGTAGTCCACCACGTGCAGCCGTGCACCGCGGGGCCCGTCCTCCATGCGCGACCACGGCACTTTCACGGTGGCGGTGAGGATCCGGTCGTCGTCCCCGCTGACCGACGGATCCTGCGCGATGAGCCGCAGCGTCACATGCGTCCGCGGTTCGTCGGCCGGTTCCGCGAAATCGACACCGTCCGCCATGTCACACCCCCAGGGTCTACGGCTCCACAATGCAGCGACATTCCCCGCTCTGGAAGAGGGGCGGCGCGCGGGGGTGATACCTCGACGCCGCGAGCGCAAGGGGGTGCCTGGGCCGAGGGGCGCCGGTGCAGGCTGGCGCCATGAAGATCGAGATCGTTGAGCACGAACCGCCGTACCGCGTCGGCGTGATCGTCGGCAGCCTCTCTCGCGAGTCCGTCAACCGGCGACTCGCCGGGGCGCTTCAGCGCCTCGCGCCCGCGGAGCTGGAGTTCTTCGAGATCGCCTACGCCGACCTTCCCCTGTACAACTGCGACCTCGACGCGGATTACCCGCAGGTCGCGCGCGACTTCAAGGAGGCCGTGCGCTCGGCCGACGCCGTGCTCTTCGTGACGCCCGAGTACAACCGATCCATCCCGGGGCCGCTCAAGAACGCGATCATTCCGCAGGAGTGAGGCCGGACGGATGCTGCGGCCGCAGCATCCGTGTCACTCTTCGCTGCTGACTTCGGGGTCGTGGGCCCACGTGGGCGCGAGGGCGCGCACGCGCGCTGCCCGCCACTGCCACATGCCCCACAGCACCGGCCACAGGAGGGGTGCGGTGGGGCCGCCGATCACCAGCCGATCGCGCCACAGCGTCTTGCCGGGCTGACCGGGCGCCGGCGACACCGCCATCTGGTGGTCCCACACGTCGAGGCTCGCGAGCGGACCCGTGATCGGGATGCCGCTGTCGCGGAAGATCCGGACACGGCCGTCGGGTTCGTCGACCGAGCGGTCGCTGACATGGATGAGCTGCCGCCCCATCGGCACCGCGCCGAACGCGGACAGCTGCACCGGCACGTCGTCGCCCGGCGTCCACGAGGTCGGCAGTCCGCTCGGAACCAGCGGCGCGAGGTCCATCAGCGGGCCGTAGAGCTCGGCCACCGCGCGGGGCGAGTGCACCGCGCGCCATGCGGCGTCGGCATCGCAGTCGATCACGAACTTCAGCAGGATCCGCATGCGCTCCAGTGTCGCACCCGCCGCCCTCAGCGAATCCGGGGTTGCGCCGAGCGCAGACGGCTCTCACCCCCGCGGTGTCCGACGGGAGGACGGATGCCGCCGCCCTACGCTGGACGGATGCCCGAGAGCCCGTTCGACCAGCGCCGCTACCAGGTCCGTCACGACTGGGGGATCGAGGGGCTGCGGCGCCTTGCGCCCGCCGACGTCGTCGTGGTGGTCGACGTGCTGCGGTTCTCGACAGCGGTCACCGACGCTGTGACCGGGGGTGACAGCGTCGCCTTCGACGGGAGTGCGCACGCGGTGTCGATCAACGGTGCGGCAGTGGCTCAGGCGGCGGGAGAGAGCGGAGCCGTGGTGCTGCTCGGATGCCTCCGCAACGCGGCCGCGGTCGCCCGGGCGGTGCTCGACATCCAGCACGAGCGCGCCGCACGCACCAGCATCGCCGTGATCGCGGCGGGCGAGCTCGCCGGAAGCGCGACCGGTGCTCCGCTGCGGTTCGCGGTCGAGGACCACCTCGGCGCCGGCGCGATCGTCGGCGCCCTCGGCACCCTCGGCGTCGACCACACCTCACCGGAAGCAGCGGCCGCGTGCGAGGCGTTCCGCGGGCTGCGCGGCGCCGTACGCCACCTGCTCACCGCCGCCGGCTCGGGCCAGGAGCTTCTCGCCCGCGACGCCCGCGACGAGGTGCTGAACGCGGCCGCGGTGGACGCAGCATCCGTCGTCCCGATCCTGCGCGACGGGGCGTTCGTCGCGTACTGACGCGGGTCAGTCGCGCGGCGTCATCGCGGCCAGGCGGGTCGCGCGGGTGATCTCGCGGCGGGTCCAGGTGAAGGCGTGGCGCTCGTCGAAGTGCGGGGCGCACTTGGCGCACGACGTCGGCCTGGTCGCCTTGCGATGGCGGTAGGCCACATGGCCCGCGGGACACACGCCGATCCACGGGGCGAGCTCGGTCGCCGTCTCGCCGCTGTGGGTCGTACCGCCGACGTAGCCGAGGTCGCGGGCGACGGCCTTCCATCGCGCACCATGGCCGGCACGTGGACCGGCCAGCGCGTGGGCGACCTCGTGCAGCAGCGTCTGGTGGTTGGTGTCGTCGTCGTACCGCGCGGCGAGGTAGCGCGAGACGCTGATGCGCTTGTGCGTGTAGTCGCACAGCCCCGCCCGGCGCTTCGCGTTGTCGAACGCGAAGCTCCACGAGTCGTCGAGGTGGAGCGCGATGAGGGCCTCGCCCCAGTGCCGCACGCGATGCAGATCCGACATGTGCGCGAGACTAGAACGTATCTCCGACACTCCGGCTGACGGCGCCCACCTCAGCTGGCGACGGATGCCGCGGCCCGGCGCCGGTCGGCGGCGTCGATGGCGAGGAGGGTCGACTCGAGCTGGTCCTCGGTGGCGCCGGACTCCTGGCGCAGGAACAGGGCGCGCTTGAAGTCCTTGCGGGCCGCCTCGAAGTCGCCGGCGTCGTAGTTGACCTTGCCGCGGTGCTGGTACGCGAAGGCGCCGATGCCGGCCCACCCCTGCCCGTCGGCCTCCTGGGCGCACGTGGTGAGCTCCTGCTCGGCGGCGCCGTACGCGCCGCGCGCCTGCAGCACGGTCGCGTGGAGGATGCGGGCTCGCAGTAGGTCCTTCCGGGTGCCGGCCATGCGCGCGACGCGCACCGACTGCTCCGAGATGACGAGGGCCTCGTCGGCGCGGTCGAGGACCTTGAGCAGCCACACCCGCTCGAGCAGCGCCGGAAGACTCCGCTGGTCGCCGATCTCCTCCAGCCGCTCCCTGCACTGGCTCGCGTTCACCTTCTCGCGGAGAGTGTCGGGATCGTACCCGCTGATGTAGCTCACGTCTGACTCCCTTCGCCGCGCCGGTGGCGTATCCAGTCTGCCTTGCCGCCTCCCCGGTGGCGGTCGTGCCACGCCGCGTCGCGGCATCCGTCAGCGCAGGAAGACGGATGCCGAGGGCTTGGGCGAGGGCGTCGCGTCGGCGTCGGTCGCGACCCGCGCGCCGCGCGCGAACTCGTCGAGCTCCCGTCCCTCGGCGACCTTCGCGGGGTGCGGCCCGGCGGCCATGAGGCGCGGGAGCCACTCGGTCGGAAGCGGCGCTCGGGATGCAGCGATCACGAGGTTGCCGAAACGACGGCCCTTGAGCGTCTGTACCTCCGCCAGCACGATGACGTGCTCGAGCACGGTCTGCACCGTCGCGACCTCGCGGCGCGCGAACGCGAGTCCGGCGCCGTCGGCGACGTTGACCAGCAGCACGCCGTCCGGCGCGAGGAATCTCGTCGCCTCCGTGAAGAACTCCACCGTGGTGAGGTGCGCGGGCGTCTGCGCGCCGGAGTAGACGTCTGAGACGACGAGGTCGGCCGCCCCCACCAGGCCCGCGGGCAGGCGCCCGAGCGTTTCGCGCGCGTCGCCGATCCGCACGCGGATCGAGGCGCCGCGCGGGAGCGGCAGGTTCTCGCGCACCAGATCCCACAGCGCCGGCTCGAGCTCGACGACCTGCTGCCGTGAGCCCGGCCGCGTGTGCTCGATGTAGCGCGGGATCGTCAGGGCGCCGGCGCCCAGATGGATCGCGGTGAGCGGCTGCCCAGGCATCCGCAGCCGGTCGATGACGGCGCCCATGCGCGCGACGTACTCGAAGTGCAGGTGCGTCGGATCGTCGAGATCGACATGCGACTGCGGTGTGCCGTCGACGTCGAGCTCCCACCCGCCGCCGAACGGCGAGCGGACGACGCGGGCGAGGGTGCCGTCCGACAGCCGGACGGAGGGGACGGATGCCTCTTCCCTCGCGCGTGCCATGCGCTCCACGTTAGCCGCCTCCGGTTCCGCACCGCCGACCGCGGGGCCCCGCAGTACCGTTGAGGAATGGCGGCGATCGACCTCAACGCGGACCTCGGCGAGACTGTCGACGGGCTGCCCACGGCCGACGACGAGGCGATGTTCGCGGTCATCTCGAGCGCGAACGTGGCCTGCGGCGGGCACGCGGGCGACGCGGCCTCGATGCGCGAGGCGGTGCTGCGCGCCGAGCGGTTCGGGGTCGCCGTCGGGGCGCACCCCTCCTATCCCGATCCCGGGAACTTCGGGCGCATCGCCGTCGTGATCGACCCCGCCGAGCTCACCGCCACGGTCGCACGGCAGCTCGCCGCCCTGGCCGGTGCCGGTGCCGACCTCCGCTACGTCAAGCCGCACGGCGCGCTGTACCACGCGGTGACCGCCGACCGGGTGCAGGCCCGAGCCGTCGCCCGGGCGATCGCGGACGGCTCGGCGCTGGTCGGCCGGCCTCTGCCCGTGCTGGGCCTGCCCGGCGAGATCGAGCGTGCCGCAGCATCCGTCGGTCTGCCGTTCGTCCGCGAGGCGTTCCTCGATCGGGGCTATCTGCCGGACGGCTCGCTCGTGCCGCGCACGCAGCCGGGTGCCCTGCTCGACGACCCCGGGCTGGTGGCGGAGCGGGCCGTGCGCCTCGCGCGCGAGGGCGTGGTCGAGGCGGTCGACGGCTCACTCGTGCGAGCGGATGCCGCGTCCCTGTGCGTGCACGGCGACTCGCCGTCGGCCGTCCACATGGCCCGCGCCGTGCGCGCGGCGCTGGACGCCGCCGGCGTGGAGGTGCGGGCGCCGTGGTGACTCCGCGCGTGCGGCCGATGGGGGAGCGCGCGTTCCTCCTCGAGGTCGGCGCGCTCGACGAGGTGCTGCCGCTGCACGCCGCGCTCGCCGCCTCGCGGCCCGCGGGGGTGACTGATCTCGTGCCGGCGGCGCGCACGGTGCTCGTGCGGATCGATCCGCGGGTGCTCCCTGTGGCCACCGCCCGCGCGTGGGCGCTCGCCGCGGCCACGACGGCGGTGCAGGAGACGGATGCTGCGGCCCCGATCGTCGAGCTCGACATCGCGTACGACGGCGTCGACCTGGCCGACACCGCACGACTGCTGGGCGTCGAGGTCGACGAGCTCGTGCGGCGCCATGCCGAGGCGGACTGGCGGGTGGCGTTCACCGGTTTCGCCCCGGGTTTCGGCTACCTCGTGAGCGACGACTGGCCGTTCGATGTGCCGCGACGGGAGTCGCCCCGCACCCGCGTGCCCGCCGGCTCCGTCGGCCTCGCCGGCGTCTTCAGCGGCGCGTACCCCCGCGACACCCCGGGCGGCTGGCGGCTCATCGGCACGACCGCGGCACGCCTGTTCGATCCGGATGCCGCGTCCCCTGCGCTGCTCGAACCGGGCGCGCGCGTGCGGTTCCGCCCGAGAGCCCGACGGGCCTCGGTGGAATCAGGAGATCTGGCGAGAACAGGACAAGACGCGCCGGACCCTCCTGATCTCGCCGGATCTCCTGAGCTCGCGGGACAGGGAGGGCGGCCCGCGGCGGCGGGTCGCAGCATCCGTGTCGTCGAACCGGGCCTCCTGACGACCGTGCAGGATCTCGGGCGCGAAGGCGCGGCGTCCGTCGGCGTCGCGGTGTCGGGGGGCCTCGACCGCGGGGCGTTGCGCACCGCGAACCGTCTCGTCGGCAACCCCGAGGGAGCCGCCGGGCTCGAGGTGACGATGGGCGGGCTGCGCGTCGCGGCGGGTTCCGACCTCTGGGTCGCGGTGACGGGCGCGTGGGGCACGGTGCGCATCGACGGGCGCGAGGTGGATCCGTACGAGGCCCACGCGTGGCCGGGCGGCGCCGAGCTCCACCTCGACTGGTTCGCGCACGGCGCGCGCGGCTATGTCGCCGTCCGCGGCGGACTCGACGCACGGGTTGCGCTCGGCTCGCGGGCGACGGATCTGCTCGCGGGGCTCGGGCCCGCGGCACTGCGCGCCGGCGACGTCGTGGGCGTGCGCGACGACGCGGCGGCGCCGATCCCCGTCGCGCCTCCCGGCGGGTGGGGAGCGCCCCACGACGATGAGCTCGAACTCGAGCTCGCGCCGGGTCCGCGCGCCGACTGGTTCGCCCCCGCGGCGCTCGCGACCCTCTACGACACGGTGTGGACCGTCTCGAACCACGCGGACCGCGTGGGCGCACGCCTCGACGGGCCGGAGCTCGCGCGTGTGCGCACCGGCGAGCTGGCGAGCGAGGGCATGGTGCCGGGCGCGCTGCAGGTGCCGCCCAGCGGCCGGCCGACGATCCTGCTCGCCGACGGCCCGGTGACGGGCGGCTACCCCGTGATCGCGGTCGTGACCGATGCGAGCCTCGACCTCGTCGCCCAGGCCCGCCCGGGCACCCGCATCCGCTTCCGGCACGCACGGCCGGCGGGCTGACGCACTACGGGGAGCCGGACTCCAGCAGGTCGGCGGTGGCCCGCAGGATTGCGACGATCGCCGCGGTGCGCACGTCGGCCGGCGAACGCTGACCGTCGGGATCGACGGTGATCTTCTGCTTCTCGACGGTGTCGTGCAACGACGTCAGCAGCACCCTAGAGCCGAGCGAGCCGGCGGCCGAGAGCAGCGGCCGCTGCTCGTAGTCGTCGTCGATGATGTCGAAGACGGCGGCGACGAACTCGCTGTTGGTGAGGCCGGGGCTCTTCGCCAGCACGGCGAGCGCCGCGGTCGTGAACACGCCGTGCCCGTTCGTCTCGAGCGCCACCTGATCGGGCTGACACGCGCTGACGAGCACCTCGCGCTGGTCGCCGCGGGGCGCCGGGGCTTCGGCGGCGCGGTCGGTCTCGACGGCGACGACGCGGTCCCACGCGGCGCGGCGGAACTCGTCGCCGAGCGCGGCGGCCCGCTTGCTGCGGAAGGCCTCCTCCTCCTCGCCGTCCAGCACCGTCATGCGGGGCGTCGTGCCGGCGGGATACTGGATCGCGCCGAACTCCGAGCGCGTGAGGCCGCGGTTGACGGTTCCCGAGTGGCACGAGTCGAAGAACAGCGTCGCCGCGACACCGTCGGGGATCGCGTCCCAGATCGCGCCGAGGTCGTCGTCGACGATGAGCTCGCCCGAGCGGAAGTCGACGGGACAGAGCGCTTCGTCGCTCGCGCCGAACGCGTCGGTCTCGTCGCTGTCGAGGTCGGGGACGAACGTGCCGTGCCCGGCGAACTGGATGGCGACGACGTCCCCGTCCCGCGCGCTCGAGACCTTGTCGAGCATCGCCCGCAGGATCTCGTCGCGCGTCGCATCGCCGTCGCGGATGTACTCGACGTCGAACTCCGCGGCCTCGAGGGCCGCGCCCCACGCGTCGGCGTCGGCCACGCAGCCGCCGAGCGGGTCCTTCGGGTACTTGTCGATCCCGATGCACAGCGCGAGCTTGCGCGGCACGGCACCGCGCACCCCCGTCGGCTCGGGCCGGGGCGTGCGCGAGCTCCCGCTTTCGAGCACGACCTCTCGCGCCCGCTTCGGGAAGTCCGCGACACCGTCTGGCTCGTCGCTGTCGGGGACGCCGACGACGCGGCGCGCGAGGCTCATCATCGTCTCGACGTCGTTGTCGAAATCGCCGTGGGAGGTCGCCTGCGTGCTGCTGAGACGGCCCTTCGAGATCGGCCCCTTCACGAGGCGGCCGGGATCGTCGCCGAGGTAGGCCATCGTCCTGCCGGCACTGCGGAGATGCTCGTCCAAGCCGAGGATCTTGGCACCGCGCTCGGCCTCGAACGCCCGCGAG
This sequence comes from Microbacterium sp. LWH7-1.2, assembly GCF_038397755.1. Taxonomy (NCBI): domain Bacteria; kingdom Bacillati; phylum Actinomycetota; class Actinomycetes; order Micrococcales; family Microbacteriaceae; genus Microbacterium; species Microbacterium sp. LWH7-1.2. The sequence goes on along the minus strand of NZ_CP151637.1, from coordinate 2,283,730 downwards.
ACCAGATACAGCAGCGACTTGCGGTAGACCCCGGCGGTGTTGTCCCGCTTCTCGTGGGTCTCGTCCATCGTGAAGATCGCGACGTCGTGGATCTTCCCGCTCTCGGCCAGGGGCAGCAGCGTCGCCTCGAAGGTGTCGAGCCGCACGGCCGGCGCGAGGAATGTGACGCTCGCGACGTGATCGACGGCATCGGCGCCGTCGAACAGGCGGGGGACGAAGTGCGAGTGGTAGATCGATCCGGCGCTGTGCCCGGCGACGTGGATCTCGATCGCCCCCTGATTGGCCGCCATGTACTCGCGCAGCGCGGCGGCGAGGACGTCCGCGCCGCCGCGGTTCCCGTCCTTCATCGCGGGGAGGCAGGCCGCCGCCGAGTCCAGCTTCATGTCGTCCCAGAACTTGCGCCCGCCGAGCACACGCGCGGCGGCTTCGACGGCGCGATCCGTGATGTCGGTGAACCCCCGCTTGCCGGTGGCCTTCCCCGAGATGACGTCGGCGAGCGTCGTCATGAGCCCGCTCTCCCAGACCAGGTGGATGGGGTACACGCCGTTCTTCTTCCACCACGCGACCTGGTGGTGGGCCGTCAGCAGCCCGGCGCCCTTGTCGGTGAGTCCGCCGTGCGCCCAGATCAGCACAGGGACCGGTGGCGGCACGTCCCCCTTCGGCGCCTTCTTCGCCTGCTGCTCGACGAACGCGGCGAGGTCGGTCGCGACGATCCGGCGCACGTCGTCAGCGGTGGTCGCGAACTCCTCGACGGTTCGGGGCTTGGCCGCCGGCGTCGTCGCGAGCTTGCCGTCCGCGGTGTGGACGACGTGCTTGCGGAGCGCGGCCAGATCCGCCGCGCTCAGGGTCGCTCCGCGGGAGGCTGTGGTGGTGGGCATGGTGTCACGTCCTGTCTGCTGATGGATGGCGGTGGGCGGTGGTGTGCGCGTGGATCCGGACGGTCATCGGGGTTCGAACTTCGCGCGGGGATCGGCGAAGACGGTGAAGGCGAGCGAGGTGAGGTCGCCGGCGTCGCGCGCGGCGCGGCGCGCCGCCAGGACGGACTCGCCGAGGGTGGCCCCGTCGCGCAGCGCGTGCTCGTAGAACGTGCGGACGAACACGGCGGTGACGTCATCGCGTACAGCCCAGGAGCATCCGATGAACACTCCGACGCCGCCGCGGAGGAACACCTCGGCGAACCCGCCGAGTCCGGTGGCCCCCGAGCGCAGGCGTCCCACGTCGCACGCGCTCAGGAACACGAACGGCGTGGACGGCCTCGCCTCGCCGCCGCCTGCCTCGGGCAGGTCCCGCCGGGCATCCGAGTCCGTGTAGGAGGCGGAGCCGTCGTTCCGACGCAGCGAGAAGCGGGCGAACGCGATCTCCTGGCCCAGCGGCGCCACGTCCCGCCATCTGCCGTGTCCCGCGAAATGGAGGAGGTCGAACTCGCCCTGCGAGATCGCGGCACGCAGCTGCGCGGAGTCGGCCGCCGTCTGCGGAGTGCGCTTGAGGAGCTTCTTGAGGATCGTGACCTCTTCGCGAGCGCGCGGAAGGCGCAGACGCCGGTTGACGTAGCTCGGCGCGATCGCGACGACGCGGCGGGGATCGATCGGAATGACCGTGGGCCTGGGCGTCCCGTACATCCAGCGCATGAGCCCGAGGTCGCCGAGGAAGAACCGGTCGGCATCGGGACGCTGGCTGCCCACCGGCACCAGGTGCACGATCTCCCACGGGATGTCGAGCTCTCCCGACGTCTGCAGGACGAGCTGCGAGATCCGCCGTCGCCGGTTCCAGAGCAGGGCGTTGACCTCGTCGCCGAGGAGCTCCCGCGCGATCCGCGCGCCGAGGGACCGCACCTCCCGTCGGGCGGTCGCGGCGGCCGCCTCGACGTCGGCCTTCGCCTCCTCCTCGTACGCGGAGCGGATGCCCGCGAGATCGGTGTGGATCTGCTCGACGTAGCCCGCCTTGTCGGGCAGGTGCGCCGTGTGGCGCGCCACGGTGTCGCCGATCTTCGCGGTGATGACCAGCTCGCTCTCACCGCCGGCGATGGTCTCGTCGATCGCCAGCGTCGGCAGGTCGGCGATGCTGCGGGGTGGGACGGCGACGGATGCCTCGACCATCTGCGCATCGCCCGTGCCGACGCCGTCCGCATCGGCGGGGAGGATCGGGGCGCTCAGCGCAAGGGTGGCGAGTGTCGCCATCACCGGCGGCTGCGTGAACTTCACGGTGATGTGGCCTCGCCCAGGATCCCGCGGGACGAGCCGGAAGACGAGGCGCCGGGGCTCGTCGGCAGAGGTGGGCAGAGTGGTGGTGACCGACGCCGGCTGCCCTTCGGCGAAGGAGAGTCCGCGCAGCTGCACCGCCACCTCGATCTCGCGCGTCGGGTCGAACTTCGCCGGAGCCCTGATGTGCGCGGTGCCCGCCGTCGGGACGAGGTCTTGCAGCGACACCCGGACGACCGCCTCGAACTCGACCTCCTGCACGAGCCGTGACGGGATCGCCGCGTCGACGAAAGCCGGCACGGGTGCCGCGCCGGCCACACCCGTCGACGGCGCGGCCGGCCGCGCCGCAGGCCCGGGCGCCGGGAGGGGCGCGGGTGCCGGTGCCGGAGCCGCCATCGGCGGCGGTGCGAGTCCGGCGGATCGCCCTCCGACGGGGAAGCCCCCACCGAGGATGTCGCTGAGGTCGGGCGGCGGGACGGCCTGAGGCAGGGGCGGCGCGGGGGTCGCGCCCATGCCGCCCTGCGCGACCTTCTCCTCGAGCGCGGCCATCCCCGTCTCGAGGTCGCTCGCGACGATGCTGAGGTGCACCCTCTCCCCGCCGCGCACGGCGATCCGAGCCGAGTACCCGTGGCCGTCGGGCTCGAGGTGGACCAGCACCGCCCCCGAGTCGCGCGAGACGATCACGGCGTAGTGGAAGTCGTCGGACCCGTGCACGCGCACCGTGGCCACAGTGTCCGCTCGCGCTTCCAGCACGGCGTCGGCCAGGAGCATGATGCCCGTCTGATCGGGGCCGGTGCCGGGCGGGGCCGGGTCCAGACGCACCTCGAGGGCATCGGCGTCGGCGTCGACGTCGACGCGCCGCCCATCCGGAACCAGAGTCATCCCGACCCCCTCGCTCCGCTGCCCGTTCCCCACGAGCACCGCCACCTGATGATCCGAGGAGTGCAGTCCGGTGCACAGCATACGAGCGCACGCCTCACCGCACCAGAGCGCGCCGCGCCGGGTCCTGATACCTCCGAGGCACGGATGCCGCGGCCCGCGGCATCCGTCCCGCTACCAGGCGCGCACCGCCTCGGCGACGGTTTCGAAGTCGTGCTCGGGGAGCGCCAGCTGCACCGCCTCGGCGAGGGTGAGTTCGGCCCCCGCGAGCTCCCCGGCCGCGACGCTCTGGGGATCGCGGCCGCGGAGGATCTCGAGGTACGGGGTGTGGACGGTGAAGGCCTCCACGTCGAAGATGCCGATGCGTCGACGGATCTCTCCCGCCGCCACCGCCAGCGCCGCCGCCCGCCATGCGTCGCCGTGCGCGGCGGCGACCGCGCACACCCCCTCGAGGCCGTACGCGACGCCCTCGTCGTAGTGCAGTCCGACCGAGATCAGCAGGGTGTGCACGAACTCGCGCTCTGCCTCGTCGATGTGGCCGAGCTGGAAGTTGAGCCGCGAGCGGAGGTTGCCGGCGACCGAGGTCGTGAACCGGTCGCCGCGGGACTCGGCGACCGAGGTGGCGCGGTCGAAGTGCGCGAGCGCGTCGTCGGTGGACCCCCGCACCCACGCGAGCCTGCCGAGCGAGACCTCGGTGATCGCCTCCGCCCACGTGTTGCCGAGCTCCCGCAGCGTCACGACCGCCTCGCGCAGCTCGGCCTCGGCTCTGTCGGTGTCGAGGTGGGAGAACTGCACGCGCGCCGTCGCGCGGGCGGCGAGCGCCATCGCCGCCGCATCCTCGTCGCCGCTCTCGCGGAACAGGCGGACGCATTCGCCGAGCCCGGCCACCACCTGCTCGCTGGGCCGCTGCCACATCTCGCCCCACAGCGCGAAGAACCATGCGATCGCGCGGGTGTGCGGTGTGATCGGCTGCTCGTGCTGCTTCTCGAGGAGCTCCAGCATCCACACCCGCACCTCCGCGAAGAAGCCGGAGATCCACCAGTAGATCAGCAGGCACCACGCGAAGTCGCCGGCATCGTCGAGCCGGTTCGTGTAGACGAGGTGGCGCACCGCCGCGCGGAGGTTCGGCAGATCGAGGCCGAGCCGCACCACGGCGTCGGCCTGCCCGCGTCCGCCGAGATCGGGGGCGATGTGCTGCACGAGCCCGCGGTAGTAGTCGGCGTGGGCGCGCCGCACGCGCTCCGCGTCGCCACGCTCCTTGAGGCGTCCGAGCGCGTACTCGCGCACGATCGCGAGCAGCGAGAACACCCGCCGCCCGCCGAGCTCGCTCTGCTTCACGAGCGAGCCGTCCGCGAGGGCGGCGAGCGCGTCGATCGCGTGACCGCCCCACGGGCGGCCGGGGCCCAGCGCCTCGACGGCGTCGAGCGTGAACCTCGTGGCGAACACCCCGAGATCCTCGAGGAGGTCCCGCTGCTCGGGCGGAAGGAGGCTCACGCTCCAGTCGATGGTCGCCCGCATCGTGCGGTGCCGTTCGGGCAGATCGCGCACGGCGGCCGTCAGCAGGGGCAGGCTCTTCTCGAGGCGGGCCGCGATCTGCGCCGGGTTCAGGATCCGGACCTTCGCGGCGGCGAGCTCGATCGCCAGCGGCAGCCCCTCGAGCCTGCGGCAGATGTCCGCGAGATCTCGCGCGTTGGCGGGCGTCACATCGAAGTGGGGATCGATCGCCCGCGCCCGGTCGACGAACAGCGACACCGCTGACGAGCGCGTGGTGCGATCCAGGCTCGCGGGGCCGTCGCCGGCGGGCGTCGTGAGCGGCGCCACGTCGTACACGCGCTCGCCGCGGATGCGCAGCACGATGCGGCTCGTCACGAGGAACGTGGCCGTCGGCGCGACGGTGTAGAGCCGCACCAGGACGGGTGCGGCATCCACGATCTGCTCGAAGTTGTCGAGCACGATCAGCACGCGGCGATCCGCGAGGGCGTGGGCGATGCGCTCCTCGAGCGCGGCTTCGCCGTTGTCGCGGATGCCGAGATAGTAGGCGATCGTCGGCAGCAGCAGCCCCGGTTCGAGCACGCCCTCGAGAAGGACGAAGTACACGCCATCGGGGAACAGGTCGCCAGAGGCCAGGGCGGACTCGATCGCGAGCCGGCTCTTGCCGATGCCGCCCGGTCCGATGAGGCTGACGACGCGATCCGTGCCGCGCGCCAGGAGCGTGCGCACCGCGTCGATGTCGGCCTCGCGGCCGATCGTAGTGGTGTAGGGCACCGGGACCCGGCCGACCAGGCTCGCCGGTGCGGCGCCGGTCTCGGGCACGTCGGGCGCACGGGATTCGTCGAAGCGTTCGGCGAGGAGCATGGCGAGGTCGCCGGCGACGTGGTCTTCGAGGTCTTGGGCGTTGTGGAAGTGGAGGTAGGCGGCGGTGTCGTCGGCTTGGATGCGGGCGATGAGGGCGGTGAGTCGTTCGTCGCGGGTGTCGGTGTCTTTGACGTAGATGAGTTTGGGCATGCCGGCGGGGGCGAGGTTGTATTCGTCTTCGAGGCCGGAGACGTGCTCGTCGGGGGCGACCCAGCCGTAGCTGGCGCCGTAGATGCCGATGAAGATGTCGGATTGGGCGAGGTAGGAGCGGTACAGGTCGCGGGGCGGGTGGGGTCGCGCGCCGAGTTCGAACATCACGGGCGCGAGCCGGAGTCGCTCGATCGCCGACCGCACTGCTTCGCGTTCTTCCGCGAGCTCGCGCAGGGTCGAGCTCACGAACACCCGGATCCGCTGGTCGGGCGTACGGATCACGGGGGGCCGTTCGTGTCCCATCACCACGAGGGGACCTTCTCGCGGACGCCCGCGTCGGCGTCGGGCAGCGCGATCGAGATCGCCTCCGCGAGGCCCATCTCCCTGCCGGCGCGCTCCCCGGCCTCGACGCTCTCCGGGTCGACGGCCCGCAGGGCCTCCAGCGGCGCGAGGTGCACCGCGAACCCTTCGATGTCGTAGATGCCCGTCGTCTCGCGGATCGTCGCCGCCACGGCCGCCAGGGCGCCGGCGCGCCACGCGTCGCCATGAGAGGCGGCGATCGCACACATGCCTTCGAGTCCGTAAGTGGCGCCGTCGACGAAGTGCAGCTGGATCGAGAGCAGCAGCGTCAAGAGGAACTCCTCCTCTGCCTCGTCCCGCTCGCCCAGCACGAAGCGCAGACGCGCGCGGTTGTTGCCCGCGACGACGCGGGTGAACGCGTCATCGGCGGCGTCCGCGATGTCGACCGCCCGGCCCAGGTGCTCGAGGGCTGCCGGGATGTCGCGACGCAGCATGCCGAATTGACCGAGCACCGTCTCGGCGAGGGACTCCGCCCAGCTGTCGCCGAGGTCGCGGAGCGTCGCGATCGCCTCGCCGATCTCGGCCAGGAACACCTCTTCGTCGAGGTCGGGGGACTGCAGCCGGGTCGACGCCTTCGCGGCGAGCGCCATCGCGGCGGCCTGCTCGTCGCCGCTCTCGGTGAACAGCCGCACGACCTCGCCGAGGCGCTCCACCGCCTGATCGTTCGGGCGCTGCCACAGCTCCGCCCACAGCGGGAAGAACGTCGCGATCGCGCGCGTGCGCGGGGTCAGCGGCATCCGCTTCTCGAGCAGTTCCAGCATCCACAGCCGCACGTCGGCGAAGTACCCGCAGATCCACCAGTAGGGGAGCATCGTCCACGCGAAGTCGCCGGCGTCGTCGAGTCGGTTCATGGAGACGAGGTGGCGGGCCGCGGCGCGCAGGTTCGGCACCTCGAGCCCCAGTTCGGCGACGGCGTCGATCTGCTCGGCGCCGCGCAGCCGCGGCGCGACCCGGTGCACCAGATCGAGGTAGTAGTCGGCATGCGCGATCCGCATCTCGTCCGCCGCCCTGCGGGACTCGAGCGTCTCGAGCGCGTACTCGCGCACGATCGCCAGGAGCGAGAACACCGACCGTCCGCCGGAGTCGATGCGCTGCACCAGCGATGCGTCGATCAGCGCGGCGAGCGTCTCGATCGTCTGGGTGCCCCACGAGCGGTTCTCGCCCACCGCCTCGACGGACTCGAGGCTGAACCGGGCGGCGAAGACGCCGAGGTCCTCGAGCATCGCCCGCTGCTCGGCGGCCAGGAGGCCCACGCTCCAGTCGATCGTCGCGCGCATGGTGCGATGACGGTCCGGAAGATCCCGCACCGACGTCGACAGCAGCGGGAGGCTGTGCCCGAGCCGCTCCGCGACGTCGCGCGGCGAGAGCAGCCGGATCTTAGCTGCGGCCAGCTCGATGGCGAGCGGCAGTCCGTCGAGCCGGCGGCAGATCGCGATGACGTCGGCCGCGTTCTCGGTCGTCAGCCGGAAGCCGGGGAGAGCGGAGGCGGCACGCTCGGCGAACAGCACGCACGCGGAGGAGGCCTGCGCCTGGGCGAGCGTGGCGGGCATCTCGGGCGGTGGCGTCTCGAGGGTCTCGACCTCGAACACGCGCTCGCCGCGGATGCGCAGCACGATGCGGCTCGTCACCAGGAAGCACGCGCGCGGCGCCAGCGAGTACAGCCGCACCAGGACGGGCGCCTCGTCGACGATCTGCTCGAAGTTGTCGAGGACGATCAGCACGTGGCGGTCGCCGATGGCCTGCGCGATCCGCTCCTCGAGCGTGGCCGCGCCGGTATCGCGCACGCCGAGGATGTACGCGATGGTGGGCAGGAGCAGTCCCGGCTCGAGCACGCCCTCGAGCGGCACGAAGTAGACGCCGTCGGGGAACAGGTCGGTGTTGGCGTGTGCCGCCTCGATCGCGAGCCGGCTCTTGCCGATGCCGCCCGGTCCGATGAGGCTGACGACCCGGTGGAGGCCGCCGGCCAGCAGGGCCCGGATCTCGGCGAGCTCGCCCTCGCGCCCGATCGTCTCGGTGTACGGCTCGGGCACGCGTGCGGCGAGCGAGATCTCGGCAGCCGTCGCCGGCTCGGTGCGCCGCGACTGGTCGAAGCGTTCGGCGAGGAGCATGGCGAGGTCGCCGGCGACGTGGTCTTCGAGGTCTTGGGCGTTGTGGAAGTGGAGGTAGGCGGCGGTGTCGTCGGCTTGGATGCGGGCGATGAGGGCGGTGAGTCGTTCGTCGCGGGTGTCGGTGTCTTTGACGTAGATGAGTTTGGGCATGCCGGCGGGGGCGAGGTTGTATTCGTCTTCGAGGCCGGAGACGTGCTCGTCGGGGGCGACCCAGCCGTAGCTGGCGCCGTAGATGCCGATGAAGATGTCGGATTGGGCGAGGTAGGAGCGGTACAGGTCGCGGGGCGGGTGGGGTCGCGCGCCGAGTTCGAACATCACGGGCGCGAGCCGGAGTCGCTCGATCGCCGACCGCACTGCTTCGCGTTCTTCCGCGAGCTCGCGCAGGGTCGAGCTCACGAACACCCGGATCCGCTGGTCGGGCGTACGGATCACGGGGTGTTCCACCCCAGTCATGTGCATATATTGGCGCGATCTGGGCGATTCCGCCACGGTTTCAGTGCATCGATGTATCGGGTGCCCTGCGCCATCCGGGTTCCGGACGTGCTCCGACACCTCCCTTCCGCGTCGGCGTGCGCAGGAGTATGTTGCGGCGGTGACGGCGTCGACGGGGACGCAGTCCGTCCGAACCGGGGCCTCGGGCGTCATCTCGAGGAGGGGAAGATCGATGAAGAAGGCCTTGGCGTGCGCGGTCGTGGCGATCGGGCTGGTGCTCGGCAGCGGCGGAGCCGCGATGGCAGGAGAAGTGAACGGCAACGGGGACGACATCCCGGCGCCGGGGAAGGCGCACTCGGCGTGCGTGTTCTCCGGACAGGACACGGAGGACACCGTCGAGATGAATCCCCCGGGCTTCGACGACGATGCTCTTGCGGAGCGGGGCAACCAGAAGCACGGCTACAAGGGCATCCAGAGCTATGGCATGTTCGCGAGCGCCGGACTGAAGGACGTGGTCCCGAGCCCTGGGATGGCCTGCAATCCCAACGGCGGCTTCGAAGAATAGGCGATCCACGCCGACGGCCCTCCCCGGTCTGCCGGGGAGGGCCGTCGTGTTCCGCACCGGGTTATACCGCAGCATCCAGAACTTTTCAAGAATCCGGCTGGACACGGCGCGTCGTGCGACGTATAATGGGTCTTTGCGCTCTTGGATTCCCCCTGCCCTCATATGGTGGTCGGCTGTGCCTGCGCCCCCTCACGTTCACGTGAGGAGTGCCGCGCGGGTTTCGGGGATGAGGAGCACTCCACCTGACGACAAGGAAACGAGCCCTACGGGCCCACGGAGGTAATCCCCTTGGCTGCTGCGAGCAACGCATCCAACCCCACCACCCCCAAGAACGGACGCGGAGCTTCCCGCCTCTCGTTCGCCAAGATCTCCGACACGCTGACGGTCCCCGACCTTCTGGCGCTGCAGACCGAGTCGTTCGACTGGCTCGTCGGCAACGAGGCATGGAAGGCTCGCGTCGCCGACGCGAAGGCCGCCGGCCGCACCGACGTGCCCGAGGTCAGCGGCCTCGAGGAGATCTTCGAGGAGATCTCGCCCATCGAGGACCTGAGCGAGACGATGCAGCTCTCGTTCACGAACCCGTACCTCGAGCCCGAGAAGTACTCCATCGAGGAGTGCAAGGAGCGCGGGAAGACGTACGCGGCCCCGCTCTACGTCGAGGCCGAGTTCATGAACCACCAGACCGGTGAGATCAAGACCCAGACGGTCTTCATGGGCGACTTCCCGCTCCAGACCGACAAGGGCACGTTCATCATCAACGGCACCGAGCGCGTCGTCGTGTCGCAGCTCGTCCGTTCGCCCGGCGTCTACTTCGACAAGACGCCCGACAAGACGTCCGACAAGGACATCGTGTCGGCGCGCGTCATCCCGTCGCGCGGTGCCTGGCTCGAGTTCGAGATCGACAAGCGCGACCAGGTGGGTGTCCGCATCGACCGCAAGCGCAAGCAGTCGGTCACCGTCTTCCTGAAGGCCCTCGGCCTCACCAGCGAGGACATCCTCGCCGAGTTCGCCGGCTTCGACTCGATCGAGGAGACGCTCTCGAAGGACACGATCCTCACCAAGGAGGACGCGCTCCGCGACATCTACCGCAAGCTCCGTCCGGGCGAGCAGGTCGCTGCCGAGGCCGCGCGCGCGCTGCTGGACAACTTCTACTTCAACCCGAAGCGCTACGACCTCGCCAAGGTCGGCCGGTACAAGATCAACCACAAGCTCGGTGTCGACAAGCCGCTCACCGACTCGGTGCTGACGGTCGACGACATCGTCGCGACGATCAAGTACCTCGTCCGCCTCCACCGCGGCGACGTCACGTTCGACGGCGTGCGCGGCGGCAAGCCGGCCGAGATCCGCCTCGACGTCGACGACATCGACAACTTCGGCAACCGCCGCATCCGCGCGGTCGGTGAGCTCATCCAGAACCAGGTCCGCACCGGTCTGTCGCGCATGGAGCGCGTCGTCCGCGAGCGCATGACCACGCAGGACATCGAGGCGATCACGCCGCAGACCCTGATCAACGTCCGCCCCGTCGTGGCCGCGATCAAGGAGTTCTTCGGAACGTCGCAGCTCTCGCAGTTCATGGACCAGAACAACCCGCTCGCGGGTCTGACCCACAAGCGCCGCCTCTCGGCCCTCGGCCCCGGCGGTCTGTCGCGTGAGCGCGCAGGCGTCGAGGTCCGCGACGTCCACCCGTCGCACTACGGCCGCATGTGCCCCATCGAGACGCCGGAAGGCCCGAACATCGGTCTGATCGGCTCGCTCGCCTCGTTCGCGCGCATCAACGCGTTCGGCTTCATCGAGACGCCGTACCGTCGTGTCGTCGAGGGCAAGGTCACCGACCAGATCGACTACCTGACCGCCTCGGAGGAGAGCGACTACATCGTCGCCCAGGCCGGTGTCGAGCTCAAGGCCGACGGCAGCTTCGCGCAGGACCGCGTCCTCGCCCGTCGCGGCAACGGCGGCGAGGTGGACCTCTTCCACTCGGAGGAGATCGGCTACATGGACGTCTCGCCGCGCCAGATGGTGTCGGTGGCGACCTCGCTCATCCCGTTCCTCGAGCACGACGACGCCAACCGCGCCCTCATGGGTGCGAACATGCAGCGTCAGGCCGTCCCGCTCCTGCGCTCGGAGTCGCCGGTGGTCGGCACGGGTATGGAGGGCTTCGCCGCGATCGACGCCGGTGACGTCGTCACCGCCGACAAGGCCGGTGTCGTCGTCGAGGTCTCGGCCGACGTCGTGACCGTGCAGCTCGACGAGGGCGGCACCCAGGACTACTTCCTGCGCAAGTTCGACCGCTCGAACCAGGGCACGTCGTACAACCAGCGCGTGGTCGTCTCGGCCGGTGAGCGCGTCGAGGCCGGCGAGGTCATCGCCGACGGTCCCGCCACCGAGAACGGCGAGCTCGCCCTCGGCAAGAACCTCCTCGTCGCGTTCATGACGTGGGAGGGTCACAACTTCGAGGACGCGATCATCCTCAGCCAGGACCTGGTGAAGGACGACACCCTCTCCTCGATCCACATCGAGGAGTACGAGGTCGACGCCCGCGACACGAAGCTGGGCAAGGAGGAGATCACGCGTGACCTCCCCAACGTCAGCCCGGACCTCCTCAAGGACCTCGACGAGCGCGGCATCATCCGCATCGGCGCCGAGGTGCGTCCCGGCGACATCCTCGTCGGCAAGGTCACGCCGAAGGGCGAGACCGAGCTGTCGGCCGAGGAGCGCCTGCTCCGCGCGATCTTCAACGAGAAGAGCCGCGAGGTCCGCGACACGTCGCTGAAGGTGCCCCACGGTGAGCAGGGCACGATCATCGCGGTCAAGGAGTTCAACGCCGAGGACGGCGACGACGAGCTCGGCTCGGGCGTCAACCGCCGCGTCGTGGTCTACATCGCCCAGAAGCGCAAGATCACCGAGGGCGACAAGCTCGCCGGTCGTCACGGCAACAAGGGCGTCATCGCGAAGATCCTCCCGGTGGAGGACATGCCGTTCCTCGCGGACGGCACGCCGGTCCAGGTCATCCTGAACCCGCTCGGCATCCCCGGTCGAATGAACTTCGGCCAGGTCCTCGAGCTCCACCTCGGCTGGATCGCCAAGCAGGGCTGGAAGGTCGAGGGCACCCCGGAGTGGGCCGCTCAGCTGCCCGAGCAGGCGTTCGAGGCCCCGGCGGGCACCAAGGTCGCCACGCCGGTGTTCGACGGCGCGTTCGAGGCCGAGATCGCGGGTCTGCTCGACTCGACGAACCCGACCCGCGACGGCGAGCGCCTGATCGACTCGTCCGGCAAGACGCAGTTGTTCGACGGCCGCTCCGGCGAGCCGTTCCCGGCTCCGATCTCCGTCGGCTACATGTACATCCTGAAGCTGCACCACCTCGTGGACGACAAGATCCACGCGCGCTCGACGGGCCCGTACTCGATGATCACCCAGCAGCCGCTCGGTGGTAAGGCGCAGTTCGGTGGCCAGCGCTTCGGTGAGATGGAGGTGTGGGCCCTCGAGGCCTACGGCGCCGCGTACGCGCTCCAGGAGCTGCTCACGATCAAGTCCGACGACATCCTCGGCCGCGTCAAGGTCTACGAGGCGATCGTCAAGGGCGAGAACATCCAGGAGCCCGGCATCCCCGAGTCGTTCAAGGTGCTCATGAAGGAGATGCAGTCGCTCTGCCTGAACGTCGAGGTCCTCTCGGCCGACGGCACGGCGGTCAACCTCCGCGACACGGACGACGACGCCTTCCGCGCAGCTGAAGAGCTCGGCATCAACATCTCCAGCCGCTTCGAGTCCTCGTCGATCGACGAGATCTAAGCGCGCCAGGTAACGAACGAATTTCCGACACAGGAGAACCAGTGCTCGAATCAACCACTTTCGATCAGCTTCGCATCGGCCTGGCCACCGCTGACGACATCCGTCGTTGGTCTTACGGCGAGGTCAAGAAGCCCGAGACCATCAACTACCGCACCCTGAAGCCCGAGAAGGACGGTCTGTTCGGCGAGCAGATCTTCGGCCCCTCGCGCGACTGGGAGTGCGCGTGCGGCAAGTACAAGCGCGTCCGCTTCAAGGGCATCGTCTGCGAGCGATGCGGCGTCGAGGTCACCAAGTCCTCTGTCCGCCGTGAGCGCATGGGCCACATCGAGCTCGCCGCGCCCGTCACGCACATCTGGTACTTCAAGGGCGTGCCCTCGCGCCTCGGGTACCTGCTCGACATGGCGCCGAAGGACCTCGAGAAGGTCATCTACTTCGCGGCCTACATGGTGATCTCCGTCGACGAGGAGGCGCGTCACCGCGACCTCTCGACGCAGGAGAACAACATCCGCCTCGAGCTGAAGACGCTCGCCGACCGCCGCGACGCGCGTGTGGCCGCTCGCCTCCAGAAGCTGGAGGAGGAGCTCGCCGCGCTCGAGGAGGAGGGTGCCAAGGCCGACCAGAAGAAGAAGGTCAAGGACGCCGCCGAGAAGGAGATGGCCGCTATCCGCAAGGGTACGGACGACCAGATCACGCGTCTCGAGAAGGTGTGGGAGGACTTCCGCACGCTCGAGGTCGGGCAGCTCAAGGGGGAGGACGAGATCTTCCACGAGCTCCAGGACCGCTTCGGTCAGTACTTCGAGGCCCACATGGGCGCGGAGTCGATCAAGCGCCGCCTCGAGGCGTTCGACCTGGCGGCCGAGGCCGACAGCCTGCACCTGCAGATCTCGGAGGGCAAGGGCCAGCGCAAGATCCGTGCGATCAAGCGCCTCAAGGTCGTCAACTCGTTCCTGCAGACCGGCATGAGCCCGGCCTCGATGGTGCTCGACGTCGTTCCGGTGATCCCGCCGGAGCTGCGCCCGATGGTGCAGCTGGACGGTGGCCGCTTCGCGACCTCCGACCTCAACGACCTTTACCGTCGCGTGATCAACCGCAACAACCGCCTCCGTCGCCTGATCGACCTCGGTGCCCCCGAGATCATCGTCAACAACGAGAAGCGCATGCTGCAGGAGGCCGTCGACGCGCTGTTCGACAACGGCCGCCGCGGTCGCCCCGTCACCGGTACCGGCAACCGCGCCCTCAAGTCCCTGAGCGACATGCTCAAGGGAAAGCAGGGTCGCTTCCGCCAGAACCTGCTCGGCAAGCGCGTGGACTACTCGGGCCGTTCGGTCATCATCGTGGGTCCGCAGCTCAAGCTCCACCAGTGCGGTCTGCCCAAGCAGATGGCGCTCGAGCTGTTCAAGCCGTTCGTGATCAAGCGCCTGATCGACCTCGGTCACTCGCAGAACATCAAGGCGGCCAAGCGCGCCGTCGAGCGCACGCGTCCCGAGGTGTGGGACGTGCTCGAGGAGATCATCCGCGAGCGTCCCGTGCTGCTCAACCGTGCGCCTACGCTGCACCGCCTCGGCATCCAGGCCTTCGAGCCGCAGCTCGTCGAGGGCAAGGCCATCCAGCTGCACCCGCTCGTCTGCGCCGCCTTCAACGCGGACTTCGACGGTGACCAGATGGCCGTGCACCTGCCGCTGTCGGTCGAGGCCCAGGCCGAGGCCCGCATCCTGATGCTCGCGTCGAACAACATCCTGAAGCCCTCGGACGGCCGCCCGGTGACCCTGCCCTCGCAGGACATGATCATCGGTCTGCACCACCTGACCACGGTCATCGAGGGTGCGACCGGTGAGGGCCGCGTGTTCGGCTCGGTCGGCGAGGCGATCCTGGCGAAGGACGAGGGCACCCTCGACCTGCAGGCCAAGGTCCGCATCCGCATCCCGGGTCTCGCGTTCCTCGAGGGCGAAGCCCCCGAGGGCTACGAGCGCCACGGCCTCGTGGACGCGTCGCTCGGCCAGGCGATCTTCAACGACACGCTCCCCAAGGGCTACCCGTTCGTGCGCGAGCAGGCCGACAAGGGCAAGCTGTCGCAGATCGTCAACAAGCTCGCCGAGGAGTACCCGAAGGTGGAGGTCGCGGCTTCGCTCGACCGCATCAAGGACGCCGGCTTCTACTGGGCCACCCGCTCGGGTGTCACGGTGGCGCTGAGCGACATCCTCACGCCGCCGAACAAGGCCGAGATCGTCGCCGGCTACGAGAAGCAGGCCGCGAAGGTCCAGGGCCAGTTCGAGAAGGGTCTCACCACCGACGCCGAGCGTCGTCAGGAGCTCATCAAGATCTGGACCGAGGCGACCGACGAGGTCCAGAAGGCGATGCGCGACCACTTCCCGGCCGACAACACCATCAACCGCATGGTCTCGTCGGGCGCCCGTGGTAACTGGCTGCAGATCCGCAACATCGCGGGTATGCGAGGCCTGGTGAACAACCCGAAGGGTGAGATCATCCCGCGCCCGATCATCTCCTCGTACCGCGAGGGTCTGTCGGTGGCGGAGTACTTCATCGCGACGCACGGTGCCCGCAAGGGTCTGGCCGACACGGCCCTCCGTACGGCCGACTCGGGCTACCTCACGCGTCGCCTGGTGGACGTCTCGCAGGATGTCATCATCCGCGAAGAGGACTGCGGCACCACCAAGGGCCTCGAGTTCACCATCGCCGCTCCCGGCGCCGACGGCGCGCTGGTGCGCGACGCGAACGTCGAGAACTCGGTGTTCGCCCGCACGCTCGCGGCCGACGCGGTCGACCCGAAGGGCGAGGTCGTCGCCTCGGCCGGTGAGGACGTCGGCGACGTGCTCATCGACAAGCTCGTCGAGGCGGGTGTCGAGTCCATCAAGGTGCGCTCGGTGCTCACCTGCGACTCGGCGGTCGGCGTGTGCGCGAAGTGCTACGGCCGTTCGCTCGCGACCGGGAAGATCGTCGACATCGGCGAGGCCGTCGGCATCATCGCGGCCCAGTCGATCGGTGAGCCCGGCACGCAGCTGACGATGCGTACGTTCCACACGGGTGGTTCGGCCTCGGCCGACGACATCACGCAGGGTCTTCCCCGCGTGCAGGAGCTGTTCGAGGCCCGCACCCCGAAGGGCGCGTCGCCGATCGCGGAGGCCGACGGCCGCATCACGATCGACGAGACCGAGAAGTCGAAGAAGGTCATCCTCACGCCCGACAACGGCGACGAGCCGCACGTCTACCCGGTCCTGAAGCGTGCGACGCTCCTGGTCGAGGACGGTCAGCACGTCACGGTCGGTCAGCCTCTCCAGGTCGGCACGCTCGACCCCAAGGAGGTCATGCGTGTCATGGGCGCCCGCGAGGTGCAGAAGTACCTCGTCAACGGCGTCCAGGGCGTGTACCGCTCGCAGGGTGTGCCGATCCACGACAAGCACATCGAGGTCATCGTCCGTCAGATGCTGCGCAAGGTCACCGTGGTCGACCACGGCGACACCACGCTGCTGCCGGGTGAGCTGGTGGACTTCAAGCGCTACCAGCAGATCAACCGCGAGGCGGTCGGCGAGGGCAAGCGCCCCGCGTCGGGTCGCCCCGAGCTGATGGGTATCACGAAGGCGTCGCTCGCGACGGAGTCGTGGCTGTCGGCCGCGTCGTTCCAGGAGACCACCCGCGTCCTCACGCAGGCGGCCATGGAGGGCAAGAGCGACCCGCTCGTCGGCCTCAAGGAGAACGTCATCATCGGAAAGCTCATCCCCGCCGGAACCGGCCTTGCGAAGTACCGCAACGTCACGGTCGAGGCGACGGAGGAGGCGAAGAGCGAGCGGTACCCCAACCGCATCTTCGCCTCGGACGGCGCGTACACCGACGCCGACCTGAGCTACGTCGACTTCGACAGCTTCTCCACGGACGGTTTCACCACCGACTACAACTGAGTCCGGGGTCTTCGAGACCCTGAACGCACGAAGGGCCCTGGCTTCTGCCAGGGCCCTTCGCCGTTGCGGGAACGGATGCTGCGACTCAGTACTGCGTCGTCGGCCCGGTGCCGCCGGTGGTGCCGGTCGTTCCCGTGGTTCCCGTGGTTCCCGTCGAGCCGCTGCTCGGTGCGACGTTCTCCTTGACCCGCTCGGCGGTGCTCTGCGCCTCGTCCTTCACGGTCTCCGCCGACGAGACGGCCGACTCCTTGACCTGTTCGACGGCGTCCTTCGCCGGCTCCTTGAGGTTCTGCGCGACTTCCTGCGCAGCATCCTTCGCCTTGTCCACCGCCTTGTCGACGAGCGGCTGAGCCTGGTCGCGCAGCTGGGTGCTCCAGCGCTTCTCGGCATCGGTCGTCGGGATCAGGCTCGCGACGAGGAAGCCCGCGCCGGCGGCGAGGAGGCCCACCACGAGCGGTGTGCCCTGAGCCTGGCGCTTGGCCTTGTGCGGCAGGTCCTTGACCGCCTCGCCCGCGGCGCCGACCTTGTCGCCCACCGTGTGGCCGGCCGAGGAGGCCGAGTCGCCGATGTCGTCGGCGACCCCCATCACGCGGCCCTTGACGTCGCCGAGCACCTGCCGGACGCGCGTCTTCTGCCGCTCCATGATCTTCGGGGGCGAGACCTTGTCGGCGAGTGCGTCGACGTCCCGGCCCAGTTCGTCCCGCGTCACCTCGATGTCGGCGCGGATCTGATCTGCGTTGCTCATTATCGGTTCTCCTGGTTTCTCTTGAGCGCCTCGGGGATCTCCTTGACGGTCTCCACCGTCTTCGGCGCCCCTTGCACGGTCTTCAGTCGCTTGCGCCCGACGGCGTAGAGGATCGCGGCCACGATGGCCCAGAGGACCGCCACGATGACGGCCGACCAGCCCAGGCTGTCGATGAGATCGCCCAGACCCCACCAGAGTGCGACGGACAGGAAGAACACGGCCATCAGGCCGGCGTATCCCGCCCCGCCGAGGAGCCCGGCGCCTGCACCGGCCCGCTTGGCAGACTCCGAGAGCTCGGCCTTCGCGAGTTCGAGCTCCTTGCGCATGAGCTCTGACAGGTCACGCGAGACCTCGCCTACCAGCTCGCCCAGCGAGGTCTCGGCCGCCTTCTGCTGAGACGGCGTGGGCATGTCCGTCATCGTCGTACCTCTCCCGTCGCGGACCACTCGTCTCCTGCTCCGCCGGTGACCGAGGTGTCGGCGCCGGTCGTCAGCGGGTCGCCCGCGAGCGCGTCGCCGATGGGCGTCTCGCCCTCGTAGCCCGTCGTTCCCACGGTCGCGGCGCCCGCAGCCGTGCCGCCGTAACCCGCGCCGGCCGTGCCGCCGACCGTCGGCGACGACGTGGCCAGGGCCGGCCGCGTGCCACCCGAGTAGTCGAGCGTCCTGTCGGTGCTCCGGTCGTTGTCGCGGGCGTCCGACACGAGCGCCTTCGTCACCCGCCCGGCGAGGAGACCCACGCCGACGGCAAGGGCCAGGAACGCGCCGGTGTGCCGTCGCGCGAACGAGCGCACCTCGTAGACGACGTCGGCCGGCTCGCGCTGCTCCAGCCAGTCGGCGACCCGGCGAGTCTGATCGCCGAAAGCGCGGACGGCGTCGGTGGCCATTCCGCCCGAGCCCGTGGCCGTGCCGTTCGCCAGCCCGGACAGCTCGTCGCTCGTGCTCCGCAGTGCCTGCGCGGCGCGGCGCTGCTGGCTCGACGCCTGGTCCGACAGCTCCGTCCGGGCCTCGTAGAGGAACCCGCGCGCAGCGTCCTTCGCGTCGTGGGCCACGCTCTTGGCTTCCTCACCGGCCACTCCGGCGACGTACTGCGCGCCGGCCTGCGCCTCGGCGGCGCCGTCGACGACGCGCTCCTTCATGTCGCCTGAGTCCGTGCTCTGGCCCGAACCCGTGCTCTGGGTCGCATACGGATCGGTGTCGTAAGTCGACATGCTCCTCCTCCATCTCACGTGCGGCGTCGGACCGGCGATGTGCTGGTCCTCGGGGATCCGCCGTGACCAATACCGTCGGTCATGAAGGCAGAAGTGAAGAGAGGGTGGCACTCTGTGGGACGGCGGAGTATCCTACACGACCCCTGTCGCCGCGTCGGGAGGAACGAGCAGCGGATGCTGGGCCCCCGCGGCTTCCTCGGACGCCCCGCGCGCGCCGCGGCGCAGCATCCGTCCCTCCGGCTTACCGTGGAGACGGAGGTGGGGGCCCCATGGCGCGGATCGGCGGACGCAACCCGTGGATCGCCGTGCCCGCCGGGATGCTGTGCGCCGCGGTCGTCGCCTCGCTCGTGTGGCTCGCGCTGCCGATGGTGCCCGTGGCCGTCGCGTGGGTCGGGGACACGCTGCGCGGCGCCACGTCGCCGCGCCCCGAGGCGACGCCCGAGCGGACGCCCGCGCAGACCGCGGCGGAGGGCGGCGCGGTGGACTGCCGCACGCTGTACTCCGACGACCTGTGGAACGAGCTGACGTGGCGGGAGGGATCGCTGCTCAACCAGTCGATGGCCGCTCCCGCGACCGGGGCGACGGCGTTCGCCGACGCGGCCGCGCCCGACGTGCTCGTGACCTGCACGTGGCGGTTCGACTCGGGCGGCATCGTCACGACCCTGTCGAAGGTCGATGCCGACGCCGCGACGATCGCCGAGGCCGCATTGGCGGGGGACGGGTTCGCGTGCCGGACCCGTGATGGAGCGACGGTGTGCGACCGGACGCGCGGGGCAGTGCGCGAGGAGCACACCCTGCGCGACGGGCTGTGGCTCGTCAGCGTCGAGACGGACTGGCACCCCGAGGAGTACGGCCCGCGGCTCGACCGCACGGTCTGGGGCTGACTCAGCCGAAGATGCTCGCCACGACGGCAGCGGTGTAGCCCGTGGGCGCGAGGTTCGAGTACTGCGTGTCGATGAGGATGTCGTCGCGCCAGAACAGCGTGCGTCCGTCGGTGACCGGGTAGGTCTCGTTCTCCCACGTCTTCTCGCAGCGCGTGCCGCCGTCGGGGGTGTAGCAGGTGTAGCCCTCGTCGGTCACGAGCTTGTTGAGCATGTCGAGCGCGGGCCCCCGCGACATGTAGGTGATCTTCGTGACCAGGCCCGTCGTGTCGGCGGCGGGGTCGCGCCACACGCACACCAGGCTGCCGTCCGGCAGTGGTCCGGAGGCGCCGAAGGCGGCGTCGTTGAGCGGCACGCCCTCGAGCTGCGCGAGCACGTCGGCGGTGAGGATGGCGCGGCAGTCGTCGGGGATCTCGGCGCGGGCAGTCGGCGACGGCGTCGGGGTGGGGGTCGCGGAGCCAGACGTCGATGTCGACGGTGTCGGGGTGAAGGTGAGTCCGCCGCCGGAGGGGGTGTCGGGAGCGCAGGCCGTGAGCGCGGCGAGTGCGAGGAGGGTGGATGCCGCGGCCGCGGCGAGCCGGAACGCCCGTGGTGCCATGGGCTCAGGGTAGTGCGGCGGGCGCGGATTCCCCGGCACGCCTCCGTCGTGTGCGCGGAACCGCGGGCTACTCTGCCTCTGCGGGGATGAGCCCTGCGTGAGGAGTGCCTGCGATGAGTGACCCCAAGTCGTCCTATGGCGAGCCCGTCGAGGAGCCGCACGGCGTCGACGACGTGGTCGGCCGTGCGAACGAAGGCCTCGCCGACGCCGAGGCCGCCCGCCGTGATGCCGGCGCCACCGAGACTCCGCCCGAAGAGACCTCCGCCGACGCCGCCGACACGTCCGACACCTCCCGCGCGGACGCGTCCGCCGACGCCGCCTCGACCACCGCCGAGGCGCCGGCCGGCGCCGAGCCCGACCCGTGGGACTCCCCGGAGGCGGCGTCCCTCGACTACACGTCGACCCCGGCCCCGGCCCCCGCCGCTGACGACTCGCCCACCGTCGTGGTGCCACCGGTCGTCACCCCGAGCGAGCCCGTCATCGCCGAGCCCGCGGTCGTCGCCGCGGCCGCCCCGCAGCCGATCTTCGTTCAGGCGCCCGAGGCGCCGCGTCCGCGGGGCAACCGCGCCGCCGCCGGAGCGATCGGCCTGCTCGCCGCCCTCGCGTTCGCCGTGCTCTACCTGGCGGTGTGGCTCGGCGTCGACGCGATCAAGGGCGACGTCACCGGCGAGAACGTCGGGACGACCGCCCTCGAGGCTCTCGCGACCTGGTCGCTGTGGGTGCCTGTGGTGGTGTTCTTCATCGGCTTCTGGCTGCTCGGCGCCATCATCAACCGCGGCCGTTGGGGCGCGTGGGTGATCTTCGGCATCCTCGTGGGTGTCGCCGCCTACGGCGGACACATCCTGGGAGCGCTGTTCCAGGCGCCGTTCTGGAACCTCACCGCCAGCGAGGGCGCGAAGCTCGTCGAGGCCGAGCTGCTGGCGCCGCTGGCGATCGCCGCGTTCATCATCGGCCGCGAGCTCACGATCTGGTTCGGCGCGTGGGCGGCCGCGCGCGCGAAGCGCGTCACCGAGCTCAACGTCGAGGCGCAGCGCGAGTACGAGCGCACCCTCGAGGCAGGCCCGCAGCTCGTCCAGCAGTGACCCCCGTTCGCGCCCGTGGCCGCCGTAGGCTGGCGGCATGGCCGCTGACGGTTCGGATGGGCCGTCGCAAGGACCCGTGCGACCGCCCGTCGCCTTGGCCTTCGCGACGCTGGGCTTCGTCGCGCTCCTGATCTTCGGACTCGGCATGACCAGCCTGGCGACGGGGCAGGACGTCATCGCGACCCGCGGGCTCGGGCAGGTCCCCGGGATCGCGGGTGTCGTGTGCGCGACCCTCGCGTTCGCCGGCGGCCTGTGGGCCGCGATCGCACGCGCCGGAAGACGGACGGATGCTGCCGCTCCCGCGCGAGACCCCGCCCCGGCTGCGGCGGTCGCGGCGCCGATCACGGGCGCCGGGCCGCAGCATCCGTCGTACTGGGGCGCCGCGTGGACGACCGCCGCCACCTTCCTCGCGTACCTCGGGGGAGTGTGGTTCGGCGCCGTGTTCACCGGCGCCGATCTCGGCGTCGCGACGGCGGTGGTGGGCCGGCTCGCGACCACGTGGTTCGGGCTCGTCGTGGCGGCCGCCGCATTCGTGTCGGCATGGTCGGGCATCGCGCTCGTGCGCACCCACGCCCGCCGCCCGCGGTGGCCGTGGGAGGACGAGTTCGACGAGTGACGTCGGTGCAGGCGGCGCCGGGCTCCCCGGAAATCCGCGCGAGCACGGATGCCGGGCACTAGCGTGGAACGCGTGGAGCGGTCCCTCGAGACCCAGGTCAGCCAGGCGGTGGACGCCTGGCTCGCGTGGGTGCCCCGATGGGAGCCCGCGACGCACCATGGCCGGACCGCCCCGTGCCGCCGCTGCTTCGGGTCCCCGGTGCTCTCGGCCGCCGGCCTCGGCGCCGATGTGCCGCACGGCGTGCAGCACGGCCTGTCGACCCGGATCAAGACGATCGTCGACCGCTCCGTCGCCGAGTACACCGCGCTGAACCTGCCCATGCTGCAGGCCGAGCTCGACCAGCAGGCCGCCCGCAACCGCGCGCGCAGCTATCGTCCTGGCGAGGGGCTCGACCCCGAGTTCGAGGGGCTGCCCATGGACCCCGATCCGGTGCCGGGTGCGCCCTTCCTGTTCACGATCGCGGGGCTCGCCGAGGAGGCCGACGCGCACGTGCCGGCTCTGCCCCCGCTGAGCGAGGAGGCCAAGGCGGCACTCCGCCAGGAGGTCGGGCTCGCCGACGACTACGCCAACATGGTGGGCCGCGAGGTGTGCACGATCCTGCTGCACCACCGGCTGCGCATCCAGGCCGCGGTGACCGAGTACGTCGAGCCCCAGATCGAGGCGATGCTCGCCGATCTCACCAAGTCGCTCGACGCACCGTTCGATCCTCAGGATCCGCGCGAGATCTGACCACGCACCCACCGCGCGGGGGCGCGAAGGTCTACGATGGGCACGTCGAAGGGCGTCCCGTTGGGGCGGGCGCCACTTGTCTGGGGACATCGTGGGGAACTGGTCATTGTCGACCGCGCTCGCGGGCGCGTCGACGAGGAATGGGCGGCAACAGCCCATGGTCCGTCGTGCCCTCATGGTCATCGCCCTCGCAGGTCTGGCGCTCACGGGTGTCCTCGGGTTCACCGCCCCCGCATCCGCCGAAGATCCGCGTGTCGTCACCGATAGAGGTCTCACCGCGACCGGCGGCATTCTTGTCGACCCCGCCGGCCGGCTCTGGGTCTCCGACGCGCGCAAGGGTTTCTGCCGTCTCAGCGGGCCGTCGGCAACGGAGTCGGGATCGATCGAACCGACCACCTGCTTGGGCGGCGACAGTGGAAGGAAGGGGCCGGCGCTGCCCGGTGCCCCCACATTGCTCGATCCGACCGACGGCGCGCCGGCGAGCGGTGACGAGATTGCGCTCATTCCCGACGTCGCCCAGGGGTCCGCCAAGCTCGTGCGTGCGCGCTGGAGCCCGGCGACCGGCGTCTTCGCATACGCGGACCGGCTGACGATGTTCGGGCGAGACGTGCGCCCGATCGCAGCGTCGACCGGTCCTGATCAGAACGTCTATGTCGTGTTCGCGCGGGCGCGTTCCATTGTGCGCATCCTCTCCCCGGCTTCCCCGCAGCCGAGGATCGAGACGGTGGGCTTCACCGCCGCGTCGGCGGCGCTGGCGGTCGCAGCCGGGCCGAAGGACTCGTCGGGGAGAGTGATCCTCTACGTCGCCGACACGACGGCGCTCACGCAACTCGCGGCGCCCGCGGGTAGCGGCAGCGGCGCAGCGACCGCCTCGTATTCCGTCGGCAGACCGGCGCGCCTCCATTTCGATCAGACGACGAGGATGCTGTATGCCGGGTCCGCGTCGGCGACCGCCCTCGGCGGTGATGCGATCTCGCGTGTGGACACGGCGACCGGACAAGTAATCGCGAAGTGGGCGACCGGCTTCACCCGCATCGGAGGAATCACGGCGCGTGGCTCCCTCGTCCTCGCAGCCGACGACGAGGGGCTTGTGAAGAACCCGGCCCAGGTGGGGGTGGGTGCGGCGTACCGGATCGGTGACGTCCTTCCCGTCATCACCGCCGGCCCGACGGCCGCCAGCGGTGCAGCATCCGCCGACCCGGCGTTCACCGACGACGCGACGCCGACCTTCCGCATCGACATCAGCAACGACGCAGCACTGCGGTGCGCCTTCGACAACGTGGATTGGGCCGCCTGCGCGAAGGGCGACGTCACCTCGCCGAGGGCATTGGCCGACGGAGTCCACCGGTTCGGCGTGCGCGCCGGCAGCACGGGCACCGTCGTGGAGCGCGTCTTCACCGTCGACACGGTGGCGCCGGCCCAGCCGATCGTGATCGCGCCGGCGAACAACGCCATCGTCGGCCGCACCGTGCCTTTGACCGTCACGGCGGAAGCCGGCGCGGTGCTGCGCTGCGCAGTGGATCCCCTGCCTGCCTCCCCGGGTGACGTCTGCACCTCGGGGCAGGCGCTCGTCATGGCGTCCGAAGGACCCCACACGATCCGGGTCACCGCGACGGACCGGGCAGGCAACACGAGTGGCGCCGCCAGCGTGAACGTGACGGTGGAACTCACCGCGCCGACGCCCAGGATCACCGAGCCGTCCGAGGACGGTCGTACTTTCACCGGCACTGCTGCGTTCGCGTTCGACGCCGGCGGGGCGACCGCGACGTTCCGCTGCCGCGTGGACGCGGTCGCGTTCCAGGCGTGCACATCGCCCGTGAGCGTCACCGGGCTCGCCGGGGGGGCGCACACGTTCACGGTGGAAGCGTCCGACGCTGTCGGCAATGCGAGCAGCGTCAGTCGCACCTTCCAGTTCGTCGTGGCCGACACGACGGCCCCGACCGTGACCGCGTCACCGGCCGCGGGCGCGTTCCCCTCCGGTCAGCAGATTTCACTCACGGCCAGCGAACCGGCGACCATCCACTTCACGAGCGACGGCAGTACCCCCACGCCCGCCTCCCCGGTGTACTCGGCTCCGCTGACACTCACCGCGAATCTGACCCTGAAGTACTTCGCCGTCGATGCGGCCGGCAACACGTCGGCGGTCTCCACGCAGACGTACACGCTCCGAACGGCGCCGCCGCCCTCGGGTGCACCCCACGACTTCAACGCCGATGGCTTCAACGACGTCCTTGCTCGCGACGCGTCCGGAGGGCTGTGGGTGTATCGCGGAAACGGCTCCGGGTTGTGGCTGAGTGGGGCGAGGGTGATCACGGGCCTGTCCGACGTCGACATGATCATGACGCCGGGAGACTGGTCCGGGGACGGCTATCCCGACATGCTCGGGCGCTCCACTGGCGGTGAGCTGCGGTTGTACAAGGGTGACGGCAGCGGCGGCTTCGCGGCGCCCATCGTCATCGCCACCGGATGGGCGTCGATCACGGCGGCGCTCAGCCCCGGTGACTGGAACGGCGACGGCAAGCCGGACCTGCTCGCACGGACGTCGGGCGGCGACCTTGACCTTCACCCTGGAGATGGAGCGGGCGGCATCGGCGGACCGGTCCGTGTCGGGTCGGGGTGGCAGGTCATGACCGCCATCCTGAGTCCCGGTGACTGGAACGGCGACGGCAAGTCGGATGTGCTCGCGCGCAACGGGGCCGGCGCGCTCCTGCTCTACCCGGGCAACGGAAGCGGCGGCTGGGGGGCGGTCAAGCAGGTCGGGAGCGGATGGAACGGCATGACGGCCGTCTTCAGCCCGCGTGACTGGAACGGCGACGGAAAGACCGACGTTCTGGCACGCGATACGGCGGGCAACCTCCTCCTGTACCCCGGCAACGGCAGTGGGGGTTGGGGCGTCATGCGCCAGGTCGGGACCGGTTGGGGCGGAATGGCGGTCCTGGGATGAACGGGCGCGCGCGGACCGGACTGCTGGCGGGCATCATCGTGTCTTTCCTCTCGGTTTTGGCCGGATGCGCGGGGCCCGCCGGACCCGCGCCGTCGGGATCGGACTCGGCGAGCCCGCGGCCTTCGGCGTCAGCCGCCCCCTCCGAGTCTGCGGAGGGAGACGGCAGCCGATTCCTGATCTCGTGCATGGGCGTCGACGGAGGCGAGCGGACGTTCACTCGACTCGAAGAGGCATGGTCGGACCCGGGATACGTCCGGATCGAGAGCTGCACGGCGGCCACCGCCGAGGACGAGGTGGAGCTCACTCCGGACGAGGAGGCGGTCGCCTCCGTCGCGGCGGGTGACGGCGACACCGATCCGCTGCCCGCATACCTCGCTGTTCTCGCCGCGTGCGTCCGGATCCCGCCGGACCGGATCGCGGAACAGCCGCGATCTCTTCTGGAGGGTGTGCTCCTGCTGTGTCCCGAGGCCCCCCACGCCGACCTGGTGGCCGCGGATCTGCAGTCCGGCGGTCGAGGATGAATTCACCGGGAGGGAACGGGATCACCCGACGCGAGGCGCTCGGGGTCGTTCTCGTCGGCTCTCTGAGCGCACTCCTGCTGCACGCTCCGGGCTCGTTTCTCACCGTGCCTACCGGCGCGGCCGCGACGGGCGATTCGCTGCTGAACGCGGGAGACGATCCAGCGCCGCGCTTCCGCTTCGAATGCGTCACGCCGGTTCCCGAATTCGCGCCGCTCGGCCGCCTCGAGGAGGTCTGGGCGAATTCGCGGTACACGACCTTCACCGACTGCGTCGTCACCTATGTCGGAGATGGGCCTTTCGTGCTCACGGCTGAGGAGCAGGCCGTTGTCGATGTCGTCGGCGCTGCCGGCGGCGACGTCTCGAGCCCGCAGCAGACGTATCTCCTGACACTCGCCGCGAGCACCCGGTTGGACCCGGCGCGTCTCGCGGAACGACTCGCGCAGCTGGGCCGGCCTGTCGTGCTCGGCTCGTTGGCGCTGGCGCCCGAGGCTCCACAAGCGGATCTGTTCCGGGCGTGGCTGACAGGGAGCCCCTGAGAAGTATTCGCAGCGGGCGCTCCGGTATCGGGCTCACGCCAGCTGGGACACGAGTGCCGAGATGGTGGCCGCTTCGACGCCGGAGGCGCCTGCCCTGAAATGCGCGATCTGCGGGTAGACGGTCATGCTGCCCCCCGCCACGCCGGAGGAGTCGGCATCCCAGCCCCCCTCGTAGCTGCCCCACGGCGGTGCGAGCGGCGGGAGCAGGTTGTTGGCGGGCACGTAGCAGGTCACCTCGTTCGCGTAGCCGCCGATGTAGAGGCCGTTGGCGCCGCCGTAACGGGCACGGAAGTAGACGGCGTAGCCGCTGACGAGCTCGCCGCCGACGAACGCCATCCGGAGCGCAGGGCTGCCGCCGATCTGCCAGACCTGCGAGGGATTGACGACCGCGGTGTCGAAGTCGCCGCTGTCGATGCGCGAGATCATCGATTCGGCATGTCGCGGGTACCACGCGGGGAATCCCTGCGGATTGCTCATACGCGTCACGAACACCGAGCGGACGACGGCGAGGTTCGCCGGAGTGGCAGTGATGTCCAACGGCAGGACCACATCGCGCAACGAGGTGTACAGCGGGCCGCTCAGCTGACGCCCCGGCGTGGCCGAAGCGGTCACCACCGCCGAGCCGAGCTGGGCGGAGTGCGCGTCACGCAGCGCCCAGCTCCGGGCGCCGACGGGATCCTGGTCGCCCGCCGGGCCCGGCAGGAAGAGGGCGAACGCTCCGGTGGCGCTCTCGACGGCCGCACAGGCGCCTCCGGGCCAGTCGCCGTCCCACTCCTCCTGCCAGCCCGCGCTTACGGGGTGGCAGCCGTAGCTGAAGATCACGGCCTTGCGTGACCCGTTGGCGGCTCGCGCCGTGATGATCGGGACCGCCGTCTCGTTGTAGGGCAGCCCAGCGCGATTCTGTGAGAAGGTCGCCGCCGTCACGCGGTAATCCAGCGTGACGGTGGTCTTGGCGGCTCCGAGTGACATGGTCACGACGGCGACGATCTTGTCCTGGAGCCACTCCGTGTACGTCTCGATCGGATCGAGGTTCGTGAGGCCGTATGCGATGTACGGGTCCAGCGACTCCCCGATGACGGGGCCGTTGTGCGTGTGCGTCGCGGTGAGCACGATGTCGGACGATGCCCAGTTCGCCAGCGCCACCAGCCTCGGCCGGACCGCGCGGTGGACCGAGCGCGGGATCCCCAGCACATCGAGGGTGACGATGGCGTTGGGGCTGCCGCCGTCCCAGAGGATCACGCACCGCGCGTACAGCGGCGCGTCGTGCGGTGCATCGCGGGTGACCATGCGCGGATGGGACTGCACTCCGTAGCCGCCGATGTAGGGGTTCATCCCCGGCGGCGGCGTGATGTTCACCTTGGCCGTGCTGATCTCGAACGCCATCCGACCGGCCCCTTCCGGAAGGAGCCCCGGTGCCGCCGACCTCCAGCTCGACGGTACGGTGCTGCTGCGGTCAGTGTAGCGGGCGCACCGCACGCGTGGTGGCACGCAACTGTCCACACGCCGCATCCAGGTCGCACGGCGTTTCCGGCCGTATTGTTAGCATGGCCTGGCTTGCTGGATTCGCCGCTCGACACCGGCGACGCGGCG
Organism: Microbacterium sp. LWH7-1.2; assembly: GCF_038397755.1. Taxonomy (NCBI): domain Bacteria; kingdom Bacillati; phylum Actinomycetota; class Actinomycetes; order Micrococcales; family Microbacteriaceae; genus Microbacterium; species Microbacterium sp. LWH7-1.2. The sequence goes on along the minus strand of NZ_CP151637.1, from coordinate 2,255,534 downwards.
CAGGAGGTGAAGTGGCCACGCGGCTTCCCTCGGCGCCCCCGATCCTTCCGGGACTCGCCTACATCCGCCCGCTCGGCTCGGGCGGGTTCGCCGACGTCTTCCTCTACGAGCAGGACATGCCACGTCGCAACGTCGCGGTGAAGGTCATGCCGAGCGACGTGCGCGACCCGGAGCTTCGGCGCATGTTCAACGCCGAGGCCGACGTGCTGGCACACCTGTCGGCACACCCCTCGATCGTGACGGTCTACCAGGCGAGCATCTCGGCCGACGGCCGCCCGTACATCGTCATGGAGTACTGCCCCGGCTCTCTGGCGCAGCGCTACCGAGTCGAGCGCATCCCCGTCGAGGAGGTGCTCGCCATCGGCGTGCGCATGGCGAGCGCGCTCGAGTCCGCGCACCGCGCCGGCCTCATCCACCGCGACGTGAAGCCCAGCAACATCCTCATCACCACCTTCGGCACCCCGGTGCTCGCCGACTTCGGCATCTCGGCCTCGCTGCAGCGCAAGAGCGGCGGCGAGGTGCTGGCCATGTCCATCCCGTGGAGCGCTCCCGAGGTCGTCGCCGAGCAGACGAGCGGCACGGTGACGAGCGAGGTGTGGAGCCTCGGTGCCACGGTGTACTCGCTGCTGGCCGGCCACAGCCCGTTCGAGCGCCGCGAGCGCGGCCAGAACACCAAGGACCTGCTGCGCAAGCGCATCGCGCGCGCCACCTACGTCGAGATCCCGCGGGCCGACGTCCCGGCGTCGCTGCAGGCCGTGCTCGCGACCGCGATGAGCCGCGACCCCGGTCGCCGCTACGACTCCGCCCGTGCCTTCGGCGAAGCGCTGCGCGACGCGCAGTCGGGGCTCGGTCTCTCGCCGACGCCGCTCGAGATTCCGGACGAGGAGTGGTCTCCCGCATCCGCTCCCGTCGATTTCGCGGATTCGGCGCTGCGGGGGCCCGCGCGTTCGCACGTGGAGCGCGATCTCACCCGCAAGGCGCGCGCCGGCACCGGCGTCGCGCAGCTCGCCCGTGACGAGGACACCGACATCTCCGCGCCCGCCCGCCGCCGCGGTCGGGCCGTGCTGCCCTGGGCCATCGGCATCGGAGCGGGGGTCGTCGCCGGGGCCGGCGCGGTCGTCGTGGCGCTGATGGCCGCGGGGGTGCTCTGATGCGACGCGGCGCGATCACCGGCCTCGTCGCCGCCGGGGCGGTGGCGGCGACGGTCATCGGCGTCAGCATCGTGTGGCCGGGCCTCGACGCGCAGGAGACCCCGGACGTCGACACTGCGGTGTGGGCGCTGCAGACCGGCGACGGCCGCCGCTACGCCCGCGTGAACACGTCCGTCGGCGAGCTCGACACTGTCCGCAGCATCAGCAACCCCGACCAGGTGGTGCAGACGGGGGATGCCGCGTACCTCTTCAGCGACAGCTACTCGACGCTCACGCGCATCGACGCCGCGATGCCCGCCGACCTCGACGAGGAGGCGCTGAAGTCCTCGCAGAAGACCCCGTCAGGCACCACGGAGGTCGTGACGGCCGGGGACTGGGTCGCGTACCTCACCGATTCGGGCGCCGTGTACGCGGGGCGTCTCTCCAGCGGCACGTCGTCGCAGCTCGACCCGTTCGGTGCTGACGACGACGACACCCCGCAGTACACCGCCGAGGCCATCGCCGTCGACGACCGCGGAATGCTGTTCGCCTACTCGGCCGCCGACGACTCGGTGCTGCGCTACGACATCCCGGGCGGCGAGGTGCGCGGCCGCGACGCGCTCGATGCCGACGGGCTCGAGGCGCCGGCCATCACCGCGGCCGGCGACACGTGGGCTGTGGTCGACACCGAGGACGGCGAGGTATGGCTGCGAGGGCGGGATGCCGCGGCCCAGGCGCCGACGACGGGTCCGGCGGTCGTCGGCGCACCGGACGCGAGTGGCACCGACCTCTACCTCGCCGACGACACCGGCCTGGTGCGGGTGCCCGTCGACGGGTCGGCGATGCAGACGCCGGTAGGCGGTGACGGCACGGTGCTCGGCACCCCCGCGCAGCCGATCGCGCACGACGGCGAGACCTACGCCGCATGGCTCGGTCAGGGTGACGCGGGCGGCCTGCTGTGGCGCTCGAGCGGCACCACCGCGCGGCTCGACTACGGCGACCAGGCGATCGGCGACCAGCAGCGCCCCCTGTTCGTCGCGAGCGACTCCTCGGTCATCCTCAACGACACCCGTTCCGGGTGGGCGTGGTCGGTGCCGGACGGTGCGCTGATCCCCTCGAGCCAGGACTGGAGCCTCGACGACCGCACCGACCCCGACGCGGTGCCGAGCGAAGAACAGCTGCAGGTCGTGCTCGACCCGAAGCCGCCGATCGCCGAGCCGGACGCGTTCGGCGTGCGGGCCGGCGCACTCGCCTCGCTGCCCGTGCTGATGAACGACCACGACCCGAACGAGGACGTGCTCACGATCGACCCCGCGTCGGTCGCCGGCCTCGACCCCGCGTTCGGCACCGTGTCGGTCACCGACGACGATCAGCGCCTCGCCATCCGCGTGCAGCCCGGCGCCGCGGGATCGGCGACGTTCTCCTACGCGGTCACCGACGGCACCGTGGCGAACGGACTGACGTCCGAGTCGACGACTGTCACCGTCACGGTGGCGGATGCCGCGGCCGACTCGGCGCCGGAATGGTGCGGTGTCGAGCGGTGCCTCGTCGAATGGCCGCAGCCCGAGGTCGCGCGCGGCGGCACGGTGACCGTGCCGGTGCTGCCGGGCTGGGTCGATCCCGAGGGCGACCCCCTCCTCCTCATGTCGGTCGAGAACACGAGCGGCATCGGCAGTGTCGCGGCGACCCCCGGCGGCGACGTCGTCTACCAGCACGACGACGCGGGCGGCGGCGGCGAGCAGCTCGTCGAGCTCGAGGTGACGGTCGCCGACACCCAGGGCGAGGCGACGGTGAAGCAGCTCGTGGTGAAGGTGTCGCCGCAGCCGCAGCTCGCGGCGCAGTCGTTCGCCGTGACCGACACCATCGCGTCCGGCATCACGGTCGACGTCGCGGACCACGTCACAGGCACCGCCGGCACGTTGTCGCTGGAATCGGTGCGCGTGCTCGACGACGCGGCCGCCACCGCGACGGCCGTGAGCCGCTCCACCTCTTTCGACTTCGCGGCCGAGAACCCGGGCACGTTCCGCGTCGACTTCACGGTGACCGACGGCGTCGGCGAGGCGACCGGCACGGCCCGCATCACGCTGCTGCCGACCGACGCGCCGGCCCAGCTGGCGACCTCGCCGGTGGTGGCGTTCGTGCACCCGCAGCAGGACGCGACCCTCGAGATCTTCGACGCCGTCTCGAACCCGACGCGCCGCGTGCTGCTTCTCAGCGACGTCGTCGCGCGGGCGGATGGCGGGGCGACGCTGTCGGTCGATGCGGTGGGGCAGAACCACCTCCGGGTGTCGGGCACGACGGCGGACGGCGCCGCCGGCCGTCTCGGCACCGTCTCGTACGTGGTGAGCGACGGCACCGAGGACGCCGGCGCGAGCGTCGAGGGCGAGGCGACGGTGTACCTGCTGCCGCCCGCGCCCGAACTCGCCCCGATCGCCGTGGACGACTCGGTGATGGTGCGCGCGGGCGCCCAGATCGACATCCCCGTGCTCGACAACGACATCTCGCCGGCCGGCGGCCGCCCGACGCTGAACCCGGCGTCGGTCCGCTCCTCGTCGGAGGCCGCGCTGGCCTTCGCGTCGGGCGACCTGCTGCGGTACCTCGCGCCGGGCGAGCCGGGCGAGTACGCGATCGAGTACTCCGTGTTCACGACCGGTGCTCCGGCGCTCGCCGACACCGCGACGGTGCGCGTGACGGTGATCGATGCCGAGGCCAATCGCGCCCCCACGGCCGACACTCTCGAGGGCCGCGTGCTCAGCGGGCAGTCGTCGCTCATCGAGTTCGACGATTTCGGCACCGACCCCGACGGCGATGTCGTGACCCTGGACCGCATCGTCGAGCAACCCGAGCGGGGCGCGGCCACCATCACGGCCGACGGCGGAGCGATCCTGTACACGAGCGTGCCCGGCGACAGCGGCCAGGTGTCGTTCCGCTACCGCGTGGTCGACGCGTTCGGTGCGACGGCGGATGGAACCGTGCGCGTCGGGGTTCTCGACAACCAGGCGAACCCGAGCCCGGTCACGTTCACCGACTACGTCCAGGTGCAGGCGGGCGAGGGCAACACGATCCGGGTCAGCCCGCTCTCCAACGACGTCGACCCCACCCTCGGCGAGCTGCGGATCACCGACATCCGCCCCGACGTGCCGGCGACGCTCGTCGACGGCAGCGACAACCCCGAGCACGCGCGGCAGCACGATCAGATCGTCGGGGCGGACGACACGACGGTCCGGATCGCGGCGGGCGACGACCCCGGCACGATGTCGTTCCTCTACGACGTCGAATCGTCGTCGGGCAACACCGGCCGGGGCCTCATCGTCGTCCGTGTCGTGCGCGAGAGCGTGCCCGACTTCCCGGTCGTCGCCGACACCAGCCTCACGGTCGAGACCCGTGAGGACTTCCCGCGCGGCGTCGACGTGCTGGCCGGCAAGGTCACGTGGTCGGGCGGCGATGTGGACGACCTCGAGCTGTCGCTGTGGGGCGACCCCGACGGCGTCTCGGTGCAGGGTTCGCGACTGCGCGGGGCGCTGCCCGAGACCACACAGCTCATCCCGTTCGCCGTCACCGGCGACAGCGCCGCGGGCGAGGTCACGTCCTACGGCTTCCTCCGTGTGCCGGGCGATGACGACCTGGCCCTGACGCTGCGCGCGAACGCGGCGTCGCCCGAGGTCACCGAGCTCGAGTCCACCACCTTCGACATGGCGGGCCTCGTCGCGCGCCCGCGCGGCGCGGTCGTCGAGCTGGGCGATGACGTGCGGTCATCGGGCGCGCGCACCGAGGCATCCTGCACGGTTGAGTCGGGCACCGTCGTGCGCTACGACGCGGGCTCCGGCGCGCCCTGGGTCGATGCCTGCCAGGTGCCCGTGCGGCTGGCAGGTCAGGAGGCATGGACCTACCTGTCGGTGCCGATCGTGGTGCGCCCGCGCGACCCGCAGCCCGAGCTGCGGCCGGGATCCATCACCGTCGGACCCGGCGAGACCGCGACCTTCGACCTGGCGAACATGACCACGTGGCAGCTGCGCCCCGACTGGGACGGCATCGTCTACGTCACCGAGCACTCCGGTACAGCGTTCGAGGTCACCCAGGAGGGCTCCGTCGTGACCGTGACGGGCGCGGACCGCGCGGTCCCCGGCTCCGAGGAGGCCGTGCTCGTCTCCGTCACGAGCCATCCGTCGGTGACCCCGGCACGTCTCATCCTCCGCGTCGGCGCGGCGCCCTCGACGCTTCCGCAGGGCGGCTCCGTCGTGCAGCAGTGCTCGCAGGCCGCCGGATCGTCGTGCACGATCCCCGTGATCGGCCCGGGCGGCGAGGTCAATCCGCTGCCCCGCACGCCGCTCGAGGTCGTCGCCACGCGCCCGACGGGCGCGTGCGCCGGGGTGAGCTTCCACGTGGCGTCGCCGACGTCGATCACGGCGAGCTGGACGACGGATGCCCCGGGCGCGACGTGCACCGCCACGTTCTCGGTGCGCGACGCCCAGGGCCGCGTGACGAACGCGGAACGCGACGGCCGCGTGCTGCTCGACCTGCTCGGCTACCCCAAGGCGCCCGCGAGTATGACGCAGACGGCATACGCCGACGGCACCGTGACTCTTCGGGTCGATCCGGGAGAGGCGCGACTGGCCTACCCGGGGCTCACGGGCTTCGTCGTCCGCGCCGGCGGGCAGGAGGTCGCGCGGTGCACTGCGGACGGCGCGTGCCCCCCGATCCCCGCTCCCAACGGTGAGCAGCGGACCTACGACGCGTGGGCCGTCAACGCGGTAGGCGAGTCCCGGGCCGGCGTGCGCACCGTCGCGTGGGCGTACGACGCGCCCCTTCCACCGACGAGCGTGACCGCGGCTCCCGTCGTGACCGGTGACGGGACGGGCGGCATCGTGTCGCTGGTCATCGACGGGATCGAGGCCGGCGAGACCGGCAGCCTCGAGATCGCGAGTCCCGCGGGCGAGACTGTGCGCGTGCCTGTGGGCCGCAACCAGACCCGCCTCGAGGTGCCCTCGTTCCGCGTGGGCAGCAACACAGGCACGATCGTGACCATCACCCCGTACTCGCGCTTCGCACTGCCCCCCGGACTCGGAGGCAGTGCGTCGGGGGCGGCCGCAACGGTGCAGACCAACGGCATCGGCAGCCCGCTGTCGCCGCAGCTGACGCTCAGCGCGGTGTCGAACGGGGACGGCACCGCGACGGTCACGGCGCGCGGGTCGGCTCTGCTCAACGGCGACGGATCGACCCTCCGTTACGGGATCGTGCAGGACGGTGATCGCTGCAGGGTCATCGACGGCGGCGAGACGGCCGCCTTCCCCGGACTGGAGGACGGCGAGGAGTACGCGTTCCGGATGTGCGTCGAGTCGTTGTGGGACGGCGAGTCGTTCGGTCGCACCGAGGCGACCGCGACCGTCCGCGCCCATCAGTCGGGCAGAGCCCCACAGGGCTGGACGTTCGCCGTCGACGGCACGCCGAATGTGCAGGCGCAGCGCGCCGACTGGGTGATCCGCGAGAACCCGACCTCGACCGAGCGGCTCCCCAACCGCAACCACGCCGAGTTCCAGGGCTGGGGCCCGGGCAGCACGGTGTTCGGCCAGGACCCCGGCATCCAGGTGCGGTACGTGCACGACTTCTGGGGCACGGCGACCGCGTGGTCCACCGTGACTCCGCGCTCGGGCAGCGCCCCCTACCAGGTGCAGGCGAACTGGACGGTCACTTCGTGCGTCGGCGGCAGCGCGCTCGCCTACCGCGGCCAGTCGTCGAACGCCCCGAACGGCTCCTCCGCAGTGTTCACGTTCGGCAACTCCGGCCTGCGCTACTACGACGAAGACAACGGTCTGCTCCCGCACACCGCGGACACCTGGGATGTGCCGGTCGGCGCGGTGCGTGTGGAGGGCATCGCGGTGACGGTCGACTGGAGCGCGCAGGACTGGGGCCTGTCGCCCGTGAGCACCACGTTCGAGGCCACGTGTCAGCCCAACAACGGCAACCCCCCACCCGCACCCGCACCCTGAGCGGCAGCATCCGTTCGCCCCACGATCCCCGCAGACGACGAAGGACACACCACATGACGATCACGCAGGAGCAGGCCGACTGGTTCGCGCAGACGTTCGGGCAGATCGCCGACAACGTCGAGCGCGCCGTGCTCGGCAAGCGCCACGTCGTCGAGCTCGTGCTCACCGCGATGCTCAGCGACGGCCACGTGCTCCTCGAGGACGTGCCCGGAACCGGCAAGACGTCGCTGGCGCGGGCCATGGCGCAGTCGGTGCAGGGCACGAACACGCGCATCCAGTTCACTCCGGACCTGCTGCCGAGCGACATCACGGGGCTGAGCGTCTACGACCAGAAGGAGGGCGTCTTCGAGTTCCACGCCGGGCCGATCTTCGCGAACATCGTGCTCGCCGACGAGATCAACCGCGCGAGCCCGAAGACGCAGTCGGCGCTCCTCGAGGTGATGGAGGAGGGGCGCGTCACGATCGACGGCGTCTCGCGCGAAGCCGGGGTGCCGTTCCTCGTGCTCGCGACGCAGAACCCGGTCGAGCAGGCGGGTACCTACCGGCTTCCCGAGGCGCAGCTCGACCGCTTCATGATGCGCACCTCGCTCGGCTACCCCGACCACGCGGCGACGGTCCGCATCCTGGACGGGGCGGCCGTCGCGACCGCCGAGCTCACGCCGATCATCACGCCCCAGGCGCTCGTCGGCATGGCCGATCTCGCCGCCGACGTGTACGTCGACGCGCTCGTGCTCGACTACATCGCCCGCCTCGTCGACGGCACGCGCACGGCCGATGAGGTGCGTCTGGGCGTCAGCATCCGCGGCGCCCTCGCCCTCACGCGCGCCGCGCGCACACGCGCCGCCTCGCAGGGCCGCACGTACGCGACCCCCGACGACGTCAAGACGCTCGCCGTGCCCGTGCTGTCGCACCGCCTGATCCTGCACCCCGAGGCCGAGTTCGACGGCGTCACTCCCGAGACCGTGGTCGGGCAGGTGCTGCTCGACGTCGCACCCCCCTCGCGGCGCGAAGCGGTATGAGCAGCCCCGAGCGCCGCGGCGGTTCCACCAGCACGATGGAGCCGCGCATCACGCGCACCGTCCAGGCCACCGGCACGACCGGCCGCACGCACGTGACCGCCACGGCCACGAGTGTCGGCGAGTCGCGCAGCGGTCGCGCGTTCGTGCGCGTGGCCGTGTGGTGGACGCGTGTGTGGCGGGCGGCGGGCTCGGGCATCACCACCGCGGCCGCGTGGGCCGCCGAGGCGATCCGGCCGGCCGGGGCCCTGGTGGCCGTCGCGGCGACCGTGGGGCTCGTGCTCGGGATCGTGTTCGGCTGGGTGGAGTTCATGGTCGCGGGTGCAGCATCCGTCGTCCTCCTCGTCGCCGCCGTGCCGTTCCTCTTCGGCGCCCGCGCGTACGACGTCGACCTGTCGCTCACGCACGAGCGGATCGTCGCGGGCGAGGGCGTCACCGGCCGCATCGACGTGCGCAACGACGGCCACCGCACGGCCCTGCCCGGCCGCATCGACATCCCGGTCGGGGCCGGGCTGGTGGAGTTCGGCGTTCCGCTGCTGCGTCCCGGCCACGCGGCCCAGCAGCCGCTCGACATCCCCGGCCTCAAGCGCGGCATCGTGACGGTCGGCCCCGCGACCACGGTGCGCAGCGATCCGATCGGGATGCTGCGGCGCGAGCACTCGTTCCCCGACGTGCACGACCTCTACGTCCACCCCCGCACGGTCTCGCTGCCGTCGACGAGCGCGGGGCTCATCCGCGATCTCGAGGGCGCGCCCACCCGCCGCCTGGTCGACGCCGACATGTCCTTCCACGCCATCCGCGAGTACGCGCCCGGAGATTCGCGTCGCCAGATCCACTGGCGGTCGACGGCCAAGACCGGGCGCCTCATGGTGCGCCAGTACGAGGAGTCCCGGCGTTCGCGCATGGCCGTGGTGCTCGCGGCCTGGGATGCGGAGTACGCAGACGCCGACGAGTTCGAGCTCGCCGTGTCGTGCGCCGCGTCGCTGGGGCTGCGCGCCGTCCACGACGCGCGGGACGTGCAGATCGTGACCGGATCCGAGATCCCCCGCGTCGTCCGCGGGCGCCTCCGCGCGATCCGCCACATCCCCGCCGCGGCGCCGCGCCCCATGCTGGACGGCTTCAGCGGCGTCGATCTGCTCGAGGGCACGATGCCGGTCGGCGAGGTGTGCCGCCTCGCGGCAGAGTCGGGCGAGCGGCTCTCGATCGCGTTCGTCGTGGTCGGCTCCCGCGTGCCGCTCACGAGGCTGCAGCAGGCCGCCCTCGCATTCCCGTCCGACACCGCGGTGGTCGCCGTCATCTGCGACGAGCGCGCCCACCCGCGCATGCAGCCGCTGTCGGGCATGACGGTGCTCACCGTCGGAACCCTCGAAGACCTCTCCGGCCTCCTGCTGCGGGGAGCGGCGTCGTGAGCGGGCAGATCCCGATGATGGGGCGGATGGATGCTGCGCCCCGGGGCGCGGCCGAGACTCCGAGTCTGCGCGCACCGCGGCTCGTCGCCCGCGTGTGGGTCGGAGTGGCTTTCGCGGCCGTGATCGCCGTCGTCGCGGCCGTCGCCGCGTGGCCCATCTACCGCTCGGGCACCTTCGCGCTCCTGGTCGTCGTCGGCACCCTCGTGGGTGGCGGGATCGCCGCCCTGGCGTGGTGGCGGCGCTGGCGCGGGTGGGCGGTCGCCGGGGTGCTGGCCCTCGCGACCCTCGTCGTCGGCGTGCCCCTCGCGGTGCCCTCCCGCCTCGGCTCACCGGACGACCTCGTGCGAGGCCTCGGCGAGCTGGCGAGCGGGCTGGTGCTCGGCTGGAAGGATCTCGTCACCGTCGAGCTGCCGGTCGGGTCGTACCGCAACCTCCTCGTGCCCGCGCTCGTCGTCTTCCTCGTCGGCACCTGCGCCGTGCTGCTCCTCGCGTGGCGGGAGGATCGCGCCGCCTACGCCGCGGTGCCGGTGGCGCTCGGCATGGTGACGTTCGGGCTCTTCTTCGGTCGCACCACCGTGAGCTCCCCGCTCGAGCTCGGGCCGATGTTCCTCTACGCGCCCGTCGAGACCGCGGTCGGTGTTGCGGGACTCGTGGCGTGCTTGCTGTGGCTGGCCTGGCGCACGCACGACGAGCGCATCCGCGCGCTGCAGCGGGCCGCGGCATCCAGCGGCGTCCGCATCTCGCGCCGCCCTTCCGCGGCCGACCGCCGTCGCACCGCCCTCGGCGCGGGCATGGTGGCGGTGGCTCTCGTGCTGGCCGTGGCGATCGTTCCCTTCGCCGCCCGCGGCGCCGAGCGCGAGGTGCTGCGCTCGGCCATCGGCCCTGACATCGACCTGTCGGCCGAGGTGAGCCCGTTGTCGCAGTACCGTGCGCTGTTCGCCGACGCCCGCGCCGACGACGTGCTGTTCACGGTCGAGCCCGTCGTGATCGACGGCGTCGTGGACACGCTCCCCCAGCGGGTGCGGCTCGCGACCCTCGACGCCTACGACGGAGAGGTGTTCCGCTCGGGCGGCGAAGGCGCCGTCGACGCCGGTCGGTTCGTCCGCGTGCCGTCGGCGCTCGACGCCGGCGAGGGCACGCCGGTCGCGGCGCGCATCGAGATCGACGCGTGGGACGGGATCTGGATGCCGACCGTCGGCCACCTCGAGGCGGTCGCGTTCGACGGGGACCGTGCCGCATCACTCGCCGACAAGTTCTACTACAACGCCGCCGCGTCGGCGGCGGTGCAGACGGCCGGGGGAGGGTTCGCGTCGGGCGACGCATTCGTCGTACGCGGCGTCGAGCCCGCCGCCCAGGTGCTCGCGGAGCTGGAGGCCCCCGGCAGCCCGGGCGGCGTCGCCGCGCCCGACAGCCTCCGCACGTGGCTGGACGAGCACGCCGTCGGGTCAGGCGGCCCCGCCCTCGAAGGCGTGGTCGCGATGCTCCGCGAGCGCGGCTACCTCAGCCACGGTCTCGCCGCGGACGAGCAGGAGCCGGCATGGGCGGCCGCCCTGCCGGACTACGCGTTCCAGCCCAGCGCCTCGGGCCACTCGCTCGCCCGCGTCGACACGATGTTCGCGCGCCTGCTCGAACGCGAGACGGACCCCCGGGCCGTCGCCTCCGGCAACTACGTCGCCGCCATCGGCGACGACGAGCAGTTCGCGGTCGCGGTGGCCCTCATTGCCCGCGAGCTCGGATTCCCGTCCCGGGTGGTTCTGGGCGCGCGGCTGAGCGCGACGGAGCCGGACCTTGCGACGTGCGACGAGGGCGCCTGCCGCGCACAGGACCTCACCGCGTGGACGGAGGTGCAGTCGGCAGCCGGCGACTGGGTCGCCATCGACGTGACGCCACAGCACGCGCAGTCGCCGAGCCTGGACACGACCGAGCAGCGCGACCCCGAGAACGTCACGGAGGTGCGCCCCGAGTCGGTCGAGGAGGTCGTGCCGCCCGACCCCGCCCAGGAGGACACCGCCGCGGACCGCCCCGCCGACGAAGACGCGGGAGCCGACCTGGCATGGCTCTGGCCGATGCTGCGGATCGGCGGCGTCGCGTTCCTGGTGCTCGTGCTCGCGCTCGGCCCGTTCCTCATCGTGATCGGCACGAAGGCCGCACGCCGCCGCGGCCGTCGCCGCACCGGCACACCCGAGACCCGCATCGCGGGCGGGTGGGACGAGTACGTCGACGCGGCGCTCGACAGCGGCCGTGCCGCATCACGCACCTCCACACGCTCAGAGCTCGCCACCGCCTTCGCGACCCCCGCCGGGGCCGCCCTCGCGCAGGGCGCCGACCGCGCCGTCTTCGCGCACGCGGACCTCTCCGCCGACGAGGCGAAGCGCTACTGGGAGGCCGTGGACGCGGAGCGGCGCGCCCTGCGACGCGAACGAGGGTTCTGGCGTGGGGCGCTCGCGACCGTATCGTTGAGATCGTTGTTCGGTCCGATGCCGCCCCCACCGGGCGGCCGCACGCGATTCGCCGAGAGGGGGAGACGACGGGCACAGCCCGTGCGTCCCATGCCATGAACGCCACAGATGCCACCGCAGCCGTCGTCGGCACCCTGATCAGCCTGCTCCTGTTCGCCGGTCTCTACATCTGGACCGCGCTCGCGCTCTCGGCGGTCTTCCGCAAGTCCGGAGTCGAGGCCTGGCAGGCCTGGGTGCCGATCCTCAACACCATCGTGCTGCTCCGCCTCGCCGGGCTCTCGCCGTGGCTCGTGATCCTCGCCTTCGTCCCGTTCGTCAACATCGCGTTCCTCGTCGTCTGGGCGATCGCACTGTTCCGGTTGAACGCCGCCTTCGGCTTCGGCGCCGGCATGACCGTCCTCGGCTTCCTGCTGTTCCCTGTGTGGGCGTCGATCGTCGGCTGGGGGAGTGCGCGCTGGGTCGGACGGGAGACGGATGCCGCCACCCGCGCCCCCTTCGGCGCCGGCGTGCGCCGCACCGCGGGCGACGCCGAGCTCCCTCCGCTTCCGTCGTTCTCCGCACCGGGTGCGCTGAGCGGTGCGCCGGCGGCGTATCCCGCCCCGCCGGCGGTCCCTGCGCCGACGAGTGCGGGCGCAGGGTTCGCGCCGTCCGCCTACGCTCCGCCCGCGCCGGGCCCTGCCGCCCTGCACGCGACGGTGCCCGCGCCTGCCGCGCCGCCAGCGCCTGCCGTGCCCGGTGCTTCCGCTGCGCCCGCCCCCGCGGCATCCGTGGTGTCTTCCGGGGCGGATGTCGCGCCGCCCGCCGCGGGCTGGACGCCCCCGCCCCTGCCCGGTCGCCCCGTCTCCGCGACGCCGGCCGAGGTGGGCGGGAACGGTTCCGGCGACGCGGACCGGTGGCAGGGATTCGCGCTCGACGGCATCGACCTGAGCGCCGAGGTCACCGGTGCCGTGCCCGGTGCTCCCGCGCCGATCTCCGCGGTGCCCGCGACCCCGCTCGCGTCCATACCGTCCGCGGCAGCGACGCCCGCGCCCACCGGTCCCTCGCGCAGCGCCGCGGACCCGTTCACGGCGCCTGAGGCGGCGACGACGGGCGAGGAGGGCATCACCCGACCGCCGGTCACGCGCGTGCCGGCCGCCCCGTCGTCGGACGAGGACCACGAGCCGTGGGCCCCGGCGCGCTCACCGATGAGCGAGGCCGAAGCCTTTCCCGAGACCTCCGGCCCGGTGTCGGCGATCCACGGCGCGCCCGATGCCGGGTCCCCGCGCTCGGCGCGGTCGTCGGTGTCGGCGTTCCACACCAAGCCCGAGATCCCCGACGAGCAGGACATCCTCGAAGAGACGATCATCGCCCGTCGCAAGCGGACGGACTGGGCGCTCGTGCCGCCGACCGGGGAGCCCGTCGCGCTCTCGTCGGAGGTGGTCATCCTGGGCCGCCGCCCCGCCGCCGACCCGGATCACCCGAGCGCTCAGCTGGTCTCGATCCAGGACGGCACGGTGTCCAAGACGCATGCACGTCTCGAGCTGCGCGGCGACAAGTGGTACGTGACGGACCTCGACTCCACCAACGGCGTCCTGTTCGCCACCGTGATGGGCACCGAGGTCGAGGCTCCTGCGGGCGTCGAGGTCGAGGCCGGCGACCGGTTCCTGCTGGGCGACGCCGAGGTCCGGCTGCGGCGGAGCGACGGGTGATCGATCCCGACGACGAGCGCACGGCGCTCTCCCTGCGGAGGGGTCAGGCGTCGACGCCGGAGCGCGAGGACCCGCTCGACGACCGGACCCTGCCGTCGCGGCGCGCCTCGGCCGAGGCCGACGCGGCAGACGACACCGTGATCTCGGCCGGGTCGGCGGTCCCGTCCGACTCCGGCCTGGCCACGCAGGCGGCGACCGAGTCGGCACCCGCGGGCCCCCGACGGACCGCGCATCCGCCGGCACGCGAGCCGCGGGACGCCCCCGCAGCCTCGAGGCGCACTCCGTCGCCGGCACCCCTCACCCCAGAGCCCGCCGCCCGGACATCCGCGGCGCTCGGCCGGGTCGCCTCTTCACCCACCTCGGCAGTCGCCGCCTACCGGGCGCGCGACGTCCCTCCGGTCACCGCGGTGCGCGCCGAGCCGGCCCGCCGTGCGCCGCAGGACCACGTCGACACGGCGGCCGCCGATCAGGCCCGCAGGCGTCGCCGCCGGCGCCAGACGATCGCGGTCGTGTCCGCAGCATCCGTCCTCGTCATCGTCGCCGTGGTGGCGCTGGTCGCGCTGCTGACGACCGGCTGAGGGATACGCCCGACGGCGATCTGGGGCGTGCTGCGGCGTGTCGTGCGTCGGTCGGGCCCGCGACGTGCTTCCGCGTTTGCCCGACCCCCGAAACCCACGTATCATGGATCGGGTGTGCGCTCACGCGCGCCGTCGACCGTGCCTTGGTGCGGGAACCGGTGCGAGCGCCGCATCTCAGGGAACGGCCTGCGAACAGGCCACCCCCACGGCATACCCACCAACGAAAGCGCGACAGTCATTCTGGCGCGTCGGTGGGTCAGCGTGAGCCCGCAGCGTCACGAATCGAAAGATCCGGATGCCGCGGGGGAGACCACGACGCTGTCACCGTGCAGCACCTGTGCGGAGCCGACAGGCACCGCGCAGCACAACAAGGAGAGAACGTGCCAACCATTCAGCAGTTGGTTCGCAAGGGTCGCTCGCCCAAGGTCTCGAAGACCAAGGCGCCGGCGCTCAAGGCGAACCCGCAGCAGGCGGGTGTCTGCACCCGTGTGTACACCACCACCCCGAAGAAGCCGAACTCGGCGATGCGCAAGGTCGCCCGTGTCAAGCTCCGCAACGGCACCGAGGTCACCGCGTACATCCCGGGCGAGGGCCACAACCTGCAGGAGCACTCGCTCGTGCTCGTCCGCGGCGGTCGTGTGAAGGACCTCCCCGGTGTCCGCTACAAGATCGTCCGCGGTGCGCTCGACACCCAGGCAGTCAAGAACCGTAAGCAGGCTCGCAGCCGCTACGGCGCGAAGAAGGGCTGAGAAAGATGCCTCGTAAGGGACCCGCCCCGAAGCGCCCCGTCGTCAACGACCCGGTCTACGGCGCTCCGATCGTCAGCCAGCTCGTGAACAAGATCCTCGTCGACGGCAAGAAGTCGCTCGCCGAGTCGATCGTGTACACCGCCCTCAAGGGCGTCGAGGCGAAGAACGGCCAGGACGCCGTCGCCACGCTCAAGAAGGCGCTCGACAACGTGCGCCCGACCCTCGAGGTCAAGTCGCGCCGCGTCGGTGGCTCGACCTACCAGGTGCCGGTCGAGGTCAAGCCTCACCGCGCCAACACGCTCGCCCTCCGCTGGCTCGTGAGCTACGCCAAGGGCCGTCGTGAGAAGACGATGACCGAGCGCCTCCAGAACGAGATCCTGGACGCCTCGAACGGCCTCGGTGCCGCGGTCAAGCGCCGCGAAGACACCCACAAGATGGCCGAGTCGAACCGCGCCTTCGCGCACTACCGCTGGTAACCAGCATCCCCGCCGCTCCCGCGACCAGCGGGAGCGGCGGGCCAGCTACCACCTTCAACAACTAAGGACACCCCGTGGCACAAGAAGTGCTCACCGACCTCAACAAGGTCCGCAACATCGGCATCATGGCGCACATCGATGCCGGCAAGACGACGACGACCGAGCGCATCCTGTTCTACACGGGCGTCAACCACAAGATCGGCGAGACGCACGACGGCGCTGCCACCACCGACTGGATGGAGCAGGAGCAGGAGCGCGGCATCACGATCACGTCGGCCGCCGTCACCTGCTTCTGGAACAAGAACCAGATCAACATCATCGACACGCCCGGCCACGTCGACTTCACGGTCGAGGTCGAGCGCTCCCTCCGCGTCCTCGACGGCGCCGTCGCCGTCTTCGACGGCAAGGAGGGCGTCGAGCCCCAGTCCGAGACCGTGTGGCGTCAGGCCGACAAGTACGACGTGCCCCGGATCTGCTTCGTCAACAAGATGGACAAGCTGGGCGCCGACTTCTACTTCACGGTCGACACCATCGTCAACCGCCTGAAGGCCAAGCCGCTCGTGCTCCAGCTGCCCATCGGCTCGGAGAGCGACTTCGTGGGTGTCATCGACCTCGTCGAGATGCGCGCGCTGGTGTGGCCCGGCGACGCCAAGGGCGACGTGACCATGGGCGCCAAGTACGAGATCCAGGAGATCCCGGCCGACCTCGCCGACAAGGCCGCGGAGTACCGCGAGATCCTTCTCGAGACGGTCGCCGAGTCCGACGAGGAGCTTCTCGAGAAGCACTTCGGCGGCGAGGAGCTGACGGTCGCCGAGATCAAGGCCGCGATCCGCAAGCTCACCATCGCCTCGGAGCTCTACCCCGTGCTCTGCGGTTCGGCGTTCAAGAACCGCGGCGTGCAGCCGATGCTCGACGCCGTCGTGGACTACCTCCCGTCGCCCCTCGACGTCCCCGCCATCGAGGCGAAGGACCCGAAGGACGAAGAGATCATCATCGAGCGTCACGCCGACCGTGACGAGCCGTTCGCGGCCCTCGCGTTCAAGATCGTGACGCACCCGTTCTTCGGTCGCCTGACCTACATCCGCGTCTACTCGGGTCACCTCGACTCGGGCGCCCAGGTCGTCAACGCGACCAAAGGCAAGAAGGAGCGCATCGGGAAGATCTTCCAGATGCACGCCAACAAGGAGATGCCGGTCGACTCGGTCACCGCCGGTCACATCTACGCGGTCATCGGCCTGAAGGACACCACGACCGGTGACACCCTCGCCGACTCGAACAACCAGGTCGTCCTCGAGTCGATGACGTTCCCGGAGCCGGTCATCGAGGTCGCCATCGAGCCTAAGACCAAGGCCGATCAGGAGAAGCTGGGTCTCGCGATCCAGAAGCTCGCCGAGGAAGACCCGACGTTCCGCGTCGAGCAGAACGCCGAGACCGGCCAGACGGTCATCAAGGGCATGGGCGAGCTGCACCTCGACATCCTCGTGGACCGCATGAAGCGCGAGTTCAAGGTCGAGGCCAACGTCGGCAAGCCGCAGGTGGCGTACCGCGAGACGATCAAGAAGACCGTCGAGCGTCACGACTACACCCACAAGAAGCAGACCGGTGGTTCGGGCCAGTTCGCGAAGATCCAGTTCGCGCTCGAGCCCCTCGAGGTCACGGCCGACAAGACGTACGAGTTCGAGAACAAGGTCACCGGTGGCCGCATCCCGCGCGAGTACATCGAGCCGACCAACCAGGGCTTCCAGGACGCCATGAACGTCGGCGTGCTCGCCGGCTACCCCATGGTGGGCGTGAAGGCCATCCTCATGGACGGTGCGTCGCACGACGTCGACTCGTCCGAGATGGCGTTCAAGATCGCCGGCTCCATGGGCTTCAAGGAGGCCGTCCGCAAGGCGAACCCCGTCATCCTCGAGCCGCTCATGGCCGTCGAGGTGCGTACTCCCGAGGAGTACATGGGCGACGTCATCGGCGACCTGAACTCGCGTCGTGGCCAGATCCAGTCGATGGAGGACGCCCAGGGCGTCAAGGTCGTCCGCGCGCTGGTCCCGCTGTCCGAGATGTTCGGCTACATCGGCGACCTGCGTTCGAAGACCTCGGGCCGCGCCGTCTACTCGATGGAGTTCGACAGCTACGCCGAGGTTCCTCGCAACGTGGCCGACGAGATCGTCCAGAAGGTCAAGGGCGAGTAACCCTTTTCCGTCGGGATGCCTCGGTGACGAGGCATCCCGACGGCACAACTTCACACAGAATCACTAGAACCGTCTCTACTAAGGTGGAGATATCCCCGTAGACGACCGGCGCACACCAGCGCCCGGAACCTCTACACGAACGTCCTGAGGAGGACCCAGTGGCTAAGGCCAAGTTCGAGCGCACCAAGCCGCACGTGAACATCGGAACGATCGGTCACGTCGACCACGGCAAGACCACGCTCACCGCCGCAATCTCGAAGGTGCTCGCCGACACGTACCCGTCGGCCACCAACGTGCAGCGCGACTTCGCGTCGATCGACTCGGCTCCCGAGGAGCGTCAGCGCGGTATCACGATCAACATCTCGCACGTCGAGTACGAGACCCCGAAGCGTCACTACGCCCACGTCGACGCCCCGGGTCACGCCGACTACATCAAGAACATGATCACCGGTGCCGCTCAGATGGACGGCGCGATCCTCGTGGTCGCCGCCACCGACGGCCCGATGGCTCAGACGCGTGAGCACGTGCTGCTCGCCAAGCAGGTCGGCGTGCCCTACCTGCTCGTCGCGCTGAACAAGTCGGACATGGTCGACGACGAGGAGATCCTGGAGCTCGTCGAGCTCGAGGTTCGCGAGCTCCTCTCGTCGCAGGACTTCGACGGTGACAACGCTCCGGTCGTCCGCGTCTCGGGCCTCAAGGCTCTCGAGGGCGACGCCGAGTGGACCGCCAAGATCCTCGAGCTCATGGAGGCGGTCGACGAGTCGATCCCCGACCCGGTGCGTGACAAGGACAAGCCGTTCCTCATGCCCATCGAGGACGTCTTCACCATCACCGGCCGTGGCACGGTCGTCACGGGCCGCGCCGAGCGTGGCACGCTGGCCATCAACTCCGAGGTCGAGATCGTGGGTCTGCGCCCGACGCAGAAGACGATCGTCACCGGTATCGAGATGTTCCACAAGCAGCTCGACGAGGCCTGGGCCGGCGAGAACTGTGGTCTGCTCCTGCGCGGCACCAAGCGTGACGACGTCGAGCGCGGCCAGGTCGTCGTGAAGCCCGGTTCGGTCACCCCGCACACCAACTTCGAGGGCACGGCGTACATCCTGTCCAAGGAGGAGGGCGGCCGTCACAACCCGTTCTTCACGAACTACCGTCCGCAGTTCTACTTCCGCACCACCGACGTCACCGGCGTCATCACGCTGCCCGAGGGCACCGAGATGGTCATGCCCGGCGACACCACCGACATGACGGTCGAGCTGATCCAGCCGATCGCCATGGAGGAGGGCCTCGGCTACGCCATCCGTGAGGGTGGCCGCACCGTCGGCGCCGGCACGGTCACGAAGATCATCAAGTAAGGCTCTTCGGCGCAACTGCTGCGAGAAGCCCCCGGGAGTGATCCCGGGGGCTTCTCCGCGTTCGAGGGAGGCCTCGCGCGGACAGGCGCTGCACGGCGCGCAGGGGTTCCGCCGCAGCATCCGTCCCGCCAAGATGGATCTCGTGTCGCCCCGCCGGAGCGGCGTGCGAAGGAGAGAGCATGGGCGGTTTCGACGACCTCGTCAACCAGGGCAAGGGCGTATACGAGCAGAACAAGGACAAGATCGGCGAGTTCCTCAAGTCCGAGCAGGCCGAGGACATCAGCGACAAGGTTCTCGACGGCGCCTCGGATCTCGCGAAGAAGGTCGTGCCCGAGGAGCACCACGGCACGGTCGACGACGTCCGCGGGAACGTCGACGGAGCGGTCGGCAACCAGTAGCGGCGGAACCATCGAGAAGCGGCCCGGGGCGACCCGGGCCGCTTCTTCGTTCCCTCAGGAGATCCGCGCGGGAGCCCGCGGTATTCGCTCGGGTTCTTGACGCGCAGCGGTGACGCGAATACGTTTGGCGGCGGGAACACGCTTCGGCTCGTGTTTGGGGAGAACGCCGAACCATTTGGGGATCATCTGGGGACGCCTACTTCGCTGGCCGTTGCGTGCTGGGAGGGGCTCCATCTGGGGCACCCTGTGTCGTTTCGACCAAGGGTGAAGGAAATGTTCAGTCGTACTTTCGTGCGCGCCTCGAAGTCTGAGGGTCTGCGCAGCCGCATGCGTCAGGAGCGGAATCAGGAGCGCAGGATCGCGCTGCAGAACCGCTGGTATGTGGGGGGACTCGCGGCGATCGTCGCGAGTTCGCTCGTGTTCTCGGGTGTGTCCCCGGCATCGGCGGAGGAGGTGACCACAGACCCCGCCGCCACCACAGAGGCGACGACGACCGATACGACATCGACGGATGCCGCGACCTCGCCGCCTGCGGAAGAGCCAGCCGCGGAAGAACCCGCGGCTGAGGAGCCGGCAGCGGAAGAGCCCGCAGCCGAAGAGCCCGCGGCTCCCGCCGAAGAGGCCGCGGCTCCCGCCGACGAGGCCGCGGAAGAGCCGGCGGCTGAGGAGCCGGCGGCTCCCGTCGCTGCGCTTGCGGCACCCGCGGAGGACGTGATCACGCCCCTCGCGGTGAGCTGTACGCTCAACGGCACGTTCGAGATCGACGCCGACTACGAGCCTGGCACGTGTGGCGGCAACGACTGGACGAACGTCGCCCACGACGAGGCGACCCAGGGCGGGACGTACCAGACGTCGAACAAGGACGACTCCGACCCGGCGGGCTGGACCTCGTCGGGAAGCACGCCGCCCAAGGGTGACTTCGCCCGGGTGTACTCCTACGCACAGTCCGTCGGCGGCAACTACTACCTCGACTTCGCCTGGGAGCGGAGTCAGGAGAACGGCACGGGCGGCTACCTCATCGAGGTGACCAACGCAGGGGCGACGACGGCGCCGGATGGCACGCCGCAGCCGAACCGCACGAACGGCGGGGTTCTCTTCGTCATCACAACGCAGGGTGGGGGCGCGCCGGTCCTCTACCAGACCTGCACCTACACCTCGGTGGACGACTATCCCGGCGTGTGTGTCCCGTACGACGGCAGCGGATTCATCAGCGTGGTGAACGACGCCCCTGTCACCAACCCGTACGGCGAGGTCCTTCCCGCCGGGCAGTTCTTCGAGATCGGCATCAATGTCACCGACCTCACCAACGGTGTCGTCAAGCCGGGCTGCCCCGCGCCGTCGGCCGCAACCGCCTACATGCGCAGCTTCACGGGACAGCTCGCCGACCCGTCCAAGAACCTCAAGGGCTACATCGAGCCGCTGACCGTCGCACCGCCCTCGACGTGTGTGCCGCTGACGGCCACCAAGACCGCGGTCCCGTCGTTCGTCCGCGACTACGACTGGCAGATCGAGAAGACGGTCGACCCCGCGAGCGCCACGGTGCGCCCGGGTGAGAACGCGACCTTCGACTACACCGTCACGGTCACTCCCTCGGCGCCGATCGACTCGGGCTACACCGTCAAGGGCGTGATCACGGTCACCAACACCAACCCGATCGATGTGCCGATCACCGGCGTCGCGGACTCGATCCCCGGGGCACAGTGCACCATCACGACCCTGCAACTGCCGACCGTGCCGAAGAACGGCGGCACCGCGCAGGTCGAGTACAGCTGCACGCTCCCCTCGGGAACGGCCGGCACGAACACGGCGACCGTGACCTGGGACTCGTCGGCGATCCCCGCCGGGTCGACGCAGGCGTTCGCGGACTTCACGTTCGCGGGGGTCGCGCCCACCTCGACGACGGATGCCTCGGTGACCGTGTCCGACACGGCCGCTGAGTTCGACGGGCCGAAGACCGTCACCGACGTCACCAAGCCGACGGTGTTCGAGTACTCGCGTGACCTCGGCGACGATGTCGCAGCCGGCGCGTGCAAGGAATACGACAACACGGCATCGATCGCTGCGACGAGGACCCAGCCGGAGCTCTCCGACAGCGCCACCGTCGAGGTCTGCACCGGTGAGAACCTGACCATCGAGAAGAACGTCGTGGTGAGCCTGACGCGCACATACGCGTGGGACATCGAGAAGAGCGTCGATGAGACGGTCCGGACGGTCGACGAGAACGGTCAGGCGACGTTCACCTACACCGTCGAGGTGACTCCGGGCGCCGCGACCGACTCCGACTGGGCGATGGAGGGTGAGATCGACGTCACGAACCCGAACAACCAGGACGTGACGGCGACGGTGACCGACATGCCGTCGTTCGACGGTGCCTCGTGCACGGTGACCGATGGCGTCGACGCGACGATCCCTGCGAACTCGACCAAGACGTTCGAGTACACCTGCAGCTTCTCGAAGGACGGCCCGTTCATCACGGGGTCCAACAAGGCGACGGTGACGTGGGACGCCGACGAGGCGTCGAGCCCCGACTCGAGCGCGGAGTACACCGCGCCGATCACCGAGGCCGACTGGGACATGACCCTCGTCAACGACACCATCACGGTGTTCGACGACATGACCGACCCGGAGAACCCGGTCGAGCTCGGCACCGCGAACTGGGCCGACGGCCCGCAGGAGTTCGAGTACGAGCTGACGCTGGACGGCACACCGGGCACCTGCGTCGACTACACCAACACCGCGTGGATCGAGGAGACGGGCGAGCAGGCGGACGAGACCGTCACGGTCTGCGACTACGAGGACCTCATCGTCAGCAAGACGGCTGAGGGTTCGTTCGACCGCGACTACGACTGGACGATCACCAAGACGGTGGACCACACCTCCGCCACGGTGGGTGCCGGTGCGTCGGCGAAATTCACGTACACGGTGACGGTCACGCCGACGGCCGCCGTGGACTCGAACTTCGCGGTATGGGGCAGCATCTCGGTCACCAACCCGAACGACGTGGACGTGGCCATCACCCTCGAGGACGCTCTGCCGGGTGGGGAGTGCGAGGTCGCCGGGACCGACGACCTCGTGATCCCGGCCGGCGCGACGGTCGAGTTCCCGTACGAGTGCACCCTGGCCGACGCGACCGCCGAGACGGCCGTGACGAACACGGTGGACATCACGTGGGACGCCGAGGAGCTGCTCGGCACCTCGGGTGCCGCGGAAGCGACCGCCGACGTGGACTTCGCGGAGGTGACGCCGGCGACGACGGACGCCACTGCCGCCGTGTCGGACACCGCGGCCGAGTTCGGCGGCGAGGTCGTGCTCAACGCGGTCGACGGCGAGATGGTCTTCACGTACTCGCGTGACCTGTCGACCGTCGACGGCGCATGCGCGAAGCACCCGAACACCGCCACGGTCACCCCGTCGGACGACGAGCCCGCCTCGGCGTCGCAGTCGGTCGAGGTGTGCCCCGCGGCGCAGCCGCCGCTGCCGGCGACCGGTGGCGGACAGGTGCCGCCGCTCCTGGTCCTTCTCAGCGTGCTCGCGCTGCTCGGAGGCACGACGATGCTGATCGTCGCCCGCCGCCGTCGCGGAGAGGCCAAGGCAACCCTCTGAACGTGAGAGAGAGCGGGGCCGCGCCAAGGCCCCGCTCTCTCCCACACGATTCCCGCCGCGTGAGCGGAAAGGGCGCACGAGCCCCTCGTACCCCAAAGACGAGGGGCTCGTTCGTGCGTCGGGCGCGGGACGGATGCGGCGGCGCGCAGCATCCGTCCCGCGCGTCGATTTCGCACATCCGGGCGTGTAGCGATAGCCTGCACGAGCGGCGGTTCTCCGCCTGTTCCGCATCTTTCGGGAAGGACGCGGAACCGGATCCCATTCGGCCCGAACCGCGTGGAGTCTGACACCCGTCCCCCCACGGGTGGGTGGTGCGCCCCCGCGCATCGAAGGAACGCGGTACCCCCGTGCCGCAGCAGTGCCGACGTGCCCCCGCACGTCGCTGGGATGTACGGCGCGCCTCGATGGTGCGCCGCTGGGATGACGGTGCGCCTCGGCGCACCGCTGGGACGGCGCCGTGCGCCGAAAAAGGGGAGACCACTGTGTCTGCAGTGCGCAAGCGAACATTCAAGGCATTGGCTGGGGCGCTGGTCGCCGTCGCCCTCGTAGTGGCACCGCTGGTGACCGCCGGAGCGTCGGCTGCGGAGCCCTCCGCCAGCTGGCCGGCTGACACGGTCGGTGTGAAGGGCGAGCTCAAGGCGTGGACCAGCGACACCAACCACACCGATTACTGGAAGCAGCAGTATCCGGACGCCATCGCGTGCTACTCGAGCGAGGCGAGCACCGATCACGGTCGGATCACCGACGGCGGCAAGACCGTCACGCTCAACGAGTACAGCCCGTCCTGGCCGGGCGACCACTGGGAGGTGCTCGTCATCAAGGCGGGCAATGACTGGAACAGCGTGATCGAGAACCCGCAGGCGGGTGTCGCGTACGCGTCGCCGCCGAACAGCGCGGGCAACCAGGCGAACGTCTCGCACTGGATCGTCTGCAAGGGCAAGACGCCGGAGCAGCCGAAGGACAAGGTCACCGTGGACAAGGAGTCCACCACCGACTGCGTGAAGAATGTCGTCGTCACCGTCACCACCACCACGACCACCCCATACATCTGGGACGCCGCCACGCAGAAGTGGGTCCTGGACTCGGCCAACGCGGAGTCCTCCGAGAAGTCGGAGTCGCGCCCGCTGACCGAGGAGGAGTGGGCGGATTGCAACCCCACCACGACCAAGACCACCTATGGAGAGTGGGCCGACGGTGAGTGGGACTGCGGCGACACGAGCGTGACTCAGACCCGTGAGGTTTACACCACCGTCTACCACGGCGAGATCGCGGAACCGACCGTCACGACGACCGAGACGCAGGAGCGCGAGCTCACGCCGGAGGAGATCAGCGCGAACTGCGATCTGATCGCCGGTGTGATCGAGTCGGTGTGCATCGGCGACGCGCCCTTCCTCGGCTACGAGGTCACACTGCCCGAGGGCTTCGAGACCGAGGATGAGAACCCCGTCACCATCACGTTCGTGAACCCGGAGGGCGAGGACTACGTCGTGCCGGGCACGCACCCGCTCAGCGGCACCATCCTGTGGCCGGGCGCCTCGACCGGCACGCCGAAGATGTGGCCGGGCTGGGAGCTCGTGAACGGCGAGTACGTCAAGACGGACGGCAACTACGACTGGACCCGCAACGGCGTCACGGTCCGCTTCCAGGTCAACCCGTCGTACGAGACCGAGGTCGAGTACCCCGCCGCGAGCGAGGACTGCGCCAATCCGCCCGTCGGTGGTGGGGACGACCCGACCGGCACGCCGGCTTCCACCGACTCCGGGGCCCTCGCAGCCACGGGTGGCGGCATCAGCCCGATGTTCGCTGTCGCCGGCGGCGCTGCGCTCTTCGCGGGTATCTCGGTCGTCGCGATCGCGGCCTACCGTCGCCGTAAGGCCGGCGCTGAGTAACGCCGCATAAAGAGGTATCGGGGGCGGTCGCGCGGAGCGCGGCCGCCCCTTCCACGTGTGGTCGCAGCATCCGTTTCCGTCCCCTGCTGAGAAACGCCCGAGCATACCCGCGCCGCGACACGCCCGAGTTTGCGACACGCCCGGGCTGCACGTAGACTAGTGAGGTTCCACATTCCGACGCCCCTCTTGGCGTGCGTCGGATCACTGCCAGGGCAGTGCATAGGCAGCGCAACGCGCAGGGTCCTAGGCCGCGGGCAGCAGAACCACCACATCACGAATCCACCTCGGGCGGAGCTTTGCTTCGCGCGCGGGGGAGGACGGATGCCGGGACGCGGCGCTTCGGCGCGGCACCCGGATTGACAGCAGAACAGCGGTGCAGCACGCACTGCGTAAGCGGTGCAGAAGTGCCATGGCGCTTTGCGCCACGTGCGTCCAATGCCACAGGGGTATGACGCGAGAAAGAGAGTGAGCAGACAATGGCGGGACAGAAGATCCGCATTCGCCTGAAGTCGTACGACCACGAGGTCATCGACTCGTCGGCGCGCAAGATCGTCGACACCGTGACCCGTGCGGGCGCGACGGTCGTGGGCCCCGTGCCCCTTCCGACGGAGAAGAACGTGATCGCCGTGATCCGTTCTCCCCACAAGTACAAGGACAGCCGCGAGCACTTCGAGATGCGCACCCACAAGCGTCTGATCGACATCATCGATCCGACGCCCAAGGCTGTCGACTCGCTCATGCGCCTCGACCTCCCGGCCGATGTCAACATCGAGATCAAGCTCTGAGGTTCGACATGGCTGACGTCAACAACAAGGTTTCCAAGGGCCTGCTGGGTACCAAGCTCGGCATGACCCAGGTCTGGGATGAGAACGGCAAGCTCGTTCCCGTCACCGTCATCGAGATCGCCCCGAACGTGGTCACCCAGGTTCGCACCCCCGAGAAGGACGGCTACAAGGCCGTGCAGATCGGCTACGGGCAGATCGACCCCCGCAAGGTGAACCAGCCCCTCACGGCCCACTTCGAGGCCGCGGGTGTCACCCCGCGCCGTCACCTCACCGAGATCCGCACCGCGGACGCCGCTGACTACTCACTCGGTCAGGAGCTCACGGTGGACGGCACGTTCGAGGCCGGCCAGCTGGTCGACGTCGTCGGCACCAGCAAGGGCAAGGGCACCGCGGGTGTCATGAAGCGCCACAACTTCAAGGGTGTCTCCGCTTCGCACGGTGCGCACCGCAACCACCGCAAGCCCGGTTCGATCGGCGCCTCGTCGACCCCGAGCCGCGTGTTCAAGGGCATGCGCATGGCCGGCCGTATGGGTGGCGAGCGCGTGACCGTCCTCAACCTCAAGGTGCACGCCATCGACGCCGAGAAGGGTCTGCTGCTCGTCAAGGGCGCCGTCCCCGGTGCTCGCGGCCGCATCGTCTACGTCCGCAACGCAGTGAAGGGTGCCTGATCTCATGGCTGACTCGACTCTCGCGCTAGACGTCGTGAAGGCAGACGGCAAGAAGGCTGGCTCGGTCCAGCTGCCTGCCGAGCTCTTCGACGTCAAGACGAACATCCCGCTCATCCACCAGGTCGTCGTCGCGCAGCTCGCGGCGGCCCGCCAGGGCACCCACTCGACCAAGCGTCGCGGTGAGGTCTCGGGCGCCGGCCGCAAGCCCTTCAAGCAGAAGGGCACGGGTAACGCCCGCCAGGGCTCGATCCGCGCGCCGCACATGACCGGTGGTGGCATCGTCCACGGCCCGAAGCCGCGCGACTACTCGCAGCGCACCCCCAAGAAGATGATCGCGGCCGCCCTCCTGGGCGCGCTCAGCGACCGTGCTCGTGGTGAGCGCCTCCACGTCGTGGAGTCGTTCGCGATCGAGGGTGCCCCGTCGACCAAGGCCGCCGCTGCGGTCCTGACCGCTCTGGGCGCGACCAAGAACGTGCTCGTGGTCGTCGACCGCTCGGACGACATCAGCGTTCTGAGCGTCCGCAACATCGCGTTCGCGCACGTGCTGCCGGCTGACCAGCTCAACGCCTACGACGTGCTCGTCTCGGACGACATCGTCTTCACCAAGGCTGCTTACGACGCTTTCGTCGCGTCCAAGAGCGCCGCCACCGAGGAGGCCTCGGCATGACCGCCGTCAACAAGGACCCGCGCGACATCATCCTCAAGCCGGTCGTTTCGGAGAAGAGCTACGGGCTCATCGACGAGGGCAAGTACACCTTCCTCGTCGACCCCCGCGCCTCGAAGACCGAGATCAAGCTCGCCATCGAGAAGATCTTCGGCGTCAAGGTCGCGGCGGTCAACACGCTCAACCGCACGGGCAAGGCCCGTCGCACCCGCTTCGGCACCGGCAAGCGCAAGGACACCAAGCGCGCCATCGTGACCCTGAAGTCGGGCACCATCGACATCTTCACGGCAGTCGGCTGACGGTCGGGATAGAGGACTAGAGATATGGCTATTCGCAAGTACAAGCCCACGACCCCGGGTCGCCGCGGCTCGTCGGTGGCCGACTTCGCCGAGATCACCCGATCGACGCCTGAGAAGTCGCTCCTCCGCCCGCTCAGCAAGACCGGTGGCCGCAACAACCAGGGCCGCATCACCACGCGTCACATCGGTGGTGGCCACAAGCGTCAGTACCGCGTCATCGACTTCCGTCGTAACGACAAGGACGGCATCAACGCCAAGGTCGCTCACATCGAGTACGACCCCAACCGCACCGCGCGCATCGCGCTCCTGCACTACTTCGACGGCGAGAAGCGCTACATCATCGCGCCGAACAAGCTGGCGCAGGGCGACATCGTCGAGTCGGGTCCGTCGGCCGACATCAAGCCGGGCAACAACCTGCCGCTGAAGAACATCCCCACCGGTACCGTGATCCACGCGATCGAGCTCCGCCCCGGCGGCGGCGCGAAGCTGGCCCGCTCGGCCGGCGCGTCGGTTCGCCTCGTGGCGAAGGACGGCCCCTACGCCCAGCTGCGTCTGCCCTCGGGCGAGATCCGCAACGTCGATGCGCGCTGCCGCGCGACCGTCGGCGAGGTCGGCAACGCCGAGCAGTCGAACATCAACTGGGGCAAGGCCGGCCGCAACCGCTGGAAGGGCATCCGCCCGACCGTCCGCGGTGTCGCCATGAACCCGGTCGACCACCCGCACGGTGGTGGTGAGGGTAAGACCTCCGGTGGTCGTCACCCGGTTTCGCCGTGGGGTCAGGCCGAAGGCCGCACCCGTCACGCGAACAAGGAAAGCGACAAGTACATCGTCCGTCGTCGCAACGCCGGCAAGAAGCGGAAGTAGGAGTAGAGGAAGATGCCTCGCAGCCTTAAGAAGGGCCCCTTCGTCGACGAGCACCTGCTTCGCAAGGTCGTCGTCCAGAACGAAGCCGGCACCAAGAACGTCATCAAGACCTGGTCGCGCCGTTCGATGATCATCCCGGCCATGCTGGGTCACACCATCGCCGTGCACGACGGACGCAAGCACATCCCCGTGTTCGTGTCCGAGACCATGGTCGGCCACAAGCTGGGCGAGTTCGCGCCCACCCGCACCTTCCGCGGCCACGTGAAGGACGACAAGAAGGGCCGCCGCCGCTGACGCGGGGGCAGAGGAGAGAGAAATGGTGGAGTCCATCGCACGCGTGCGACACATCCGCGTGACCCCTCAGAAGGCTCGTCGTGTCGTTGCGCTCATCAAGGGCAAGCAGGCTGAGGAGGCCCTGGCCATCCTCAAGTTCGCACCGCAGGGTGCGAGCGAGCCGATCTACAAGCTCGTCGCCGCCGCGATCGCGAACGCTCGCGTGAAGGCCGACAAGGACGGCGAGTACCTGGACGAGCAGGACCTGTACGTGAAGAACGCGTACGTCGACGAGGGCACGACGCTCAAGCGTTTCCAGCCCCGCGCGCAGGGTCGTGCCTTCCAGATCAAGAAGCGCACCAGCCACATCACCGTCGTGCTCTCGACCCCCGAGGTCGCGGAGACGGCGCCGGCTGCCAAGAGCAAGAAGGCGAGCAAGTAATGGGACAGAAGGTCCACCCGTACGGCTTCCGCCTCGGCATCACGACCGACCACGTGTCGCGTTGGTTCTCGGACTCGACGAAGCCCGGCCAGCGTTACGCCGACTACGTCGCCGAGGACATCCGCATCCGCAAGCTCCTGCAGACCCAGCTCGACCGGGCCGGCGTGAGCAACATCGAGATCGAGCGCACCCGTGACCGCGTTCGCGTCGACATCCACACCGCCCGTCCGGGCATCGTGATCGGTCGCCGCGGCGCCGAGGCCGAGCGCATCCGCGCCGACCTCGAGAAGCTCACCGGCAAGCAGATCCAGCTGAACATCCTCGAGGTCAAGAACCCCGAGGCCGACGCCCAGCTCGTCGCGCAGGGCATCGCCGAGCAGCTCACCGCTCGCGTGGCGTTCCGCCGCGCGATGCGCAAGGGCCTGCAGGGCGCTCAGCGCGCCGGCGCCAAGGGCGTCCGCATCCAGGTCTCCGGCCGCCTCGGCGGCGCCGAGATGAGCCGCTCGGAGTTCTACCGCGAGGGTCGTGTGCCGCTGCACACGCTGCGCGCGAACATCGACTACGGCTTCTACGAGGCGAAGACCACCTTCGGCCGCATCGGCGTGAAGGTCTGGATCTACAAGGGCGACCTCACCAACAAGGAGCTCGCTCGCGAGCAGGCCAACGCGCCGAAGTCGGACCGTCGTCGTGACGACCGTCGCGGCGGCCCGCGTGGCGACCGCGGCGAGCGTGGCGGCGACCGCCGCAACGAGGCCCCCGTGGCAGAAGGAGCGTCGGCGTAATGCTCATCCCCCGCAAGGTCAAGTACCGCAAGCAGCACCACCCCGGCCGCTCGGGCCAGGCCACCGGTGGCACCAAGGTGTCGTTCGGTGAGTTCGGCATCCAGGCCCTCACGCCCGCTTACGTGACGAACCGTCAGATCGAGTCCGCTCGTATCGCGATGACCCGTCACATCAAGCGTGGCGGCAAGGTGTGGATCAACATCTACCCCGACCGTCCGCTCACCAAGAAGCCGGCCGAGACCCGCATGGGTTCCGGTAAGGGTTCGCCCGAGTGGTGGGTCGCAAACGTCAAGCCGGGTCGCGTCCTCTTCGAGGTCGCCGGCGTCAACGAGGAACTCGCTCGTGAGGCCCTGACCCGTGCCATCCACAAGCTGCCTCTCAAGGCACGCATCATCAAGCGCGAGGAGGGCGACGCGTAATGGCGATCGGCACCAAGACGCTCGCTCCGAGCGAGCTCGACACGTTCGAAGACCAGCGCCTCGTCGAGGAGCTGCGCAAGGCCAAGGAAGAGCTGTTCAACCTGCGCTTCCAGTCGGCCACCGGCCAGCTCGAGAGCCACGGCCGCATCCGTGCGGTCAAGCGCGACATCGCGCGGCTCTACACCGTGATCCGTGAGCGCGAGCTCGGCATCCGTGCCACGCCCGCGCCGCTGGAGACCGCGACGAAGGCGAAGAAGACGAAGGCCAAGAAGTCGGATGAGGCTTCCGAGGCCGCGAAGGAAGAGGCCGAGTGATGGCTGACAAGAAGCAGACCGCCGAGGCGGTCGAGGCCAAGGGCCACGAGTCGTCCGAGCACGACGTCCGCGACGCCGACGCCCGCGGTTACCGCAAGGCCCGCCGTGGCTACGTCGTCAGCGACAAGATGGACAAGACCATCGTCGTCGAGGTCGAGGACCGCGTGAAGCACCCGCTCTACGGCAAGGTCATCCGCCGCACCTCCAAGGTGAAGGCGCACGACGAGACGAACTCCGCCGGCATCGGCGACCTCGTCCTCATCAACGAGACCCGCCCGCTCAGCGCCACCAAGCGCTGGCGTCTGGTCGAGATCCTGGAGAAGGCCAAGTGATTCAGAACGAGTCCCGCCTCAAGGTCGCCGACAACACGGGCGCCAAGGAGCTGCTCACCATCCGCGTGCTCGGTGGCTCGAACCGCCGTTACGCGGGCCTGGGTGACATCATCGTGGCCACCGTCAAGGACGCGATCCCGGGCGGCAACGTCAAGAAGGGCGACGTGGTCAAGGCCGTCGTCGTCCGCACCGTCAAGTCGACCCGTCGTCCCGACGGCTCGTACATCAAGTTCGACGAGAACGCCGCCGTCATCCTGAAGAACGACGGGGAGCCCCGCGGCACCCGCATCTTCGGACCGGTCGGTCGTGAGCTTCGCGACAAGAAGTTCATGAAGATCGTCTCTCTCGCACCGGAGGTGATCTGACCTCATGGCCAAGATCAAGAAGGGTGACCTGGTTCAGGTCATCACGGGCAAGAAGCAGGACAAGGGCGGCGACCGCGGCAAGCAGGGCAAGGTCCTCGAGATCCTCGCCGAGCAGAACCGCGTCATCGTCGAGGGCGTGAACTACGTCACGAAGCACAACCGTGTCGGTCAGTCGCAGCGCGGCACCAAGACGGGCGGCATCGAGACGATGGAAGCCCCCATCCACATCTCCAACGTCCAGGTCGTCGACCCCTCGACCAAGAAGCCGACCCGCGTCGGCCACCGTGTCGAGGAGCAGACCAAGGACGGCGTGAAGCGCACCGTCCGCGTGCGCTACGCGAAGAAGTCAGGCAAGGACCTCTGAACATGAGCACCGCTATTGACAGCGCGGCTGGCCCTGCGGCCGAAGGCTCGCTTTCGGCACGAGTCCAGCCCCGCCTGAAGCAGAAGTACAACGCCGAGATCAAGAAGGCGCTGCAGGACGAGTTCGGCTACGAGAACGTCATGCAGATCCCCGGCCTGGTCAAGGTCGTCGTGAACACCGGTGTCGGCGAGGCAGCTCGCGACAGCAAGGTGATCGATGGCGCGGTCGACGACCTCACCAAGATCACCGGTCAGAAGCCGGTCGTGACGAAGGCCCGCAAGTCCATCGCGCAGTTCAAGCTGCGCGAGGGCCAGGCCATCGGCGCGCACGTCACCCTCCGCGGCGACCGCGCGTGGGAGTTCGTCGACCGTCTCGTCAACCTGGCGCTGCCCCGCATCCGCGACTTCCGCGGCCTCTCGGGCGCCCAGTTCGACGGTCACGGCAACTACACCTTCGGTCTCCAGGAGCAGTCCGTGTTCCACGAGATCAACCAGGACAAGATCGACCGCGTCCGCGGCTTCGACATCACCATCGTGACGACGGCGAAGACGGACGCCGAGGGCCGCGCGCTCCTGCGCGCCCTGGGCTTCCCGTTCAAGTCGGACGACGCGCAGGCGTAATTCCTGAACGGATGCTGCGGCCCGGCGCACAAGGCCGGGCCGCAGCATCCGATCCCACAACTGAACATGGCAATCATGGAAGGTCGTCCGGCGTGTAACGCCTGCCGATACCTCGTGAACAAAGGAATCAAGAAATGACAATGACAGACCCGGTCGCAGACATGCTGACCCGTCTGCGCAACGCGAATTCGGCGCACCACGACTCCGTGTCGCTGCCGAGCTCCAAGCTCAAGACCCACATCGCCGAGATCCTCAAGCAGGAGGGTTACATCTCCGCGTGGGAGGTCAGCGACGCCCGCGTCGGCTCGACCCTCACCCTGACGCTGAAGTACGGCCCGAACCGCGAGCGGTCGATCGCCGGCATCAAGCGCGTCTCGAAGCCCGGCCTCCGCGTGTACGCGAAGTCGACCGAGATCCCTCGCGTCCTCGGCGGCCTCGGCGTCGCGATCCTGTCCACCTCCTCTGGCCTCCTCACGGACCGCCAGGCAGAGCAGAAGGGCGTGGGTGGGGAAGTCCTCGCCTACGTGTGGTGATCTGACATGTCGCGTATCGGTCGTCTTCCGATCGACATCCCCGCCGGCGTGACCGTTTCGGTCGAGGGCCAGGATGTCGCCGTCAAGGGCCCCAAGGGCGAGCTCACGCTCACCGTGGCCCGTCCCATCGAAGTCAAGGTCGAGGACAGCCAGGTCGTCGTGACCCGTCCCGACGACGAGCGCGCTTCGCGTTCGCTGCACGGCCTGACCCGCACGCTCATCAACAACAACATCATCGGTGTCACCCAGGGCTACACCAAGGGTCTCGAGGTCGTCGGCACGGGTTACCGCGTCGCGCAGAAGGGCACGGCGGTCGAGTTCGCTCTCGGCTTCTCGCACCCCGTCCTCGTCGAGGCGCCCGCGGGCATCACCCTGACCGTCGAGGGCAACAACAAGCTCACGGTCTCGGGCATCGACAAGCAGGCCGTCGGCGAGGCCGCGGCCAACATCCGCAAGATCCGCAAGCCCGAGCCGTACAAGGGCAAGGGTGTGCGCTACGCCGGCGAGGTCGTTCGGCGCAAGGCCGGAAAGGCTGGTAAGTAACCATGGCTGTGAAGTCGAAGTCCGACGCGCGCGCGCGTCGTCACGCCCGCCTTCGCAAGAAGGTCGTCGGCACCACCGAGCGTCCCCGCCTGGTCGTCACGCGTTCGTCGCGTCACGTGTTCGTGCAGCTCGTCGACGACAGCAAGGGCCACACCGTGGCCTCTGCCTCGACCCTCGAGACCGACCTGCGTGCGTCCGACGCTGACAAGACCGCCAAGGCCCGCAAGGTCGGCGAGCTTCTCGCCGAGCGCGCGAAGGCCGCCGGCGTCTCGGACGTCGTGTTCGACCGTGGCGGCAACCGCTACGCCGGCCGTGTCGCGGCGATCGCCGACGGCGCCCGCGAGGGAGGTCTGAACCTGTGAGTGACAACAAGGAGAACATCGTGACCGAGCAGGCTGCAGCCGAGGCTCCGGCCGACGCCGCCGCGACGGCTCCCGCCGAGCGCGAGCGCGAGCCGCGCCGCGGTGGGCGCGAGCGCAACCAGACCCGCGGTGACCGCGGTGGTCGCGATCGCAACGAGAGCCAGTTCCTCGAGCGTGTCGTCACCATCAACCGCGTGTCGAAGGTCGTCAAGGGTGGTCGTCGCTTCAGCTTCACCGCGCTCGTCGTCGTCGGCGACGGCAACGGTGTGGTCGGCGTCGGCTACGGCAAGGCCCGCGAGGTGCCCCTGGCGATCTCGAAGGGTGTCGAAGAGGCCAAGCGCAACTTCTTCCGCGTGCCGCGCGTCGGCTCGACCATCCCGCACCCCGTGCAGGGTGAGGCCGCTGCCGGTGTGGTGCTGCTGCGCCCCGCCGCCGCCGGTACCGGTGTCATCGCCGGTGGCCCGGTGCGCGCCGTCCTCGAGTGCGCCGGCATCCACGACGTGCTGTCGAAGTCGCTCGGCTCGTCGAACACGATCAACATCGTCCACGCGACGGTGGAGGCCCTGAAGCAGCTCGAGGAGCCCCGCGCGGTCGCCGCGCGTCGCGGTCTCGACTTCGACCAGGTCGCCCCCGCCCGTCTCGTCCGTGCCGAGGCCGAGGCGGCCGAGGCCGCCCGTGCTGCGAAGGCAGGTGTCTGATGGCTGCGCGCCTGAAGGTTACGCAGGTCAAGTCCAAGGTGAGCGAGAAGCAGAACCAGCGTGACACGCTGCGTTCGCTCGGTCTGAAGCGGATCGGCGACTCGGTCGTCCGTCCCGACGACGCGCAGACGCGCGGCTACGTCCGGACCGTCGCGCACCTCGTGAAGGTTGAGGAGATCGACTGATGGCTGAGAAGAACGACGCCGTCGAGGCCGAGAAGGCCCCGAAGAAGGCTGCTGCTCCCAAGGCTGCCGCCGAGAAGAAGGCGCCCGCCAAGGCTGCCGCCGCCAAGGCCGACAAGGCTGAGAAGGCGCCCGCCAAGAAGGCCGCCGCCAAGAAGGACGCCCCGGCTTCGCGCCCGGGCGTGCTCAAGGTGCACCACCTGCGTCCGGTCCCGGGCTCGAACCAGGCCAAGACCCGCGTGGGTCGCGGTGAGGGCTCCAAGGGCAAGACGGCGGGTCGCGGTACCAAGGGTACGAAGGCCCGCTACCAGGTCAAGGTCGGCTTCGAGGGTGGGCAGATGCCGCTGCACATGCGCACCCCGAAGCTCCGCGGCTTCAAGAACCCGTTCCGCGTGGAGTACCAGGTCGTGAACCTGGACAAGCTCGCGGAGCTGTACCCGGCCGGTGGCGACGTCACCATCGGCGACCTGGTCGCCAAGGGTGCAGTGCGCAAGAACGAGAAGGTCAAGGTGCTCGGCACCGGCGACATCTCGGTGAAGCTCAACGTGTCGGTCGACAAGGTCTCGGCTTCCGCCGAGCAGAAGATCGTCGCCGCGGGCGGCGCCGTCAAGTAATACGCGCACAGTGGGGGTCGGAGCTTGCTCCGGCCCCCACTGGGTTACCCTGGACGTCGGCACGTCTGCGTGCCGACGCCCCCCTCTGGA
Source organism: Microbacterium sp. LWH7-1.2 (assembly GCF_038397755.1). Classification (NCBI taxonomy): domain Bacteria; kingdom Bacillati; phylum Actinomycetota; class Actinomycetes; order Micrococcales; family Microbacteriaceae; genus Microbacterium; species Microbacterium sp. LWH7-1.2. The sequence continues at coordinate 2,220,398 of NZ_CP151637.1, read as the reverse complement.
GGAATCCTCTTGTTCAGCGCCATCGCGCGGATCTTCCGCACTCCCGACCTTCGTCGGAAGATCGCATTCACCCTGGCGATCATCGCCCTGTACCGCTTCGGCGCGCACGTCCCTGCGCCGTTCGTCGACTTCCCGAACGTGCAGTCGTGTCTGCGGCAGTCCGCGGGCACCGAGGGCCTCCTCTCGCTGGTGAATCTCTTCTCCGGCGGCGCCCTGCTGCAGCTGTCGATCTTCGCCCTCGGCGTCATGCCGTACATCACGGCGACGATCATCGTGCAGCTGCTGCGCGTCGTCATCCCGCACTTCGAGACCCTCTACAAGGAGGGCCAGGCGGGCCAGGCCAAGCTCACGCAGTACACGCGCTACCTCACGATCGCGCTCGCGCTCCTGCAGTCGACGACCCTCGTCACCGTTGCGCGCAGCGGCCAGCTCTTCGGGACCACCGGTGTTCCCGAGTGCGAGAACCTCCTCACGAACGACGTGTGGTGGGCGCAGCTGCTCATGATCATCACGATGACCGCCGGCACGGGCCTCATCATGTGGTTCGCCGAGCTCGTCACCGAGCGGGGCATCGGCAACGGCATGTCGCTGCTGATCTTCACCTCGATCGCCGCCGCGTTCCCCGCCTCGATGTGGGCGATCTGGCAGTCCAAGGGCTTCGAGGTCTTCCTGCTCGTGCTCGCGGTCGGCATCGTCGTCGTCGCGCTCGTCGTCTTCGTCGAGCAGTCGCAGCGCCGCATCCCCGTGCAGTACGCCAAGCGCATGGTCGGCCGCCGCACCTACGGCGGCACGAACACCTACATCCCGATCAAGGTCAATATGGCCGGCGTCGTGCCCGTCATCTTCGCCTCGTCGCTGTTGTACATCCCGGCGCTCATCGCGCAGTTCAACCAGCCGCAGGCCGGCCAGGATGTCCCGGCCTGGGTGGCGTGGATCCAGCTCTACCTGGTGCGCGGCGACCACCCGCTGTACATGGCGCTGTACTTCCTCCTCATCGTCGGCTTCACGTACTTCTACGTCGCGATCACGTTCAACCCCGTCGAGGTCGCCGACAACATGAAGAAGTACGGCGGGTTCATCCCCGGCATCCGTGCGGGTCGTCCGACGGCGGAGTACCTGGACTACGTGCTCACGCGCATCACCCTCCCGGGCTCGATCTACCTCGGTCTGATCGCGCTCCTGCCGCTCATCGCCCTCGCGACGGTCGGCGCCAACCAGAACTTCCCGTTCGGCGGCGCCTCGATCCTGATCATCGTCGGCGTGGGTCTCGAGACGGTGAAGCAGATCGACGCGCAGCTCCAGCAGCGCCACTACGAAGGGCTCCTCCGATGACGCGACTTCTGATCGTCGGCCCCCAGGGTTCGGGCAAGGGAACGCAGGGCATCCGCATCGCCGAGGCGTTCGGCGTCCCGGCCATCTCGACGGGCGACGTGTTCCGCGCCGCCGTCGCGGACGAATCGGAGCTCGGCAGCCAGGTCAAGGCCATCATCGAGGCGGGCGACCTGGTCCCCGACGAGCTGACGAGTGCCGTCGTGCGCGAGCGCCTGTCGCAGCCGGACGCCGAGGGAGGGTTCCTGCTCGACGGCTACCCCCGCAACGTGGCCCAGGTCATGCACCTCGACGAGTTCCTCGAGGGACGCGACGAGGAGCTCGACGCCGTGATCCTGCTCGACGTGCCGCGCGAGGAGAGCATCTCGCGCATCGCGGGCCGTGCCGCCGAGCAGGGCCGCACCGATGACACCGAAGAGGTCATCGCGAACCGCCTGGCGATCTACGAGCGCGAGACCGCGCCGATCCTCGGCGTGTACGAGGCGCGCGATCTCGTCGTGAGCATCGACGGCGTGGGCACGCTCGACGAGATCACCGAGCGGATCGTGTCCGCGCTCGAGGCTCGCGGGCTCGTCCGCGTCCCCGTCGCCTGATCCCGTGTCGCTCCGCCGTTCGATCTACAAGTCGCCCGCCCAGCTGCGTGCGATGGTGGAGCCCGGGCTCATCACGGCCGCGGCGCTCGACGCGGCTCGCAGCCTGATCGCTCCGGGTGTGACGACGGCGGAGCTGGATGCCGCAGCATCCGCCCTCATCACCGGCCGGGGCGCGAAGTCCAACTTCCAGATGGTGCGCGGGTACCGCCACACCATCTGCGCCTCGGTCAACGAGGAGGTCGTGCACGGCATCCCCGGCGACCGGGTGCTCGCGCCCGGCGACATCCTGTCGGTCGATGCCGGCGCCGAGTACAAGGGCTGGAACGGGGACTCAGCGTTCACGTTCGTCCTGCCGGACGACAGCCGCCCCGAGGTCGTCGCTGCGCGGCAGCACCTCTCGGACGTGACCGAGGGGTCGCTGTGGGCCGGCATCGCCGCGCTCGCGACCGCGAAGCACATCGGCGAGGTCGGCACGGCTATCGAGGAGTACATCGAAGCCAACTCGCCGCGCTCTTCGGACGGAACTGCCGGAACCTACGGCATCCTTCGCGAGTACGTCGGTCACGGCATCGGCCGCAAGATGCACGAGTCGCCGTCGGTGTTCAACTACCGTGTCGCCGACCCGGGACCGGAGGTGCGTCCGGGTCTCGTGCTCGCCATCGAGCCCATGGTCGTGATCGGCGACCAGGCCACGTTCGTCGAGGACGACGGATGGACGGTCTCCACGATCGACGGCACCGCCGGCTCCCACTGGGAGCACAGCGTCGCCGTTCACGAAGACGGAATCTGGGTGCTCACGGCACCCGACGGCGGTGCCGCGGGTCTTGCGCCCTTCGGCGTGACCCCGCGCGAGATCGCCTAGGAGGCTCGACATGGCACAGCCGGCACGCAAGACCAACTGGTTCGCGATCTGGGTGACCGTGGGCGTCGTAGTGGCGCTCGTGCTCGTCACCGTTCTCGTCATCACCCTGAACAACGCGGCGACGCCCAAGCCGCTGCCGACCGAGGTGAACACGCCGACGTCGGCGGGGATCGACGCGGAGACCGGCGCCATCCTCGTCGGAGACGGTCCCGACCGCCTCGACACCTACATCGACTTCATGTGCCCCGTGTGCAACCAGTTCGAGCAGATCTACGGCGCCGAGATCGAGAGCATGGTGAACGACGGCAGCATCACGCTCGGCATCCACCCGATCTCGATCCTCGACAGCCAGTCGAACGGCACCCAGTTCTCGACGCGTGCGGCGAATGCCGCCTACTGCGTCGCGGCGGCGGACCCCGACGCGTCGCTGCCCTTCCTGCAGGCGATGTTCGAGAATCAGCCCGCCGAGAAGTCGAACGGCCTCACGAACAGCGAGATCCTCGAGATCGCGTCCGGCGTCGGTGTCACCGGCATCGACTCGTGCGTCAACGACGGCACGTACGCCGGCTTCGTCGCCGAGAAGACGGAGGCGACCCCGATCCAGCCCGGGTCCTCGGGCATCGGCACCCCGACCATCGCGGTCAACGGCCAGGTCATCGCGAACTCGCAGTTGCCCCCGGCGGGCTCCCTCGCCACGCTCTTCGAGTAAGCCTTCTGGGAGCGGATGCCGCGCCCCGCGGCATCCGTTCCGTCCAGCACTTCCGCGCCCTGCGCGCCGCCCGCGCCCTGCGCCGCCCCGCCACGCGGTGCGCCCGGTCTCGTCTCCGCGAGAAACCGGACTCACGTCGGGAAACCACGCGGCGCGTGGTTTCTCATCGCGAACGAGGTTTGTCGCCCGCGATGCTCGATCCCGGCGAGAGCGAGCGCGGGTTCTTCACCGACAACAGGATCGGATTGGGCGCGCCGACGCGCGGCACTCCGAGCCTTTCGAGGCGCCTGACCAGCGGGGCGACGGCCTCGGCCGTCTTCATGTCCCAGCGGTCGAACGCCGCGCACTGCCGTCGGAGTCGCTCTTCGCGCTTCTTCTCAGCGATCACCCGCCGGACGGCCTCCTCGGCGGTCTCGGTGACGTACTTCCCGTACCCGTCGGATTCGCCGATGGCCCGCACGCTCGGCCACGCGAAGTCCACGCGGTCCTCACGGCCCTCGGAACGGAAGACGCGCTGCAACTCGGGCGTCTCGAAGCCCGCCCACAAGATCACGCCCCGGCTCACCGACTCTCCGGGCGACTCGGCGCGCGCGTCGATGGCGGGCAGGAGGAGCCTCAGTCGCGCGATGCCGCGCCTGGTTCGCTGCGAATCCGCGAGCCTTCCGAGTTCGAGTGCGTCGGTCGTCCCGCCTTGCACCAGCGAGACCGCGGCATCGCCGACCGCGAGCCCGTAGAGCGGGGGCAGCATGCGCATGAGATCGACGGCCGTGGCGGCGACCGACGTCAACCGGGTTCCGCCGACCTCGACGGTCTCTCGCGCATCGGCGCTCGTGTGGACACAGACGTCGGAGAACCGCCGAGAGGCGCGGCGCTCGGCGGAGAACACGTGGATGTCACGGGGCTCGCCGAAGATGGGCAGGCCGAGCAGCACCGCCGCCGACTCGTAGGCGAAGACGGCGCGAGGGCAGATCAGGGCGTAGGCGTGAACCCGAGTGAGATATCTCTCCCACGGGGCGAGGTCTTTCCAGGCGTCGCGGAACGTGTAGACGCCCGGGCGGACTCGCACATACCGCCTCCGATCCCTGACGTCGCGCCCGCCGAACACTGAGTCGCGTGCCCGGAGAAGCTCGACCGGCGCAGCTGCCAGCGCCTGCCCGAGAAGAGGAGATGCCATGCCTCAGGCTGTGCCGCCAGCATCCTTCGCCTTCGGAGGTGTGCGGGATCTGTGGAGGGCTCCCGCGCAACTCATCCGGGGGAGGAGGCTCACGTGCCCGTGAACGGCGGATCGTCCAGCGCCGCGCGCCGCGCGCCCGCGGTGCGAGAAACCTGGATCGGGACCGGAAATCGCTCGGCGGCGGGTTTCTGCGACGGATCGAGGTTTCTCGCCGGCCGGCAGCCCCGGTCCGGCTCTCAACCCTCCGTCATGCCCCGCTCCTTGCGTCCTGCCCCGCTTCACGTGCTTCTTGCGCACCTGACGCGCCCCGGCGGCGTCGACCCGCCCGAGGAAACCGCAATTCGTCGGAGAAACCGCTCGCAGGACGGTTTGCCCATGCGATTGTGGTTTCTCGCCCATCCGCACGCCGAGGAACCGGGGCCGCGCGCCTTTCCTGAGCGCGCGCCGTGACTGGAGCGGAGTCATTTGCCGAGGCATCCACTATCACGTATGCTTGATCTTTGGTGCGTTGCGCCTGTATTGGCGTGTCATCGCACCGAATCCCATCCACCGCAGATCGACCGGTCTGCACAACTGTTAGCGAGCGTATGGCGAAGAAAGACGGTGTCATCGAGATCGAGGGCGTCGTGTCCGAGGCGCTGCCCAACGCGATGTTCCGCGTTGAGCTCAGCAACGGCCACAAGGTCCTCGCGACGATCTCCGGCAAGATGCGGCAGAACTACATCCGCATCATTCCCGAGGACCGTGTCGTCGTGGAGCTGTCGCCCTACGACCTCACCCGCGGGCGCATCGTCTATCGCTACCGCTAGGCCGGCCGAGAAGTAACACCCCACGCTCCGGCGTGCCCGGTGAAGACAGCGAAGAGAAGAAATAATGAAGGTCAACCCCTCCGTCAAGCCCATCTGCGACCACTGCAAGGTCATCCGTCGCCACGGTCGCGTCATGGTGATCTGCAAGAGCAACCCGCGTCACAAGCAGCGCCAGGGCTGAGAAGGCTTGCCGGATGCCGCGGCTCGCGGCATCCGGAATCCCACAACTGAATACGACTACAGGCAGCGTCAGAACCTCTCCGGAGGGGACACCTCGGGCTGGGGGCCCGGGCACCGACACTGCTCCACACCTCCACCAACTCTCAGGAGAACCGCATGGCACGTCTTGCCGGCGTTGACATCCCGCGCGACAAGCGCGTGGTGATCGCCCTCACGTACATCTACGGCGTTGGCCGTACCCGCTCGAACGAGATCCTCAAGGCGACGGGGATCGACGAGAACATCCGCGTCAAGGACCTCAGCGACGACCAGCTCATCGCCCTCCGCGACCACATCGAAGGCAACTACAAGGTCGAGGGTGATCTCCGCCGCGAGGTCGCCGCCGACATCCGCCGCAAGGTCGAGATCGGCTCGTACGAGGGCCTGCGTCACCGCCGCGGCCTCCCGGTGCGCGGTCAGCGCACGAAGACGAACGCGCGTACCCGCAAGGGTCCGAAGCGCACCGTCGCCGGCAAGAAGAAGGCGCGCTAAGGCGCGGCCCCCAGGGTTTAGGAGAGCAGAGCAATGGCACAGGCCAAGTCCGCCGCGCGCAAGCCGCGCCGCAAGGAGAAGAAGAACATCGCGCTGGGCCAGGCCCACATCAAGTCGACGTTCAACAACACGATCGTCTCGATCACCGACCCGTCGGGCGCCGTCATCAGCTGGGCGTCGTCGGGTGGCGTGGGCTTCAAGGGCTCGCGCAAGTCGACGCCGTACGCCGCCGGCATGGCCGCGGAGTCCGCTGCCCGCCAGGCGCAGGAGCACGGCGTCAAGAAGGTCGACGTCTTCGTCAAGGGCCCGGGCTCGGGCCGCGAGACCGCGATCCGCTCGCTGACGGCCGCCGGCCTCGAGGTCGGCTCGATCCAGGACGTGACGCCGCAGGCCCACAACGGCTGCCGTCCGCCCAAGCGCCGCCGCGTCTGACATCCCGGAGCCGGGGCACCCCCTCGTGGGTGCCCCGGCTACCGCACGCTTCACGGATGCCTCGTTCCCGAGGCATCCCCGAGAAAAATTCAACACCTCACCCACCGCACGTGTCATATAGCGGGCACGTGATCGAAAGGAACACATAGTGCTCATCGCACAGCGTCCCACTCTGACCGAGGAGAAGGTCGGGGAGTTCCGCAGCCGCTTCATCATCGAGCCGCTGGAGCCCGGCTTCGGTTACACGATCGGCAACGCGCTGCGTCGCAGCCTCCTGTCGTCGATCCCCGGCGCCGCAGTGACGTCGATCCGCATCGACGGCGTCCTCCACGAGTTCAGCACCATCCCGGGTGTGAAGGAGGATGTCACCGAGATCATCCTCAACATCAAGCAGCTGGTCGTCTCCAGCGAGCGCGACGAGCCCATCACCGCGTACCTGCGCAAGACCGGCGCCGGTGAGGTCACCGCCGCTGACATCTCCGCTCCCGCGGGCGTCGAGGTGCACAACCCCGAGCTCGTCATCGCGACGCTCAACGACACGGCCAAGTTCGAGCTCGAGCTCACGATCGAGCGCGGTCGCGGCTACGTGTCGGCGACCCAGAACCGCAACGAGTACGCCGAGGCCGGTCAGATCCCTATCGACTCGATCTACTCGCCGGTCCTGAAGGTGTCGTACCGCGTCGAGGCCACCCGTGCCGGTGAGCGCACCGACTTCGACAAGCTGGTGCTGGACGTCGAGACCAAGTCGTCGATCGCCCCGCGTGACGCCGTCGCGTCGGCCGGTCGCACCCTGACGGAGCTCTTCGGCCTGGCCCGTGAGCTCAACGTCGAGGCCGAGGGCATCGAGATCGGCCCGGCGCCGGTCGAGACCGTCCTCTCGAACGAGCTGTCGATGCCGATCGAGGACCTCGACCTGTCGGTGCGTTCGTACAACTGCCTCAAGCGCGAGGGCATCAACACCGTGTCGGAGCTCGTCGCCCTCTCGGAGACGCAGCTCATGAACATCCGCAACTTCGGTCAGAAGTCGGTCGACGAGGTGCGCGACAAGCTCGTCTCGCTCGGCCTGTCGCTGAAGGACTCGGTCCCCGGGTTCGACGGCGCGCACTTCTACGGCGGCTACGACGACGAGACCGTCTGAGCCGATTGGTTCCGGATGCGAGCTAATCGCGGCATCCCTCCCCCCGACCGACTTTTCACACTGGAGTAACTGAGAATGCCCAAGCCCACCAAGGGTCCCCGCCTCGGAGGCGGCCCCGCCCACGAGCGTCTGCTGCTTGCGAACCTGGCCGCCGCGCTGTTCACCCACAAGTCGATCAAGACGACCGAGACCAAGGCCAAGCGCCTGCGTCCGCTCGCCGAGCGTCTCATCACGTTCGCGAAGCGCGGCGACCTGCACGCGCGTCGTCGCGTGCTCTCGGTCATCGGTGACAAGGAAGTCGTGCACGTCCTGTTCACCGAGATCGCTCCGCTGGTCGCGGACCGTGACGGCGGCTACACCCGCATCACCAAGGTCGGCAACCGCAAGGGCGACAACGCGCCCATGGCCGTCATCGAGCTCGTCCTCGAGCCCGTGACGAAGAAGCCGTCGGCCAAGAAGGCTGCTGCCGCGAAGGCTGCTCCCGCCGAGGAGGCTCCCGCCGAGGAGACCGACGCCTCGGAGACCCCCGCCACCGACGAGGCCGCCGAGGCCGGCGCCGAGTCGCAGGAGGAGGGCGCCGCCGCCGAGGCTGCCGCCGAGGAGGCCGTCGAGGCTCCTGCCGAGGAGAAGTCCGCGTAACGCGGATCCCGCCGGGCGCAGCAGCCCGGCACTCCTTGCACCGCGAGACCCGCCACCCACTGGGTGGCGGGTCTCGCTGCGTGCGGGGGATCGGAGAGGTGGCGGATGTGGCCCGCCGAGGCGTGCGGCGCCCGTGCGCTACGGCGTGAGGTCGGCGCTGAGGATCTCGGCGAGGCGGTCGGCGCGGTCGGCGGCGTACTCGCGGCGCTCTTCGGCCAGCTCATCCACCGCCGCTGCGACGGTGTCGGCGAAGATGCGCCCGCCCTCCGCCCCGGGGTGGATCTTGTCTCCGGCGAGCAGGTCCTCGTGGGGCGCGATGGCACCCGACCAGTCGGCGACGATGACGTTGCGGTGGTCCTCGGCGAACGCGGCGAGCTCGGCGTTCACGCCGGGGATCCAGTCGCGCGGCGCGTAGGCGTTCACCAGCACGAGGTTGCGCTTCGGGCCCACGGTGTCGGCGAGGTGCTCGAGCGTCGAGGGGTCGACCGCGCCGTTCGTGCCGAGGGCGACCACGACGTAGGGGCGCAGGCGGCCCGTGGCGTCGAGCTCGTCGACGATCTCGGGCCCGGCCCACATCGAGCGCGACACCTCGGCGTCGACCTCGATGCCCGGCAGGCGTTCCACGAGGCCACCGGCCGACGCCAGCATGACGGAGTCGCCCACGGCGCTGATCTGGTCGCCGGTGACGTCGGCGGGCGCGGGGGATGCAGCATCCGTCGCCGAAGGAGTCGGGGCGATCGGTGCGGGAGCCTCGCGCAGCGCCTTCTCGAGCGCGGCGCGACCCGCCTCGACGGCGGCCTCGGCGCTGGTCTCGTCGGGGGAGACCGCGATCGCGGCGCCGGCGCCTGCGAGCACGAGAGCCCCGCTGAGCGCGACACCGAGCGCCCGCAGGCGGGCACGGGGCCCGCCCCGCAGCCGTGCGGCGAGCAGGCGCACGGAGGCGCGGAATCCGTGACGGCGCACCGGGGTCTCGATCAAGCGGAACGACAGAGCGGATGCTGCGGCCGTCGCCGCGAGCACGCCCAGGCCGATCCACATCGGCGCTGTGGCGACGGTCGATTCCGGCGCGAACGCCGCGACAGCGAGCATGAGCAGCGGCCAGTGCCACAGGTAGATGCCGTAGGAGCGGTCGCCGATCCAGCGCATCGGTCGCACGTCGATCGCCGGCCCGAACCAGGAGCCCGGCCACACGCCCGCGACGATCGCGACAGCGCTGAGCACGCTGGCGCCCAGGAGCGCGCCGGGGAACGTGACGGCCGAGCTGCTCTGCGGCGCTATGGCGAGCAGGACGAGGCCCGAGAGGGCGAGCACACCGGCCGCCCCGGTCAGCTTCCGCGCCGCCCTCGAGTGCGCCCATCGCGGGCCGCCTGCTCTCAGCACCGGCGTCAGCAGGAACGCGAGGCCGACGCCGAGCAGCAGCCCGAACGCGTGGGTGTCGGTGCCGAAGTAGGCGCGCGTGACGTCGCCGCCGCCCGAGACGGTGAGGCCCATCCAGACGCCCGATGCGGCCGCGAGGGCGAAGGCGGCCGTCGTGCGGGCCCACGTCCACGGCAGCAGCAGGAACATCGGGAAGAGGAGCGGCCAGAGCAGGTAGAACTGCTCTTCGACCGCGAGCGACCAGAAGTTGCGGAACAGCTCGGGTGTCGCCGCGGCGAAGTACCCGCCGCCGCCTGCGACCGACACCCAGTTGTAACTGAAGGTCGCGGCGCCCAGCACCTGCGCGTCCAGGTCGACGAGCACGTCGCCGCCGACGACCCACGCGAGCGCCGAGCACACCACCACCACGACGGCGAGCGCCGGCAGCAGGCGTCTCGCACGCCGTTGCCAGAAGCGGCCGAGGGCGACTCGTCCGGTGGGGATCCGCTCGCGCAGCAGCAGGCTCGTGATGAGGAAGCCGCTGATCACGAAGAACACGTCGACCCCGACGAAGCCGCCCGGCAGCAGCCCTGGCGGGAACAGGTGGTAGACGACCACGAGCAGGACCGCGATCGCCCGCATGCCGTCCAGCCCGGCGAAGCGGGCGGGCGGGGCGGTGGCGGGCGCAGTCGACGTCATGGGTTCTCGCGAACGAAGGTGGGGGGAGACGGCAATTGTACGTGGCGTCCCTGGGCGTATCACGGCGCGCGGTCGCGCCTCTATGCCAGAGGCAGGCCGGGCGCTACTCTTGCCCCAACCTCGGCGGGCCGGGGTGTTTGGGGATGCTTCCAGCGCCGCTGCACGTGATCGAACGGCGGCGTACGAGGGGAGAGAGCGTGTCCGGATCGGAGATGCCCGGGGAGACACCCGCGCATTGGGTGGGCACGCCACGCGTCCGCACGCGTGCGGGACTGTCGATCTATTCGATCCTGCTCATCATGCTGCTGTCGGTGAGCGTGCTCTCGAGCATCGTCGTCGGCATCATCGGGTACGTCAACGGCACCGAGGCGCTGCGTGCGATCGCGTACGAGAAGCTCGTCGAGATCCGCGAGAACCGCGCCCGCGAGGTGTCGCAGCTGTTCCGCTCGATCGAGAACTCGGTGAGGCTGTCGGCGCTCAACGACACGAGCAAGGCCGCTGTGCGCGCCTTCACCGAGGGTTTCGACGAGCTGAACGCGCAGGAGACGGATGCCGCAGCATCCGCCGCCGTCGACTCGTACTATCGCGACACGTTCGCCGCCGATCTCGAGGAGGCGACCGGGGAAGACGTCGACGGCTCGGCGTTCGCCCCACGAGGGGCGGCCGAGACCTACCTGCAGCACCACTACGTGATCCCGTACGACTCGTGGGAGGACGCGATCGTCACAGAGGACGCGGGCGACGGCAGTGCGTGGTCGGCGGCGCACGCGAAGTACCACGACTACTACCGCACGATGACCCAGTTGCAGGAGTACGAGGACGTGCTCATGCTCGACACCGAGGGCAACGTCGTCTACACCGCCTACAAAGGGGTCGATCTCGGCACGAACCTCTTCGACGGGCCCTACCGGCTGTCGAACCTCGCCGTCGCGTACCGCGAGGCGATGGACCGCAACATCGTCGGCGACGTCGTGCTCGCCGACTTCGCGTCGTACGGGCCGAGCCTCGGCGCCCCGGCGGGCTGGGCCGTGGTGCCGATCGCCGACGATGGCGAGGTGCTCGGCGCGCTCGCGATCGAGCTGCCGATCGAGCGCATCGACGACGTCATGACGGTCGCGGGCGAGTGGGAGCTCAACGGCCTCGGCGCGACGGGCGAGACGTACCTCGTGGGCGCCGACGGCACGATGCGGTCGGTTTCGCGCGCCCTGCTCGCCGACGCGGAGGCATACGAGACGGATGCTGTGGCCGCAGGCCTTCCGCCCGCCGCAGCCGCGCTCGCCGTGAGCAACGGGAACACGCTGCTCAACCAGACGATCGCGGGCACCGCCGTGACCCGGGCCTTGGCCGGCGACTCGGGCACGCTGCTGGAGAGCGACTATCTGGGGCGCCCGAGCCTGACCGCGTACGCTCCGCTCGAGGTCGACGGCCTGGACTGGGTGATCGTCGCGCAGGAGACCGAGCACGAGGCGATGGTCCCCGTCGAGGACTTCACGCGCAACCTCATCCTGTCGACGGCGGCCATGATCATCTTCGTCTGCGTGCTCTCGCTGGTGCTCGCGCAGGTGTTCGTGCGGCCGCTGCGCCGCCTCAAGACCGCCGCCCAGCGCATCGCCGGGGGCGACGAGGGCGTGCAGGTCGACGCCGGCTCGAGCGACGAGCTCGCCGACGTCGCGAACGCGTTCAACGACATGAGCCGCAGCCTGCAGGTCAAGTCGCACCTGATCGCCCAGCAGGAGAAGGCCAACGAGGACCTCATCCTCTCCTTCATGCCGGAGGGCATGGCGAGCCGCTACAAACTCGGCGACGAGGCGATCACGCAGGACAGCGACGATGTCACGGTGGTCTTCGCCGACATCGTGGGCTTCGAGGCGTTGGCGCTGTCGATGTCGTCCGACGACGCGATCGCGCGCCTCAACGACCTCATCCGCGCGTTCGACGAGGCCGCGGAGCGGCACGGCGTCGAGCGGGTGCGCACCACTCGGCAGAGCTACCTCGCCAGCTGCGGGCTGGCGACACCGCGCGTCGACAACGCACGCCGCGCCGTCGAGTTCGCGCTCGAGCTCGACACCATCCTCGAGCGCTACTCCACCCAGCAGGGTGTCTCCCTGTCGCTGCGAGCGGGTCTCGACTCCGGCAAGGTGACGAGCGGACTCATCGGCCGGGCGCGGGTCGTGTACGACATGTGGGGGGATGCCGTGAATCTCGCATTCCGCGTCCAGGGCGACTCGGACGAACCCGGCATCTACATCACGCAGCGCGTGGCGGAGCGGCTGCCCGATTCGATCACCGTGCTGCCCGCCGGCGAGATCGAGACGCAGTCGGGCGGCCAGCGCGTCTGGAAGGTCGAGTCCCCGAGCGTCGTCGTGGCGGAGGGGTGAGGCATCCGTGGCCGATATCGTCTCGCAGCCGTGGTTCTGGCCCGCCGTCGTCGTCTCGGTGGGGCTGCCGCTCGCGCTCATCGGACTGACGGAGTTCCACAACGCGCTCGCCCGCCGCGGCAGCCGCGCGGCGCCGATCGTGCTGATGGTGCGCAACTACCTCGTGCCGGTCGCCGGCATCCTGGTGCTGCTCAGCCAGCCGGGCGCGTGGGAGGGGTCCGGCACGTGGCCGAAGGTCGTGTGGACGATCTTCGGGCTGCTCGTGATCGTCGTCACGATCAACGCCGTCAACCACCTGGTCTTCCACCGCGCGGAGAAGGGATCGTGGCGCGACCGGTTCCCGACGATCTTCAGCGACCTCATCCGGTTCGTCTTCATCATCCTCGGCATCGCGGCGGTGTTCTGGTGGGTGTGGGATGCCGACGTCGCCGGCGTGTTCGCCGCACTCGGCATCACGTCGATCGTGGTCGGGCTCGCCCTGCAGAACGCGGTCGGGTCGATCGTGTCGGGCCTCTTCCTGGTGTTCGAGGCGCCGTTCGAACTCGGGGACTGGATCGAGACCGGCGGCACACGCGGGCAGATCGTCGAGGTCAACTGGCGCGCGGTGCACCTCGAGACCGGCAACGGCACGGTCATCATCCCCACCGCGGAACTCGCCGGCGGCTCCTTCGTCAACCTCTCGCGCAATCCGGAGCCGTACGCCGCGACCCTCGAGGTGGAGTTCGGCACCGACGACCCGCCGGGCCGCGTGCGGGAGCTGCTCGTGGCGGTGGCCCGCGACATCCCGCTGCTGTCGCCGGATCTCGAACCCTCGGCGGTGACCGTGGGCGGTTCGCGGTACGAGGTGGCGATCCCACTGCGCACCCCCGGCGATCGCGCCGACGCCCTCGATGCCTTCGCGACCCGCATCTGGTACGCCGCGCGCCGCGCCGACCTGCACCTCGACGGCGACCTCACCGACGACTGGCGAACACCCGCGCGGCTGCAGGACGCGCTGCGGCAGATCGCGCCGTCGCTGAGCCTGGCGCCCCGCGAGGCGGAGTCGCTCGCCGCTCACGCGCGGCTGGAGCGGTACTGCGCGGGGGAGTCGCTGCTGCGGCCCGGCATCGTTCCCGTGGAGACCCGCTTCATCCTCGCCGGCTCGGTCGTGCTGGGCATCCCGACCGAGGACGAGGGTTTCGTGCAGGTGGGGGTGCTGACGGCGGGCGACGCCGTCGGTCTCACCGCCCTCTCCCGCACGCCGACGATCTCGCGGGCGCTGGCGACGAGCGAGGTCGACGTCGTGGTCGTGCCCGTCTCCGCACTCGACGACATCGTGCGCGCGCATCCCGTGGTCGCGCGCGAGATCGTCCGCGAGAGCGAGAACCGCCTCCGCCAGGCCGCTGCCGCGCTCGCCGCGGTCGGCGAGACCCTGCCCCGCGGCCGCTTCGTCGTCGGCTGACGGCGCGTCGGTAGGCTGGAGTCCGTGCGGATCCGCCTCGACATCGCCTACGACGGCACGCATTTCCGGGGGTGGGCCCGCCAGCCCGGACTTCGCACGGTCCAAGAGACGCTCGAAACCTCGCTCGCGCGCGTGCTCGGCGGTGACCCGCGGCTCGTGGTGGCCGGGCGCACCGACGCGGGCGTGCACGCCACTGGCCAGGTGGCGCACGTCGACCTCGACGAGAGCCAGCAGCAGCGCATGCTGGCGCGGCACGCGCGCCCGGCCGACAGCATCCCCACCGCCGAAGGCCGGGCCACGGCGCTCGCCGCGCGCATGACGGGGGTGGTGGGCGCCTACTCCGACGTCGCCGTCACGGGCTCGCGCATCGCGCCCGAAGGCTTCGACGCGCGCTTCTCGGCGGTGTGGCGCCGCTACGAGTACCGCATCGGCGACACCGTCACCGGGTACGACCCGCTCGAGCGCCATCGCACAACCTCGGTGCGCGCGGTTCTCGATGCGGAGGCGATGGATGCTGCGGCCCGCGCCCTCATCGGACTCCACGACTTCGCCGCCTACTGCAAACCGCGTGAAGAGGCCACGACGATCCGCACACTGCTCGAGTTCGACTGGCACCGCGACGCCGCGGGCGTGCTCGTCGCGAACGTCAAGGCCGACGCGTTCTGCCACAGCATGGTGCGGGCGCTCGTCGGGGCCTGCGTCGCCGTCGGCGAGGGCAGGCTCGACGTGGAGGACGTCGTCGACATCCGCGACGCGCAGGAGCGCGTGCCCGAGGTGAAGGTGCTCTCGGCGCGCGGGCTCACCCTCACCGAGGTCGGCTACCCCGCCGATGACCTGCTCGCCCAGCGCGCCGAGCAGACCCGCGCGCGGCGCGACCGCGAGTGACATCGCCCGGCTAGACTGACCGGACGTTTTTCCGGCGCGACTCGGGGGTTTTATGCGCAGGTGGAACCGGTTCGCCGGTGTCGTGACGATCTCGGTCGTGGGCGTGGCGGCTCTTGTCGGCTGCGGGCCTGCGCCGTGGGAAGAGGGAGCGGGCGGCAGCACGCCGACGTCGACGTCGACCGCCATCCCGACGCCGGTGCCCAACGACCTGTCAGGCGGGGCGACCCAGCGCGAGCTCACCGCCGGCGCGGTCTCCGCGACGATCGACTACTGGTCGACGCTCTCGATGGACAAGTGGACCGCCGAGGCGATCAAACCCGTCAGCATCTCGCTCATGACGACCGTCACGCCGAACGACGGCCAGAAGGTGTTCCTGCAGCGCGCGACCATGACGGCCATCCCGGCGACGCCGACGGGTGCGCTGGACGCGCTCGCCCCGCAGGTCGACGCCTCCACGGTGAGCCCCGGCTACCTCGTGCTGGATCCGTACAGCTACTCGCAGACCTTCAACGTGGGGGCGGTGCCGGCCGAGGCGACGTACGTGACGCTGCAGTTCAGCTACGACTTCCTGGTGCAGACGACGCCGACCTCGAGCGAGTACGCCAAGCAGACGGCGACCGACACGCTCACGGTAGCTCTGACTCACTGATCAGGCGGTTGACGATGGCGGCGCCGACGCGCTCCCATCGGTCGCCGCCCTTGCCGCTCGCGACGCGCGCGGCCTCGCGGCCGGTGTACACGAGCGTGTCGAGGTCGTAGCCGAGGACGGAGACCGGCGCCCAGCCGGCGCTCGCCGTCGGGCGGATCGGCAGCGCCCCGTGCACGTCGAGGAGTGTCACCCGTTCCAGCGTGGCGCGCAGCAGGTCGCGCACCACGGCATCGGGCCGGGGCACGAGCACCACGACCGCGCCCGCTGAGGGTGATCCGACGTCGGCCTCGGCGGGGAATGCTGCCCGCACCTCGTCCTCGAGTCTCTCCGACAGGGCGGCGAACGCCGCCGCCCCCGCCGTCTGGCGGATGTCGGCAGCGTCGTCGAGCCCGAGGTAGACGACCGACCAGGGCTCCGAGGTCTTCTGCGCCCGCGCAAGGCGATCGCCGGCGGTCCGCTCGAACTGCTGCCACGCCGTCGAGACGGTCGCGGCGCGGCCGAGCCCGCTGTCGCGCGCCGTGGTGCCGACCACTGCGATCAGCGCACAGGCCACGTACACCAGCATCCCGGCCGACGAGATCAGGCGAACGAGCTCGAAGTCGTCGCCGCCCGAGGGCGGGAACAGGAGGCCGGAGATCAACGTGCCCACGCCGGTCACGAAGAACGCGGCCGACACGATCACGAGCGGCAGCAGCAGGCGGTCATTGCGCCGTGACGAGGACCGAGCCCAGTCCAGGACGAACAGCCCCGCGAACACGGATGCTGCGAAGAAGACCGTGCGGTACGCCACCGTGAACCACGCGATGTCGTCGACGATCGTCAGCGAGAACGCCGACACCGCCGCCATCGCCGCCCCCGCCCAGACGTGCGGACGCAGCCCCCACGCGGCACGGAAGCCCGACCACAGGAACGCGGGGGCGCCCATCAGCGCGCCGAGCGATGCGCGGCGGAGCGGCTCGATGCCGGCGACATCCCCCGCCACGACGCCGTAGGTGGCGAGCATCGCGAGGGTGAAGGCGATGCTCCAGTACAGCGTCGGGAGCCCCGGCCGCAGGAGGAACGCGATGCCGATGGTGAGCATCGTCGCGAGCGTGGTGATCACCGCCTGCGCGATGCCGAGGTCCACGCCGGATCCGGCGATGAGATCGGTCATGCTCGTCCTTCTGTGTCGCGCCGGGTCTCCGGCCGCGCGGCCGGATCCCCGGCCAGCTCGCCGGCCAGGGGCAGGCGGATCGTGACGGTGGTGCCGACCCCGGCCTCGCTGTCGATCGAGAGCGTGCCGCCGTGGGCGAGCACGATGTCGTTGCTGATGCCGAGGCCGAGGCCGGTGCCGCCGGACGTCTTCTTGGCTTCCTCGGTGCGGAAGTACGGCGTGAGGATGTTGGCCAGATCGTCCGCCGCGATGCCGATGCCGGTGTCCGCGACCGACAGCACGACCTGGTGGCCCTCGACGTCACCGGTGATGCGCACGCGGCCGTCTCGCGGGGTGTACTTGATCGCGTTGCTCACGACGTTGTCGACGACCTGCCGCAGCCGGAACCCGTCGGCGGTGATCGGCAGCGTCTCGTCGGCCTGAACGTCGATCGAGATGTCGCCCGAGACGGCGGTCGGGCGGAACGAGGCGACCGACTCGAGCAGGATCTGACGCAGGTCGATGTCGTCCACCTCGTCGCGGAACGAGAATCCGCGGTTCGAGGTCGTGCCCAGCGTCTGGACCATCGTCAGCATGCGATCGCTCGCCGCGACGATCGATTCGAATCGCTCACGCGTGCGCGGGGTGAGGTCGTCGAGCTCGAGGGCGAGCTCCGCGTTGCCGATCATCACCGTGAGCGGGTGCTTCAGCTCATGTGAGGCCATCGCGGTGAAACGCTCCCGCTCGCGCTGGGCGTAGGTGAGGGCGGTCACGTCATGGACGAGGAGGAGGATGTTGGAGCCCTCGCCTCCGCCGGCGGCGAGGCGCTTGGCGGTCACCGAGAGCGCGCGCCACTCGCCGGCTGCGGTGAACAGCCAGACCGACGCATCCGTGAAGGTCTCACCGCGTGCGGCGCGCGCGAACGGCCGCTCGGAGAACGGCACCGGCATGCCGCGCCGCCCCGTGTACTCGACGGAGCGGGCGGGCAGCGTCGGGTCGAGCGGGTCGAGGCCGTACAGACGCGAGTACGCGTCGTTGACGGCGAGCACGGAGCCGTCGTCGGAGATGCGGGCGATGCCGGTGTCGACGCCGTTGAGGATCTCGCTGGTGCGCCGCTCCTGGTCGGCCCTGCGCGTGTAGGTGGCCGTGAGGCGATCGGCCTGCCGCTGGAGCAGTCGTCGCAGCGAGCGGGTTCTGCGCAGTGCCAGATGGGCGATGATGCCGATGAACGTCAGCGACAGCAGCACGACGAAGGCGCGCAGTGGGGCGACGCTGCCCGTGGAGACCGCCGAGTCGACCAGGAGGATGACCCCGATCATCGCGAGGAGCGCCGCGAGCGCGGTCGCCCGGAAGTGCATCGCGACCCACATCACGGGGAAGCCCCACAGGTAGCCGAGGCGCAGCTCCATGCCGCTGGACATCAGGCCGATGGCGACGGCGTCGGCGAACGGGATCACGAGCACCGCGAGCGTGGGCAGCCGCGACCACGGCACGGCCAGCGTGGCGATCGAGAGCACGACGACCGCGAACGTGCCCGCGAGGAAGTTCCAGCGGCCGAAGATCGCCGGCTGCAGCGCCATCACGAGTATCGCCGTGATGAGCACGCTCGCGGCGAGCACGAGCTGCGTCAGCCAGATCGACCGGGTACGGCCGTCGGGCGCGCCCACCGCGAACGTCGGTCGTGCAGCCCCGGTAGCCATACGGCGATTCTATTGACCCGGCCACCCGGCATTTCGGTGCCGAGCCGATGATCGGCAAACGCTCTCTTGTGCATGCCTTGCGGAAACCTTGCGGTTCTGTTCGCGGTCTCTCGGAGGGGCCTTGCGGTCGGTGGGAGAAGCTCTTCATGTGCCGGAGACACCGGCCGGAGAATCCGAAAGGCGACGAACGTGACCGACATCGTCCCCCTCAGCCGCAGCAAGCGGACGCGCCACGGTGACGCCCCTGCTTCGCTCGAGGACGTCACGACTGTCCACGGTCACGCCCGCAGATTCGCCGACGACTTCGAGGCCGTGCTCGACGACACGTCGGTGCACCGCTCGACCATCGGCTGCGTGATCCCCGCGTACAACGAGGAGGAGTCGATCGCCCAGGTGATCGAGTCGCTGCTCGGCCAGACGCGCGTGCCGGATGTCATCCACGTCGTCGTCAACAACACGTCCGACGCGACCGTCAAGCTCGCGTCGCAGTACGCCGGCCCGCACGAGGTCGTCACCGAGCTCGGTGAGCAGTTCACCGAGGTCTTCGTCCACGACATCGGCAAGAACCCCGACAAGAAGGTCGGTGCGCTCAACTACGGCTACACGCTGGTCGAGGGCTACGACTACCTGCTCGGCGTCGACGGCGACACCGTGGCCGACGCGAAGGCCGTCGAGTACCTCGAGGCCGAGGCCACGAGCGACACCCGCATCGGCGGCATCTCGGCGATCTACTCGATCGACGACAAGCCGATCAAGGGCGCCCTGGCGAAGTTCCTCACGACCGGTCAGCGCTCGCAGTTCGCGGCCTTCAACCTGCACAACCTGCTTCGCGGCCGCAACATGGCGGTGCTCGGCGGCCAGTTCTCGATCTTCTCGACGCACGCCCTGCGTGACGTCATGAAGGAGAACCACCAGTCGACGCCGTGGGTGAAGGACTCCGAGGTCGAGGACTCGCTGCTCTCGCTGCAGATCAAGAGCGCCGGCTACCTCACCAAGATCAGCCCCTTCGCCCGCGCCGACGTCGGCGGCATGACGACCCTCCGCGCACTCGACGCGCAGCAGGTGAAGTGGACCTACGGCGCGATCGAGCTCATGTGGCCGGGCCAGCGCGGTGACACCAAGGGTCAGCCGTTCCACCCGAACCTGCGCGTCCGGTGGCTCGAGCACTTCGACATGCTCATGAACATGTTCGTGCGTGTGGCGTTCATCACCCTGCTGGCGGCATCGCTGTCGATCGGCGCGTTCGTCTTCTCGTACTGGTGGCTCATCCCGCCGGTGGTCGCGCTCGCGCTGAACACCCGCATGGCGCTGACGATGAACAACCGCAATGCGCGGGACATCATCTTCGGCCTGACGCTGGTCCCGGCGGAGATCTACATGTGGATCCGCTGCAGCCACTTCGTGCGCTCCTGGACCCGGTTCCTGTCGCGCAAGAAGGTCGACAACTGGGCCATGCAGGCGAAGGCCGAGCGCGGCGGCGGCTTCGGCCACTGGACGCCGCTCATCCTCGCGGTCGCCGTCATCGCCGCGATGGTCGCGATCTGGATGATGCTCCCCGTGATGGTGCAGTCCACCGTCCTGTGGATCGGCTGGCCGATCGTCGGCGTCGTCACGGCGCTGCAGACGCTGTCCATGTTCTTCAAGCTCATCCGTCGACATCACGGATACAAGGTCTGACCCGGACCCGAATCGGGTCAGAACTGGGGAGCGCCGCGGCTGGGGAGCACGGCGCAGGGGGAGGAGGTGAGGGTCCCGCCTTGGGGGAGGGGCGGGCACCCTCACCGAGCAAGCCGGGGCGGAGGCATCCGCTCGTCCGACACGCACCCGAAGCGTGTCACCACTGGGGTACGCCGAAGCTGGGGAGCACGGCGCGGGGGAGGAAAGGGAGAGGGAGTCCGCAACGGGGAGGAGCGGACGCCCTCGCCGAAAGTGAAGGAGGCATCCGCTCGCGTGGGGCGAGCGGATGCCTCCTTCCCTGTCTGAGGTGTGTCAGCCTTCGGACGTGAGCCGGTACCCGACGCCGCGCACGGTCTCGATGTACCGCGGGTTCGCGGCGCTCTCGCCGAGCTTGCGTCGCAGGTTCGTCATGTGCGCCTCGACCGCGCGCTTGTCGGCGTCGCCCACGAAGTAGCTGGTCACGTAGGACTCGCCGCGCAGCACCAGCGTGAGATCGGCCTTGCTGCGCACGCGCCGCTTGGACTCCAGCAGCGTCGCGAGCAGGTCGAACTCGGTGCGAGTGAGATCGAGCTCCTCGCCGTCGATCAGCACGATGCGGTTCTCGGGGTGCAGCCGCAGGTCGCGGTGCGTCAGCCATTCGCCGTCGGCGTCGCCGTTCAGGGCGACGGATGCTGCGCCCGCCGGCACGATGACGGTCGCGGGTTTCGCGAGGTCGCGGTCGTCGATCGCGGGCGCGGTCGGCACGGCGGTGGTCGTCGGCCGCACGCCGGGGAACGACGGACCGACGCTTCCCTGTGAGGGCGCGGCCGGCGCGGCCACGGCGCGCTCCGCGTCGGTGGTCCGGCGCCGCATGAGCGCCTCGACGCGGGCGCGCAGCTCGCGGGGGCGGAAGGGCTTGAGGAGGTAGTCGTCGGCGCCGGCGCCTAGACCCGCGATGACGTCGGCCTCATCGTTCATGCCGGTGAGCATGATGATGTACGTGTCGGACTGGGCGCGGATGCGCTTGGCCGCCTCGATGCCGTCGATGCCGGGCATGTTGACGTCGATCGTCGTGAGCACCGGTTTGTAGGTGAGCACCGCCCGCACGCCGTCGATGCCGTTGCCGACGGAGACGGTCGAGAACCCCGACGATTCGAGGACCTCGGCCAGGACGTGGCGGATCTCTGTGTCGTCCTCGATGATGACCGCTGTCTTCAGCTCGTCAGAAGGGGTGCTCATGCGTGCGATCTTTCTCGGACGGTGGAACCGGATATGCGCCGATTACCGACCCCAGCCGCGGCCCCCGACGCATGCGCAAAGTACTCCCGATGCTACACAACACCGGTAATGCCTGGTCGGGGATCAATCCGCGACGACGTCCCGCGTGAGCTCGACGGCGGCGTCCGGGAACCAGCGTCCGGCGGCCGGGCCGCCGTTGCAGTCGCCGTCGCTCTCGCCTGGCGGCTTGACCCACAGGTTCGTGTCGACGACGTCGTCGCCGATCGCGCCGCCCGCCTCGCCGACGAGTCGGCCGGGCGGGTTGCACCATTCGCCGTTCGAACCCGCGCCGTTGCGGCCGGTATCGATGACCGCGCGCAGTCCGTCGAGCCGTCCGGCGACGTCGTGGGCGTAGGCGACCTCGTGGTCTGTCTTCTGGAAGTTCGACACGTTGGTGGCGAACCCACGGATGCCGCGGCCGCCCTCCCCGCGTGAGGCATGGTCGAGCTGCTCGATGAGCGCGGCCATCTCCGCCGGCGCCAGCCAGTTCGAATGGCCGCCGTCGACGTAGATCCACGTGCTGTCCGCGGCGATCGCCTCGACCGCGGCGCTCAGCTGCGCGATGCGCTCATCGACGTTGCCGCACTCGGGCGCGAGGGCGAGGCTGTCGGGTTCGAGGATCACGATCGGCGCCGTGTCGGCGGCCTCGCGCAGCGCGTCGCCGATCGCCTGCGTCCACTCGACGTACGCATCGCCGTCGAGGCCGCCCGCGGACTCGCCGCCGCAGTCCCGCTCCGGCAGGCCGTAGACGACCACCGCGATGCGTGCGGACTGGTCGCGCGCCTGGGCCGCGAGGCCCGCGATGCGCTCGCCGACGACGTCCACGGGGTCGCCCTCGGGCGTGAGCCACACGGCCGTGGGCTGCTCGCTCAGGTACTCCGCCGCGGCCTGCTCGGGGCTGCCGTCGGCGGCGCGGGTCGCGGCATCCGTCGCCTTCGAGAGCTCGGAGGCGACGATCTTGGTACCCGGGCCCGGCGGCTCGGGAGCCTGCCCGCGCGGGAGCACGACGGCCGCGACGACCGCGACGACGACCACGACGCCCGTGATCGCCGCGATCGTGAGGGTCCGTCGCGAGGTCGGCACGAAGGCGAGCCTACGAGACCGGCGCCGGGGCCCCGGGACCCCGGCGTGTCGCGTCAGGCGGTGCGCGGGCGCGGGCTGCGCACGCGTGCGGCGGGCGCGGTCCGTCCGGATGCGAGTGCGCCGCGGCGTGCGGTGCCGCCACGCTTCGAGCCGACGAGCTGGAGCAGTGCCGCGGCGAGCGGGCTGGCCGAGGCGGCCTCGTCCTCGAAGGCGCCGGCGACGACGGATGCTGCGCGCTCGAACTCCTGCGCCTTGTCGACGGCCGCGCGGCGCTCGGCGACGACGCGGTCGGCGGCGGCGTACTCGGCGCGCAGGCGGGCGCGCTCGGACTCGTCGAGTCCGGGCCGGCGCGCGGTGCGCTCGAGGGCCTCGCCGGCACGGGAGCGCAGGGCGACGCTGCGGTGCAGCTCCCGCTCCGCCTCCTCACGGGCCGCACGGCTCGCGTCGAGGGCGTCGGCGAGCTCGGCGCGGACGGTCTTCGGGGATGCAGCGGTCATGGGGGTCCTCCTGGATCGGGGTGCGGGTCTCACGCTCGGATGCCGTGAACCGGCACAACACTCCAGAGGCGCGGCATCCGGTTTTCGTACATTGGGACTTCCTGTCAAGGCCATCCGCTCGAAACGTCCACGGCATAGGCTGTGGTCGTCATGAAGGTCATCTCGTACAACCTGCGCAAGCACCGGGCGGCGGGGGAGCTTGCCCACCTGGTCGAGCGGCATGGCGCGGATGTGCTGTGCCTTCAGGAAGCCGACACGTCCGACATCCCCGAAGAGATCTCGGGGCTGCGGCTGGCCGACTCGACGCAGCGCAACCGCCTCGGGCTCGCCGTCTACTACCGCGAGAACACGTACCGCGCGGTCGAGGTGCGGGCGCTGGCGCTCAAGAAGTCGCTCCACGACCGCGTGCTCAAGCCCGCGGAGGAGCGACTGCTCGGCGTCCGGCTGCACGACATCGACGAGAATACCGACGTGATCGTGGCGTCGTTCCACGCGGCTCCGTTGACCGCGTTGAACTCGCTGCGCCGGCACCAGATCCGCACGGCGCTCGGCGAGCTGCAGCAGCTGGGCGAGGGGCTGCCGGCGCTCATGGTCGGCGACTACAACTACCCGGTGTTCAAGGAGCGGCTGGGGCAGCACATCCGCGAGCAGGGGTACGAGCTGAACCTGTCGGACTCGCGCACGTACACGCGCTATCGCTTCTTCCGCGGCCACTACGACTTCGCGACGTCGATCGGGTTCGAGATCGACCGGGTGCGCACGCTGCCGCAGGGGCTGAGCGACCACCTGCCGATCCTCGTGACCGCGCACCCCGCTCCGGGTGTGCGCCGCGTGGTCGAGATCGCCGACCCCGAGGCGGCGGCCGCCGCCACCGGGACGTCCGGCGCCGCCTGAGCCCGCGACTCTCACGTGACCCCTGACAGCAGGGGGTGCGAGGAGTACCATTGCCCTCGTGACGAGGGGGATCGTCACGCGCTCCGAACCCGAGGGTGCGCAAACTGGGGCCGTTCTCGATGCTGAGGCGACGCCTGTAGCGACGCGCCACCGGCGCGCGTGGCCGTGGATCGTGGTCGCGTTGCTCACCGTGCTGCTGGTGGGTGGCGTCGTCGCCGGCGCCTTCGCGATGCAGTTCTGGTCGGAGGCGCAGCGCGCCCGCGCCGCCGTCGAGCGGGCGGCGGCCGGGATCGAATCGCTGCGCGCCGATTTCGATGCTGCCGACACGGCGCAGCTGCGCGCCGTGACCGACGAGGTCCAGGCGAACGTCACACTCGCCGTCCGCACGGTCGACGGGCCACTGTGGGACATCGCGATGAACGTGCCGTTCGTCGGGCAGAACGTCGATGCGGTGCGACGCGTGACGCATGCGGTCGACGTGCTCGTGGACCGTGCGCTGCCGGCCGGGCTGCAGTTCATGGCCGCGACCGACTTCGACCGGCTCGCCGTGGCGGGCGGCGGGATCGACCTCGAGCCCTTCCGGCAGGTGCAGAGCTCGATTCCCGAGATCGCGGCGGCCTTCAGCGAGGCGCAGGCGATCGTGGCGCCCATCGACACCTCGACGCTGCTCCCCGAGGTCGGGGAGTCGATCTCCGACATCCTCGGCTTCATCGACCTCGCGACGCCCGCCCTGGGCGTGGCCGAGAAGTATCTGCCGACGCTGCTCGACATGGCCGGCTCGGCGGGCACCAAGACGTACCTGCTGATGTTCCAGAACAACGCCGAGATCCGTGCCACGGGCGGCAATCCCGCCGCGAGCATGATCGTGACGCTCACCGACGGCAAGCTGGGCTACGTCGATCAGGGCAGCTCGCAGACGTTCTACGACGCGGGCACGCAGGGCAACGAGTACGTGCCCCTTCCCGGCGAGACCATGGCGATCTACCTGCCCACGCTGACGAGGCACTCGCAGGACTTCACCTTCACCCCCGACTTCCCGACGACGGCGCAGCTGTTCCAGGCGCTGTGGACCCACACGACGGGCGCGACATTCGACGGCGTCGTCTCCATCGATCCCGTGGTGCTCGCCCACATGCTCGCGGTGTCGGGGCCGGTGACGCTCGGCACCGGTGAGCTGCTCACGGCCGACAACGCGGTCAAGGTGCTGCTGAGCGACGCGTACGAGCGCTATCCGGTCGGAGCCGATTCGGACGCCTTCTTCGCGGATGCTGCGCGGCAGGTGTTCGATCACCTCACGTCGTCGTCATGGGATCCGCTGCAAATGCTCGCCGCGCTCGAGCAGTCGGCGAAGGAACAGCGCATCAACCTCGCGTTCACCGATCCGGCGGCGCAGGCGCTCGCCGTGGAGTTCGGCCTCGACGGCGCCCTCGCCGGCGACACCACCACGCAGACGCAGGTGGGGATCTATCTGAACGACTCGGCGGTCAGCAAGCTCGACTACCACCTCGCCACCGCTGTCACCGCGACGTGCGATGCCGCGGCACGCACCATCACGACCACGATGACGATGCACAACGGGATCACCGACGACATCCGCAGCAACTACACCCTGGGGTACCGCAACAGGCAGCTGGGGGTGCCGCGCACCACGATGATCCTCGACGTACTGTTCTTCGCGCCGCCCGGCGCACAGATCACGCAGACGGTTCCCGCGCGCGGGGACGTCGCGCGGTGGGAGCGCAGCGGCGTGGAGAAGGGCAACACGGCGGTGAGCAAGACCGTGTTCATCGGCAAGGGGGCGACCGAGACGGTCTCGTTCACCGCCGTGTTGCCCGCGGGCGAGCTCGGTCCGCTGCGGCTGCGTCATACCCCGACGGCGACCACGACTCCCGTCACGGTCGACGCGAGCTGCACCGCTCTCTTCCCCGCGGCCTCCGATCGCTGAGGCAGCGAGACACCAGCCAGGCGGAACGTCCCCGGACCCTCCCGAACCCCCGGGGACGTTTCGTCCTTCACCCGGGCCGTCTTCCGTTCGTCGAGCGAGCCTGCGAGTCGAAACGCCCCGAAACCCGGCGCAGGCCTCAGCCCGCGGTGATCGAGGGGTCGGGGTCGCTCCACTTCTCGATGCCCTGCACCACCCAGAACGCGAAGAACAGCGCGAGTGCGATCGCCTCGACGACGAGGACGATGGGGATGCCGGAGCCGCTCGCCTGCGGCAGCAGCACCACGTACGCCACGAGCACCAGCACCAGCCCCACCGCGATCGCGGTGTACAGCACCCGGAACACCGGCGTCGGAGGCGGACCCTGCCGCGGGAAGGCGCCCAGCACCGCGACCGCTGCGAACAGTGCGAAGAACGCCGTCGTCGCGAAGAAGTGCGAGTTCTGCAGGAACGCGTCCCGCGCGAACGCCCATGAGAGCCCGGTCACCGCGATCACGATCGCCGCGATCAGCAGCGACGGCCACACCGCCGCGAGCGAGACCTGACCGAGCGCGCCGAGCAGCACAGCGACCAGCAGCAGCAGCACGCCGAGCACGAGGTAGACGACGACCCCGTTCGCGACATCGGCTTCGTACTCCGGCGGGAAGCAGCGTCCGCTGCATGTCACGCCGACCCCGGGGACGGTGCCTGCGACCACCGTCGTCGGCACCAGCGCGATGAGCGGTGCGAACAGTGCGGCGGCGTCGAGGAGCGCGCGCTCGGCGCCGCGCCCCGACAGGGCGAACAGCGCGAGGGAGACGGCGATCAGCGCCCCGACGAACACGTCACGGGCAGGGGTGTAGAAGTAGTCGCTGACGGATGTCAGCCAGCCGTATGTCGCCGCGGCCTGGAGGATCGCCACGAAGATCGCCACGACGGTGCCGGCGAGTCCGATGCGGAGGTACCGGTAGGTGCGCTCGAGTGACGTCGACGCAGCGGATGCCATGGCGATCACGATAGCGGTCGGCCCCGACGGCGGCGCCGACGGGAGCAGCGGGTCAGCGCGAGTCGCGCGAGCGGCGCACCGCGGCCACGACCGCGAGCGCGGCACCGGCGAGCAGGAGGGCCCCGCCGCCGATCCAGAGGCCGAGGGTCTGACCCTGGTCGAGGCCCGTCGCGGGCAGTCCATCGGCACCGGTGATGGTGACGGCGGCCGTGCCGCCTGCCGACGTCGACGACACCGCGGCGATGTTGTAGGTGCCCGTGGCGTTCGAGGGGAGTGTGATGTCGACCGCCGCGAGCGAGCCGTCGGCCTCGGAAGAGGCGGTGCCGCTCGCCGTGGTGATCGCGAACCTCACCATGCCGATGCGCGCGGCAGCGCCGTTCTCACCGGTGACGGTGATGGTGATGGCCTCGTCGGGCGAGAAGGTCTCGGCGTCGCACTCGAACGAGATGGTGCCGCCGGCCTGCGCCGTCGGAGTCGCCGTGCACGACCCCGAGGGAGGGTAGATGGTCGATGCGTTCGCCGCCGCGGGCACCGCGAGAACCGCTCCGAGAGCGAGCGTTGCGACGAGAGCGGTTCGGGGAAAAAGCCTGGGCGTGGGGAGATCTGCGATGTGGGGCATCGGGAGCAGTCTACGAACCGCCGCACACCGCGGCAACTGCGGCCGGCGGGGTGAGCGTCGGTGTGGTGACCGCTTCGAGCGTCGCGGCGGCAGGTTCGGTCGTCCGGGCGGTGAGTTTCGCGGTCACAGATCCCCCCGGAGGAAGGTCGACCGCGAAGCTCACCACGCGGCGTCCGTCGTGCGTGCCGCCGCCGAATCCCGTGCCGTCCGACATGGTCGCGTCGACGAGCTCGAAGCCCTCCGGCAGGTACAGGTACCCGACGGTGCGGGTGATGCCCGCGGGAACCCCGAAGCCGCTGTCGCCGGTGATGTACGGGGGAAGGGATGCCGCATCCGCTGGCGCGGTGTTTCCGATCGTGACCGTCAGCACGGCGTCGCCTGTCGCGGATCCGGCCGCGTCGAGGGTGCAGCTCGACCACGCGAGTGCCGTCGTCGCGTTCTGGTAGAAATCCATCTTGGAGCCGGTGCCGTCGTTGACGTACACGCCGAACCGCGCGGCGTCCTCGTCCGACGCGGGCAGGCCGCCGGCGAGCGTCGTGTCGGCGAGCAGGCTCTGCTCGTTCTCGTGCGTGCTCCACAGCAGCAGGCGATCCTCGTCACCGGCGCGGGTGAGGGCGCCGACGAGGCCGGCCGGATCGACGTCGCCGCTCGAGAGCCTCTCGAACACGGCGGCCGCCGCCATGGCGAAGAAGGCGTCCTGGTCGGCGGGGCGCGTGTAGCGGGCGTAGACGTCGTTGAGGAGGAGCTGCACGGCGTTGTCGGGAGCGAGCACGTCGCCCGTCGGAAGGGTGATGGGGCCTGTCGCCTCGAGCAGGTAGGACAGCGCGACCGGGTCGAGCGAGATCACCCCGTCGACCTGCTGCCCGCCGTGCTGCCGCGCCCACATCTCGCGGGCGAGCGCGCCGCTGACGGCGAAGTCAGGCACCTGGGTGACGTTCTGGATCCACCGGCCCGGGCGCTCCCCGTAGATCGCGGTGACCTCGTCGCCGAGCGGCAGCACCGCGTCGTCATAACGGGGGTAGTCGCTCGAGGACTCCTGCGCGGCGAGGCTGAGCGCGCCGCCTTCGGTGTGGATGAGCGCCATCGCGCCCGGGATCCCGCCGAGCGAGCGCCACTCGGCGTTGTTCTGGAACAGCACCAGGTAGTCGCGCGGCGCGTCGGCGCCGAGCATCGACGGCAGCAGCTGGGTGGCACGGGCGAGTGCGTCGGTGGCGACTCCGGCGTCGGTGAGCAGCCCGTCCACCTCTTCCACGGCCTCGCGGACGGGCGCGACGAGCGCGGTGCGATCGATGGATGAGACGGATGCTGCCGCCGCACCGACCCCGTCGCTCGCGGTCTGCGCAGCGCCGCTGATCTGTTGCAGCGGCGCGAGGTCGATGCGTCCGTCCTGGGGTCGGAGCGCGTCGACCTGGAACGAGGCGGCGACCTCCGAGAGCGGACGGAGGGCGGTGCTCGTGACGCCGTCGAGGGACTCGGCGACGGTGGATACCGCGGCCAGCTGCGGGCCGACCCAGGGGAGCCCCTCGGCCAGCTCCCACACCGGGTCGGAGGTCATCGCGTGCGCGGCCTCGGTGTCGGCGGCGAGGGCGGCGATCGCGTCGCTCGCTGCGGCAGGATCGGAGAGGTTCTCCCGCACCGCGCTCGCGGTCTGCTGCGCATCGTTGAGGTGGCTGTAGGCGAGGGCGCCGCGCACCGCGATCCACACCGTGGCGACCACGGCGAGGATGAGCAGGCCGCCGAGCACGGCGGCGAACACGACGCCCCCGCGGCGCACGGAGCGGGGCAGGGGAGAGTCGGTCACCGCTCCACCCTACGGGGCGGTTCCGAACATCCGCTCCGACGTCAGCGGGTGTCCGCCCCGGCGTAGTCGCCCTGGTACCGATGATTCTTTGCCTGATCCTGAGCGTGCCGCGACGAGCACGAAACATCGGCGTCGCCGATCGGCAACCGGCCGCGGATACCTTGTGCTCGTGACGACGGCGTCGCGTACCAGTGGAAGGGGCGCGAGATGGCAGGTTCACGACGGCGGCGCGGCCGCTACGAGATCGGGCAGGAGCCGTGGCTGCTCCGCGAGTACGGCGGCGCGCCGATGTGGCTCATCGGCGTGGCAGCCGTCTTCCTCGTGGGCGTCTGCGTGCTCTGGCTCGTGATGGGGTGACGCCGCGGCACCCGTGGCGTCCGGATGGCCCGCACTCTCGCAGGGGCGGAAACCATGACGGCACGCGCACGACCGCGCCCGCCCGGCTCACACCCCGCCCCTCCTCGCGAGTAGACTCGCCGCACTGCGCGCAGTGTCGCGGCGCCCGATCGAGGGGAGTCCGCCATCGCCGATGCATCCCCTCTCGCGCCCGCGCAGACCCCGACAGCGGCTGTCGCGACGGTGCACCTTCGTCGCACGCAGGGGCGCGGCATCCGTCTGCTCGTCGTCTACGGTGGGGTGCTCGCGCTCATCGCGTTCTGGCCGACACCCGTGGATCGTGGAGCGTCCGCCCTCCTCGACGCGATCACGCGCGCCGTTCCGTGGCTGACGTACGACCTCATCGAGACGGTCGCGAACGTGGCGCTGTTCATGCCGTTCGGCGTGCTGCTGGCGCTCGCGCTTCCGCTGCACCGGGGGCTCGTCGTGCCGATCGCCGTCGCCACCACGCTCGTCATCGAGTCGGGGCAGGCGCTGCTCCTCTCCGAGCGCACGCCGAGCCTGCGCGACATCGTCGCCAACGTGCTGGGCGCTGCGATCGGCCTCGCGATCGTGCACCTGATGGAGCGGCGCAAGATTCCGGAGTGACGGATGCTGCGCCCCACCCTTTGGGGCCGGTGATCGCGCACGCTCTTGTGGCGGCTTCAGTGCGTCGCTACGATGCGGCCATCGGTCGCCTGGGCACCGAGCGGCCGAGGGGGTATCGCGCCGTGACTACGGGTCACCGGTATTCGGCGCGCCTTCGTCAAGGACGACTGGGGGCGAGAAATGACTGAGGACGAAGCCCTGGCACCGCAGGATCATCCGGCGGAGGGCGTGCCACCCGAGCAGCCGGCAGCGGGTCAACCCCCGCAGGATCAGCCGGCGCAGCCTCAGCCGCCGCACGGCCGACCCGCGCCGGTCGGCCCTGCGCCAGGCGGAGGGCAGCCGACGCCGCTCGTGCTGTCGGCCACGCCGGAAGGCGGCAACGCGACGGTGGCGCCCAAGCCGCTCAACGACCTCCCGCCCGGCAAGAAGGTGACGTTCGTCGTCGCGCATGCGTCGGCGATTCCCGTCCCGGCGCTGTTCGCCGGCACTCAGAAGCTGGATTCGGTCACCTTCACGAACGACGCGAACGCTCCAACGTCGACGACGTGGCAGGCGACGACGTCATTCACCGAAGCACCCGAGCACGACCTCTATGCGAGCGTCACGGTCGGTACGGTGATGCACCAATCACCGCCGATCCGCGTCGCGCTCGCGAGCACCACACCGCCCGCTCCTGCGGAGAACCCGACGGGGACGCCGGCCGAGATCCAGGTCGGCGAGTACGACCCCGAGTTCGCCCGGTGGACCGGCAGCGTGTTCCGCGCGCTGGCGTTCGTCGTGCTGGCGCTCGGCGGCTGGATCATCCTGTGGACCCTGCCGATGGGCGGGTCGGGGTGCTGCACCGAGGTCGACTTCCAGGAGCGCATCATCGCGGCCGGCAGCATCCTCGCTCTGGTTGCCGGCGCCGTGGCGGTGCTGATGGGCGTGTGGCTGTCGGTCCTGGAGGTGCGAGGAAGGCAGCGGGCTCGCGCCATGCTCGCCGCCGAGACGACCCGAGGGGGCATCGGCCTGCCGATCCAAGACATCGAGAAGCTCGCCGCCGCGCTGAGCAAGGTGCGGGGTACGATCGCCGCCTACGTCGTGGGCGTCATCCTGATCGTGCTCGGGCTCGGAGGACTGCTGGGTGGCGATGCACTGATGTCGTCGGGGGCTACGACGCCCGATCCGGCAGTCTCCACCCCCGCGCCGCGGGATTGAGCCGGTCATGACCACGCACGCGGTGCTCATCGGCGTCGCGGCGCCCCAGGCGCTCCGCTGGTCGTCCACTCGCAACCGGTTCGAGCCTGCCGCCGGGGCGCCGCGGGAGGGCGACATCGCGTTCGCGACGCTCAACGGCGTCGCCAACGATCTCGATGCGTACGCGAGGATCCTCGAGAACTCCGAGATCGACAGCGGTGAGCTTCACGTGGAACGGCTCGACGAGCCGTCGCTGGCGACCCTGGCATCCGTCACGACCGAGCTAACGCGTCACGTCGACCCGCAGCATCCGTGCACGTGTTCGACGCTGGTGGTCGTGATGGTGGGTCACGGCTTCCGGTGGAGGTCGTACGACGTCAGCGAGCCCGACCGGATGGACGAGCTGTTCGCGCTCTCGGATCTGCCGCTCATCGACGACTGGTGGGTTCCGTTCTGGAAGGGCGCCCGAACCGACATGAAGGCGGTCGTGATCGTGGACTCGTGCCACTCCGATTCGGTCGCCTACCGCGCGGCGCCCATCGAGCCCGTGATCCACTACGACACCACCAGCGCCGGACCCCGTCGTCTGCTGATCTCGGCGTCGATGCAGGAGCAGCAGGCACGCGAGCGTTCGTTCGGCAACAAGGTGCAGGGAGTACTCACGCGGGAGCTGCTGCGCTCGTGGGACACGCCCGCGAATCGGGGAAGCTACAGCACGTGGTACGACTACGCGTCGCGCTTCGTGAACAACCCCTATCAGACCGCCGTGATGCGGGTGGTGGATCCCTTGGCGAGCATGGAGCGCGAGCTTCCGTTCGTGTGATCGACGGCTCGTCGGCGGGTGCTCACGACCCGAAGTACTCCCGCGCCGGGCGCGTGTAGAGCAGGATCAGGCCGATGATCGACAGGATGCTGCCGCCGATGGCCGACCAGAGGCTCTCGCCGTTGAACATCCCGAGCACCTCGAGAACGATGTTGGCGATGAACACGATCGTCGCGATCGTGCGAGCGGTGTGGTTGCCGCGCCAGAGCCCGACGCCGACGGCCAGCGTCACGATGCCGATGATGAGACTGATCCAGCCGACGATCGCCGGCCATGTGATGAAGAGGCCGGCGATGATCACGAAGATCGAGCCGACGATCTGCAGGAAGCCCGAGATCCAGGCGATGATGGCGACGAGCGTGACGCCGAGCGGGCGCTGAGTCATTTCGTATCCTCCGTGGCGAGACAGGGGCCGGCAGTGGCTCCAAGGTAGCGGTACAGTGCGCCGCGTCGCCTCTAGTACGCGTGCGCGGATCCGCTGTCAACCCGGGGACGATGCTCCCGCCGTCGCATCTACGGTGACGCGTGCAGCGGCTCTCAGAATTCACTCTCCCCCGAGGCTGAGGGCCGCTGCTCCACAAACTACTCCCGAACCGCGCCGGCGTGGTCGCGGTACCAGGCCACGGTTCGCTCGAGTCCCTCCTCCAGGGGGATCTTCGACGTCCATCCGGCCCCGGCGAGCTTCGACACGTCGAGCAGCTTCTGCGGAGTGCCGTCGGGCTTGGACGTGTCCCACTCGGTCTCGCCGTCGAATCCCACCACCCCGGCGATCGTGTCCGCGACCTCCCGGATCGTGACGTCCGACCCGGTGCCGACGTTGACCTGCTCCGGACCGTCGTAGTGCTCGAGCAGGTGCAGCACGGCGTCGGCCATGTCATCGGAGTGCAGGAATTCGCGCCGGGGTGTGCCGGTGCCCCAGTTCGTCACCGACGACGCACCGGACTTCACCGCCTCGTCGTACCGGCGGATCAGGGCGGGGAGCACGTGCGACCCGTTCCGCGAGAAGTTGTCGTTGGGCCCGTACAAGTTGGTGGGCATCGCCGAGATCCAGGGCAGCCCGTACTGCCGACGCACGGCCTGGATGTTCAGGATGCCGGCGATCTTCGCGATCGCGTACGCGTCGTTCGTCGGTTCCAGACGTCCCGTGAGCAGCGAGTCCTCGCGGATCGGCTGCTCCGCGAACTTCGGATAGATGCACGACGAGCCGAGGAAGGCGACCCGCTCCACGTCGTTCGCCAGCGCCGCGTCGAGCACGTTCGACTGGATCCGGAGATTGTCGCTCAGGAAATCGACCGGATACGTACTGTTCGCCAGGATGCCGCCGACCCTGGCCGCAGCGAGCACGAGGTACCGCGGCCTGACCTCCGCCACGTAGTCGAAGACGTCATCGCGGTTCTTCAGGTCGAGCTCGGCGGACGTCTTGCCGACGATGTTCGTGAAGCCCGCGGCCTGCAACCGGCGCACGATGGCGGAGCCGACAAGTCCGCGATGGCCCGCGACATAGAACGTGGCGTCCCGGGCGAGCTCGCCGGGGGCGTAGGTGACGGTGTCATGCGCCGATGTCACGGGCCTACCAGCGACGGCTCGGGCGTCCACGAGGCGAGGTTGACCGAGTCGATCCACTCCGGACGCTTCTCGAGTGCCTCGATGTCGGCGTCGACCATGAGCTTCGCGAGGTCCTTGCCATCGAGCGTCGCCTCCCACCCGAGCTTCTCGGCGGCCTTGGCCGGGTCGCCGATGAGGGCGTCGACCTCGGTCGGGCGCAGGTAGCGTTCGTCGAACTTCACGAACTCCTGCCAGTCCAAGCCCACATGCCCGAACGATGCCTCCAGGAAGTCGCGAATCGTGTAACCCCGGCCCGTCGCGAGCACGAAGTCCTCGGGTTCATCGACCTGCAGCATCCGCCACATTCCTTCCACATACTCGGCCGCATAGCCCCAGTCTCTGATGGAGTCGAGATTTCCGAGGTACAGGTCCTTCTGCTCACCCGCCTGAATCCGGGCGACCGCACGCGAGATCTTGCGGGTGACGAAGGTCTCGCCGCGTCGCGGAGACTCATGGTTGAAGAGGATCCCGTTGACGGCGAACAGGTCGTAGGCCTCGCGGTAGTTCTTGGTGATCCAGAAGCTGTAGAGCTTCGCGGCCGCGTACGGTGACCGCGGGGAGAACGGCGACAGCTCGTTCTGCGGCGGGGGCGTGGCGCCGTACAGCTCCGAGGTGGAGGCCTGGTAGAACTTCGTGTCGATGCCCGACGATCGCACGGCCTCGAGAAGGCGGACCGTGCCGATCCCCGTCGTGTCGGCGGTGTGCACGGGCTCGTCGAACGACACCCGCACGTGCGACTGGGCAGCGAGGTTGTACACCTCGCTCGGATGGATCTTCACGAGCAGGCTCACCAGCCCTGCGCCGTCGCTCAGGTCCCCGTAATGGAGGAACAGCCGTGCGCTCGGGTCATGTGGGTCGACGTAGAGATGGTCGATGCGCTGCGTATTGAAGGTCGACGCCCGGCGTATCAGGCCGTGGACCTCGTAGCCCTTTCCGAGCAGAAGCTCGGCGAGGTAAGAGCCATCCTGACCGGTGATCCCGGTGATGAGTGCACGCTTCACGTCGTACTCCGTCCCCCAGCGACCCGCGGAGGGCGTACAGCGTCTCCGCACCGGTCACGGATTCCGTGACGGCGGCAGCCAGGCTCTCGGTGAACCTGTCGGGAGCTGTCTCACCGTCGAGAATAGAGTGACGATACCGCAGGCTGCCCCCGGAAAACAGGGCGGAGGCGCGCCGCGGCGACGTCGAAGAGATCGAGGCCCACGACATGGCCGCCCTCGAAGCCAAAGTTCCGGAGGGCTGGCAGCTGCTCAGTGTCCACGAGCTCTGAGGCTGACTCGTCTTCAGCGCAAGGGTACTCGCGGTCCCGCGGACCACGTTTCGGTTGGTGGCCGGCCGAGCTCGATGACCCCGACCGTCGCGTCGCGGCCGCAATGACGCAACGCTGAGACGGGTCGGTCAAGGGGCAGCCTCGTACGACTCCGCGAAGTGTTCGCCGGGCACGATCCAGCGCTCGCCTCCGTCGCCCTCGACGATCCAGTCGCCGGTCGCTGCGATCGCTACTCCCTCGAGCGTCTCGATGCGTTCCGCCTCCTCCGCGCGGCGTGCGTTCACGGTCCCGATGCGACGCCAGCGCCCGTCGCCTGCGCTCCGGTAGCTCGCGGCGAACTCCGCGGGCCGGACGGACCAGCTCCGCTCGCCATCGCTGACGCGCCAGTCGCCGGCCTGTGCTTCCATCACGCTCCCGGATTGCGTGGTCCAGCGCCATGGCGCGCTGACCCGCTGAGCGGTGACCTCCCCGCGGCGGCGGTAGCGGCCGCTCCCCGGCGACCCCGCCCCCGCCGCTGACCCGGGGCCGGGGCCCACCGCGACCGCCACCGCCGTCCGCTGCGGGCGGGACGCGTACCCCAGCGCACGAAGGAGTTCGAGCGCGTCGTGCACTGAGCTCCGCGTCTTCGCCCTCCCGTCCTCGTCGAGGGCCGCCCACGGGACGAGAAAAGGATGCGTGCGCCGCGCGTCGTCGCGACGCGCGGCGGGCCGCCACCCAGCCGCGAGCAGCGTGGCCCGCCAGGACTCGTGCTCGCGCTCGACCATGGCGTCGAACTGCTCCGGCGTCGGGGCGACGTCATCCGGGTCGGCGTCTGACGGCAGCGGCCCCCAGGTCCTGCCGACGGCGACCGCCGAGGCGAGGGTGGTGCGCACGAGGCGGATGTTGCTCTCCTTGTAGAAGTCGGCGAGGCCCTTGTCCCAGGGCCGGCGGGCAGGGATTGCGGGATCCTCGCCGTGGTCGGCGAGGAAGTTCGCGTGCGCGACGCGGGCGACCCGTTCCCAGCGATCGATGACGCGTGCTTCCCCGAAGCTCACCGCGAACGGGTAGAGACGTTCCATCACCGGCACGCGCGGAATGGCGCTGCCTTCGTTCACGCGCGCGTAGACCGCCCAGTCCGGGTGCGCTGCGGCCAGCTCCGCTGGGCGAACGTCACCTCCGGCGGGCGCGCCCACGACGGGCGCCGTCATGACCGCGGGGATCGCGCGCCCGCGAGCGCGTCGACGAACCCTTCCGCCATGTCGTCGCACGTGTGCGCGGCGATGCCGGCGCCCACGTTGCCGAACGCGCGCTGGTGGAGTTCGTGCTGCCGACGCAGGGTCGCAGCATCCGTCCCCACGATCACGATCTGCGGCGGCGGCGGGCCGGGGACCCGACTGGCCTCGCGTTCGCGGGCGCGTTGCGCGACCTCCGCCGCGATCGCCAGCACGAGATCGGGGTCGCCGTGCACGGCCACCCGGTCGTGGCCGTCGTGCATCCACCGCGCCACCAGCCGCTCCGCGGTCGCCTCGAACACGCTGATGGCGTCGAGCGCCCACCCGGGCCGGTCGACGTTCTGCCGGCGCCAGTATTCCGCGACCCAGACGTCGTCGATGCGCACGACTGCGCGGATGTCACGAGGAGCGGCGGATGCTGCCGCCAGGCCATCTGCCAGATGCTCGAAGCGGGTGAGATTCACGCTCGCCTCCGGGCCCAGCAGGTAGAGCGCGGTCAAGGCGACGCGCCCGCGCCGGAGTGAGAAGGCGCGGAGGGCGGCGTCGACCGGGTCGGGCCAGCGGAGCAGCACGATGCCCTGCTGGCGATGCGCGGGTGGCGGGGGATCGCTCGCGTCGGCACGCACGACGATCAGCGTGCGGCGCCCCACTCGATCACGGATCCGGGTGGCCGCGCGCAGCGTCACATCGAGCGGGCCGTCGATCACGATGCGCGAGCGGGAGCGCCGCATGCGCAGCACGTCGAGCTGTGATCGGAAGAGAACGGATGCTGCGGCCACGAACCCGAGACCGACCGTGGCGACGGCGAGATAGCGGGCGACGAGAAGGGCGAGCGGGGCCTGGTCGGGGCAGCCTGCGGTGGCGCCGAAGGGGTCGCCGGCGCTTCCTACGAAGACGGCGAGCCCCCAGCTGAGCGGCGTCCAGAACGGCACGCCGTCGCCCGTGCAGGGGAGGTAGGCCGTGAATCCCAGCCCCACGGCGACGGCGCCCATCAGCACGAGCGCGAGAAGTGGGCGTGCGGACTGCCGCGGTCGTCTTCCCACGAGGATGAACGCGCTGAGCAGTCCATCCCACACGATGGAGAGCGTGACGATCTGCCACGACTGCGGATCCCAGAACTCGGCGAGCGGCTCCGCGAGCGGGTGATCGGGGCGCAGCGCGGCGACCGCCAGCAGCACCGCCAGCACGGCGCATCCCGCCGCCGACACGACGATCCCGATCCGCCGCACCGCCGGCCACCACGACACTTCGCTCATGCCGGCTCCGGTTCATGCTCCGCCGAGGCCGGCGCACCCGGGGCGTCAACCCCCGTACCCGCCCGCTGGAGGTCGCCGTTGCCGATCGCGGTGAGCAGCGCGGCGGCGTACGACCAGTCCCACCGTCGGCGCGCCCCGTAGGCCGTCCACCCGCGTCCCGGTCGGTGGGTCACGATGGTGGTCGCCGAGGGCACGGGCCGGTCGATGAGCTGCCGGAACAGCGGCCATCGCCCGGCGCTCGTGAGGAATCCTCGCCACCGTGCCTCGCGCGTGGACCGCGGCCACGGCGAGATCACGAGGACCACCGGCGGCGCGTCGGGACGCGACGCGAGGTGAGCGATCTCCCACTCCAGCCCGGCGCGCACTTCGCTCGGGGTCGCAGACAACACCACGGCGCGTGCGCCGCCGACCCATCTCTCGACCTCGTCACGCCACTCGTCGCCTTCGAACGACATCTTCGCCGCACCGAGGTCTTGGATCCGGCGCTTCGTGCCCGAGATCGCGATGACGGGACCCCACCCGCTCAGCTGCTCCGCCAGCACCTCCTCGAACCTGGGGCGGCCGAACGGTGAGAACACTTCGAGGAACCCACGCCGCCCCAGCGACTCATCGATGCGCAGCCGATCCTCGTCGAACCCGCGCAGGTACAGGAAGTACGGGCGGTCGTCGTGCGCGAGGGTATCGGTGAGGGAGCGGCGGGCGAGCCGCCGCCCGAGCCGGTCGAGCAGATACGCCAGGAAGATCGGGATCGCCACCATGATGAAGAAGAGCGCCACGATCCACCCGCTGCGCTGCAGGTCCTGCAGCCAGAGCAGCGCGAGAGGCAGCACCCGTGCGGCGCCCTCCGCCTGTGCGAGCATCTGCTCGATCTCGGCGCGGAACGTCGCCGCGGTCTGCTGACCGTTGAACCACATGAAGAGCACGGCCAGCAGGTAGAGCATGAGCGTCGAGACGGCGACCAGCGCGGCGAGGCCGCGCAGCAGCATCCCGACGAGTCCTTGCAGTGAAGGGCGACCGCGTCGGCGCGGCGGCCGGACGAGCCGATGGGGGCGCCACACCAGGTCGACCAGCGCGCCGATGGCGACGAACACGAACACGGGTGCGACGAAGAGGCCGAGCAGCTGAACGGCGAACTGGCCGCTGTACAGGCCGAGCACCGCCACCGCGATCGAGGCGACCGTGCCCAGCACGACCACGATGATGCGGCGCACGGTGCGCCCGGTGCGCGCCCGGCGGATCAGCCGGTCGACCGACACGTATGCCGCGGTCGCCTCCGGCTCCGTCCCGGGGTCGGCCTCGCGCTGCCGTCGCCGGGCGATCACGCGACGGGGGATGAGGATCACGAGGTAGGTCGCGATCGGCACACCGACGAGCACCACGACCGCCCAGAGGGCCTTGTTCCAGTTCGTGAGTGGCTGCACGTCTCCGGTCATCGACGCCGTGATCTCGTGCAGGTAGGCGGCTGTGCGCTCCGCGCAGCGTGCTTCGTCGGCGTCGGCGCACGACTGCTCGACCTGGATGTACTGCGATCCTTGAATCCACCACCGGAGGATGCGTGATCCGTTCGACTCCTGCAGTCGCGTGACGCCGTCGTATCCCGCGATGTACACAAGGCTCAGACCGGCGCTGTCGGTCATACGCCAGTAGTCGGTCGAGAGCTCCTGAGCCCGGGCCACCGTCGCGCAGTCGACCCAGAACACCTTGACGGTCTCGCCGACGGGATTGACGAACTGCGTCGCGATGCCGTCGCCGCACCGCGCGTCGGGGGCGCCCTGCACAGTGGTGTCGGCGGGTAGCGAGAACCGCAGCATCCACGGACCGTCCTCTTCGGCCGGTGCGAAGTCGCGCAGGGGGTCGTCGTCGATCCGCTCCGGCAACGCCGTCGCGCTCACCGGGGTCGGCGTCAGCGCTGCGAGGGCGCGCGCGTCCTGCGCGCTTGCGTCTTCGCATGCGAGATCGCCGGTTTCGCACGTGCGGCCGACGCCGACGGCGTGGGTGCCTTGCGCCCAGATCCGGAAGAGCATCGGCGAGGTCTCGGCCGAGACGAATCGCGCGGTGAGCTCGAACCCCTCGCCGAGA
This sequence comes from Microbacterium sp. LWH7-1.2, assembly GCF_038397755.1. NCBI lineage: Bacteria > Bacillati > Actinomycetota > Actinomycetes > Micrococcales > Microbacteriaceae > Microbacterium > Microbacterium sp. LWH7-1.2. The sequence continues at coordinate 2,180,603 of NZ_CP151637.1, read as the reverse complement.
GCCGGGGCCACCGCGGGAGCAGGCAGCAGGCCGTAGTCCGACCATTCGGCGCTGACGCGCTCGACCGCCCTAGCTGTGATGTCCAGGCAGGTTGTTGATCCTGCTGATGGGTGGGGCTCCGATTGCGGAGTGTCGCCTGTGGTGATTGTAGAAGTGGATCCAGCCGGGCAGGGCGTCGCGGCGTTCGGTCTCTGACGGGTAGAACTTCGCGTAGGCCCATCCGTCGGCCAGCGTGCGGTGGAAGCGCTCGATCTTGCCGTTGGTCTGCGGGCGGTACGGGCGGGTGCGCTTGTGTCTGATGCCGAGGTCGGCGCAGGCGTCTCGCCAGGCAAGGGACCGGTAGCAGGAGCCGTTGTCGGAAAGGACGCGCTCGACGGTCACGCCGTGATCGGCGAAGAACGCGATCGCGCGGGTGAGGACGCCGACGGCAGTCTCGGCTCGCTCGTCGTCGTGCTCTTCGACATAAGCCACCCGCGAGTTGTCGTCGACGACGGTGTGGAAGAACCCGGTGCCGGTCCTCGGCTTGTGGTCCTTGCCGCGCGGCAGTCCTGGCGTCTCGAGCTTGTTCCGGGCGCCCTGCTGCCGTCCGACGAACCGGTGCCCGCCGCCGTCGGGGATGCGACCGAACTTGGTGACATCGACGTGGATCAGTGCGCCGGGATGGTCGTGCTCATAACGGCGGATCGGCTCCCCGGTGACCCGGTCGATCGCGGAGAGGCGGTTGAGGCCGCAACGCACCAGAACCGCGTGAACGGTCGACGGAGCCAGACCGAGCTCACCGGCGATCTGGACCGGGCCCAGCCGACGCCGCCAGCGGGCCTTCACGATCTTCTTCACAACCGGCGACGGCGTCTTCGCAGGCATCGAGCGGGGGCGGCTCGACCGATCCGACATCCCCGCCGGCCCCTCGGATCGGAATCTGGCCGCCCACTTCCGGGCTGTCACGGTCGAGACCATGAACATCTTCGCTGCCACCTGCAGTGGCCACCCCTCGTCGACGATAAGGCGCGCGAGGCGCAGTCGGGCACGGGGAGTCAGAGCAGCGTTAGCGTGGGACACGAGGGCCTCCTGCGTTCGTGAAGCGGTTGAACTAGACAGCTCCACTTCACAACCGGGAGGCCTTCGCTACTCAGCTACTCCGGGCGTGTCCCGAAACAACGTCCCTGGACATCACACCTAGCCGGCGTGCCGCACTCCATCCAGATCACGCGCACTATGCCGCCCGACCTGAGCGTCAGCTCGCGATACGCGCCGCTCTCGCACCCCGCGAGCGACTCTTCGGTGAACTCGATGGCGGGGATCCCGGATGCTGCGCCGTCGGCGTCCGGCGGCACCCACGCGGCCAGCGCGTCTTCGAAGTCGCCCGTCGCGGCCTGCGCCGTCGGGGCGCCGACGCCGAGCGCGGCGACCGACACGATCGTCGCGAGGAGCACCCGGATCCCACGTCGCATCCCGTCCCCCCAGCGGACTTGAGCGTGATGCTAGCAGCGGGCGCCGGTCTGCGACATGGGTCCGGAGTGAGGGAGAACATCAGAACGGTGGCGGGTCGGCGCTCGGCACGAAGACGACGCGAGCTGGTGGGTCTTCGAGGTAATGGGCGCCGGCCGGGCTCGTCCACTCGAGGGTGCCGCCGGGCAGCTGCCGGACGGTCCAGTCGGTGTTGTGTTTGAGGGTGTGGTGCCGCTTGCAGAAGCACGCGAGGTTGCAGATCTCGGTCGGTCCGCCGAGCGCGAAGTCCTGCGTATGGTCGTGGTCGCATGATCTGGCCGGTCTGCGGCAGCCCGGGAATCGGCAATGCTGGTCTCGCGCGTGGAGGAACCGCTTCTGCTCGGCGCTTGGCTGATATCGGTCGACGGTGAGAACGATGCCGGTGACGGGGTCGGTCATGACCCGATCCCACCCTGGCGCGTCGCCGGCGAGTCGCCGTGCGGTCTCGGCGTCGACCGGGGCGCGGCCGTCGAGCTCTGCGCCGCCGGTCGTGACCCCCGTCAACGTGGTTACCGGCACGGTGACCTGCACCATCGCGCGGATCGCGCCGAGCCCGCCCGGCGAAGCGTCAAGCGTGGGGTCGATCGCCGGTGATCCCGTGAGCAGCAGGTCGATGACGAGGTCGGCGCGGGTCTGGTCGATCGTGCGCTGGTCGAACCAGGTGTCGTCGGCTGCGGCACCCGTCGACGCGTCTTCTCCTCGTGCGACGTGGTCACCGCCCGCCCCGTCACCCTCGACCGGCGCACTCATCGAGTCGCGACGTGCGGCAGCATCGAGCCGCTTGATGAGTTTCGCCTGCCTGGTGGTGCGGTCGAGGATGCCGTGGGCGAGCGCGGTCGACGTCAGAAGGTTGAGCTGCGACATGCCGTCGGCCAGGTCGGTGACCCAGATGCGACGACCCTGGACGGCGCTGTCGTGGCGCTCTTGCAGGGTGCGGGGGTTGTGGATGTCGGCCTGCTGCTGGGCGAAGGAGCGCGTGCGTGCCGCGGTCGTGCCGCGGGCGTGGTCGAGCACTGCCTGTTCGTAGGCGCCGCGGGCTGAGGCGTCGTCGATGTCGGCGCCGGCGTCGAGGATCGCCGAGGCGTGTGCGCGCGAGATGTCACCGCTGCCGAGTGCGTCGACGGTCGCCGGAAAGTCGGTGACGAGTCGGTGAGCGTCCCACAGGTGGGACTGCATCGTACGGTCGTTCATGCGCACCGCGAGGCCGAGTTCGGCGGCCAGCGACCGCAGCGGCATATCGCGTTCCCGCGACCGCATCGACGGGATACGGGCCTTCTGGGTCTCTGCGAGCTCGAACGCTCGGGCGAGCAGTCGCAGCTTGCGGGCCTGCAGCGCTGCCTCGTCGGCGTGGATCGCGCGAAGTTCGTCGGCGAACGCGCCGGCGCTCTGCGCCTCGGCCCGATCACGCTCTTCGTGGTCCACGATGTGCCCTTCCGTCGCGCCACGCGCGACTCTCGCTCCCCATCAAGGGAGTCATCGACCCGGCGAACCGGGGGGCACTCGATGACCTTGCTACGCCCATCATGACAGGGGCCCCCGACATCGCCGGTGGCGCCCCGACACCCCGCCCCGCCGATACCCCCTGCGTCTGGCACCATCCGCTCAACCGGCTACGGTGGACCCCGCCCGACGCGGGAATGAGATGACCGAAGCGCAGACCGTCGTGATCCGACCGTGGGAGCCTGGCGGCGACGACGCCCTGCTCGCGGGCTTCGTGCCTACAACAGGCCGCCGTGGAACGACGCATGGAGCCTCGCGACCGCAGCGCTGTACCTGAGCGAACTTCGCGGAATCCCGAGATCAGCCAGCCTCGTCGCCGTCGCAGGACAGCGACGTGCCGGCGTTCGACTTCTACCGTTCGCACGGTTTCCGTGAAGGCGAGCGTCAAGTGTTCATGATCGGCTGAAACCCGCCTCATCTCTCGGGCTCGCGGGGACGGTCGTGGGGGTCAGGGGCGTCCCATGCCGTGGTAGGCCCAGCCGGCGTTGCGCCAGGCGGTGGCGTCCCAGCCGTTGCGGCCGTCGATGACGACTTTGCCGCGGGTGAGGGTGGCGGCGTGTTCGGGGGTGAGTTCGCGGCGGTATTCGTCCCATTCGGTGACGAGGATGACGGCGTCGGCTTCGCGGAGGGCTTCGTCGCGGTCTTCGACGTAGTTCAGCTGCGGGTGCAGGCGCTGGGCGTTGGGGATCGCGGCGGGGTCGGTGATGGTGACCCAGGCGCCGAGGCCGTGCAGGCGCACGGCGACGTCGAGGGCGGGGGAGTCGCGGATGTCGTCGCTGTAGGGCTTGAACGCGGCGCCGAGCACGGTGATGTTCTTCTTGAACACGGATCCGTCGAGGGCTTCGAGGACGAGCTGCACGGCGCGTTCGCGGCGGCGCAGGTTGATCGCGTCGACTTCGCGGAGGAACGCGACCGATTCGCCGCGGCCGAGTTCTTCGGCGCGGGCGGAGAACGCGCGGATGTCTTTGGGCAGGCAGCCGCCGCCGAAGCCGATGCCGGCGCCCAGGAAGCGGCGGCCGATGCGCGCGTCGTGGCCGATGGCGTCGGCGAGCTGGGTGACGTCGGCGCCGGTGACCTCGGCGATCTCGGCCATCGCGTTGATGAACGAGATCTTGGTGGCGAGGAACGCGTTGGCGGCGACCTTGACCAGTTCGGCGGTGGCGAGGTCGGTGACGATGAACGGGGTGTCCTTCGCGACGGACGGGTGGTACACCTCGCGGAGTGTGTCGGCGGCGGCCTGGCCGGCCTCGCCGGCGGGCACGCCCACGACGAGCCTGTCGGGGTCGATGGTGTCCTTGACCGCGAACCCTTCGCGGAGGAACTCGGGGTTCCACACCAGCGTCGCGCCGGTCGCCTCGACGCGGGGGGCGAGGTCGGCGGCGGTGCCGACGGGGACGGTCGACTTGCCGGCCACGATGTCACCGGCCGACAGGTAGGGCAGCAGGGAGTCGATGGCGGCGTTGACGTAGGTGAGGTCGGCGGCGTAGCCGTCTTTCTGCTGCGGGGTGCCGACACCCACGAAGTGCACCGCCGCGCCGGCGGCAGCGGCCATGTCGGTGGTGAACCGGAGTCGTCCGGAGGCGATGCCCTCGGTGAGGATCTCCTGCAGCCCGGGTTCGAAGAACGGTGCCTCGCCCTTGGACAGCGACGCGACCTTGCGCGCGTCGACGTCGATGCCGACGACATCGTGACCGATCGAGGCCATCGCGGCCGCGTGGACCGCGCCGAGGTACCCGCAGCCGATGACAGACAGACGCATGAGTATGCCCTTCCAGGGATGGGACTAGATCGCCCGAATGGACGAGGGAGAACGGGAAGGGGCAGCATCGACCCAGCTGACAGCGATCTTTGCATGACTCGCCCCCGTCGCGGGAGTCAGCACACCGCGAACGGCGACTCTGTGACGCAGACCGGCGCCGTCGAGCTGCCGGAAGTCCAGCGACAGACCCGCCCCCAGCGCCTTCGCGTACGACTCCTTCACCGTCCACAGCTGCGTGAGCCACGCCCGCCGCTCGGCGGGCCCCAGCGCGTCGGCGCGTCGGCGCTCGGCAGGGGTGCAGAGGCGACCGACGAGCGACGGCTGATCGAAGACGGATGCCACGAGCTCGACGTCGACGCCGATCCGCCCGTGTTCGACCACCCCGACGACGAGCCGGTCTCCCGCGTGGGCGATGCTGACATCCAGCGTCGAGTCGGCGAGTCGCGGCTTCACACCGCGCGGGGTCGCCTCGAACCCGCTCCAGGCCCGCCGCAGGCGCACGGTGACGATGTCGCGCACCCACCGGCGCGCCGTGAGGTACGACGCGACACGGGTCTCGTCCAGCGAGCCGAGGGTGGCGGCATCCGTTCCGAGAAGCTGCGCGGCGTCCTCGGCGTCGAAGCCGGAGCCGATACCGGGGACGCGGCCCGTCACGACGTGCACGCCCCGCGCGGAGACGAGCGTGCGCCGGGCGTCGCCGCCGGCTTCACTCATCGGCACGCTGACGGATGCCTTCGGCGAGCTCGCGGATCGTGGGGTGGTCCCACACGATCGTCGGGTCGACCTCGAGCTGGAACTCGTCCTCGATGTCGCCGCAGAGCGTGAGGGCGTAGACGGAGTCGAGTCCGAGTTCGGCCAGCGGCGTGTCGATCGTGAACGCATCGGCCTGGATCTTGCCGTAGGCGACGACGCGTCCGACGAGCCACTGCTCGATCTCGGTGGCGGTCAGCTGTACAGGCATGTGTCGTCCTTTCTCATCTCACATCGGCGGGACGGCCGCCCGGGCGGGGCCGATCGCCATCTCCTCGCCGCTCGCGGCGCGGGCTTCGGCGTGCGCGACGAGCCGCGCCACGAGGTCGGCGGGAAGCGGCGGCTGCCGCCGCACCACCCGCCCGCGGATGCGTCTGAGGCAGGCCTCCATCGCGAGCGGGTCGCCCGCGATCGCCTCCGAGCCGCGCGCGTGCATCCAGCCGTCGACCACCGCGGCGGCCGCGGTGAGCAGCGACACCCGATGGGCGAGCTCGAGCGACTGGTGCGGGTCGAGTGACTCCGAGCCCGCCGCCTCCGCCGCGGTCTCGGCCGCTGCCGCCGCGAGCGCGACGTGCACCTCGACCGCCCCGGGGGCATCCATGGCGATGGCCGCCACGACCTCGGGCCGCAGCAGCGAGCCCGGGGCGGCAGCATCCGTATCGACGCACCACGCGCCCAGCCCGTCGAGCGCCGTGGGAAGCGGATCGGCGAGGTCCGGAACGAGTACGGCGAGCGCCGAGAGGTCGCGCACGTGCTGCTCGATGAGCTCGAACGGCGCGATGCGCGCGTAGAACGTCGAGCCGGCGAGCACCGACACCTGCTGGGCCGCCTCGGCGAGCAGCAGGCACGAGAGGTGGGCGCTCAGGGCGACGGCGACGGATGCTGCGGGGGCGCGTGCGTCCGCAAGGCACACGGCCGCGCTGCTCAGCGCGTCGGCGGTGAGCGCATCGGCCAGCGCCGCGGCCAGCAGGCTGCGAGCGTGCGGGATGTCGAGCACCGCGCCGCCATACAGGTGGCGGGCATGGGAGTACTGCACGGACTCGCGCAGCGCGGCGTCGAGCGCGCCGAGCGCCGCGGCCGGCACCGCCGCGCGGATAGCGGTGACCAGGGCGGCATCGGACTCCGGCGCGACGTCGGAGGCGTCGAACCGGTACGTCCGCAGTGCGCTCGTCACCGCGCGCCCGCCGCCGGGGATGACGAGCCGCATCCGCCCGATGAGCGGCTCGAGGACGTCGAGCCCGACGGCGACGTCGAGTCCGAAGGCGAGGCGCGCCCGTTCCACGCTCTCCGCGATGCTCATGATCGCTCCGTCCACGAACCCAGCAGCGTCACCGCGCCGCCGGCCGCGTGCGCCCGGGCTGCGGCGTCGAGCAGCGCGTCGGCGACCGGAGCCTGGACCGGATCCGCGCCGAGGCGGTTCGCCACGCGCTCCAGCACGGCCGCGAGCCACACGTCGCTGTCACCCAGCGGGCCGGGCACCGCGCCCGCCCGCGCGAGATGAACGGCCAGCGCGCATGCCCCGCCGAAGACGAGTGCGAACCGTTCGGCGAGGTGGAAGGCCAGCGGATCGGGCTGCGACTGCCGGGGGAGCGTCTCCGCCTCGGCGAGCAGCGCCGTGTACTCGCGGCCGATCCACCGCGCCGCGTCGACGGCGGCGCGCGACGTCCGCCCGTCGTCGAGCGCGTCGACGAACGCCGGCAGCGATCGCAGCAGCCGGGAGCCGTGCCGAGTCACCAGTCGCAGCGCGGTCGTGTCGAGCGCATCGAAATGCGCGTCGGCGCGAAGGGGCGCGAGCACCTCCGCCAGCGGCGGCGCGGGCGCCGGACGCAGCTGATTCGGCAGCTCGTTGACGATCATGTTCAGGTTGACGACCGAGTTGCCGTCGAAGATGCCGACGACGCGGCTGTCGCGGGCGGCCTTCTGGAACGCGCCGAAGGCGGACGGATGCAGCGCCCCCGAGGCCTCCGTTCCCACGACGAGCGCCCGCGCCCCGAGCAGCCGGGTGAGGTCGCGGAACAGCAGGTCGGCCGTGTCGGGGCCGAGGAATTTCACCAGCGCGCTGACGAGCGCCATCTCCGCGGGGACGGCGTGGGCCGAGCGGACCCCGACCAGCATGAGGCACTCGACCAGGAGCGCGTCGGCCACGGCGACGCCGAGCGACCGCCGCGCGGTCGGGGAGTCGAGGAGGCGACCGTGCGCGCCGTCGGGCACGGCGGCGGCGTCCAACGCGGTCTGCAGCGCCCGATCGACGGCGCCCATCGACAGCCCGGTCGTGAACGGCCGGGTGAGCTGCAGGCTCTTCAGCACGATCTCGAGGCCGTGGCCTTCCGGGCCGACGACGGTGTCCGGGCCGACGACAGATCCCTCGAAGCGGATGCCGGCGAGGTTGGCGCCGCGCAGGCCGTGGGACGCGACCTTCGGCTCGTACCCGATCGTCGCGGGGTCCGCCTCGTCCTTGTCGACGAGCACGAGCGACAGCGAGCGCGGGCCGCCCCGCTCGTCGGAGCGGGCGAGCACCGTCATCGCGCGGCAGCGGACGGCGTTGTTGATCGGCCACTTCCCGCCGTCGACGCGGACGGCGTCCGCACCGAGCCGCGCGGTCGTCGCCGAACGCGACAGATCCGAGCCGCGCCCGCGCTCGGTCAGTCCCCACGACACCGGCCGGCCGGTCTCGACGAGCCCCGCCATGCGGGTCGCGATCGAGCCGTCGGCCACCCACGCGCAGATCGCGCCGAGGAAGGTCTTGCCGTGCGCGGCCGCTACGGTGAAGTCGCGGCGCGCGAGGTGGCGGATCATGAGGAGCGGCACGAGCGCGTCGGTGAACGCCCCGCCGTGGGCGGCGGGGATGTACCACCGCTGCAGCCCGAAGGCGGTCACGGCGCCGATCTCATCGTCCGGGAAGGCGGCCCTTTCGTCGAGCAGCACCGACCGCGAGGTCGAGATCACCGCGTCGTCGCCGGCGGGATCGCCGAGGAACGCGTCGAAGGCGCGCACGGGCGCGAGCGTGCCGGCGCCCACGCCGGTCGCGACCGCGGTCATGCCGGGACCGCCTCGAACCCGTCGAGGTGCACGAGCTGCAGGCGCTGCTCGTGAAGGAGACGGCGGGTGAGGGCGCGCTGCACCTTGCCGCTGGTGGTGCGCGGCAGCGTGCCCTTGCGGATGAGCGCCACGCCCAGCGCGGGCAGCGTGAACTCTCCGCCGACACGCGAGCGCAGCGCCGCCGTGAGCGCGCCGAGCTCTTCCGGGGTCGCCGAGGGCTCGACCTCGGCGACGATCCCGACCTCCGGGGCGGCGCCCGGGCGTTCGAACGCCGCGCTCAGGCACCCGGCTCCGAGCAGCGCCGCCGCGCTGTGCTCGAGGTCCTGCGGGTAGATATTGCGCCCGCGGACGATGATGAGGTCTTTCAGTCGGCCCGTGATGACGAGCTCGCCGTCGATCATGGCGCCGAGGTCGCCGGTGCGCAGGTACACCTCGTCGGGGACGCCGGCGAGGGTTGCGCCGAAGTCCGCCGCGGTCTGCTCGGGCCGGCGCCAGTAGCCCTGGGTCACGCTCGTGCCGCGCACCCAGATCTCGCCGATCCGCCCGTCGCGGAGCTCTGTCGCCGTAGCCGGGTCGACGATGGCGATGTCCATGCCCGCTCCGGGCGCGCCGCACGGCACGAGCTGCGCGCTGCGCTCGCCGCCGGTCGCCGGGGCGATCTCGTCGCGCTCGAGCGCCTCCGCGCTGACGATGATCGCCTGCGGCGGCAGGGCGTCGCGGTGGGCGGTGATGAGCAGCGTCGTCTCGGCCATGCCGAACGCCGGCACGAAAGCCGCGCCCCGGAACCCGGCGGGGGCGAACCGCGCCGTGAACGCCTCGAGCGTGGCGATGCGCACGGGCTCCGCGCCGGTGATCACCGTCTCCAGCGACGACAGGTCGAGCTCGGCGAGCTGTTCGTCGGTCACCAGTCGGCTGCACAGTGCGAACGCGAAGTCCGGCCCGACGGTGTGCGTTGCGCGGTGCTCGGTGACGAGCCGCAGCCACAGCACCGGCCGGCGCAGGAACTGCGACGGCGAGGTCATGTGCAGGCTCGCGCCGGTGAAGATCGGCTGGAGGATCTGCCCGATGAGACCCATGTCGTGGTAGTGCGGCAGCCAGCCGACGGCGACTGAGTCGGCCGTCATGCCGACGATCCCGCCGATCGCCTGCTGGTTCGCGTACAGGTTGCCGTGTGACACCATGACGCCCTTGGGCAGCCCGGTCGATCCCGACGTGTACTGCAGGATCGCCAGCGCCGACTCGTCGATGTCGGGCATGCCCCATTCATCCGGCGACACGGCAGCCGGCCCGTCGACCAGGATCACAGCGGCATCCGCGATCGACGTCTCGCCCGCGAGCCCGAGCCCGTCGAGTGCGCCGGTCTCGGTGAGCACGGCCTTGGCGCCCGCGTCCTGGAGGATCGCGAGCAGACGCTGGCGCACAGCATCCGCGTTCCGCATCGCCGTGATCGGCACCGGCGCTGCTGCGACGCCCGCGTAGAGACACGCGAGCAGCGCCCGTACGAACGGCAGACCCGGCTCGAAGGCGAGGATCGCGACGTCGCCGGGCGCGAGACCGGCGCGGGCGAGTTCGACGGCGCGGGCTCGGGCATCGGCGTCGAGCACCGCGTAGGACGCTTCCGCGAAATCGGTGGGCGAACGATAGAACCGGATGCCGCGCCCCGCGGACGTCAGGGCGGTGCGGCGCAATCGCCGCACGAACTCGCTCCCGCGTTCCTGGGTGCCGCCCTCCCTCTCGGGCGCCTCGGCCCCCGGCATGTGCACTTCTCTTTCGGTCATCGCGGACTCCCCTCGGTCCTGACGCCGTGCGTCCCGCGAGTCCGTCCGAAATTCCCCATAGCCGTGCCGGCCGACGGATCCAGCGGCGACACTGCGGCACCCTCGTGGTACAGAGTGGCCGACGCAAGCGACGTCGCTGTTACACGCGCGTTAACTCTCCGGCACCCTCCTGGCGGCGCGGATCGCGGCGGCTACTCTGAGCCACGTGGGGCGGATGAATGGGTATGGGGTGCTGCTGGGGGCCCAGCGCCTGCGCGATTCGGCATACAGCCGGCTCGTCGCCGGCGGCTTCCAGTCGTTCGGCGCGGGCTCGCGCATCCTGCTGCCCACGCGCATCGCGAACCCCGACAAGATCGCCGTCGGCGCGGGCGTGCTCATCGGCGCCGGCTCGTGGCTCATGGTCCCCTCGCGTGACGAGCCCGGTCCCGTGATCGAGCTGCACGATCGTGTGCGCATGCGCGGCGCGTCGATCTCGGCGGTGCGCAGCGTCGTCATCGAGGAGGCCGTCGGCATCGCGGCGGGGGTGTACATCTCCGATCACAGCCACGGATTCGACCGCGTCGACGTGCCGATCCGCGACCAGCCGCTGACCGACCCCCGGCCCGTCCGGATCGGCCGCGGTGCCTGGCTCGGCCAGAACGTCGTGGTGATGCCCGGCGTCACGATCGGCGAGCAGGCGGTCATCGGCGCGAACGCGGTCGTCACCCGCGACATCCCTCCGCGAACGGTCGCCATCGGCGCGCCCGCGCGCGTGGTGAGAGAGCTGGTGCCGGGGTGACCGAAGCGGAGCCGCGCGTCCACCGCACGGTGGCCGGAAGCACAGCCGAAGGCACCGACGACTTCGTGTTCACCTTCTCGTTCGAGACCTACGCCGACGCGGTGCGACGCGGCATGATGCGTCCACCGGACCGCATCGTCTCCAGCCTCATGCGCAGCCCGAATGTCGGCCGTATGGTGGTCGCGAACCCGTTCCGGTGGCTGCCCCGCGTGGCGATGTCGCCGATGCTCGACCGCGACGCCAGGTTTCCGGCATCCGATCGGATCTGGCTCCACTCGCCCGCCCGCCGCCGCCGTTCCGACCGACTCGACCCGGCGGAGGTCGCGGCCGAGTACGCGGAGTACGACGCGTCGCTGCGGCGCGAAGCCCAGCGGCGGGGGCTCAGCGACCCGGTGGCGCTGACGTGCAACCCGCTCGTGGCAGGCTTCTCGCCCTTCGACTGGACGCGGCACGTCACGTTCTTCGCGCGCGACGACTGGCTGAGCTCGCCGGGGCGGAGCGAATACTGGCCGGCCTTCCGCGAGGCGTACCGCCGCATCTCGGCCTCTGGTCGCGGCGTGGCCGCGGTGTCGGCGCAGATCCTCGAGCGGATCGAGCCGACAGGACCCCACGAGGTCGTCCCGAACGGCGTCGAGCCCGCCGAATGGCTGCAGGCGCCGCCGAAGCAACCCGACTGGCTCGCCCGCGTGCCGCGATCGCGCGCCGTGTATGTCGGCACGCTCGACAGCCGGCTCGACGTCGAGGGCATCGCCGAATTCGCACGGGCGCGGCCCGACGTGCACACGGTGCTGCTCGGTCCCCTGCCCGACGCGTCGTACATCGCACCGCTGCGGGAGCTCGCCAATGTGTACGTGCACGGCAGCGTCGGGCGGTCCGAGCTCATCGCGACGCTGCGCAACTGCGACCTCGCGCTCGTCTCGCACCGGCGCACACCGCTGACCGAGGCGATGAGCCCGTTGAAGCTCTACGAATATCTCGCGGCGGGGCTGCCGGTGCTCTCGATCGACCTGCCGCCGGTCCGCGGCATCAGCGACCGCGTGTGGCTCACGCCCGCAGTGACGGACTTCGTCGACGTGGTCGACGCCGCGCTGCAGGCGGGGCCCGCCGACGAGGCCGCGAGGGTGGCATTCGTCGAGGCCAACTCGTGGACCGCCCGCCACGAGCGGATCATCGCGCTCGCCCGCGGCCTCTGACGCCCGCGGTGTTTCGCGCGTGTCACACGCGCCCGAAGCCTGTGTAAACAGGTGGTGACGACCCTGGCTTCGGCTCGGACGCGCGGCTAGCGTGGCCTTCGCGAGCGGGGATCGCATCGACGGGCACTGGGGCCGATGGCCCCGGCATGCGTGTTCGGTTGCGTTCTTTGGGGGTACGCCCGTGTCATCCGCTTTTCTCGATCTTCGCTCCACCGCCCGACCCGCTTCTCCGGTCGAGCTCTTCTCCACGGTCGCCGAGATCGCGCCGCAGCCGCGCCGGCTGGGCTGGCGACGGCGCCTCGCCTGGGGAATGATCGCGACGGATGCGGCATCCATCGCGATCGCCGTGTTCACGGCGCAGCTGCTGAGGTTCGGTGACCCGATCCGCGGGCCCGGCGTGGGCAGCGCCTGGACGGCCGAAGCCGCCTACGCACTCACCAGCGTCGCGCTCGTCGTGCTGTGGCTCGTGGCGCTCGCCGCGACCCGCAGCCGGCTGCTGCGCAACATCGGCACGGGCATGGTCGAGTACCAGCGCGTGCTGCAGGCGACCCTGTTCACCTTCGGCGCCTTCGCGATCGTGTCCTACTTGCTGCAGCTGCAGACGGCCCGCGGGTACCTCGCCATCGCGCTGCCGCTGGGGCTCGTGCTCCTCATCGTCAGCCGCGGGGTGTGGCGCACCTACCTGCACCGGCTCCGGCGCGCGGGGCGCTGCATGACCGGCGCGATCGTCGTCGGCGGACGGGACGACGTGCTACGCGTGCTGTCGCAGCTGCGCAGCCACTACCGCATCGGCTACCGCGCGATCGCGGTGAGCACGCCGGGCGAGCCCCGCGCGCATCCCGTCGACGTGCGGGCCGAGGTGCTGCCGTTCGTGCCGCTCGACGAGGTCGCGCGGGTGTCGAAGCATCGCCGCGCTCGGGCCGTCATCGTGGCGGGCAGCCTGCCCGGAGGGAACGACGCGATCCGCAGGCTCGGGTGGGACCTCGAGAACTCGCAGGTCGAGCTGATCCTCATGTCGCGGCTCACCGACGTCGCGGGTCCGCGCATCCACATGCGGCCCATCAACGGCCTGCCCATGGTCCATGTCGACCTGCCGCGCTACTCGGGCTACAGCCACGTGGTGAAGCGGCTGTTCGACGTGTCGATCGTCACGGTCGCCCTGCTGCTGCTGTCGCCGGTGTTCGCCGCCATCGCGCTGGCGGTGCGGCTCGACAGCCCCGGCCCCGTGATCTTCCGGCAGGAGCGCGTCGGAGCCCACGGAACCCGGTTCACGATGCTCAAGTTCCGGTCGATGGTCGTCGACGCCGAGGAGCGGTTGGCGCAGCTGCGCGCGCTCGACGAAGGAAACGGGGTGCTGTTCAAGATGAAGGACGACCCCCGCGTCACCCGTACCGGCCGCTTCCTCCGTGCGTACTCGCTCGACGAGCTGCCGCAGCTGTGGAACGTGCTGCGCGGCGACATGAGCCTCGTCGGCCCGCGCCCGCCACTGCCGAGCGAGGTCGAGCAGTACGAGGGCCCGGTCAGTCGCCGGCTGCTCACCCGCCCGGGCATCACCGGGCTCTGGCAGGTCAACGGCCGCTCCAACCTCTCGTGGGAGGACAGCGTCCGGCTCGATCTGTACTACGTCGAGAACTGGTCCATCACCGGAGACATCGTCGTGCTCGCGAAGACCGTCAAAGCCGTCCTCCACAGCGACGGCGCCTACTGAATCCTCACCCGAGAGGTCGTAGCACTCATGTCTGGTCTCATCGTTCAGGAATGGATCGAACGCTCGGGCGGCGCCGAACAGGTGCTCGACGCCTTTCGGGTGGCGCTGCCCGACTCGCGGATGTTCGCGCTCTGGAGCGACGACGGCGAGCGGTTCCCGCGCAGCACCGTCAGCGAGTCGTGGATGGCGCGCACGCCGCTGCGCCACCACAAGGCGATGGGGCTGCCCCTGATGCCCGCGACGTGGCGCGCGGCGAAGGTGGGGTCGCGGCCGGATTGGGTGCTCACCAGCAGCTACGTGTTCGCGCATCACTGCGACTTCGGCACGCGCCGTGACGGCGTCCCCAAGTTCTCGTACGTGCACTCGCCCGCGCGCTACCTGTGGGAGCCCGAGCTCGACGGGCGGGGGAGCTCGCCGGCACTCGCCGCCGCCCGCGGCCTGCTGAAGCGCGTCGACCGCGGAGCAGCCCGGCACGCCGGCGATCTGGCGGCGAACAGCGAGTTCGTGCGCCGCCGCATCCTCCGCTCGTGGGGGCGCGACGCCCGGGTGATCCACCCGCCGGTGAAGGCGCACGAGATCATCGAGGGCGGCGACTGGGCCCAGGCGCTCACCGCCGAGGAGGCTGCGGTGCTCGAGGCGCTTCCCGAGCGCGGCTTCCTGATGGCCGCCTCGCGCCTGGTGCCGTACAAGCGCCACGACGCCGTGATCCGGATGGGCGATCGGCTGGGGGTTCCCGTGGTCGTGGCCGGCACCGGACCGGAGCGCGATTACCTGCGGGCGCTCGCCGAGTCGGCGTCGGTGCCCGTGCACATGCTGGGGTTCGTCTCGGACGCCCTCATGCGGGCGCTGTTCCAGCGTGCCCTCGCGTTCGTGTTCCCGCCGGTCGAGGACTTCGGCATCATCCCCGTCGAGGCGATGGCCGCCGGATGCCCTGTCATCGTCAACCGCGTGGGCGGCGCCGCCGAGTCGGTGCTCGACGGCGTGACCGGCTTCACGGTCGACCCCGACGACCCGGTCGACCTCGCCGCGGCGGTGGCAGGTCTCGACCGCATCGACCCGGCCGCGGCCCGGGCACGCGCCGCCGAGTTCGACATCTCCCGCTTCATCGGGTCGGTGCGTACGTGGGTGCTGGGCGGAACGGATGCTGCGCCCTCGGCCTCCGCCGCCGCGCCGGACTCCGAGCGAGCCGACGGGGCGAGGGTCTCGGCCTAGGCGTCGCCGCTGGCGCCGCCCGCACCCGCGTTCACATCATGTGCTCTCGCCGAGACCACACGTTGTGCGCGTAGGGATCATGTGCACTCGGCGAGAGAACATCATCCGCACGGCCGCCCTCCGCTCAACGACCGGTACAACTCGGTCGTTGAGCGAGCGAGGTACGAGCGAGTCGAAACGCGCCGCACCCGGGAGAGACGCCCGCCCGAGCACGAGCGCGGGGTAAGGCGGTCCCTTTCCCTTTGCCGGTCGTTGAGCGAGCGAGGTACGAGCGAGTCGAACGCGCCGCGCCCGGCGCACACCCCGGCCCCGACGCTCCCGTATGCGACTCGGTCGTTGAGCGAGCGAGGTACGAGCGAGTCGAAACGCGCCGCGCCCGGCGCAAGCCCGGGGGCGTTTCGACTGCGGGCGCTAGAGCGCCCTCCGCTCAACGAGCGGGGTAGGGGAGTGCGCTCTCCTTTTGCCGGTCGTTGAGCGAGCGAGGTACGAGCGAGTCGAAACGCGCCGCGCCCGGCGCACACCCCGGCCCCGACGCTCCCGTATGCGACTCGGTCGTTGAGCGAGCGAGGTACGAGCGAGTCGAAACGCGCCGCGCCCGGCGCACACCCCGGCCCCGACGCTCCCGTATGCGACTCGGTCGTTGAGCGAGCGAGGTACGAGCGAGTCGAAACGCGCCGCACCCGGCGCACACCCCGGGGCGTTTCGACTGCGGGCGCTGGAGCGCCCTCCGCTCAACGAGCGGTACTCCGGCCTCCGGTCGTTGAGCGAGCGAGGTACGAGCGAGTCGAAACGCGCCACACCCGGGGGAGACTCCGGCCCGAGCGAATGCGGGCGCCCGAGAGCCCCCGCTCAACGCGCGGGGGGAGAACTGGCGGCTGCGGGCTCCGGCAGCGGGCGGCCGAACAGCGCCGCCTCGGCGTGCGGGTAGCCCGAGCCCCAGTCGGCGCGCCGGCGCCAGACCGTCGACCACGGCCGGTTCGGCCGCCGTGTCAGGGCCTCGAGCCCCGCGCGCACGGCGACGCCGGCCTTCAGCAGCAGCACGCCCATCGCGGCCCGCCGGGGTGACCAGGTCTTCTCCAGGTACGTGACCTTGCCCGCCAGCACCATGGAGCCCTTCGAGGAGCCCGCTGACGACCCGCCCACCGTGTGGATGATCGCTGCCGGCGGATACACGACCCGGGCCATACCCCGGGCGGCCGCCCGCATGCTGAACTCGGCGTCCTCGCCATAGAGGAAGAAGTCCTCGTCCATGCCGCCCAGTGCTGCGAAGTCGTCGCGGCGGATGAGCAGCAGGCATCCGGTGATGATCGGCACCTCGCGGATCGTGTCGCGCTGCCACGAGCCCAGTGACTCCGGGTCGAACAGGCGAGAGCGCCGGAAGACGGTCGACAGCATCGTCGCGTACATGGTGAGCGACCAGAGCGTCGGGGCACCCCAGCACGACGACGGCTCCAGTGTGAGATCCTCACGCAGTGTGCGGCCGCCGACGATGCCGTACTGCGGGTTCTCGCGGGCGAAGGCGATCAGCCGGGGGAGCGAGTTCTCGAGCATGACCGCGTCGGGGTTGAGCAGCAGCACGAACTCTCCGCGGGCGACGGAGACGCCGCGGTTGACAGCGCGGGCGAAGCCGAGGTTCTCTCCGGCCTCGATCACGTCGATCCCGGGGTGCGCCGCGCGCAGCGCGGCCGCGCTGCCGTCACGCGAGCCGTTGTCGACCACGACCACCTGCTCGTCGAGGCGACCGGCGTGCTCGAGCACCGACGCGACGCAGGCGATGGTGTCGTCGCGGGTCTCGTAGTTGACGATGACGACGGTGACGTCGGGGGTCTGCACGTGCTGCCCTCCTCAAGGATGCTGTCGCGGCGCGATGCGGGGCTCAGAGCGGCACGGGTGCGAGGTCTTCGGATCGGACGGCGCGCCAGCGCCGCGCGGTGTCGAGGGTGGACGGGCGGATCGCGTCCGCATCGCACACCACGGCGAGCCCCCGGTCCCCGAGGAACCGCGCGAGATCCTGCTGGTGGGCGTCGACGTGCTCGCCGTGTTCGACCGAGCGCGGGGCGAGCACCGGCACCTTCCCGGCGGAGAGCGCGGCCAGCGCGGTGCCCGTGCCGGCGTGTCCGATCACGACGTCCGCCTGCCGCAGCGCCGCGCCGAGCTCGCTCGACGGCAGCGACGCGACGGCGTCGAGGGGAAGGTCCGACACGTCGGTCGCACCCACCTGCCACAGGGTCTCGACGTCGCCGTCCAGGTCGTCGAGCGCGGCGCGGGCGCCGTCGACGAGCCGGCGGTACCCGAAGTCGCCGTTGCCTCCGACCGTGACCACTGCCCGGCGGATCGGCGCGGGGTCGTCGACGGGTTCGACGCGGAAGCCGTCGAACACCGACAGCGCGTAGCGCCAGCGGGAGTTGACCGCGTGCGGGTACTGCACGTACCGGTCGACCCACGGCACCCGTTCCATCACCTTGCCGGTCGCCGAGATGCCGGTGACACGTGTGGCGCTCTCGATGTAGGTGAACGGCAGGCGTCGCGCCGACGCGGGCACGAGCGCCGACAGGGCGATCTGGGCGCCGGTGCTGATGACGCGGTCGACCCTGTGCTGCTTCATCGCCTGCAGGGCGATGCCCGTGTCGCGCATGACGCCGGCGTAGTCGCGCGGCGGCCGGGTGGGCACATGGTAGACGGTCTGTCCCTCGAGCAGCGACCGGCTCTGCGCGGTGTCGTCGGTGAGCCACACGACGTCGTCGCCGTCGGCGACGCGCGGCGCGAGCATCGTGAGTTGCGTGAGGTGGCCGCCCGAGATCGCGACGAGGAGCGTGGTCATGGTGCGGCCTCCACGAGGGCGTTCCAGGCGATCTCGGCGATGACCTGCTGGCCCGCCACCGACGGGTGGAAGTGGTCGATCGCCGAGATCTCCGCGGGCGAGAATTCGTAGTCGAAGACGGCGCCGCCGTCCGAGGTGCAGGCGCTGTCGGCCGCGCAGACCTCGGCGATGACCGCGTTGAGCTCGACCGTGCGGGCGGCGACGGCGTCGCGCCGCTCTGTGGCGGCCGCGTCGGTCGCGGCGGCGTCGCCCAGCAGGTTGCTGCACGACGGGCTGCTGTCCCAGATCTGCCGGGTGCCCTCGTCGTCGCGGCCGACCTCCCACAGGTGGTACAGGTCGGGGATCGACAGCGCGAGCACGCGGGCGTCGGGGAGGCCCTCGCTCAGCGCGGCCAGCAGCGCCGTGTACGACGCGCGGAAGTCGTCGACGCTCGTCATGCCGTCGACGTCGGCATCGCACACGTCGTTGCCGCCGAGCAGCACGACCACGAGCTGAGGCCGGGCGGCGATCACCTCGTCGACGCGGGCGACCGCGTCGGCGACGGTGCCGCCGTCCTTCGCGGAGTTGACCGTTTCGGGAACGGCGCCCGACGCCGCGCCGACGCGCATCGCGATCGAGCCGACGGCGGGGTCGTCTCCGGTCGCCCAGCTCGCCGCCATGCAACGGCCGGGCTCGGCGCAGGCGTTCACCCCGAGGGTCATCGAGTCTCCGAGGGCGCCGATCGTCGTGACGTCCCCGATCCCCGGACTCGTCTCGAGCTCCGCGAGGTCGACCGGCTCCGGCAGGGGTGCCGCCGCGCAGGCGGTGAGAACCCCCAGGAGGAGTCCGATCGTCACGATCGTCGCTGTGCGTCTTCTTGTCATGCCACCACCCGGCTCGTGTCGTCGCGGTTCCAGGTCGATGTGCGCGCGCGGGCGATGTCGCGGCGGGCGAGCACGTTCGGAAGTGTCCAGCTCACGCAGTAGACGGCGAAGGGCACCCACAGGCCCGGTCGCCCCGCGACGCGCCTCGCCAGCCCGCCGCGAGTACCTGCCGTCGGCCGCGCGGCATCCTCGTGCTGCACGAGGTCGGGCAGTTCGCGGTTGCCGCGCGCGATGCGCACGGAGCGGCGCAGGTGCGCGCGCATGTCGGCGGCGGAGCGCACGCTGAACGAGTGGTCGGCGAGCGTCGCGCGCTCGGCGGGCGCGAACAGCTGCTGCACGAAGCGGTCGTCGGCGATGACATCGGGCCACGCGTCGAACCGCGCGCGGCCCGCCCTCGTCATCGCATACACCCCCGACCCGATGTGGCCGCGGCGGCGGTAGTCGCTGAGCTCCCAGATGCGGTAGTGCTGGCGCACCAGCCACGACGCCCCGGACGTGTCGACGTGCAGCCGGGGCGATGCGACCTCGACGCCAGGCTCGTCGAGCGCATCGGCGAGGGCCACGAGCGCATCGGGGTCGATCAGCACATCGGCGTCGATGTACGCGCGTGGGAAGACGGATGCCGCGTCGTCGCCGGCCTGCAGAGCCGCGACCTTCGACGCGCGAGGTGTCTCCACCACGTGCACACCGTCGTACGAACGCGCCCGCGAGACGGTGTCGTCGGTGCAGCCGTTGGCCGCGACGACGATCTCGAACTCGTCCCGCCTGCTGGATGCGCACAGCGCGCCCAGCACGCGGTCGATCACCGCGCCTTCGTCGTGCGCCGGGATGACCACGCTCAGCCGCGCGCTCATCGCCGGTCCCCCCGCTCGTACTCTCGCTCGTTGAGCGAGCGAGGAACGAGTGAGTCGAAACGCGCCGGCGATCTCGTAGACCCGGGGCGTTTCGACTGCGCGCGCCAGAGCGCGCTCCGCTCAACGAGCGGGAACTGCGCCCGCGCGCTCACTGCACGACCCCCGCGCTCGCCGATTCCGGGGTCCACGCCGCCTTCGGCGCGGACACCTTGCGGGAGCCCTCGGTGTACACCCACGCCGCGACCGCAAGCAGCATCATGTGCACGAGGAACGACTGGAAGAACCCGAAAGCGTCGAAGAAGAAGAGCGCCGCGCTGTACCCGGCGATCGAGACCGCGACGGCGAACGCGAGCAGAGCGTGACGCGGCTCGGCCGCCCAGCGCAAGGCGTAGACGATGAGCATGACGACGGGCGCGAGCATGAACACCGCATAGCCGATGACGCCGAGCGCGCCCGCCTCCATCAGGATGCCGAGCACCTGGTTGTCGAGGATGAACGAGTTCGCGTCGTCGCCGACGACGATCCGGCTGCCGTACCCCTGCCCGAAGAACGGGTACTGCCGCACTTCGACGAAGGCGGGTTCCAGGTCGGCGAGGCGCCCGGCGCCCGTCATGCCCGCCGACGTGTACTGCGACGCGATGAGCGTGTCGACGTCCAGGAACGACAGCAGCATGGACTCGACCTGCGCCGGCACGACGAACATCGCGAGCAGCAGCCCCGGCACCGCAAACGCCAGCAGCAGCAGGGCGACCTTGGGCCGCAGCACCAGTGCGATCAGGAACATCACGCCCATGACGACCACCGCCGTGCGCGAGATGGCGGCGATGATGCCGCCGAACACGATGAACGTGCCGATCCCGTAGGCGATGCGCCGGTTCCAGATGTTGCGCGGCCAGATCGCGTACTTCGCCAGGTAGATGAGGATCGGCAGGAACATGCAGAGCATGACAGCGAGAGCGATCGGATGCTGCGCCGATCCGTATGCGCGATTCACACCGGCCCGCGTGGCGTCGCCGCCGTCGTCGCGAAGCACGATCAGCGGCAGGAAGTTCGCGAGCATGAGGAACACGTTGGTGCGCGCCACGCGCTCGAGGACGGCGAAGAAGGCGACGATCACGGCCATCCACGAGAGCACCATCACGAAGCCCTGCACCATGCGCTCGCTCGTGAGCAGCTGGCGCACCGAATAGAACACCGACAGCAGGACACCGAGCTGGAAGAAGCCCGACAGCGAGGTGTTCGCCAGTCCCAGGTTCGCGAGGCGCATGCCGTTCACGATGAACGACACCAGCAGGGTGGCCAGGAAGATGCCGATCGGCCAGCCGAACGCGACGGGCCGCCACCGGCGGGACCGGTCGAACAGGAATGCGAGCCCGAGCGCGAAGATCGCGATGAAGATCATGAGGCGGTACGCCTCGAGCGCGAACGGGAGCGGGATGGGCAGCGCATAGCGCCGGGCCGGGATGAACATGACGGTCGCCGCGAGCAGGAACAGCAGCGCCGGCCAGGTGAACAGGATGCGGCGCAGCAGCACGATGAGCGTGATGCCGAGGAGGGCCGCGCCCATGGCGATCGGCGGGAGGAAGATTACCCCGGCGATCACGATCGCGGCGAAGAGGATCGCGATCCCGGCGACGGTGGCCCAGTGGGGCCGTGCTCCGTCGCCGGGCGCGATCTCGGCGGGTGGCGCGTCGGTCTCGTCCGCGGGTGCGTGCGCGGTGCGGGTCGACATGTCGGTGCTCCGAGGAGGGGCCGTCGTCGCCTACGCGGTCTCGTCCTCGCGGGAGGCTCGGCCGGATCGGCGCGACGGCGGCCCTGCGCCGACCAGCTCGCCGGCTTCGGCCTCGGGCGCCACGTCGTCGGTGCTCTTCGCAGGAGTTACGGGCGCAGCATCCGTCTCATCCACCGGCTCCTCGGCCGCTGCGGCAGCCTTCTCGGCGCGAGCGGCCTTGCGCTTCGCGGACCGGGAGCGCAGGCCGGCGATGATGAACACGAGCACGACGAACGCGAGGAAGACGCCCACGAAGGTGACGACGACCGGGATCGCGGGGTTGGAGGAGTCGCCCTCCACCGCGGGGCTCGCGCCGATCGGCTCGAGCAGCACGCGCAGCTCGGGCGCGAGCTGCTGCTCTTCCTGCTGGGCGACGACGTAGGTCGTGAAGGCGGCGGCCGCGGCGCGCGAGATCTCTTCGGCGCGGTCCGCGGTCTCGGCGGTGCCGACGGCCTCGAGCACCGGCAGGCTGAGGCGGCCCGGGAAGCGCTCGTCGCCTGTCGGCTGCGTCGTACGGCGCAGCGCGGTGATCGATTCGGTCTCGTCGTCGAGTGCGCCGATCTCGGCCTCGACGGCGTCCTGGATCATGTCCCCCGACAGGATGTACGCGTACACGAGCGCCGTCGAGGCCAGGTCGATGACCTGCGGCTCGGAGGTGCCTTGTTGGATCGGCACGCCCGGCACCTCGGCTTGATACAGCCGGTCGGCCGGACTCGTGACCAGCATCGTGGTCGCGGCCGACCAGGTCTGCTGAGCTCTCGACACGACCTGACCGTTGACGATCGCGAAGCCGGCGAAGAACGCGGCCACCGCGGCGACGAGGGCGCCGAGAACCAGCACCCACTTGTAGTTCCACAGCACTTGCAGGTACTTCGGAGTCTCCATCAGACACCTCTCTCCGTGTGCTTCCGGACGCAGACCGCCCGAAACCCCCAGCACGCCATCGGGCCGTCCGCGTCGCACACCGATCCCAGAAACTCAGGTGTTGCGACAAGACTTGCTCTGCCATGGTCGCGCCGGATTGTTAACGGCGCCCTGTGTCTTTGTTGCACGGTTGTAAAGACTGGGCGACATTCGACGGCCCGGGTTGTGCCCGTCCGGAGGGCTCCCACAGAGTGATGAACGAGAGCCCGGCACGGCTCCTATGGAGGCGGGCCTCGTCCTGGGGGAGGTGGCGTTCTGGCAGTCCTGTACAGCTTCCCGCATGCGCTCGGAGCCCCGGGCATCGGCTGGACCGCGTGGAACCAGGCGAACGAACTCGTTCGCGCCGGCGTCGACGTGCACATCGTCGCGGCCTCCATGGCCAAGCCGGTCGAGGGGGCGGCGTCCGTGCGGACGACCCTCGCCCTCCGCGGCCGGCGCGTCCCGCATCGGCTCCTCGGGCGCGACCGCGCCCTGCGCTATCACGACGCCGTCGCAGCGGGTCTCGTCGAGCGGCTGCTGAGCGCAGACACCAGCGATGTCGTGCACGCGTGGCCGCTCGCGTCAGTCCGCACGCTGCAGGCGGCGCGGCGGCTCGGCATCCCCGGCGTGCGCGAGGTGCCCAACACCCATACCGCGCACGCGTACGAGGTCGTGGCGCGCGAGTACGCGTCCCTCGGTCTCGAGCCGCGTCGCGGCGAGAGCCACACCGCCGACCCGCGACGCCTTGCCACCGAAGAGAGCGAGTACATGGCCGCAGCCGGGCTGCTCGTGCCGAGCGAGGCGGTCGCCGGCACGTTCCTCGCTCGCGGGTTCGACGACGACCGGCTGCTCCGGCATCGCTACGGGTGCACGGTGACCACGCCGCCCGCGCGCGCCGGCGACGGGCGCCTCACCGCCGTGTTCCTCGGCCGGGGCACCCCGCGCAAGGGTCTGCACACGGCGCTGCAGGCGTGGACGGCGTCGAAGGCCGCCGCCGACGGGCGGTTCCTCGTCTACGGCCGGCTCGACGACGACTACGCCGCTCATCTGGCACCGCTGCTCGCGCACCCGAGCGTCGACGTGCGGGGCGTCACGTCCGAGCCGATGCGCGTGCTGGCCTCGGCCGATGTGATGCTGCTCCCGACCATCGAGGAGGGCAGTGCCCTCGTGACATACGAGGCGCAGGTGGCCGGGTGCGTCCCGCTCGTCTCCGTCGCCGCGGGCGCGGTGATCGACGAGGGCGTCACCGGGATGACGCACGAGGTCGGCGACGTCGAGGTGCTGACGGCGCAGCTCGACCTGCTGACCGAACGCCCGGAGGTGCTCGCCGGCATGTCGAGCGCCGCGATGGCACGGGCTGACCAGCTCAGCTGGGCCGCGGCGACCCAGGCGACGCTCGCGGCGTACCGCGAGGCGGCGCGCCTGGTGAGGGGAACGACGGATGCCGCGGCCTGAGGACGTGACCCTCGCCATCTGCACGCGCGAGCGGCCCGAGATGCTCGCCGCGGCGCTCGCCTCGTTCACGGCGGTGACGCCGCCGGGCGTGCAGATCCTCGTCGTCGACTCGGCGTCGACGACGTCGGCGACCCGGGAGGTCGCCGAGACCGCGAGTGTCGACTACGTGCGCAGCGACATCAAGGGGCTCTCGATCGCCCGCAACCTCGCCCTCGAGACGAGCCGGCGGCCGATCGTGGTGTTCACCGACGACGACTGCGCGGCGGTCGAGGGCTGGATGGCGCCGATCCTCGCCGACTTCGACGATCCGGCCGTCGGCGCCGTGACGGGACGGATGCTGGACCACACCCTGGTCGGCACGCAGCAGGCGCCGCCGCCCCGGCGGTTCACCCGCACGATCGAAGGCATCGACGCCGGGCACGGCGCGATCATGGCGTTCCGGCGCGAGCAGCTCGTCGTGCTCGGCGGCTTCGACCCGGTGCTGGGTGCGGGGCGGCGCCTGGCCGGCGCCGAAGACCTCGACATGTTCTGCCGCGTGCTCGACAGCGGCGCGCACATCGTCTACGACCCGACCTGTGTCGTGCACCACGTGCACACGCGCGCCGACGACGCCTACACGCAGCTGCACCACGGCTACGGGCTGGGCCTCGGCGCGCTCACCGCGAAGTGGGTGCGGCTGCGGGTCCGCGTGGGGGTGCGCCTGTTCGCGGTGGTCGCGAAGCGCACCCTGTCGCGCGCGGTGCACAACCGGCGCGAGCATCGGCGCCGGGATGCCGACCTCGCGCTGTTCCGCGGATTCCTCGGCGGGTTCTTCACCGCCGTGCGCTTCACACTCGACGGGCGCGTCTTCGTCGACGACGACCCGCCGGCGCCGATCACCCTCGGCGTCGCGACGCACGGAGGAGAGTAATGAGCGCGCACCCCGAACTCGCCCGCCGGGCGCAGCTGATCAGCTCGCTCGACGAGAAGTACGTGTCGAACGCGGTCACGTTCGCCGCGATGCACGCCGCCGGCACGTTGATCGTCGACGGCGCGCCGCTGCGCGGGCCCGACGGCACCCTCGACCGCGATGCGATCCGCCGGCGCGTCGAGCGCCTCAGCTGGTTCGCGCCGGCGATGCGTCAGCGGCTGGTGTCTACGCCGCTGCGCCTGACGACGCCGGCGTGGGTGCCCGTGACGAGCCTCGACCTCGACTACCACGTGCGGTTCGCCGACGACGTCGAGCCCGACGACCCGACCCGAGTCGAGCGGTTCACGGGGCGCCTGAGCCCCACGATGGACCCGTCGCGGCCGCTGTGGGACTTCGAGTTCGTCGAGCTCGACTCCGGGCGCGTGGCGATCGTCATGCGCTACCACCACGTGGTGGGCGACGCGATGTACGGCCTGCGGATCGGCGACGTGATCGCCGGCACCGCGCCCACGCCCGAACCGCCGGAGCCGGGCGAGGCGGAGTACGCCGAGCTCGGCATCGCGCCGCGCAACGGCTTCGAGGTGCTCGCCCTCGCGTTCGCGCAGTGGCGCGAGCGCAATCCGGGTCTGCGGCAGGCGTGGCGGGCGTACTGGCGCAAGTCGTTCCGCATGCGGCTGCGCCGCTGGGGCGGGCGCATGCTGCGCCCGGTCAAGAACGCGCGCATCGCGCGCACCGGTCTCCTCGCCGACGTGCGGGAGGGTCGCCGATCGGCGTACGAGGTCGCAGACCTCGCCGCCGCCACGCGCCGCGCGTACAAGCTCGGCGGTACCGTCAACGACCTGGTCACGGCCGCCACTCTGATCGCGATGGCGCGTCAGCGCCCCGACGCCGAGACGCTGTCGATCCTCGTGCCGATCTCGCGACGCGGGGCCGGTGACGGCGGGGTGCGCAACGACATCAGCGTCGTGAAGGTCTCGGTCGCAGCATCCGCTCCGCTGGAAGAGATCGTGCCGAGCGTGCGGGCCCAGGTTCAGGCGGCGGTCGAGTCCGGCGGCTCGGTGGTCGAGGGCGCCGAGGACTGGGTGGGCTACGCCACCTCGGTGACGTGGGGCCGCGACGAGCGGTTCTTCGGCACGGCTCCGGTCGAGACGGTCACCGGGTGGCCGGCGGGCGACCCGCGCGACGAGGTCGCGTGCCTGGCCTGCTCGTACCGCCGCGAGCTCGTGATCAGCGTGACCGCGCGCTCGTCGGTCGACCTTCCCGCGCTCATGGCGGTCTACCGCGAGCTGCTTGCGCCGGCACCCGTTCCGGTGGGGACGGATGCTGCGGGGGCAGCGCGATGAGCCGCCTCCGGGGCGCGCTCGGGTCGGTGCTCGACCCCCGCACGCTGCTGCACGGGCTGCGTCTTGCCCACTTCCACGGCTACTCGTTCGTGCGGCAGGTGCCGCTGATCCAGATGGGGCCGGACGTCTCGATGGCACCGAACGTGTCGTTCCGCAACGGCGAGCGCATCTCGATCGGCGCGGGCACCCACATCGGTGAGTTCAGCCTCATCTGGGCGGGCAACGAGACCGGTCGCATCGAGATCGGCGAGAAGTGCCTGTTCGCGCCGCACGTGATGGTGACGGCGTCGAACTACGGCGTCGAGATGGGCCCGGTCCCGATCATGGACCAGCCCAAGATCGAGCGCGATGTGGTGATCGGCGCGGGTTCCTGGCTCGGGGCGAACGTGGTGGTTCTGGCGGGCGTGACGATCGGCGAGGGCGCCGTGGTCGCGGCCGGGGCCGTGGTGACGAAGGATGTTCCGGCGTTCTCGATCGTCGGAGGGGTTCCGGCGCGGGTCATCGGCGAGAGGCCCTCGGGTCAGGAAGCGGGAGAGAGCCATGGGGAAGCTCAGGAGGAGAGAGTCGGCTAGGGCGATGCGCATCGCGGGACTCGCGGTGGGGACCGCGGTCGTTGCGTCGCTCGTGGGCGGCGGAATCGCCACCGCCTCGTTCGCCGCGGGCGACGAGCCGGGCGTGTACACCGTCAGCTTCCGGTCGGCGGAGGGATTGGATGCTGCGCTCTCTGGGATCGCGGCAGAGCCCGACGCCGTCTACGACAGCGTGGTGAAGGGGTTCACCGGGTATCTGACGGCCGACGAGGTCGCCCTGCTGCGGGTGTCGTCGACGGTGCGCGGCATCTCTTCGAACAAGGTCGTAACGGGTGCCGCGCAGACGGTGCCGCCCGCCGTGGGCACGGTGGAGGCCGATCTGCCCCCGACGAGCGCCACCTCGGCGGGCGCGTGGGACGGACCCGGTCTCGCGATCATCGACTCGGGCGTGAGCGTGCACACCGACCTCAACGTGGCCCGGCAGATCAACTGCTTCGGCAGCGGCGACGGCACCGACGCGAACGGCCACGGCACGGGCGTCGCCGGTGCGGCCGCGGCGATCAACAACACCGTGGGCCTCGTCGGCATCGCGCCGGGCGCGCCGATCACGTCGGTGCGCGTGCTCGACAGCAAGATGCAGGGCACGCTCGCCACACTCATGTGCGGCCTCGAGTGGGTCATGGAGAACCACGAGCGCTACGACATCGCCGTGATGAACATGAGCATGCAGTTCGGCCAGGCCGACGACGGCAACTGCGGGTACGCGAACGGCGACGTCATCCACCAGGCGATCTGCGCGCTCGTCGAGGACGGCGTCGTCGTGGTCGCGGCCGCGGGCAACTCGACGCGTGACCTGGCGCAGTACTCGCCGGGCAACTTCGACGAGGTGATCACGGCCACCAACGTGGCCGACTACGACGGCAAGCCCGGGTCGCGCGGAACGAAGCCCTGCACCGAGTCGTCGGCCCCTGCCGACGACACGATCAACCCGAAGAGCAACTGGGCGGTGAGCGCGGCCGACCGCGCGCACACGATCGCGGCGCCGGGCACGTGCCCGTACACGACCAAGAAGGGCAACCGGTACGGATACATCGCGTCGGGCACGAGCATGTCTGCAGCGGTGATGTCGGGCGTCGTGCTCGCCTGCTTCGCCGAGGGCTCGTGCGAGGGGCGCACTCCGCGCGAGGTCTTCCAGATCCTCGAGGCCCAGGCGCAGGCGGCGGCCACGACGCGCGGCAAGCGCTTCGCGGGCGACCCGCTCAGTCCGATCTCGGGTCGGTACGCGGGCTGGCTCGCGTCGACCGTGCCGACGGGCACCACCCCGACGCCGACCCCGACCCCGACGCCCACTCCGACCCCGACGCCCACTCCGACGCCGACCCCGACTCCCACGCCGACCCCGACTCCGACGCCGGATACGCAGGCGCCGACCGCGACGATCACCGCTCCGGCCTCGGGATCGACGGTGTCGGGCACCGTGACGGTGCGGGTGACGGCCGCCGACAACGTGGCGGTCACCGGGGTGACGCTGTGGTCGGGAGCGACGAAGCTCGGCACGCTGGCGAAGCAGTCCGACGGCTCGTGGGCTGGCACGCTGTCGTCGCGCAGCTACCCGAACGCGACCTACCCCGTGCAGGCGCGGGCGGTGGATGCCGCCGGCAACACCGGCTACAGCCCGACGATCTCGCTCACCCTCCGCAACTGAGAGGCGGTGCCAAGACCCCCGCTCGTTGAGCGGAGGGCGCTCTGGCGCCCGAAGTCGAAACGCGTCGGGTCTGCTCGCTCAACGACCGATTCCTCGCTCGTTGAGCGGAGGGCGCTCTGGCGCCCGCAGTCGAAACGCGTCGTGGGTGACGGATGCTGCGGCGCGGTGTTGCTCGCAGGTGCGGCGCGTTTCGACTCGCTCGTTCCTCGCTCGCTCAACGACCGAGACAAGGGCCGGCGCCCCTACCCCCGCTCGTTGAGCGGAGGGCGCTCTGGCGCCCGCAGTCGAAACGCCTCGGGTCTTCGGGAGTGTCCGGCCACGCACTACTCCTCCACAGGAACCCCCGCGGGCGCACTCTCCACGCAGCACCCGGGACCGGCCCATGGCGCGTCCACCGCGAGCAGGCTGACCCCATGGCGTTCGTCTATATCCTGCGGTGCGCCGACGGCACGTTCTACGTCGGCAGCACGATCAACCTCACCCGGCGTCTTGAGGCGCACAACGCCGGCATGGGGTCGGCATACACGCGACGGCGGCTCCCAGTGGAGCTCGCATGGACGGAGGAGTACGCGCGCATCGCCGACGCCTTCGCCTGGGAGAAGCGGATTCAAGGGTGGAGCCACGCCAAGCGCGACGCGTTCATCGCCGGAGGCATCGACGCCGTCATCGGCTGGAGCAAGCGCGGCTCGCAGCCCCCCGCGCCGCCCCACGCTCGTTGAGCGGAGGGCGCTCTGGCGCCCGTAGTCGAAACGCCCTGGGTCTCCGGACGGGTCAGGCGCGTTTCGACTCGCTCGTTCCTCGCTCGCTCAACGACCGGAGTCGAGGTAACCGGTCGTTGAGCGGAGGGCGCTCTGGCGCCCGCAGTCGAAACGCCCCGGGTGTCCGGGAGGGGCGCGTTCCGACTCGCTCGTTCCTCGCTCGCTCAACGACCGAGTCCTCGGTCGTTGAGCGGAGGGCGCTCTGGCGCCCGTAGTCGAAACGCCCCGGGTCTCCGGGAGTGCATGGCGCGTTTCGACTCGCTCGTTCCTCGCTCGCTCAACGACCGGAGTCGAGGTAACCGCTCGTTGAGCGGAGGGCGCTCTGGCGCCCGCAGTCGAAACGCCCCGGGTGTCCGGGAGGGGCGCGTTCCGACTCGCTCGTTCCTCGCTCGCTCAACGACCGAGTCCTCGGTCGTTGAGCGGAGGGCGCTCTGGCGCCCGTAGTCGAAACGCCCAGGGTGTCCGGGAGTGCACGGCGCGTTTCGACTCGCTCGTTCCTCGCTCGCTCAACGACCGGAGTCGAGGTAACCGGTCGTTGAGCGGAGGGCGCTCTGGCGCCCGCAGTCGAAACGCCCCGGGTGTCCGGGAGTGCACGGCGCGTTCCGACTCGCTCGTTCCTCGCTCGCTCAACGACGGGAGTCGAGGTAACCGGTCGTTGAGCGGAGGGCGCTCTGGCGCCCGCAGTCGAAACGCCCCGGGTCTTCGGACGGGTCAGGAGCGTCAGCGGTTCTGCTCGAGCTGGCGCTTCTCGATCTCGGCGTCCAGCACATCCCCGGGAGTGGCGGCGTCCTCCAGCAGCACCGCCTCGTACGCTTCGGCAGCGGCCGGGGCGTCGGTCCCCTCCGTTGCCTCGGCACGGGGCTTCGGCTTGCGCATCTGCTTCACGAACCCCATGATCTGCGCCGCATCGCGACGGTACGCCGGGATCAGCAGCAGCGGCCCCAGCACCAGCGCGCCCGCGGCGCCGCCGACGAGGATCTCGAGGATCGCGATGAGATCCACCGCCCGCGTCGCGGCGTAAGCCGAGCCGAACGCGAGCAGGGCGAACACCAGAGGGCGCAGCACCGGGAAGACGATGTCGCTGCCACGCACGAACGTGCCGCGGATCGCGAACGCGAACCCGGGAATGAGGAGCAGGGCCGACAGGATGCCGTAGGTCAGGGCGAGCCCGTAGATTCCGCCCCACCAGATCCCGACGAAGAAGCCCACGACCACGAGCGGCCGGGCGACGAGGTCGTAGAGCAACTGCTGGTGCGAGCGGCCCATCGTGATGAAGAGCCAGCCGCGCACCTTGCCGATGCCCTGGGCGATGCCGGCGATCGCGAGGATGCTGAACAGCACGGCCGCCTGCTCCCAGCCGGGCCCGAGGAGGATCGCGAACAACGGCTCCGAGATCGTCGCGAGGATCGCGTACGTCGGCAGCGTGAGGTACCCGATGACGAGCAGGGCGCCGCGGATGTACCGGCGGTAGCGGTCCCCGTCGTCCTGCAGCTTGCTGAGCACGGGGAGGGCGACCCGGCCGATCGGTCCGTTCAGCTGCTGCAGCGGCATGAGGAACAGCGCGTACGCGCGCGAGTACTGGCCGAGCACGGCGGGTCCGAGCTGCTGGCCGATGATCACGGTGTCGGCGTTGCGCTCGATGTAGTTGAGCAGCTCGGCGCCGAAGATGCTGCCGCCGCGCGACACGAGAGGCACGACGTCGCGGTGGATCCGCGGCCAGCCCGGGTGAGGACGGAGAGCCGCCCACAGCATCACGAGCCGTACGACGAGTCCGGTGCCCACCATGAGGATGAGCGCCCAGTACCCCCACCCCAGCAGGCCGCCGGTGATCGCCGCAGCGACGCCTCCCACCATCGACACGACGTCGATGCGGGCGAGCAGCGCGAACTTCAGCTCGCGCGTCGCGCGGGCCTGCAGGGGCATGGTGAGCCCGTTGACGATGAGGCTCGGCGCGATCACCAGCGTGATCAGCACGAGCTGGGGCTCGTTGTACAGGTCGGCGATGAGCGGCGCGCACACCGCCAATACGCCACCCAAGACCACACCGAGCCCGAGCGCGAGCCAGAAGAGACTTCGCCAGGCGCGCTCAGAGATCTCGCGCGCCTGGATGATCGCGCCCGTGAGCCCGAAGTCGCGAACCAGGTCGATGATGCCCGAGATCGCCGTGACCATCGCGACCAGACCAAAGTCCTCGGGACTGAGGAGGCGCCCGAGCAGCATGATCGCGGCCATCTGGATGAGGGTCTTGCCCCACATCCCGCCCATGGTCACGACGATGCCGCGCGAGGCGCGGTGGGCGAGGTCGGTCATGTCCAGATCGACTTCAGATACGCGTCGGTGGGCGTGGGCACGAGCGCGTCGAACTGCGAGGCGCCCCACGAGTTCATCGAGCTGTCGTACGTCCACTTGCCCGAGGCGACCGGGTTGCGCGTCAGCGCCTGGTCGTACGAGACCTTCGTGTTCGAGACGCCGCCCCACTTGCTGCGGTACATCGAGCCGAAGATGTAGGAGTCGTTCGCGTAGAGCTGGAAGTCCTCGCCGATGCCGTTGATGGCCTGCGCGAGCGAGGGCGTGTCGGCGCCCGAGGGCTTGGGGTAGCGCACCTTGATCGCGGTGGCCTGCGACGTGATGATGCTGTGATCCACCGTGAGGAACCGCGTGCCCTTGTTCGGGTCGTCGGCGCGCATGCCGCCGATCTGCAGGGCGCAGTTGAGGGATCCGAAGAACGTCGTGTCGCGCACCGTGAGCCCGCGGTACCAGCCCGACCCGTACATCTGCAGGGTGTCGACGTGGTCGGTGGCGCCGGTGGGTCGGAACACCGGAGCTGAATAGCATCCGTCCCAGACGCTGTCGGTGAGGACGCAGTCGGCGCCGGCGGCGTAGCCGAGCGGGTCGGAGATGTCGGCCTTCACGTTGCTCATGACGATCTCGTACGCGCCGACCTCTCGGGTGGTCGCGCCGTACGACGAGGCCATGCTGAGGCCCTCCGACATGACGGACTGCGCCCAGGCGCTCCGCGTGCAGTTGGTGAGCAGCACGTCGACGGCGTTGATGCGGGCGAAGGTCACGCCGTACACCTCGCGCAGGCGCGCGGGCTCGGTGATGACGACGGAGCCCCAGCCGTCGCGGGGCGAGACGAGCACGTTCTTGCTCCACTGCGGGCTGCCGAGGCCCTGCAGCACCGCCTTCGACCCCGACGAGGCGCCGAGGCCGCGGAGGGTTCCGGGACGCACCTTGATGTGCACGCCGGCGGCGGCCTGCGAGGCGGTCACTGCGAGCAGCGCGGTGCGGATCGCGGCCCAGTCGCAGGGGACTTCGACGGTGGTGACGGCGTCGTTGATCCACGGCGTGTGGGCGGGCCAGTGGGTGCCGTTGGGTCCGAACGACCGCACCACCGCCGGTCGGGCGCCACCGACGATCGCGGCGGGCGCGCCCGTGGGCGCGACGGCGGTCGCGGAGGAGGAGGGGACGGATGCTGTCGCCGTCGGCGCGCCCGATGTCTTGGCCGGTGCGCACATGGCGGTGGCCGCGGCCGGCGCGGTGACGGCGATAAGTCGGACGAACGATCGGCGGCTGAACGGGTTCGTGGTCATGGTGCGGGCCTTCCGTCGGTGGTGGAGAACGTTCCGGAGGAGTGCGCGACGGTTCCCGAACGGCGGGCGGGCCACGCGAACAGCAGGTCGAGGGCGGGCAGTATGCGCAACAGGTGCACCGTGAAGACGCCGGCGCCGAGCCCGAAGGTGAAGCCGACCGCGAGGGCGATCCAGGCGTTCCCGGTGAGGGCGCCGAGGGCCACGCCGGCGCTCGCCGGCCACCAGTGCACGATGTAGTAGACGAGCGAGTCGCGTCCGACGGTGCGGAGGGGACGCAGCATCCGTGCCGATCCGAACCGGCGCGCGAGCACGATGGCGATGCCGATGCCGCCGGCCGCGAACGGCGCCGACAGGGCGGTGTAGCGCAGGCCCACACCCACGGCCGCGGCGGCGACGGTGGCGAGGGCGAGCGCCGCGCACGCCCAGACCACCCAACGGCGGGCGAGCGTGCGCTCGAGGGCGCCGACGTGCTGCGAGAACCACACGCCGATCATGAAGAACACGAGCAGCAGGAAGAAGCGCCGAGCGCCGAAGTCGGGCACGAGTGCCGCGGCGACGAGTGCGCCCCCGGCGATCCACAGCGGCGGCACCCGGGGTGTGACGAGCGCGACCATATAGAAGAGGAACAGGTCGTACAGGAACCACAGGTGCTCGACGGGGTCGTACAGCGGCAGCAGCATGTCCCACGCGGTGACGGTGTGGTCGGTGACGCCGCCGACGATGCCTTCACGGATGCCGAACCCGTACAGCAGCGCGAGCGCGATGATCGACCACACGAGGTAGGGCCAGAGCACGCGGCGCACCTTGCCGGTGACGTAGGCGCGCGGGCCGCGGGCGAGCGAGCCGGCGACGAGCAGGCCCGACAGGAACACCATGAGCGGCATGCGCACGGGGGAGAAGATCGTGTTGAGCACCCATGCGGCTTCGGGTGCGCCGAGCGGGGAGGAGCTCGCGAAGAGCACGGCGTGGTTGAACACCACGAGGATGATCGACGTCCCGCGGAGGACGTCCATCCACTCGATGCGCGACTTCTCGACCGCTGCCATCTGGTTCCCGGGGCTCGGGCCCCGCTCAGGTTCTCCGGCGCCGGCTCAGCGCGACTCCGACGACGATGGCTGCCGCGGCGGCGATTGTCGCGGCGACCGTCCAGCCGATGGCTGCGCCAGTAGAGGCGAGCGCACCGTCGGCAGCGGCTGACGTGGGGGTCGCCGCTGCCGACGGCACTGGCGTCGCCGAGGCCGTCGGCACAGGGGTCGTCGGAGAGGGAGTCGGCGACGCCGTCGGGGTGGGTGTGGGGGTCGGAGTGGGAGTCGGCGTCGGGGTGGGTGTCGGAGTCGGTGTCGGTGTCGGTGTCGGGGTGGGCCCGCAGCCGATGACGGTGACCAGCGGGCTCGTGTAGGTGATGAGACCGGTGGTCCACGAGGGCTCAGCATCGCCGGGCGCGGCGTACCCGTAGGCGATCGCCGAGGTGTGGTGAAGATCGGCGCAGGGGTGCCCGGTGATGGTCACGTCGTGGGTACGCACTTCGCCCGGTTCGAAGCGGGTCGGCCCAAAGGTGTACACCTTGCCGTCGGGGCCGTTGACGCGTGCCGTGCCCCAGGCGGGAACCGAGGATGCGTTGCGGGTGTAGACCGAGATCTCTGCGACCTTCGGCGAGGTGAATTCGATGACGACGCTGACGTCGCCGACCACGTCGCTGCTCTCTGCCGATGCCGCGTGAACGGCGGCGAGTGCCCCGCCGCCGAGGCCGAGAGTGATCGCGGCGGCCAGGATTGTGACTCGTCTGCCTCTGTACATGTGCTCCCCAAGCCCAAAGAGAACGCCCGGGGCCGTTCCCTTCCGGCTCCGGGCGGCAGTGCCCCATCTGGGTGCCACGCTACGGCGATCCAGCCCGCGGGGGGTTACCTCCGCGTTTCGTCTCGGTTAAGCCCCGTGTTCAGGCGTTTGGGGCGCCGGGGTGTCCCCGTAGTAGTGCCGGACGGATTCACGGGAGTCGATGACGAGGAGTGCGTAGAGGGTGACGGCAGCCGTCGCGACGAGGGCGACGAGCGCGAGCGCGACGGTGGTGAGGACTCGGATCACAGTGGGGGCGAGGCTCCGATGGGGGACGGCGAGGTCGGGGTGCGGGTCAAGCTTAGGCTCCTGTCGCCCATGGATGCCGCCGTGCGTGTGGTGAGCGGCGTATGGGAGCTCGCGGGCAGCGTCCGCCGGTTGCACTCCCGGCGTCCGATCTCGTGCAGGCGCCAACGAGGGCGTCCCTCTGGCTGCGCGTGCAGCCCATTCGGTAGTCCGCATTCGTTGGTTGGAGTGTTACGTGCCGGAAACCGACAACCCCATAAGCTGGACAAATGCCTGCTGGCCCGGTGAAAAGCGTCCACGGATCGTTCGCGATCCCTTCCCTCGACGGTATACGATGCCTGGCGGTGCTCATCGTCTTCATCGGCCATGGGATGACTATCGGGGGGCCCTGGCCCGGCGACGTGGGCGTGACGATCTTCTTCTTCCTCAGCGGCTACCTGATCACCACACTGCTGCGCCGCGAGTACGACAAATCCGGCCGTATCTCGCTCGGCAAGTTCTACCTGCGCCGTCTCCTGCGCATCCAGCCGCCAGCGCTCATCACCATCGGCATCGCCATCGTGATCGGCGTGCTCGGGATCCTGCCGTCGACGATGAACGTATGGGGCATCTTTGCCGAGGTGTTCAACTACACGAACTACTACATCGTTTACGAGAACGCGACCACTGGTGACCCGCACCTAGGATTGCCGCCCGAGACGAGCATGCTCTGGTCACTCGCTGTCGAGGAGCATTTTTACCTGATCTTTCCCGCAGTACTGATCGGCCTCCTCTGGAGGAAGTTGAACTACCGCACCATCGGATGGATCCTGGTCGGCGCGTGCTTGGTTGCGCCGCTCTGGCGGATCTACTTGGGCGCGACCGGCGCGGGTTTCTACCGCCTGTATGTGTCGACCGACACGCGGTTTGACGGACTCCTCGCCGGAGCCGCGTTGGCTCTCCTCGCGAACCCGGCGATGCACGACGGCCGTCCCTTCCGGCTCAGCGATCGCACGCTGCGCTACATCGTGAGCCCGGTCGCTGCTGTCCTCATCGTGGTTGCCGCGCTCTCGCCGTCTGCATTCGGGCTCTCGGTGGGCGACTCGCTCATCTACCTCTGCCTGGTTCCCCTGTTCTGGCTCGTGATCGCGCATCCCGAGGGGCTCTCCGGACGCGTGCTCAACAATCGGTGGGTCGCACATATCGGCGTTCTATCGTTCTCGATCTACCTGTTGCACCGGCTAGTGATCGCGCTCGTCAAGCAGATCCTGCCCATCGCACCGATCGTTGACGTCCTATCTCTGGCGATCGTGATCGTCTGTGCGCAATTGATGTACGTCGCCGTCGAGAAGCCACTCGGAAAGGTCCGCAAGCGTCTCGAGACTCGCATGCAGCCGAGGCTGGCCTCGAGTGTCGCGGCATAACGCGGGTCGGCACTTCGGAGCACCGGTAGACCAACTGGGGAGACGCGCGCAGTATCGCCACTATGGGCCCCACCGGATGGGAAGGGCCGGAGGCACGAGCCGCCCGATCACGGCGTCACCCACGCAGATCGCCGGGAGGCGATTACGATACGCGCCAGTAGCGCGCTCAACCACCGGATCTCCCGGGCGAGCACGGTATCGCGTCCGGGCTGAAACCCACCCGCCGCGTCCGTCGGCG
Source organism: Microbacterium sp. LWH7-1.2 (assembly GCF_038397755.1). Lineage (NCBI taxonomy): Bacteria > Bacillati > Actinomycetota > Actinomycetes > Micrococcales > Microbacteriaceae > Microbacterium > Microbacterium sp. LWH7-1.2. Next base: position 2,144,172 of record NZ_CP151637.1, on the reverse strand, counting down.
ATACTGGGACGGCCATGACAAGATCCGAGCCACACGCGCGCGCTCAGCGGGACACGAGTACGTTCGTCATCCCACGCGTGCTGCGAGTGTTGTTTTACGCGGCGATCGTCGTCGGCGTCGTCACGAGTTTGCCGCGGATAGGCGACTATACCCCTCTGCCAATGACGACGATCTTGGACACGTGGATCATCCTCTTCGTTGTCGCATCGGTGATCCGCGGCCGCACCGCGATGTGGGGTCTATTCCTGCTCCTCATCGCCTACCTGATGACCCGAATCCTGCCCGCGGTGTATACGGATGCGCCACTCGAGGACTTTGCGCAGGCATACAGGTGGCTGCTGTACCTCATCGCGTTCTCCGTGGCAGTGGGCCGCGAATGGGGACCGGTGCAACCGCTGGTCCGACTGATGTGGTTCCTGCTCACCATGTCGCTGCTGAAGGGCGCCGTGACGTATGTCGTCGTGCCAGGCGACCGACCCGGTCTCATGCTCGAGAACAACTTCGAGCTTCCGATGTTCGCCGGACTAGTCGCGGTCCTTTACCCGCACATAGGGCGACGACGGTGGCTCGCGGTGGTTCTCCTCGGCGGCGCGACCCTGCTGTCAGGCTCCAGATCAGGCTCGCTCGCGTTTGCGGTGCTCGCAGTGTACGCGCTCTCCCAGGTGCCGATGAAGAATATCGCCATCCGCTATTTCACGTTGATAGCCGTGCCAATCATGCTTGCCATCCCGCTCTGGATCTTCTCCGAGCGAGCAGCAAACTCGACCCAGCTCGACCGACTGAACTTTCTCGAGGTATTTCTCGCCGAGACGTCGCAGTGGGGACCCGTCGAGTGGATGTTCGGCACCACTCCGATCACGCCGCTGAGCGCAGGGGCGTGCTTCCGGCTCTCGTATTACCAGTCGTTGTTCTCGTCCGAGGGGGACGGATCTTGCTACTCCGTGATCCTTCACGCGTTCCTAATGCGCGTTGTGTTCGACGCTGGGATCCTCGGCGCCTCGATTGCGTTTGGCGTCGCCTGGTTCACGATGCGCCGAGCGAGCGTGCGCGCCAGCCTCGCCCTCACGCTCATCGGCATCGCGATCTCGAACAGCGTCTCCGTGTCAGGGCTCAATAACCCCTACGTCGCGTTCCCGATCCTCCTCGCCATCCTCGTCGCCGGAAAGATGAAGGCGGCCGTCGGCGCGGACCTCTACGACCGGTTGAGGTCGTCAGCGTCCAAGCGACACACGACTGCGCCAGATGCGCTCTACCAGCAGCACCCCTCGTAGACCTTCGATGGCACCAACGCGCAGAGACTTGATTGTTGAACCCGGGCAAGCTGGGACGCGTTCGCCTTGATGCCGCGCGTCACCTAAACCGGTCCGATGGTCGACCCTGTCTGTGTGCCTTTCCTGAGTTCGGACAGCTCAATTGTTGGAGTGGGCGCCCATCGATCATCCCGCGCGGCCGTCCGTGGCCCGTGCGCTGTTGCGGAACGCCACGTCCAGAGGAGTGCCAGGTGCTCGTCGAGGATGTATCGGCGTGACCATGCGCCGTGGAGCCGCACATAGTCCACGATGATAAGCGTGCTGCAATTCGCGTACGCCCGGGCACGCGGGACGACGTCGGCCCACCGTCCGCAGCGCACGCGCCGAGGCATGCGCGAAGCGCCCTCGTCGCTTAGGTAACTCCGGCGCCGAGCGTCCCGAAAGTCGGCGGGTCTCACGTCTGGATCCGGCGCGGCTAGCGCCCGTGGTTGAACGTGACCACGTCGCCACTTGTGCCGGTCGACTGTAAAACGACGGAAAATCCTTGGTTGTACACTCGAACGGAGTTTGCGCCAACGGACGGGCTCGCGGGGACGGTCGTGGGGGTCAGGGGCGTCCCATGCCGTGGTAGGTCCAGCCGGCGTTGCGCCAGGCGGTGGCGTCCCAGCCGTTGCGGCCGTCGATGACGACTTTGCCGCGGGTGAGGGTGGCGGCGTGTTCGGGGGTGAGTTCGCGGCGGTATTCGTCCCATTCGGTGACGAGGATGATGGCGTCGGCTTCGCGGAGGGCTTCGTCGCGGTCTTCGACGTAGTTCAGCTGCGGGTGCAGGCGCTGGGCGTTGGGGATCGCGGCGGGGTCGGTGATGGTGACCCAGGCGCCGAGGCCGTGCAGGCGCACGGCGACGTCGAGGGCGGGGGAGTCGCGGATGTCGTCGCTGTAGGGCTTGAACGCGGCGCCGAGCACGGTGATGTTCTTCTTGAACACGGATCCGTCGAGGGCTTCGAGGACGAGCTGCACGGCGCGTTCGCGGCGGCGCAGGTTGATCGCGTCGACTTCGCGGAGGAACGCGACCGATTCGCCGCGGCCGAGTTCTTCGGCGCGGGCGGAGAACGCGCGGATGTCTTTGGGCAGGCAGCCGCCGCCGAAGCCGATGCCGGCGCCCAGGAAGCGGCGGCCGATGCGCGCGTCGTGGCCGATGGCGTCGGCGAGCTGGGTGACGTCGGCGCCGGTGACCTCGGCGATCTCGGCCATCGCGTTGATGAACGAGATCTTGGTGGCGAGGAACGCGTTGGCGGCGACCTTGACCAGTTCGGCGGTGGCGAGGTCGGTGACGATGAACGGGGTGTCCTTCGCGACGGACGGGTGGTACACCTCGCGGAGTGTGTCGGCGGCGGCCTGGCCGGCCTCGCCGGCGGGCACGCCCACGACGAGCCTGTCGGGGTCGATGGTGTCCTTGACCGCGAACCCTTCGCGGAGGAACTCGGGGTTCCACACCAGCGTCGCGCCGGTCGCCTCGACGCGGGGGGCGAGGTCGGCGGCGGTGCCGACGGGGACGGTCGACTTGCCGGCCACGATGTCACCGGCCGACAGGTAGGGCAGCAGGGAGTCGATGGCGGCGTTGACGTAGGTGAGGTCGGCGGCGTAGCCGTCTTTCTGCTGCGGGGTGCCGACACCCACGAAGTGCACCGCCGCGCCGGCGGCAGCGGCCATGTCGGTGGTGAACCGGAGTCGTCCGGAGGCGATGCCCTCGGTGAGGATCTCCTGCAGCCCGGGTTCGAAGAACGGTGCCTCGCCCTTGGACAGCGACGCGACCTTGCGCGCGTCGACGTCGATGCCGACGACATCGTGACCGATCGAGGCCATCGCGGCCGCGTGGACGGCGCCGAGGTACCCGCAGCCGATGACAGACAGACGCATGAGTATGCCCTTCCAGGGATGGGACTAGATCGCCCGAACGGACGAGCGAGAACGGATATCACTCGTCGGCCGCGCGACGTTACGGCGCTGAACTCTGATTCACGACCTGTGCGCAGAGTCGGTCGTGGGCGACCGTTGCGGTGAAAGCAGCAGTCATCAGTGGTACATACGCGAGCGTCCAGACGGCAGCCGTCACGATGCTTGTCGTAAACACGTCCTGCGTGAGCGCCGAACTGACCACGATCGCCGCAACAATCGCGACAAGCCGCACCGTCTGAAGCGACACGAGCAGTCGTTCGCGGCCGAGCGGGATCAGCAAAGTGGTAGCCGGAAGGGCAACCAGCGTCAGACTGAGGGGGACAGCGAAAACAGCTGTCATGACGCCAGCGACCTCCCAGCCTGGCCCGAGAATCGGGACGGCCAGGAGCGGGCCACCGATCATTAATGCTGCGGCGGTCACGGCGGCAGCCGCACCCGTTCGGATGGTCAAAGAGCGAAGTTGAGAAGTCATCCCAGGCCGTTGCTCGCGGATTAGCGGTGCAGCCGAGCTAAGGGCGATCTGGGTCAGAGCCTGACCGATCAGGCTCGCAGGGGCGCCCGCTACTCGTTGTCCGACCGCAACCTGCGCGGCCGCCGAAGGCCCTAGGCTGGCAAAGGAAACGATGACCACGGCCTGACTCGACGCTGCCGCGATCATTGCGGACAAGATCGCGCTGATCGATCGCTGGCTCTTCTTTTCTCCAGGACTCTCCACGTCGGATGAAGGTGTGCGCCTCGCCACGGTCACGAATGTCGCTGCTGCACGACCGAGTAACAGCGCAGCCGCGATGGCGATGGCGCCCGGCAGGATGAGTGCAGCGACGACCTGAAGCCCGGCCGAGAGCACACCGCCGACCAGATTCCGCACAGCAAGTCGACCCTGCGCGCTGTGGCGAATCAGGAACGCATTCTCCACGTACATGAGCGCGAACGACGGCAGTATGAGAGCCGTCGCAAGTAGGGTTTCGGCGAGAGTCGCATTACCCAGCGCCCACGCGGGGAGCGCAACGAGCGCGATTGCGCCACTCAGAGTAGCTGCGAAACCGAGTCCGATCCACCGGTGCTTGCGAGCGTCGCGCACACCCGCGAACGGAATCAGGAGCTCGCGGCGAAGAGTCGCGAGCGGCTGGAGAATCAACGCAACGGAGAGGCCGGTCTGATAGATCCCCATCTCCGCAGGAGACAACAGACGGGTCAATACAGGAATGGCAAGGAGAAGGGCCACCTGTCCGATCAACTGAGCGATGATCAGCTCACGTGAGCGCTTCTTCTTAGCAGTCGTAGGAGGGTCCTCGCGGCGCGCGGTCGCGGTGTCAGTCGTGTTGGACGAAGTCATAGGTTCTTCTCGGCGGCTTGTCGGAGGCGAGGCATCGGGCGGGTCAGGAACTCGACGGTCCCGACTCAAACCCGAGACGAGGCCGAGGCTAGGCGTGATCGGAGATCCGCGACGTAGACGGCACGCTTGCCATGTGCGAATCCGTTGAACACGATGGTGTCGAGTTGCCGGCTCCACGCTGGGTGAGGGTCGATCCTCCACTCGCGGCGAGACCCCATGAACTCAGGCATCGTCCTCACTCTCACGATCGTTTCCTCCGTGTCGGTCCGGGACGAGACAAGACGGATCGGTGAGGTGCCATCGCCCGCGGTCACCGGCTCCCATGGGTAGGCGTCGCTCAGGACTGCCTGGAGCTCCTCATGCCAGGTCGGGTGGCCAGATCCGATGTGGCTAGTGGAGATCGGTCGCATCTGGCTGCCGTCGTACCGGAACATGGCGAACCGCAACGGGTACGGGCTCCGGTAGAACGGGATGCGGAACTTCCGAGCCGCGCGATCGACGAGTCTTTCGACTTTCGGCATGAGCGCCTTCCGCGTGGGGAACACGAGGTTCATCACGATGTGCTCGCTGTCCGGGCACCAGTTCGGGTGGTGTCCACCAGCCCAGCGTTCCGGCGTAAGCGCGATGCGAAGGTCCGAGAAGTCATCACGCATGGTGATGATCCAGTTGCGACTGTGTCCCTTCCTTGCGAGCCGATCCTTCCAACGGACAAGGAACATGATCCTGCGGCCGTCGGGGGACCACTTTGCGTGGAAGCCATAGAACCCACCGCGGTTGAGATCGACGCTCCGAAACTCGTCGGGGAACGCATCGTAGATCTCCCGCATCGATACTGCGAGTCGGGTAGTCCCAGACAGCGTGTCGGTCGCAAATAGGCCGTCGTTGTCTGGGGCCCCGACTGGCTCGGTGAGCTCAGACGATGGGACAATCACGCCGTAGCCAGGCTGGATCAGCCAAATCCGCACGAGATCCGGTGAGAGCGCTGTCCTGCCGTCCGGCGACACAACATAGATTGGCCCGTCAAGCGCGAACTCCGTCTTTCGGGCTATATCTACCTTGACTCCGTATGGCTGCCAGTCGGGCGCCATCCGATTGAAGAAGAGCTCGTCGTCGGAGGATCCCCACTGGGCCTGAGCCCCGAGCTGAGTGTCCCAAGCGCTTGTGCGAGAGCGGAAGACCTCCTCCCCACTCACCAAGTTCACGACCACGACAGACGCTTCGTCGCCAGGTGAAGGCAGACGATCTTCGAATTCGAACTCTGTCAACGCGAGAAGCCTTCCAGAGGGGCTGACTGGCGATGTGTCGTAGAAGCGATGGATAGCCGACTCGCCAGGCCGCGAAACGAGGCGGACTGGAACGGACGGTTCGAAGCCCGTGTATGTAGGAAACGATTTTGAAAGCGAAGTCACTGCGATGCCCTCACTGGTTGAATCCCCGTGTCCTGCGGCTGCCGTCCCTCCGGATCGGCGATGGATGCGCGCACACATTCGAGAGCCTGTCGTGCCGCCGCGAGGTGACTGCTCAACGTCGGGTCGTCTACGGGAAGATCGCTGAGCGTCGCTGTTTCGCTTCGCGCGTCGATGATCGGCAGCGGATACACATGGTCGAAGGTGCGGGCGAGCTTCGCAGGATCTGAAGTGGCCAAACCGATCGGAGTTGCTCCCTCCGTGGCAGCGATGATCAGGGCGTGAATCCGGTCGCTCGCAATCACTCGACATGTGCGATAGAACTCGCGGAGCGCTCGCTCGTGGTGGGCATGATCGGTGTCGGCAGACCAATCAAAGATCTCGGCGCCTAGCCGTGACCGCAACTCTCGCGCTGCTGCGGCATCGCGGCGCACCTGAACGACCACCCACAGGGAAAGGCCGTGCTGCTCGGCGTATGTTCGGAGAACGGACACCATCCTGTCGCTGAGCGGCGGACGGTCGCCTCTAAGAGCGATCGCGAGCCGACTGCGGTCAGCGAAGCTCTCGGTACCACCAAGAGCGAAGGCCCAGTCAGGTTGAACACTACCTATCCGTAGCGCTTGTCTCGCAGCCTCGTCCCTCCATGTGACGACCGTCGCCGAGCGAACGAGTCTCGGCAGTTGAGTCGCTGAGGCGTCCGTTCCCGGTCGGACGCTTACCCCCGCAACGATGACGTCGCCGCCGGTCCGCCTCGCAAGGCTCGCGATCAGCGGCTGCCAGCGCGCTCGACGCTTCTCGGCGTCGGTTCCCACAACTTCCCCGGCGTTTGACGCGAATATCAGCTTTCCCACCAGCCCTGATGCCAAGGCGCCTGCGAACCACTTCGCACGCGATTCGTAGACGACGTCGCCGTCACGGATACCCAGGCCAGAGCTGTAATCGCGGTCCTTCCCGGCAAGAACATGCAGTTCGCCCCGGTCTCGAAGGGCGTCCAGGTAGGGGCGGCGGAGAATCGAGTCACCGAGGTTGTCTCGCTGCCCCGCGGGATTGACGAAGATGCGTCTCAACTCTGTTCCGATCGTGATGCGATGGTTGCCGGGAAGACGAGGCCTCGCCGGGGTGTCATGACCGAGACCTGTGCGAGGGGACGCGCGCCAGTTCGGAAAGCCCCACTACGACGGCTGCAGGATGAGGTCGCATCGTCAGCGCCGAGCCCAGGATGCCGAGCGAATCTCTCCAAGCACCAGCAGCCAACGCGGAGCGGAGCACGATCGAGCACATGAAGTCACCGCGGGCGCGCGTGCTCGCGTCGGCCGCGTAGTCCTCGAGCCATGCTCGGCTCGCCCGCCAGTTCTTGGAGCGCGAGATGGAGCTGGCCGACCCCTGATATACACGGACCAGGGCGTCATCATGAGTGAGGATCGGCGTACCCCGGCGGTCGAGCTCGATGAGGAGTCCCCAGTCCTGATGACGCGCGAGGGACTCGCTCCAGGGCACCTCGCGGGCGATGCTCCGGCTCATGAGGAGGGTCGAACTCTGGATGAAGTGCCGTCGCAGGGTGATCGTGGAACGGTCCAGAAGGTAGCTCGACATCGTCCCTGCCTGGCTGAATGGCCGTTCCGGTACTGTTCGCTCGGAGCTGCCCACCAGAAGTGCCCGACTGGTAATCACGGCGGAGGGACGTTCCCGCCACAGCTCAAGTTGCATTTCAGTCTTCGTCGGCGTCCACTCGTCATCGTCGTCAAGGAACGCGATCACTTCGGAGTCGGCCTCTGCCACGCCGATGTTCCGTGCCGCGCCCCCACCCTGTGAGCCGTCGGTGAGGACGAGCTTGTGACGTAGCCCGTCGAGCTGATGCGTGACATCGGCCACCATATCCGGGCGATCCAACACGACGATCGGCTCTACAGGCACCGTCTGATCGAGCACCGACTTGACTGCGCGTACCAGCTCGGGGCGACCAATCGTAGGAATGACAGCAGAGACTTTCACAGGGCCCCTCGGTTGGTACGGAGGAGCCGGATGAGCTTGAACGGCTCCACGAGATATCGGTGTCCCAGGCGCCGAGGGCTGCTCGCGAGGCGCCACAGCCACTCGACGCGCAGGCGGCCCGTCCATCGGGGGGCATGAGCCTGTTCGCCCGCGAGCTGGTCGATCGCGCCACCCACGGTGGCGACAACGCCGCCAAGCCCTCGTGACATTAGCTCTACTGCGATCGACTCCTGCAGCGGCATGCCCATGCCGATCACAGTGAGTTGAGGGGAGAAATCTCCGACCCTCGTCGCTACCGCGTCCAGATGTTCCGGCGCCCAGGGATTCCCGGGAATGCCCAGGAACGAGGTAGCCGGCGCCAACTGCTGTGCGCGTTCAATGAACTTGGTGTTCGCGGCTTCCGTCGCGCCCACGACGCACACACGACTCACTTCAGGCAATCCGATCGCGCCGGGTAGCCAGTCGGTCGAGCCGATTCGGTAGTCCGAGGGCAGCGGGGTGTGGCCGCGCTGGCGGCGAGCTCGATTCAGGAGTGCGAGGACGGGCCAGCCGTCGAGAACGGCGATGTCGGCCTTTTGGTAGAACTTCCTGAACTCTGGATCGGCATGAAAAAGATAGGCGCTGTGGAGGTTGTGCCCGGCGAGGAGCACCCGCTTCTCATCTGCGACTGCGGCCGAGATTCTCGCCAGCACCTCCTCGGAGGTCAAGGGCGTCACCGCCAGCTCGAGCGCCGGCACCTCGGCCCAGGCAGCGTTGTTCGTCGGCGTCGGTTGAATCGTCGTCATGATGCTGTTTCTCCCGGGGCCAGGGCCGCCTTCGCGGTCTTCGCGATGATCGCGAAGTCGCTGACGAGCGACCAGTTTTCGACGTACGAGAGGTCGAGTCGCACAGTGTCCTCCCACGACAGGCTTGAGCGGCCGCTCACCTGCCACAGGCCGGTGATGCCGGGCTTCACCAGGAAGCGCCGGTGCACGTGGTCGGCATATTTCGCGACTTCTGTGGGCAGAGGCGGACGCGGGCCCACGAGGGACATCGATCCACCGATGACGTTGAAGAGCTGCGGCAGCTCGTCAAGGCTGAACTTGCGCATGATGCGTCCGACGGGTGTGACCCGGGGGTCGTTCTTCATCTTGAAGAGGACCTCATTGCCGGAGTCGCGCTCTTGCTTCGCAAGCTGCTCGAGCAGATCCTCCGCGTTGACGACCATCGAACGGAACTTCAGCATCGTGAACTCGTCGCCGCGCAGGCCGATGCGGGTCTGACGGAAGAGGACCGGACCCTGGCTTGTGAGACGGACGCTGATGGCAAGGAACGCCAGCAGTGGGCTCAGTAGTACGACCCCAACCAGACATGCCGCAAGGTCGACAGCACGCTTCACGAGGCGTTGACCGCGGCTGAACTTCGGAGTCTCGACGTGGATGAGGGGCAGACCGGCGACCGGGCGAGTGTGGAGGCGAGGGCCAGCAATGTCGACGATGCTCGGCGCGAGAACGAGATGCTGGTGGCCCGCTTCCAGCGCCCACGAGATCTGCTTGACCTTCATCGGTGGCAAGTCGTCGGTGCTCGTCACCGCGACCGTGTCTGCACCGGTAGCTGCGATAGCGAGTCCTACGTTGTCGACGCTGCCCATCACGGGCACGGAAGTCCCGGCGATGACGTCCGCGACCTTGCCTGACGGGACGCAGGCGCCGACCACTTGGTACCCGGCTGTCGGTGAACGGTGCAACTCGCGGGCGATTGCGGCGACGGACTCCTCCGATCCCACCAGGAGAACCTTCGCCGAATACCGCCCGAGCGAACGCTCGGCGATGAGCCACTGGCGCCACAGCCAGCGCTCGAGCAGGAGGACGAAGATGCCGAGCGGGAGCGCGATGAGGAGGTAGCCGCGGGCGACATCGACGCGGAGCAGGAAGGCGAGGATCGCGATGGCGCCGAAGAGGGTGAAGCTTGCACGGGCGACCCGCACGTACTCCGTGTTGCCGGCACCGATGATGCGGTGGTCGCGGGAGTCGATGAGCGACAGAGCCCACATCCAGGCGATGATCACGACCGCAGAGAAGCCCCAATACGAGAGTTCGTTGAAGCGAGAGTCTTCGCGGATGGCGACTTGCGCATTGCCCCAGCCGAACCACAGCAGCTGTGTGCCGTAGACGGCCCAGATGAGGACGAAGGCGTCGCTCATCCAGAGGCGGGCGGCGTAGTCGCGGCGCCAGGGGCGGTGTTGCTCGGAGGCCCGGGGCGTTTCGACTCGCTCGTTCCTCGCTCGCTCAACGAGCGGGGACAGGTCGGGCGTTTCGACTCGCTCGTTCCTCGCTCGCTCAACGACCGAGAGGGAGGTCGGCGCCGGGTCCGAGGGAGACGTCGGGGACGACGAATCCGAGGGAGATGCCGCGGACGACGAGCCCGGGGCGGACGGACGGCTCGCCGAAGGAGCGGCTGCCCGTGCCTGGGGATGGGCTGGCGACTCCGTTGGCGCGTCGATGTGGGGATTCGACGACACAGTGCCTTCTCGCTTTTTGGTGGATTACCCGGCCACCATGGGCAGGGTATCAGTTAGTTGTTACGGCCGAATAGACGAAATTGGTACTCGAGCCCTTGGGGGAGGGAAAGCGCCGTACCCAGTATTAGAGCCCTCTCATCCTCCTCACGTCAATGTTTCGCTCCGTGGCGCTCGGGCTCAGGATTCGCTCAAGGCTCGAGGGTGACGGCGGCCCCGGTGCGGCCAATGTGCCGGCGCGCGGCGTCGATTTTGACCAGCCTGAGCGGTGTGCTATATCGCGCGCGAATGTAACAATGTCGAATTCCGTCGGGTGGCGCACGGAGCGGGGTTGGGCGGGCGCGCTGGGACGTCTGGGGGCGGGGTTGCTGGGAGGCTCGGGGCGTTTCGACTCGCTCGTACCTCGCTCGCTCAACGAGCGGGGAGAGGGGGCGTTTCGACTCGCTCGTACCTCGCTCGCTCAACGAGCGGGGAGAGGGGGCGTTTCGACTCGCTCGTTCCTCGCTCGCTCAACGACCGAGCCGGCGGGCACAGAGGGAACCGGACAAAAAGGGAGCCCGCCGCGGCTCTCGGGAAGTCGCGGCGGACTCGGTCTGGGCCTGCTACTCGAGGGCGATCGCCAGGAGGCTCGCGCCCGTCCCCCTGAGCGGGGCAATGCCCACGGCGCTCAGCGCGACTCGCATGCGGTGTCGCTGTCTCGGCATATCGACCTCGGCTCCTGTCCTGCGCCTCGGGTGAGCGCAAACCGGACGGCCCCGTCCGGCAGCCCCAGTGTGCCGGACGCGAGACATGTTCCTCGCCGACGCCGCCTACGTCAAGGGCAATGCGGGCGCCGGCGTTACTCGCCAGCCCGGGGCGTTTCGACTCGCTCGTTCCTCGCTCGCTCAACGAGCGGGAAGCGGGGGAGCGGGTGAGAAGTCACGGGATGCCGACGAGCGCGTCGCCCGTCCACACCACGACGCCATCACCCCGAGCCGCAATCGCGACCGGGGCGGCAGCATCCGTTCCCTCCGCGCAGCCCACCGGCGATGCGACATCGGGAGCGGCGGCGGCCACACGCGCGATCGCCACACCCGCGCAGTCTTCGGCACGATGAGCGACGAGGACGTCTGACCCGTCGACCGTCACCGCCAGTGCGTTCTCGGGCGGCAGCGCGACCCACTCGCCGGCGGACCACGACCACGCGCGGTCGTCGCAGGTCAGCGCGATCACGTCGCCGACAGCGTGCAGACCGAACGCGGCGGGGCACGGCGCGGGCACCGGGCCGGACGGGAGGTGGACGGCGCCGGGGTCGCTCGGGTCGACGTAGCGCGATGCCGCGAGCACGTCGGGGTAGGAGTCCCAGAACTCTCCGCGCGTGTACGTGCGCAGCGCCTGCGGCTCGCAGCCGGCCATCCCGGCGACGATCTCGGCGTCGCGGGCCGAGAAGGCCTCGAGCGTCTGCACCTGGGCGATGCCGCGGTAGACGGGTGTCACGTTGGTCCAGGTCGCGCCCTGGTCGTCCGAGCGCTCGATCAGCGGCGCGGGGCCGGTGCACGAGCCGGCCGTGGCGCGCCACCACGCCTCGGAGCCGAGCGCGAGCAGGCGGGTCTGCTCGAGGCTCGGGGCGGCCTCGGTGGGTGTCGGGGTGGGCGTCGGGGTCTGCACACCGAGGGTGAACGTCGGGACAGGCTCCGCGCTACCCCTCGCGACCTCCGGCCTCGCGTGCTGGAGCGCGGCGAAGACGAGCACGGCGACGGCGGCGAGGAGCACGGCGATTCCCGCGACCGCGACCCATCTCGCGGCGCCCAGACGTTGCATGACGTGCCTCCGGGTCAGGGGAGGGGGTCGTTGCGGCCGGGTGTGGGCGACGACCCGCCCGCCTGCCGGACGATGTCGTCGATCGTCAGCTTCGGGTCGGGGGCGGCCTGAGGCTGACCGGCCTGGTCGGCTGCCGGGATCGAGCGCACCGCGGAGACCCGGGGCGTTTCGACTCGCTCGTTCCTCGCTCGCTCAACGACCGGTTGTGCCGGGGCGTGGGGCGTTTCGACTCGCTCGTTCCTCGCTCGCTCAACGACCGGTGCCTTCGGCGGTGCCTGCTTGGCCTTCTTGGCCTGCTTGGCCTTCTTCGGGGCCGGGGCGTCGGCGACGTACCCGTACGCGCCGTAGCCGTACCCGTAGCCGTAGGCGTACGAGTCCGGGCCGCGCGTCGGCACCATCGTCATCGCCACACCGGCGATGCGCGCGCCGGCGACGTTCAGCGCCTCGACCGCGCCCGTGAGCTGGTGGCGGTTGGTGTGACCGGCGCGCACCACGAGGATCGCCCCGCTGGTCGCGTTCGCCAGGATCGCAGCATCCGTCACGGGAAGCAGGGGAGGAGCGTCGCACAGGACGACGTCGAAGTCGCGCTCGAGCACCTCGAGCAGCTGGTGCATGCTCTTCGAGCCCAGCAGCTCGCTGGGGTTCGGCGGGATCTTGCCCGCGGGCAGCACGTAGAGGCTGCGGTTGCCCCAGGGCAGCATGACGTCGGCAAGGCGCGCGCGGCCGATGAGCACGTCGGTGAGGCCCGCGCCCCCCTCGATGCCGAGGTACTCGGCCACCTTCGGCTTGCGCAGGTCGGTGTCGAGCAGCGCGACGCGCTTGCCGGCATCGGCCAGTGCGATGGCCAGGTTGATGGTCGTGGTCGACTTGCCCTCGCTCGGCACGCTCGAGGTGATCACGTACGACGCGTGCCCGTCGGTGTCGAGGAACTGCAGGTTCGTGCGCATCGCGCGGAACGACTCGGCGCGCGGGCTGAGCGGGTCGGCGTGCACGATGAGCGGGCGCTCCTTCGCCTTCGGATCGAAGGCGATCGCGCCGAGGAGCGGGCGGTCGGTGACCTGCTCCACGTCCCGCGGCGTGCGGATGCGCGTGTCGAGTACGGCGCGCAGCACGGCCACGCCGATGCCGAGCGCGAGACCCACCAGCGCGCCCAGCGCGAGGTTGAGCGGAACGTTCGGGCTCGACGGCTTGAGCGGCGGCAGCGCGTCTTTCACGCGCTCGACGCGCACCGGGCTCGTGTCGGTGCCGTTCGGCGTCTCGAGCCGCTCGACGACGGACTTGAGCGACGCGCCGAGGGCGTTCGCGACGTCGGCCGCTTTCACCGGATCAGTGCTGGTCACCGTGATCGTGATGAGGGTCGTGTTGAGAGCAGCGGTCGCGTCGACCGTGGCGGAGAGCTCTTCTGCGGTGGAGCCGAGTCCGAGCTCGGCGATCACCGGGTTCATCACGATCGGGGTCTTGACGAGGTTCGTGTACGTCTGCACGCGGGACTGCGTGAAGTTCGATCCCTGCTGCAGATCCTGGATGGTCGAGCCCGACTGGGTCGACACGAAGACCGTGCTCTGCGCCTCGTACTGAGGGGCGCGGGTGAGCGACCATGCGGCTGCCACCCCGATCCCTACCAGGGTGGCGACGACGATGATCACCCAGTTCTTGCGCAGGATCCGGATGTAGTCGGTGAGCTCCATGTCGCCTCTCGTGGGGGTTGGGCGTGTGCTCCGTGAATTGTTGCACAGGGCCAGCTCGACGCCGGGAGAGCGTTACGCCAGTGCGGTGCGCACGGTGGCCGCGACCACGGTGACGGCCGGCTCCAACTGCCGGGCCGACAGCAGGTACGTCTCCCACGGCTGACGGTACGGGTCGATGACGTCGTCGTCCGCGGGATCCTCCGGCGACGGCACGAGACCCCGGTAAGACGCGATCACGGATGCCGCGGCCCTGAGCTTCTCGGAGGGGTAGGCGGCAGCATCCGTCGCCCCTCTGATCTCGTCTTCGGGCACGGCTGCGGCGATGCGCGCGAACTCGCGGATCGTGAACGTGGAGCGCAGGCGCGACGGCGCCAGCTCGGCGATCGCACGGCGATGCGTGCGGGTCATCGCGAGGATGAGGTCGGGCGTCACGAGGTGCTGCTCGGTGAGGAATCGCGACCGGTGCTCGGCCGTCTCGGACGCCGGAACGCCCAGCGCTTCGGCGATGTGTGCAGCCTCGGGGGTCATCGGGGCGGCCGGCAGACCCCGCGTGCCGGCACTCGAGACGTGGGGCGCGAGATCGGCGAGCCGTGCGCGCAGAAGCTGCTCGGCGAGGGGTGAACGGCAGATGTTGCCCGTGCACACCGTGAGGATGTCGAACAAGAGGGGCCTCCACACGGCGGGTAACGTAGGCGCGTGCCCGATCAGCCTAGCGACGCCGCACCCGTGGTCGATCTGTGGTCGCTGGAGCCGCCGGCGGCTGCTTCCGCGGCCGTCCCCGCGGAGGAAGCGCCCGTCGACGAGGCGGCCGCTCCGCGGCGGTCGCGGCGCGGTGCGCATGAGGCCCGCACGGACTGGCGGCTCGGCGGGCGCACGGTCTACCGGTGGCGCGAAGGCCTGCTGGCGGTCGCCCTCATCTCGCTCGGCGCCGGCGTGCTGCTCGGGGCGGCCGTCGCCGCGGTGTGGGATTCGCCGTGGGCCGCAGCATCCGCCACCGTCATCGTCTGGATCGGGATGCTCCTTCCCATCGTGTGGGCCTTCACCCGGTCGCGCCCGATCGGCCTGCTGCGGATCCGCGCGCTCGACGTGCTCTACGGGCTCGTGCTCGGCGCGCTGCTGCGCACGACTCAGGGGTGGCTCGAGGGGCTTGACGGAACGCCGGCTGCCCTGCCGACCTTGACGCAGGTGGACGGGGCGGTGCCGTTGTCGACGGTGGTGTTCGACGTGGTCGCGCCGGTCGTCGTCGCGCCGGTGGTGGAGGAGTTCTTCTTCCGTGGCGTGCTGCTCGTCGCGCTGTACACGGTGCTGCGGCGGCCGTTCGGGAAGTTCGCCGCGGGGCTCGCGGCCGCGCTCGCGTCGACTGCGCTCTTCGTGCTGATGCACGGGATCTCGTCTGCCGGCGACGTGAGCGGCGTGGTGTCGCTCTCGCTTCTGGGGATGGTGTGCGCGCTCCTCGTGCTGCTGACCGGACGCCTCTGGGGAGCCGTGCTCGTGCACGCGGTCTACAACGCCTCGTACGTCGCTGTGATGGCGTTCGCGACCGCGTTGACCTAGACGTTCAGGCTTTCCGTGCGGCTCGCTTTGTCCCCCGAATGGGGGACATTTCGCATCTCGCGCTTGATTTGTCCCCCGAAAGGGCGGCATTGGTGCATGTCGAATGGTTCTGTCCCCCATATGGGGGACAGGCATTTCGGTTTTTGTCCTCCATTCGGGGGACACGGACGACAATTTGTTACTTTCTGGAAACCCTGGGCCTCTCACTGAACTCTCAGAATGCGATAGCGTGGCACGCGTCGGGCAACCGGGGAGTGCTTGCCCGACACAAATCCCCCCAGCCGATGACGTGCAAATAACTCGGGAGATCTCTGCCATGTTCAAGAAGACTTTCGCCGCGATTGCTGTCGCCGGCCTGCTGGTTCTCGGCGGCGCCGGTGCGGCATCCGCCGACTACACCCCTGACCCTCCGACGGTTGTCGTGAGCGACACCACGCCTGCCGTGGGACAGACCATCACCATCACGTTCAACAACCTGAACGTTCCCTTCATCCGCATCACCGTCACCCCCGGCCAGGGCGTCACGCTCGCCTCGCTGGTCCACGCCGCGGGTAGCGGCGGAGTCGAGAAGCAGGTCGTAAACGGCTCGGCCTCGGTCCAGTTCACGGCCAGCCAGACCGGCACCTACGTGGTCACGGCCACGGACGGCGAGGGCAACGTGGTCGCCACCCAGACGCTCACCGTCGGGACGGCCGCTGCCGGTGGCTCGGGCCAGCTGCCCGCCACGGGTGGCGAGGTTCCGGGGGCAATGATCTGGCTCGGCGTCGGCGCCATCGGCCTCGGCGGCATCGCCGTCGCGGCTGCGGTCGCCCGTCGTCGCGCGGCTGCCAACCGCTGACCTACGACATCACGAAGACCCCGGGCTCCGGCCCGGGGTCTTCGTCTTATCCGGCGAGCTTCGGGGGTGCGGTGGTGAACGACGGGGCCGATGTGTCGGCAGATGCGCCGGGCCGCCGGCGCGCGTGGCAGCATCCGTGGGTGGCCCTCGCGGTCGCCGCCGTCGGCGCGCTGCTCGCCGCGGCGATGATCCTCTGGCTGCCGTCGATGCGCACGGCGATCGCGGGCTGGCCGCTCGTCCTGGTCGCGCTCGTGGACCTGGTGCTGCTGTCGGCTCCGCTGCTGGGCGCTGTCATCGTAGCCGTGCGGGTGACACAGGAGCGATTCACGGTGGCCACCGGGCTGCGCGGGTTCTCGTGGATCGACGTCGTCGCTGGACTGGGCGTCGGGCTCATCGCGCGAGCGCTCGTGGAGCTCGTCGCGCCCTCCGCCGGTGGCCTGGGAGGCGGGTTCGCCGCGGATGACTCGGGCGTGATGGCTGCGACGTTCCTCGCCCTCGCAGGCGCCGTGCTCGTCACCCCCTTAGTAGAGGAGCTGTTCTTCCGGGGATTGCTCCAGCGCGCGTTGGGCGATGCGCTCGCGGGGGCGGGGCGGTGGGTCGCCGGTGCGGTCGCCGTGCTGTTCTCGACGGCGCTGTTCGCGGGACTGCACGCACTTGCAGCAGGACCGTTCGTGCCGGTCGGGCTGCTTCTCGGCACCGTGGCGGTGGGGCTGGGATGCGGCGTGCTGACGCTGCTGACCGGGAGGCTCGCCGGGGCCTTGACGGCGCACGTCGTCTTCAACGCGGTCGGGGCGGCGCTGCTGATCTGGTGAGGCGGCGGGGGCGCGGCATCCGTTCCTCTCTATATAGGGGGAATGTCGCGTGCGGCTGAGAGCGGGGAGAGTTCGAGTGTGAAGCCGCGGGTGCGGTGGGGCATTCGGGTCCGGCATATGCGAACAGAGATTCGAATGTCGGAGGTGGGTGAGATGCTTCAGATATGAACATCCTCACCGATCTGCGGGGCCGGCTCGACCGGCTCGCGGCATGGTCGGAGCTGGATGTCGATGCTGAGGCGCTCCCGTCGAGCGCGGCGCGGCTGAGTGATTCGTCGGTGCTCGAGGTCCTCGCCGAGGTCGGCGCGATCGCGAACGACGCCGACCGGTTGCAGGCGGTGCTCGCCGGGGTCGCGGCCACGCGCTCCTCGCGAGACCGCGGTCAGGGCGGACTCGCCGCGGGGCAGGGGTTCTCCACGCCCGAGAAGCTGATCCAGTCGATCACCGGCGGCACGAGGGCCGACGCCGTGCGCCAGGTGCGCGTCGGCAAGTCGCTCGTGGAGGGAACGGATGCTGCGCCTCCCGCGGTCGCGCCGGGTGGCGAGGTTGCGGGGGTGCCTGACGGGCTGCCGGGGTTCGGTGCCGACGGGGTCGGCAGCGGCTCGGGTGATGGACATCCGGGGGCCGGTGCTGACGACGAGGTCGGCGGTGGCACGCCGGATGAGAAGACGCCGGTGCGGGTGGTGGCGTGGGACGAGCCGCTGCGGCGGGGACTGCTCGATGGGCGGCTGACGACGGCACAGCATGACGCGATCCGACGGGGGCTGGGTGAGCCCCGGGTGGCGACCGCTGAGCGCGGTGCCGTGCCTGGCGCGATCGACACGCCGGGCGAGTCTGGCCCGGGTGGTGCTGCGGGCCCGGGTGGGGCTGATGCGCCCGGCGACGACGGGGATCCGGGGGCGGCGTCGATGCTGTTCCCGCCGGTGGACCCGGCTGAACAGACCGTGCGCGAAGCGATGGTGCGTGAGGCGTGGACGCTGGCGGCGGAAGCGCTCGCGGCGGAGGCGTCACGGCTGCCGGTGGAGGAGCTGGCGAAGCGCGCGCGGACCATGCGGGACATGCTCGACCCGGTCGGGGCCGAGGAGCGTTACGGTCGGCGGTTCGAGAATCGCGGATTCCGGATGTGGGTCGACCCGGATGGCCAGGAACGCGGCACGATCGCCTTCGACGATGAGATGGGGGCGTTCGTGCGGTCCATGCTCGCCGCGGGACTGCGCCCACGCCGCGGTGGACCTCGCTTCATGACCGACGAAGAGCGTGCGGCCGCGGAGAGCCTCATCGACGACCCGCGCACGAACGACCAGCTCGCGTATGACCTGCTGATGGACATGACTCGCGCCGGCGCGCTCGCCGAGACGAAGCGTGTGTTCGGATCCCGGCAGCCAGGTGTGCGGATGGTCGTCGTCAAGGACGCCGGACCCCGTGATGCCTTCGGTCGACTTGTCGCGGTCGGACACGACATGGACGGCGGATGCGCGCTGCCCGGTTCGGTGATCGACCGCAATACATGCGCGAACGGGTTGGTCGAGGTCATCGTCGATCCCGAGGGCAACCCGTTCGACCTCGGGCGTGAAGCCCGCATGTACTCCGCCGCGCAGCGACTCGCGCTCGCCGTCCGCGACGGCGGCTGTGTGTGGCCGGGCTGCGACCGGCCTCCGTCATATTGCGAAGCGCATCACTGCGACCACTTCGCTGAGGGCGGGGAGACGAACGTCGATCGGGGCGTGCTGCTCTGCAGGTTCCACCATATGAAGCTGCACAACACCGGGTGGCGCATCACCCGAGACGGGAGAGGGCCGTTCATGCTGCGCCCGCCGACCGGCGAGGGCAGCCCGATCGTGCTCGGCTCCAAGTCGGCGTGGAGCTGGGCGTGGGATCCACCCCGACCACCCGACCGCGCCGAGTGGCGGCAACCACCGGATCTTCCGCCGAGACCCGGGACCCCGGGCGCGTGGATCCCCGAAGGGTCGCACCTCGCGGGGCACGCCAGGGGTGGCGGACGGAGCGCACACCGAGACGAGAGCGCGCACATGTAGGAGAGGTGTGTTCGTAGCGCAAGAGAGCTGTGCCCGTACCCCGGGGAGAGGGCTACCAGGAGGAAGCCTGCGCGTCCTCTGCAACGCAGACCGCGTGGTGACACAGCCGGAGACGGATGCCTCGGGTCGCGGCATCCGTCCGTGCTCACCGTGTCCGGCTCAGTCGAGTTGCGGTGCGAGCTCCTTGATCCACTGGGCCAGCTCGGGGCCGAGGTCGTCGCGGTCGAGGGCGAGCCGGATGGTCGACTTCAGGTAATCGAGACGATCGCCGGTGTCGTAGCGGCGACCTCCGAAAACGACACCGAGCACCGGTCCGGCGACCTGCTCGTCGTCGGCGAGCACCTCGAGGGCATCCGTCAGCTGGATCTCGCCACCCTTGCCGGGCTCCGTGCGCTCGAGCACGTCGAAGATCTCAGGCTTGAGCACGTAGCGACCGATGATCGCCAGGTTGCTCGGTGCCTCGTCGGCCGACGGCTTCTCGACCAGAGCCTTGATCTTCACGATGTCGGCTTCGTCGGTGCTCTCGACGTCGGCGCACCCGTACAGGTGGATCTGGCTCGGATCCACCTCCATGAGCGCGACGACCGTCGCCGACTGGCCCTGCGAGACCTCGATCATGCGGGAGAGCAGCGGGTCGCGCGCGTCGATGAGGTCATCGCCGAGGAGAACGGCGAAGGTCTCGTTGCCGACGTGCTTGCGGGCGCGCAGCACCGCGTGACCGAGACCGCGCGGGTCGCCCTGGCGGACGAAGTGGACGTCCGCGAGCGAACTGGAATGCATGACCCGCTCGAGCTTCGTCATATCGCCCTTGCGGTGGAGCGTGTCCTCGAGCTCGGTGACCCGGTCGAAGTGGTTGGCGAGCGCGTTCTTGTTGCGTCCGATGATGACGAGCACATCGTCGATGCCCGCGGCCACCGCCTCTTCGACGACGTATTGAATGGCGGGCTTGTCGACGACAGGGAGCATCTCCTTCGGCATCGCCTTGGTGGCAGGGAGGAAGCGCGTGCCCAAGCCTGCGGCGGGGATCACTGCTTTGATCGACGGTGCATTCATGAGAAGAAGGTTAGAGACATCGTGTGAACGAGGTGTGACAGATGTCGCACGATGTGCCGCATGAACGAGCCGGCGCGTGACGCTCACGGCGTGGCGCTCCTGATGTGAGGAGATCTGCGGGTAATGCGCCGGTTTGGTCGAGGCATCCGTGTCGCGTACTATTGATCTTTGGTGTCCGGCTCAGCTGACCCGGTACCGCGAACGTGAGCCCTCCACTGGCGTGTTCTGCGTTTCGACTCGCTTCACGAGCGAGGGGACGAAGACAGAACCACCCCGGAGTGGGATTCACGAACCTCTCCGTTCGAATCAAGAAAGCAGCACTACTGTGACGCGCACTTACACCCCCAAGGCTGGCGAAGCCCAGCGCGAGTGGCTGGTCATCGACGCGACTGACGTCGTCCTCGGCCGCCTCGCCTCGCACGCTGCCGCGCTCCTGCGTGGCAAGCACAAGGCGACCTTCGCCCCCCACATCGACATGGGCGACTTCGTCATCATCATCAACGCCGAGAAGGTCGCGCTGACGGGCCAGAAGCTCGAGCAGAAGAAGGCCTACCGTCACTCGGGCTACCCGGGCGGCCTCAAGTCGGTCACCTACTCGGAGCTCCTCGAGAAGAACCCGGTCCGCGCCGTCGAGAAGGCCGTCCGTGGCATGCTCCCGAAGAACAGCCTCGGCGCCAACCAGCTGTCGAAGCTCAAGGTGTACCGCGGTGCCGAGCACCCGCACGCCGCGCAGAAGCCCACCGCGTACGTTTTCGACCAGGTCGCCCAGTAAGCGCCGCACAGAACAGGACACACTGATGGCGAACATCGAAGAAACCCCCACGAGCTACTCCACCGAGTCCACCGTCGACGAGACCGTCGTCGCCGCCGAGCGCCCCGTGCTCTCGGTCTCGGGCGCCGCAGTCGGCCGCCGCAAGCAGGCCATCGCCCGCGTGCGCGTCGTCCCCGGCTCGGGCACCATCACGGTCAACGGCCGTGCGTTCGAGGACTACTTCCCGAACAAACTCCACCAGCAGCTCATCACCGACCCCTTCACGGTGCTCAACCTCACGGATGCGTACGACGTCATCGTCCGCATCTCGGGTGGCGGCCCCTCGGGCCAGGCCGGTGCGCTCCGCCTCGGCATCGCCCGTGCGCTGAACGAGATCGACGTGGAGAACAACCGCCCGACCCTCAAGAAGGCCGGCTTCCTCTCGCGCGACGCTCGCGTCATCGAGCGCAAGAAGGCCGGTCTCAAGAAGGCCCGCAAGGCTCCGCAGTACTCGAAGCGCTGATCGGCGTCCACTCCGTATGCCGATCTTTGGCACGGACGGGGTGAGGGGGCTGGCCAACGGCCCCCTCACCGCCGATCTCGCACTGTCCCTGGCCCAGGCGACCGCCGTCGTCCTGGGCCAGGGCCGTTCCGCCGAGGCGCGCCGCGCCGCGGGCAAGCGGCTCACCGCCGTCGTCGCCCGCGACCCCCGCGTCTCCGGCGAATTCCTCTCCGCCGCGGTCGAAGCCGGCCTCGCGTCGTCGGGCGTCGACGTCTTCGACGCCGGCGTGCTGCCGACCCCCGCAGCGGCCTTCCTGATCGCCGACATCGATGCCGACTTCGGCGTCATGGTCTCGGCATCCCACAACCCCGCACCCGACAACGGGATCAAGATCTTCGCACGAGGCGGCGTGAAGCTCCCCGACGTCGTCGAAGAGCGCATCGAGTCCGCCATGGCCGGCCCCAAGCTGCAGCCGACCGGCGCCGAGGTCGGGCGCATCCGTCGCTTCGCCGACGCCGAGGACCGCTACGTCATCCACCTGCTCGGCTCGCTGCCGCACCGACTCGACGGCATCCACGTCGTGCTCGACTGCGCGCACGGCGCGGCATCCGGGGTCTCGCCCGAGACGTTCCGCGACGCCGGCGCACGGGTCACCGTCATCGGTGCCGACCCCGACGGCTGGAACATCAACGACGGCGTCGGCTCGACTCACCTCGACCAGCTCGCCGAGCACGTCGTCCGCGTCGGTGCGGATGTGGGCATCGCGCACGACGGCGACGCCGACCGCTGCCTCGCGGTCGACGCGAACGGCAGGGTCGTCGACGGCGACCAGATCATGGCGATCCTCGCGGTGTCGATGAAGAGCCGCGGCCAGCTGAAGGACGACACCCTCGTCGCCACCGTGATGAGCAACCTCGGACTTCACCGCGCGATGTCGGCCCACGGCATCCACGTCGAGACCACCGCGGTCGGCGACCGCTACGTGCTCGAGCGCATGAACGAGCAGGGCTTCTCGCTCGGCGGCGAGCAGTCGGGCCACGTCATCATGAGCGACTACGCCACGACCGGCGACGGCCTGCTCACCGGCCTGCACCTGGTCGCCGAGATCGCCCGCACCGGCAAGACGCTCGAAGAGCTCGCGTCGATCATGACCGTGTACCCGCAGGTGCTCGTGAACGTGAAGGGCGTCGACCGCTCTCGCGCCGCGACCGACGAGGGAGTTCAGGATGCCGTCGCCCGCGCCTCGGCCCAGCTCGGCCTCTCCGGCCGCGTGCTGTTGCGCCCGTCGGGCACCGAGCAGCTCGTGCGCGTGATGGTCGAGGCATCCTCCGAGGATGAAGCCCGCCGTCACGCCGACGAGCTCGCCGGCGTCGTCCGCGCCCGCCTCTCGCTGTAGTTCGCCTCGGTCGGGGTCTGCCCACCCGCGACCGTGAAGGGCGGATCCTCGCGCCCCAGTCGTGCGAGGATCCGCCTTTCGCTGTTCCTGAGATGTGGGCTGACCGCGATTCGGGGCGTATGCCGCGAACGGAATCGATGCCTGCTCATCGAGGGTTCACCGCCGTGTGCGACTCGGTGCCGCGATGGGAGCCCCGCCGACCCCTATCGTCGGGCAGGGGGTTCAGGGGAAAACCCCCATGTGACGTGTCTCGACGCCGACATACACTGGCGTCCTTCTCAGCGATGAGGAGGGGGGATCGACATGGGCGTCCACAGCAAGCGGGGCGTGCCGCAGAGCGATCGACCGCGGGATGCCGCGGATCAGAGTGACCTCGAGGCGGAGCGCGCGCGCGAAGCGGCGCTGGCCGGCTTGTTCGGCCCGCTCGCAGAGGGAGAGCGCCAACAGCCGATCGCGATGGCGGCTGCCAGTGCTCGCCTGATGGCCCGCCATGGGGCAGCGGCGGTGGCCCTGCCCCCGTCGGCGCCGACCGTCGGCGGATTGGTCAGCGTTCCCTCGAGGGCGGTGACCGTGCGCACGACCGTGCCGGTCGCCGTCGCGCCCGCGGCAGTCGCTTCTGAGGTCGCGGATCCGATGCTCGAGCCCGCTCGGCTCGACGTCGCTGTTCAGTCTGCGGCGGTCGGGCCTGGGGACCCGGCCGCCGCGCCGTCGACGGCGCCCGAGATGCCTGCATGGGGCGGGGCTGGGGACCTGGCTGCGGCGTTGGGGACGGCGCCCGAGGTGCCTGCGGTGGTCGGCGCTGGGGATATGGCTGCGGCGTTGGGGACGGCGCCCGAGGTGCCTGCGGTGGTCGGCGCTGGGGATATGGCTGCGGCGTTGGGGACGGCGCCCGAGGTGCCTGCGGTGGTCGGCGCTGGGGATATGGCTGCGGCGTTGGGGACGGCGCCCGAGGTGCTCGCGGTGGTCGGCGCTGGGGATATGGCTGCGGCGTTGGGGACGGCGCCCGAGGTGCTCGCGGTGGTCGAGGCTGGAGATCCGACCGCTGGGTTGGGGATGGCGCCCGCGGCGCCCGCGGTGGTCGGAGCTGGGGCTCCGGCCGCCGTGCTGCCGACGGCGCCGGTGACGCCGGCGCAGGGGACGGGTGCGCCGGTCGCGGACACGGGGGAGTCTGCCTCCCCCCTCGCGACGGCGCGATTCGCGGACTCGGCCACGCCCCGCGTCTCTCGCCCGGCACGCCGGAGGGGTGCGGTGAAGTGGGGGCTGGCCGCGGCATCCGTCATCATCGTCGCCGCGATCGCCATCACCGGAACCTTCGCCGTGCAGTCCGCTCAGGCTCGCGATCGCCTCGTGGCGGCGGTCGCTCAATGGGACACCGCAGAGCAGGCGGCGGCCGCCGCGCAGAGCGACCTGGACGCCGCGATCGGCGAGTACAGCGCGCTCGGTGCGCAGGGTGCCGAAGCCGTTGCCGCGGCCGGTCCGGTACTCGCCCAGCTCGCGGGTGTGAGCGACGAATCCGCACGGCTCGCGGTGCAGGCGGCGCTCGACGCGTTGACGGCGCAGGGGGCCACCGGGCCCGTCGCCGAGACTGCCGCATACGCGCCGGCCGAGGTCGACACCACCGATCTCGAGGCGGTCACGGCCGCGGCGGCGGCCGCCGATGCCCATGGGGAGCAGCTCGGCGCCGCCGCGGCGGACGCGCGCGCTGCCGCGGCGACACTCGAAGGCCGAATCGACGACGCGCATTCGGCGCTGTTCGCCCTCGGTGGCACGCTGCCCGCGTGGGCTGACCGGATCGTGGCAGAGAACCCCCTGCCCGCCGCCCACCTGCAGGACGCCGTTCGTGCCGCAGCGGGAGCGGCGGCAGCAGCCACGGAACAGGCCGCTGCGCTCGAGGGGATGGGGTCATACGTCGCCGCCGTGGCGGCGTTGCGCGACGAGCAGGCGAGGATCGCCGCGGAGCAGCTGCGGATCCGCGAGCTGCAGGAGCAGCGCGCGCAGACGCCACGCGCTCCGCGAACGGAAGACGCTGGGCCCGCACCCGCGCCGCAGCCGGCGCCGGGGGCAGACGAGCCGTCGGTTCCCGAACCGGCGCCCCAGCCCGAACCGGAGCCGCAGCCCGAACCCGAACCTCAACCTGAACCGGGCCCGGACCCCGGAGACGAGTGGCCGTGGCCCTGGCCGTGGCCCGACAACTCCTGATCGACGCGCGAATTTCTCACGGTCCGACCTCCACCGCTGCGGCGCCTTGGCGAGCTAACGTGGGGGCATCCGAGAGGAGCCAACGTGGGTGAACCGATCGTCGTGGGAATCACAGACGGCCCTGCCGCGCAGCGTGCCGTCGAGTGGGCGGTGAAGCGCGCGTCCGCCCATCGCCTGCCCCTCAAGCTCATCGAGGTCGTCGGCGGAGCCGTCGGCGCCGTCGGTGAGAACGAGGTGTTGGATGCCGCCGTCGCGGCGGCGCGGGAGCGGGTCGAAGCCACCGCATCCGTCCTTCCTCGTCTCGGGCTCAAGGTGTACATGCGCGTCGACCGCGGCAATCCCGTCGCGGTGCTGACGGAGGCCTCCGCCCACGCCTCGCTCCTCGTCATCGGCAGCGATCACACCGGCAGCGGGTCGCACCGCCGTGGCGCGCATGGATTGCGCATCGCGGCCGGAGCGCACTGCCCCGTGGTGGTCGTGCCCGACGTGGACGTCTCCCGTCGCACCGGAGTCGTCGTGGGCGTCGACGGGTCGTCGGTGTCGGAGAAGGCCGTCGCGTTCGCCGCGGCCGAGGCCGACCGCCTCGGCGAGCCGCTCATCGCCGTGGCGGTGTGGACGCCGCTCGAGGTTCCGCGCAACATGGGCGCGTACCCCGTGCAGTACCTCGAGAACATGGAGAAGCTGACCAGCGAGGCGCTTGCGCTCTCGCTCGGGGGACTCGCCTCGCGCTACCCCGACCTCGAGATCGAGCGCCGCGTCGAGCGCGGCTATCCGTCGCACGTCATCAACGAGCTCGCCGCTTCTGCGCGGCTCGCCGTCGTCGGGTCGCACGGCCGCGGTGCGCTGGCGCGGTTCCTCCTCGGCTCGATCAGCCAGGAGGTTCTCGGGCGGCTCGCCACCGTGACCGCCGTGGTGCGCTGAGGATCGGGCAGCGCGCAGGGCCGCAGCATCCGTCCCCTCTCACGCGCGGTCGCATCAGCGCGGATCCGGAGTTCGGAGGTGGCCGAGGGTCCTCCTCCGAAATCCGGATCGCGCCTGGCCAGCGCCATAGGCTGGGTGTATGTCTGGGAAGGCCGGGGGGCGCGCGCGCGTCAGCGATGTGGCCGCGGCCGCCGGCGTCTCGGCGACGACGGTCTCGCATGCCCTGAGCGGTGCGCGCGCGGTGAACGCCGAGACCCGCGAGCGGATCCTCGCGGTCGCCCGTGAGCTCGGCTACGTCCCCGACCGGGTGGCAAGCGGCCTGCGTCGCCGCCGCACCGGCGTGGTCGGCCTGATCGGGGACGACCTCGCGGCGACCCCGTTCGCGGGTCGGATCATCGAGGGCGCCCGCCGGGCCGGGCTCGAGCGCGACGTGCTGCTGATGGTCGCCGAGAGCGGCGGCGATGCCGGGGCCGAACGCGACCTCGTCGCGCGATTGCTCGCCCAGCGGGTCGACGGCCTCTTGATCGCCCGCATGTACCACCAGCGCGTCGAGCGGCCGGACGTGCCCGACGGCGTGCCGGTCGTGCTCGTCGACGCGGCGCCGGAACCTGGCTGGGAGGTCGATGCGGTCGTGCCCGACGAGGCGCAGATCGCCTCCCTCGCCTGCGAACGGCTCACGCGAGAGGGGCACCGCGACATCGCGTACGTCGGAACCACCGACGAGTCCCGCGCAGCGCGCGGCCGCCTGATCGGCGTGCGATCCGCCCTGGGCGACTCGGGCATCGCCCTGACCGACGGCCGCCTGGACTTCTGCGCGTCCGATGCCGCAGGCGGTCGCGAAGCCGGCGGGCGGCTCCTCGATCAGCCTGTCCCGCCGACGGCGGTGATCTGCTTCAACGACCAGATCGCCATGGGCGTGATGCAGGCAGCCGCCCGCCGGGGCATCCCCGTCCCGGACGGCCTCTCCGTCGTAGGAATCGACGATCTGCATCCCGTCGCCGACGCACTCGACCCCGGGCTCACCACGGTCGCGCTGCCGCACGACGAGATGGGGCGGTGGGGGATGACGCGCCTGCTCGACCGGATCGACGGAACCGCGCCTGCGCTCGGCGACGGCGTGCACCTGCTCCGGGGCTGGCTCGTCGAGCGTCAGTCCGTCGCGGTGCCGCCGCCTCGCTAGCCGCTAGCCGCTAGCCGCGCGGCGACTCCCTTTCGAATCGGCGCAACCCGCAACGGCGTCAGGCTCGCGTCCGTGACCGCGACCTCGTCCCGGGCACCCTCGAGCTGCAGACCCCGCTCGCCCGTCGTCCCGAAGGTCGCCATCGTGAGCGCGGCACGGCCTCCGCCCGCGAAGACCTCGATCGAGGCGGCGTCCACGACGATGTCGAGCTCGATGCGGCCATCGGCCGGGTCCACCGCCGCGGTGCGCACCTCGCGGTACGCCTCCGGCATCGCGTCGGCGACGGCGTCGGCATCCCGTGCGACGAACACGGAGCGCGCCTCGAAGTCGTAGCCGACCGTCGCGAAGCCGCCGTCACCCGTGAGGACCTTCACCCGGACCTCGCCGGCCTGGCCCGCAGCATCCAATCGCAGTCGATACGCACCCGATGCCGGCACCGCGACGTCCACGGTGTCGCCGTCGGCCAGCCGCGCATCGTCGAGGTGTTCCGGCTTGCCCTCCAGCGCAGCCAGCTCGGGCGCCGGCGACGAGTGCAGCGTCGCGCGCCCGCCGTCATCCCGCAGCGTGATCTGCCGCACGAGCGAGTCCGACCCGCCCTGCCAGTCCTCGCCCGGGAGCCCGCCCGCGTAGGCCCAGTTGTTCATCCAGCCGATGCCGTACCGCGACGCGAGGCGGTCGTCCTCGTCGAGGCGCGGGTCGTCCCACGTGACGGCGGCGTAGTAGTCGGGCCCGTGATCCATCCACTGGTGGCCGGTGCCGTCGGCGGCGAAGCGCTCGCCGTCCCATTCGCCCACCCAGTACGCGGTGCCGGTCGTCTTGCCCTCCGCAGCGCCGTTCGCGCCCGCGACGAGCACCCAGCGGACGTTCTCGGGGTCGCCGTCGACCGCCATGGGGAAGAGGTCCGGGCACTCCAGCACCCCGAGATCCGAGGTGACGAAGTCCGACGTGTACGTCCAGTCGCGCAGGTTCGGCGAGGTGTAGAACCCGATCCGGTCGTGCTCGGCGAGCGCCATCACCCAGTGCCCGGCCGCCTCGTCCCAGAACACGCGAGGGTCGCGCCAGTCGGCCACGCCGGGATTGTCCATCACCGGGTTGCCCTCGAACGAGTCGAAGTGGTAGCCGCCGTCGCGCGAGACGAACAGGGACTGGCGCTGGACGCCGTCGACCTGCTGCGTCACGAGCGCGATCACGGCGCCCTCGCCGAATCCCGCGGTGCCGTTCTCGTCGACGACTGCGGTGCCGGTCCAGATGTCGCCGAGCCCGTTCGTGTACTTGTCGATCGCGACACCCTCGTCGCTCCAGTGCACGAGGTCGGTCGAAGTCGCGTGGTACCACGCGGTGCCGTTCCCGTCGGGGTAGTCGGCGTTGTAGAGGTAGTAGTAGTGCCACACGCCGTCGAGGAGGAACGGCTTCTGCGGGTCGTTCATCCAGTTCTCGTCGGGCGTGAGGTGGATCGCGGGTCGATGCGGCGACCAGTCCGCCGGCCGTTCGAACGCGTCGGTCGTCGCGGACGGCGTGGGCGCGGCATCCGTCCCCGTCCGCGGTGAGAGCGCGACCGCGATCGCGACCACGAGCAGGATCGCGGCGGCTGCGGCTGCCACCAGGACGAGCAGGCGCCGGGGCGCCGCGGATCGGGTGTTCTGCGTGGGCATTCGGTCTCCTTCTCGACTCGGGGAACGGGAGAACGGATGCCTCGGCACGGGGTCGTGCCGAGGCATCCGCTCGACCGTCAGGACAGGTCAGGTCACGGCAGCGGCGTGACCTTGCCGCCCGGGTTGATGTTGATGTTCGCCGGGATGTCGGCGTAGCCGCCGAGCCCGCCGTTGCCGTACGAGTAGTCGACCGCCGACGACGCGCCGTCGATGTCGATCTTCACGGTCGGCGCGAGCGTGCCGCCGCGGCGGAAGTCGCCCTCAGTGCCGATCGTGTCGATGAACGACTGCACCAGTCCGCCCGGCATCACGTAGTGCGAGTACGCCTGGAAGTGCCCGATCGGCTGGTTGAAGTCCGGGGCGAACGGCTGCCCGCCCGCGAAGTTCAGGTTCGTCGGGTTGCCCAGTGCCAGGCCCGAGCCGGAGTTCATCGGCTGGTAGTCGCTGCGGATGCCGTCGCCGACGAACCCGTAGACGCCCTCGGGGCCATCGATGCCGTTCGCGAACGTGCCACGGTGGCTGATGGTGAAGAGGTAGTACTTGCCGTCCTTCATGTAGATCTGCGGCCGCTCGGTCTGGTCGGTGACGCAGTTCGCCGACAGGATGGGCGGCAGGAACTCCCACTCGGTGAGGTCCTTGTTCTTCGCCTTCGCGAGACCGACGTTGCCGATCTGGTAGGTGGCGCCCGAGGCGTTCACCTGCTCGACCGTCTCTGCGAAGGGGTCGCCCTCGCGGTAGCCGAGGTCCTCTTCGTTGCACGTGGCGGACTCGCGCGGCATGGCGGAGTTGCCCTCGAAGACCATGAAGGTCTCACCGGGGTGAGCCGGGTCCTCGAACGTGAACGGGTCGCGGAAGTTGAAGAACTCGTTCTGCGCACCGGTCTGGTAGTAGGTGCCGTCGGCCTGCAGCAGGTCGGTGACCTTGTCGAATCCGGTGAGCTTCACGCCGTTCTTGTTGGCGTGCACCTTGCCGACGCTCAGCGCGATGCGCGGGTCGTAGGGCTTGCGGTTGCTGCCGTCCTCGTTGCGGTAGAACGCGACGTCCGTGAAGAACAGCTTGATCTCGCCGCCCTTCGAGATGCGCGCCGAGCCCGACCACTGGGTCTGGTGGCTGTACGACTGGTCGGGGAAGATCTTGCCGGTCACGCCTTCGTCGAAGACGAGGCCGCCGTACGTCCAGCCGCCGTTCTCGGGACGCTCGTCGGCGGGGATGCCGGCGGGGCGATAGAAGTAGCCGATCTTCGCGAACACGTGGCGCTCGTCGAACACGAGGTTGCGGTCGGCCACGAGCGAGAAGATGATCTCCTGGCCGTTGACGCTGTACTGGTTGGCGTCCTCATCGGTCAGCGGCCACGAGTCCCAGACCCACACCTGCTCGTTGCTCATGTCCGGGAAGTCCTGCGGAACCGCGGGCATGGTGAGCTCGGCGGGCATCGAGTTCTGCTTCGAGCCTGCGGTCGGGTCCGACAGCCGCTTGAGCTGCCGGGCGTCGGCCCGGGTCCACTTCGCGGTGAAGTCGTCTTCGGGGGCGTGCGCCTCCTGCGTGTGCACGGTCGGCTGGGGACCGTCCTGCAGGTCGGGGACGGCCGTCGCGGTGGGGGCCGCAACGGCTGCTGCGGGCAGGCCGACGAGCACGGATGCTGCGACCGCCGCGGCGGCGAGACCGCCGGTCAGGACGCGCCCGACCTTCTTCGGGGGAGTGTGCATTTCTGATTCGCTCCTTGGATTCTCAGCGATGCAAATCGATTTGCATCGCAAACTCATAGTCTCATGTGCAACGCGATAGCGCACATGTGGATCCAGGTGCATGAAGTTCGCGACACCGGGCACTTGACGTCCCGCCGTCGGGCAGGTCATAATCATCCCGCTCGATAAATCGATTTATCACAAGGGAGTGTCTCGGATGACGAGGGCCAGGATCTCAGACGTCGCGGCGGCCGCCGGCGTCTCGGTCACCACGGTCTCGCTCGTCATGAACGACGTCGAATCGCGCATCTCGGACGAGACACGTCAGCGCGTGCGGGAGGCGGCACGCGCCGTCGGCTACGCCCCGAGCTCCGTGGCCCGAGGGCTCCGCACGCAGCGGACCCGCACCGTCGGACTCATCTCCGACCAGATCGCGACCACCCCGTTCGCGGGGCGCATGCTCGCCGGCGCGCAGGATGCGGCACGCGACAGCGGGTACCTCGTCTACCTCCTCGACACCGGAGGCGACGAGGCGATCGAGCGCTCGGCGATCGACGCGCTCACCGCGCAGCAGGTCGACGCGATGATCTACGCGTGCATGTGGCACCGGGTCGTCGACGTCCCGCAGGGCGTGCTGCCCAAGACCGTGCTGCTGGACTGCCGGCCCGCGGACGGCGGCTACCGCAGCGTCGTCCCCGACGACCGTGCCGGAGGAGCTGCGGCGGTGCGCGAGCTCGTCGCCGCCGGACACCGGCGCATCGCCTACCTCGACACCGACGACCCGCTTCCGATCGCCTCGCGACTGCGCCACGAGGGATACCTCGAGGCGCTCGCCGAGGCCGGCATCGCCGCCGACCCGGCGCTGCACGTCACCGCCGAGACCTCGGCCCACGGCGGGCGCGCGGCGGCCGAGCTCCTGCTCGACCTGCCCGAAGAGCAGCGGCCGACCGGCCTCTTCTGCTTCAACGACCGCATGGCGGCCGGCGTGTACATCGCCGCGCACCGCCGCGGCCTCGATATCCCCCGCGATCTCTCCGTCGTCGGCTTCGACGACCAGCAGCTGATCGCGTCGGAACAGGATCCCCCACTCACCACCGTCGCTCTGCCCCATTACGCCATGGGCCGCTGGGCGATGGAGGTCGCGCTCGGCGTCCGCGCGGAAGGGGATGAGGACGCCACGCACCTCATGGAGTGTCCCGTCATCCGACGAGACTCCGTAGGCCCGCCGCCGGCGCAAGTCGCCAAACCGAACCGGCGACGGGCTTCACGCACCGAACGGCCGCCGCAGGCGGCCCCCGATCGGTGACCCACGCGGGCGTGAGTCACCAAGAAAAGGAAACCACAACAATGCGCACAAGGACCCCGATCCTCGTGTCCGCGGGCCTGGTCACGGCGATCGCCCTGACCGGCTGCGGGCAGGCCGGCCAAGGTGACACCACCACCGCCGACGGCCGCACCCAGTTGACGATGTGGACCCACTCCGCGGGCAACCCCGCCGAGCTCGAGGTCTACGAGCAGATCATCACCGACTTCAACACGTCGCAGGACGACTACGAGGTCGTGCACGAGTCGTTCCCGCAGGGCGCGTACAACGACGCGATCGTCGCGGCCGCAGCATCCGGTGATCTTCCCTGCCTGCTCGACCTCGACGGCCCGATCATGCCGAACTGGGCCTGGGCGGGGTACCTCCAGCCGCTCGGACTGCCGACCGAGATCACCGACGCGCTGCTGCCGACCGCCGTGGGCGTGTGGGACGACGAGATCTACTCGGCCGGCTACTGGGATGCCGCACTCAGCATCTTCGCCCGCAAGTCGGTGCTCGACGCCAACGGCATCCGCATCCCGACCGTCGAGGAGCCCTGGACGCAGGACGAGTTCGCCGAGGTCCTGGCCACGCTGAAGTCCGCCGGGTACGAGACGCCGATCGACATCGGCGCCGAGGACAAGGGCGAGTGGTGGCCCTACGCCTACTCGCCGTTCCTGCAGAGCTTCGGCGGCGACCTGATCGACCGTTCCACCATGCTCTCCTCCGACGGCGCCCTCAACGGCCCCGACGCGGTCGCGTGGGGTGAGTGGTTCCAGGGCCTGTTCACCGACGGATACGCGAACAACAGCGGCACGATCGGCAACCAGGAGTTCATCGACGACGAGGTGGCCCTCAGCTACACCGGAGTCTGGAACGCCGTGACCGCGCTCGACGAGGTGGGCGATGATCTGCTGATCCTGCCCCCGCCGGACCTCGGCAACGGCCCGAAGATCGGCGGCGGCTCGTGGCAGTGGGCGATCTCCTCGTCGTGCAACGACGCGGACGGTGCGCGCGCCTACCTCGAGTTCAGCTTCCAGGACAAGTACCTCACCGAGTTCGCCGACAAGCAGGTCGTGATTCCTGCGACGGATGCCGCGGCCGAGGCGTCGAAGTACTTCGGCGAGGACGGCGCCCTGCGTCCGTTCGTCGAGTTCTCGCAGCAGTACGCGGTGCTGCGCCCCGAGACGCCCGCGTACGCGGTCATCTCGACGACGTTCGAGACGGCGGCCAAGGACATCATGAACGGCGCCGACGTTCAGCAGACGCTCGACCAGGCGGTGTCGGAGATCGACGCCAACATCGAGTCGAACGACGGCTACGGCTTCCAGTGATCCACCGCGCCGGCGAGGGCACGTGCCCTCGCCGGCGCACTCCCCGAGAGATCTGTCATGACTGTCACTCCTCCGACGGTCGCCGCCGAAGAGCCTCGGCGCGCCTCCCGTCGCTTCCGCTCCATCAAGGGCCGCGAGACGTGGGCCGGCTTCGGGATGATCGCCCCCGCGGGCATCCTCCTCGTGCTGTTCCTCATCGTCCCGGTGATCCTCGCGTTCGCGCTGTCGTTCACGAACGCGCGGCTCATCTCGCCGAACCCGCCGCGATTCGTCGGCTTCGACAACTTCATCCGCGCCTTCACCGCCGACCCGGTCTTCCTGCAGTCCGTCGGCAACACCGCGGTCTTCGCCCTCGTGGTCGTGCCGCTGCAGGCGGGGCTCGGGCTGCTTCTGGCCGTGCTCGTCAATCGCCGGATGCGCGGCATCACCGCCTTCCGCGTGATCTTCTTCATCCCCGTCGTGACCTCGATCGTCGTCGTCTCGATCCTGTGGAAGTTCATGTACCAGAAGGACGGGCTCATCAACTCGATGATCGACGCCCTCACTTTCGGCGCATGGCAGGGCGTGGACTGGCTCAACGACCCGAACACGGCGCTCGGCGCGATCATCGTGCTGTCGATCTGGCAGGCCGTCGGCTTCCACATGATCATCTGGCTCGCGGGCCTGCAGACGATCCCCGAGGAGCTCTACGAGGCCGCGAAGATGGACGGTGCGAGCCCGTGGCGCCAATTCACCAGCGTGACCTGGCCGGGCCTCAGGCCCACCATGGTCTTCGTCCTCGTCACCATCACCATCGCCGCGCTCGGACTGTTCGTGCAGATCAGCGTCATGACCCAGGGCGGACCGGTGAACTCCACCTCGACCATCGTCTTCCACGCCGTGCGCAAGGGGTATGCGCAGCAGGAGATCGGCTACGCCGCGGCGATCTCTCTGATCTTCTTCGTCGCGGTCCTCGCCATCGCGCTCATCCAGCGCCGGCTCACGCGAGAGAAGGACTGACGTGACCGCCACCAGAACCCTCACGACGGCACCCGCCGAATCCCGCCGCATCGCGCGGCCGCTTCCTGCGGACCGGAGCGCGAAGGCCCAGCGACGATGGGGGAAGGTGTTCCTCTACATCGCCCTGTCGCTGTTCGGGATCATCTTCCTGTTCCCGCTGGTGTTCATGTTCGTGTCGAGCCTCAAGCCCGACAGCCAGATCCTGCAGGACATCGACTCCGCCGCGGCATTCCTGCCGGTCGGCGACATCAGCCTCGATAACTACTTCGGGGTCTTCGACCGGGTGCCGGTCGCGCAATTCATGTTCAACTCCGTGCTCGTGACGGTGCTCACCGTCGGGCTCGGGCTGATCGTGAACTCGATGGCCGGCTTCGCCCTCTCCCGTCTCGCGTGGAAGGGCCGGCTCGTCGTCCTCGCGGTCATCATCGCCACGCTCATCGTGCCCTTCGAGACGATCGCGGTGCCCATGGTCTACTGGGTCGCGCAGCTGCCGACGCTGGTGATCGAGGGCGGCGTGCTGAAGTACGACTTCGGCTGGCTGAACACCTACCAGGTGCAGATCGTGCCCTTCATCGCGAATGCGTTCTCGATCTTCCTGTTCACGCAGTACTTCTCGACCATCCCCACCTCGCTCGACGAGGCAGCGCGCATCGACGGCGCGAGCTGGTTCACGATCTACCGCCGCATCCTCGTGCCCCTGTCGGGACCGGCGTTCGCGACCGTGGCGATCCTCACCTTCCTGCCCGCGTGGAACCAGTACCTCTGGCCGCTCATGGTCGTGCAGAAGGAGGAGCTGCGGCCGGTCATGGTCGGTGTGCAGTACTTCTTCCAGCTCAACACGGCGTGGGGTGAGGTGATGGCCTACACCTCGCTCATCACGATCCCGGTGCTCATCGTCTTCCTGGTCTTCCAACGGGCGTTCGTCAGCAGCATCGCCGCGAGCGGGGTGAAGGGATGAGCGAACGGATGCTGCGCCTCGTGGTCGTCGGCGAAGCCCTGGTCGATCCACCCCGTCGCGCCGAGCGCGTCGCGCCGGCGTGGCCCGCCGCGACGCGGTAACCCGCCGCATCTCCGACCCGCACTCCCGCCCGCCGGGCGGAGGGCACACCATCGCGCGATCCACCGCGCACGACTCTTGAAGGAACTCTCGTGTTCGATCTCCCTGATTCCTGGGTATGGGATTACTGGTTCGCCGACGACGGCGAGCGCTATCACCTGTTCTTCCTCTACGCCTCGCGCGCGCTCCACGACCCCGAAGCCCGCCACTACCGCGCGTCCGTCGGGCACGCGGTCTCGACGGACCTCGTCGAGTGGACGCGGGTCGCCGATGCGCTGGTGCGCGGCGATGCTCCGGCCTTCGACGAGCTCGCCACGTGGACCGGGTCGGTCGTGCGACACCCGGATGGGACGTGGTTCATGTTCTACACGGGCTCGACGCTCGCTCCCGGCGCGCAGAACGTCCAGCGGATCGGCTACGCAACGTCGTCCGACCTCTTCACGTGGACGAAGGCGGGCGGACCCGTGCTCGAAGCGACGGGCCCCTGGTACGAGAAGCTCTCCAGCGGCGCGTGGCACGACGAGGCGTTCCGCGACCCGTGGGTGTTCGCCGACCCGGACGGGAACGGCTGGCACATGCTCATCACCGCCCGTGCGCCGGAGGGGCCGGTCGACGGGCGAGGCGTCATCGGGCACGCCTGGTCGGCGGACCTGCGCACGTGGGAGCTGCGCGAACCGCTCAGCGCGCCCTCCGTCGACGGGTTCGGGCAGCTCGAGGTCCTGCAGGTCGAGATCGTCGACGGGCGGCCGGTGGTGATCTTCTCCTGCCTGAAGGAGCAGAGCACCGAGTCGCGTCGTGCCGCGGCCGCAGGCACGTGGGCGGCTCCGGCCGAGAGCCTCCTCGGACCGTTCGACATCGACGCCGCGTACCCGCTGACCGACGAGCGCCTGTACGTCGGGCGCCTGCTGCAGCGCCGGTCCGACGGCGAGTGGCTGCTGTTCGCCTTCCGCAACATCGGCGAGGACGGGTGGTTCGTGGGCGGCGTCACCGATCCGATGCCGGTGCAGTGGAACGACGGGCGGCTCGTCCGTCGTGAGGCGGTGGGCGCCTCCGCCTGACGCTCGGGGCCGGGATTCGCAGACGAGCGCCGGCAGCTCCAGATCGTGGACGACGCGACCGGACAGTGGGACACCTCACGGTCGGCCAGGTCCTTCTGCAGGGACTGACGGAGGCAGCGCGA
Organism: Microbacterium sp. LWH7-1.2; assembly: GCF_038397755.1. NCBI lineage: Bacteria > Bacillati > Actinomycetota > Actinomycetes > Micrococcales > Microbacteriaceae > Microbacterium > Microbacterium sp. LWH7-1.2. The sequence continues at coordinate 2,107,795 of NZ_CP151637.1, read as the reverse complement.
CGGTCTTCGGAAATGGACTTGAGATATGAGACTTCCAGTCTCTAGTCTGGAGAGGTGCACGAGTCGGGGGGCTCGCGCACAACGATCTTGCCGGCGGCCCCATGTCGTCGCGTTCGATCTGGTCGGTGCCGGGTTGTGGGGACCCGGCACCGCGAGTTTCTGCGGAGGCGAGGTGGCCTACCGGACAGCGCGCTGAGGGCGATAATCAAGGGGTGGAGCAACCCGAATCCCGGTCGCGGAGGCCCGCGGGCGAAACGCGCGCACTCATGCTCGCGGTCGCCGTGGACCGCGTCAGAGATGAGGGCCTGCTGCTGGACTACGCCAACATCGAGCTCGAGGATCTGATCCGCACCGCGGGGGTGCCGCGATCGACCGTCTTCCGCATCTGGCCCGACCGTGTGGCCTTCGTCGCGGACCTCGTGCGCGCTCTGTTCGAAGCCGACCCGGGCTTCGACACCGGCTTCGACAGCGAGACGCTTCAGCACCTCGAGCAGGCGGTCAACGGGGACGCGGCGACGATGAGCACGCCCGAGGGCCGGCAGATGGCGCTCCGCGAGGCGTTGCGGGTCACCGTGTCGCACAACATGACCGCGGTGGAGCACATCGTGGCGTTCCGCGCATACCGGGCGATGTCTGCTGCGCTCTCCAGTGGCGACGCCGTTCCCGGCGGTGAGGAGATTCGCGCGCTGCTGTCGGAGATCGAGGACCGGTACCTGACCCGGATGGCCGAGACGTACCGGGCGCTCAACGCTGCCTTCGGGCTCCGCATGCGCGAGGGCGTCGACGAACGCGATCTGGCCGTCGCGATCATGGCGATGGTCGACGGCATGAGCGACCACCGCCGCATCAACCCGGCGATGGTCGACGCGCCGCGTGTCGCCGCGCTCGGTCCCGAGGGTCCTCGCGAGTGGCATCTCGCCGGGATCGCCGTCTACGGCATCTACACCGCGTACACCGAGGCGATCGAGGCGTAGCGCGCACCCGCCGCGCAGCCGGTCAGGCGGTCAGGCGCTCGGCGCGCTCCAGCTGAGCGACTCGATGTAGCGCAGCAGCACGCCCTCGCGCAGCGCCCACGGCGAGACCTCGAGCTCGTCGACGTCCATCGCGCGCATCGCCTCGTGCAGCACGACGGCGCCGGCGACGATCTGGAACGTCCGGTCCGGCGTGATGCCGGGAAGCTCCTGGCGGGCGGACGCGGGAATGCGAGCCAGGCGCGGGATCCACGAGCCGAGGGAGGCGCGGGGGAGCAGCATCCGTTCGATTCCCGACCAACCGGGAACCGGATAGCCCACGAGCTTCGCGAGCGACCGGATCGCCTTCGACGAGCCCACCACGTGGTCGGGCGACGGCAGCTTGCTGAACGACTTCGCCACAGGCGCGAGCGTCTTGCGTGCGTGGTCGCGCAGCTTCTCGACCGCCGCCTCACCCGGCGGGTCGTCGGGAAGGAACTGCACCGTCATGCGCCCCGCGCCGAGGGGGACGGATGCTGCCCGCTCGGGCAGCTCGTCGGCTCCGGCCGCGATCTCGAGCGAGCCGCCGCCGATGTCGAACAGCAGGATCTGCCCGGCTGCCCATCCGAACCAGCGACGGACCGCGAGGAACGTGTACCGTGCCTCCGTCTCGCCGCCGAGCACCTGCAAGGGCTGGCCGAGCGCCTCTTCGATCAGCGCGATGACCTCGGGGCCGTTCTTCGCCTCACGCACGGCGCTCGTGGCGGTGGCGAGAAGCTCGTCGACCCGCTCGGACGCCGCGATCCTGCGCGCCTCGGTCACCGCGGCGACGAGCGCCGTGACGCCCTCTTCGGTGATCGAGCCGTCGGGTGCGAGGTAACGCATGAGCCGCAGCACCGTGCGCTGACTCGTCGTGGCGAGAGGCCGGCCGCCGGGGCGGACGTCGGCGACGAGCAGGTGGACGGTGTTCGAGCCGATGTCGAGAACTCCGAGGCGCACGCGTTCAGGTTAGCGGGGCGCGTAGAGCGTGCTCGGGCGGCCCGCCGTCGCATAGTCGAGCCGCCGCGCGGCGGCGCCCGTCTGCGCGAGGTGCTCGAGGTACCGGCGACTGGTGACGCGGGAGATGCCGACAGCCCCGGCGATGTCGGCAGCCGACGACCACGGCGCGGACGCGAGCGCGTCGCGCACGGCTGCGAGGGTCTCGGAACTCAAGCCCTTGGGGAGAACCGTCGCGGCCGGCGCCCCGCCGATGAGCGAGTCGATATCGTCCTGGTCCAGGGCGGCGGCCGGCGCGGTCGCTGCGGCGATCTCCCTCACGACGTCGTCGATGCGTGTGTAGAGGTCTTGTGCGGAGAACGGCTTCACAAGGTAGTGACGAACGCCGGCGAGGCGCGCGACCCGCACGCTGTCGAAGTCCCTCGCGGCGGTCACGGCGATGAACTCCGGCTGATGACCGCTTCCGGCGCGCACGGCCCGCAGGACATCCAGCCCTGAGCAGCCGGGCAGGTGCAGGTCGAGGAGCACGAGGTCGGGCTCCAGTTCGTGCACGGTGGCGATCGCCTCGGGGCCGGTGCTGGCGACGGCGACCACCTCGCACCCGTCGTAGGCCGACACGAACCGCGTGTGGAGCCGGGCGACCGCCGGCTCGTCGTCGACGACGACGACCCTGACCGGACGGCTCACGCGGGCACCGCCTCGTGTGTGCTCGCCGTGGGGGACGGCGTGTCGATGGGGAGGCGCACGACGAAGCGTGCCCCGCCGAGCGGCGAGTCCGCGACGGAGACGTCGCCGCGCCGGCGCCGCACCACGCGGCGGACGAGAGCGAGCCCGATTCCGCGGCGATGCGGACCGCGCGCGCCGGCCGGCGCCTTCGAGCTCACGCCCTCCACGAAGATGCGTGCGCGCTCCTCCTCGGGCACTCCGGGGCCGCTGTCGTCGACGGTGACCACGATCATGTCGTCGTCCACCCGAGCGCACACCTCGACCCGGTCGCCCAGACCGCAGGCCTCGACGGCGTTGTCGACGAGGTTGCCGACGATCGTGACGAGGTCGTGGCCGACGTCCTCCGACAGGCGCGGCACATCGTCGGCGTCGCCCGGGCGCCGCCGCACGTCGAGCGTGATGCCGACCTCGCGTGCCTGGGCGGTCTTCACCGCGAGCAGCGCCGACAGTTCGAACTGGCCGAGGACGGGCCGGGTCTCTCCGTCGCCCATGGCGCCGCCGGGCGTGGACCCGGCGATGAATTCGCGGGCGTCGTCGACGAGTCCGAGCTCGAGCAGGCCCGACAGCACGTGCATCGTGTTGGCGAACTCGTGCGCCTGCGCCCGGAGCCCGTCCGTCAGCGACTGTGCGCCGTCCATCTCGCGCAGCGCCTGGTGCAGCTCGGTGTGGTCGCGCAGCAGCAGCGTCGCGGCCGTCGCCTCGCCGTCGACGTCGGTGCCGGTACTGCGCGCGATGAGCACCCGCTCGCCCACGAGGACGAGGGCGCCGTCGGGCTCTCCCCGCCGCAGCACGTCGGCGACCGCGGGCTCGAGCGCCTCCTCAGCGGTACGGCCGACGAGGTCGTCGTCCCCGAGCAGTCGCGCGGCCGCGTCATTGGCGGTGGTGATGACACCGTGCTGGTCCACCGTGATGATGCCCTCGCCGATGCGGTGCAGCACCGTCTCGCGCTGCTCCACCAGCGACGCGATCTCGCCCGGCTCCAGCCGGAAGATGCGCTTGCGCACCACCGAGGTCACCCACGCCGCCCCGAACACGCCGATCACCGCCGAGGCGCCCATCGCCACGAGCAGCCACGGCACCTGCGAGAGGAACTGGGCGCTGATCTCGGACTCCAGGATGCCGACCGACACGGTTCCCACGACCTCGCCGCCGTCGACCTCCGCGAAGATCGGCACCTTCACCCGCCACGAGACCCCGAGCGTGCCCTCCTGCGTGCCCACGAACGTCTCGCCCGACAGCGGAACCGAGGGATCGGTCGACACCGGTTCCCCGATGCGATCCGGATCCGGGTGCGAGAGACGGATGCCGTCGGCATCCGTCACCACCACGTAGGTGACATCCGATGCCTGACGGATGAGCTCGGCGACCGGCTGGATGACCTTCGCGGGGTCGGCGTCGTCGAGCGCGTCGAGGATCACCTGCTGCCGGGCGACCGACTGCGCGACCGCGATCATGCGGTCCTGATACGAGGTGCGGATGGCGCGCTCTTGGAGCGTCACCGCGATGACGCCGGTGATGAGGGTGGCCAGGCACACGATGACCGCCTGTAGAACCAGGAGCTGCACCTTGAGCGACATCGGCGTCACGGGGCCAGTGTAGGTCGGTCATCCCCGCGGGGGCAGGGTCGCGGCATCCGTCGACCGTGACCAATAGTTTCCGAAGCTCCGTATTACTTACGCAATCTCGATCGCGGGGCCATGCGCCCCTACCGTCGGGTCCACACAGCGCGGGGCGACGTCGCCCCGTACGCACTCGAGGAGGAGTGGAATGCGCAGATACGCGATCCCCACGATGATCGCCGCAGGCGCCCTGGCGCTCGCCGGCTGCACGGCCGGCACCGGCGGGGGCGGCGACGGCGGCGGCGGGGGCGAAGAGGAGGCCGCCGCGGTCGAAGAGGTCGGCATCCTGGTGCCGGCCGACCCCGGCGGAGGCTGGGACCAGACCGGCCGGGCCATGAGCAACGTTCTCGTGGGCGAGGAGCTCGTCTCGGCCGCGCCCGTCACCAACGAGGGCGGCGCCGGCGGAACGGTCGGCCTCGCGTCGTTCGCCAACGAGCGGGACCCGTACTCGCTCATGGTGACCGGTCTCGTGATGGTCGGCGCCGTCGAGACCAACGCGTCGGCGACCCGCATCGAGGACACGACGCCCATCGCGCGGCTCACCGACGAGCCGCTCGTCGTGGTCGTGCCGGCCGAGTCGCCCTACGACTCGCTCGAAGACCTGGTCGACGACATCGCCGAGAACGGACAGGACGTCGTGGTCACCGGAGGCTCCGCGGGCGGTGCGGACCACATCCTCGCGGGCCTGCTCCTCACCGAGGCGGGCCTCGACTCCGACGAGATCATCGAGAAGCTCAACTACGTCCCCAACGCCGGTGGCGGCGAGGCCGTGACGATGCTCCTCGGCGGAAACGCGGATGCCGGGATCTCCGGCGTCGCGGAGTTCGCCGAGTTCGTCGAGGACGGCTCCATGCGCGCCCTCGGCGTGAGCTCGGAGGAGCCCGCCGCGCTGCTGCCTGACACCCCCACGCTCGTCGACGAGGGGTACGACGTCGTGCTGACCAACTGGCGCGGCGTGCTCGCACCGGGAGGCATCACGGATGCCGAGGCTCAGGCGCTCACCGATCTCATGACCGAGATGCACGACAGCGGCGAGTGGGCCGCGGTCCTGGAGGAGAACGGCTGGACCGACGCCTTCCTGGTCGGGGAGGAGTTCGACGACTTCATCGAGGAGAACGTCACCTCGGTCTCCGACACGCTGAAGAGCATCGGGCTCGTGGGATGAGCACCCCGGCCTCGAGCGGGCTCCCTTCCGGATCGGAAGGGGGTCCGCCCCCGATCACCAAGCCGTCGCTCGCGGTGGCGACGCCGTCGCGCTCGTCGCGACGCGTGGGCGAGCTGGTCTTCGCGCTCCTCGTCATCGGGCTCGGCGTGTTCGCGCTGATCGGCGCGTTCACGATCCGTGTGCCCGCGGGCTCCCGGGTCGGGCCGACCGTCTTCCCGATCTTCGTGTCGCTGATCCTGCTGGTAGCCGGCACGGCTGTGCTCATCGGAGTGATCCGCGGACACCTCGGCACGCCCGAGGAGTCGGAGGACACCGACCCGAACGCCCGCACCGACTGGCGGACCCTGGCGATCATCGCGGCCCTCGTGCTCGCGCAGCTGCTGCTGATCGAGTACATCGGCTGGACGCTGTCGGCGACGCTCCTCTTCGGCGGCGTCGCGTGGGCGCTCGGCACCAAGCGGTGGTGGCTCGGATTCGTGATCGGGTTCATCATCGGCCTCGCTGTGCAGATCCTCTTCGGCGAGCTGCTCGGACTCTCTCTGCCGCTCGGTCCCCTGCTGAGCTGGCTCGGCCCCCTCGTCTGAGGCGACGGATACGGACATGGACAACATCTCGCTCCTTCTGGAGGGATTCGCGACGGCGCTCCAGCCGCAGTACCTCCTCTTCGCGTTCCTCGGCGTGCTCGTCGGCACCGCCGTCGGCGTTCTGCCCGGCATCGGGCCGGCCATGACGGTCGCCCTGCTGCTGCCGCTCACCTACACGCTCGATCCGACGGCCGCCCTCATCACCTTCGCGGGCATCTACTACGGCGGCATGTACGGCGGCTCGACCACGTCGATCCTGCTCAACACGCCAGGCGAGTCGGCATCCATCATCACGGCCATCGAGGGCAACAAGATGGCGCGGCTCGGACGAGCCGCCACCGCCCTCGCGACCGCCGCGATCGGCTCGTTCATCGCCGGGACGATCGCGACCGTCGGGCTCACGCTCCTTGCGCCGGTGCTCGCGCAGTTCGCCGTGAGCCTCGGGCCGGCCGACTACGTCGCGCTCATCGTGGTCGCCTTCATCACCGTCGGCGCCCTCCTCGGGTCGTCCGTCGCGCGGGGCATGTCGTCGCTCGGCATCGGGCTGTTCATCGGCCTCATCGGCACCGATCTGCTGTCGGGCCAGGCACGCTACACCCTCGGTCTCCTGCCCCTCGCCGACGGCATCGACGTGGTGCTCGTCGCGGTCGGACTCTTCGCCGTCGGCGAGACGTTCTACGTCGCGGCGCGGCTGCGCCACGGCTCCATCCCGGTGACGCCGGTCGGCGGCTCGTGGCGGCACTCCATGAAGCGCGACGACTGGCGCCGGTCGTGGGCACCGTGGCTCCGGGGCACCGCCATCGGCTTCCCGATCGGCACGATCCCCGCCGGCGGCGCCGACGTCGCGACCTTCCTCTCGTACGCGGCCGAGAAGAAGCTCTCCAAGCACAAGAGCGAATTCGGCCACGGCGCGATCGAAGGCGTCGCCGGTCCGGAGTCGGCGAACAACGCCGCCGCCGCGGGCGTGCTGGTGCCCCTGCTGACGCTCGGCCTGCCGACCACGGCGACCGCAGCGATCATCCTGACCGCGTTCCAGTCGTACGGCATCCAGCCCGGTCCGAGGCTCTTCGAGAACCAGCCTGAGCTCGTGTGGGCGCTCATCGCGAGCCTCTACATCGGCAATGTCATGCTCATCGTGCTCAACCTGCCGCTCGTCGGCATGTGGGCGAAGGTGCTGCGCATCCCGCGCCCGTACCTGTATGCGGGCATCATGACGTTCGCGGCGCTCGGCGCGTACGCGGTGAGCTTCCAGCCGGTGGACGTGTTCATCCTCCTGGTGATCGGCGTGCTCGGCTTCTTCATGCGCCGCTACGGGTACCCGGTCGCGCCGCTCGTGGTCGGCATGATCCTCGGCCCGATGGGGGAGGAGTACCTCCGCAAGGCGCTGCAGCAGAGCCAGGGCGATGTCGTGTCGCTGTTCCTGCACCCCTTCGCCGCAGTGGCGTACGGGGTGCTGGCGGTGCTGATCGTCGGCGGCCTGTGGCTCAAGCGGCGCCGCCGCCGGTACGAAGCGGCCATGGAGCAGGCGCTCACGTCCGAGATCGCGGTGCAGGCCGCGGCGGAGACGGCAGGACTCGTGCCCGGGAGCGCCGCCGCGCACGAACTCGACCACCGAGATGAGGCGGACGGTCCGACGCGAGGATGACTCGGCGCGCGGCGCGGATCTGTTCCGATGCCGCGACGCCGACGGCGATGCCCCGATCCGTTCCCCCCCCCGACGGGTCGGGGCGTCGACTCGCCGCGGCCGGCGGAATCCACCGCCCTCGCGGCACCGACTACGATGGGCGCGATGTCCGCCGACGAAGCGACCGCTGTCGCCCCCGCACTCTCGCTGTACCGCGAGATCGACCGCGCCGACTGGGCCCGCCTTGCGTCGGGCATGACGCAGCCGCTCACCGAGACCGAGATCGTGCAGATCCGCGGACTCGGCGACCGCCTCGACATGGCCGAGGTCGCGCAGGTGTATGTGCCGCTGTCGCGACTTCTGTCGCTGTACGCGGAGTCGACGAAGCGTCTCGGCGGAGAGGAGTCCGCGTTCCTCGGCGAGGCGGACTCGACCACCCCGTTCATCGTCGGCGTCGCCGGCTCGGTCGCCGTGGGCAAGTCGACCATCGCGCGCCTGCTGCGCGAGCTCACCTCGCGCTGGCCCGGAACGCCTCGCGTCGAGCTCGTCACGACCGACGGCTTCCTGTACCCGAACGCCGAGCTCGAGCGCCGCGGTCTCATGGATCGCAAGGGCTTCCCCGAGTCGTACGACCGCCGCGCGCTCGTGTCGTTCCTCACCGAGGTGAAGAGCGGGGCTCCCGAGGTGAAGGCGCCGTTCTACTCCCACATGCGGTACGACATCGTGCCCGACGCGGTCGTCACCGTGCGCCGCCCGGACATCGTCATCGTCGAGGGCCTCAACGTGCTGCAGCCGCCGCCCACCCCGAACGATGTCGCCGTCAGCGACCTGTTCGACTTCTCCATCTACGTCGACGCGGATGCTGCGCACATCGCGCAGTGGTACGTCGAGCGCTTCCTCGCCCTGCGCCGGGCCGCGTTCAGCAACCCGAGCTCCTTCTTCAACGTCTTCGCGAAGCTGTCCGACGAGGAGGCCGTGGAGCGCGCGCTCGGCTTCTGGAACACGATCAACCTGCCGAACCTCGAGGAGAACGTGCTCCCCACCCGCCACCGCGCGAACCTCGTGCTGCAGAAGGCGGCCGACCACACCGTGGAGACGGTCCTCCTCCGCAAGCTCTGACCCCCGGCCTGCGTGCCCCGCGGCGAGGGGTTGCGACCGCGTCCGGGCGTTTCGCTCGCCAACTCGCCCGTCCGTGTCGGCGCGCCCGTCCGTGTCGGCGCGGCCGTCAGCGGCCTTTTGGCGAGTCGCCGAATTCCGCGCGTTCAGCCGCACTTCTTGGCGAATCGCCAATACAGGACCCTCGGCGGCATTTGGCGGGTCGCCAAGAACGCGGCGCGGTGGGTGCCCTTCTTGGCGAGTCGCCAAAACGCCCGAGCGGTGGCGGGGGCGCAGCATCCGTTCTCGCCCGTGAACAGGGCATCTCTATTCGTAAGGGTTCCTTGCGAAACCGCCCGCCTACCATTGACCGCATGTGTGGAATCGTCGGATACGTGGGCCCGCGCCAGAGCCAGGCCGTCCTGATCTCGGGGCTTTCGCGCCTCGAGTACCGCGGGTACGACTCCGCGGGCATCGCCGTGATCGACGGCGACGGCGGACTGGGCATGCGCAAGCGCGCGGGCAAGCTCAAGGTGCTGCGCGACGACCTCGCGGCCCACCCGCTCGCCGACGGCACCACCGGCATCGGACACACCCGCTGGGCAACGCACGGCGGGCCGACCGACGGCAACGCGCACCCGCACCTCGCCGACGACGACAAGCTCGCCGTGATCCACAACGGCATCATCGAGAACTTCTCCGAGCTCAAGGACGAGCTGATCGCGGACGGGTACACCTTCCGCAGCGAGACCGACACCGAGGTCGCCGCCGTGCTCCTCGGTCGCGAGTACCGCCGCGCCGGTGACCTCGAGCAGGCCTTCCGTGCCGTCGTCTCCCGTCTCGAGGGCGCTTTCACCCTCCTCGCGATGCACGAGGACCAGCCCGGCCTCGTCGTCGGCGCGCGCCGCAACTCGCCGCTCGTCATCGGCCTGGGCGAGGGGGAGAACTTCCTCGGCTCGGACGTCGCCGCGTTCGTCGAGCACACCCGCAACGCCCTCGCGATCGGCCAGGACCAGATCGTCGCGATCACCCCCGACGCCGTGACCGTCACCGATTTCGCCGGCAACACGGTGGAGGTCGAGCCGTTCGAGGTCACGTGGGACGCCTCGGCCGCCGAGAAGGGCGGCTGGTCGTCGTTCATGGCGAAGGAGATCTCGGAGGAGCCCGAGGCGGTCGCCAACACGCTGCGCGGCCGCGTCCGCGACGGCGAGGTCGTGATCCCCGAGCTCGACGGACTCGACAAGCTGTTCGCCGGCGTCTCGCGCATCATCGTGATCGCCTGCGGCACCGCGGCCTACGCCGGCCAGGTGGGCAAGTACGCGATCGAGCAGTGGACCCGCATCCCCGTCGACGTCGAGCTCGCCCACGAATTCCGCTACCGCGACCCGGTGATCGGCCCCGACACCCTCGTCGTCTCGATCAGCCAGTCGGGCGAGACCATGGACACGCTCATGGCCGTCAAGTACGCCCGCGAGCACGGCGCGAAGACGCTGTCGGTGTGCAACACACAGGGCGCCACGATCCCGCGCGAGTCCGACGCGATCGTCTACACCCACGCGGGCCCCGAGGTCGCGGTCGCCTCGACGAAGGCCTTCGTCGCGCAGATCACGGCGCTGTACCTGATGGCCCTGCACATCGGTCGCGTCCGCGGCGCGATCACCGCGGCGGACGCCGCCGACCACGTGCGCGAGCTCGAGGCCATCCCCGCCAAGATCGCGCAGATCCTCGAGCGCGAGCAGCCGCGCATCGAGCAGTTCGCCCACTGGATGGCCGACACCCGCTCGGTGCTCTTCCTCGGGCGTCACGTCGGCTTCCCGATCGCGCTCGAGGGTGCGCTCAAGCTCAAGGAGCTCGCGTACATCCACGCAGAGGGCTTCGCGGCCGGCGAACTCAAGCACGGCCCGATCGCGCTGATCGAGCCCGGCCAGCCGGTGTTCGTCGTCGTGCCGTCCCCGCGCAAGTCGTCGGAGATGCACAAGAAGGTCATCTCCTCGATCGAGGAGATCCGGGCGCGGGGCGCCCGCGTCATCGCGATCGCCGAAGAGGGGGACGCCGCGGTGCTGCCCAAGGCCGACGAGGTGCTCCGCATCCCCCTGGCCGGCCCGTTCTTCGAGCCGCTCCTCGCGGTGGTTCCGCTGCACATCTTCGCGATGGGTCTCGCCACGGCGAAGGGCCTCGACGTCGACCAGCCCCGCAACCTCGCGAAGTCCGTCACGGTCGAGTAAGCGCCGGGGCGGCAGCATCCGTCCCGCCTGCCGGGCGGCAGGCGGCGGTTGCGGGGCCGCGCGATAGGGTGGCGGATGCTGCGGCCGCAGCGCGCAGGAGGACCACATGATCGTCGGTATCGGCGTCGACATCGTCGACATCCCTCGGTTCGAGCGGACGATCGAACGCACCCCGCAGCTGCTGCCGCGACTCTTCTCGGAGGCCGAGCAGCAGCTCAAGCCGCACTCGCAGGCGGCGAGGTACGCCGCGAAGGAGGCGCTCATCAAGGCGCTGGGCGGCTCGGACGGCGTGCACTGGACCGAGATCGAGATCGCGTCCGAGGCCTCCGGTCGTCCCGTGTTCTCGCTGCGCGGCTCGACGGCGGCCGTCGTCGCCGAGCGGGGCATCACCGCGCTGCACCTGTCGCTCTCGCACGACGCGGGCCTCGCGACGGCGTACGTCATCGCGGAGGCCGTGCCGGGGCCCGCGAACCAGGGGATTCTCCGCGAGACCGAGGGTGATGTCCCCGGTCCCGGTGCGAATCCCCTGCCCCGCGAGACCCGCGAGTCCCGCGGCACCGGCGGCGCCGAAGGAGCCGACGCGTGAGCCGCCTGCCCACCGGGGCCCTGCGCGAGGCAACAGTCGACGTCGGCGCGATCGAGGACAACGTGCGGCACCTCCGCCGGCTCACCGAGTCGGAGATCATCGCGGTCGTCAAGGCCGACGGGTACGGGCACGGCGCGGTGCGCTCGGCGCTCGCCGCGCTCGCGGGCGGGGCGTCGCGGCTCGGCGTGTCCGACATCACCGAGGCGCTGGCCCTGCGCCGGGCAGGCATCGATGCCCCGATCGTCGCGTGGCTGCACGCCCCGGGCGCGGACTTCGCCGAGGCGGCCGCACTCGGCATCGAGCTCGGCGTCTCGAGCCTCGAGCAGCTGCAGAAGGCGGCGGCCGCAGCATCCGCCGATCGTCCCGTCGGTGTACACCTGAAGCTGGAGACCGGGCTCTCGCGCAACGGGATCGCACCCGCGGACTACCGCGTCGTCTTCGCCGAGGCCGCGCGCCTCGAACGGATCGGCCGGGTGCGCGTCATCGCGCTGTTCAGCCACCTCTCGAACGCCTCGACGGAGGACGACCGCGCCGCACTGCGCGCGTTCGAGGACGGCGTGGCCGTCGCCGCCTCGCTCGGCCTCGCGCCGCCGCTGCGGCACATTGCGGCGACCCACGCCGCGATCGACCTGCCGGAGGCGCGCCTGGGCTGCGTGCGCATCGGCATCGGCATCTATGGACTCTCGCCGTTCGACGACCGCACCTCGGCCGACCTCGGCCTGCGTCCCGCGATGACGCTGCGCGGCGCGGTGGCCGCGGTGCGCCGCGTGCCCGCGGGCAAGGGCGTGTCGTACGGCTACGACTACCGCGCCGAGCGTGACACGACGCTCGCGCTCGTACCCCTCGGCTACGCCGACGGCGTGCCGCGCCAGGCCTCGGGTGCCGGGCCCGTGGTGATCGGCGGACGCCGCTTCACCGTCGCCGGCCGCATCGCGATGGACCAGTTCGTCGTCGACGTGGGCGACGCGCCCGTCGCCGTGGGCGAGACGGCGGTGCTGTTCGGCGACCCGACCCTGGGCGTGCCGTCGGCCACCGACTGGGCGGACGCCGCCGGCACCATCAACTACGAGATCGTCACGCGCGTCGGACCTCGCGTGCCCCGCCGGCAGGTGTCGGAGTGAGCCGCCTCGTGCGACCGTTTGCAGGACCGTCCGGCGGGGCTGGGCAACGCGTTCGCAGACTCCCGGGCGAGCTGTGCCCCGCGCGCCTCGACGATCCTGCAAACGGTCAGCGGACGGGGGAGGCGAAGTGAGCGCGAGCGGGAACGACGACGAGGTCCCGCGCGTTGCACCGGGCGTGAACACGCAGCCCCAGGGACTCGACGCACTGGTCGGCACGCGCGAGGTCACCTCGCCCGAGGCCATGGAGGCGCTCGGCGAGGACATGGGACGGATGCTGCACCCCGGCGACATGGTGGTGCTCACCGGTCCGCTCGGCGCGGGGAAGACCACCCTCACCCGCGGCATCGGCCGGGGGCTCGACGTGCGCGGACCCATCCAGAGCCCGACGTTCGTGCTCGCCCGCACGCACCCGTCGCTCTCCGGTGGGGCGCCGCTCGTGCACGTGGACGCATACCGCCTCGGCTCGGCCGCCGAGCTCGACGACCTCGACATCGACTTCGACGGCTCCGTCGTCATCGTGGAGTGGGGCCGCGGACTCGTCGACGGTCTCCGAGAGCAGTGGTGGGAGGTCGAGCTCGAGCGCGAGTGGCACGGCCACGGCGTCGACAACGCCTGCGGCACCCTCGCCCACGAGGCCGACCTCGACGCCGACACCCCGCGCCTGGTGAAGATCACCCGGCACCCCTGAGCGGGCGGCGGCCGCGGCATCCATCGTCCGTCTGCGCTCCTGGTCCCGCGTCCTCAATCGAGGGTCCCGCCCGAGATCCAGACGGAGACCCGGCGGGAAGCTCCTCACCTCGGCCCTGGTCCCAAATGAGGAGCGGAGGCGCCCGAGCCGCTCGGATCTCCGGGTGCGGGGCGCCGACTACCCTGGAAGGGTGATCCTCGGCATCGACACGTCGCTCGGCTCCGCGGTGGCGGTGGTCGAACCGGACGGCGTGATCCGCTCGCAGGTCGAGAGCGCAGACCCCCGCGGCCACGCCGAGGTGATCGGCACGCTGATCGGGCGGGCGCTGGCCGAGGCATCCGTCTCTCCCTCGGAGATCACGCATGTCGCTGCGGGAATGGGGCCCGGCCCGTTCACCGGGCTGCGCGTCGGCATCGCCGCGGCGCGCACCTTCGCCCTCGGGCGAGGCGTGCCGGTCGTGCCGGTCCCGAGCCATGACGCCGTCGCCCTCGAGCTGCTCATCCACGACGCCCTCACCGGCGGATACGAGGATGCCGGCGACGAGACGTTCGCCGTCGTGACCGATGCGCGCCGACGCGAGTTCGCGTACACGCTCTACCGCGGGCTCGACGATGACGGCCTCCCCGTGCGGGTCACGGAACCCGCGCTCGCACCCCGCGACGACCTCGACGGCGTGCTCGCGAGCGCCGTGGCCGCACGCCGTGACGCCGACCGCATCCCCGCGGGCATGCTCGCGCTCGCCGCGGCTCGCGCACTCGCCGCCGGGCGCACGATCGGGCCCGCCGACGCGCTCTACCTCCGCTCGCCCGACGTGACGGTTCCGCGCGCGCCGAAGCGGGTGAATCTGTGACGCTCCGCCGCGCGACCGCCGACGACCTCGCGGCGATCATGATGCTCGAGCGGACGTCGTTTCCGACCGACGCCTGGTCCGAGGCGATGATGCGCGAAGAGCTCGCGTCGCCGCACGGCTGGTACGTCGTCGACGACGAGGCCGGCCGACTCGTCGGGTACGCGGGACTGCGGGCTGTCGCCGGCGCGAAGGATGCCGACATCCAGACGATCGCGATCGCCGAGGTGTCGCGGGGCCGCGGTCGTGGTCGCGCGATCCTGCGGGCGCTTCTCGAGGAGGCCGCCCGGCGCGGAGTCACCGACGTGTTCCTCGAGGTGCGCGCCGACAACCCGGTCGCCCAGACGCTGTACGTCTCGGAGGGCTTCGCCGAGATCGGGCGCAAGCCCCGGTACTACCAGCCCGACGACGTCGACGCCGTGGTGATGAAGCTCGACCTGCGCGGGTGGCACGGGGCGCAGCATCCGTCCTCGCCTTCCGTCGAATCCCGGATCCGGAATTCGGAGGACCGCACGGTTTCCGGAGCGGCTGCCCCCGATGCCCCGGAAACCGGCACGAAGTCCGGATTCCGGATCGGGGACACGGCCGCCTGGGACGGAGGGGTGTGCACATGAACCGCGCCGAACCGCTGGTGCTCGGCATCGAGACGAGCTGCGACGAGACCGGGATCGGGATCGTGCGCGGCCGCACGCTGCTGTCGAACACGATCGCGAGCTCGATGGACGAGCACGCCCGCTACGGCGGCGTCGTGCCCGAGGTCGCGGCCCGCGCGCACCTCGAGGCGCTGCAGCCGTCGATCGAGGCGGCGCTCGCCGAGTCGGGGGTCGCACTGGCAGACCTCGACGCCGTGGCAGTGACTTCGGGGCCCGGGCTGGCGGGCGCCCTCATGGTCGGCGTCGGTGCGGCGAAGGCGCTCTCGGTGTCGCTCGAGAAGCCCCTGTACGCCGTGAACCACCTCGTCGGCCACATCGCGGCCGACATCCTCGACGCCGAGGCACCGCCCCTCGAATACCCGACGGTCGCGCTGCTCGTCTCGGGTGGGCACACGTCGCTGCTCCTCGTCCGGGACCTCACCACCGACGTCGAGCTCCTCGGCGAGACGATGGACGACGCCGCCGGCGAGGCCTTCGACAAGGTGGCTCGGCTGCTGGGGCTGCCCTACCCCGGGGGTCCGGAGATCGACCGGGCGGCAGCATCCGGTGATCCGAAGGCGATCCCGTTCCCGCGCGGGCTGTCGCGCGCGAGCGACATGGCGAAGCACCGCTACGACTTCTCGTTCTCGGGACTGAAGACCGCGGTCGCCCGCTGGGTCGAGCAGCGCGAGGTTCTCGGGGAGGCGGTGCCCGTGGCCGACGTCGCCGCGAGCTTCCGCGAGGCCGTCGTCGACGTGCTCGTCACCAAGGCACTCGCCGCCTGCCGGGACCACGGCGTGCCCCGCCTGCTGCTCGGCGGCGGTGTGATCGCGAACCGCCGGCTGCGGGAGGTGGCCCTCGAACGTGCCGCGGAGGAGGGCGTCACCGTGCGCATCCCGCCGCTGTCGCTCTGCACCGACAACGGCGCGATGATCGCGGCGCTGACGTCCGAGCTCATCATGTCGGGCCGCGAGCCGTCGACCCTCGAGTTCGGCGCCGACTCGACACTGCCCGTCACCGAGATCCAGGTCGCGGAGTCGGCATGACGGACGAACGGATGCCGCGCCCCGGCGAGGACGGGACGCCCGACACTGATCCGGCCGATGTCGATCCGGCGTCTGCGGATGCGCCGGGCGCCTCGACCGCGGGCGCGGGCGTGCCCTCCGCGGGGCGACCAGAGGATCCCGGGGGACCGACCGTGACGCCGGTGTCGCCGGACGTCGAGCCCGCGCAGGACGCCTCACCGCTGCCGGGGGCGCATCGCGGCGGGTTCCTGCGGCTGCCGACGGCACCGGTCGCCGTCACCGTGGAGACCGCACCGGCCGAGCCGGGCGGCGATTTCACTGCCGACGACACGTCGTGGACGGCGACGGACTCGGGGTTCCACCGCGGGCTCGCGGGCTGGGCGCTCGCGTTCGCGATCGTCGGGCTCATCGTGTCGATGTTCGTCGGCTGGGGGTTCCCGATCGGCCTGGTCGCAGTCGTGTCGGCCATCATCGCCCTCCGACGCCCGCTCGAGAACCGCTCCGTCGCCGTGTGGGCGATCGTGCTCGGAACGCTGTCGATCCTGTACAGCGCCGGCTGGCTCCTCTACGCGGCGGCGCAGGCCCACATCATCGGCTGACCGGCGGCGGCCGCATGCACCCGTGTCGGCGGTCCCTTTATCGGTTCACTTGCGCTACACGTACGTCAAAGTCGCGTTCGGGCGCACATAGCGCAAGTGAACAGCATGAAGCGGGGCGGCGGGCGGGGCTAGACGCGGTCGGCGAGGATGGCGGTGCGGCGGCTGCCGATGCGGGTGAGGAGGAGCGTCGCCGAGGCCGAGCCACGCAGCTTCAGACGCGGGCGCAGGGCCGCGGGGTCGACGTCCACGCCCCGCTTCTTGATCTCGAGGCGGCCGATGTCGCGTTCGCGCAGCGCCCGCGCGAGGGCCTTCTCGTCGGCGGGCAGCACCTCGCGCACGCGGAAGGTCGAGACGAACGGCGAGGTGAGGGCGGCGTCCGACGTGAGGTAGGCGATGTGCTCGTCGAGCATCCCCGCCTCGAGCGTACGGGCGACGTCGCCGATGAGGCGCGCGCGGATGACGGCGCCGTCGGGCTCGTGCAGGAAGGCGCCGAGCTCGCGGGTGGGCTGGTCCGCAGCATCCGTCTCGGCCGTCAGCTCGTGCGCCTGATCGCCGCGGATGACCAGCGCGGCGCGGCGGACACCCCTGCGCGCCAGAGCTCCTGACCACAGCACGAGCTCGACGGTCGACCCGTCGGCGCTGACCCACTGCGCCTCGACGTCGTCGGGGATGAGATCGCGGTCGAGCCCGGGACCGAGCTTCACGCCGATGGGCAGGCGCCGGGCGAGGTCGAAGACCCAGTCGAGCGACGGCGACCAGTCCTCGGGGCGCGTGCGGGCGGTCTCGGAGTGCCCGGCGGTGCGGCGGGCCGGGTCGAGCCACACGGCGTCGATGCCGTCGAGGTCGGTGTCTTCCGCGGTGCCCAGACGCACCTCGGCGTCGGTGCCGAACGGCGCGAGGTTGTAGGCCGCGATGCCGGCGGTCACCGCGTCGGCATCGACGGCCGTCACGCGCAGGCCGAGCCCGGCGAGACCGAGGGCGTCACCGCCGATGCCGCAGCCGAGGTCGGCGACGCGCGTGAACCCGGCGTCGCGGAACCGTGCCGCGTGACGGGCCGCGATCGGCAGACGCGTCGCCTGTTCGAGGCCGGCGCGGGTGAACAGCATCCGTTCCGCCAGATCGCCGAACTTCGCGCGCCCGCGTGTGCGCAGCCGCGCCTGGCCGACGACCGCGGAGACGAGGTCGGGGGAGTGGCCGTCGCGGCGCAGTCGGGTCACGGTGCGCGCGACGTCGTCGGAGGAGTCCACAGGCGGCATCGCGTCGAGCAGACGCAGGCCCTCGGGCGTCAGGAGCGCTTCGAGTTCGGAGAGTTCCACCCGCCGAGCCTACGGCGCCGCCGCCCCGGGGATAGCCCGGACCGCATCCCGAAACCCCCAACCGGAACCCCCACCTCCCCTGGGGAGGTTGCGGGATCACCCCGGATGTGACCGGGCGGCCCTGAGAACAGACTCTTACACGTACGCCACCAGGCTCCGCGAACAAAGGAATGATCATGGCTGACGAGAATGTGAATGTCCTCGGTGTTCAGACCAACATCGAAGACGTCCTCTCCAACAACGACATCGGCAACACCGACGTAGAGGTCGAGGACAACGTCGTCGGCAACGACGGCAACGTCGTCGGCAACGACACCGACGTCGAGGTCGAGGACAACAACGTCAACAGCGCCGTCGACAACGACGACAACAACGTCAACAGCGCCGTCGGCAACGACATCGCCTCCGACAACGAGATCGGCAACACCGACATCGAGGATTCCGGCAACGGCAACTTCAGCGGCAACACCGACAACTCGGACAACTCGGACAACTCGGACAACTCGGACAACTCCGTCGAGACCGACGTCGAGGTCGAGATCGAGGACTCGTTCAACGACAACTCGGACAACTCCACCGACGACAACTCGGAGACCGACGACTCGTACAACGACAACTCGGACAACTACACGGACTCCTTCAACGAGACCACGCTCAACGACGACTCGGTGACGGTCGGCGTCCGCCAGTACAACACCGGTGTCGGCGGCGACCTGAACCTCGCCCTCGGCGGTGCCGGCGGCGCTGCTGCTGCGGCTGCTGCCGCGTCGGGTTCGCTGAACCTCGACATCGACAACCGTGCACAGGTCGTCGACCAGTCGGTCGCGCAGTCGTTCGGCTTCGTGAACGGCGACGTCGACCAGGAGTTCGAGCAGGAGGCCGTGGCGAACTCGGGTGACTGGGGTGCGGCTGCCGGCGACGACGCCGACGTCGACAACTCGCAGACGACGATCAGCGTCGGCGACGTGTCGATCGGCAACACGTGGATCGACACCCACATCCAGGACTCGTTCCAGGACAACTCGACCAACGAGTGGAACGAGTTCGAGGTCGAGATCGACGACTCCTTCAACGAGACCGACAACTCGACGGACGTCGACGTCGACATCGAGGACTCGTTCACGAGCGAGGTCGACAACTCGGTGGAGAACGAGCTCGAGTGGGAGAACAGCGGCAACTTCTTCAGCCCTGGCGGCGACGTCGCGGGCGACGACATCGTCGACTTCTGATCCGCTCACACAGACCTTGCCCGGCCGCCCTCCGCGAGGGTGGCCGGGCAAGACCACGTTATGGACATGTATTTTCCGGTACCGCCCGCGCTTCCTGACCTTCGACTAGCGTGGTGCGGGGGAGTGCATACAAGGGGGAGCATTCGTGGCTGAAAGCACAGCCGTCCAGAAGGCGGTCGCAGGGGACGCCGACAACCCGACAGCGCCGCCGGTCGCGCCGGCGGCGAGCAAGGCGCTCGTCTCCATCGTCGACAACGTCGGTCAGCTCGCCACCACGACGGGCCGCGGCGACCTGGCCAAACGCCTCGAGAACACGCACGCCCGTCTGCAGGACCCCAATGTGCGGGTCATCGTGGTCGGCGAGTTCAAGCAGGGCAAGAGCAAGCTCATCAACGCCCTCGTCAACGCGCCCGTCTGCCCGGTCGACGACGACGTGGCCACGAGTGTGCCGACGTCCGTCGGCTACGCGGCGGAGCCCGATGCCTGGGTGACGATCCAGGGCGACGACGAGGCGCCTCCCGTTCGCCAGCGCATCCCCCTCGAGAACCTGGCCCAGTACGTCTCGGAGAGCGGGAACCCCGCCAACGAGCGCAAGGTCATCACCGCCGAGGTGGTGCTTCCCCGCGAGCTGCTCAAGGGCGGCCTGAGACTGGTGGACTCGCCGGGCGTCGGCGGCCTCGACTCGACGAACGCCCTGGCGACACTCGCCGCGCTGTCATCGGCGCACGCGGTCCTGCTCGTCTCGGACGCGTCACAGGAGTACACCGAGCCCGAGGTGCAGTTCCTCAAGCACGCGATGCGCGTATCCCCCAATGTCGCGGCCGTGCTCGCCAAGACGGACCTGTACCCGCAATGGCGCGACATCGAGCGCATCGACCGCTCGCATCTCGGTGATATCGGGGACGTGCCGATCTTCGCCGTCTCGAGCGACCTGCGGCTGATCGCGGCGGAGGAGCGCGACCGCGGGCTGAACGAGGAGTCGGGCTTCCCCGCGCTCGTGAGCCACCTGCGTCAGGAAGTCCTCGGACGCGCCGAGGTCATCCAAGCGCGCAGCGCGGTGCACGACCTCATCTCGGTCGTCGACCAGCTCAAGATGTCGCTGACTTCCGAGCTCGAGGCGATCCTCCACCCCGAGGACACCCCCAAGCTCATCGCGCAGCTCGAGGACGCGAAAGCGCGCGCCGACGAGTTCCGCGGACGGTCGTCCAAATGGCAGGTGCAGCTGAACGACGGCGTCGCCGACCTCATCTCGGACATGGAGCACGACCTGCGCGACCGCCTTCGCAAGGTGCAGCGCGAGGCGGAGAACGCCATCGACGAGGGCGACCCCGGGCCGATCTGGGATCAACTCACCGAGTGGCTCGATCAGCGCGTCTCCGCGGCCGTCTCGGAGACGTTCGTGTGGACCGACGAGCGGTCGCGATGGCTCTCGGAGGAGGTCGCCGAACTGTTCATCCAGGGCGAGACCGACCTTCCGGTGATCTACGTCGGCGACACCGAGGGCATCCTCGACGACGTGGAGAACATCGCCACGCTCGACCATCGTCAGATGGGGGCCGGCGAGAAGATCTTCATCGGCGTCCGCGGCTCGTACGGCGGCGTGCTCATGGTCGGCCTCGCCACCGGCTTGATCGGCCTGTCGCTCATCAACCCGCTGTCGCTCCTGGCCGGCGTGCTGGTGGGGCGCAGGGCCTATCGTGAGGACATGAACTCGCGGCTGTCGCGCCGGCGCTTCGAGGCCAAGACCCTCGTGCGTCGCTATCTCGACGAGGTGCAGTTCCAGGTCGGCAAGCAGCTGAAGGACCGACTGCGCATCGTGCAGCGCGCCGCGCGCGACCACTTCGGCAGCATCGCCGACGAGCTGCACCGCTCGCTCTCGGACGCGGTGCTCGCCGCCAAGCAGGCCGCCGGCACGTACGCGGGGCAGCAGGACCAGCGAGTGAAGGAGCTTCAGCTGCGAGTGCAGCAGCTCGAGGCGCTGAAGGCCAAGATCCCTGCCCTTCCGGCACTGCGAGCCGTGGAGGCAGCGAAGCGGTGAGGGTGTCGATCCTCGACGACGCGAGTGCTCTGGTCCGCGCTGCGCGCGAGCTGTACGCCGACGATCCGGAAGCCGGCGACCTGCTCGCCGACCTGGAACGGCGCCTCAGCGAGCCGATCCGTCTCGCCATCGCGGGCATGGTCAAGGCCGGCAAGTCCACGCTGCTGAACGCGATGCTCGGCGAACGCCTGGCCCCCACGGACGCGGGCGAATGCACGCGGGTGGTGACGTGGTACCGCTACTCGGCGACTCCGACGATCACCATGCATCCCTATGACGGGGAATCCCGCTCGATGCCCATCCGGCGCGACGCCGGGCGGCTCGTGCTCGATCTCGACGGCGTCGCGCCGGAAGACGTCGCCTGGATCGACGTCGGCTGGCCGTCGACCGGGCTGCGCTCGCTCATCCTGATCGACACCCCGGGAATCGCTTCGCTCTCGCGCGATGTGTCCGCGCGCTCCACGGACTTCCTCGTGCCCGACACCGAGCCCTCGTCGGCCGACGCGATCGTCTACCTGATGCGCCACCTGCACGCATCGGACCTGAAGTTCCTGGAGTCGTTCCGCGACACGGCTGCCGGTGCGTCGCAGACCGTGAACGCCGTCGCCGTGCTGTCGCGCGCCGACGAGATCGGATCCGGTCGCATCGATTCGCTGCTGTCGGCGGGCAAAGTGGCGCGCCGCTATGAGAAGGACGGGGACCTCGCGTCGCTGTCGCTCGGGGTGGTGCCCGTCGCGGGGCTCCTCGCCGAGAGCGCGCGGACGCTGCGCGAGGACGAGTTCGCCGCCTTCCGCGACCTGGCGGGAATGGACCGCACCTCCCGTGAGGCTCTGATGGTGTCGGCCGACCGATTCGTGCGCCCGACGGAGGCGACATCGTTGAGCGAGGACGTCCGCCGCGCGCTGCTCAACCGATTCGGCATCTTCGGCGTGCGCCTCGCGAGCGCGCTGATCCGCGGCGGTGCGGCCGACTCCTCGCAGCTCTCGGAACAACTCGTTCAGCAGAGCGGACTGAACGAACTGCAGCAGTTCATCCAGCTGCAGTTCCGCACCCGCGCCGGGGCGCTGAAGGTGCGCGGCGTCCTCGATGCGCTGCAGACGCTCCTGCGTGAGAAGCCGCGCGACGGTGCTGATGCGGTCCTGGGTGGCGTCGAGCGCATCTACGCGTCGGCGCACACGTTGCGCGAGCTCTCGCTCCTGTCGCGGGCGCGCTCCTCGGGACTGCCGCTGAGCCGACTGGATGCGGAGGAGGCGGAGCGCATCATCGGCGGAACCGGGCCCTCTGCCGGCGCCCGTCTGGGACTGGCGGAGACCGCCACCACCGCCGAGAGCCGGGAGCGCGTCGACGAACTGCTGGCGCGATGGCGCACGCTCAGCGAGTCCCCGCTCGCCGAGCGGGCCACCGTGGAGGTGGCCCGCTCGGTGATCCGCAGTCTCGAGGAGGTCGCGTCAGAACTCGCCGTCGTCGGAACCGGCGCGGCGGACGTCGTACTTGCGGGCGGTCCACTGGAGGGCGCCGTGGAAGGTGCTGAAGAGGAGCGCGAGGAGGGCGAGAGCCCACTGAGCGAGGAGCACCTGCCGCAGCACGGGGGCGTGCTCGCCCGTGGTGAAGATCTCCGCTGAGAGCAGGAACAGCAGGATCTGCCCCGCCACGGTGGCCAGCTGCCACCACCGGACGTGCGGCTTGCGGTTGGTGAACGACACGAGAAGCACGATCTGCACCAGCAGCAGCGCGAGCGCCGTGCCGAACACCAGCCAGAAGATGATGTCGGCCGCCGCGGTGTAGGTCTCTTCGCTCCGGCCTTCTTCGACGGCGCGGGCGACGTCCGCGATGATGGGGAGCTGGTCCTCGCGGATGACGAACAGATAGACCACCGCCACGCCGCCGGTGAGCAGGCTCAATACCCACAGGAACTGGCTGAGCCTGACCGAGAACGGCGGGGGACGCTTGGTGAGCACAGGAGCCGCGTTCGCGCTGGCGGTCGGCGGCCGCTCCGGAGCTTCTCGCCGCGGTGGCGGAGGCTGAGGCGTCCCTTGTCTGGGCGCGACCGTCGGCGCGGGCGGGCGCTGCACACTCGAGGCCGGAACCTTGCGCACCGGCACACGGCCGATGGCGTCGCCCGGGGGCGGGGCCTCCTCGAACGTGGGCGGGGGCGGCTTGGGACGCGCGCTCGCGCGCCCTGGACCTGCCAGGGCGCGCGAGCGGTCGTCGTCTTCCCGTTCGGGCACGTCGGATCCTTAGTACTGGTCCTCGGGCTCCGGCTCGAGCGGAGGTTCCTCCGCGACGAACGTCGCCGCGTCAACGGCGTAATCGTAGGCGTCGTCGGCCACCGTCTGGATCTCGACCGGCGGCGCGACCTCTTCGACGGGCGCGGCCTCGGCGGGCGCAGCATCGACAGCCACGACGGGCGCAGCATCGGGCGAGTTGTTGAACGAGTCGTCGGCCTCGGCATCCACGTCGGTGTCGGTGTTCGTCGAGTTGTCGTTGAACGAACCGTCGATGGTGGTCGTCGTGTCTTCGTTCCCGATGGCCACGTCACCCACCGTGGTGGTGTCTTCGGAGTTGTCGACCTCGGCGTCATCGCCGGCAGCAGCACCGTTGTCGCCGCTGTTGACGACGGCCTCCTGATCGAAGATCTGGTTGACGTCGCCGTCCGCCCAGATGTTCTGGTTCACCGACTGGTCCACGATCGTCGCGCGGTTGTCGATCGCGAAGCTGTTCGTGATGGTGTAGATCTCGTTCTCGACCGACGGCGGCTTCGGCGGTGCCGGAGGCATCGGCGGCTTGGGGCTGACGTGGGGGTGGTCCACGATGACGGGGGCGACGGCACGGACGTCTTCGACGCACGCGTCGCTGAGACCGTTGCGGGCCAGCGTTCCCTGCGGGTCCTCCTCGAACTCCGCGGCGGCGGCCGGGTCGCCCAGGAGACTGAGTATGAACTCGATCAATGCGTCGGCAATCGTTGCCAAAGGTGTTGTCATGACTCGGCTCCTGTCACTTCGAGAATCACTTTCGACATTAGGTGTTTCTCACAATCGGCGAATCGGGGGTTTTCCCGAATCGGTAGGGGGGTTCTTGGGGGTTCTGGGGGCGTTCCGCACCCGTGTCCTCAGCCGTCCTCCGCGAAGGGCCGGGTCTGCGAGAGGGCGACGCGCAGCTTGGCGATCAGATCGGAGCGCGAGGTCGCGCCGAGCCGCCGACGAATGCTGGCGATGTGGTGCTCCGCGGTGCGCGGGGAGATGAAGATCGTCTCGCCGATCTCGGCGTACGTCTTGCCCTCCACGACGAGACGCGCGACATCCGTCTCGCGCTCGCTCAGCACTGATTCCGTGGCGTCCGAAGGCGTTTCGGCGTTCTCGCCGGGCGTCTCGGCGACCGCGGGCTTCTCCTGCGGGTACACCTCCCGCGCCCGCGCGAGCAGACGTGCCGACACCTTGCGGTCGTCGGAGCGTCCGGCTCCCTGACCGGCCAGCCGCGCGGCATCCCATCTCAGTCCTATCGCGGCGAGGGACTGGGCCGCCCTGTCGACCTCGTCGACGTCGACCGAGCCCGCGAGGACGGACGTCCACAGTCGCCCGGCCTTCGCCATGGTCTCGGCGACACCACTGTGCGGGGCGGCGTCCACCAGCGCGTGGGCGTGAGGGCTCAGCGACTCGGGGAGGTTGCGGAGGATGCCGCGCTGGATGCCGGCCCACCGCAGATGCGCCGACCAGAGCGCCGGCCGACCCAGCGCGTCGACGAGCGCGAGCGCACGCGTGAAGAGCGGCTCGGTGACCGTCTCGTCGCCCACCCGCGCACCGGCGCTGACGAACTCGACCAGCGGAAGCAGCGTGTAGAGATCGACGTCCGCGTCGAGGAGGCCGTCGCGGCCGCGCTCCCACGCCGCCTCCAGGCCCGCGGCGTCCTCATAACGCCGCGCCAGTCCGACGCGGATCGCCTGAAGGAGCAGCTCATCGCGCGCGGCAGCCTTGGGCGTCAGCGCGACCGCGGCCTCGAGCGCTTCGCGGGACCGCGCGCCCCTCGCCTGCTGCAGGGCGATCCACGACTTCCACAGCAGGAGCCGCGACATCACCCACGGGGTCCCCTGATGTCCCTCGATCGCCGCGTCGATGACCGCCCGCGCTGTCGCGAGGTCGCCGGCGCTGATGGCGGCGACGGCGGCGATCACCGCGGGGTGCTCCGGCATCGGCGTCGACGAGCGCGACGCCGTGTACAGGTGCGACGCGCGCACGAGATCGGCTACCGCTGCATCGGCGTGATCGGTGCGCAGCGACGTCTGAAGACCTCGCTGCAGGAGGTTCATCGCTACGCCCAGCGTCGAGGGCGCCGCGCGCTGCACTCCGGGCGCGGATGCGTCTTCGGTCTCGGCCGAGCCCGCCTCGCCGATCCCGATGCGGGCGATCAGGCGGCGGACGGATGCCTCGGCCGTGGTCGGCGGAAAGACATCGTAGAACCCCGACCCGGTGTGGAGCATTCCCCGCATCGACCAGGTGGCGGCCGCGACATCGGCGATGCGCGCCGTGACGCTCTCGGAGCGGTCGGCGAACGCCATCGCTTCGTCGAGGAGCTGGGCGGCCGAGTCGATGTCGCCGCATGACCACGCCGCCTGTGCGCGCTTCGCGGCGAGGTCAGCCGAGTTCACTCCCGCTTCCGCCGCAGCGCAGTACAGTTCGCCCGCACGAACGGGATCGGAATCGAGGAGCTGGTCGCCGTGTTCGACGAGGGCCGATGACAGGCGCGGGTCGCGGATGTCCGCGAGCCAGTCGCCGGTGCGGGAGGCGAGCGGGTCCATGCCGCCGGGCATGACCGCGATGAGGTCGACCAGCCGCCGAGCTGACAGGTTCGCGCGTACTGCGGAGCGCACCACCGGCACCGGGCGCCCGTTGCGCAGCAGCAGCCCCTCCGCATAGCCCTGTGCGATGACGCTTTCGACATCGTCGAGAGCGTCGGTGATCGCCGGCGCGTCGTCCGACCATACGCTCATGGCTTCGATGGTGCGCCGTACCTCCTCCTCGACGACGCCCATCCGGTGGGCGACGCTCTGCTCGAGCACGTGGCCGAGCGCGGCGTGGCTGCTGTCGTCCGCGCAGTCGCGATCGTCGTGGGCGGCGAGCGCGGCCGACACGAGCCACGCCACCCCGCCCGTCACCTCGAGCAGGTGATCCAGACACGCCGGCTGCAGTGTGCGCTCGTTCGCCTCGAGGTAGTCCAGCACGTCCGCGCGCGTGAGGTGGCCCAGCACCACGGCGGGCCGGCTGCGCTCGAGGTGCCGCGCGATCGACGACAGGGCGTGAGAGTGCGGCCAGGGCCGGCTCGTCGCGACCAGAGCCGCGTCGGGGTCGCTCGCGCGCACTCGCAGCCCCTCCATCTGTGCGGCGGGCAGCAGATGCAGGTCGTCGACGAGCAGGATGCTCGAGGCGGGAACGTCGAGGACATCGGTCTCAGGACCGAGGACGGTGACCGTTGCGCTGTTCTGCGTGAGGAAGCGCTGGGCGCCGCGCAGCATCGTGGTCTTGCCGGAGCCTGCGTTCCCCGAGATCAGCACGCGCGGCGGCATGTCCTGAGCTGTGAGCGCGTCGATGAGAGGACGTGCGTGGCGCGAACCGGTGAAGGTCGTCGCGTCGAAGAACGCCGCCACGGTCATTGTGGGTGAAGCCATGATGAATCGTCGTTCCCCGACGTCAGGGCGCAGGGTCCGTGGTGGGCGTGGGCTCCGGCGCCGGATCCGCGGGGGGCGGGTCCACCGGCTGGGTGGGTTCGGGTGCCGGTTCCTGGGTGGGTTCGGGTGCCGGTTCCTGGGTCGGCTCCGGCGTCGGCTCAGGCGTCGGCTCCGGCGTCGGCTCAGGCGTCGGTTCCTGGGTGGGATCCGGCGTCGGTTCCGGCGTGGGTTCGGGGTCGGTGCCGGTGGTGCCCGTGCCACCGGTTCCCCCGGTGCTTCCGGTCCCGCCTGTGTCGCCGGTGCCCGTGTCGCCGGTGCCCGTGCCGCCGCTGTCGCCGGTGCCTGCGGTCTGCGTGCCGGTGCTGGGAGCGGGTGACGCGCCCTTCGTCGGGCGGGGCGCCGGTGCCGCTTCGGTCGTGGTGGTCGTGGTGGTCGTCTTCTTCTGCGGGGTCGCGCCCTTGCGCTGCGGGTTGGCCGCACGCGGGGCCGGCTGCTGTGCGACCGGGGCGGCGCCCTCGGGAGCCGGCTGCTGCGCCTGGGGAGCGGTCGTCTCGGGCACGACCTCCTCGGTCGTGGGCTCGGGCGTCGGGTCGCTCGAGACGGTGAAGAACCCGTTCAGCGCGCCCGTGCCGGCCGTGAGCGTGCTTCCGAAGACGATCGCGGCCGCGACGATGACCGCGCCGCCCGCGATCGCGACGATGTGCCGGGCGCTGGGCGCGGACGATGCCGCCGCTGCCGGCCCGACCGGAGCCGGGATGCCGCGCTCGACCGGGGATCCCGCGAGCTCGATCTCGGCGGCCGCGGCCCGGGTGGCATCGAAGATGGCAAGTTCGCCGGACACCCCCAGCTGCACGTCGCTCGCGCGGATGAGTGCGGTGTGGGCGGCGCCGAGCGCGATCGAGGACTTCGGGTCGGCATCGATCGCGGTCGGTCGACCGAACCGCTCGGAGAGACCTTGGGTGACCAGCGGGATCCGCGACGAGCCCCCGATCAGGAGGATGGACTCGACCTGGTCGGGGTCGATGCCCGCGTCCTCGAGGGCATCCTCGAGAGCGTCGATCGTCTTGGCCAGCGACTCGTCGATCATGCCCTCGAACTCCGCGCGAGTCAGCCGCACGCTCGAGCGCCCACCCGGCAGGAGCACCGGGATCACGGCGTCGGAGTCGAAGGAGAGCGCCTCCTTGGCGTCGACGCACTCGCGACGCAGCTGGGAGAGCGCGATGCGGGAGTCGGGGGAGGTGTCCTGGAGAGCTTCGGCGGGCACTTCGGCTGTGCGCAGCACGTGGCGCAGGACGGCGTCATCGAAGTCCGCGCCACCGAGATTGTCGATGCCCACCGGCTCGCCCACGAGGTCGAAGGCGGCGTGCTCCTTGCGCAGGACCACGCAGTCGAATGTGCCTCCGCCGAGGTCGTACACGGCCAGCATGTGGCCGTCGTCGATGTTGCGGGACGCGTCGTAGTGGCGCGCGGCCGCCTCGGGCTCGGTGATGAAGGCGACGGCGCCTACGCCGATCGCCTCGAGCGCCGACCGCACCAGGCCGATGCGGTGCGGACCCCACATCGCGGGGTGCGTCAGGATCACGCCTTCCGGGCGTGCGCCCTCGCGCTCCGCGACCGTGTCGATCACATCGGCGACGGTCCGTGCGTACAGCTGTTCAGCCCGGATCGAGTGGCCGCCGACGACGATCGGGACCTCGTCGCCGATGCTTCGCTTGAACTCGCGGATCAATCGCTCTGGCTGCGTCACACCGCGGCGCTCTGCCGCATCGCCGAAGAGCATCTCGCCGTCTTCGGCGACGAAGACCACGGTTGCCACGCTGTCGGCGCGGCGGCCGAGCGGGAAAGAGGAGGTGACGATACTGCCGTCGGGAGCAAGCCTGGCTGTTGCCGCCCCTACTCGGCTGGTCCCGACATCAACCGAGAGGAAATAGGATTCCACGCTGAAACGCCCCCACATCGTTTGCGTGCGAGCTCCCCCGACCTCGCATCGACCGCCCTAGTTCGTTCCCCACGAAAGAGCGGCCGACGTCTGCGATGATACATCCGCTTCGAAATGGCACTCAAGGGGTTGGCTCATTTTGCGAAGCGCCGAGGTCATGAGGCGAAACCCGGTTCGAGCGTGACGACTCATTGGCACTCACGTTGCATGAGTGCCAGCCGGTTGCCTAGACTGACGTAAGCACTCTCAATGTCAGAGTGCTAACGAGTCTTAGTCTCAAGAAGGAAGAGGTAGACCGTGTCGGTTTCCATCAAGCCGCTCGAGGACCGCATCGTCATCAAGCAGGTCGAGGCCGAGCAGACCACGTCCAGCGGTCTGGTCATCCCCGACACCGCCAAGGAGAAGCCCCAGGAGGGCGAGGTCGTGGCGGTGGGCCCGGGTCGTATCGACGACAACGGCAACCGCATCCCGCTCGACGTCGCCGTCGGCGACCGCGTGATCTACAGCAAGTACGGCGGGACCGAGGTCAAGTTCGGCGGCGACGAGCTTCTCGTCCTGTCGGCTCGCGACGTCCTCGCGGTCGTCGTTCGCTGAGTCCCGCGCACAGCGCGTACCGAGAGGGTCGGATGCTTCGGCATCCGGCCCTTTCGTCATGCCCGGATCGGCGGCCAGGGAGGCGGGGCGTCACGGGTGGCAGGATTGCGGCCGAGGACGTCAGGGAACGGATGCTGCGAGCCCGAAGATGCCACCGTGCCCAGGGTAGGGCGGGCGTAGGCTGACTCGGTGAGTCACGAGCAGTCTTCCCTTCCCGATCGCGACGTGGTGGACGGACTCGATGACGCGACGGCGCTCGACCTCGGCGTCACCACAGGGACCCGCCGGGTCGTGTCCGACGTCGCCGCGGCCCGGGAGCGCCGGCTCGGCGGGATCTTCACGTTCTCGGCGTACCTGCTGTGGGGCTTCCTGCCGCTGTACTTCCTGCTCCTCGCGCCCACCGGGCCGTGGGAGATCGTGGCGTGGCGCATCCTGCTGTCGCTCGTCTTCTGCGCCCTGCTGCTCACCGTGACCCGCTCGTGGCCGCGGCTCGCCGCGATCTTCCGGCAGCCGAAGGTGCTCGGGCTCACCGTCATCGCGGGTCTACTGATCTACGTCAACTGGCAGGTCTTCATCTACGGGGCGCTCAGCGGCCACGTCATCGAGACCAGCCTGGGCTACTTCATCAACCCGATCGCCACCGTGCTCCTGGCGGTGCTCGTGCTCCGCGAGCGCCTGCGCACGACGCAGTGGGTCGCCATCGGCATCGCCGCGGCCGCGGTGCTCGTCATCGTGATCGGTTACGGCGCCTTCCCCTGGATCGCGCTCACGCTCGCCGCATCCTTCGGCCTCTATGGCCTCGTGAAGAAGAAGGTCGGCCCGTCGGTCGACGCCGTCAGCGGCCTCACGCTCGAGACGCTGTGGCTCTCGCCGATCGCCGTGGTCGTGCTCGTCATCGTCGGTGCGACCGAAGGCCTGACGATGGGTGCGTACGGATGGCAGCACACCGTGCTCCTCAGCCTGACCGGCGTGATCACGGCCGTGCCGCTGCTGCTGTTCGCGGCGGGTGCGCGCCGCGTGTCGCTCACCACGATCGGGCTCATGCAGTTCGTCGCGCCGGTGCTGCAGTTCCTGGTGGGCTGGCTGGTGCTCGGCGAGCCGATGCCCGTCGAACGCTGGATCGGCTTCGGGCTGGTGTGGGTGTCGCTCATCGTGCTGACCGTGGACTCCCTCATCCACGCGCGCCGTACGCGCGTCGCGTCGTAGGGGTCAGCGCACCAGTCGCGCGATGGCCTGGGTGGCCTCGCTGATCTTGGCGTCGGCCTCGGCGCCGCCCAGGCGCGCAGCATCCACGACGCAGTGTCGCAGGTGGTCGTCGAGCAGGCCCACGGCGACCGCCTCGAGGGCGGAGGTCAGCGCGCTGATCTGCGTGAGGATGTCGATGCAGTACTTCTCGTCCTCGACCATCTTGTGGATCCCGCGGGCCTGACCCTCGATCCGCTTGAGGCGGTTGAGGTACTTGTCCTTGTCGGTGATGTAGCCGTGGTGGGAGTGCTCGTCGGCGTGCGAAGGGGAGTGCTCGAGAGCGGTGTCGGTCATGTCGGACTCCTTCAACGGTGAGTGGTCGAGAGGCTGCGGAACCGCCGCAGGCGCAGGCTGTTGCCCACCACGAAGACGCTCGAGAACGCCATCGCCGCTCCGGCGATCATAGGGTTCAAGAGGCCCAGCGCGGCGAGGGGGATCGCCGCGACGTTGTAGGCGAAGGCCCAGAAGAGGTTGACCTTGATCGTGCCGAGGGTCGCGCGCGAGAGGCGGATCGCGTCGGCAGCGCTGCGCAGGTCGCCGCGGACCAGGGTGATGTCGGAGGCCTCGATCGCCGCATCCGTTCCCGTTCCCATCGCGAGACCCAGGTCGGCCTGCGCGAGAGCGGCGGCGTCGTTGACGCCGTCGCCCACCATCGCGACGACGCGGCCCTCGCCCTGGAGCTCGGTGACGACGGCGACCTTGTCGTGCGGGAGCACCTCGGCGATCACACGCTCGATCCCGACCTCGTCGGCGATCGCCCCCGCCGCGGCGGCGTTGTCGCCGGTGAGCAGCACCGGCGTGAGGCCGAGGGCCTTCAGCTGATCGACGGCTTCTCGGCTCGTGGGCTTGACCTGGTCGGCGACGACGAGGAGTCCGCGCACGGCGCCATCCCACCCGGCGAGCACCGGGGTGCGGCCGTGCGCCTCGGCCGCGGCCTTCGCAGCGGCGAGATCCTCGGGGAGCCTCAGCGCCCACTCCGCGAGCAGCGTCTCGCGCCCGACGATCACGGCATGCCCCTCGACGACGCCCGAGACGCCCTTGCCGGGCACGTTCTGGAACGACTCGACGTGGGGGAGAGGCCCTGCTTCCGCCGTGGCGGCGCGGGCGATCGCCTGCGCGATCGGATGCTCGGACGCGTGCTCCAGTGCCCCCGCGAGGCGCACCAGCTCGGCACGCGCGGCCGACGCCTCGTTCGCGTGCGCATCGAGCGACCCGGCCACGACGACGTCGACGAGCGACATGCGGCCGCTCGTGACGGTGCCGGTCTTGTCGAGCACGACGGTGTCGACCGTGCGCGTGGACTCGAGCACCTCCGGACCCTTGATGAGGATGCCGAACTGCGCGCCGCGACCCGTGCCGACGAGCAGCGCGGTCGGCGTCGCGAGTCCCAGCGCGCACGGGCACGCGATGATGAGCACCGCGACGGCCGCGGTGAACGCCATCGCGGCGGAGGCGCCCACCATCAGCCAAGCCGCGAGCGTGCCGAGCGAGATCAGCAGCACGATCGGGACGAAGACCCCCGAGATGCGATCGGCCAGGCGCTGCACCTTGGCCTTGCCCGACTGGGCGTTCTCGACGAGCCGCGCCATCTGCGCGAGCTGGGTGTCGTCGCCGATGCGTGTCGCGCGCACGACCAGGCGCCCGCCCGCGTTGACGGTGGCGCCGATGACCGCGTCACCGGGCGCGACCTCGACCGGCACCGATTCGCCCGTCACCATCGAGGCGTCGACCGCGGATGTGCCGGAGGCCACGACGCCGTCGGTGGCGATCTTCTCGCCGGGGCGGACGACGAATTCCTCGCCGACGCGGAGCTCGGCGACCGGCACACGCACCTCGACGAGTGCGGGCGCGGCGGGCGAGCCGATCCCCGGCATCCCGAGTGCGACCTGACCGGCGGGGGCGCCCGCCGGGCGGAGCACCGCGACGTCCTTCGCTCCGATCTCCAGCAGGGCGCGCAATGCAGCGCCCGCGCGGCGCTTGGATCGCTGCTCGAAGTACCGGCCCGCGAGCACGAACGTCGTGACGCCGGCGGCGACCTCGAGGTAGATGTCGCCCGCGCCGTCGCTGGGCGCGACGGACCACTCGAACGTGTGCGTCATGCCCGGCATGCCCGCGTGCCCGAAGAACAGCGCGTACAGCGACCACAGGAACGCGGCAGAGACGCCGAGCGAGATCAGCGTGTCCATCGTGGCGGCGCCGTGGCGCAGGTTGATCCAGGCGGCGCGGTGGAACGGCCACGCGCCCCACACCACCACCGGCGCCGCGAGCGCCAGTGACGCCCACTGCCAGTAGGTGAACTGCAGCGCCGGGATCATCGCCAGGAGGATCACCGGCACCGACAGCACGATCGACCCGATGAGCCGGTGGCGGAGGCCCGTGAGCTCCGGGTCGGCGGGCTCCTCGGAGGCGACCTCGGTCGCCGGCGGGGCGGGGAGGGCGGCGGTGTAGCCGGTCTTCTCGACCTCCTCGATGAGCGCCTGCGGGTCGAGTCCTGCGGGAACGGTGACGAACGCCTTCTCCGTGGCGTAGTTGACGGATGCCTCGACCCCGTCCATCCGGTTCAGCCGCTTCTCGATCCGCGCGGCGCATGACGCGCACGTCATCCCGCCGATCTCGAGCTCGAACCGGGCGACGGGGATCGAGGCCTCGCTCATGCGCGGACCGCGCTGTAGCCGGCCTCGTCGACGGCCGCGATGACGGCGTCATCGGCGATCTCGGCGGCGGAGACGACCTTGAGCGTGCCGGCGGCGGCGCTCACCTGGACGTCCTGCACGCCCGCGAGCTTCGACACCTCGCCACGCACGGACGCCTCGCAGTGCCCGCAGCTCATCCCTGTCACCGTGTACTCGGCCTCAGCCATGACTTCTCCTCTGTAGATCGGGGATGGATACCCCTGAGGGGTACTCCGTCGTTCCAGTGTATACGGGTAAGGGGTATGAGGGCCGTGCGTCGGATGTGGCACCTGCTGCGGCCGCTCGGCCGCCGAGGCCGACGGGTTATCCACAGCACGGGCCATCGACACGCCCCCAGAATTACGGTCCGATCACGGTTTTCAAGCTGTTACAGATCGTTAACGAAAGGCAACATTGGCGACGCTTGACGGCGATTAGGTTTAGTGCACTGGGTCGGCGCCCGAGCCGTTCCCGTTGTAATCGCACAGCAAGGAGCAACATGAGCGTCTTCACCCGCTCGCGCACGTCCACCGTCATCGGTGGCATCGCGCTCATCGGCGCCAGCGCCCTCGTCCTCGCCGGTTGCGCCGGTGGGGGCACCGGGGGCGGCGACGAGACCACCCCGCCCACCGAGGAGCGCGACCTCACCCTGAAGATCGGGACGATCCTCCCGCAGACGGGTACCCTCGCCTTCCTCGGCCCGCCGGAGGAGGCCGGCGTCGGACTCGCCGCTGCCGACATCAACGAGGCCGCAAAGGGCATCACCATCGACGACATCGTCTGGGGTGACTCGGGCGACACCGACAACAAGGCCTACGCGACGACCATCCAGAAGCTGATCTCCGAGGACGTGACCGCCGCCATCGGCGCCGCCTCCTCGGGTGTGACGAAGCTCTTCCTCGACGACGCGGTCGCCGCCGGCATCATCACGTTCTCTCCGGCCAACACGTCGCTCGACTTCACCAACTGGGACGACAACGGCCTCTACTGGCGCACGGCTCCCGCTGACACGCTCCAGGGCGAGGTCCTCGGCAACGTCGTCGCCGAGGACGGCCACAAGAACGTCGCGGTGCTCTACCAGAACGACTCCTACGGCACCGGCCTCAACGAGGTCTTCCAGGAGGTCTTCACCGGCACCGGTGGCGAGATCGTCGCCGAGCAGTCGTACAACACCGGTGACACCAACTTCGACGCGCAGATCTCCGCGATCCTCGCCTCGAACCCGGACGCCATCGCGCTGATCACCTTCGACGAGATCTACACGATCGGCCCGGCGCTCATCGCCGCGGGCTACCCCGCCGAGAACCTGTACCTCGTCGACGGCAACCTGAAGAACTTCGGTTCGGACGAGAAGTGGCCGGCCGGCGTGAGCATGGAGGGTGCGAAGGGCACGACCCCCGCGGGTCCGGCTCCTGACACCGAGTTCCAGGGTCGACTCAACGACTGGTGGGTCGCCGACGGCAACTCGGAGCTGACCGACTTCTCGTACGCCAACGAGGCGTACGACGCGGTCATCCTGCTGGCCCTTGCGGCGCTCACGGCCAACTCGACCGACGCCGCCGACGTCGCGGGCAGCCTGCAGGAGGTCTCGGGCGGTTCGGGTGACGGCGAGAAGTGCGACAACTTCGCCGACTGCGCCGACATCATCCTCGAAGGCGGCACGGCCGACTACGACGGCTTCTCCGGCCCGATCACCTTCGACGAGCACGGCGACCCGACCGAGGCCACCATCGGTGTCTTCCAGTACGGTGCCGACAACCTCTACACGCGCATCGACCTGTAAACCAGGCTGACGCAGCACAGGGCCCCGGAGCGATCCGGGGCCCTGTCGCGTTCGCCGGTGGCGGTCCCGAGCCGCCCTTTCGGTCTCACGGGCTGAACCCGGGGTCGCCCGCGCACGACAGGGGAGGGACGGCAGCGAACAAGGAGGGGACCGGATGCTGCAGCATCCGGTCCCCTCCTTCTCTGCGTGTCGGGGTCAGACCCCGTCGGCGCCGAGGGAGCCGAGGTACAGGCCGATGACCTTGGGGTCGCTCAGCAGCTCGCGGCCGGTGCCCTCGTAGGCATCGCGTCCCTGGTCGAGGACGTAGCCGCGGTCGCAGATCTGCAGGCAGCGGCGGGCGTTCTGCTCGACCATGATCGTGGTCACGCCGGCCCTGTTGATGTCGGAGACGCGGATGAAGGCGTCGTCCTGGCGGACCGGAGACAGACCGGCCGAGGGCTCGTCGAGCAGAAGCACCGAGGGGTCCATCATGAGCGCGCGCGACATCGCGACCATCTGCCGCTCGCCGCCTGACAGGGACCCGGCGCGCTGCTTGAGACGCTTGCCCAGCTCGGCGAAGATGCCCGTCACGAACTCCAGGCGCTCGGCGTAGACCTTCGGGCGCTGATACAGGCCCATCTGCAGGTTCTCCTCGATGCTGAGCGAGGGGAACACGTTGTTGGTCTGCGGCACGAACCCGACGCCGCGCTGGACGAGCTTGTCGGACTTCAGCCCGACGACGCTCTCACCGTCGACCGTGATCTCGCCGCCGCGCACCTTGACCATGCCGAAGATGGACTTCAGCAGCGTCGACTTGCCGGCGCCGTTGGGGCCGATGATGCCGATCAGCTCGCCCTTGTGGGCGATGAGATTGGCGCTGTTGATGATGTTGATGCCCGGCAGGTAGCCCGCGGTGAGGTCCTTGACCTCGACGACGACCTGGTCGCTCTTGACCGCGGTGCCCCCGCCGACGGCGGGCGTTGTCGAAGGGTCGGTCACTTGTTCTCCTCCTCGGCTTCGGCGATCGAGGCCTCCTCGGCCTCCTTGATCTCTTCGAGCAGCTCCTCGGCGGATGCGTCGAGCTCGCCGGCCACACGCCCGGTCACGACGCCGAGGTCGACGTCCTGGTGGCTGCCGAGGTAGGCGTCCACCACCGCCGGGTCCTGCATGACGGTGTCGGGCGGGCCTTCGGCGACGACTTTGCCCTCGGCCATGACGACGACCCAGTCGGCGATGTGCCGCACCATGTGCATGTCGTGCTCGACGAAGAGCACCGTCATGCCGAGGTCTTTGAGGTCGAGGATGTGGTCGAGGAGCGACTCCGTGAGCGCCGGGTTGACACCGGCCATGGGCTCGTCGAGCATCACGAGCGTCGGGTCGCTCATGAGGGCGCGCGCCATCTCGAGGAGCTTGCGCTGACCGCCCGAGAGCGAGGCCGCGTAGTCGTCGGACTTGGCATCGAGCTTGAAGCGCGCGAGCAGCTCCATCGCCTTGTCTTCGATGTCGTTGTCCTGCTTGCGCCAGATCGCCGGGACGATGCTCGCCCAGAGGCTCTCGCCCTTCTGGGCGGTGGCGCCGAGCTTCATGTTCTCGAGCACCGTCAGCAGCGAGAGCGCCTTGGTGAGCTGGAAGGTGCGCACCTGGCCCATGCGGGCGACCTTGAACGACGGGATGCCCGACAGGTTCTTGCCGTCGAAACTCCAGGTTCCGCTGTTCGGCTTGTCGAAGCCGCACAGCAGATTGAACAGCGTCGTCTTGCCGGCGCCGTTGGGGCCGATGAGCGCGGTGATCGCGTGACGCGGGATCTCGAGGTGCCCGACGTCGACGGCGGTCAGACCGCCGAAGCGTCGGGTGATGTCGTCGATGACGAGGATCGGGTCGTTCTTGGCGACGCCGGGGACGGCATCGCCCTTCGCGAGACCGCCGGTCTTGGGACGACGGATGCTGCCGGTCGGGGTCGTGACCGTGCCCGTGCTCGACGGCACCGGCTGTGCCGCCGAGTTCGCGGGGACCACCGGCTCGGCGGCGGGCGGGTTGCTGGGCGGGTTACTTGACAAAGGTCAGCTCCCTCTTGTTTCCGAAGATGCCCTGCGGGCGGAAGATGACGATGAGCATGAGCGCGACGCCGACGAGGATGAAGCGCAGCGTCGCGGCCTGCTGGCTCGACAGCAGCGAGATGACCGGGATGTCGGACTGGGCGAGGACGGGCAGCACGTTGTCGAGGAAGCCCATGATCACCCAGAAGATCACCGAGCCGACGACCGGGCCGAACACGGTGGCGGCTCCGCCCAGCAGCAGGATCGTCCAGATGAAGAACGTGAGGCTGGTCGTGTAGGTCGCCGGGATCACGGCCGAGGGGAGCGCGAACACCACGCCGCCGAGGGCGCCGAAGACACCACCGATCATGAGCGCCTGCATCTTGTAGGAGAAGACGTTCTTGCCGAGCGAGCGCACGGCGTCCTCGTCTTCGCGGATGCCCTTGAGCACGCGGCCCCACGGGCTGCGCATGATCGCCCACACGATGTAGATCGCGATCCCCAGCAGGATGATGCCGAAGACGCGCACCCACAGCTGGTCGGCGGTCCACTCCCACGGCCCGAAGCCGTAGACGATCGGCTCGCCGTCAGCCCCGGTCTTAGGGAACGGATTCGCCCCGCGGAAGCCGGCGTGGTAGCCGCCGAGGCCGTCGGCGGAGTTCGTCCACTCGTCGAAGAGCTGAGTTGTCAGCAGCAGACGGACGATCTCGGCTGCGGCGATCGTCACGATGGCGAGGTAGTCGGCTCGCAGACGCAGCGTCGGGATACCGAGGATGAGCGCGAAGATGACCGCCGCGACGCATCCGACGAGGATGCCGACCCACCAGGGCCAGCCGAAGCTCAGGATCGAGATCGCGTACCCGTAGGCGCCGAGGGCCATGAACCCGGCCATACCGAAGTTCAGCAGGCCTCCGAAGCCGAACTGCACGGCGAGGCCGGTCGCCGCGAGGGCGTACGCGATGGTCTCCGGGCTGAAGAACCAGTAAGCGGTGTTGTTGAAGATCTGTCCCCAGTCCATGACTAACCGAGCCTCTCTTTCCGGCCCAAGATGCCCTGGGGTCTCACCAGCAGAATCAGGATCAGCACGGCCAGCGCGCCGACGTACTTCATGTCCGGCGGAATCCACAGGGTCGAGATCTCGACGAGGATGCCGACGATGAGCGCGCCGATGAGGGCGCCGAAGGCGGTGCCGAGGCCGCCGAGCGTCACCGCCGCGAAGATCAGCAGCAGCACCTGCACGCCCATGTCCCACTTCACGCCGGGGCGGAAGTACGCCCACAGCACACCGGCGATGGCGGCGAGAGCTGCCGCGAGGATCCAGACGATGCGGATCACGCGGTCGACGTTGATGCCGGACGCGGCGGCCAGACCCGGGTTGTCGCTGATGGCGCGCGTCGCCTTGCCGATGCGGGTGCGCAGCAGCCAGTAGGCGACGGCGATCAGGAGCACGATGCTGATCGCCATCGAGGCGACATCGATCCACGACAGCTTGATCGGGCCGAAGACGATGTCGCGAGGGGCGCCGGCTCCGGGCAGCTGGTAGGTGCCGCCGCCGATGAAGAACTGGAACACGTAGCGGCCGGCGAGCGAGAGGCCGATGCTCACGATCATGAGCTGCACGAGCCCGAGTCCTCGCCGGCGCAGCGGCTTCCACAGACCCGCGTCGAGCGCCCAGCCGAGGGCCGCGCCGAGCACGATCACGATCGGGATGGTGATGTACATCGGCACCTTGAGCCACACGCCGAAGATGAGCGCCATCACGGCGCCGTACGTCAGCATCTCGCCGTGGGCGAAGTTGCTGAGGCCGGTCGTGCCGAAGATCAAGGAGACGCCGACGGCCGCGAGCGCGAGCAGCAGGCCGAAGTTGACGCCGTTCATGAGCCGCTCGATGAGCTGGTCCCAGAACGACGTCGTGACCCTCTCGCCCTCACCGAGGAAGAGGTTGACGATCTTCGACCCGGTGAGGCCGAACGAGACGTCGAACGACGCCGTCGTGCCCTGCTTCGGCTGAGTGCCCTCCGGCAGCTGCGCCGGGTCGACGATGACGCCTTCGGGAAGGGTGTCCTCATCCACCGTGAGGACGTATTCCTCTTTCTCAGGCACGTACAGACGCCACTTGCCCTCGGCATCGGTGACGGTCTCGGCCTCGAAGCCGTTGCCTTCGATCGACATCGTCACGCCCTCGACGGGCTCGTCGTCGTACGTGATCACGCCGCCGAAGTAGAAGTCGGTCTGCTCCTGGTCCCCTCCGGGGGTGTCGGGGGCGTCCGCGCGCGCAACCGTGGGTGCGGACAGGAATACCATTCCCGCGGCCAAGAGCGCGCCGAAGATCGCGAGGATCCAGCGGCGGCTGTTGATCGTGGTCGCAGTCGTAGGACCCACAGAACCTCCAGTTCGGCACACCACGCGGACACCGAAGCTCGGGTCGCATCGGCCGTGATGACGACGCTACGACTGTAATGTGTCGTCGCTGTTTCGCCCAAGGTCCCTTGTGGATAAGTGATGCGATCGCAACCGGCCGGCACTCACCGGCCCGCGCGCGCCTGCCCGTGCCGTTATCGCGGGAACAATCGGCGCCCGCCGACGCTTAGAATCGAGTACGGAGCGTCACGAGCGCACCGGCCGCCGCCGTCCAAGACCCCGAGAGCACGCGCGCGCCCGCGCGAGGAGACCCCCATGGAGCACAACGACCCCTTCGGCTTCGTCGGACTGACCTACGACGATGTGCTGCTGCTGCCCGGCCACACCGACGTGATCCCCAGCGAAGCCGACACCTCGTCCCGAGTGACGCGACGCATCACCGTCGCGACCCCGCTCATCTCGAGCGCGATGGACACGGTGACGGAGTCACGCATGGCGATCGCGATCGCCCGCGAAGGCGGCCTCGGGATCATCCACCGCAACCTCTCGATCGAGGATCAGGCCGCGATGGTCGACCGTGTCAAGCGGAGCGAGTCGGGCATGATCACCGACCCGATCACGACCACCCCCGACGCGACGATCGAAGAGGTCGACTCCCTCTGCGCCCAATACCGCATCTCCGGCCTTCCGGTCGTCGACGACGAGAACCACCTCGTCGGCATCGTCACCAACCGCGACATGCGGTTCGTCTCGGGCTTCGAGCGCCAGACCACCAAGGTGCGCGACGTCATGACGACCGACGGCCTCGTCACCGGACGCGTCGGCATCAGTGCGGGTGAGGTCATCGCCCTCTTCGCGCAGCACCGCGTCGAGAAGCTCCCGCTCATCGACGAGCACGGCAAGCTCGCCGGCCTCATCACCATCAAGGACTTCGACAAGAGCGAGAAGTACCCGCTCGCCACCAAGGACGAACAGGGCCGCCTGCGGGTCGGCGCCGCCATCGGCTTCTTCGGTGACGCGTGGCAGCGCGCCGAGGCGCTGCGCGACGCCGGGGTCGACGTCCTGGTCGTCGACACCGCCAACGGCCAGTCGGC
The DNA here is from genome assembly GCF_038397755.1 of Microbacterium sp. LWH7-1.2. NCBI lineage: Bacteria > Bacillati > Actinomycetota > Actinomycetes > Micrococcales > Microbacteriaceae > Microbacterium > Microbacterium sp. LWH7-1.2. Next base: position 2,067,368 of record NZ_CP151637.1, on the reverse strand, counting down.
CGGCGTGATCGACATCGTCCGCCGCCTCAAGGCCGACGCGAGCTTCGACCACATCGACGTCATCGGCGGCAACGTCGCGACCCGCGAGGGCGCACAGGCGCTCATCGACGCCGGCGTCGACGCCGTCAAGGTCGGCGTCGGACCGGGCTCGATCTGCACCACCCGCGTGGTCGCCGGCGTCGGCGTGCCGCAGGTCACCGCCGTATACGAGGCGTACCTCGCCGCTCGTGAGTCCGGCATCCCCGTGATCGCCGACGGGGGCCTGCAGTACTCGGGCGACATCGCCAAGGCGCTCGTCGCCGGCGCCGACACCGTCATGCTCGGTTCTCTCCTCGCCGGCACCGACGAGTCGCCGGGCGAGATCGTCTTCCAGGGCGGCAAGCAGTTCAAGCAGTACCGCGGAATGGGGTCGCTGGGCGCGCTGCAGACCCGCGGCAAGAAGACCTCGTACTCGAAGGACCGCTACTTCCAGGCAGACGTCCCCAACGACGACAAGCTCATCCCCGAGGGCATCGAGGGTCAGGTCGCCTACCGCGGTCCGGTCTCGGCCGTCGCCTACCAGCTCGTCGGCGGCCTTCGCCAGTCGATGTTCTACGTCGGCGCCCGTACGATCGACGAGCTCAAGGCCAAGGGCAAGTTCGTCCGCATCACCGCGGCCGGCCTCAAGGAATCCCACCCCCACGACGTGCAGATCGTCGTCGAGGCCCCCAACTACAAGAAGTAACCCCTTCGGAACGGATGCTGCGGCCCGGCGCGCTGCGCCGGGCCGCAGCATCCGTCTCTCCGGCCGAGGCTCGTCGAGAAACCGCGATCCGCCGGAGAAACCGCGCGGAGCGTGATGTGCGCACCCGATCATGGTTTCTCGTTCCGGCGGAGCGAGTGAATCACGTAAGGAGACGCGGAGGAGCTCGGCCGTCTGGGCGGAGTCGTCGGTCGCCAGGCCCATCGCACCCGCACCGACGGCAACGTACGGGACATGCTCGGTCATGGGGGCCTCCGGAAGCTGGGGTGGGGTGGGAGCGGGGGAGCCGCCGCGGTTGCCGGCCCGACGCGACTGCCTCGCGCGTCCGCCGGCGGTGGCGCGCAGCATCCGACCGTCTCTTATCCGACCGCCGCGCGCGACACCGTCCCGGACGCGGTGACGGAGTGTGACTGTGGGCGCCCCACCGCCGGTGTCGCTACCCTGGCGGCATGATCCGGCAGCGGCGGCACCCGGCGGCGACGCAGCGCACGACGCGTCTCGAGGCGTTCACCGACGGGGTGTTCGCGATCGCGGCGACACTGCTTGTGCTCGACCTCACGCAGCACTCGCTCGGCGAAGTCGACTCGAATGCAGAGATGTGGGCCGCACTCGCCGGCATGTACGAGCTGTTCTTGAACTTCGGCCTGAGCTTCGTGCTGCTCTGTCTGATGTGGATGGTGCACGTCCAGCAGTTCGAGCACGTCGCCCGCGTGGACGCGACCACGGTGTGGCTCAACAACGCGCGCCTGCTGTTCATCGTGCTCGTGCCGTTCGCGACGAACCTGACTACGGAGTACTCCGAGTGGCTCGCCGGACGGCTCGCGATGCCGGTGACGTTCTTCCTCGCGATCCTGTTCAGCTGGCTGCAGTGGGGCTGGGCTGTCCGGCAGCGTGACGTGCTGCTTCCCGACATGAGCCAGGACGATGCCATCGCCTACGGGCGCAGCTCGCTGAGCGCCCTCATCATCTCGGCCGTCGTCGTGGTGCTCGCACCGTGGATCGGGTCGATCGCATTCCTGCTGTTCGTGCTCGACGGGCCCTTCACGCGCCTGCTGCGCGGACGGAACAGCTGACGCGCAGCACCCCGGACGGTGATGTCGACGGATGCCTCGGGCTGAGGCATCCGTCGACATCATGTGCTCTCGCCGAGGAGACACGTTGTCGGCGTACACGCCATGTCATCTCGGCGAGAGCACACGCTCCCAACGCGCGGGCCTACGCAGCGGCTGCGAGCTCGGGCTCGGCGGCCTCGGTCTCGGGCGAAGCTGGGGCGGCAGCATCCGTCGCGCCCTTCCCGGACGGGAGCCACAGCGCCGCGATCGTCGCCGCGAACAGCACGACCGCGCCGGTGAAGACGGCGGGGCGCGCGGCATCGACGTACATGTCGGGGAGGAGCTCGCCGCCGGCGCTGACGAAGATCGCCGTCATCACGGCGGTGCCGAGGGCGACGCCGAGCTCGCGGACCGTGGAGTTCACGCCCGACGCCTTGGCGTGGTCGATGAGTCCGAGGGTCGCGAGCAGTGCCGTCGCGGACGGGGCGAAGACGAGCGCCATGCCGACCCCGGCCATGATGAACGGCGCGATGAGCGTGGGGTAGTCGAGGTCGGTCGACATGACGGCGGCGATCCAGGTGAGGGCCAGGCCCTGCAGCGCGAGGCCGAGCACCAGGAGCACGCGTGTGCCGACACGCGGGGCGAGGATGCCGGCGATCGGGGCGACGATCATGGGCGCGAGCGTCCACGGAGTGGTCTGCACGGCGGCCTCGAGCGGGGTCGAGCCCTGCACGACCTGCAGGTACTGGATGAGGATGAACACCGCGCCGAACGTGCCGAAGCTGAACGCGAAGCCGACGAGGTTCGTGATCGAGAACGAGCGGTCGCGGAAGAGGCGCAGCGGCATCAGCGGGGCCTGCGCCCGCGTCTGCCACCACAGGAACGCCGCGATGAGGAGGGCGCCGAGCACGATCTCGGCGATGACCCCGACCGAGTCCCAGCCGTCGTCGTTGCCGCGGACGATCGCATGGACGAGGGCGAGCACGCCGGCGGCCGCAAGCAGCGCACCCGGGACGTCGATGCGCGCACGGGCGCCGAAGTCATTGTTCAGCACGACGAGGGCGAGCGGGATCGCGATGATCGCCACGGGCACATTGATCCAGAAGATCGCCTGCCAGTCCCAGCCCTCCATGATCGCCCCGCCGACGAGCGGGCCGACCGCGACGCCGAGGCCCGAGACGCCGCCCCAGATGCCGATGGCGAGGGCGCGTCGCGCGGGCGGCACCGCCCCGCTCAGCAGGGCGAGCGACAGCGGCATCACGCCCGCCGCGCCGAGGCCCTGCACGGCGCGGGCGGCGATCAGCTGTGTCGGGTCGGTGCTGAGCGCGGCGAGCACCGAACCCACGCCGAACACCGCGATGCCGATCGCGAAGAGGGTGCGGCGACCGAACCGGTCGCCGAGCGCGGAGGCGACGAGGATCGCGCCGGCGAACGCCAACGTGTAGGCGTTGACGAACCACTGCAGCTCTTCGACGCTCGCGCCCATCTCCTGGTGCAGCACCGGGAGCGCGTTCGTCATGACGAGGTTGTCGAGCGTGGCCATGAACATCGGAAGGGATGCTGCGGCCACCACGAGCGCGAACGGCCGGGCGCGCCGCGGGGTCGCGGTGAGGGGTGATTCGGTCACGAGAGACTCCGGTTGTAATTGGATGATTACGTACTGGACGCCAATGTAGTAATCGACTGATTACAAAGTCAAGTAATTCGCTGATAACCTTTCGGCATGACAGCTCCAGCAGCGAGTGCGAGCGGCACCGTCGCCGCCGACGAGGCGGCCGACACGGGCAAGCGCCTGTCGTCCGAAGAGCGGCGCCGCCAGATCCTGGTGGCCGCGCTCGCGGTGTTCGGCGCCCGCGGCTACGAGGGTGCGACGACCGACGAGGTGGCCCGGGCGGCCGGCGTGAGCCAGCCGTACGTCGTGCGCCTGTTCGGCTCGAAGGAGAACCTCTTCCTCGCGGTGCTCGACGACGCCCTCGCGCGCATGCTCGCGGGCTTCCGCGCGGCGCTTGCCGACGAGACCCCGCACGATCCCGACATCACGCCCGAGAAGTCCGCCGCCAAGCGCATCGGGCAGGCCTACGTCGACCTCATCGAGGTGCGAGGCCTCCACCAGACTCTCGCGCACGCCTATCTGCTGGGAAGCCACCCCGCGATCGGGGCCGCCGCGCGGCGGGGATTCGCGAAGGTGTGGCGCTTCTTCCGCGACGAGATGGGGCTCGACGCCGACGAGTCGCGCGCGTTCATGGCCGAGGGCATGCTCATCTCGACGATGATCGGCCTGCGCATCGTCGACGACTACGGCTCCGACCCGCAGATCACCGAGCTCTTCCGCTCCTGCTTCCCGACCGAGCTGCCTCACGTGCTCGAGGTCCTCCCGCGCGGCACCGACCGCTGGTAGCGGAGCGGGACGGATGCCGCAGGTCGCAGCATCCGTTCGCATCACGTGATCTCGCCGAGCGCACACGTCGTTCACGTGCACAACGTGTCGCCTCTGTGAGAGCACGCGATGTGAACGGGCGGCGACGGATGCTGCGCCCTGGCCCGCGTCGGGGGCGCGGCGTAGGGTCGGGGGCATGTGCCGGAACATCCACACGCTCCACAACTTCGAGCCCGCCGCCTCGTCCGCAGAGGTCCACGCCGCCGCGCTCCAGTACGTGCGCAAGATCGCGGGCACCACGAAGCCGTCGAAGGCGAACCAGGAGGCGTTCGATCGCGCGGTGCACGAGATCGCGCACATCACGCAGCACCTGCTCGACGACCTCGTCGCAGTGACGCCGCCGAAGAATCGCGAAGTCGAGGCCGCCAAGGCCCGCGAGCGCGCGATCAAGTCCGGCCGGTACGCCGCGCCGGCCGCCTGAGCCCCGCCTCCGGTCGCAGAGCGGTGGGATAGTCTGGTCGGCTCCCCAGCGGACGAACCCGTCCCGCGGAGCAGACAGGAAGCACCGTGGGGTACATCGACATCGCCGCCGTCTCGTACGCGCTGCCGGACGGCCGGCCGCTGCTCGACGAGGTCTCGTTCCGCGTGGGCGAGGGGTCGACGACGGCGCTCATCGGCCAGAACGGCGCCGGCAAGACCACGCTGCTGCGCATCATCCGGGGTGAGACGCCCGCGCTCTCGGGCGTCGTCGCGATCGACGGCGGACTCGGCGTGATGGACCAGTTCGTCGGCCACGGCGAGGCCGGGCAGACCGTCCACGACCTCCTCATCTCCGTCTCGCCCGACCGCGTGCGCCATGCCGCGCGCGAGCTCGAGGACTCCGAGGCGGCGATCATCGAGCAGGACGACCTCGACACGCAGATGCGGTACGCCGGGGCGCTCGCCGACTACGCCGAGGCCGGCGGCTACGAGTACGAGACCGTCTGGGACACGTGCACGACGACGGCTCTCGGCATTCCGTTCTCGCGGGCACGGTTCCGCGAGCTCACCACGCTCTCGGGCGGTGAGCAGAAGCGGCTGGCGCTCGAGGCGCTGCTGCGCGGCACCGACCAGGTGCTGCTGCTCGACGAGCCCGACAACTACCTCGACGTGCCCGGCAAGCGCTGGCTCGAGGAGCGCCTGCGCGAGACGAACAAGACGGTGCTGCTCGTGTCGCACGACCGCGAGCTGCTGGCCCGGGCGGCCGACCGCATCGTCACGCTCGAGGCGGGCGGTGCCGGCAGCACGGCCTGGGTGCACGGCGGCGGCTTCGGCACGTATCACCGTGCTCGGGAGGATCGGATGCTGCGCCTCGACGAACTGCGCCGCCGCTGGGACGAGCAGCACGTCAAGCTGAAGGAGCTCGTGGCGACCCTCAAGGTGAAGGCCACCGCGAACGACACGTTCACCTCGCGGTACCGCGCCGCCCAGACGCGCCTGCGCAAGTTCGAGGAGGCGGGCCCGCCGCAGGAACGCCCCAGGGAGCAGGACCTCGACGTGCGCCTGCGCGGTGCGCGCACCGGGCGGCGCGCGGTTGTCGCGGAGCAACTCGAGCTGACCGGACTCATGAAGCCGTTCGACCTCGAGGTGTGGTTCGGCGACCGAGTCGCGGTGCTGGGCTCGAACGGCTCGGGCAAGTCGCACTTCCTGCGGCTGCTCGCCCGCGGCGGCACCGACCCCGACGCGCGGCTCGGGCACGTGACGACCACCGGCGCGGGGCTCGAGACGGTGGCGCACACCGGCCGCGGCATCCTCGGCGCGCGCGTGGTGCCGGGATGGTTCGCGCAGACCCACCGCCATCCCGAGTTCGACGGAAAGACGCTGCTGGACATCCTGCATCGCGGGGAGGACGCCCGGGCCGGTCTGCCGCGCGAGGCGGCCAGCAGCGCGCTCGACCGCTACGGACTGGTCGCGCAGGCCGAGCAGACCTTCGACAGCCTGTCGGGCGGACAGCAGGCGAGGTTCCAGATCCTGCTGCTCGAGCTCTCCGGCGCCACGCTGCTGCTGCTCGACGAGCCGACCGACAACCTCGACCTCGTCTCGGCCGAGGCGCTGCAGGACGCGCTCGCCCGCTTCGAGGGCACCGTGCTCGCGGTGACGCACGACCGCTGGCTCGCGAAATCCTTCGACCGCTTCCTCGTGTTCGGCTCCGACGGCCGGGTCTTCGAGGCCACCGAGCCCGTCTGGGACGAGACCCGGGTCGCGCGGGCGCGCTGACGCTTTCGAGTCGCGATAACCCCGGAAGGTAGGGTGGACGCGTGAGCATGGACATCGAACTCGGCCGGGCCAAGCGCGCGCGCCGCGCCTACTCGTTCGACGACATCGCCGTGGTGCCGTCGCGGCGCACGCGCAACCCCGAGGACGTCTCGACCACCTGGACGATCGACGCGTTCAGCTTCGACATCCCGGTGCTGGGCGCCCCGATGGACTCGGTCGTGAGCCCGCGCACCGCGATCATGCTGGGTCAGCTCGGCGGCCTCGGCGTCCTCGACCTCGAGGGCCTCTGGACCCGCTACGACGACCCCGAGCCGCTGCTCGCCGAGATCGCCGGCCTCGAGAAGGCCGCCGCGACGCGCCGCATGCAGGAGCTCTACGCCGAGCCCATCAAGCCCGAGCTCGTGCGCGATCGCCTCGCCGAGATCCGCGCCGGGGGCGTGACGGTCGCCGGCTCCCTCACTCCGCAGCGCACCCAGGAGCTGTACGAGACGGTCGTGGCCGCCGGCGTCGACGTCTTCGTGATCCGCGGAACCACGGTCTCCGCCGAGCACGTCTCGAGCGTCGACCAGCCGCTGAACCTCAAGAAGTTCATCTACGACCTCGACGTTCCCGTCATCGTCGGCGGCGCGTCGACGTACACCGCCGCGCTGCACCTCATGCGCACGGGTGCCGCCGGCGTGCTCGTCGGCTTCGGCGGGGGAGCGGCGTCCACGACGCGCGCCACCCTGGGCCTTCACGCCCCGATGGCCACCGCGGTCGCCGACGTCGCGGGCGCGCGCCGCGACTACCTCGACGAGTCGGGCGGGCGCTATGTGCACGTCATCGCCGACGGTGGCGTGGGCACGTCGGGCGACATCGTCAAGGCGATCGCGATGGGCGCCGACGCCGTGATGCTCGGAGTCGCGCTCGCGCGGGCGACGGATGCTCCGGGCCAGGGCTTCCACTGGGGACCCGAGGCGCACCACGCCAAGCTGCCGCGCGGCCGCCGCGTGAGGGTCGACCAGGTCGCATCGCTCGAAGAGGTCCTTTACGGCCCCGCCCCGGTCGCCGACGGCACCGCGAACCTCATCGGGGCGCTGCGCAAGTCCATGGCGACGACCGGATACTCCGACCTCAAGGAGTTCCAGCGGGTCGAGGTCGTCGTCGCGCCGTACGCCGCGGGATGACGGATGCCATGACCGACCCCGACCCGGCGGGAACGGCCGACCTCGCCCCCGAAGCCTTCCCGCCGACCCTGCGCGAGGTGATGCTGCGGCCGCGATGGATCGGGATGCTGCTGCTCTGCCTCGTCGTCGCGGGAGTGTTCGCGTGGCTCGGGCAGTGGCAGCTGGGTCGTGCGGTGCAGACGAATGCGGTGCCCCCGGGGGCGACGGAGGAGGTGCAGCCCCTCGCGGACGTCGCGCTGCCGGGCGAGTACCTCCCCGAGCCGCTGGTGGGCCAGCGCGTTCAGACGCGCGGCACTTGGGTGCCCGAGGACTTCATCGTCGTCCAGTCGCGCTACAACGACGGTGCCCTGGGCTACTGGGTGACCGGGCAGCTGCGCATCGACCCCGACGTGAGCGCGACGGTCGGCCCGACCTCGGTCGCGGTGGCGCTCGGGTGGGCCTCCACCGAAGAGGACGCACGCGCGGCCGTCGAGCAGCTCGAGGGCGCAGCATCCGTCTCCGAGACCGTCGAGGTGACCGGACGCCTGATCTCCGACGAAGGGCCGGTGCTTCCGCCCCGTGGCGAGGATCCGCAGACGCTGACGCGCATGTCGCCGGCCGCACTGCTCGGCCAGTGGCACGATGTCGACGCCCTGTTCGTCTACCGGCCCTACATCGCCTCGGTCGAGGCCGTCGCGGGTCTCGACGCGATCTCATCGCCGGCGCCGGTCGAGGGCTCGGGCATCAACTGGCTCAACATCTTCTACGCCGTCGAGTGGGCGGTCTTCGCGGGCTTCGCGTTCTACCTCTGGTACCGCCTCGCGAAGGACGCGTGGGAGAAGGAGGTCGAGGACTTCGAGGACGACCGCGCGTCCGGCGACGACCCCGAGCCCGCAGCATCCTGAGCGGGAAACGCCCCGCAGCCCTGAGCCAGGGATTCGGGCACAGCGCCGCGGGTAGACTGGGGGCCATGCCCCGCGCCCCGAAGCTCGCTTCCTTTCCGGCGATCCGCGGAGCCCTGAAGTTCTACCAGATCTGCTCGATCATCACGGGCACGATGCTGCTGCTGCTCGTCGCCGAGATGATCGTCAAGTACGCGGTCGGCTACGAGCTGTTCCTCGGTGGTTCCGGCGGATTCCTGTGGTTCGCGCCCGTCGTCGAGACGGCCTCCGGCCTCGAGTCGACCGGTGACGGGTTCAACCTGTCGCTCGGCATCCTCGTCGCCCACGGCTGGTTCTACGTGGTCTACCTGATCTCGTGCTTCCGCGTGTGGAGCCTGATGCGGTGGAACCTCCTGCGTCTGGGCATGCTCGCCGCGGGCGGCATCGTGCCCCTCCTCTCGTTCTTCATGGAGGCGCGCGTCGGCCGCGACGTCAAGACCTACCTGGCCGAGCGTGAGGCAGCCGAGCTGCACTCGCAGGCCGGGCACTCCACTCTCACCCACGCCATCCCGACGGAGAACAAGCGTTGACCCAGAGCCCTTCACAAACAGCGACCGATACGTCCCAGCGCCCCGTTCTCGTCGTCGATTTCGGCGCCCAGTATGCGCAGCTGATCGCGCGCCGTGTGCGCGAGGCGGGCGTCTACAGCGAGATCGTCCCGCACACCGCGAGCGCCGCCGACATCGCGGCGAAGAACCCGGTCGGCATCATCCTGTCGGGCGGCCCGTCGTCGGTGTACGAAGCGGGCGCCCCCGCGCTCGACACCGGGGTCTTCGACCTCGGCGTGCCGACGCTGGGCATCTGCTACGGCTTCCAGGTCATGGCGCAGGCGCTCGGCGGCGAGGTCGCGAACACCGGACTCCGTGAGTACGGAGCGACGGATGCCGTCGTCGCGAACGACGGTGGTGTGCTGCTGGCTGGGCAGCCCCTCGAGCAGAACGTCTGGATGAGCCACGGCGACCAGGTGTCGCGCGCACCGGAGGGCTTCGAGGTGCTCGCGGCGACGGCTGCCACGCCGGTCGCCGCCTTCGGCAGCGACGAGCGGCGCCTGTACGGTGTGCAGTGGCACCCCGAGGTCAAGCACTCCGACCACGGCCAGCGGGTCATCGAGAACTTCCTGCACAAGGCGGCGGGTCTTCCGGCCGACTGGAACAGCGGCAATGTCATCGCCGAGCAGGTCGCGAAGATCCAGGCGCAGGTCGGCACAGGCCGCGTGATCTGCGGTCTGTCGGGCGGTGTCGACTCCGCTGTCGCGGCGGCCCTCGTGCACAAGGCCGTCGGCGACCAGCTCGTCTGCATCTTCGTCGATCACGGGCTCCTCCGTAAGCACGAGCGCGAGCAGGTCGAGCAGGACTACGTCGCCTCGACCGGTGTGCGCCTGGTCACCGTCGACGCGCGCGAGCAGTTCCTGAACGCCCTCGCCGGAGTCAGCGATCCCGAGCAGAAGCGCAAGATCATCGGCCGCGAGTTCATCCGCACGTTCGAGCAGGCCGAGGCCGCGCTCGTCGCGGAGGCAGAGGCCGACGGCGAGCCCATCCGCTTCCTCGTGCAGGGCACGCTGTACCCCGACGTCGTCGAGTCGGGTGGCGGCACGGGCACCGCGAACATCAAGTCGCACCACAACGTCGGCGGCCTCCCCGAGGACCTGCAGTTCGAGCTCGTCGAGCCGCTGCGCACCCTGTTCAAGGACGAGGTGCGTGCGATCGGACGCGAACTGGGGCTCCCCGAGGTGATCGTGGGCCGCCAGCCGTTTCCGGGCCCCGGCCTCGGCATCCGGATCGTGGGTGAGGTCACCGCTGACCGTCTCGAGATTCTGCGCGATGCCGACGCCATCGCCCGGGAGGAGCTGACGAAGGCCGGGCTCGACGGCGAGATCTGGCAGTGCCCGGTGGTCCTCCTCGCCGACGTGCGCTCGGTCGGCGTGCAGGGCGACGGCCGCACCTACGGCCACCCGATCGTGCTGCGCCCCGTCTCGAGCGAGGACGCGATGACCGCCGACTGGACGCGCCTGCCCTACGACGTGCTCTCCAGGATCTCGAACCGCATCACCAACGAGGTCCGCGAGGTCAACCGCGTGGTGCTCGACGTGACGTCGAAGCCCCCGGGGACCATCGAGTGGGAGTGAGCTCATGACGAACGCCTCGGCGATGCCGGGGCGTTCGTCGTTTTCCCGGGCGCCTCGGCGGGCCGGGTGGTCTGCTCATGGGTGAGGATGGACGGGTGACGACGGACCCCGCCCCCTCGCTGCCCGACGCCGACTATGTGCTGGTCGGCAGCCGCGTCGCCCTGGGGCTCGACGGCGGGTTCGCGGTCGCCGTGCCGTCGCGGCTGCGCCTGCTCGCGTCGGCCGGGGCGCCCGACCCGCTGCAATTGAGCGTCGACGGCGCGTCGCCCGAGGTCCACGCCGCGCAGCGGCAGGCCTTCGTCGACGCCGGCCTGCTCGAGAGCACGGCGTCGGCACGCAACCTCTTCGACGACATCGTCGCCGATCCGTCGTGGCTCCGCGCGGCGGGCGAGCCCCTCACGGATGGCGCGTTCGACGGGGAGCAGCGGGTGATCACGGATGCCTCGGGCTCGGCGATCGTCTCGCTGCCCGTGTTCCGCGACAACCCGACGTGGCACCTCACCGACGCCCCGATCGTGGTGCACGCCCCCGACGGGGACCGCGTGCTGCGCGGCTTCCGGAGCCTGTACGGCGCGTGGCTCACGCACCTGGCCGACGAGCGTCGCGCGGCCGCCGGCGACCCCGACCGCGTGCTCGTGGTGATCTTCGAGTCGCGCCAGATCGGCGAGGCGATGGTCGACTGGGACGATCCCCGCGTGCGGCTCGTGCACACCGTGCACAACTCGCACCTGCCGGAGCCGTACGACGACCCCGATGCTGCGGTCACCGGGATGTGGCAGCGGTGGCTGTCGACCCTCGATCGCTATGACGCCGTGCTCTGGCCGACCGCGGCTCAGCGGGACGAGGTCGCCGCGCGCTTCGGCGACCCCGGAACGTTCCACGTGGTGCCCAACACGGTCGAGCTCGGCACCGAGCCGCCGGGCGTGGAGTCGCGCGACCCGCACCGCGTCGTGATGCTCAACCGGCTCGCCCCGCAGAAGCGCGTCGACCTCGCGATCCGTGCGTGGGTGCGGGTGGTCGAGGCCGTACCCGGAGCGAGGCTCGATGTCTACGGCGACGGCCCGCTGCGCGAGGAGCTGCAGGGCCTGATCGACGAGCTCGGGGTGGCAGCATCCGTGTGTCTGCATGGCGCGACCGCCGATCGCGACGCGATCTTCGACCGTGCCGCGCTGTTCGTCACGTCGACGGCGTTCGAGGGGCAGGGGCTGTCGATCGCCGAAGCCCTCGCGCGCGGCCTGCCGGTGGTGTCGACCGACGCCCGGTACGGTCCCCGCGAAGCGGTCGACGGCGCCGGCGTGCTCGTGCCGCCGGGTGACCTCGACGCGTTCGCCGACGCGATCATCGGCCTGCTCCAGGACGACGAGCGTCGCGCCGCCCTGTCCGCCCGCGCCCGCGCGGCCGCGGCGCGCTTCGCATCGGACGCCGTGCGCCCCGCGCTCGTCACTGCCCTGCGCTCGGTGGTCGAGAAGCCTTCGCGCCGCGCGCGCTGACCCCGCGGCGGGTGATCGACCCTGCCGGTCAGCACACCCCGCTACGCCGTCACGCCGGTGCGCCGCGATGCCGCGTCAGGGCTCCGTCCGTCGTCGCGCCCGGACGACTTGCGCTGAGAACGATCGTTCCCTATGCTCTTGTCTATCGGAGAACGCACGTTCTCCCGAAGAGAGAGTGGAAATCATGGGCTCCATCACCGTCGGCACCGAGAACTCGACCCCCATCGAGCTGCACTACAAGGATCAGGGGGCCGGCCAGCCGGTCGTGCTGATCCACGGCTATCCGCTCGACGGCGACAGCTGGGAGAAGCAGACCCGCGAGCTGCTCGCCGCCGGCTTCCGCGTCATCACCTATGACCGCCGCGGCTTCGGCGGATCGACGAAGGCCGGCACCGGCTACGACTACGACACCTTCGCTGCAGACCTCAACACGCTGCTCGAGACGCTCGACCTGCGCGACGTCATCCTCGTCGGGTTCTCGATGGGCACCGGCGAGCTCGCCCGCTACACCCGCATTTACGGCACCGAGCGCATCGCGAAGCTGGCATTCCTGGCATCGCTCGAGCCGTTCCTCGTCGAGCGCGACGACAACGCGGGCGCCGTGCCGCGGGCGGTCTTCGAAGGCATCGTCGATGCCGCTCGCAGCGACCGGTACGCGTGGTTCACCCAGTTCTACAAGGACTTCTACAACCTCGACGAGACGCTCGGATCGCGCATCACCGAGGAGGTCGTGCGCGCCAACTGGATCACCGCGGTGGGCAGCGCCCCGGTCGCCGCATACGCGGTCGTCGACGCATGGATCGAGGACTTCCGCCCCGATGTCGCCGCCGTCCGCGACGCGGGCCTGCCCACGCTGATCCTGCACGGCACGGCCGACAACATCCTGCCGATCGACGTCACCGGCCGCCGGTTCCACGAGGCTGTTCCCGCAGCCGACTACGTCGAGATCGAGGGCGCGCCGCACGGTCTGCTGTGGACGCACGCCGACGAGGTCAACGCCGCGCTGCTCGCGTTCGTCCGCGCCTGAGCAGGACGCGGAGTGTGATGCGGGGCGGAGAACTGCGGTTCTCCGCCCCGTATCATGAGACTCGGAACGAGGTGACCACATGACGGACGCAGAGGTGCGCGCCCAGATCGTCGAGGCCGCCGACCGTCTGTTCTACGGTCAGGGCATCGGCAACGTCGGAATGGACGCGGTGCGCGACGCGGCCGGTGTGTCGCTGAAGACGATCTACCGTCAATTCCCCTCGAAGGAGCAGTTGGTGCTCGGCGTGCTGGATCATCGTCACGACCTGTGGACACGCGGTGTCGAAAGCGCGGTGGCACGGGCGGACACCCCCCGTGATCGTCTGCTCGCGGTGTACGACCATCTGGCCGCGTGGTTCGAGGAGGACGACTTCCGCGGTTGCGGCTTCATCAACGCCTTCGGCGAGCTCGGCGCGACGTCGCCTGCGGTCGCCGAGGCCGTGCGCGCGCACAAGCTCTCTTTCGAGGCCTACGTCGATCACCTCGTCGCCGACGCCGGTGCGCCCCCCGCGCTCGGCCCGCAGCTGGCGATCCTCGCCGAGGGCGCGCAGACGACGGCGGCGATCCTCGGCTCACCCGACGCCGCAGCCGTCGCGCGCGGTGCCGCCGAGACTCTGATCGACGCGGCGTTCGCGAAGCCGACGGGGCCGGATCGCGCGTCGTCCCGGCGACGCTAGTCGACGGCAGCGCGCGATCCGCCGACGGCAGAGCCGCCGGGAGCGGAAACGGATGCCGCGGCCGCCGCGGGCGCGCAGGCTGAAGGCATGACTGAAGACATCCGGATTCCCCACTTCGGGACCGAGGCGCGGCGCGAGCTGTTCCACCAGCGCGTGCTCGTGCTCGACGGCCCGCTCGACGACGACAACGGCACCCTGATCGCGACGCAGCTGCTGGCGCTCGCGGCGGAGGACGAGGCATCCGATATCGCCCTCTGGATCCACTCTCCCGGGGGATCCGTGCCATCGATGCTCGCGATCCGCGACGTCATGAACCTCATCCCGAACGACGTGGCGACTCTCGCGCTCGGCCTCGCATGCAGCGCCGGGCAGTTCCTGCTGTCGGCGGGTGCACGAGGCAAGCGGCGCGCGCTGCCGCACGCGCGGATCCTCATGCACCAGGGCTCCGCGGGCATCGGCGGCTCAGCCGTCGATGTCGAAGTGCAGGCCGACGACCTGCGCCACATGCGCGACACCGTGCTGGGCCTCATCGCCGACGACACCGGGCAGAGCGTCGAGCGCATCTTCGAGGACTCGCTGCACGACCGCTGGTACACGGCCGCCGAGGCCCGGGACTACGGATTCATCGACGGGATCGTCGAGTCGTTCGCACAGGTGGTTCCCCGACGGCGACGGCCCGCGGGGCTCGGACTGGGACCTGCGGAGGTGGCGGCATGAGCTCGTACACGATCCCCAACGTGGTGGCGCAGCATCCGCGCGGCGACCGCATCATGGACGTCTACTCGCACTTGCTCGCCGAGCGGGTCGTCTACCTCGGCACGGGTATCGACGCGGGCGTCGCCAACGCGCTGATCGCGCAGCTGCTGCACCTCGACGCCGACAGCCCGGACCGCGACGTCCAGCTCTACATCAACTGCGAGGGCGGCGATCCCTCGGCGATGCTCGCGGTGTACGACACGATGCAGCACGTGCGGCCGGACGTCGCGACGACCGTCGTGGGACAGGCGATCGGCGTCGGCGCCGTGATGCTCGCGGCGGGCGCGGCCGGCAAGCGCTCGGTGCTGCCGCACGCGCGCGTCGTGCTGCACCAGCCGGCGGGCCAGGGGAGGGGCGCGATCCCCGACCTGATCCTCCAGGCCGACGAGCTGGTGCGCGTGCGCGGCGAGGTGGAGGAGATCCTCGCGAGGCACACCGGACAGGATGCGGCGAAGCTGCGGACCGACACCGACCGCGACCGCGTCTTCACCGCCGCCGACGCGGTGGCCTACGGCCTCGCCGACCACGTGCTCGATCGGGCATCTGCCCCCGCTCGCTGAGCGGAGGGTGCTCGAGGTCCCTCAACGAGCGGGGGCGGGCCCGCCCGGAGCGCCGGGCCAGGTCTTGCCCTCCCAGGGGTCGTAGTCGGCGAGGAGCTCCTCCTGCGGCGGGCGCTCGGCCTCGGGCACGTGCTGCAGGTTGACGCGCACGCGATACCAGAGCGAGCTCGACCCGCGCATGCCGTCGATGAGCACGTCGGCGGGGTGCAGCTGCGCCACCACGGACGCGTGGCTGCTCTTCCACGCCTCGAGGGCGTGGACCGCCTCGGGCTTGGTCTTCGTTCGGGCGATCTCGATGAGCGGCATCGTCGACTGGCGGCGACCCGACCCGTCACCCCCGCGGGGCGGCTTCTCGGCCGGTCCGAGTTCCTCGGCGAGGCGCAGGAGCCCGTCGAGCGTGCCGACCGCGTCGTCGATGCCGGCGTGAGGGTCGCCGACGTCGGCGTAACGCCCGGGCACCGTGAGCACGGTGAACTCGGCGGGGCGCCGTGCGCGCACCTCGTCCCAGTCGAGCGGGGTGGAGACGCGTGCGTCGGGCAGCGGGCGGATGGAGTACGCCGACGCCACGGTGCGGTCCTTCGCGTTCTGGTTGAAGTCGACGAACACGCTCTCGCCGCGCTCCTCCTTCCACCACCGCGCGGTCGCGAGTCCGGGCGCACGGTTCTCGACCTCGCGGGCGAGCGTCTCGGCGGCGAGGCGCACCTGCTTGTAGTCCCAGTGCGCAGCGATGCGCACCAGGACGTGCATCCCCCGCGAGCCGCTCGTCTTGGGCCAGCCCACGAGTCCGACGTCGTCGAGCACCTCGCGCGCGACGAACGCGACGTCGACGATCTGCGACCAGTCGACCCCCGGCATGGGGTCGAGGTCGATACGCAGTTCGTCGGGACGGTCGAGGTCCTCCGCGCGGACGGGATGCGGGTTCAGGTCGAGACACCCGAGGTTGACGACCCACGCGAGGCCCGCAGCATCCCGGATCACCGCCTCCTCGGCGGACGTGCCCCGCGCGTACTGCAGCGTCGCCGTGTCGATGAAGTCGGGGTGGTTCTCGGGCACGCGCTTCTGGAAGAACGGCTCCTGGTCGATGCCCTTCGGGAAGCGCTTGAGCACCATCGGGCGGCCGCCCGCGCCGCGGAGCGCGCCGTCGGCGACGGCGAGGTAGTACCGGACGACGTCGAGCTTGGTGATCCCCGGCTCGGGGAACACGATCTTGCTCGGGCTCGAGATGCGCACCTCGTGCCCGTCGATCTCGAGGATCTCGGCTTCCGACTTCGCGGGCGTCACTCGGCCAGGCTAGCGACGGCCCCGGGCATCGGCCAGAGGCGCGGCCGGCCCGGTCACGCGGCGAGAGCGTAAGTGGCGCGGCATCCGACCACCGCACGCTCGCCGGCGCGCGAGCGGAGGTCGTCGACGACACCCGCCGTCAGTTCGATCAGCGTCACCTCGAGGGCACCGGCGACCGCGGCGATCATCTCGCTGGACGGCTCCTTGAGACCTCGCTCGATCTCGGAGAGATACTGCGGAGAGACGCCGGCGCGGTCGGCCGTGTCGGCGAGGCGCTCGCCCCGTTCATGGCGCAGGTTGCGCAGCCGCTCGCCCAGCGCGTCGCGCCACAGCGGCTCGCGCTCACGGGAGGGACGCGGGGCCTTCGCCGGCAGCGGGATGATCTCGGCCATGCGCTCACGATAGAACGCGAGGACGCCGGAAGCCGAGACGATTCCGCTCTGAGCAGAATGGCGGCGCACAGCGCTCGCCGACTGGGCAACTTGGGTGGATCGCCTCGGTGAATGGGCGTGATGCGCGAAACGTCGACCGGCGAGGGTGATGAGCTGAGCGGTTTGCTCAACCTGGGAGATCTCTGTTGATCTTTTGAGAGTTCGCGCATAGCGTGCGGCGTACCCCTCGCGGTTTCGCGGACGAGAAAGCAGGCTCCCCCTTTGTTCCGACGTTCCCTAGCCGTCGTCAGCGCGCTCGCGCTCGCGATCGCCACTCCCACCGCGGCGATGGCCGCCACTGCTGACGACGACCCGTCGTCGCGATTCGAGAAGTCAGACACCAAGGGTCCGGTCGGCACGACCGCCCGGCCGCTGAGCGTCGGCGCCGACGGCCGGGTGACCGTCATCGTCGAGATGGCCGGCGATCCGGTCGCCGTTGCCCAGGCGAAGAAGGGCAGCGAGCTGACCGCCGCCGAGCGCAAGGCCATCAAGAGCTCGCTGAAGAAGAATCAGGACGCCATCGCCGGCACGATCAAAGCCAAGGACGGCCGCATCGAAGCCACGATGCAGTCCGCCTACAACGGCATCCAGATGAACATCCCCGCCGAGCAGGTCGACGCCGTGGCTGCCCTGCCCAACGTCGTCGCCGTGCACGCGGTGAAGACGTACACGCTGGACAACGCGGTGTCGGTGCCCTTCCTCGGGGTGCCGCAGGTGTGGGAGAACACCGGCTTCACCGGTGAGAACATCAAGGTGGCGGTGATCGACACCGGCATCGACTACACCCACGCGAACTTCGGCGGCATCGGCACACCCGAGGCCTACGCCGCGGCGAACGCGGCCGAGACACAGCCGGCCGACCCTGCGCAGTTCGGCCCGGACGCCCCGCGCATCAAGGGCGGCTGGGACTTCGTCGGCGACTCGTACAACGCCGATCCGGCTTCCGAGGACTACCAGCCCGTGCCGATGCCCGACGCGAACCCGCTCGACTGCAACGGGCACGGCAGCCATGTCGCCGGCACCGCAGGGGGCAGCGGCGTCACCGCTGAGGGCGACACCTACACAGGCCCGTACGACGAGTCCACGGCCTCGGCCGAATGGACGATCGGCCCGGGCGTCGCCCCGCAGGCCGACCTCTACGCGCTCCGCGTCTTCGGCTGCGGCGGTTCGACCGACGTGGTCGTGCCGGCCATCGACTGGGCCGTCGACAACGGCATGGACGTCATCAACATGTCGCTCGGTTCACCGTTCGGGCGCGGTGACGACCCCGACGAGGTCGCGGCGTCGAACGCCGTCGGCGCCGGTGTGGTCGTCGTCAAGTCCGCGGGCAACGAAGGGCCGAGCCCCTACCTCGCCGGCAACGGCGACGGCGTGGTCTCGGTGGCGGCCGTCGACAGCACGGCCACGTTCCCCGGTGCCCTCATCACCGTCGACGGTGTCGCGGTGCCGGCCATCAACGCGAACGGTGCGGTCCTCACCGGGCTTCCCGCGATGACCGTCGTGCGGCTCACCGACAACCCCGCCACCCCGGAGGAGAACGAGGCGCTCGGCTGCTCGGTCGCGGCGTACGAATACGCCGGCATCACCATCGGCGGCAACCAGCTCGCGGTCTCGACGCGCGGCGTCTGCGCCCGCGTGGCGAAGGCGATCTTCGCTCAGCAGGCGGGTGCGGCGGCAGCCGTGATGATCAACACCTCGGACGACTACCCGCCGTTCGAGGGTGAGATCACCGAGAACCCCGACACCGGCGACGACTACACCGTCACCATCCCGTTCCTCGGCGTGCGCATGTCCGACGGGCCCAAGCTCGTCGACGACGCGGAGGCGACGGTCGAGCCCGCTCCCCTGGAGAACCCCGCCTTCCGCGGATACGCGTCGTTCAGCTCGAGCGGACCCCGCAGCGGTGACAGCGCCCTCGGCGTCGATGTCGCGGCACCCGGCGTCTCGATCGTCTCGACCGGCGTCGGCACCGGCAACGGCCCGGCGACCATCTCGGGAACGTCGATGGCCGCCCCGCACGTGGCAGGTGTCGCGGCGCTCGCCGTCGAGGCCCACCCGGCCTGGTCGGCCTCGGAGGTCGCGTCGGTGCTCGTCTCCACCGCCGACCCCGACAAGGTCGTGGGCCAGAACCTCGTCCGCGGCGGCGTCGGGCTCGTGGACACCGCGCAGGCGGTGGCCGAGCAGGTGACGGCGACGGGCGACTCGTTCAAGACCGAGGACGGAAAGCTCCGCGAGACGGCGCTCAGCTTCGGCTTCCAGGAAACCGCCAAGACCTTCCAGGGCAAGAAGACGGTGACGGTGACGAACTACGGCAGCGAGCCCGTGACCTACAGCGTGGGCATCGAGGCTTCCGCCCAGTCCGAGGCTGCGACCGTCACGGCGAGCCCGAATCAGGTCACCGTGAAGCCGGGCCGTTCCGAGAAGGTCACGGTCGACCTCAGCGCTCCCGCCACGGCGGTGGGAAGCTCGGGCACCGGCGGGTTCGCCTTCTACGAGTTCTCCGGCGACGTCGTGCTCACGTCGGCGGGCGGAGCCCTGCGGGTCCCGTACCTGCTCGTGCCCCGCGCCACGACCGCGGTCTCGGCGGTGGGCGACCTCAAGGTCACGAAGAAGAACACCCCGGTCGACGGTGACGTCGCCGTCACGCTGAAGAACAACCAGGGCGCCTTCGCGGGCGACGCGGACTTCTACACGTGGGGCCTGGAAGACAAGAAGGACACCCCCAAGGCGTTCACGGACACCGGCTACGACCTTCGCGCCGCGGGCGTGCAGTCGTTCGGCTGGGACGACGCCGGCGACCAGCTGCTCGTCTTCGCGGTCAACACCCACAGCCGGTGGTCCAACGCGGCCGCCAACGAGTTCGACGTGGTCATCGACACGAACGGCGACGGCGAGCCCGACTGGATCGTGTTCTCCGCCGACGGCGGTCTGGTGACCGCAGGCGATGCGAACGGCATCTCGCAGGTGTTCGAGTACGAGGTGGCCACCGGCGAGGTGTTCGCCGCGGGCTTCAACGCCTCCGCCCCCACCGACAGCAGCACGATCCTGCTTCCGGTGGTCGCGAGCGACCTGGGCATCACGTCGGGTGCGTTCAGCTACACCGTGCAGAGCTTCTCGTCGGTCAACGACGGCTCGGACGCGATCGACGCCATGGCGAGCTACGACCCGTGGGCGCCCGCGCTCACCAACGGGCAGTTCGAGTCGGTTCCGGTCGGCGGCAAGATCGACGTGCCTGTCACCGTGAACGGGGCCGCGTTCTCGGCGCAGAAGCCGCTCGGCGTCATGGTCGTCGTGCAGGACAACGCGGCGGGCGCCGACGAGGCGCTGCTGGTCAAGGCCAAGTAAGCCGCACGACACGAGGTGGCGTTCCGTCGCAGGGCGGGGCGCCACCTCGTCGTATTCATGAACACGAACGGATGCTGCGCCCCTGGGTCGCCGCATCCGTCTCGGGTCAGCGGGTGCAGAGTTTCGGGGTGTCCGTCGTGCCGAACCGGTAGTCGTAGGTCGTGCCGTCTACCTGGACGACGATGCGCATGCCGTCGACGAGCGCCTGCGTGTAGAAGACTCCGGGGGACGGGCAGCCGAGGGCGCCGTTGTTCCATGTGACGGCGTGAGCCGAGACGAGCTCCGGCGTGCCGGCGACGCCGCGCTCGGCGAGGTCGGCGACGATGGCGTCCCAGCGCGCGGATGGCACGGCGACCGGTTCGCCCGTCGGCAGGATCGGCCCGCGCGGGGTCGTCTCGAAGGGAGTGCGGCCCGGCGTCGGCTGCGCGGGCGTCGGCGGGAACGGCGTGGGCTCGGTCACGGGGCCTCCTGAGCAGGCGGTGAGGCAGACGAGCAGCACTGCCATCGCGCCGAAGGCCGTACGACGTCGAGACATGCCGCTCCTCGAATCGCCTTCAGCCTAAGCGTCGTGCGCACAGAACAGAACGGCCGCCCGGAGGACCGGGCGGCCGTTCGAAGCGGAGCGCGGCGTCAGCTGTTGCCGCGCGCAATCGCGAGGATGCGCAGGATCTCGAGGTACAGCCAGACGACCGTCACCATGATGCCGAACGCGCCGAGCCAGCCGAACTGACGGGGAGCGCCGTTGCGCACGCCCTGCTGGATCTGGTCGAAGTCGAGCACCAGCGAGTACGCCGCCATGATGACGACGAGCACGCCGATGATCAGGCCGAGCGGGATCCCCATGATCTCGACGCCGCTGAGCAGACCGAATGCCCCGCCGGCGAGCGGCACGTTGAAGATCATGAGGCCGATGTTGATGAGCGAGAACACGAGGTAGCCGACCATCGCGATCATGAAGACCTTGGTGGCGCGCTTCGACGCACGGATCTTCCCGCTGGCGAAGAGAGCGAGGGTCACACCGACGACGGCGAGCGTCGCGAGCGTGGCCTGCACGACGATGCCCGGCCAGAGGAACTCGAAGAACGCCGAGATGGCGCCGACGAAGAGGCCCTCGAAGGCGGCGTAGGCGAAGATGAGCGCCGGGCGGATCTTCTTGCGCGACGTGAAGATGACGACCATCGCCAGTACGAAGCCACCGAGCGCGCCGATCATCCACGGGAGGATCGAGGGCGCGGGGTTCGTCGGTGTGACGCCCGCCATCGTCCATACCCAGCCGACTGCCGCGGTGACGAGGAGGATGGCGAACAGGCCGACGGTCTTCCAGATGGTGTCTTCATACGACATGCGGCCGGTCTCGGCGGCGCCCGCGGACGGTGCCGCGTACATGCCCTCGAGCTGCGCCTGGGCCGCGGCATCCGCTCCGGCACGCTGCGCCGTCGCGAACTGCGACTGGCCGCCCAGGTTCGCCGCCTGCGAACCGCCGGGGTAGGTCTGAACGGCCTTCGGGTCCTGGAAGGCCGGGTTGTTGAACGCGGGGTTGTTGAGGGCCACTGCTCTCACACTCCAATGTCAAGGGAATCCCAGCACGATGCTGTTGATCAACACTATCCGACGGGTGCCCGGCCGGCACGGGTGCGTGCTGTGAGTGGACTATGAACGGATGCTGCGGCCCGGTCAGCGGGGCGCTCGTGGTTACGCTGAAGCGGTGCCCCGTCGACATCCCCTCGTGATCGGACACCGCGGTGCCCCCGGGTACCGGCCGGAGCACTCGCGCTCCTCGTACGCCCTGGCCTTCGAGATGGGCGTCGATGCCGTCGAACCCGACGTCGTGGTGTCGAAGGACGGCGTGCTCGTGGTGCGGCACGAGAACGAGATCTCGGGCACCACGGATGTCGCCGACCGCCCGGAGTTCGCCGACCGGCACGCGACGAAGTACGTGGACGGGGCCGAGCTGACCGGCTGGTTCACCGAGGACTTCACGTGGGACGAGCTGTCGACGCTGCGCTGCCGCGAGCGGATCTCCGACGTGCGCCCGACGAGCGCGAGCTTCGACGACGAGCAGCACGTGCTGCGCCTGCGGGACGTGCTCGACGCGACGCGGGAGGCCTCGCTCGAGTTCGGCCGCGAGATCGGCGTCGTGCTCGAGATCAAGCACGCCACGTACTTCGCATCGATCGGATGGGATGTCGCGGAGCTCGTCGACGCCGAACTGCGCGAGGCGGGCTGGGCGTCGGGCGAGCTGCCGCTCACCATCGAGTCGTTCGAGTCGACGGTGCTGTACGCGCTTCAGGAGCGCGGCATCCGTGGGTCCTACGTGTACCTGCTCGAGGACGCGGGACGCCCGTTCGACCTGTTCAGCGCGCACGGCAAGGCCTCGCTGACGTACCGGCAGACGGCAGCGCCGGCGGGGCTCGACGCACTTGTCGGGCGCGTGGACGGGATCAGCGTCAACAAGCGCACCATCCTCCGCCCCGACCGGCTCGGGCGCACCGCCGGGCCCTCGCGCGTCGTCGCCGACGCGCACGACCGGGGCCTGCGCGTCTTCACCTGGACCTGCCGCCCCGAGAACAGGTTCCTGATCGGGCAGTTCCGCACCCGCGGCGGTCCCGGGTCGTTCGGCGACTGGGAATCCGAGTGGGCGGTGATCAGAGACGCGGGCGTCGACGGCGTCTTCGTCGACCATCCCGACCTCGGGGTCGCGTTCTTCCGCTCCTGACCTCGCGCGGCCGCCCCCCAGCGGGGCAGCCCTGGGCTTTCAGAGGCCGCAACACGCCGAATGGCTCGCGTGATGCCGCGTGTCGCCGCCCCCGAGCGGGGCCGCCCTGGGCTTTCAAGGGCCGCGACACGCCGAATGGCTCGGGTGATGCCGCGTGTGGCGGCCCCCGAGCGTGGCAGCGGCGGGCTTCGTGTGGCACGTCAGGCGGCATTGTCGACGGGATGCCCCGTGTCGCGGTCCCCGAGCGGGGCCGCCCTGGGCCTTCAGGGACCGCAACACGCCGAATGGCTCGCGGGATGCCGCGTGTCGCGGTCCCCGAGCGGGGCGGCCCTGGGCTTTCAGGGGTCGCAACACGCCGAATGGCTCGCGTGATGCCGCGTGTCGCGGTCCCCAAGCGGGGCAGCCCTGGGCCTTCAGGGGCCGCAACACGCCGAATGGCTCGCGTGATGCCGCGTGTCGCGGCCCCCGAAGCGGGGCAGCGGCGGGCCTCGTGTGGCGCGACAGGCGGCATCGTCGACGGGATGCCCCGTGTCTTGGCACTCCCCGTCTCGTCAAGGCTCGGTCGACCGGCGCCGGGTCGCTAGGGTGGGGCCGTGAGCACGCCGAGCCCGGCCCCTCGGGCCCCCGGAATCCCCGCCGAGCCCGGCATCGTCGTCCAGGGCGTGCGCCGCTCGTTCGGCGAGGTGCAGGCCGTCCGCAACGTGACGCTGCGGGCGCACGCCGGCCGGGTCACGGGCCTCGTCGGTCCGAACGGCTCGGGCAAGACGACGCTTCTCCTCATGCTCGCGTCCCTCCTCGCGCCCGACGCGGGCTCGATCCGCATCGACGGCGTCGACCCTGTGTTCGACCCGCAGGAGGCCCGGGCGCTGCTCGGCTGGATGCCCGACGCTCTCGGCGCCTGGAACTCGCTCAGTTCGCGCGAGACCCTGGCGGTGACGGCGCGGCTGTACGGGATGCCGCGGGCCGAGGCATCCGTCCGCGCCGACGCGCTTCTCGCCGAAGTGGGCCTGGTCGATCTCGCGGATGCGCCCGCCCGCGTACTGTCACGAGGGCAGAAGCAGCGCCTCGGACTGGCGCGCGCCCTCGTGCACGACCCGCGCGTGCTGCTGCTCGACGAGCCGGCGTCGGGTCTCGACCCGCAGGCGCGCATCGACCTGCGCCTGCTGCTGCGGCGGTTCGCCGCCGAGGGGCGCACCGTGCTCGTGTCGAGTCACATCCTGTCCGAGCTCGAGGAGGTCGTCGACGACGCCGTCTTCCTGATGGCGGGCGCCACCGTCGACCCGGCCCGCGTCGAGGCAGCCGCCCGCCGCGCCCGCCCGTGGCGGGTCCGGATCGCCGGGGCCGAGGCATCCGTCGCCGTCCAGGCCGTTGCTGACGCACTGGGGATCCCGGCGGAGAGCCTGGGCGTCGACCGCCGTGACATCGTGGTGTCGTTCGAATCGGAGGATGCCGCGGCCGGCGCGCTGCGCGACCTCGTCCGCTCAGGGCTCGACGTCGTGGAGTTCGCCGCGGCGCAGGGCGCGCTCGAGCGCACGTTCCTCGACCTCGGCGACGGGCGCCCACCGCAGGCGCCGCCGCCATCCGAACCACCGCTGCCGCGCGAGGACGAGAGCGAGGCGACGTCGTGAACGGTCAGCGACTCAGCACCATCGTCGGCCTCGAGCTGACCCAGCGCACCCGGAGCATCGCCTGGTACGTGCTGCTCGGCGTCTTCGCGCTGCTGCTCGCGATCGTGACCGGGCTGTCGTTCCTCGCGTGGGGGTCGGCGCTCCAGCCGGGCGGAGCGATCTACTCCACGATCGTCTACATCACGCTCCTGCTGGTGGTGCTGGTGTCGCCCACGCTGAGCGGCAACGCGATCAACGGAGACCGGGATGCCGCGACCCTCGCGCCCGTGCAGGTCACGCTGGCGACGACCCTCGAGATCCTGGTCGGGAAGTTCCTCGCCGCATGGGTCACGGGCCTGGCGTTCGTGGCGGTGGCCGTCCCGTTCCTCGTGCTCGCGACGCTCGGGGGCGGGGGAGCGCCGGCGACGATCACGGTGTCGCTGCTCGTGCTCGTGTTCGAGGTCGGCATCATCTCCGCGATCGGCGTCGCGCTGAGTGGCATCCTGTCGCGACCGCTGTTCTCGGTCGCCACCACGTACCTGGTGGTCGCGGCGCTCGTGGTCGGCACGCTCATCGCGTTCGCGCTCGTCGGCATGACGATGCGGTCCGAGGTGACGAACCACTACCGCTCCATCGAGTACGACCAGTACTCCGGCGACAGCTTCCCGTGCATGCCCGGCGAGACGCCGAGCGACGAGTATCCGTGCGATGACGACATCGAGGTGCGGTGCGGCGAGTGGCGGACGTCGACCTACGAGATGCCGCGGTTCGACCACGTGTGGTGGCTGTTCGCGGCCAACCCGTTCGTGATCCTCGCGGACGCGACGCCGACGCAGTACGACGCGTACGGCAACCCGAACGACCTCTTCGGCCAGATCAAGTTCGGTGTGCGGGCGGCTCAGCAGCCGCCCGAGCTCGAGCAGCGCTGGGACGACTGCGCGCCCGCGCTCGAGGACGAACGGCCCACGCCCGCGGAGGTCATCGACCACTCGACGCCGAGCTGGTTCGTCGGCATGGCGCTGCAGCTGCTGCTCGCAGTGGGCTTGATGTGGTGGGCATGGGCCCGCACGCGCACCCCCGCCGGGCGCCTGCCGACGGGGACGCGCATCGCGTAGCGGTCGAGCCTCAGCGCACGAGCGCCAGGCCGCCGGCCCAGCCGATCTGCTCGCCGACCGCGAGGGTCAGCTGGAGGAATCCGATCGACTCGAGCTCGTGGGCACGCGCGAGGGAGCCCGCGTCGACGGCTTCGAGTCCGCCGGCGGTGATCGCCGCGATGAGGCCCGCCTTGGCGTCTGTGTCGTCGCCCGCGACGAGCACGGTGGTCGGGGCGTCGCCCTCGCGACCGCTTACCAGGGTGGCGGCGAAGTTCGTGTTGAACGCCTTCAGCACCTTCGACGCGGGGAGCTCGGCCTGGAGCTCGGCGGCCGCCGAGCTGCCGGCGGGCACGACGAGCGCGTCGAACGTCGAGAAGTCGAGGGGGTTGGTGATGTCGATGACGGTCTTGCCGGCGAGCTGCGCGCCGTAGGCGGCGGTGATCTGCGCGAGCGCCGGGTACGGGACGGCGAGCACGACGATGTCGCCGTTCACGGTGGCACCGGTGTCGGCGCTGCCGATGTGCTGGATGTCGGCACCGCCGCGGGCGAGCACGCCGCTGATTGCCTGGCCCATGTTGCCGTTTCCGAAGATCGTGATCGTGGTCATGGCTGTTCTCCTGTCGTCCGAATTGCTTGTAGCTTCAAGCATCTGTAGGGAACAACTCGCTTGTCGCCACAACTATTCCTAGAATCGGAGGATGAACAGGCCGCGGTTCTACACGGCGGACGAGCAGGACACCTGGGTGCCGTTCGCCGCGCTCCTCGAACTGCTCCCGCGCGAGCTCGACGCCCAGCTGCTGCGCGACGAGGACCTCACGCACTTCGACTACTTCGCGCTGTCGATGCTGTCGAACGCCGACGACCACCGCCTGCAGATGAAGGAGCTCGCGTCGATGACCAACGCGACGCTGCCGCGCCTGTCGCACGTGATCTCGCGGCTCGAGGCGCGCGGCCTCGTGCGGCGGGAGCGCAACGCCTCCGACGCCCGCGCCACCGACGCGGTCATCACCGCCGACGGCCGGCGCAAGGTGCTGCAGGCGACTCCGGGGCACGTGGAGACCGTGCGCGAGGTGCTGCTCGACGTCATCACGCCCGAGCAGGCGGAGCAGCTGCGGGAGATCACCGCCGCCGTGCTCGCCCGCCTCGACCCCGACGGGCGGATGGCCGCAAGCCGCCCGCGCTGACCCGGCGCGGCCGCCGCTCGCGTGCCGACATCGTGTGCTCTCGCCGAGACCACACGTTCTGCACGCACGGATCGTGTCCTCTCGGCGAGAGCACACGATAGCGGCAGCCTCAGGCGTAGAAGCCGTCGCGCAGGTTGATGCCGTGCTCGACCCAGACCTTGAGCGCGGCGAGCATTCCGGTCCAGCCCTCGCAGTTGCCGAACGCGTTCTTCGCGCCGTCCGCGTTCGCCTGCCAGGCGGACTCGGTGATCGTCACGAGCGTGCGGGCGCCGTCGTCGACGGGCTCGAACTCGAACGTGGTCGTGGTCTCGGCCTCGACGCCGGCTCGCGCCTCCCATCGGATGACGAGCCGGCGCGGTGGCTCGGACTCGACGACGGTCACGGGGAAGCGGCCCGGGAAGTCGGCGAAGTCCCATGTGACGTCGGCACCCTGCTCGAGCCGGCCGTGCGCTCCTCCGGTCGTGAAGTAGCGCGACAGCTGCTCGGGGTCGGCGACGGCCTCGTAGACCTCCGCGACGGGTCGTGCCACGCGCCCCGACACGGTGAACGAGAGTGCGGTGAGTTCCTCAGACATGTTGTAGTTTTATAACATGATGGATGCCGCGCACAAGGGGTCTGACGACGACCTCGTGTTCAAAGCGCTCGCGGCGCCGCTGCGCCGCCGCATGCTGGACGCGCTGAAACAGGAGCCGCTTACGACGGGGGCACTGTGCGCCCGGTTCCCCGAGGTCGATCGCACCACAGTGCTGCAGCACCTTCGCGTGCTGGAGAAGGCCGAGCTCGTGACGGGTCGCAAGATCGGGCGCGAACGCCACCTGGCGCTCGCGCCCGTCCCCATCAAGCGCATCCACGACCGCTGGATCGGGGAGTACACGCGCGCGGCGGTCGATCTGCTCGACCGCCTCGGGGACTGACGCCGGCGCAGGGGTCTGCGCTGCGCCGTGGGCGTCTCGTCTCCCTGGTTGCCCGCTCGCTCAGCGACCCGGATCGGCGTTACGCGAGACGTTCCCGCACCACGCGCGCCGTGGCGGCGGGGTCGGGGCGATGCATGACCGACTCCGGAACGACGACGAGCTCGGCGCCGTCGACCTCGTCGGCCAGGTGGTCGGCGGCGGTGATCAGCATGGGGAAGGTCTGGGCTCCGCGCAGCACCGTGATCGGAGCGGCGACCGAGAGCATCTCCGGGCCTGGCGTCGACGCCTCCCTCGTGAGGTTGGTGTCGTAGACGGTCGACTGCGCGAGCGCCACCAGGCCGGGGAACATCTCGCTGGCCCGGATCTGGTCCACCATCTCGCGGGGGAGTCCGACGCCCTCGAGCTGGAAAGTGACGATCGCCTCCTCGGGCCGCCCCTCGTCGACGAAGGCCTGCAGCCGCTCGGCCAGGTCGTCGGCGGGTTCGTCCTCGCCGAAGCGCAGCGGTGGCTCCGACAGGAACAGCGCCCGGACCGGCACGCCGCGCGAGGCGGCGACCAGTCCGAGCACCGCTCCGGACGAGTGCCCGAGAACGGCCGCCTCGCCGCCGACGGCGCCGATCACCGCTGCCAGGTCCTCGACTTCTCGATCGGGCGTCGAGCCCGGCCTGTCACCACTGGAGCCGCGTGCACGGCGGTCCCATGTGACGGCTCGGAAGCCGGCATCCGCCAGGGCCGTCGCGAGTCCTGCCGCGTCGGCGGCGGTCGACATGGCGCCGTTCACGATGACGACGACGGGGCCGTCGCCGGTCTCTTCGTAGGCGATGGGGGTGCCGTCGGCGGAGGTCGCGGTGTTCATTGCGCCAGCCAACCACGGGTGCCCGACATCCGACAGGGGCGCAGCATCCTGTCGATGCATGCAACGGTATCCGTGTCAACCACGTGTGCGGGAGTGGCGGACGGCGCGCACCCTGGCGGCATGAAGCACGTGACCTACGCGGGCAGGGCACTCTTCCTCGAGGACGAGGCGGCCGACTGGCTCATGGAGTACGCGCGCGCACTGGGCAACGCGGGGATGACGGATTCGATCATGCTGCACGCGATCGGACTGGACGGCAACGAGATCGACGCGACATTTCTGCTGAACGCGGCCACCGCGCTGCTCACGCAGACCACGCCGAACGCGCTCGACGGTCCGACGAACGACGAGGCCATCGGCTACATGCAGGAGCAGACGCGGCGCATCGTCTCGCCTCCACCCGCGCGCACGGTGGACGACCCGCTCGACCTCTACTGAGGGCCGCTCCTCACCACGACCGGATCGCGAGGAACCGGATCGGCACCGGCCTCCCGCACCCGTTACCGGGGCGCGGCCCGGATTGCAAGGCCTTCGCGGCGTGCGTCCTCCCGCTCGCAGAATGGCGGCATGCCTGAGATCTCGCCCTTCGACGTCTCACCGTGGGGCATCGGCTGGAGCGGCTGGGAGCCGTCGCGCCAGGCCCGCCGTGAGTCCGTCTTCTCCTTGTCGAACGGACACATCGGCTGGCGCGGCACCCTCGACGAGGGCGATCCCTGCGAGACGCCGGGCGCCTATCTCAACGGACTCTTCGAGCACCACCCGATGCCGTACGCCGAGGACGGCTATGGGTATCCCGAGCACGGCGAGACCGTGGTCAACGCCCCGGACGGCAAGATCATCCGGCTCCTCGTCGACGACGAGCCGTTCGACATCCGCGAGGGGCGACTCGAATCCCATGAGCAGCAGCTCGACTTCCGGGCGGGGACGCTGCGGCGCGATGTGCGCTGGACCTCTCCCTCCGGCGCCACGGTGCGTGTCGAGTCGGTGCGGCTGGTCTCGCTCACGCATCGCGCGATCGCCGCGATCGACTACCGCGTGACCGCGCTCAGCGGTCCGATCGACATCACGGTGCTCTCCGAGATCGTCGCGGACGAGCCGCTGCCGGACGTGCACCCCGACGAGCGCGTCATGGAGCCGCTCCGGCATCCCTACGAGCCGATCGACCGCGTCGTCACGAAGACCGGGGCGACGCTCGTGCATCGCACCAAGCGCAGCCGCATCGGCGTGGCCGTCGCCATGGAACACGCGATCTCGGGCGCGGCGTCGTCCGTCGAGACCGAGGCGTGGGAGGACGAGGCCCGCACCACGGTGACGACACGGCTCGCGGCGGGCGACAGCATCCGTGTCGTGAAGTTCGTCGGTCACGAATGGTCTGATGATCTGACGGATGCTGCGCTGCGCGACCGCGTCGAAGCCGCCGTCGCGACGGCCGTGCGTCTCGGATGGGAGGGCATGGCGCGCGAGCAGCGGGCGTACCTCGACGACTTCTGGGATGCCGCGGACGTCGAGCTCGAGGGCGACACGCAGCTGCAGCAGGCGGTGCGTTTCGCGCTGTTCCAGGTGCTGCAGTCGGCGGCGCGGGCCGACCTGCGGTCGATTCCCGGCAAGGGGCTCACCGGTCCGGGCTACGAGGGGCACACCTTCTGGGATGCCGAGACCTTCGTGCTCCCGGTGCTGACGTACACCGCGCCCGAGGCGGCGGCCCACGCGCTGCGGTGGCGCCATTCGACACTCGACACGGCGCGCGAGCGGGCTCAGCAGCTGCACCTCGACGGCGCCGCCTTCCCCTGGCGGACGATCAGCGGACGCGAGTGCTCGGGGTACTGGCCGGCGGGCACCGTCGCCTTCCACATCAATGCCGATATCGCCGCAGCGGTGACGCGTCACGTGCGCGCGACCGGCGACGAGGAGTTCGAGCGGGACGTGGGGCTCGAGATCCTCGTCGAGACCGCACGACTGTGGGTCTCGCTGGGCTATGTGGACGCGGGCGGCGTGTTCCACATCGACGGAATCACCGGGCCCGACGAGTACTCCGCGCTCGTCGACGACAACACGTTCACGAACCTGGCGGCGCAGCGCAACCTCCGCGGCGCCGCCGACGCCGCGAGGCGCCACAACGCGCGGGCGCGGGAGCTCGGGGTGCGCGACGACGAGATCGGCCGGTGGGAGATCATCGCCGACGCGATCGCGCTGCCGTACGACGAGGAGCGCCGTGTGCACCAGCAGGCCGCCGGTTACACCGACCTCGAGCGCTGGGACTTCGAGGCGACGTCGCCCGAGCAGTACCCGCTGCAGAACCACTTCCCGTACTTCGACCTCTATCGCAAGCAGGTGCTGAAACAGGCCGACCTGGTGCTGGCGCTGCAGCTGTTCCACGAGGCGTTCACGACGGAAGAGACCGCCCGCGCGTTCGCGTACTACGAGGAGCTCACCGTGCGGGACTCGTCGCTTTCGGCGTCGACCCAGTCGGTCGTGGCGGCATGGGTCGGGCAGAGCGAGCTGGCGATCGAGTACTTGACGGAGGCCGCCACCATCGACCTCGACGATCTGCGCGACGACGTCGACGACGGCCTGCACATCGCGGCGCTCGGGGGAGTGTGGACGGCGGTCGTCTCGGGCCTGGGCGGCATGAAGGACGGACCGAACGGTCTCGAGTTCTGCCCGCGGCTGACCGCGCCCATCACACGTCTCGCGTTCGGCATCAGGATCGGCGGACGGATGCTGCGCGTCGACGTCTCCGGCGACACGGCGTCGTACACGCTCAGCGAGGGCGCACCGCTGCCGATCCGGCACTTCGGGGCGGCCGTCGAGCTGCGTGCGGGGAAGCCGACGCGGTTGCCGATCCCGCCTGCGCCCGACCCGGGCCCCCGTCCGTCGCAGCCGAAGGGGCGCTCGCCGCAGGAGGTGCGCGCCGCGAAGGGCGACTGAGCGTCAGGCCGCGGGTGGCTCGGTGCGGAACCCCGAGAGCTTGTGGGTGCCGTCGCACCAGGGCTTGATCGCCGAGGCGCCGCACCGGCACAGCGCCACCGTCCGGCGGTGACGCGCGATCGGCTCGCCGTGCTCATCGATCAGTTGCGCCGCGCCCCGCACGATGAGCGGGCCGTCGGTGTAGGGCGTGATGGTCACGGTGTCATGCGGCTCGGTCATGCGCGTGCTCCTTCGAGTTCTCTTCGTCGGCGGATGCTGCGGCCGCTCGCTTCAGCCGCCGCAGGGGTGTGGCCGCCCGCGAGATCCGGCTCTCGCGATAGCGCACGCCGCCGCGGAGGCGCAGACCGAGCGCGATCCAGACCGTGACGGCGCGCTCGGCCAGCCAGAGCGGCGCCCACAGGGCGGATGTCCGCGGGAAGGCCTTCGCTGCGCCGCCGCGCCGGCGTCCCGTCTCGGCCAGCACGGCGACAGCGGTGACCCCGACCGCCAGGGCCGCCCACCTGCGACGCAGCACCGCGGTGACCACGATCGGCAGGACGAGCAGCTCCCGCACGAGCCTCGCCGGCTGCGCGAAGTCGTCGTACGCCTGGCGCACCCGTTGCTCCAAGAACCGGTTCACGCTCGGCGGGCGTCGCGTCACGCAGAGCTCATGCGCGACGATGACACGGCCGCCGTGGGCGCGCACGGTGCGCTCGAGCTCGAGGTTCTCGAACAGCACGTCGGTGTCGTAGGGCCGGCCGCGCAGGGCCGAGCGGCGGACGCCCACGGTGCCCGAGAAGTCGCCTCCGAGTGCTCGGTTGAGAAGGCTGCGGCCGGTGTCCCACCGGGCGTGCCAGGGCAGCGGGCGGAACACGTTCTGCGGCCGCACGAAGTCCGCGATGCGCAGCAGGTCGCTCAGCCGGACCAGATCCGCTCGTTCGTACCGCACGTCGTCGTCGGCGATCACCACGCGGTCGTGCCGGCTGATGGCGATCCCGGTCATCGCGCCACGAGCCTTGCCGTTCGCGCCGGCCAGGGCCGGCGGCACGTGCCGGAGGAAGGTCCACGCGCGCCGGTGCTCCTCGAACCGGGACGCCGGCGACCCGTCCACCACCGTCACGTCGACCCACTCCGAGAGACGGCGGAGGTAGGCCGTCAGCTCGTCGAGTCCTTCGTCGCTCTCCCACCGCAGAGGCAGCACGTACTCGAGGGCTTCGGGCTGCAGCATCCGTTCACCCGATACCGCGGGATGCCGGCTGCCGCAGCGCGCTGCGCCCGGCCGACCAGCATTCGAGGATGTGTTCGCCGACGAGGTCGTCGACGGTGAGGCAGGCGGCGGCACCGAACAGGATGTCGGGCAGCAGGGCGGGCTCGTCCTCCGCGAGGGAGCCCGCGAGGTCGCGCCCCGCGATCTGCTCGTGCACGGCATCCGCCTCGACGTGCTCGTCGAAGTACCAGGTGACGTCCGGCCCGAAGCCGTGCCGGCGGAAGCCGTCGCCGTAGGAGCGGTTCGGGAGCGACGAGGTCATCTCGAACGCGGCGAGGTGCCCGACCGTCGCGCCGCGCAGACGATGGCTGAGCCCGAACATCGACATCATGTTCTGCGACGCGAGCACGATCGCCGGCACCTGGTCCACGTATGCGGCGTAGGTGTCGTCGAGCCCGCAGCCGCGCATGGTCCCGGCGAAGATGGCGGCGTGCACCCGGCCCGGGTCGCCGCCGCCGTACTCGTCGGACTGGATCTCGACGAGCGCAGCCTTCGCGCGGCCGGTGAGCCGGGGGATCGCCCACGAGTGCGGGTCGGCCTCTCGCAGCGTGTAGATGCTCTTGATGATGAGGAACTCGTCGAGCTGGCGGCGATCGGCCTTCTTCGCGACGAAGCGCGACACGCTCGGGCCGTGAGAGGGCGCGGTCAGCTCGAACAGGCACCGTGCGACCGCGTCTCGCGTGGCCTCGGGCGTCGGTGGCAGCGGGACGATCTCCCGCAGCCGTGCTTCCGTCGCCCGCTCGAGTCGTCGACGGGCGGCGACGAGCGCGGGATGCCACTCCCAATCCGCGTCGAGTCCGGGCACCGACCCGTACGACAGGGCGAACAGCAGGAACAGCGACAGCTGCACGTCGTCGTCTCGCAGCACGTCGTCGGTCGTGAGGGCGGCGGCGGTCGCCTCGGCCACGCCGTCGACGAGCGCGTCATCGGGCTCGGAGGGCAGCGTGTCGAGGAGCAGCTCGCTGAGCTGGCCGCGAGCGGAGAAGGGGGCCGGCATGGTGCGCGGCATCAGGTCGGTCATCGTCAACTCCCGGGATGTGGCGCCTGAAGCGTCGCAGAACCCGGGTGGGGGAGCACGGGGGTTGACGGGACTCCGCGTCCCGGATACACGCCGTCCGCGTCCGGTCGGCTGCGTGACTAGGCCGCGGACGCCGCGTCGACGGCCGCGCGCAGCGCGCCGGGCTCAAGCCCGAGAGCCCATTCGCTGACGTCGGCGACGACCTGACGATGCGCGCGGTGCGTCGGCGGGGTCGCGGTGTTCACGTACGAGCCGCCGCCGTCGACGGCGATGAGGATCCGGATGCAGGCGGTCTCCGCATCCGTGATCGGGAAGTCGCCCGAGGCGATGCCGTCCTCGATGATCGCGGTCAGCCGCTCGCGGTCGAGCTGATCCTGCTGCTGCAGCGCGGTGTCGAGCGCCGGGCTGAAGCGGGCGAGGTGCCGCGCGTTGAGCCACATCCGCGCGAGCGGCAGTGACGCGCCCCGTTCGATGTGCGCCGCGAAATGCGCCACGCGGTCCACCGGGGTCCCCGACGTCGTGAAGAACCGCTCGCGCTCCTGCACGGCGGCGCGCGTGAACGCCTCGATGACGAGGGCCTCGGCGGCGGGGAAGTAGTGCGTGATCAGGCCCGGGCGCACCCCGAGCCGGTCGGCGACAGCGCGCAGCGTGATGCGCTCGAGGCCCTCGTCGAGGGCGATCGCCGTCGCGTGCTCCAGGATCTCTTCCCGGCGCTCCTCGGGACGCTTGCGCGTCCGTACCGGAATCTCGCTTGACGTCACACCACTCATGCTATTGAATGTGTGACCAATAGTCCATTGGGCATGTGACCAATAGCAACGACGCTTCCCGGAAGGAACACCGTGACCCATTCACAGACGGCACTCGATGACGAGTTCGTCGACACCGCATCGCGTCCCGAGACGCGCGGAATCGAGCTGGTCGGCGACGCCGAACGCCACGGCCGTGCACGGGACCTCTTCTTCATCTGGGCGGCGCCGAGCGTCAGCATCCTGAATCTGACCGTCGGCGCGACGCTCATCCTGCTCGGGCTGGAGCTGTGGCAGTCGATCGCGGTCATCCTCGCCGCCTCGCTGCTGTGGGTCTTCCCCGGCCTCATCGCCGGCAGCGGACCCGCGTCCGGCACCTCCGGCTCCGTCGTGACGCGGGCGATGTACGGCATCCTCGGCAACCGGCTCTTCGTGGCGTTCGTCGGCTGGTTCATCGGCGCGGTGTTCCTGTCGCTGACGTGGCTCGCCTCGTCGTTCATGGGGGCGGACCTGCTGCGCCGGATGGGCCTCGAGGATCCCGTCTGGGTCCCCATCGGCGTGACGGTGGTCGTGGCGACGATCACGATCCTGGTCGCGATCTTCGGGCACGGGCTGATCGTGCGCGCCTACTCGTACATGGCCGCGACACTGTTCGTCATCTTCCTCGGGGTGGCCGCCTTCATCCTGCCGACGGTCGACTGGCAGTACACCGCGCCGGTGCCGCTCGAGGGGGTCGGCCTCTGGTCGGCGATGGCCATCGGGTTCACGATCCTCGCGTCGACGCCGCTGTCGTTCATCAACAGCCCCGACATCGCCCGCTACCTCCCGCGCTCCACGAAGCCGTCGCACATCGCGCTCGCGACGGGGCTGGGCGGCGGCATCCCGTTCATCGTCTTCACGATCGTCGGCGTGCTGCTGGCGACGGGCCTCAGCGGAGCGGCTTTCGAGGCCGGCCTCGACGTGGCCCTGCTCGACCTGCTGCCGGGGTGGTTCGGCCCGATCCTCGTGATCGGCGTCGTCATCAACACGATCGCACTGAACGCGATGACGACGTACACCTCGAGCATGGCGCTGCAGGCGATCGGCTTCCGGCTCCGCCGCATCCCCGCCGCCATCATCGTGGGCGCGGTGGGCACGGCCCTGACGATCTACCTCGTGCTGTCGTCGAGCCTGCTGGAGGCCGCGAACCTCATGCTGCAGTTCCTGGTGATCGTCTCGGGGCCCGCGATGGCGATCTTCGTCGTGGACGTGCTGCTGCGCCGGTACCGGTACGACGGCGTGGAGCTGTTCGACGACCACCCCGGCGGCCGCTTCTGGTACTCGGGCGGATGGGGACTGCCGGGCGTGATCGCCCTGCTGGTCGGCGGGCTCGCCACCGCGCTGTGCCTCTCGACGAGCGTCTGGTCGGGACCGATCGCGATGGCGACGGGGTACATCGACCTCTCGGTGCCGGTCGGCATGCTCGTCGCCGCCGCTCTCTACGCCGGCCTGCAGCGCACCCCGCTCGGAAGGAAGGGTCGTCCATGATCACCAACTACGTCAACGGTCGCGTCTTCACCGCCGACCCCGACCCCGAGAACGCGTGGGCAGAGGCGTTCACCCTCCGCGAC
This sequence comes from Microbacterium sp. LWH7-1.2, assembly GCF_038397755.1. NCBI lineage: Bacteria > Bacillati > Actinomycetota > Actinomycetes > Micrococcales > Microbacteriaceae > Microbacterium > Microbacterium sp. LWH7-1.2. The sequence goes on along the minus strand of NZ_CP151637.1, from coordinate 2,031,242 downwards.
GACGTCATCGCGTTCGTCGGCGACAGTGCGGAGGTCCCCGAGGCCGACGACACCGTCGACCTGCAGGGCCGGCTGGTGCTGCCCGGTTTCACCGACGCCCACACGCATCTGCTCATGATGGGCGCGGCGCTCGGGCAGGTGCACCTCACCGACGCCCGGTCGCTGGACGAGATCCAGTCCCGGCTGCGCGAGGCGCGCGATCGGGATCCGGATGCTGCGGTCCTGCGCGGACGCGGATGGCTCTTCGACTCCGTCCCCGGCGGAGCGCCCACCGCGGCGATGATCGACGCCGTGGTCTCCGACATCCCCGTCTATCTCGACGCCAACGACTACCACTCGTGCTGGGTCAACCGCGCGGCCCTCGCCGAGCTCGGCATCACGCGTGACACGCCGGATCCGCTGGGCGGCGAGATCGCCCGCGACGCCGACGGCGAGCCGACCGGGATGCTGTACGAGACGGCGGCGGTGCAGTTCGCGTGGGCCCACCGCGACGCGAGCACGACCGATGCCGACCGCGACGAGGCTGCCGAGCGTGCGATCGACGCATACCTCGCGACCGGTGTCACCGGGGTCGTCGACATGGCCTTCGACGAGTTCGGACTCGCCGCCTTCGAGCGCGCCCGCGCCCGCCGCGGGGGCGACCTGCCGATCCGGGTCGCCGCGCACTGGCTCATCGAGAACACCGGGGACGACGCGGCGAACGTCGCGCAGGTGGCCCGCGCGGCCGAGCTCGCCGACAACCCGTCGTCGCCATGGCTGCGGGTCGTCGGCATCAAGCTCATCCTCGACGGCGTCATCGACGCGTGCACCGCCGCGATGCGCCACCCGTACGCCCACGGAACGAACGCGGCTCCGATCTGGCCACTCGAGCAGCTCAAGCCTGTGGTCGCGGCCGCCGACGCGGCCGGCTTGCAGATCGCGCAGCACGCGATCGGCGACCTCGCGAGCGACATCGCCCTCGATGCCATCGAGCACGCGATCGCGGTCAACGGCCCGCGCGACCGGCGGCACCGCATCGAGCACCTCGAGTACGCCGCTCCCGAGACCGCGGCGCGGCTGGCGTCACTCGGTGTCACGGCGTCGATGCAGCCGGTCCACTCCGACCCCGCGATCTTCGCAAACTGGGCCGAGATGCTCGGCGACGAACGTGTCGAGCGCGCCTTCGCATGGCCCGAGTACGAGGAGGCCGGGGCGCTGCTGGCGTTCTCGACCGACGCGCCGACGGCGCCGCACAGCTCGCTCGCGAACATGTACATCGCCGCGACGCGCGCCTCCGCGCTCGAAAGGGCCGTGCCCGCGACCCACCCCCAGTACGCGCTGCCGCTCGAGCGCGCGATCGGTCACGCGACGCGCGACGCCGCCGCCTCCGTCGGTGACGGCGAGTGGCGCGGACGCATCGCCGCCGGCTTCGCCGCCGATTTCACGGTGCTCGACACCGACCCGTTCGCGGTCGGGGCGGAAGCGCTGCTGGACACTCGGGTCGTGGAGACGATCGTCGCCGGGCGCTCCCGCTACGCCGCGTCCGTCGAGCCCGTTGAGGCGCGCCGCCGGTGATGCGCCGAGCCGACGCCCCTACCCCTCGCCGTGGGAGGGAGCGGTGAGGAAGGCGCGGGCGCGGGCGGCCACCACGTCGGGCTGCTCCTCGGCGATGTAGTACCCGGCGCCCGGGATGTGCTCGAGGGTGAAGTCGTCGGCATGCTCCTGGTACCCGTCGAGGATCTCGGGGTGTTCCCCTGACGGCGGGTTGCTGCCATAGAGGACCGCTCCGTACAGCGAGAGCGTGGGAGTCGTGAGGCGGGTGCCGTGGTAGGCGCGCGCACCTGAGCGCCGTGCCTCGGTCATGACCAGGTCGCGGTACAGCCGCGACCCGGCGCGCGCCCGTGCGGGGTCGCGGAGGCGCGATACGTACTGCTCGACGACGTCGGGCGGAAAGACCTCGGGATCCCGGGTGTCCGCGGTCATCAGCCACCGCGGCAGCGGCTGCCGCCCGCTTCGAAGCAGCCACGGTCCGAGCCCGGGCGTGGCGATCGCGAACATCGGCCACAGCCGCCACAGGTGCAGCAGGATCCGCGGGTGGAATGCGGGGTAGGGGTGCGGCGTGCCGAACGACACGAACCGGCCGACCCGCTGAGGATGCGACAGGCACACCCGGAAACCCACGATCCCGCCCGAGTCGTACCCCATCATGTCGACGCGGTCGACCTGCAGGGCGTCGAGGAGCGCGATCACGTCGTCGACCAGCTGTTCGGACGTGTAGCCGTCGGGCGGGGCGTCGGTCCAGCCCGACCCGCGCAGGTCGGGACAGATCACGCGGTAGTGGGCGGCCAGCGCCGGGAGCACCTTTCGCCAGGCCCACCAGTGCTGCGGAAAGCCGTGCAGCAGGAGGAGGGGCGGGCCGTCGCCGGCCTCCGCGACGTGCATGCGCAGACCCGGCAGATCGACGAACCGGTGGCGCACGCCCTCGACATGCGGCAGTGCCTCGGGTGTGGCGCCGGCGACCGCCGCCCCTCGGTGATCGGTGCCCGCTCGGGGCTTGATCGCGCCCATGCCGCGAGGATACTACGTCTCTAGTGTTCGTTCCAGGGCGGATTCCGAGGGATTCGCCAGGAGCGCAACCGGCCCGGGTAGTGCGCGGTCAGAGCCTGAGCACGCCGTCGGCGACCACCAAGCCGGTGCCCGACAGGCTGACGAGGTCGCCGTCCACGGCGACCTCGAGAATGCTGGGCCTTCCCATGGCGTGGCCTTGGAGGATACGGATGCTGCGTGCCGGCGCCCGACCGTCGCGCGCGAGAAGCGCGGCGAGGGGTCCCGCGGCCGTGCCCGTGGCGGGGTCCTCGACGATGCCGACCGTGGGGTTGAAGAAGCGGGCGTACGCGTCGGCGCCGTCCGCGCCGCTCTCGGTCGAGTAGACGTAGCACCCTTCTGCGCCGACCCCGGCGAGGAGAGCCCGCAGTCGCGCCGGCTCCGGGGTGGCGGCGTCGACGTCGGCGCGCGTGCGGAAGCCGAGCATGAGGTGTTCGGCGCCGGTCCAGACCACTTCGGCCGGCCGGTCGGCGAGAGCGGCGGGGGCGAGGCCGAGGGCCTCGGCGAAATCCGCGTGGTCGGTGGTCGAGTGCAGGAACCGGGGTGCGGCTTGCCGCATCGTGATCCTTGACCGCCCGCCTTCGGTGCGGGTGATCCACACCGGCAGCACGTCGTCGCCGATCTGCTGCGTGAACTCATCCCGCTCCCGCGGCAGCGCGCCGGTGTCGGCGAGCCAGATCCACGCGCCCATCGCGTTGTGGCCCGCGCCCAGCACCTCGACCCCGGCCGCCGTGAACGACCGCAGGCGGTAGTCCGCGCCGGAAGCGGTCGGCGTGACGAGGAACGTCGTCTCGGACTGATTGAACTCTCGCGCGACGGCGCGCATCTCCGGCTCGCTCAGCCCGTCGGCGCCCGGCACCAGCGCGAGCGGATTGCCGGTCAGGGGCGTCTCGGCGAAGACGTCCACCCAGGAGAAGCGCAGCTCGGCCATGTCATCCCATCCGGTCTCGAGGCGTGTCCGACACGACGAGCCTGGCAGAAGTCACTCGATCCGGCGCGGGGTCCGTCTCGGTAGGCTCCGACCGTGAGCCTGCCCGCCGACCTCGGCCCGACGCTCGTCGGCGTGCTCGTGCTCGCGGTCATCGCGACCGCCGTCCTGGCGGCGTTCCGCATTCCGGGCCTGTGGGCGCCTGTCGTGGCGATCCTGCGCGGCGCCGTGCAGCTCGCCGTCATCAGCGTCATCCTCACCGGCGTCATCACCAGCCCGGTGTGGATCGCCGTCGCGCTCGTGGTCATGCTCGCGATCGCTACCTCCGTCGCGACGGGCCGCGTCGGCTGGTCCGGCCGCGCTGCCCTCATGATGGGATCGTCGATCACGGCGGGCGTCCTCGTCGCGACGACGGCGGTGTTCGCGACCGGCGCACTGGAGCTGACGACCCGCTACGCGCTCGCTATCGGGGCGATCGTCATCGGCAACGCGATGAGCATCGCGACTCTCACGGGCCGCATGTTCACGACTGCGATCGCGGATCACTGGGGCGAGGTCGAGGGCTGGCTCGCACTCGGAGCCACGCCACGCACGTCGACGCTGCAGCTCGCTCGCCGCGCCGTGCGTGACGCGCTGGTGCCCGCGATCGACCAGACGAAGACGACCGGGCTCGTCGTGCTGCCCGGCGCCTTCGTCGGGGCGATCTTCGGCGGCATCTCGCCGATCGAGGCCGGTCGCTTCCAGATCGTGGTGCTCGCCGCGATCATGGCGGCGGGCGCGATCACGTCGGTGCTGGTCGCGACGTGGATGGGGCCGGTGCGCACCAAGCCGGCGCAACCGGCCTGACACGGGCCCCTTTCGTCGGAGCCTGTCCTCGGGTTCGGGCGGCCGAACCACCCGGTTCGCGGGAAATGCGCGTCGCCTTGCGTGCGTTGGCCCTTCGCATGCGATCGATCGTGTATTCCCGCAGTGGAACGTCGTCCGTCCTCTCGCTCGGCGAGCGGGATCCCGCGCAGCCCGGCCCGGGGGAGGTGCGCGTGAAGGTCGTCGTCTCAGGCGTCAACCCGACCGATTGGAAGGCACGCGCGGGAAGCGGCGCGCGCCTGGCGTTCGACGAGATCGTTCCGAATCAGGACGGCGCGGGAGTCGTCGACGCGGTCGGCGATGGTGTGACCGACCTCGCGGTCGGCGACCGCGTGTGGCTGTACCTCGCTCAGCACCAGCGTCCGACCGGCACCGCGCAGGAGTACACGGTGGTACCCGCCGCGCGGGCGGTGAAGCTTCCTGACGGGATCGGATTCGATGTGGCGGCGAGCCTCGGTGTTCCCGCCATGACGGCGCACCGGGCGCTCACCGTACACGAGTTCGGGCCGACTCGGCTATCGCCGGGTGCCCTGGAGGGGCGGGTCGTGCTCGTAGCCGGAGGAGCGGGAGCCGTCGGGCACGCCGCGATCCAGCTCGCGGTGTGGGCGGGGGCGACGGTGATCGCCACGATCTCGAGCGACGAGAAGGCTGCCCTCGCGCTCGCCGCGGGCGCGCACCACGTCGTGAACTACCGACATGGCGACGCCGCCCAGCAGATCGGCGCGCTCGCTCCCCAGGGCGTCGACCACATCGTCGAGGTGTCGATCGCGCAGAACGCCGGTCTCGACGGGCAGATCGTCGCGAACCACGGATCGATCGCGTACTACGCCGACAACGGCGGCGACGAGGCGACGCTGCCGGTGCGACCCACGTTCGCGAAGAACGTGCGCATCCAGGGTCTGCTCCTCTATACGGTCGGCGAGACCGCCCTGACCGCCGCTGCAGCGGACATCACAGCGGCGCTGCGCGACGGTGCTCTCCCCGTCGGCGAGGACTCGGGGCTGCCGCTCACGTGGTTCCCGCTGGAGGAGACCGCCGCCGCCCACGACGCGGTCGAGCAGGGCGCCGTCGGCAAGGTGCTCATCGACGTCACCGGCGACAACCACTGATGGCACGGTTCAGAGGCGACGGCCGCCGCCTCTGAACGCCGGCTACATGTCTCGGCTCGACGCCTCTGCCAGGCTCTCGGCCATCTGGGCGAAGGTCTCCTGCGCGCCGCCCGCACTCATCCGCGCCGCGAGGGAGGCGAACGCCACCGCACCCGTGATCTGCGCCGCCGCCACATCCCACGGCTCCGGCTGCGGGCCTTCGCCGCGCGGACCGGGGAGTGGGATGGGCAGCCTCCTCGGCCAGCCGGTGCCGCACCAGTCGTCCAGTACCTCCATCACCCAGCCCGGACGGTCCTCACCCCTGAGGTCGGCGGCGAGCACCTCCTGGGCGATGTAGCCGGCCAGGTCGGAGGCGGCCAGCATCCACCGGGGCGGGAGCGGCTGCGGGTTGAGCGCCACCGCCTCGACCCGGCTCAGCAACGCCGCCCGATGACCGTGCGGCGGGAAGACGTCGAAGATCTCCGGCTTGATGCGCCCCAGCAGCGAGAGCATGCGAACCGTGGGGGTGATCTCGTTCCAACTCATCGGTGACTCCTTCTCGGATCGGTGGATTGATTTCCACGTACCGTCACTCCCCGCCGATCACCTCTGGGCGCGCCCGATCGTGACCGCGATCGGATCACCGAGCGAACCGTCGGGCAGCGTCGTCTGGTAGGTCATGGTCAGGGCGGCGAACCCCAGGGTGATCTGCACGGCGGGTTCCTCGCCCGCGAAAGCGGTTGTCGCCGAGGTCACGACGGCCTCCTCCATGCGCACCGTGAAGTAGTCGCCGATCATGCCCACGCGTCGCGCGGATAGCAGTACTTCCGGCAGATGGATGCCGCGTGCGCAAGCATCGAAGAGGCGCGGGGTCGCAGCATCCACCCGCAGTGACACCGCGATGTCGCTGAGCGTCGGCTTGCCGACGCGGCCTCCGCCCGCACCGCCGCCGGCCGGAGCGGCGTTCGACACCGCCCAACTCCAGCTCAGGACCTCGATGGCACCCGGGTGCCGGTCGTCGACGACCTCCCCGGGGATCGACGCGATGGTGAGGAACTGCTCATCGGTCATCGCACACGCTCCCCGTCTGTCTCGGCGATTCCCAGATCGCGCGATCGCTCGCGCGACCACCTCACAGATACTCCCGGCACGCCGCTCCCGCAAGAGGGTCGGTGGTCCCTGCGCCGATGGTCCCGAGATGGAGGCAGTACGCCGCGCCTATCGGCCCTCGGCATCGTCCGAGCCGATCGCCTGCTGCGCCGCTTCGTACCGATCGATGAGAATCGGGATGCCCGTGTCGTGCCACCACGACGGCAGCACGTTGCCCGCCGACATGCCATGGCCGGGATCGAACTCGGGCACGTGGATCGGATCATCGGTGTGCGCGAGGGGAGCGCCGATGATCGCTTCCGCTGCCTTCTGGATCATCGAGCGGAGCTCGAACCAGGTGGGCGGCAGCGGCGTCGTCGCGAATTCGGCACGGAGAGCGAGCCACAGGTAGGCGTCTCCCCGCATGCCCATCTGTGCGGGCGCGCGCTCGAAAAGTCGTCCGACCGACCCCGCCTCTGTGAGCGGCGGGAACCGGCGCTGCACCTGTGCCTGCACCCGCCGATGCGTGTCTTCGCTGAACGAGACCAGCACGACCTCTTCGACGCGGGTCGGCGTCGTCGCGATCGTGGTGACCGCCGCGTCGATGGCGTCGTTCAGCGGCCACGCGTAGATCCCGGCGCTGATGAGGGGGAAGCTGACGGTGCGGGCGCCGAGCTCGTCGGCGACCTCCAGCGCGCGCCGGTAGCAGGACTCGAGGAGCGCCCGGTCCCGCTCGCCGGCGGCGTAGTTGGGGCCGACGGTGTGGATCACCCAGGTCGCCGGAAGGTCTCCGGCGGTGGTCCATCCGGCGTCCCCTGTGGCCAGCCCGTGGGGGAACCGGGCGATGCAGTCGTCGAGGATCGCCCGTCCGCCCGCGCGGTGGATGGCGCCGTCGACTCCGCCCCCGCCCCGCATCCGGTTGTTCGCGGCGTTCACGATGGCATCGACCTGCTGCCGGGTGATGTCGCCGTGAACGGCGGTGACGGTGACCATGTGCCCAGTCTCGCGCAGGCTGCCGCCGCGCGCGCTTCAGGGTGGATTCAGGCGCAGCGGGCCAGACTGGAGCGGATGCGGATTCTGGTGGTGGATGACGAGGTGCGCCTGGCCGACGGCATCCGTCGCGGGCTGGAGGCCGAAGGCTTCGGGGTGGATGTCGCACACAACGGCGTGGACGGACTGTGGCGGGCGCGCGAGACGGCGTACGACGCCATCGTGCTCGACCTCATGATGCCGGGCATGAGCGGGTGGAAGGTCTGCGAGGCGCTGCGGGCGGAGGAGAACTGGACGCCGGTGCTCATGCTCACGGCCAAGGACGGCGAGTGGGACCAGGTCGAAGCGCTCGAGACGGGCGCCGACGACTATGTCACCAAGCCCTTCTCGTTCGCCGTACTCGTCGCCCGGCTGCGTGCGCTGATCCGCCGCGGCGGGATCGAGCGGCCGACGGTGCTCGAAGCGGGGGACCTGCGGCTGGACCCGGGAGCGCGGAAGGTCTGGCGCGGTGACGCCGAGCTCGACCTGACGTCGCGGGAGTTCTCCGTGCTCGAGCACCTCATCCGCCATCGTGGGCAGGTGCTCTCCAAGCGCGATCTCATCGCCGGCGTGTGGAACGACGACTTCGAGGGCGACCCGAACATCGTCGAGGTGTACGTCGGACACCTCCGGCGCAAGGTCGACCGGCCGTTCGGGCGGGCCGCGATCGAGACCATCCGCGGGGCGGGCTACCGACTGGCGGCGGACGGTGGCTGAGCCGCGACGCCGCTCGCTGCGGACGCGCATCACGGCCGTCGCGACGCTCGTCGTCGCCGCCGCGCTGGTGGTGGGTGCGCTGGCGTTCTACGGCATCCTGTCGGCCAGCGTCCATGACGCGACGGTCCGCGCGGCGGAGACGCGTGCCGAGCAGCTCGCCGCGCGGATCGACGCCGAGGGCCTTTCGGCGGTGACCGAGCTCGACGACGACCTCGCCCAGGTGCTCGACGACGAAGGCCGTGTCGTCGCCGCCTCCGAGGAGGCCGACAGCGCAGACCTGCCGGATTCCGAGGGGACCGTCACGTACGACGACGAGCCGATGCTCGTCGTGCGGGAAGACCTCGACGACGGCACGCTGCTCCTCGCCGTGCCGGTGGAGGACGACCAGCAGACGCTCGCGACGGTGGCGATGCTGCTGTCGGTCGCCGTCGTCGCCGTCGTCGCGCTGGTGGCCGGGATCACGTGGTGGGTCGTCGGGCGGGCGCTGCGCCCGGTCTCGCGCATCCGTGCGGAGGTCGACGACATCACCGCCGATCGCCTCGACCGGCGGGTGGCCGTTCCGCCGTCGGGCGACGAGATCGCCGCGCTCGCGGGAACGATGAACCGCATGCTGGACCGATTGGATGCTGCCGCCACCGCGCAGCGCCGCTTCGTGTCCGACGCGTCGCACGAGCTGCGCTCGCCCCTGGCGACCATCCGCCAGCACGCCGAGCTGGCGCAGGTGCACCCCGAGGCGACCTCCGTCGACGACCTCGCCGGGGTGGTGCACGACGAGGGCCTCAGGATGCAGGAGCTCGTCGATGCCCTGCTGCTTCTGACCCGGCTCGACGAGCGGGCGGTGATGCAGCGGGGCGACGTCGATGTGGACGACCTCGCGCTCGCCGAGGCGAACCGGCTCCGCGCCGCGGGTGCGGTGGTGGATGCGTCCGGCGTCCACGCGGCGCGGGTGACCGGGGATGCGCGCCTGCTGGGTCAGCTGGTGCGCAATCTCGCCGACAACGCGGCCCGCCACGCGCGAACCGCCGTCGCGATCGGCGTGCTCGAGCGCGATGGGCGGGTCCTGCTCACGGTCGATGACGACGGTGCGGGTGTGCCGTTCGCGGAGCGCGAGCGCATCTTCGAGCGCTTCGTGCGGCTCGACGAGGCCCGCGCGCGCGACGCCGGCGGCAGCGGCCTGGGGCTCGCGATCGCGCGTGCGATCGCGGAGGCGGAGGGCGGCAGCATCCGTGTCGAGGACTCGCCACTCGGAGGCGCACGGTTCGCGGTCGACCTGCCCGGGGCACGCTGAACGGAGCTTCAGGATGCTTCAGGTCTGCTTCAGCGACCGCTCGGCACCATCGAAGCATGGATGACAAGAACAGCACCCCCGAGACTTCCCCCGCCGCTCAGCCCGCCGATCGTGCCGAGGCCGCCACGGCCACGCCGTCACCCGCTCCCCTCCCGAAGCGCAGCCGCACGCGCGGCTGGCTGATCGGCGGCGGTGCGGTGCTCGCCGCGGCGCTTCTCGCCGGTGGCGGCATCGCCGTCGGTGCAGAGATCGCCGACGCGGCAGACGACGACGCGTCGTCGGTGTCGGATGACCGCCGCGACGACGACTCGAGAGACGACTCGAGCGACGACAGCACGAGCGGCGACGTGTCGAACCTCGGCACCGACTCCGCCGACGACCTCGTCGCGATGATCGATGCAGCCTCCGCCGCCGGCGAGGGCGAGCCCACGTCGATCGACCTCAAGCGCGACGGCAGCGCCGAGGTGACGCTCGAGGTCGCCGACGGCTCCGAGACCGAGGTCCGCGTCGACGCCGGCGGCGAGGCATCCGTCGTCTCCACCGAGTCCGCCGACGACGACGGCGCCCCGCAGCACGTCCTCGACGCCGATACGATCGCGGCCATCGTGGACGCGGCGCTCGCCGAGGCCGACGGCCGCATCGTCGAGATCGAGGCCGATGACGACAGCACGTCCCCGTGGGACGTCACGGTCCTCACCGGCGCCGGCGAGTTCGTCGAGCTCGATCTGGACGCCGAGTTCGCGGTGGTCGCGACGGGGACCGACAGCGACGACTGAGGGCGCCACCAAGGGCGGCGACCGCTCCGGCTCACGCCGGCGGTCGCCGTCCTTCGCGTCGATCGGGACGCCCGCGTTGCATAAGCCCGGTCGGCGTCGTTCTCAGCGCGCGGCCGCGACGATCTGCGGGGGAGCCTGAGGAATTCCTCCGATCCGGCCCCGACCCGCGCGCACCAGGCGTAGCGTGCCGACATGACGCCTTCACCCGCGATCACCACCGCCGGTCAGCTGCGCGCATCGGGTCACACCTACCGCCCGGTCCGCATCGAGATGCGCGAGAACCTCCTCGCCGCCCTCGCGAACGGCGGCGACCCGTGGCCGGGCATCCACGGCTTCGACACCACCGTCATCCCCCAGCTCGAGCGGGCCATCCTCGCCGGCCACGACATCGTCCTCCTGGGCGAACGTGGCCAGGGCAAGACCCGGCTCCTCCGCAGCCTCAACGGGCTCCTCGACGAGTACAGCCCGGTCATCGACGGGTCGGAACTCGGCGAGCATCCGTTCCACCCCATCGCCCCGGCATCCGTCCGTCGTGCAAGTGAGCTCGGCGACGATCTCCCCGTGAAATGGCGCCACCGCAGCGAGCGATACGCCGAGAAGCTTGCCACCCCCGACACGTCGGTGGCCGACCTCATCGGCGACGTCGACCCGATCAAGGTGGCCGAGGGCCGCTCGCTCGGCGACCCCGAGACGATCCACTACGGGCTCGTGCCGCGCAGCAACGGCGGCATCGTCGCGATCAACGAGCTGCCCGACCTCGCCGAGCGCATCCAGGTGTCGCTGCTGAACGTCATGGAGGAGCGCGACATCCAGATCCGCGGCTATGTGCTGCGCCTCGACCTCGACGTGCTCGTGGTCGCCACCGCGAACCCCGAGGACTACACCAACCGCGGCCGCATCATCACGCCGCTGCAGGACCGCTTCGGCGCCGAGATCCGCACGCACTACCCCCAGACCATCGACGAGGAGATCGCCGTCATCCGGCAGGAAGCGGACCTCGTCGCCGAGGTCCCGGGCCACCTGCTCGAGATCCTCGCGCGCTTCACGCGCAACCTTCGGGAATCGGATGCCGTGGACCAGCGCGCGGGCGTATCCGCCAGGTTCGCGATCGCCGGCGCCGAGACGATCGCCGCTGCCGCCCTGCATCGCGCGACGCGGCAGCACGAAGAGGTCGCCGTCGCCCGCCCGGTGGACCTCGAGACCGCCGTCGACGTGCTCGGCGGCAAGATCGAGTTCGAGACGGGGGAGGAGGGCCGTGAGCGCGCCATCCTCGAGCACCTGCTGCGCACTGCGGTGGCGGACACGGCTCGGGCGCACCTGCGCGGTCTTGATTCGCGGGCTCTCGCGGACGCGCTGCACACCGGTGCGACCGTGATGACGGGCGAGCAGGTTCCGGCTGCCGAGGTGCTGTCGGCGATGCCGGTGCTGGGCGAGTCGGACCTGTACGACCAGGTGGCCGAGCGCCTCGAGGCTCGCACACCGGGTGAGCGCGCGGGCGCGCTGGAGCTCCTTCTCGAGTCGCTGTACCTCGAGAAGAAGATCGGCAAAGACAGCGCAGGCGGTGAGACGGTCTATGGCTGACGTCACCTCCCGCCCGCCGGACGAGCAAGTCGACCCGCCCCGCCCCGCCTATTCCCGCTCGTTGAGCGAGCGGAGCGAGTCGAAACGCCCCGCCCTTTCTCGGTCGTTGAGCGAGCGGAGCGAGTCGAAACGCCCCGGACCCGGCGCAGAGCGCATTCTCGAGGCGTTTCGACTTCGGGCGCTAGAGCGCCCTCCGCTCAACGACCGGGGGTCGGAGTCCCTCTCGCCGGGGACTCGCTCGTTGAGCGAGCGGAGCGAGTCGAAACGCCCCGGACCCGGCGCGGAGCGCATTCTTGAGGCGTTTCGGCTTCGGGCGCTGGGGCGCCCTCCGCTCAACGACCGGGGGTCGGAGTCCCTCTCGCCGGGGACTCGCTCGTTGAGCGAGCGCAGCGAGTCGAAACGCCCCGGACCCGGCGCGGAGCGCATTCTTGAGGCGTTTCGGCTTCGGGCGCTGGGGCGCCCTCCGCTCAACGACCGGGGGTCGGAGTCCTTCTCGCCGGGGATTCGCTCGTTGAGCGAGCGGAGCGAGTCGAAACGCCCCGGATCCGGCGCGGAGCGCATTCTTGAGGCGTTTCGGCTTCGGGCGCTGGGGCGCCCTCCGCTCAACGACCGGGGGTCGGAGTCCTTCTCGCCGGGGATTCGCTCGTTGAGCGAGCGGAGCGAGTCGAAACGCCCCGGATCCGGCGCGGAGCGCATTCTTGAGGCGTTTCGACTTCGGGCGCTGGGGCGCCCTCCGCTCAACGACCGGGGGTCGGAGTCCTTCTCGCCGGGGATTCGCTCGTTGAGCGAGCGGAGCGAGTCGAAACGCCCCGGATCCGGCGCGGAGCGCATTCTCGAGGCGTTTCGACTTCGGGCGCTAGAGCGCCCTCCGCTCAACGACCGGGGGCCGGAGTCCCTCTCGCCGGGGACTCGCTCGTTGAGCGAGCGGAGCGAGTCGAAACGCCCCGAACGCGGTCGCAACCCCTCCCCGAGGCATTCGTAATGCCGCGCTCCTTCCACCGCACCCCTGCGCACACCTCCCGCTACGGCCGCTACGCCGGCGGCGACCCCCTTGCGCCTCCCGTCCCCATCCAGTCGGCGCTCGAGGCGATCGGCCGCGAGGTCATGGAAGGAACCTCCGCCGAGCGCGCCATGCGCGAATACCTCCGCCGCGGCGACCAGAACCGCGCCGGCCTCGACGAACTCGCTCGCCGCGTCCGCGAGCGCCGGACCCAGCTCACCCAGCGCCACCGCCTCGACGGCACGCTCGAAGAGGTCCGCCGCCTCCTCGACCACGCCGTCCTCGAAGAGCGAAAGCACCTCGTCCGCGACGTCGATCTCGACGACGACGTCCGCGCCTTCTCAGAGATGCGGCTCGAGAGCCTCCCCACCAGCACCGCGGCGGCCGTCAACGACCTCGCCGACTACGAGTGGCAGAGCCCGACCGCGCGTGCCGACTACGACCGCATCCGCGAGCTGCTCGGCCGCGAGCTGCTGGATCAGCGCTTCGCCGGCATGAAGAACGCGCTCGAGAACGCGACGGATGCTGATCGCCAGGCGATCCGCGACATGCTCAACGATCTCAACGACCTGCTCGAGAAGCGCCGGCTCGGCGAAGACACGCAGGAGGACTTCGACGAGTTCATGCGCAAGCACGGGAATCAGTTCCCCGAGAATCCGCAGAACCTCGACGAGCTCCTCGACACGCTCTCCGAGCGCTCCGCCGCGGCGCAGCGGATGCTCAACTCCATGACCCCTGAGCAGCGCGACGAGCTGCTCAGCCTCGCCGAGCAGGCGTTCGGCTCGCCCGACCTCATGCAGTCGCTCTCGCGTCTCGACGACAATCTGCGTTCGCTCCGGCCCGGCGAGGACTGGTCGGGTTCGGCATCCTTCTCCGGCGATCAGCCGACGGGTCTCGGCGAGGCGACCGGCATCATGCAGGACCTCTCCGATCTCGATTCGCTGACCGATCAGCTCGGCCAGATGTACCCGGGCGCGCGCATGGACGACATCGATCTCGACGCGCTCGAGCGGCTCATCGGCGAGGACGCCGCCGTCAACGCCCGCACGCTGCGCGAGCTGGAGCAGGAGCTGAGGGATACCGGGATGCTGCAGCGCGCGTCCGACGGACAGCTCAGGCTGACCCCGCGGGCCATGCGGCAGCTGGGGCGTGCGCTGCTGCGCGACATCGCGACGCGGCAGTCGGGTCGCACGGGTCGCCGTGAGACGCGGAATGTGGGGGCCGCCGGCGACCGCACGGGTTCGACGCGCGAGTGGGCCTTCGGCGACACCGAGCCGTGGGACATCCCGCGCACGGTGTCGAACGCGGTGCTACGGACGGTGCTCGACGGGGGAGAGGTGTCGGGCGGGGTGCGGCTCGACACGCGCGATGTCGAGGTCGTCGAGACCGAGGAGCGCACGCAGGCCGCGGTCGCACTGCTCGTGGACACGTCCTTCTCGATGGCGATGGACGGCCGCTGGGTGCCGATGAAGCGCACGGCGCTGGCCCTGCATCACCTGATCTCGACGCGGTTCCGTGGCGACAAGCTGCAGCTGATCGCGTTCGCCCGTCACGCCGAGGTGATCGACATCGAGCAGCTCACCGCGAAGGATGCCGTGTGGGACAAGGGCACGAACCTGCAGCACGCCCTGTTGCTCGCGCAGCGGCACTTCCGCAAGAACCCGGCGGCGCAGCCGGTGCTGCTGATCGTGACGGATGGCGAGCCGACGTCGCACCTGCGCCCCGACGGGAGCGTGTTCTTCTCGTATCCGCCGGACCCGCGGACGGTCGCGGTGACGGTGCGCGAGCTCGACAACGTGCAGCGGCTCGGCGCGCAGACGACGTTCTTCCGCCTGGGGGAGGATCCGGGTCTGGCCCGGTTCATCGACGCGCTCGCGCGGCGCGCGGGCGGGCACGTGGTGGCGCCGGAGCTGGACGACCTCGGGCGCGCGGTGGTCGACAGCTACCTCGGCGCGCGGCACACCGGGCGTGGGACGCCGGAGGATTTCGGCGACATGCTCCACGGGCGATCGTGGTGGTGGTGAGGAGGGAACATGGCCGAAGACACGGAGGCCGTGGTGGTCGTCACAGTGTTCACACCGCGCCCGGAGGCGAAGGGCGAACTCATCGAGGCGCTGCACGATTACCTTCCTGAGGTGCATCGCGAGGAGGGCTGCCTTCTGTATGCCATCCACGACGCCGAAGACGGGACGATCGTGCTGATCGAGAAGTGGGCCTCGCGTGCGCATCTCGACCGCCACAACGAGACGCCGGCGCTCGCCGAGCTGGACCGTCGGGTCGCTCCGTTCGTCGACACACCGACGACGTGGACGACGATGACTCCGCTCCTCGTCGAGCTCGGACCCGCCGCCGCGCTCTGAGTGCTGGTCGCGCCTCCTCAGCTCGTGCTGCTCAGCCAGGCACGCACATCCATCGCCTCAGGCAGGATCTCGCGTGTCTCGGCGGGATCGGCATTCACCGGGTTGTCGTGCAGCCAGCGCCACATGTTGATGAGGTCGTCGCCGACGAATCGGCGGAACAGGAACAACGGCATGGGGAAGCGGGCCGGCTTGCGGCCGCGGACCTCTCGGTAGATCTCTCTGCACTCCGAGATCGACGTGGAGTCCGCAACGAGGTTCAGGTCCCGCCCGATGAAGCGCTGCGGATCGGCGAAGGCTTTGGCAGCAATGGCCCCGAGGTCACGGACGCTGATCCAGGCGACGCGATAGTCGTCTCCCAAGAGCTTCGGCATCGTGTACCAGGTCGAACTCTGCGGAAAGTAGGCCGCGTCGGTCATGAGCTCCATGAACGCCATCGGTCGCAGGACGGTCAGCGGAAGGCCGAGCCGTCTGAACCCTTCGGCGATCTCGATCTTGGCATCCCACTGCTCGATGCCCCGCTTCTGATCATCCAATCCCGCTGACCCGTACACGACGTGCTGGACGCCGGCACCCGCCGCCGCGCTGCCGACGTTGCGGCCCTGGCCGAGCTCGACCTCGATGGACCCGGACTTCGGCAGCTGCACGCTGTAGACGCCGTACGCGCCGGCGAAAGCCGCGTCGAGCGACGCCGGATCCTCGAGGTCGGCGCGCACGACGTCAGCGCCGAGGCGCCTCAGCTCAGCCGCCTCGGCGGCATCCGGGCTGCGGGTGAGCGCGCGGACTTTCCATCCACCGTCGAGCAGATGACGCGCGACCTGACCGCCTTGGCGGCCCGTGGCACCGAGGACCGCGATCGTTCGCCCCGTCGTCGACATGGACGTCACTTCCCACGCGAGAGTTGGCGCTCCGTTGCGCCTGCGCCGATTGTACGGCGGAAGGTCGCCGCGGGCGACGCCTCGCGGTGGTGCACCGCGGCGGTGCCCCGCGGAGTGATCGAAGGATGTCGCGGGCCCCTCGTGGCGAGGAGCCCGCGCCGTTCGTCAACCGGACGCGCCCTTGCGTGGCTTGATGAACGCCCGTGACTCCGCGCTCGCGCGCTTCTCCGCGCGCTTCTGCTTGATCGATGACTGAGCGACCTTCTTGGTGTCGCGTGCTCGCGGTGATCTGCCTGACATGACGACTCGCTTCCCCTGTTGGCTGGCGGGTGAACCCATGACCATAGTCGGCTTCCCGGGAAAGTCAATTCGCTGCACCCCCGCCACGAAAAAACCGCTGACTTGCCTTTTTCTGGAACCGGGCTATGGTGATGGCCATGACCACGATGGCCCGTCCCCACCGCATGGAGCGTCTCACCGACGCCTCCGTGGTGACGTCCGTGGTCGAAATCGCCGGCGCCCGCCACGAAGTGCTGCCGCCCCGGCGGAGCACCGCGGGTGGACTGTTCCCGCAGCCCATCCGCCGCGTCGCGCCCCCGTGATGACCGATCTCCTCGATCGGTCCAACCGGACACACCCAGCGCGTCGCACATGCGGCGCTTTTTTTGTACCCAAGGAGCAGGACATGACCATCGAAGCCCCCGACTCCGGCACCATCGCCGACGTGCAGCGCCAGCTTGAGCGGCAGCTCGAGGAACGGCTGGCCGTCCTCCAGGAGCTCGAGCCGTTCGCCCTCCCGAGCGTCGACCCGGTCGCATACCAGTCGGCAGCATCCCACCGGGCCGCGATCGAGCAGATCAGCGCGGCGCTGAACCGGATCGCCGGAGGCACCTACGGCCAGTGCACCCGGTGTGGAAGGCAGATCGCACCCGCGCGGCTGGAGGTCCTCCCGCACGCCGCCGCCTGCATCGAATGTCAGAGCCATGCTGACGCCGCGTAACCGCAAGCCCGTGGCGATCCCGTCCCGCGCTCCCGTCGGTCACGAAGCTCGCGACGACGACCTCCTCCGACCGCGAGACGGCCATCGCACGGTGCATCGGCGCCTCGCCGATCGGTTCTCCGAGTCGCGTGGCGTTCCTGTCGACCGATCGAGCGACCCAGCGGCTCAGCAGGCGAGCACGTTCCGCGGCGTGACCGCGCGCTGGGTCGCGATGGGCTGACCGGGTCCAGAACGAGAACGGATGCCGCGGCGCGGCGGGTGCGCAGAGCGCGAGGTCGACGTCGCTCTGGCGCGCTGCGGCGGGGTGGGCGATCCTGTTGTTCAACCGCGGTGCGGCCGCGGAAGGAGGCATCCGTTCGTCCTGCGCCGCTCGCCCTGCAGGGACCGACACGACCACGGGGGTCCGAATGACCGAACCCGACACCGTCACCACGCAGCGGGTGCCCTACGCGCTGCGGCGGGTGGGAACCCTCATGACGGCGAATGTGAGCGACCCGCTCGAACTGGAAGGCGTGCTCAACCCCGCCACGGCGTGGGGGAGCGACGGCGAGCTGTACCTGTACCCGCGCATCGTCGCCCTGGCGAACGTCTCGCGCATCGGCCGGGCGCGCGTCGTCATCGAGGACGGCGTGCCCGTCGGCGTCGAGCGGCTCGGCGTGGTGCTCGCACCCGACGAGGGCTGGGAGTACGGCCGACGCAATGCCGGGGTGGAGGACCCGCGCATCACCTTCCTCGAACCGCTGGGCGTCCACGTCATGTCGTACATCGCGTTCGGACCGTTCGGCCCGAAGCCGGCGCTCGCCGTGTCGCACGACACCATCTCGTGGCAGCGCCTCGGCCCGCTGCGGTTCGCCTATCAGCCCGAGCTCGACACCGACCTCAACCTCTACACGAACAAGGACATCGTCTTCTTCCCCGAGCCGGTGCCCGGCCCCGACGGCGAGCCGAAGCTCGCGCTGCTGCATCGACCCATGTGGGACCTGGACTGGCTGCGGCCCGGCGAGGGCGTGCGCCCGCCCGCGGGCGTCGACGACGTGCGCGCATCGATCTGGATCGGCTACATCGACCTCGATGCCGCCAAGCGCGACCTCACCGCTCTCACCTACGTCGAGGACTCGGCCCCGGTGGCCGGTCCGGTGGCGGAGTTCGAGTCCGCCAAGATCGGCGCCGGCCCGCCCCCGCTGCGCGTGCCCGAGGGGTGGCTGCTGCTGCACCACGGCGTCGCCGGTCAGTTGCCCACGGGCTTCTCGCTCGCCCCGGGTTCGCGCTACGCCGTCGGTGCGATCCTGCTCGACGCCGACGACCCCCGGCGCGTGATCGCACGCACGACCGAGCCGCTTCTCGAGCCCGAGACTCCGCAAGAGATCCACGGCACGCTGAGCAACGTCGTCTTCCCCACCGCGATCGAGAAGATCGGCGACCGGCATTTCGTGTTCTACGGCATGGCCGACTCGTCGATCGGTGTCGCGGAGCTCGTGCGCGTCGAGCCCTGAGGTCTCGTGCGGGACGGATGCCGACCTCGACGAGCGTGCCGCTGGGAACCCGCCGCCCGGCGTCGCGCGATGATCCGCGGGTCTCACCACTATTCGGGGTCCTGACCGGATCGGGCGACGTGTCCGTCCTCCGGTGACGGAGCACCGATGCCGTTCGTCTCAGTGCAGTCTTGCGCTGATCTTGCGCTTCTTGTGGAAGCACTCCGTGGTCCGCTCGATCCTTCGCGCGATCTTGCGGTACCGCTGACGTTTGCTCGGCGGCACCTTGCGGTGCGGGCCGAAGACTGGGGTCGTGCTCGAGGAGCGATCGGAAATCTCACCGACTGCCCACCCGCACCTTTCGCTCCTCACCAGAACAAGCGGGCGCCGCCCGCGAAAGGACACTCCCATGAAGAAGATCGTCAAGGCCTCCATCGCCACCACCGCCGGTGTCGTTCTGCTGCTCGGCGGCGCGGGCACCTTCGCCACCTGGAACTCGTCGGCGACCGCCGAGGGCGCATCCATCGTCGCGGGCAACCTGGTCGTCGAGGCATCGCAGGAAGCCGGCACCTGGACCGCCAACGGCTCTGCCATCGACATCGCGGACTACGCGATCGTCCCGGGCGACGTGCTCACCTACACGAAGACGATGAACGTCGGCGCCGAGGGCGACAGCCTGAGCGCGACGCTCGCCCTGACCGACTCGTCGATCGCGCCCGCCGACCCGGCGGAGCCCGCCGACATCGCCCTCGCGAGCTACCTCACCGACTCGGCGGTCCTCACGGCCTCGGGTGCCGGCATCACCGGCACCGGTCCCACGTTCACCGTCACCCCGGCCGGCGACGTCGTCAGCCAGGACGTCACCGTCACCGTCACCATCGCCTTCCCGTACGGCGATGTCGTAGGCGGCAACAACGCGGCGATGAACGGTGCCGTCACGCTCGACGAGCTCACCGTCAGCCTCACGCAGAACACCAAGTAAGCCCCGGGGGCCCGTCTCTGCCCGAGAGGCGGGTCTCCGGTTCCACGTCCGTCAGACACTGAGAAGGAACCGCGATGAGCCGCCGCACCCGCCGCCACGCCGCACGGCGCGACGCCCGCCGTGCGGCGGCTCCGCGGCGCATGCTGCTCGGCGCACTCGGCACGGCGGGCGCGATCGTGCTCGGCATCCTCGCCGGCGGTGGCACCTTCGCACTCTGGACGGCGGCGGCACCCGTGGCTGCGGCGGTCACGCTGCAGGCCGGGTCATCCGGCGTCACCGCCACGCCCCTCGACCTCTCGGCCACGGGCCTGTACCCGGGTCGCACGATCTACGCGGCCACCACGGTGCGCAATACCGGCACCACGCCGCTCGCTCTCACGATCGACCCGGTGACGAGTTCGACGGCGACAACGCCGTTCACGAGCTCGGTGGCGGTCACCGTCGGCCAGACCGCTTCGGCCGCAGACTGCGCCGCCGGCCGCATCGCCGCCGCGGTGACCACCGGCGTCGGCGCCGCCGCGGCGTCGGACCTGCGCCTCACCCTCGCCCCCGGCGCGTCGCAGCTGCTCTGCATCGGCGTCGGCCTGCCGCAGGCCGCGCCTGCCGCAGCGGCCGGCGGAGCGGCATCCGTTCTCACCATCACCATCTCGGGAACGCAGGTGCGCCGATGATCCGCCGCCTGCTCGGCCCGATCGCCGCGCTCGTCACCCTCGCGGTGCTCGGCGGCGCGGGCGGCGCGGCCGCCGCGTGGATGGCGAGCGCGCCGGTGACGGCATCCGTCTCGTCCACCACGGTCGCCACCACGGTGCAGCTCACGGGCGGGCTCACCACGACCTACCGTGCCGACACGAGCACCCCGGCGGCCGGCCAGCTGACGATCGCCAACACCGGTGGGGCGCCGCTGTCGTACACGCTCGCCACCCAGCTCGGCGCGGGCAGCAGCCCGGCCCTCGCCGACAAGATCGCGCTGCGCCTGTGGACCGGCAGCGCCTGCGGGACCACCGCCCCGAGCACGGCAGAGAACACGACCCTCGCCAACGCCGCGCCCGCTCTGCCGGCCGCGGCGCGCACGCTCGCCCCCGGGGCATCCGTGGTGGTGTGCGTCGCCACGCAGCTCGACGCGCAGAGCGTTTCGTCGATGGCGGGGCAGGCCGTGACGGCGACCTTCGCCGTGACGGGTGTCGTCGGCACGAGCTGGACCACCACCGCGACGACCGCCGTCTTCACCCAGTCGGTTTACGGTCTCGCCGCCGCGGGCGCTCCGAGCTGCGTGCAGGCGCCGCCGCACGGGGTGCAGCTGAGCTGGACCGCCCCCACGAACCGCGGCGCGGGCGCGACCCTGCAGTACCGCGTGGTCGACACCGCGAACGTCGTCGTGAAGGAACTGAGTTCCAGCGCCGCCACCCTGTCCGTCGTTCTGGGTGCCACCGACATCGCGGCGGACGGCGTCCACGAGCTCCGCATCGTCGCCACCGAGAAGACCGCGGCGGGCACCGTCTCGTCCGACAGCTCCACCCTCCTGGTACGGCGGACCGCCGTCGGCAACTCCAACATCAAGTACGAATGCGTGATGCCATGACCCTCTCCACTCCCGTGTCGACGACCACCCTCCCGACGCTCGGCGCGGCCGAGCCGTCGTCGCGCAGAACCCGTCGCGCCGACGCCCGCCGTGGTGACGAGGGACAGAGCCTGCTGCACTACCTCGCCGTCTCGGTCAGCGCGTCGATCCTCGTGCTGCTGCTCGGAGTCGCGGTCGCCGTGGTCGGCCTGCCCGCCGTCATCGGCGGCAGTGCGATGACGGTGCTCACCCAGTCGATGGAGCCCGGCCTGCCGCCCGGAACGCTCGTCGTCATCCGCCCGACGCCGGTGGACGAGATCCGCGTCGGCGACGTCATCACGTATCAGATCAGCTCGGGCGAGGCGGCCGTGGTGAGCCACCGCGTGGTGTCGAAGACCTACGCCGACGGCGAGCTGACCTTCATCACGAAGGGTGACAACAACGACACGCTCGACCCTGCGCCGGTGAACCCCGTGCAGATCCGCGGCACGCTCTGGTACAGCCTGCCGCTGCTCGGCTGGGTGAACAACGTGCTGAACGGCTCGAACCGCGCCATCGTGCTGGCGGTCGTCGCCGGCTCGCTCTTCCTCTACGCCGCGGTGTCGGTCGGCGGGGCCGTTCGCGATCGACGGAAGAAGACGGATGCCGCAACCCGCCGCTCTGCGGAAGCCTCGTCTCGCCGCGCGCACCGGTAAACCTGCAAACCGCGCTGGGCGCGTCGGCCGCATCGTTCGTCAGTGCGTCGGGTGACTCCGGAGGGGTGGCACCGGCGCGTTCGGTCTTCCATCATGGTGACAGCGGGTGTGGCTGGGGCGCTCAAAGTTTCGCGGCTTCGCCCCCTATTGGCGAGGGCAGTCGAGGGCCACCGTAGATCTCACGGCACACCTTCGATCGCGGAAGGAGCGACCGGTGAACGCACACGGATGCCGCCGCCTCAGCGCCGTCGTGATAGCGGCGTCGGTGGTCGCCCTGTCGGGGTGCTCGATGATGATCCCGGTCGGGCCGATGACCTCTGAGGAGCGAGACATCAGCGACGTGTCGCACGTGGTGCTCGAGACATCCGGTGATCTTGTCGTCTCGGAGGGCGAGCCGGCGCTGACGGTGCACGCGCCGGAGGGGGCGATCGACCGTCTCACGTCCGCCGTGGACGGCGACACCCTCGTGCTGGACTCCGCGCCCGGCTTCACGATGGGGATGGGCGACGTGCGCTACGACCTGACCCTGCGACGGTTGGAGCTGATCGAACTGAACGGCTCGGGCGATGTCGAAGCGACGGTCTCGGCGGACGGCACAGTGCAGCTCGATATCGATGGCTCGGGCGACGTCGACTGGTCGGGCCTGGCGGCCGATCGTGTCGAGGTGCGCATCTCGGGGTCGGGCGACGTCACCTTGACGGGCTCGGCCGCCGAGCTATCCATCGACCTTGAGGGCAGCGGCAACGTCGACGCTGAACAGCTCGAGGCGCAGGACGCCGTCGTCACCCTCTCCGGGTCGGGCGAGGTGGATATCTCGGCGAGCGACAGCCTGTCGGTCGACCTTTCCGGCAGCGGCCGCGTCACGTACTCCGGTGATCCGAGCACCGACGTGCGCGTGTCGGGCTCGGGGGATGTCGTGCGCCGCTGAGCGGACTCCGTGAAGAGTCGACGGCCGACGTCGATGCCTGGTGTGTCACTGCCCGCCCGAGATGCGCGCAGGGAGATCGTCCTGTCGACTCGGCCTGGGCCCGGGAGCGGTCCATGGTTGACGCCAGTCGGGCGCAGGAAACGGTTCAGCGAAGTAGAGCGTTTCGCGGTCGACCCGTTCGCCTCTGAAGTGGATGATCTTCACGAAATGGAGCGGGTCACTTCCGTCGTAGCTCAGCAGTCCCTCCGCGATCCAGAGATCACCGCATCCCCGAATCTCCTGCGGTCGGAATTCCAGCTTCGCCGGGTACCGCTCTCGCCACGCCTGCTGGTCGGCCCTGCTCCGGAACCACGCAGTCCCCGACGAAGTCGCCCTCGTGCGTCTCGATGATCCAGAGCCCGTGACCGTGCTCTGCGTAGTTGCGTTGGTTCCATGCGATCCAGGCCGCGGCTTGCTCGCGAGTCTTCGGTCCGGGGTAGAACCGCATCACTTCGGGATCTCCCACGAGGTCAGCCATGTCATCGATGTCGGTCGGCAGCATCTCGCGAAAACGAACTCCCGCGGTGTCTGGGGGAAGCACCTCAGCACCATAGCGAACGTCGCAGGCCTCTGGTCAGGCGCTCGGGAAGCCGTCGCAAGGCGGGTGTGGATGCGGCCGACCTCGACATTCTGCGGTGGTGCTTCAACTATGCGCTTGACAGCAGGCGGGGCCACAAGAGTGCACACCATCGACCGTGAACGAGCCGCCGATGAGAGGCCAGTCGGCTTCGAGAAGGCAGAGGACGCCGGTGACGTGTGGCGGTTCGTCGCCGAGAGCCGCGGCGACTCGCTGAACCTGAGACTGCAGGCTCTGCACCAGCTTCGTCCCATCGCGGCCGCCGATGCGGAGCGATTCGACACGAGTCCGGAACAGAAGATCTTCAGCGCCACCACAACTGTCACCATCGGCCCCATCGCGCTCCGAGGCCTTGGGTTGGCCAGATGGGCGTCGAAAGGTGACCTCGGCAGCCCACGATCGCGGCAAAATGAGCGCTCCCGCGAAGCCGACTTGGTTCCCCATGGTTAGAGCATCGCAGTGGGCCGGTCATGCGTTCGGGCCGTGGCGCCTGAAAGCTCAGGGAGTGGTCGCCTGAACGCAACCCGTTTGTCGAGGCGGCGAGGCTGCATTAGCGTGCATGAAGTCCGATCGGCGCGCGCCCGCGCGTCGGAGGTCCAGCGCGGAGGTTTGAGCATGTCGGTCGGTTTGCTCGCAGTCGTGGACGACATCCTCACCGCCGCCGTCAAAGCCAGCGCGAAGACCGCCGGCGTGGTGATCGATGACGCGGCCGTCACTCCGCAGTACGTGCAGGGAGTCACTCCCGCACGCGAGTTGCCGATTGTGGGGAAGATCGCACTCGGAAGTCTGGTCAACAAATTCATCATCATCATCCCCCTCGCTCTGCTGCTCACCGCGTTCGCACCGTGGGTGCTGCCGTGGCTGCTCATTGTGGGAGGCTCGTACCTCTGTTTCGAAGGCGCTGAGAAGGTCATGGAGTGGTTCGGAGCCCACCATGGACCCGGTCAGGACGAACCGCGGGACGAACGCAGGCTCGTGTTCGGTGCGATCCGCACAGACCTCATCCTGAGCACGGAGATCATGCTGATCGCGCTGGCAAGTCTCGACCGTGATTTCGGGTTGTGGATGACGTTCGGCGTTCTGTCCGTGATCGCTCTCGCTATGACGCTGCTCGTGTACGGCGCCGTTGCGCTGCTGGTGAAGATCGACGACGTCGGACTAGGAATGGCGCAGAGTTCGGTCGGCCGGGTTCGCGCCACCGGTGAGTGGATCGTGCGCTCCATGCCCACGGTGTTCCGCATCATCAGCGTTATCGGCACGGTGGCCATGCTCTGGGTCGGCGGCCATTTGGTGATCGCGAATCTGGCGCAGACCTTCTGGGCGGGCCCGTACAATCTGCTGCACGCCGCCACGCATGCGGTGGAATCGCTCGGGCCGGTTGTGGTGTGGATCGTCGACACAGCGCTCTCGGGCTTGTTCGGCCTGGCGCTCGGACTGATCATCGCGGGGATCGTATCGCGGTGATGAGAGTTCTGAAGCGCAAGGCGCCAGTTGACCCTCCGCATTGACGGAGGACTGTGGGCCAGGCCGAAACTTTGACCGTCTCAATCGTTCGATCGCGCTGAGCTCGGCGAAGGGTCCGTGGACATGGTGGGCGGCACACCGGCAGATCGGCTCAAAGGGAGCACCGGTCTGAACGGGATCGACGTCGCGAGACCGAGCGCCAGGATGGAGCCCAGTGCAAGTGTTCCCGCCCATGCGCCGCGCGGATCGGTGAACGAGATCCGCCCCTCGCTGATTACCGGGGTGAAGGCCACCAGGGCGACCGCCGCCAGAGCTGAGAAGACGCCGATGACGACGCGGCGCCAGGTGCGTCCCCGGCCGCCGAGGCCGTAACCGAGGCCGATGGCGATGAGCGCGACGGCCATCCCGGCCGTGCCGATGCCCTGCGAGAGCGCTGCGAGGGTCCCCGGCACCGTGAGGGGAAGGAGGCCCAGGATGAGCGGCGACAAGGCGAGCTACCGCCAGTGCAGCCGACCGCCCGTGCGCCGGATTTGGTCCGCCCAGCCCAGCAGCCCGCCGACGACTCCTGCGCCGCCGAGCACGGCGACGAAGGTCGCGTACCAGCCGAACGTAGACTCCGGGCCTGCGATCTCCGCCATGAAGGCCCGGAAACCGGCGGCCCAGGTGACACCGAGGAGCGCGCCAGGAGGATACTCAGCTCTGCCGGGCGCGGTAGATCTGGGGCAGAGCTGGAGTCGGCATCGATCTGCACGCTGTCCATCTCACGCGCTCCCCTTTCGCCCTGGAGCTGTCAAGCAATGCGCGCAACTGCGCCTTGGCAATAGTGTCCCGCAGCAACACTCGTCGGCACAGGGTTCGGCCCGACGATCATCGCCCTCGTCGATTCTGGCGACATTCTCGCGAGCACGAGCATCCCACGCTCGTCGCCTCACCCAGTCGTTCGCACGGTAGCCGGTCCGCGTGCGTGCAATGCCCGGTTGGGGGCCGTGACGGGCTCTCGGCGGCCGGTGCGACGTTGGTGTCGGCGGGATCTCAGGGCAGGAGGTTGAGCATCTTTGGGCGCGCCTTCATGGCGTGGATCACGAGCTCGTTGCCGCTGTCGAAGACGAGGACGACGGTCTCGAGCAGGCGCCCTTGTGTGTCGAAGCCGAGTCGCAGCTGGCGCGCGGGAGAGTCTTCGTCGAGGTCTTCAATCCATAGTGGCCAGGAGGCCGCTTGCCGGATGTCGTCTGGCGCGATTCCGTCCTTGAGGGCGGCGTCGTGGATGTTCACGCCGCGTACGCGGCGATCGCCTCGCGGATCAACTCCGATCGTGACTTGTGTTCTCGGGCGGCACGGGCGTCAAGGGCGGCGAGTTCGTCGGCGGTCAGACGGAGCGCGACCACTTGTGCGGGCTCCGCTCCCCGCCCTGGGCGTCCGCGTCCGCGGCGCTTGAGAGCGTCTACGTCGTAGCCGGCTTCGGCCTCGTTTGCCCATGCCGTGATCTGCTCGGACTCACTCCAGGCTTTCGCGCAGTGAATGGGTCACTCGGATCGCGCCGCGGCCGCGGCCGCGGGCCGCGGGCCGCTGGCCGCTGCGACGGCAGCGGCTGTAGCCGCGGCATTGGCAGGTGTCAGAAGACATGTACGCCGCAGGCGGCGAGGAATGCCACGCGCCGGCGCTGGAGTTCGCGGTAGACGGTGGCGCGCGAGACGTTGAACAACTCGGACAGTTTGGGCTGCTTGCCTTTCAGATGTCCTTTCGCGCGGGCCACGGCCATCCCCGCACCGACCGGGCGAGCCGATCAAGCTTCGTCACGACGAGGGTGTCCCCTTCCCGAACCGCGGCAAGCGCCTCTCTCAATCCGGGCCGTGCGCGGTTCGTGCCCGTTAGCCTGTGATCGACGTAGATGTTCGAATCGAGAACCCCGAGTCCCAGCAGCGCATCCCGCTGTGACGTGAGGTCCTGATCGGCGGTGGAGACTCTGGCATAGCCAATCTGTATTCCATTCATGCCGCGAGCGTGCTCCTCGCAGCGCGCAGGCGCACCCGGGATGGATCCGCATTCGGGCATCGCCCGCACGAGGCCCATAGCGAGCGGGCATGGGAGCGCGCGACCGCGATCGCTATGCGTGTCTCTGCCAGTAGGCCTATCCGGTCATTACCCCAACGCTGCCGCTATTAAGGCGCTTCTTCTCGCCGACCGTCACACGGCGCTCCCGTCGGCCGGCAGTCCGATTGGTGCGCCGCCGGCGAGCCGGAGCCACGTGTCGACGACGGTGTCGGGGTTGAGCGACACCGACTCGATGCCCTGGTCGACGAGCCATGCGGCGAGGTCGGGGTGGTCGCTTGGGCCCTGGCCGCAGATGCCGATGTACTTGCCCTGCCGGCGGCAGGCTTCGATCGCCATCGACAGGAGCTTGAGCACTGCCGGGTCGCGTTCGTCGAACGTGCTCGCCACGAGGGCGCTGTCGCGGTCCAGGCCGAGGGTCAGCTGCGTCATGTCGTTCGAGCCGATCGAGAATCCGTCGAAGAACTCAAGGTAGTCGTCGGCGAGCAGCGCGTTGGTCGGTAGTTCACACATCATCACGACCTTGAGGTCGTTCTCGCCACGGCGCAGCCCGTTCTGCGCGAGGAGTTCGGCGACTGAGTGACCTTCGGCCACGGTGCGCACAAACGGCACCATGATCTGGACGTTCGCGAGCCCCATCTCGTCGCGCACGAACTTCAGCGCCTCGCACTCCATGTCGAAGCACTCGCGGAAGTCGGGCGAGATGTACCGCGAGGCGCCGCGGTAGCCGAGCATGGGGTTCTCCTCGTGCGGCTCGTACAGCTCGCCGCCGATCAGGTTGGCGTACTCGTTCGACTTGAAGTCGCTCATCCGCACGATTACCGGCTCAGGATGGAACGCCGCCGCGATCGTCGCGACGCCCTCGACGACGCGCTGCACGAAGTAGTCGCGCGGCGACGGGTACGCCGCGATGCGCTCGTCGACCTCGTCGCGCAGCCCGGCGGGCAGCGTGTCGTGCTCCAGGAGCGCGCGGGGGTGGATGCCGATCTGCCGGTTGATGATGAACTCCAGGCGCGCCAGCCCGACGCCGCGGTGGGGGAGGCGCGAGAACGAGAAGGCCTGGTCGGGGGTACCGACGTTCATCATGATCTTGACCGGAGCCTCCGGCATCCGATCCAGGTACGTTTCCTCCTCGGCGAAGTCGAGGATCCCGTCGTACACGAAGCCGGTGTCGCCCTCGGCGCACGAAACGGTGATGGCCTGGCCGTCGCGCAGGGTGCGGGTCGCGTCGCCCGCACCGACGACGGCAGGGATGCCGAGCTCGCGCGCGATGATCGCGGCGTGACATGTGCGGCCGCCGCGATTGGTGACGATCGCCGCGGCGCGCTTCATGATCGGCTCCCAGTCTGGATCGGTCATGTCGGCGACAAGCACATCGCCGGTCTGGAACTCGGCCATCTGCGCGATATCGGTGAGCACGCGCACGGGGCCCGCGCCGATCCGCTGCCCGATCGCGCGGCCCGCCGTGACGACCGTACCGCGCTCGTGCAGCCGGAACCGGCGGATGACATTCGCGGACGTGCGCGAGACGACGGTCTCGGGACGGGCCTGGAGGATGTATAGGTTGCCGTCGACGCCGTCCTTGCCCCACTCGATGTCCATCGGGCGGCCGTAGTGCTCCTCGATCACGAGCGCGTGGCGCGCGAGCTCCTCGAGCTCGGCATCGGTGATGGAGAAATGAATGCGCTCCGCATGCGGGACATCGACGAACGCGGTGCTCGAACCGGCCTCGCGACTGTCGGTGTATCGCATCGCGATGGCCTTCTCGCCGACGGAGCGCTTGAGGACCGCGGGCCGGCCGGCGCGCAGCGCGGGCTTGGAGACGTAGAACTCGTCAGGGTTCACGGCGCCCTGCACGACGGCTTCGCCGAGCCCGTACGAGCTCGTCACGAAGACGGCGCCGTCGAACCCGGACTCGGTGTCGACCGTGAACATGACGCCGGAGGCGCCGACATCCGACCGCACCATCCGCTGCACACCTGCGGAGAGCGCGACCTCGTCGTGGTCGAAGCCGTGGTGCGCGCGGTACGCGATCGCGCGGTCGTTGTAGAGCGAGGCGTAGACCTGCCGGATCGCGGTGAGCACGTTGTCGATGCCGCCGACGTTGAGGAACGTCTCCTGCTGGCCGGCGAACGACGCGTCCGGAAGGTCCTCGGCCGTCGCCGAGGAGCGCACCGCCCACGTGACGGTCTCGGGCTCGGCATCCGTGGACACCAGGCTGTCGAAAGCGGAGCGGATGTCGCGCTCGAGGGCCTCGGGGAGCGGGTGCTCCTCGATCCATGACCGGATCTCGGTGCCCACGTGCGTGAGCCGGGTCACGTCGTCGACGTCCAGGCCCGCGATCGCGTCGCGGATGCGCCCGCGCAGGTCTTCGTGCGCGAGGAAGTCGCGATACGCGTCGGCGGTCGTCGCGAAGCCGCCGGGCACTCGCACGCCGAGATGCGAGAGGTTCGAGACCATCTCGCCGAGTGACGCGTTCTTGCCGCCCACCTGAGGCAGGTCGGTCATGCTGAGTTCGTGGAACCAGAGGATGCTGCTCATAGTGCTCTCCTTCGTGAGGGGATCAGGTCAGGTTGGATTGAGGGTGGATCACGCGCGGAGTCTGAGGGTTTGCAGGATCACGGCGGACATCTCCTCGACGCTCTTCGTCGAGGAGTTGAGGAACGGCACGCGGTTGCGTCGATAGAGGTCCTCGGCCCGGCGGAGTTCGAGGGTGCACTGCGCGAGGCTCGAATAGCGCGAGTCCGGTCGGCGCTCGTGCCGCACCTGGCTCAGGCGCAGCGGCGTGGTCGTGATGCCGAAGCAGCGCGCGGCGTAGGGGGCGACGAGGCGCGGCAGCCCGTCGGTCGGGAAGTCCTCGTCGGTCAGCGGGTAGTTCGCGACGAGGAGTCCGTACTGGAGGGCGAGGTACATCGTGGTCGGCGTCTTGCCGCAACGGCTCGGCGCGACGATGATCACGTCCGCGATGTCGAGCGCCCGCGAGCTCTGCCCGTCGTCGTGCTCGATCGCGTACTCGACGGCCCGCATGCGGGCGAAGTACTGCGTCGTGTCGCCGAGCGTGTGGAACTGGCCGAGCTGCTCGGATGCTGTCGTCCCCAGCGCACACTCCAGCTCCGTGAGGTGCCCGCCGAGCAGATCGATGATGGTGGCGGGTGCGGCCGCGAGCGTGCGGCTGACCGCGGCATCTTTGGTCGTTGTGAAGACGATCGGAGCGAGACCCGCGTCGGCGTCGCGCGCGATGTCGCGCACCACGTTCGCCGCGCCGTCCGGAGTGTCGACGAACGGGACGGTGTGCCGGACGAAGGCGAAGCCCGGGAAGTTCGCCAGCAGGGCGTTGCCCAAGGTTTCGGCCGTGATGCCCGTGCTGTCGGAGACGAAGTACGCCGAGCGACGCGAGGACGCGGCTCGTCCATCGGTCATCAGCGCCTGCATGCATTGACGCTACAGAGCTGATGCCCCGAACCTACGTGAACGTGAGAGTGAAAGATGGCCTGTTCTTGACATGGTGATATGTGTGCGATCCCTCGTCGCGCCTCCAGACGGCCGACATCGCTGAGTCAGGCGGCAAGGGCTCCGATGTCGCGGGAAGGGCGTCGATTACCCGATCGACTCCCAGATCGCGGCGAGTGTCCGCCCTGTGAGAAGATCCACGGTCGGATTTCTTACAGACGCTCGTGCCACTCCCGCGGCGGCTCTCCTCCGGCGCTAACTCATCCGCGAACCCAAAGTCGCGCGAGGTGCTTGAGCTGTGCGGGTTCCATGTCGTCGACACGCGATCCGTATGCGGGCATCGGCACGATAGGGACGTCCGTCGCGCATCCGCTCCGTCGCGAGCTCGAGCAGATCGAAGGCATCGGCCTGACTCGCGGCGATCCGGAGGGATCGCCGGCGCGCTCACGGGACGTTCCCGGGCCACGCCCACTTCGCGGGCTTGCCATGGTCGCGATCCGCGAACCCCTCGATGCCGAGAAAGTCTCCCGCAGACTCGCCCCGATGCCGTCGATGCCTTGTCCCCCGAAAGGGGGACACTTAGGGTGAGTGGAAGCGTGATGTGTCGGAGTCCTGGCGACTCACTCGACCACACGCTGAGCTGGGGAGTTCTGGGGCAGGGGACCGCTAACTTCGCCGCTAGCGCAGGGCGGTCCCTCGGACGTAACAGATTGTGGCTGAGACGTCCGAGGGACCTAAGCATCGCCCGACGCGTCACGCGTCCACTGGGGAGGGACCGACACTGGGGATGCCGTGCGACGCAACCAGACACGGGCTCCGCCTGCGCCCACCATATTGGTCCCAGACGACACCCTCCAAGCAATTCGGCATGTGAACGATTGACTCTTTGCTCAGTTCAACCCGTGACTTGTCCCGCGCACCGGACACGCCGACGTCGCCTCACGACTCCGGACTCGATGCGGACGGCGCGCACCTGGAGCTGAGAGAACTCCACGCGACTGCGATCCGTTTACGGACATTGCGCGATCGGGGGACGTTGCCGGTCGCGTGTATCCAGGTGCGGCGTCGTCACCCACCCTAGGCTGACCGCATGATCGACTTTCGGGAAGTCGTTGGGGACGGCTTCGCCACGGGATTCGGCATGCTGTGGGCAGCGCTCACGGCGAACCCGTGGATAGCTCTTCTGTTCGCGGGAATCGTCGTGGGGGCAGTCTGGCTCCAGCTCACCCCAGCCCGGCGGCGTCGGCGCCGATGACGACGAGAGACCCGACGGAACAGTTCGGAAGCACTCCTGCCGCTGCGGTGATCGCCGCCTGCCTACAGACCCAGTCCAGCGTTCCCACGCGATCAGGTGTCTCGCGTCTGTTCGGTCGATCGCCGCTCTCGGACGACTCGCGCCCCTGGTACCTCGGTGCACTCGGCGAACTGCAAGTCGCGCAACAGTTGGCCAAGCTCGGGGCCGGGTGGACCGTCCTGCACTCCGTCCCGATCGGAGAGCGTGGAAGCGATATCGATCACGTCGTCATCGGCACAGCGGGCGTCTTCACGATCGACACGAAGTTCCACGAGGATGCCCGCATCTGGGTCGGCAGCAAGCGACTGCTCGTCAGCGGCCAGAAGACCGACCACCTCCGCAACTCCCGGTTCGAGGCGCAGCGCGTCACACGAGCACTCACGGCGATCACGGGACTGCCGATCGACACTCGACCCGTAATCGTTCTGGTCGGGATCCGCAGCATCACAATTCGGGAGCGACCCGCAGACGTGGCGGTACTCCGTGACACTGAATTGGTCCGCTGGCTCAATCGCTGCCCCACCACACTCGATGCGGACGTGCGGGAGCGCCTCACCATCGCGTTGGGACAGCGGGATCACTGGGCTGCACCCTCTGTCCAGGCGCCAGAGGTCGACATTCAAGCGTTTGCCGCGCTTCGCCACGAGGTCGATAGCGCGCGTCGTGCGCGTGCGCTGTGGGTGATGACCATAATGGCCGGCTCCGTGGCAGTCGCCGCCACGCTCGCGGTCAACGCCTACTCATCGCTCCTCCGCGGATAGTCAGCACTGAGGTCGGTTCCCCGGAAGCCTCTCGCCAATAAGCCCGGGACCACCGTATTCGCACGCGATCCATATCCGGGCACTGCGCGAAAGAGGCGCGCGTGCGTGCGCTCGCTGGGCCGCGGAGGGCGACAGGCAAGCCGACCTGCGGGCAAGCGATGGACAGCCTCCCTCGCCACCGGGGACCGTATGGAACACGTCATGCTCGGCGCGACGACAGGGTCTCCTTAGCCTCCGTTGGGGACGCTCATCGCGAACAGGTAAAGAAGAGGATGGTCGACCGCGTGCGCCTCGTTCGCTTCGCCCGCGGTCTTGAGCTTTTCGAGCCACGAGGTGAGTGACAAGTCGAGCTGAGATTGGAGCACGTCGCGAGGTCCGTCGACCGGTGAGCCGGCGAATGATTCGGTCGTGGACACGATCGTCCTGGTCGCTGTTGTCTCGAAGATCTATTCGTGGATACCCATGATGCCGCGGGCTTCGCCGCCCACAGCACACGCGCGTTCGCGTCGATGGAGAACGAGCAAGGCCGCGCCGCACGCAACCGATCCATATCGTCAGCGCCCCGTGTACCCGTTACCGCCACTCGTCCCGCTCACGCCGCTGACGCCCACAACGGGTCCACCGTCACTCGTCGGGTCGGACGAACTCGATCGAGTCGAAGACGGCGCGTGCCTCTTCGATCAGCGCCGGATCCATCGATTCGTCGGATTGACCCAACGCGATCACGGCGCGCTCGCCGTTCAGGTCGACCACGAGGTAAGTTTCACGCTCGCCTTCCCTCGAGTAGACGCGACCATTGCAGTCCTGCGCCGACTCCGAGTAGACGCAGAACCTGCCGCCGTCGCAGTCGGTGAAGTCGACGTCGCTCTCGACGGCGTAATCGAACTCGACACCGGAGTAATCGCCCACCACGACCTTGACGGGAGGGGTGCTCACCGCCGACGCTTGCGCCGTCATCGCATCGACGAACGCCTCAGCCGTCGGGTCAATCTGGACGAGCTTGCCCCGCCAGGCGCATGCGTCCGCCGGCACATACTGCGCAGGGTAGAAAATCACTGTGGCATTCCATGAATCCGGGAGATCCGGATCGTCCTTGCCCACGCCCGCGCCGTCGTAGGTCGTCCAGCCGTCGGGGACCGTGATCTCGAAGGGCACCGTGTAGCCGGTCACGAGGTACGTGCCAGCGTCCATGACGCCGGTCTCCGGCGGGGGGTACGGTGTGACCGTGTCGGCCTCCGCGGTGGATGCGGGGGACGGCGCATCGACTGCAGTGCACGCAGTGAGGCCGAGGCACGCCACCACTGCGACGGCAATACCCACCCGCCGCGAGCGTGTCGCGTGAGCGGCGCGGAAGCGCCGGCTTGAAGTCCACATGTCCACGTCCTTTCGTTCGATCCCTGCAGCGCGATGGCTGCTCGATCAGTCAAGGACTCGTGTGTATCAGCAGGATAACGGCGATCATCGGGTGTGTATCGGCCCGGTATCAGCCGTCTTGACGGATGTCGGAGCCGGGCGCACAGTGGCCCCATGGAGGTGCGCGTTCTTGGAACGCTGACGCTCGACGACGGCCGGGTCCCACTGGCTCCGCGCGATCGTGCGGTGATGGCTGCGCTCACGGTTCGCCGGGGTGGGCCATTGTCCGCAGCATCCCTCGCAGCGGCGCTGTGGGGTGACGATCCGCCGGCTTCCTGGACGCATATCGTCCCGGGGTGCATCATGCGATTGCGGCGGCTTATCGCACCGGCCCAGATCGAGACCACTCCGCACGGCTACCGACTCGTCCCAGAGCACGTCGAGGTCGACGCCGAGCGGTTCGAGCGACTCGTCGAGCGGGGTACGCAGCAGTTGGAGCTGGGTGAGCCCGAACGCGCCGCGCACACGTTCTCGGAGGCGCTCGCGCTGTGGCGTGGCGAGCCCTTCGTCGAGCTCCCCGACTGGGAACCGGCCCAGATCGCGGCGGGTCGCCTGGCCGAGATGCTTCTCGGCGTCGAGGAGCTGCTCCTAGACGCACGGCTTCAGGCGGGCGAGGTTCAAGACGTCGCCGCGCTGGCGCGCGCCCGTGTCGCCGAGGCACCGCTGCGCGAGCGCCGTTGGGTGATCCTTGGCGTGGCGCAGTATCGTCAGGGTCGGCAAGCGGACGCGCTCGACACGGTGCGCCGCGCCCGGGGGCTGCTTGCAGCGGAACTCGGCCTCGACCCGTGTGCCGAGCTCGCGGCGCTGGAGCAGGCCATCCTCCGCCAAGATCCCTCGCTGCTGTCCGACCAGGTGTTCCGAGCCGCGAGCCCCGACTGTCCCTACTTCGGACTGCCCCCCGCGGGGGTGGGCGACGCAGAACGGTACTTCGGTCGCGAGCAGGAACTCGCCGGCGCAGTGCGGGTGCTCGAGCAGCACGGCGTGCTACTCGTCGCCGGCTCATCGGGGGTCGGCAAGTCCTCGTTCGTCAGGGCCGGGATCGGTGCGCAGTTCAATACGCGCGGAGTCCCGGCCGCGATCGTGACTCCGGGCGAGCATCCGATCGACGCTCTGCGCGACCTCGATCTCCCGGTCGGAGGGTCGCTGCTCATCGTGGATCAGTGCGAACAGGCATTCGCCGCGGATGACCCCGCCGAGATCCGTGAGTTCT
Source organism: Microbacterium sp. LWH7-1.2 (assembly GCF_038397755.1). Classification (NCBI taxonomy): domain Bacteria; kingdom Bacillati; phylum Actinomycetota; class Actinomycetes; order Micrococcales; family Microbacteriaceae; genus Microbacterium; species Microbacterium sp. LWH7-1.2. The sequence continues at coordinate 1,996,172 of NZ_CP151637.1, read as the reverse complement.
TCGACGCGCTGTCGCAGATGGTGTTCCGCGGCATGCTCGTCGTCGCGATCCGTGCGGACCGGCTCGGAGACCTGGCCGAGCACCAAGGATTCGCACAGATCATCCAGTCTCACATGCTGATGCTCACCACGCTGAGCCCCGACGGACTGCGGACCGTGATCGAAGAGCCCGCAGAGCAGGCCGGGCTCATCCTGGAGCCGGGCCTGGTGGAGATCCTCCTCCGCGACGCCGACGGGCGAACACTGCCGCTGCTCTCCCACGCCCTGCGTCAAGTGTGGTCACGTCGTGAGGGCCGCGTCATGACCGTCGAGGCGTACCGGGCATCCGGCGAGATCGACGGTGCCGTCGCGAAGACCGCAGAGGAGGTGTTCGCCGCGCTCTCGCCGGACGGCGAGCGGCTGTTGCGCGACATCCTCCTCCGTCTGGTCGAGGCCTCCACGGACGGCGCGGTCGTCGCTCGCCGGGTGGAGCGTACCCGGATCGCGATCGACGACGCCCATGCGCGGATCATCGATCAGCTGGTCGACGCGCGGCTGCTCACCACCGATCAGGATTCCGTGCAGCTCTCGCACGAAGCGCTCGCCCGGGAGTGGCCCCGGCTCAAGGACTGGCTCGCCGATGACGTCGAAGGCCAGCGAATCATGAGACACCTCGGTGCCGCAGCTGGCGCCTGGGAATCCATGGCACGCCCCGCGAGCGAGCTCTATCGCGGCGGCCGACTGACGACGGCCCAACACTGGAGGGAGGCGGTCGATCCCGCACTCACCGCAGTCGAACAAGAGTTCCTCGATGCCTCCTCGGCGAATGAGACCGCGGCACTCGCGGCCGCGCAGAATCAGCTGCGCAAAGAGCGCCGAATGGTGCGGCGACTATCCTGGGTATCCGCCGGCGCAGCGGTTCTCGCGATCGCCACGGTTACGGCGAGCCTCATCGCGGGAGTCCAGGCGAACCTCGCAGCGGAGCGTGACACGGTCGCCGAGGCACGGCGCGTCGCCGCACTCGCGCTCGAGGAACCGGACTTCGACCGCGCGCTGCTGCTCGCCGTCGAAGCGATCGGGCTCTGGGACGATTCCGAGGCACGCGTCAACCTGGTACGCGTCATCTCACGAGCACCCCGACTGACGAGCATCATCCGGATGCCGGAGGACGGAGTGGTCCCATTGAGTATGTCGCTCGCGGAGGACGGGGCTCGGGCATCGGTGATCGACAGCGACCACGATGTGCGCCTGTTCGATCTCGACGACCGATCGCAGCTCACTGAATACTCGCCGTTCTTCAAAACAGTGGGAACGTCGGCGATAGACCCCATCACTGGGTCCGTCGCGTTCAGCGAGACATCCGACACCTGCACCGAGGTCCGCTGCGACTTCCGCCGGATAGCAACCCTTTCCGTCGGCGACGCGGGCCGCTCGGGCGTGACGACCTACAAGGGCCTCGGTAGGACGGCGGCAGACGTCGAGTACTCGGCGGACGGCTCCCTCTTCGCAGCCCTTGCCGCGTCCACGGGACTCCAGTCGCCCGGGCGCGTCGCCATCTGGCGAGCCGGCGGGGGAGATCCCGTGCTCCTGGATCTGAATGTCAGCGGATTCGATCCACAGCGCGGCTTGGAGGCCGGAGCGGTGAAGTTCTCGCCGGACGGCTCGCGACTGTACGCCAGCGGATTCGGCCCGACCATCGTGATCGACACGGCGTCAGGCGAGGAGCTGCGTCGCATCCCCGGAAACGGGATACTCGCGGTCAGTCCGGACGGCCATCGGATCGCCGTGAGAGATGGCTCGTTGGCGGTGCGCATCGTCGACCCCTCCGGGGTAGCACCACCCACCACCGTCCCGCTCTCATTCTTTCCCTCAGTGGCCGACTTCAGCCCCGACAGCCATCAACTCGCCATCGCCGCCGACAACGTCGTCGTGGTCGCGAGCACCGGCACGGGCGTCATCGCCGAGATGCTCCGCGACCATGACGGCGCGGTGATCGCAGTCGAGTTCCGGACCAACGGCGAGCTGGTCACAGCCGGTGCAGACGGCGCGATCATCACGTGGGATCTCGGCGACTGGTCGGCTAGTTTCCGCACCGAACAGTTCGACCGGCCGAACGCATCCGTCGAGCTCGATGAACGAACCGTTGCACTCGAGAAGTCAGACGGGACCACGCAGGTCACCGTCGCCAACCCCGCGGAATGGGAGGAACGCGCGTGTCAGGTCGCGGGACGAGTGCTGACCGAGCAGGAGTGGGGAGAGCTCCTCGGGGCTCGGCCGTACTCCCCGGCATGCCGCGAATGACCACGGATGCGACTTCAGAACGCCTTTGGGCTCGCGTGGATCACCCCCCCGTGTTCGGAGGCGGGCTCGCACGCGAAAGGCGATCTCACCGCCGAACCTACTGTGGGTTGGTCTCCCACGGTAGGTGCCCGGCGGCGGCCCCGTATACGGCGGTTCGGGAAGGCGGATGCCCGGCCGTTGCCTGAGGGGCGAGAACCTCACCGTGTTGCGACAAGGCGACGGCACTGACAGTCAAGAGAGCCCACCAAGAGCAACCCGACCGCGCAGTCGAAGATGCCAAGTTGGAATCCGCGGAAGAACGGGACGTCGCCTCACCTCTATCGATGGAGGAGTCCTCGGTTCGCGCTGGGATCGGGGACTCCTGCCTCTGGAGTCACGGGGCCGCTGGGACTCGACGGCGCACGACCCGGGGGCGAACAGCGGATCCCCTACGCGCGACAGCGAGCTGACTGATGGGCGTCGACCCAGTTGCGCAGCTACCCGCTCGGGATCCCCATGCGTGCCTCGCGCGGTAAGGGGTGGTGGTGTGCGCCTTCGAGGATGCCTGGGGATCGAGCTGGACTGTAGCCTCCGGTGCGGGTGGACATCGTCGACGGGGCGGTGGTCGAGCGACACGAGGGTCAGGATTTCCTCCCGACCCCCGTGATGTTCGTCTCGATTATCGGATGGCGACGAAGACCTTGTCGGCGATCACGCCGGGACGGACAGCGATGACGCCGTCAGCTGGGGTCGGCACCTGGATGGCCACGTTGCCGGTCGCCGACGCGCCGCTGTACAGCGTGCTCAGGCTGTCGATCGCCCCGGGCGCCACGACGATCTTGTCGAGGGCGTTGACAGTGACGCCGTCTGCGGTGACGTACTCCACGCCGACGGACGCAGGAATCTGGCCCTCCGAATCGGTGCCCGTGTAGGTCGCCGTGTAGTTCACGAGGATGTACTCCGTGCCGGCGTCCGGCGCCTCGTTGAACGAGTTCTCAGCGAGGATCTGGTCATGCGCACCGAGGGTGACCGAGTTGATGACGACCGTCCACTCGCCACCCTCGATAGTCGAGCCCAGCGGCGCCGGGTTCTCGCGGGTGCCAACCTCGGCGGCGGGCTCCTCCGCAGGCTCCTCAGCCGAACCTTCCTCGACGATGGACGTGTCGTCGCCGGTGCTGATCTCAGTGTCGGTCCGGGCGAAGCTGTCGTTGAACGCCGCGGCGACCACCGAGAAGAACACGATGATTCCCACGATGGTGCCGACGACCGCGACGATGATCGCGGTCAGGCCGGGCCACTTCGCCCTGCCCTTGAAGAAGACGGAGATGAGCCCGAGCAGGAAGCCGATGGGCAGCAGGACCCATCCGACGATGAGCGCACCGGGGATGCAGGCGAAGATGAAGCCCACTGCGGCGATGCCCAGGCCGACCAGGCCCAGGATGTTGCGCTGCGGCTTCTGCTGCTCTGGGGCGGGCCAGGGCTGGGGTGCGTTGGGGTAGCCGGGCTGGTGCGGGGGAGTCGCGTACGCGGGCTGCTGCGGTGCAGCCTGCTGTGGAAGGAGAGGGGGCTGTGTTGCGTCGGTCATGTGTTTCTCTCGGTGATCGTGCCAGGGCGGCAGGTGTAGCTGGGCGTACAAGCAATACCGGGAGGTGCCGACACAGCGCTGCAGGGCGAGCGGACGCGACAGGTCGGAACCCCCAGATGACGACCCTGACGCGCTTCCATGCAGCGCGTCAGACGTGAGCATAGTGGGGCTAGACGCATCCAACCAACGGTGTGTCCCATAAACGAAAACACCGTGCACAGGGACACTGCGGCGCCGAACTCCAGGGCCGTTTCACCCGTGTCGACGGCGCTCCAAGAATGGTCACTAGAACGCCGAGGCGCCGAGCGTCTCGATGATCCTGAGATGCCGTGCCATTACGTTGCCAGCCACCTCGTTCACATCGATTTCAGCTCGCGCCTCGGCAATTGCTGCCGCCGGCCAGCGGACGATGAGCTCGAGCCTGTGCGCAGCGGGCAAGCCCCACAACCAGAGCCCGGGACTGGATGCCATCGACGACGGGCCACCGCCGCCCCCGGGACGCGTCGACATCACCGAGAGCCCGTCCGGCATCTCACCCCAGGCGCGGGGATGGTGAAAGGGCGAGAACGCCACAACCTCTCGCCCACCATCAAGCGCGACTGCGTATGTCAGCGCCCGGTTCCCGCCAGGACCTTCGGGCGTACCCGGCCGTCCGAAGAAGATCTCCCGTACTCGCTCCCAGCCGGCGTCATCCTCGTCCTGCCGTCTCGCATGCAGTTGCAACTGCACCTCCAGCCCCGTGGAGTAGGCGTGTGCCCCCACGAGTGCGACCGCAAAGGTCGCAGTGGAGACGATGACCTCCGAGACGGCCAGCACAGCCGGCAGCTCGTCATTCGTTGGCCCCCACCATGCCGGCGGTCGGTCAGACGTATCGGGAGCGCTCGGGTCACGCCGCATCCACCCAGCCGACCACAGTTGCTAGCTCTCAGGCAATGCCCTGACGTGGGTCCGCGGACGGGCAACGTGAGACGGTCTCCTGAGCGCTCAGGAACCAGCAGCGCTTGTTCGATCGTGTCTCCGCGTCCGCGGGCACCGTCGCCTGGCTCGCCGACTGATGCTAGCCCTCGAGCAGCGCTGCGAGCGCGGCCAGGTCGCGCTCCAGGCTGTGCTGAACCCCGTCAGACATTCCCCGTGCCAGCTGCGCTTCGCCTGGCCCATCGAGCCATGCAGACAGTGTGACCTCGGTGCCGTCGAGCCCTTCGACGGCCTCGTGGTGCACGGTCAACTCCGCCCCATCGAGTTCGGTGGTGTCGGCATAGACGAAGCCCGGCCCCACCGTCGTGACGCGGAACGGTGACTCTTGACCGCCGACCGCTTTCAGGACTCCGCGGGCGCCCACGCCGAAGGGCTCTGACAGCTTGAAGTACTCCATGCTCGGCGCCCACTCGGGGTGTGTTTCGATAGCGCACCAGCGCTCGAAGAACAGCGCGGCCGAGGCACTTGATGTGCGGCGGGTTCGGGCAATCTCGATCACGAATCGACGCTAGCGCTAACCTCCGACAGTGAAGCGGCCGAGCTTTTGCCGCTCTCATCCGATCGTTGGTGTCGGTTGCGGGTCGCTCGGCGGGCGCAATGGCAACCGTCGCATGCGAGCCGGCTCAGCGACCGCGATCCCGGAAGGCACGAGGTTGGGCTACGCGAGGCGCCGTCCTCGATCTCGCAACTGGTCAGGCGTCCGGGTCTGCCGACTCTCGAGTTGATTGCTCCCGCTCCCGTGCGCTTCGGCGCACCAACGATGTCAGGTGGCGGACCGCAAGAATCTCCGCGACGAGAATGATTGGCATCAGGAGGACCAGGGCGGGTAGGACGTCGGCGAGGGATTGCCATCCCCACTTTGACCCGTACCAGACCTGCGCGGACAAGTCGCCGCCGGCTTGGATGACGTTCCACGCGAAGATGCTCGGAGTCGCGACGAGGCCAAATCCGAGGAACAGCACCAAGTAGACGGCGCCCCAAGGCACTTGTACCCGACCCTGCATTCAGCCCCTCCTCGCTCCGACCAAACGCTAACACCGCGCTGGTGCTCGTCGAGAAGATAGCTGCGCGGTTGTCGGTCCATCACGGCGCAGAGATCGGCGCCGAGCCCGAGATCTGTCGCGGTGAGTGGGTTTCGTGCGAATCGGATCGCTTTCCGAGTCCGCGACTACATCCGTGTGAGCGCGGATACGAGGCGCGAGTTCGCGTCGTGCCACTCCTGCGCGTCACCCTCGGCCCAAAGCTCAGCAAGTTCTCCCTCCGGCGAACTTGCGATGGCGACAGCCCGCAAAGCAGCCTTCGTTAGTCGCCCCGAAGGTTTGCGGGCCCGGCCGACAAACGCTTCAACGCTCTCGGTGTAGGCGTCGGTCTGCGTAGGGCGGCCGAGGCCGTGGGCAACGACCTCGGCGGCCGCAATTGCGATGCACGCGGTGTCGGCGTCGAGTAATTCCTTACTCCGCAGCGCCTCACGGAGCGCATCCCTCACGACATTCCAACGCTTCTGTTCATCGAGCTCCCACGCGAAGTCGGCAGCCACATCGTTGCCGAACGGTTCACCACTCCAAGTCCCCATGCAGGGAGAGTAGCGATAGCTGCCTCCCGCGATGCTCTCCTGTGGATAACATCGCCCGCAGTACGGATCTCGGGTGTTGCCGGCGACCCAAAGTGACAAGGGCTGAGCCGTCGATGATGACGTGCGGTAGCCGGTCGGCCACCGTGCAGTTAGCCGCCAACGCGGAACAAGGGCATGCCGAGCGCGACCCCAACCGAGATGGCCAAACCAAGGAACGACAGGGCGAGCAGAGCACAGCCTCCACAACCCACCCAGCGGAGGATCAGTCGGGTCTGGCGCCGGTCACCGTCATTGATCGCCACTCGCAAAGGGTATGCGGTCATACGGGGATTGAAGCGCTACCAGCGTCGCTAGAGGGGCCACGTCCGTGCGCTCTTCGCCATCCGTGAACCCTATCGATGCCTCAGGTCACGAGACCGGGGGACCACGCGATTCGTTGATCCCCTATGGATAGGTAATCACGGTGACGCTCTCGCTGAGCTGCTCGCGCACTCCGTCGCCGACTTGCTGCTCGGGGAACTTGAAGGTCCCAGCTTCGATGCGGGTGCCGCTCTCGAGCTCGATACCCACTCCTGCGCCGGCGCCGCAACCCATCTGCAGCCATTCCTCGTCATGGACCTGGATCACACAGAGGGTGTCGTTGCTCCCTCGGGCAATGTAGAGCTCTATGCCCTCAACCTCGCCTACGAACCGGGTGGTCTTGGCGTCGATGTCCGGCTCCGACGATGTCTCAGCAAGAATGTCGCGGTCGCTCTGCTGCGCCTCAAACTCTGGGACCACCGTCGGTGCACATGCCGTCAGGAGCCAAGCCGTGGACAACAGCAGAAGCACCTTCGCCGACGATCGCATGGCCGCACGATATCAACTCCACCCGCGGTCCGTCGCGAGGCGCGATTAACGGTCCTTAACCGCTCGGCTCACAGAAGCGGCACCGCCGGCGTGTTTGCGGCACATGATCCTCCGACGGGCGGTCAAGCATGTGGTGGTTGCTCGTCCTCGTGCCCGCGGGCCCACGCGGGCGCGAGCACGTCGGCTCCGGTCCTCACCGCAAACCCGCCCGCGTTCAAGCCTCCGGTGCTCGTTGAGGCACCCCCTGCCCCCGCGTCCGCGGCTCAGCACCAATTGAACGCCGACACGAGACCCGGGCTTCGCTCTGCGCCGGGCTAAGCCAATACGCTGAGATCCCCCGCCGCGCCGTTGCGCGAAAGATCGCCTCGAGCCATCGGAAAGCGAGTCCCTCGGATGAGAACACCTGGCCAGAGTGTGGTCACAACCCACCGGCGCACGACCCTTTCGCTGCGCTGTGCTTTGGCGGCTGGGGTCGTCGCGATGATCGCCAGCGCCGCCGGCTGTGCCGCTCTAACGCCAACAGACACCGCGCCCGACACCGCGTCGACAGCCATCGCAACACCGTCGGCCGCGGAGCACATGGTCACGGATGCGGAATCGTGCGCAGCCTTCGGAGACGTTCTCACCATCCTGCACAATGCGATGGTCGGCCTCACCGAGGAGCGGATGACGCAGCAGGAGTACGACGGATGGCTGCGGCTTGCAACACGGGTTCTCGATCGCGTCCCTACAAGTGGCAAAGGGGCTGTCAGCGATGCGATCGCCGCGCTGAAGGAGGCGGCTCCACCGCTTCCTCAAGGCGCCATGGGATCTACGACTCTCGGCACCCCAGAGTTGTACAACGGTGCGTCGCTCGCGGATGCTTGCTCTGCCGCAGGAGCGGAGCTCGCGGCCGAGGGCTTCACCGGCGGATGAGCGCCGCACCGTGCGGATCCGACCTTCGCCTCCCGGTCGTCCACCGTGCTGATTCGAGGGTGAGGAACGGAATTTGAACCCGTTACTCACTCGACCGCATGCCGGTCCACTTCCGTGCGGACGAGCTTCGCCGGCAGCGCGACGAACGAGTACGGGACCGCTGAGGTGCATGCGGCGGCGATGCGGCGTTCTCGCCATCGACTGGCGGAAGGCTCACTCCGCTCGGGCCATGCACACGCTTGTCCGATTACGCGCCTTGGCCGGGCAGGTTGTTGCTAGCGTCGCTCAGGTATGGATGTCACGAGTTCGCCGACTGCCGCTACGCACCCCGGTGGGGCGCGCAAGGGCGCCGGCAGTCCCGCTGTTGCGGTGATCCTCTGCAGCGGAGTGCTTGCGCTCTTCCTCGGTTCCAGTGCGCTCTGGCTCGTTCGCGAGCAACTGCACATCAGGTGCAGCATGGGGCAGCCCGGCTCGGAGGGCGCCGATACCTGGACGTGCATCGACGGGGTGGGCTATCTCGGCGTCGCGGTCGCGCTCGGCGCCATGTGGCTTCTCGCGGTCCTTCTCGGATCCTTGACCGCCGGGCTGGTCCGCCACGATCGAGCGGCACGTGTACTTCTCGTGCTTCTCGCGGCCGCCTCGGCGGTGTGGATCCTCAGCCTCACCCGATACGGGTCCAGCGAGCTCGTCGACGACGTGTTCGCCCCGATGCCAGGCGAGCAGTACTGGCTGTACGCGGCCGGACCGGCTGCCGTTGCCAGCGGAGTCAGCCTCACGATCGCCATTGTTGCCCTGTTCCTCCGCGGCCGCCTGGCCGTGATCCTGTCAACGGCCGCCGCGGTCGGCCTCGTCCTCGCGAGCCTCCTGCAACCGGGGCTGAGCATCAACACGTTGCCCGCGGCCGGGCTACTCGCCGCAGCGGCCATCCGAGCGAGGGCAGCAGCACTGCTACGACAAGCTTGATCGACGTCCGTACGCCAGTCGGCCAACGCGCGGCGTCTACCTCGTCGCGGTTACTCGTCATCTTCATCCAGGTAGACCGTTGCGTAGAGGTCGACACCGAGCGCCGAGATCCTGCCGGCCAGGTCCACTGGGAGAACGAACCCGCCCTGGGTCGAGTCTGAATCCATCGACCACCAAATCCGGGCATCGCAGTCCTTCGGCAAGTCCGTGACCCGCCCAAATGCCGGACCGCTGCGCATGAGAAGCGCTCGGAGGGCTCGCGTACCGGTTTGGTCGTCGCCGGTGTTGTCGAGAGAGTCGACATCGAGCGACCAGACGTGGTTCGCGCGGATGCGACCGGATCGGCCCACGGTGCCTTTGTGTTCGACCCTGGTCGGCGAGAGTGCAAGCGTCTCCGATATGGCAGCGGGCTCCGTGTCGGTGGAAGCACAACCAACGACGCTCGGCCGGACTGAATCATGAGCCGAGCATAGATGCCGCCGCCCACCCATCCCGCGGCACGCAAAACCGGTCCTGTGCAGAGCGGTGATGCGTGCCGGACCATGCACGCGCATACGGCCTCAACGGCCGCCGCATGCGCGTTCATGAGGTCACCGTTGGCCCGGTGGATCGCGCCTACTTCCCAGCTGTCTCCTCGTGGCGGTCTGCGAACGCGTAGTGTTCCCGCCACACCGTGGCTTCGGTTCCATCAACCCATTCCACTGTCAGTGGCGGGCCATCGGGGTAGACGAATTGACCTGCCAACAGTTCGGTTCTGACCTCATCCTGGTGCTCCCAGCCGTCATCCCAGCCGTCAGGATGTCGTCTCGGCCAGTCGGCCGTCATCTCGAAAAACCACTCGACGAACTCATGCGGGTCAACCAAGAGCGCCCGCCGACCAAGCCGGCGAACCTCCGTCCGCCGCACGTCAACTCGGGTCGATAGATAACCGACGAAAGCCGTGTCGGAGTACACCCGGGCAAGGCCCATCCGAAGCGGGTCTAGCCCCGCGTCGGGCTCGGGGTCAGGCCCCACAATCCTTCGGCTCACGCTTCATTATGGTCCGGTCGTGCCTGAGGGGTGGGAGGTCGGCCAAGGTGCGGACGGGGGTCCTTCGTCGAGCATGTCCCCGGTGCCGAAACGCGGAGCCGCTTACGCCCAGGACCCCGCGCGCCAGGCGGTCGCTGTCCGGGCGGCGGGGAACGGGTGCAGGTCGGGGGCCAGATAGTTCGCAACCGTAGATTCGCTGACGCGCCCAGACGGTGCGGCCGCATGACCACCAACCCGCTTGTGTCATGCGGCTTATCGAGCCACGGTCACCGAAATGACTATCCAAATCGTGATGAGAATGAGTGCGGTGATCCCAATGGTCAAGAGCGCCGAGAACCAAAGGTTGATGATGCGCCGCTTCTCGGCGGTGATCTTGTCGCTCTTCCTCCATCGGTCGACGAAGAGCGCCGCGCCGATGAACAACACGAGCCCGATGATGATTAGCAGCGGAAAGGCATCCACCCGATCCTCCTGTTGGTTTGCGACAGACTATATGGAACTCGCCTGCGCGCCATCTCCTTTGGCGTGCGTTCGCCAGACAAAGCGGCCAGGTCGGAAGCGCGCGTCGTTTGCGAACTTGCTCGAGCCAGTCGACATGCACGTTGTCAGCTGAGGGCGGGTGGCGGCTGTGACGGAAGCTCGGCGGGATTGTACGGGGGTCCGTCAGCGGGCGAGGTGCGACGGAGTGAGATCATGGCGTCGTGACCGAACCAGTGCGATTCGTCGTCGACGGTGAGGAGTTCGACGTTGTGAGAGATGACAACTCAATCCACCACACCTGGGTTAGCGGCCCGAACGCGAGCTACGGATTCTCGATAGGAGGATCGAGCGCCACAGCCTTCACAGACGAGCAGATCCGCTCCGAGATCCGCGCGTTCCTGTCTGAGATCGACCCGCGCACGGGCTACCTGGCCGAGTGAGGATCCTCGACCGCGCCGACGGCGGCCGAGTAGCGGGACTTGAACCCGTAGCCTCCTCGTTCGGTGGAGGGTCCCTTGTCGGTCGGCTGGATAGAGCGTTCAGACCCAATTGATCGGTGTCGGCGCCAGTCACCTCCCAGGTGCGCGCGGTACTCTGGGCAGGATAGGCGAACTTCTCATTCGTCTCGCCCCGGCTGTGTGGTAACAGTCGGGGCTTCTTCTTTGTGTGGATGACTCGATTCCATCCGCGCTAGCCTCAAGCCCTGTCCTGCGAGGCATCCTCCTTCGACGGAGGTCTGAGGCCGACGCTAGCTCGACGCCGACCGGAGAGCCCTAGCGGTGTAGTAGTCGACCGTCCCGTTGGCGTCCTCGACACCGAAGACCCACTTGCCGGACGGAGTTGCCCGGACGTCGATCACAGTGCCGCGTGCGCCCTGGGTGAAGACGTCGTCTCCAGGTTTGAACGCGTTGTCGGTCATGCGGCCGAGCATACGCGGGCGAACGGGAGCGAATGCGTCGGCGCGACTGCCGGTCGTTCAGCGCACGTCGGTCGGTCCACGGCGGAGCACAAGGGCACCTGCACTGAAGGTGGCCGATTGCGCCGGAGGACGCTGGGGACATGGGTGGAATACAGATTGGCTACTCCAGGGTCTCGACCACCGATCAAGACCTCACTGCCCAGCGAGACGCTCTCCTGCGGGTGGGTGTTCGAGACGCACACATCTATGTGGATCACGGAATGACCGGTACGAACCGCGCCCGACCGGGGCTGCGGGAAGCTCTCGCCGCGGTGCGCGGTGGGGACACTCTCGTCGTCACCAAACTCGATCGGCTCGCTCGATCGCTCAGGGATGCGGGGCATCGCGGATGAGCTCACCACGAAGGGAGTAGCGCTCAGTCCCGGCGGAAGCCGCTATGACCCCACCGATCCCGTCGGGCGGCTGATGTTTAACGTGCTCGCCATGGTCGCCGAGTTCGAAGGAGATCTCATCAGCATGCGAACGAAGGAAGGGATGGCCGTCGCGCGTGCGAAGGGGAGACTGAAGGGAAAGCAGCCCAAGCTCTCCAAAGCCCAGCGCAAGCTCCTCTTCGAAATCTACGACCGAGGCGAGTACTCCCAGACCGAGATCGCCGAACTGTTCGGGGTACCGCGCAACTGTCTACCGCGAGCTCCTGCACCGCCGCGAGATGTACCTCGCTTTCTGCGAGGCACACGTCTTCTAACCGCGAACGCGCCCGGTTGCGGTCCGTCACTGCGCGGACGCCGGTCGCGCGGCGCCAGGTCGGCTCTGCGAGACCGCAGCTTTCTGCAAATGAAGAGCGAGACGCTCGTTTACCCTGCCCGCTGGTCCGCGCGGGTGCGGAACGCCAAACGTGCCTTGCGCGGGGCGCCGGTGAGGCACGGGGATCACGCCTCTTCCTGCACCGGCGAGTGGCAGGAGCGCGTGGCGGTCCGGTTCCGAGCGCTGAGCGAGTTGCTGCCGCTCGGTCGCGCGGGAGCGGCGAGGTCGTTCTGCAGCTGTGTCCAAGTTGTGTCGAGACCGGCGGCAGCCGTGACGCCGAGGGGCGCGATGCCAGCGTTTCCAAGGGGACGCGGTCCTCCCGGATTGGACGCGGCGAGGGGAGTCGAACCCGCAACGCTGCCGGGTATGAGCCGGTGCCCGGGACCGCCCGGATCGCCGCGATGTCACCACGCTAGACGCCGCGTGGGTGGTCCGCGTGTGAGTGTCTGAGCGTGTCGGGTCATGACGAGATGTGACGCGGCGCGAGCCGCGTCACGGCGGCAGTCGCGGCATCCGTCAGTGTGGCTCCTCGGCCATCGGGTGGGGCGGGAATCAACGATCCTCAACTGCGGGACGATCGACGCGACGATGGAACGAGTCGGGTCTGAACGGTCCGACTTCGTCATGTTCTACGCCTGGTCATGGATCGTGACGTGGTAGCCGTCAAGGTCTGCGAAGGTGAACGTGCGGCCGAACGGGCCGTCGATGGGCGCCGACACGATCGTGTGGCCTGCGTCGGCGAGAGCGTCGTGGATCGACTGCGCGTCGGTCGCGTGGAGCCAGATCGCTGCGCCGATGCCCGGGCGAGTGGCCGACACGAGGTCGGTTCCCGGCGTGATATCGCGCAGGGCGAATGTGATCGGAACCGTGTCGAAGACGACGGCGTGAGGCGGTCCCGCCGGTGAGTGCACGAGGCCGAGGTACTGCTCGTAGAACGCCTGCGACGCATCGAGGTCGCGGACCTGCAGGGAGACGAAATCGGGACCGGTGACCGGCATGCTTTACTCCTGAATGTCAAACAACTGACAACTACCCTATGTCAGACTTCTGACATGAGTCAAGATGTGATCGACCTCGAAACATCCCTCGGCTACCTGCTGAAAGAGGCATCCAGCGCACTCCGTTCGGCCATGGAGGCTGTGCTGCGGCCCCTCGGGATGACGGTGACCCACTACTCCTGCCTCGAACTGCTGGCACAGCGACCGGGCTTGTCGAACTCCGAGCTTGCGCGAGGAGCGTTCGTGACGCGCCAGTCGATGAACGTGCTGCTGCAATCCCTCGAGCAGGACGGATCCGTCACGAGACCAGTGGAGGCGAGAGTGGGGAGGGTGCTGCCTGCGGAGCTCACCGCACTCGGCCGGCAGCGTCTGGACGAGGCGAGCACCGCCGTCCGATCGGTTGAGGCCAAGATGCTGCGGGCGATGACGCCGCAAGAGCAAGATGTGGCGCGGTCCGCGCTGAGAAGCATGGTCGCCTCGCTGACCGGTAGCGCGGGTACGGGACAGGAGACGACGAGAGCCGCGCACTAGAGCTCCTCGCGCCTGCACCACGCCTCGCCGCGGCACCGCAGCAGCGGCAACTACCGGCTCCGCATGCTCCTCGCGCCGACGGCCTAACCCATCACCCACAGACGGTCCGAAGAGCCGTCAATGTCCGTCGTGGGTGACGACGGGGAGCACGGCCCCGTCGGCGTCGAGCAGCGCGGCGCCCTGACACACGCCGAGCGCGGGCACCACGACGAGCGTGACCAGCGCCGCTGAACCGATCAGACCCCAAAGGCTCGACCGCGCGGACGGATGCCGCGTGCCCCGAATTGTGCCGCACGCAACCGTGGCTCCGAGCCCGAGCAGCAGCGCCACCGCGAAAATGCTCGCGCGCCCCGGCGCGGTCGCGAGGAGCGCCACCGCGACACCCATTCCGACGAACAGGGCGGCGACGGCTGCTCGCGGCGTCGGCGTCCGGTTGAGGGAGAGACTCGTAGCGCCCCACCCCAGCGCACCCAGCCCGACCGCGACGGACAGTGCGCCAAGCACCCGCGAGAGCGCGTCGGCCTGCACGGCGACCATCGCCGCGGCCCCGAGCCCGACGGCGACGAGCCCGAAGCCCCACGCGGCGACGGGCACCCACGACGGGGCGCGGCTGACGCGCCCCGTCGTGGGTGCCTGAACCATCGTCACGCCGTCGCGACTCGCGGCGACCGCTCGGCGGCCAGGCCTACGCCGAGCAGCACGATGGCGCTGGCGAGGTGCAGGAAGTGGTCGGGCGCGTTGAGCGCGAGGATGTTCGCCGGCGTCCCGACGAGGAAGAAGCCGACGACACCCAGCAGCAGGTACGCGGCGCCGACCGTGATGTTCACGATCTTGGCCGGGCGCGAGCCGGCGATGCCGGCGATCAGCAGCGCCGCCCCGATGAGCAGGTGCGCGACGTTGTGCAGCGGGTTGACCTCGAAGATGCCCAGGAGCAGCCCGCCCTCGGTCGCGATGAAGATGACGGGGCCGGTGACGAAGAACCCGAGAAGGCCGACGAGGAGGTAGACGGCGCCGAAGACCGTGGCGACGATGCGGTTCGGTGACGAGCCCATGAGAGACCTCTCTTTCCCAGCGGCGATCTGCCGTGCTGTGAGGGTTGTTCGGAGTGAGGGGGGAATTGGATGGGATGCTGCGGGGTGCGGTTGCTCGGAGGCTCGGGGCGTTTCGACTCGCTTCGCTCGCTCAACGACCGATCACTTGGGGCGGGGAGGGGGCGTGTCGACTCGCTTCGCTCGCTCAACGACCGAAAACCGGTGTCCGCGTGCACGGGTACGCTGGCCCGGACATGGGGGAGCACGTGAAGCCGGCGGGGGAGCCGCGGCGGCTGTCGAACTACGGCGAGGGTGCCGACCTGCTCGTCGCGCTCATCGACGCCATCTCGTCCGCCCGCACTCGCGTGTGGGTCAAGGTGCCGTGGTGGGATGCGTCGCCCGTCGCGCGCCTCCTCCTCGAATCTGTGCTCGCGGCCCACCGGCGAGGCGTCGACGTCAAGGTGCTTTGCCGGCCCGAATCCTCGAACGACGCCATCATCCGCGAACTCCGAAGCGCTGACGTGCCGATCGTGCCCGTGCGGTACATCCACGAGAAGGAACTGCTCGCCGACGACGTCGCGATCACGCACTCGATGAACTTCACGGCGTCCGAGACCGGTCGCAACCAGAACTCCGGGTTCTTGCACACCGACCCCGCGATGGTCGACGCCGTCGAGCTCGGCTTCACCTCGCTCATCGACAATGCGAACGCGGTCGTGCACGGCGACGAGGCCTGGACCGCGGCATCCACCCTCATCCCACCCGACCTGCAGAGGTACCTCGACAGGTTCGACCGGCTGAACCCGCTGCAGTCGAAGGCGGTGCCGGCGGTGCTGTCGACGAGCGGGCATGTGATGATCGTCGCGCCCACAAGCTCGGGCAAGACGCTGATCGGCGAGGTCGCGGCGCTGCGGTCCATCGTGTCGGACGGGAAGCCCGCGGTATGGCTGCTGCCCGCCCGCGCGCTCGCCGCGGAGGTCGCCGAGATCGCGCGGCGGTGGAACGCGCACGGCATCCGCACCATCGAGTTGACCGGCGAGACGAACATGTCGAGCGATGCGGTGCGGCAGGCGCAGCTGTGGGTGGCGACCACCGAGAAGTTCGAGGCGCTGTACCGGCGGGCGTCGCTGAAGGACGTCATCGGACGGATCGGATGCCTCATCATCGACGAGGTCCACCTCGTCGGTGATCCCACCCGAGGTGCCACGCTCGAGTCGCTCATCGCGCGGCTGCGCGTCGCCGAGGGGCGCACGCGGATCGTCGCGCTCTCGGCGACGGTATCGAACGCCGACGAGCTGGCCGCGTGGTTCCACGCCGACCTCGTGCGCTCCGCGTGGCGGCCGACGGTGCTGACGACGCAGCTGGTGCCGTACGACGTGCCGACGCAGGGCAAGCGCGAGCAGTACGAGTCCGCGAAGGACGAGATGGTCGTGCCCCTCCTGCGGAGCCTGATCGGCAGCGACCTCGGCACCGCCGCGGGCGACGGGGGCGCAGCATCCAGTGCCGTCGTATTCTGCGGGAGCAAGGCCGCCGTGCTGCGCACCGCGGCGCGCGCGGCCGGAGTGCCGTTTCACGGCGTCGAGCTGGACGCGCTCGTGGAAGCGTGCTTTCGCCGGGGTGTCGGCATCCATTTCCGTGACGCGCCCCGCGCGAATCGGGCGCTGGAGGCGTTCCGATCGCGGCAGCTGCGCGTGCTCGTCGCCACGTCGGGGCTGTCGACAGGCGTGAACACGCCCGCGAAGTTCGTGATCATCCGCGACCTCGAACTCGGGATGACGCCGCTCGAGGTGAGCCAGGCCCAGCAGATGTTCGGGCGGGCCGGCCGGGCGGGGCAGGAGCCCGAGGGCTTCGGATTCATGCTCGTGCCGCGCACCGAAGAGGGCGCCTGGAAGCTGAAGCTCAGCGACGGATACGCGGCGAACAGCCGCATCACGACGCAGCTCGGTGACGCCATCCTCGCGGAGCTGCTGCTCGGATCGGTGATCGACCGCGAGACCGCGCGGTCGTGGTTCGAGCAGACGCTCGCGTTCGCGCAGAACCGGCAGGCCGTCGACCTCGACGCCGTGGTCGACGAACTGCTGGGCCGCGGGTTCGCGGCCGAGGTCGATGGACGGCTCGCTCCGACGGAGATCGGCGTGCTGACCTCGCGCCTCATGATCGACACCGACTCCGCAGGTTCGCTGCTGGTCGCGTTGACGTCGCTGCCCGTGCCGGCCACCGCCGACGAAGCCGAAGAGCTGGTGCTGCAGACGGTCGCGACCGCCGTCGCGTCGCTGCGCGAACGGCCCGTCAACGAGCGCACGTACACCGACTACGTCGACCAGCTGCTGACCGGCTGGTCGCCCCGGGTCCTCGCCCGCGCCGGCGAGTGGTTCGGCGCGCGCGTCTGCATGGCGGCCGCGCAGCTCGTGCTGCGCGCCCCCGCTCGCACCCGCGAGAACCCGCCGGCGGGCGTCTCGATGGCCGAGCTGCGCCGCGCGGCGGATGACATGCCCCGCTACCTCGCCTGGGTGGCGGCGCTCGGATACGCGGACGCCTCCACCTGGGCGCCCGCCGTCGCCGGCGACCTCGCGCGGCGGCTGACGTGGTGGCACCTCTCGCCGCACCCGGAACGCGGGTTGGGTCGACTGCTCTGGATGCTGGAACGGATGCTGCAGCCCCAGCACCACCGCGAGCACCTGCCTCCGCTCTGGCGCAGAGCGCGGGCGGCCGGGTTCGCGTCGCCGGATGGGATCAACGCGCGGCCCCGCGGGGTGGACGTATCGGCGGAGGGGTTCGCGGAGATCGTGGGGTCTCGGGCGGACTTCGATGTGTCGCCTCTGGTCGGGCTGGAGCTGACGTATCGAACGACGAACACGCAGGCGCGGGTCACAGCGCTGAGCAACACGGGCACGAGTCGCGCGATCGCTACGACGAGGCCGGCGCAGGGGCCGATCGACCTGGTGCTGCCCCCGCGGTCGGCAGGGAAGGTCGCGGCCGATGTGTTCCTCTACACGCGGGACGGGGACTTCGGGTACGCGAACCTCGTGGCGGACGTTCCGGAGGGGACGGGGCCCGGCACGCCGGTCGAGGTGGCCGCGCGGCTGTCGGGCGACCTGCCTGAGGTTCATTCGGTGCTGAGTCACGCCCGCGGGGTGCGGCGACTGTTTCAGGGTGAGCGGAAACGTCTGCTCGGCGACATCCGTCCCCTCATCGCCGCAGACCCTCGACTCTGGCCGATCGCGCTCGCGTTGTCGGAGCAGCACAGCGACCCCGAGGCCGCGGTCGTCGCGATGCGAACCAACCTGCGGGCGCTGCTGCGGCGCTCGGACCGCACCGACCTCCGGTCACCCCACGCGGTTCTGCGTTCGCGCGAGGCGTCGGAGGCGGAGGTGCAGGTGAGCCTCGCCGCGCTGCTCGCTTCGTTGGGAAGTGAGGCCGGAGTAGCGACGGCGGACGGGCATCCGCTCGCGGTGGTCCAGGTGGGGGAGCGGTGGGCGCTCGCCGGGCCGCTGCACGCCCAGCCGGGGCGGATCGAGCCGCTGATCCCGGCGGTGCTGCCCCGGCAGATCGAGACGGTGGCGGAGCCGTTGACGCCGGCGGTGACGGTGGCGGAGCCGCGGTGCGCGTGGATGGCGGAGTTCGTGCTCTGACGCCAGGTTGCTCGTGGGCTCGGGGCGTTTCGACTCGCTCGTTCCTCGCTCGCTCAACGAGCGGAGCAAGAGGGGAGGAAGAGCGGAGGAAGCATCCTCGCGCTGTTCGCGGATTCCGCAGCGCAGCCGCTGTTGCCGCGTCTCGTTCCGCGAGGCTCGCTCGTGATGGCGAACGCGCGGCTGGGGCAGAGCGAGACCGTGGCTTCGACCGCAGGGCCGGCCATCGGAGGCGCGCTGATCAACCTCCTCGGCCCATCGATCCTGTTCGCCTTCGACGCGTTCATCAACGCCATCGCGGCGTTCCTGCAGTGGCGGATCAAGGTGGTCGAGCCGAGACCGGAGCCGCGACCGGCGGGGCGACACGTCGGGCACGACATCGCCGAGGGCCTGCAGTACACCTATCGGCACCTGACGCTCCGGCCGCTCGCGCTGTCGGTGCACGTCTGGTTCTTGGGTCGTCATCCTGATGTCGCCGCTGCGCGATGCGCGGCATGAGGACCACTCGGACCCCCGCTGAGCCGGACGCCGCAGACAAGCAGGCGAGCACCGCCCGGTAGGGGACCGACGGATCCTGCGGCCGCCGGATGCTCGTCGGCTCGGGCGTTTCGACTCGCTTCGCTCGCTCAACGACCGGGTTGCGCGGGCAGAGACGTGGGGTTGCGCGGGCGGAGACGCGGGGTTGGGTGGGCAGAGACGGGGGGTTGCGCTCATCTGCTAACTCGCGTTAGCATCGGTGTCGCCCCAAACTCACGCGCGTTAGTACTGTTCGCGCTTCCAACGAAGGACACGACATGTCAGAGACGACCAAGCGTGCGGTGACCATGGCGGACGTCGCCCGTCACGCCGGCGTCTCGCGCTCCGCCGTCTCGTTCGTGCTCAACGACCGGCGCTCGGTCAGCATCGCCGAAGACACGCGTGATCGTGTGCTCGCCGCCGCGGCCGAGCTGGGATACCGCCCCAACGCGGGCGCCCGCGCGCTCGCGAAGAAGCAGAGCGACTGGTACGGCCTCGTGACCGAGATCGTCACCGCACCCTTCGCCGTCGAGATCATCAAGGGGGCCCAGGACCGCGCCCTCGTCGACGAGAAGTACCTGCTCATCGCGTCGACGGAGTCCGACCCCGCCGTCGAGACGGCGGCGATCGAGCGGCTGCTCGAGCAGCGGGTCGAGGGGCTCATCTACGCGGCCACCTGGCACCGCGCGGTCGAGCTGCCCGAGGTCGCGCGCGAGGTGCCGACCGTTCTCGTCAACTGCTTCGACGCCGAAGGCCGCTATCCCGCTGTCGTTCCCGACGAGCGCACCGGTGGTCGCCGCGCGACGGAGCGACTACTGGCCGCGGGGCACCGCCGCATCGGGTTCATCAACCTGGATCCCGACATCCCCGCCGCCGTCGGCCGGCTCAGCGGCTATCACGAGGTGCTGCAGGAAGCCGGCATCGCCGCCGACGCCGACCTCGAGATCTCTGGACACGCGACCGCTGACGGCGGCTATGACGCAGCATCCGCTCTTCTCGATCTCGCCTACCCGCCCACCGCCATCTTCTGCGCGAACGACCGCATGGCGATGGGAGCGTACGACGCGATCAAGGAACGCGGTCTGCGCATCCCCCATGATGTCGCCGTCATCGGATTCGACAACCAGGAGCTCATCGCGGGTTACCTGCGGCCGGGTCTGACGACGGTTGCACTGCCCTTCGAGACGATGGGCGCCCTCGGCGTGGAACTCCTCGCCGGCATGATCGCGGGTCAGTCGACCGGCACGGGAACCGTGACGGTCGACTGCCCGCTCCTCGAACGCGCATCGGTGTGACTGGACATCTCGTCCGATGCGCAGCCCCCTTCGGCTTCAACGAAGAAGAAAGGAACACCCTCATCATGACAGTTCACCGCAAAGCGGTGCTGATCGCCGCCGCCCTGGCGGCCACAGCAGCACTCGCCCTCTCCGGCTGCAGCGCCGGCGGAGGCGAACCCGCCGACTCGCTCGACGGCTCGCAGCTGTTGACCATCCCCCGTGAGGACATGGGGACGTTCGACCGCAACTTCAACCCGTTCGCGAACCCCGACTTCCCGATGACCCACGTGGCCATCTACGAGTCGATGCTCGTCTACAACCCCGCCGACGGCTCGACCACGCCGTGGCTTGCGACCGAATGGGAGGTCGCGCCCGACAGCATGGGCATCACGTACCACCTGCGCGAGGGAGTGAAGTGGTCCGACGGCGAGCCTCTGGTCGCCGACGACGTCGTGGTCTCGTTCGACCTCCAGCGCGAGGTGCGCGGCGGGTTCGACTACATCGAGTCCGTGACGGCGGTCGACCCGCTCACGGTGCAGTTCGACTTCACCGAGCCGTTCTCGCCCGCGCTGCTCGACATCGGTCAGCAGGTGATCGCTCCCGCGCACATCTGGAACGACGTCGACGACCCGACCAAGTTCGCCAACGAAGAGCCCGTGGGCACCGGGCCGTACACCGAGATCACCAACTTCCAGGCGCAGTCCTTCGACCTGGGCAAGAACCCGAACTACTGGCAGCCCGAGAAGCAGCAGATCGAAGGCATCCGCATGCTGGCCTTCGCCGGCAACGACGGCGCGAACCTCGCCGCCGCCAACGGCGATGTCGACTGGGCTCCTCAGTTCATCCCGAACATCGACGAGGCGTACGTCGCGAAGGACCCCGAACACCGGTTCTACTGGTTCCCGACGACCGGGTCGATGATCAACTGGCAGTTCAACACCTCCAAGGCGCCGTTCGATGACGCGAACGTGCGCAAGGCGCTGTCGATGGCGGTCGACCGCGAGCAGGTCACCGACATCGGCATGCAGGGCTACACGCACCCCGCCGACTGCACCGGCCTGTCGGGTTCGTACGATGCGTGGCGTGACGAGGCCGTCGTCGATTCGTGCACGTGGACTGAGCGCGACCTCGAGGGTGCCGGTGAGCTGCTGGATGCCGCAGGCATCACGCTCGGCGCCGATGGCAAGCGCGTCCTGCCCGATGGGTCGCCGTTCGCCTTCGACTTCTCGGTCGGCTCGACCTCGAGCGACTGGGTGTCGGTCGGCAACGTCATCTCGCAGAACCTCGCCGAGCTGGGCGTGACCGTGACGGTCGCCGCGAAAGACTGGGGTGACGTCGTCGCCTCGTACGAGAACGGCACCTTCGACTCGGGCATCGTGTGGAGCGCCAACGCCCCCACGCCGTACCAGTTCTACCGCGGCGTGATGTCGACCGAGACTGTGAAGCCGGTGGGCGAGCAGACGTTCGACAACTACCACCGGTTCGGCAACGCGGAGGCCGACGTGCTCCTCGAGCAGTTCGCCGCAAGCTCGAACGAGGCCGAGCAGCAGTCGATCATGAACGATCTTCAGGCTCTGTTCGCCGAGGTGGCCCCCGTGGCGACGCTGTTCCCCGGACCGGAGTTCGGGGCCGCCAGCACTCAGCGCTTCACGGGCTGGCCGACTGAGGAAAACCCGTACGCACCCCTGGGGGGCGTGCGTGCGCGAACCGCCGTGCTCATCCTCACCAGCCTCGAACCGGTCGTCGCCGACTGACGCATCGCGTCGTCCTGCTGCGTCGCCCGTGCGGCGCAGCAGGACGACCGTGGAGACACATCATGGGCTACATGCTGCGGCGCTTCGGGTTCTATCTCGTCGCGTTCTGGGTGTCGATCACCCTCAATTTCTTCCTGCCCCGCTTCATGCCGGGCGATCCGGTGTCGCGCATGGTCGCGCGTCTGCAGGGGCAGATCCGTCCCGACCAGATCGAGGCGCTGAAAGAGTCCTTCGGACTCAGCGACGCCCCGCTGTGGGAGCAGTACCTGCGCTATCTCGGGCAGGTCTTCACCGGCAACCTGGGCTTCTCGATCTCGCGGTTCCCGACGCCCGTCATCGACGTCATCTCCAGCGTCATCGGCTGGACCTTCCTGCTCGGCTTCGTATCGCTGATCGTCGCCGTCGTCATCGGCAACGTGCTCGGCATCCTGGCGGCTTGGCGCCGTGGCGGCATCCTCGACTCCGTCGTGCCGCCCGTGCTGATCTTCATCGGCTCGTTCCCCTACTTCTGGCTCGCGATGGGGCTGCTGTACCTCTTCGGGGTCACGCTCCAGGCCTTCCCGCTGCGGCATGCGTACGCGGTGGGCACCGTGCCCGAGTTCTCGATCGCCTTCCTCGGCGACGTCGCCTATCACCTGATCCTGCCCGCGACCTCGATCGTGCTCGTCTCGATCGGCGGCTGGATGCTCGGCATGCGCAACACGATGATCGCCACGAACGCCGAGGACTACATCGTCATGGCCGAGGCGAAGGGCCTTCGCCCGAACCGCGTCATGATGCAGTACGCGGCGCGCAACGCCCTGCTGCCGTCGGTCACCGCATTCGGCATGTCGCTCGGCTTCGTGGTCGGAGGCGCGCTGCTCACCGAGGTCGTCTTCGCCTACCCGGGCGTCGGCTACACGCTGCTCGCCGCAGTGCAGAACCTCGACTATCCCCTCATGCAGGGGCTTTTCCTCACGATCACCACGGCCGTGCTGATCGCCAACTTCCTCGTCGACATCGTGTACGTGCGCCTCGATCCGCGCGTGCGCGTGAGCTGAACGGAGGGTGCGACATGTCACTCGCGCAAGATCCTCGCGTCATGGCCGAGCTCGATCTCGGCTCGCCCCCCGCCCCCGACGGCCAGGTCGTCGCGCCACCGCCGCCCCCCCGCCGACGCGGCGGGGGAGGACTCCTCCGCGGGCTCCTCGGCAACGGGAAGTCCCTCTCCGGCGTCGTCATCCTGGTGCTCTTCGCGCTCATGGCGATCTTCGCCCCGGTCATCGCGCCGGGCGACCCGACCCTGATCCAGGGCATCGGCTCTCAGCCGCCGTCCGCCGAGCACTGGCTCGGCACGACCGCGAAGGGACAGGACGTCTTCGCCCTGAACGTGTGGGGCGCGCGATCGTCGCTGTTCGTCGGGTTCACGGTCGGCATCGCCGCCACCTTCGTCGGCCTCCTCGTCGGTCTCGCGTCGGCCTACCTCGGCCGCACGATCGACAACCTCCTGTCCCTGGTGACCAACGTGTTCCTGCTCCTTCCCGGGCTGCCGCTGCTCGTCATCCTCGCCGCGTTCCTGCCGCAGGGCCTCGGCACCGTCATCCTGGTGCTCGTCATCACGGGCTGGGCCGGTTCCGCCCGCGTGCTGCGCTCGCAGGCCATGTCGATCCGCGGCAAGGACTTCGTCTCCGCCGCCCAGGTCACCGGTGAGGGCGGGCTGCGCATCATGTTCCGCGAGATGCTGCCCAACATGGCGTCGATCGTCATGAGCACGTTCCTCGCGTGCGTCATCTTCGGCATCGGCGCCCAGGCGGGTCTGGAGTTCCTCGGACTCGGCGACATCAGCACCGTCAGCTGGGGCACCAACCTGTACTGGGCGAGCAACGACGGTGCCCTGCTGACGGGAGCCTGGTGGGTGTTCGTGCCTCCCGGCGTGTGCATCGCCCTCGTCGCCTTCGCACTCGCGCTCGTCAACTACGGCGTCGACGAGACGACCAACCCCCGCCTGCGACGCCCGCGCCGGCGCACCACGCCCGATGCACCCACCCGTGTCGCCGCGCGCACGCGGAAGGAGGCAGCGCGATGAGCGCTCCGCTGCTCGAGGTCCAGGACCTTTCCGTCGAGTACGTCACCGAGGCCCGCACCGTGCGCGCCGTCGATCGCGTGTCGTTCTCGATCGCCGAACGCGAGGTGTTCGGTCTGGCGGGCGAGTCCGGCTGCGGCAAGTCCACGATCGCCAACGCGATCCTGCGGCTGCTGCGCGACCCCGCGCTCATCTCCGGCGGCTCGATCCGCTTCGCCGGCACCGATGTCCTGGCGCTCACCCCAGAAGAGCTGCGGGAGTTCCGCTGGCGCCAGGTGGCGATGGTGTTCCAGAGCGCGATGAACTCGCTCAACCCGGTGATGACCGTCGGGGACCAGATCGCCGACATCTTCACCACGCACGAGGGCGCGTCCCGCAAGAGCGCGCTGGCCCGCGCGGGCCAGCTGCTCGATCTCGTCGGCATCCCCCGCGAGCGGCTGAAGTCGTACCCGCACCAGTTGTCGGGCGGGATGCGGCAGCGCGTGGTCATCGCGATGGCGACGGCGCTGCGACCACCGCTGCTCATCATGGACGAGCCCACCACGGCGCTCGATGTGGTGGTGCAGCAGGAGATCATGGCGCAGATCAAAGACCTGCAGCGCGAGCTCGGGTTCGCGATCCTCTTCATCACCCACGACATGTCGCTCATGGTCGAGCTGTCGGACCGCATGGCCGTGATGTACGGGGGGCGCTTCGTCGAGACTGCGCGAGCGGGAGAGATCTTCGCCGCGCCGCAGCATCCGTACACCCGCGCTCTGATGAACGCCTTCCCGCCCATGTCGGGCCCGCGGGCACGACTGCAGGGGCTGGGCGAAGGCGTGCGGTTCCGCGACATCGCCGACCTCGAACAGGTCGGACCCACGCACTGGGTCGCACCGAGCGACGGCGCATCCCTCATCACGGAGACGATCTCATGACCGCACACGACACCCCCGTGCTCTCGACTCGGGGACTCGAGAAGACCTTCACCATCGGCGGGACGCTCTCGCGCAAGCGGGTGCGCGCCCTCGGCGGCGTCGACCTCGACATCGCGCACGGCGAGATCGTCGCGCTGGTCGGCGAGTCCGGCAGCGGCAAGTCCACCCTCGCCCGGTGCCTCGCGCGCCTGGAGCAGCCGTCGGCGGGCACGTTCCTCTTCGAGGGCGAAGACGTCATGGCGACCTCGAAGCGACGCGCGACCCGGGAGTACCGCTCGGCCGTGCAGATGATCTTCCAGGACCCCTTCGGCTCGCTGAACCCGGTGCACCGCGTGGGCCACTTCCTCGAGCGTCCGCTGCGCATCCACGGCGCCGCGTCCGGACGCGCCGCCATGGAGCAGGCCAAGCAGCGACTGATGCAGAAGGTCGGCCTTCCCGCCGAGATGCTCGAACGCTACCCGCACGAGCTCTCGGGCGGTCAGCGCCAGCGCATCGCCATCGCCCGCGCGCTCGCCGTGAACCCGCGGCTGATCCTGGCCGATGAGCCCACGTCGATGCTCGACGTGTCGGTGCGGATCGGGGTGCTCAACCTCATGCGCACGCTCTGCGAGGAGCAGGGCATCTCGATGCTCTACATCACGCACGATCTGGCCTCGGCGCGCTACCTCGCCGACCGCATCGTCGTCATGTTCGCGGGCGAGTTCGTCGAGGGCGGCGACGCGATGGAGCTGCTGGCGAACCCGCAGCACCCGTACACGCGGCTGCTGATCTCGGCAGTACCCGACCCCCGGCGCACGGAGCCGTTCGACCCGGTCGAACGCGCTCGCCTCCGCCGCCAGGTGCTGAGGCCGACTCGGTGCGCGCTGGCCCACACCGCCGCCGAGCCGTGCTCCGACGCGAAGGCGGTCTTCCATCACGTCAGTGAACAGCCCGAGCACTGGGTGCGGTGCGGGCTCTACGCACCACCCTCCGACGCGCCCGGCACCGCGCTGGAACTGTCCGACGACCTCGAAGAGAGCCCTGCCGCATGACCGCGACATCCACATCCACGCTCGTCCCGGCCGAGCTGATCGCGCGCGCCGCCGCTGATCCGCACCGCCCGGCCTACCATTTCACTGCGCCTGCGGGATGGCTGAACGATCCGAATGGCCTGACCCAGCGAGACGGCGAGTACCACCTCTTCTATCAGTTCAACCCGTATGCGCCGCTGCACCACCGCATCCATTGGGGGCACGCCGTCAGCACCGACCTGGTGCACTGGCGCGATCTGCCGATCGCGCTGACCCCGAGCGACGGCCCCGACGTCGACGGATGCTGGTCCGGCGTGCTCGTGTACGACGGCGACACGCCCACGATCGTGTACTCCGGTCGGCACGGTGACAGGGAGCTGCCGTGCGTGGCGACCGGTTCGCCCGATCTCGTCGAGTGGACGAAGGTCGCCGAGAACCCGGTGATCGCGGCGCCACCGGCGGGTGTCGAGGTCACTGCGTTCCGCGACCACTGCGTGTGGCGCGAGGGTGAGACCTGGCGCCAGCTGATCGGCTCCGGCATCCGGGGCCGCGGAGGAACGGCGTTCCTCTACGAGTCCACCGACCTGCGCGAGTGGGCCTACGTCGGGCCACTGCTGGTCGGCGACAGCGCGGTGGGCGAGGCGGGCGCTCCCGACTGGACCGGCACCATGTGGGAGTGCGTCGACCTGTTCCGGATCGGCGGGGAGGATGCCGCGCACCGCGACATCCTCGTGTTCTCGGCGTGGGACGACGGCGTCACCCACCACCCGCTGTACTGGTCCGGTCGGTACGAGGGCGACCGCTTCACGTCGGCGGCGCTCCATCGCCTCGATCTGGGCGGACGCTACTTCTACGCGCCGCAGTCGATGCGCGACGAGTCGGGTAGGCGCCTCATGTTCGGCTGGTTGCAGGAGGGGCGACCCGACAGTGCCGCCGTCGCAGCGGGGTGGTCGGGCGTCATGTCCCTGCCGCGCGTGGTGACGGCCGCGCCGGACGGATCCATCCATCAGGCGCCGGCTCCCGAGGTCGACGCGCTACGCGACGAGCAGGTGGCGTCCTTCTCCTCGGTGCTGAGCGCCGATCCGGTGGACGTCGTCCGTGGGGACGAGCTCGATCTCGAGCTGCGGCTGACGATTCCCGACGACGGTGCCGTCACGATCGCCCTGCGGGCCACCGACGACGACGCCGAGCGCACGGTCCTGCACCTGCGGCGGCACGGCGATCGCGCCGAGCTGAGGCTGGACCGCACCCGGTCGAGCCTGGACCCCGTGGTCGACGCGAGCCCGCGCGCGGGAGAGGTGCCCGTGGACGCCGACGGGGGCCTGGACGTGCGGATCCTCGTGGACCATTCGGCGCTCGAGGTGTTCGCGGGCGGAGTCCCGCTGACGGCGCGCGTCTACCCGACCCGTCCCGACGCCCTCGCCATCCGCCTGTCGGGGGACGGCGTCCCGGCGCAGCTGCGCGTCTGGTCCATGCACCGGGTCGCACGGGACGCGGCGGCCGGCGTATGAGCATCGGCCCCGGGCAGCCGGCGGGGCGCACCATGCGGCCCGAGTTTCATTTCAGCGTGCCCGACAACTGGAAGAACGATCCGCAGCGGCCCATCTTCGTCGACGGCGAGTACCACTACTACTACCTGTACAACGCGGACTACCTCGCCGGCGGCATCGGCACGTCGTGGCGCCGGGCCACCACCCGGGATCACGTGAGCTTCGTCGATCATGGCGTCGCGATAGAGAAGTTCACCAACGGTAACGGTGACTGCTGGTCGGGATCGCTCGTCATCGACACCGAGGACACCGCCGGGTTCGGACGCGGAGCGGTGATCGCCGTGGTCACCCAGGCCCGGGTCGACCAGGTGCCCGAGGGAGGCCAGGCACAGTTCATCTGGTACTCCACCGACGGCGGCCGATCCTTCCGGCCCGGCGGGAACGACCCGGTGCTGGCCGACCCGGACCGCACGGAGTTCCGCGACCCCAAGGTGATCTGGGACGGCAGCCGTGGCCGGTGGTTCATGGCCCTCGCCGAGGGCTACCGCCTCGGCTTCTACGCGTCGCCCGATCTCGCCACCTGGACGCGGGTCGGCGAGTTCGCCCGCGGCGACCTGGGACTGCTGGAGTGCCCGGACATCTTCGAGATGACCGCCGACGACGGATCGTCGCAGTGGGTTCTCGGGGTCAGCGCCAACGCGAAGTACCGCGGCCTTCCCGCCACCTATGCCTACTGGACGGGTGCCTTCGACGGCAGCCGGTTCCTTCCCGATGCGCACGAGCCCCGCTGGCTCGACTGGGGCTTCGACTTCTACGGCGCCGTCACCTACGCGCACCACGACGCCTCCGGTGCGGAAGACCCGTCCCTTCGCCACGCGATCGGCTGGGCGAACTTCTGGGACTACCCGCACAACACTCTCACCCTCGTGGCCGACGGCTACAACGGCGACGACATGATCGTCCGGGACCTTCGCCTGGTGCGCGAGCACGACGGATACGCCCTCGCCGCCGTTCCCACCGCCGCGTTGACGGGGTACGCCACTCGCACGCACCGCCTCGGCGACGTCGAGGTCGACGGTGACCTCGATCTCGAAGTCCGCGCGCCCGCGTACGACCTGAGCTGCGAGATTCAGTGGGATTCCGACGCTGCGGACCACACCGGCGACATCGGCTTCGAGGTGTGCCGTGCCGCCGGCGGGTCTCGCTTCGTCGCCGCCGGGCTCAACCTGTTCGGTCCGCACGCCTATGTGGACCGAACGCTGACCGTCAACCCCACGCGAGGCCGCACGCAAGCCCCGCTCGACCCGTCGGCCGGACGCGTGGGGATCCGCCTCCTGGTCGATCGGACGAGTGTCGAGCTGTTCGTGGACAGCGGTCGCAGCGTGCAGTCGCACCGCGTCTTCCCGGCCCCCGGGGATGACGGCATCCGACTCTTCGCGCGCGGCGCGACCGCGGTCTTCCATGATGTGACGATTCGCGAACTCTCCGTTCCCACGCCCACGCGCGCGTGACGGAGGCGTTGACGCGCTCGTGATCGGCGAGGCAGGCGCCGACGCTCGCGGCCGACTTCTGCAACGGCGACGACCACGGCGTTCGAGAAAACCTGTTGGCTCCTGCATCCGAACTCCCCCTCCCGCCGGAATCACTCTTCACACGGCGGCGAAAGAGCCGCTCGGAGAAGGAGGATCACCATGCGAAAGACGCTTCTCGCGGGACTCGCCGCCGGCATCGTCGCCGCGCTCGGCCTGGGCGCCCCCGCAACCGCCGCCACGAGCGGCAACGCCGTGCTCTCGGTACTGCACGGCGTTCCCGATACGCCGGTCGACGTCTACGTCAACGGCGAGCTCACCCTCGACGACTTCCAGCCGGGCGACCTGGCTGGGCCGCTCGATCTGCCCGCAGGCGCCTACGAGGTCGCACTGACGGCGACGGACGCCACCGACGCCAGCTCACCCGT
The DNA here is from genome assembly GCF_038397755.1 of Microbacterium sp. LWH7-1.2. Taxonomy (NCBI): domain Bacteria; kingdom Bacillati; phylum Actinomycetota; class Actinomycetes; order Micrococcales; family Microbacteriaceae; genus Microbacterium; species Microbacterium sp. LWH7-1.2. Next base: position 1,966,650 of record NZ_CP151637.1, on the reverse strand, counting down.
GGTGGGGCCCGTGACACTGACGCTCGAGGCGGGCAAGAACTACACCGCGGTCGCCCACCTCAACGCCTCCGGTGCGGCGCCGACGGTCACCCCATATGTCAACGACACGTCGCCCACCGCGGCGGGGGAGGGACGCCTCACCGTGCGGCACGATGCGGCCGCGCCCGAGGTCGACGTGCTCGCGGGCGGAACAGCCGTGATCCAGGGACTCGCCAATCCTGAGGAGGCGACCCTGGATCTGGCTGCCGGAACCATCGAGGCATCCGTCGCCGCAGCCGGTACGACCGAACCCGTGATCGGACCCGCACCCCTCGAGGTGCAGGAGGGGGTGCTCACGATCGCCTATGCGTGGGGAAGCCTCGAGAAGGGCAATCTCCAGCTCGCCGTGCAGACGATCACGGGCCTGCACTCCGCGCCCGACGGTGTGAACTCGGGCACGGGCGGCCAGCTCGCGCAGCGCGACCTGTTCCAGCAGTGGATGTGGGCCGTCGGCGGCATCGCCGTGGCCGTGCTGGTCGCAGCATCCGGTGTCGTCGTCGCTCGCAGCCGGGCACAGCGCTGAAGGTCCGAGAGATGACCAGGGCGGTCGCAGGGGTGGGAGCTTCTCTTGCGATCGCCCTCGCGCTGACGGCATGCGCCTCACCCCCACGAGTCGCACCGTCGGCGCCGGCACCTTCTGCGACGGCGACGGTGCTCCCCACGCCCGCCGTCGAGGTGCCGGTCGCGGCGGCCACCCCGTCTCCCGTGCGCACTCCGGTGCCGCCGGTCAGGGTGGTCGCCGCCTCGATCGATGTCGACGTGCCGGTGGTGCCGGTCGGCGTCGAGACCGGCGGCTTCATGGAGCTGCCGGCCGATCCCGCGATCGGCGGGTGGTACCGCTTCGGCGCCGATCCCGCGGCATCCGATGGAAATGTCGTGATCTCGGCGCACGTCGACTCGCCGCAGTACCCGATCGGGCCGTTCAGCCGCCTGCGCGACCTGACTGCCGAGGACGTGGTGGAGGTGACCGATGCCGCGGGTAACATGCGCCGCTACGCGGTGCAGAGCGTCAGCTACTACCCGAAGGCAGACCTGCCGGTCAAGGACTTGTTCGCCCGATCGGGCACGCGCAGTCTCGTGCTCATCACATGCGGTGGGGAATTCGACTCCCGTACCGGCCGCTACGCGGACAACGTGGTCGCGATCGCGACCCCGATCACGTGAGCCGGCGAGGGCGTCGGAGCAGCAAAGGGGAATCAGCGTGGACGACGACGAAGAGCGCGAGCTGTGCGGCCGTTTCGCCGCCGGCGACGAGCGCGCTCTCGAGCAGATCTACCGGCGCTGGTCGCCGATCGTGTTCACACTCGCTCTGCGGGTGCTCGGAGACAGAGGGGATGCCGAGGACGTGACGCAGAAGACGTTCGTCTCGGCCTGGGCATCGCGCGCGTCATACGACCCGGCGAAGGGCCGGCTGTCGACGTGGCTCGTCACGATCACGCGCCGGCGCATCGCCGACACCCTCGAGGCCCGCCGGCGCGTGCGCGAGCTGCAGGAGAAGCTGCAGCAGTTCGCCGTCGCCGACGAGTCGAGCTCGTCCGACATCGACCTCGGAGACCGCCTGCTGCTGGCCGACGAGATCGACCGTCTCGAGCCCGACGCGCAGCGCGTGGTGCGGCTGGCTTTCTACGACGACCTCACCCACCAGCAGATCGCCACGCGCCTGGACATGCCGCTCGGTACGGTGAAGAGTCACATCCGCCGAAGTCTCACCCGACTGCGCGACCGATTGGAGGTGCCTCATGTCGCATCTTGACCCCGAGCGCCTCGCGCTGGTCGCCGTCGGCCAATCTCTGACGGATGCTGAGCAGGAACACCTCGCGACGTGCGACGCCTGCTCGCTCGAGCTCGCCGAGCTCGAGCACACCGTGGCGGTCGGCCGATCCACGGTGGCCCTGGGCGAGCTCGAGACGCCGCCGGAGCGGGTCTGGGAGCGGATCCTCGACGAGGTGCGGTCGCAGCCGGCGGCCGCGGCATCCGCGGTGGAGGACGATGTGACCGTCGTGCCTCCGCCCCCCGTCACGAAGGAACCGCCAGAGCCGCGCCGCGGGCGCCGAGGCGGACGGATGCTGTTCGCCTTGGCGGCGAGCATCGCCGCGGTGCTGGCGGTCGTCGGGGTGTGGAACCTCGTCAGAGCGCCGGAGTCGGTCGAGATCGCGTCGGCGACCCTGGCCGCCTTCCCCGCCCACCCGAACGCGATGGGAACGGCCGAGGTGACCGAGCTCGCGGACGGGGAGCGCACGATCACGGTGAGCCTCGACGACGTCGACGAGAGCGACGGGTTCCGCGAGGTCTGGCTCATCACGGCCGACGCCTCGGATCTCGTGAGCCTGGGCGAGCTCGATGGCAGGAAGGGGACGTTCGTCGTTCCGGCCGACGTCGACCTGCGCGATTACGTGCTCGTCGACGTCTCCCAGGAGCCACTCGACGGCGATCCCACCCATTCCGGCGACTCGATCGTCCGCGGGCAGCTCGACTTCAGCTGACCACCGGGTTCGGCGCGGACGCCCGCGCTCGGCGTGCCGGGCCCGGCCCGACGAAAAAGTTCTGGGCCGCTGCATCCAACTCCTCAGGTTCGGGCGAATACCTCTCTGGCACCTTCCGTTCGGACCGTGCCGGCATCGCATCGAAGGAGATCGGACCATGAAGAAGTCTCGCCTGGCCATCGCGGCGCTCGCCGCTCTGGCGCTGGTGTTCGCGGCCACGCCCGCGCAAGCCTCCGGCGGATCCGCGCCCACGGGCACGATCGTCGACGTCGCGGTCGCGGCATCCGGCGGTGGCACCCCCGACGACAACCCCCGGGACTACGACATCCTCGTCCAGGCGGTGCTGGCCACGGGTCTGAACGGCGCGCTTGCAGATACGAGCAAGACCTACACGGTGTTCGCGCCGAACGACCGCGCGTTCCTGCGACTCGTGACCGACCTCACCGGCACGGTGCCGGCGAGCGAGGCCGACGCGCTGGCGGCCATCACGTCGACGTTCACCGTCGAGCAGATCTCGAACATCCTGCTCTACCACGTGGTGGCGGGCGAGAAGCTGGGCCTGGTGAAGATCGTCACCGCAGGCTCGCTGACCATGGCGAACGGTGGCATGGTCGAGCCGCGCGGCGTCAAGCTGCGCGACGAGACGCCGGCGCTCGCCGATCCTCGGCTCGTGGTCTGGGCGATCAACATCCCCGCCACCAACGGTGTGATCCACACGATCGACCGCGTGCTGGTTCCCGCGTCCTAGCAACGCGGACCGACCGTGGCGGGCCCCGATGACGCAGGGGGCCCGCCACGGTTCGTCCGTGCCCCGGCGCGGACCGACACTGATCGCGGCTCCGGACGCCGCCGCGCAATTCCCTGGATATCCTCTCCTTGTGTCGCTTCGTGAGGATCTCGTTCCCGAGCGGACCAGCATGGGCAGAGGGATCGACGTGCTCTCCTGCGTCGCCCAGCTGTCGGCGTCGAGTGCACGCGGTGCATCCGTCCAGGACATCGCTCGGGAGCTGCAGCGCGACCGCTCGCAGATCTCGCGCACGCTCGCCGCTCTGGCAGGCGAACGGCTCGTCACCCGCGGCCCGGACGGCCTCTACCACCTGGCATGGGGCTGGTATGCGACCGCGGAGCAGCTGGTCGACCGGCGCCTGCGCAGCGAAGGCCTGACGATCCTCGACGACCTCTCCGCGAGCGTCGGAGAGGCGTGCTTCCTGGGCGTTCTGGAGGGTGACGCGACGGTCACCATCGTCGAGAGCGTGCCGGCCGGCGCGCGCATGATCGGTTCGTGGATCGGCCGCGGGTACCCGGCGTTCTGCAGCGACGCGGGCCAGGCGGTGTTGTGGGATGCCTCGGACGACGAGATCCGCGGAGTGTTCAGCCGCACCGAGTTCCGAAGCACCGGCCCGAACGCGGCGACGTCGGTCGACGAGTTCCTCACGCGGCTGGCAGAGGCGCGGACCCGGGGCTACGCGATCGTGGCCGAGGAGGCGGAGCCGGGACTGTACTCCGTGTCGGCGCCGGTCTGGGACTTTCGCGGCGAGGTCATCGCGGGGCTGCAGATCGTGGGAGAGCGCCACCGGCTCGAGCCGAGGTCGGCGGCGCTGGGGGCGGCGTGCGTCGACGCGGCCCGCCGGCTCTCCGCGGCGCTGGGCGCCGCTGCCGCGCGGACCAGCTGAGCCCGCTCGGTCTCAGGGCTCCTGGATGAGGCTGGTCAGACGCGTGTGGGCCTCCAGGAGCGCGCTCTGCGCTTCCTTCGCACGACGCGCCGAGAGCGCCCCGCCGCTGATGCCGATGGATGCCACGATGCCCCGGTCATCGCGGATCGGCAGCGCATACTCCTGCACGCCTTCGACGTACTCCTCGCGCGCGTCCACGATCCCGAGATCCCGATCTCGCTCGAGGCGCTGGTGGAGCTCGTCGACCGACCGCGCTGCACCGGGACCGCCGACGCCGACGAACTGCACGTCGTCGAGGAGGGCGTGAAGCTCCGCCCGGGCGTGGTCCCAGAGCAGTGCCCTCCCCGCACCGGTGCACCAGATGGGGGTCACGATGCCAGGGCGAAGATAGTCGGCCGACACACCGGGACCCTTCTCGGAGCGCAGCAGAATGGCGCCCGGTCCCTCGGCCGCCATCAGCTGGGCCGAGACTCCCAGCCGGGAGGCCAGGACGCGCAGGTCCTCGCGGGCCGCGCGCAGCCACGGCCGGCTCAATGCGCCCGCGGCGCGGAAGAACTCGTCACCCGCGCTGAAGACCGCTGTGTCGTCGCGGTCGAGGTAGCCCAGGTCGCGCAGTTCGCGGGTGAGACGCGAGACGCGGCTGCGTTCGATGCCGGTCACCTCGGAGAGGCGGGAGGCATTGTGGCCTTGGCGACCTGATCGCTCCTGCGCGATCGCCGCGTCGAGCAGCGCGATGCCCTGCAGCAGCGAGGAAGGGGCGCTCATGGTTCGGTGCTTTCTGGCCGGTGGGGTCACCGTCTGGTCACGGAGTGGGAGTCGGCGCCGAGACCGGCACGTTGACGACGACGCGTGGGTTCAGTCGACCCCACGCCGTGTACGCCGCGGCGGCGATGGTGCCGCTTGCCCGCTCGATGTCGGCCGAGTGGATCTGTGCCGATCCCTGCCGTCCGTAAAGTACCACTTCGTCTCCGACGCCGGCCGAGGGCACATGGGTGACGTCGACGATCAGGCTGTTCATCGCGAGCCGGTCGACCACCGGCACGAAGGCACCGCGAACGAGCGCGTTCGCGCGACCGCCGAGCACACGCGGATATCCGTCGGCGTACCCGAGGGGCACGACGGCGAGTTTGCCGGCACGGTCGAGCCGTCCGGCTCGGTCGTACCCGACGGTGCTGCCGGCGGGGTAGGCGTTGATCGCCGCGATACGGGACACCAGGCGCATGGCGGGGCGAAGCCCGGGGGCTGCGGCCGAGGTGTCCCCGTAGAGAGCTGCACCGATCCGCACCATGTCCATGCGTGAGTCGGGAACGCTCAGCGCCGCATACGAGGTGGCGCAGTGCTTCTCGAGGAGCCCGCGGGAAGCGCCCAGGAGCCGCTCTGCGGCGCCGGCCTGATGGCGGAAGACGTGGGCGCCGGCCATCACATCCGCGGCGTCCTCACACGGGAAGTGGGAGCAGATTCCCACCACGGTGAGCTCGGGGCTCGCCGCGACACGACGAAGGTGCCGCTGCGACTGCGCGTCGTTCCAGTCCATGCCGTCTCGACTGATGCCCGTGGAGTTGAGGGAGAGGTGGACGCGGACCGGGCGCCCGAGCGAGCGGGCGGCGGCGGTCACGACACGCGCGTGCTCGCCACCACCCACCCACTCTTCGATATCGAACCGGCCACCGTCTTCGACCTCTTCGCGCAGCGCCGCCCGGAGGCGGATGACGCGTCCCGAGAAACCCCGTCGACGTGCCCCCTCGGCCTCCGTATTGGAGGTGATCCCGATGGCATCGACGCCGGCCGCCATCAGGATCGGGAGCACGACCGAGATGCCGTGTCCGTAGGCATCCGCCTTCACCACGCCGCACAGTCGTGTCGTGCTCCCGAGCTCGCCGCGTACGAGGCCGAGGTTGTGGGCGATGGCACCGGCGTCGATCTCGACCCAGGCGGGCGTCGTGCTCATGGGCGGCGGTGGTCGGTGTCCGCGATCACCCGCGGGGCTGGCGGACCGGTTCTTCTGCGACGGGGTCGTCCGCCTCGTCGACGGGGGCTTCCTCCGACACCGCGACGACCCGGCGCGCGCCGCGGCGTCCGTAGCGCCACCAGAAGTACAGGTAGCAGAGACCGACGAAGGGCACCCCGAAGTACAGCGCCGCGACCTGGTTCGGGTCGAACGCGATGGCCACGAGCGAGACCAGCAGCAGCACGAAGGCGAGGATGGGCAGGGCCGGGTAGAGCGGTGTGCGGTAGGGCAGCGCCGAGACGTCGCCGCCTTCGCGCACGAACCTGCGGCGGTGGAAGAACTGCGATGCGACGATCGACATCCACACGGCGACGACGGCGAATCCCGCAATCGACACCAGCACGAGATAGACGGTCTGCGGGGCGATCACGCTGGAGATCAGCGAGACCAGGCCCAGCGCCAGGCTCACGGTGAGTGCGACCAGCGGTATTCCCCGGCGCGTCAGGCGCTGCAGCACGCGCGGCGCGTGGCCCTCCTCGGCGAGCGAGAAGAGCATGCGGGCGCACGAGAACAGGCCGCTGTTGCCGGCGGAGAGCAGCGCGGTGATGATGACGAAGTTCATGATGTCGGCGGCGTAGGGGATGCCCACGTACTCGAAGACGTCCACGAACGGGCTGCTGGTGAGGCTTGCGTCCTCGTACGGGAGGAGCGCGGCGATGACGGTGATCGACCCGACGAACAGGATCAGCAGTCGGAGGACGGTCGACCGGATGGCCTTGGGGATGTTCTTGCCGGGATCCTTGGTCTCTCCGGCGGCGACGCCGATCAGCTCCGAGCCGCTGAACGCATAGAAGACGGCGAGGGCGGTGACGACGACGCCCGCGACGCCGTTCGGGAACAGGCCTTCCGGGGTGACGAAGTTGCTGAACAGGGGAGCCGCGGGATGCTCGCTCGACAGCGGCGTGAAGCCGAAGATCGCCATGCCGCCGAACACGATGAGCGCGACGATGGCGACCACCTTGATCAGCGAGAACCAGAACTCCGTCTCACCGAAGACCCGCGCCGAGATGGCGTTGATGGTGAAGAGCCCCAGGGCGAAGATCAGGCACCACACCCACACGTCGACGCCCGGGAACCAGCGCTGCATCAGGATGCCGGATGCCGTGAACTCCGAGCCGAGCGCGACGACCCAGCACAGCCAGTAGAGCCACGCGGTGGTGAAGCCCGTGGCAGGGCCAATGGAGCGTGCCGCGTAGATGTGGAACGCGCCCGACACGGGATAGGCCAGCGCCAGCTCGCCGAGGCACGCCATCACCAGCCAGACCACGAACGCGCCGATGAGGTACGCGATGATGGCGCCCAGCGGGCCGGCCTGGCTGATGGTGTAACCCGAGCTCAGGAAGAGCCCGGACCCGATCACGCCGCCGAGGGCGATCATGATCAGGTGGCGCGCGTCCATGGAACGCTGCAGTCGTCGCAGCGGCACCTGGGTGGCGGTGGTGTGAGGGAGGGCGTTCGGAAGCGCACTCTCTTGGGGCAGCGGGCTCATGAGTTCTCGCATTCGGGTGAGAAGTCGGGTGTGGGAAATCTGTGCCACATCATCACAACAATGTGCCTATGGTGCACGCACGATGTGTCGGGCAGATTACCTGGCACGGTGCGCGGTGCACAAGACGGGCACGGGGATTCGCGGCGTTCAGGGGCGATTCCGGCAGACCTTCCGCGCGGCGGTCAGTTTGACATTCTGCAGGAGCGATCTGGCAGGCGCGGGCTGACCAGACCGCCCGCGATGCTGGGTCGAACCTCTTCCCTCTCTTGAAGGAGCTCGACGTGAACCGTCATGACATCGCGCTGATCGGCTTCGGCGGCGTCAACCGCGCGCTGGCGCAGATCATCCTCGACCGCGGCGACGAGCTCGCCACCGAGCTCGGCTTCACGCTGCGCGTCGTGGCCATCACCGATCTCCGCCTGGGCTCGCTGATGCAGGCCGACGGCATCGACCTCGCCGAGGTGTTCGCGATGTCCGAAGGTGAGACCTTCGCCGGCAAGCCGGGTGGCACGGCGGCGCCGCAGAACGATTACGTGATCCGCAACAGCACGGCCGACATCGTGGTCGAGGCCACCTTCACCAACCCGATCGACGGTGAGCCGGGCATCTCGCACGTGCGTGCCGCGCTGGAAAGCGGCAAGAGCGTGACCACGACCAACAAGGGGCCGGTCGCGCTGGGCGGGCTCGAGCTGAACCGTCTCGCGGCCGCGAACGGCGTCACCTTCCAGTACGAGGGGTCGGTCGTCAGCGGAACGCCCATCCTGCGATTCGCTTCCGAGACGCTCAGGGGCCTGCGCATCGACGCGGTCGAAGGCATCCTCAACGGCACGAGCAACTACGTGCTCGGTCAGATGGAGTCGGGCATGACGTTGGACGCCGCCGTCGCGGAGGCGCAGGCGCTCGGTTACGCCGAGGCCGACCCGACGGCCGACATCGAGGGCTCCGACGTCCAGCTGAAGGTCGTGATCCTGGCGAACGAGCTCCTCGGCGCCGACATCACCACGGCTGACGTGACCCGGCGGGGGATCTCCGAGGTCTCGGCTGCCGACATCATCGAAGCCGCCGCGCAGGGCAAGCGCTACAAGCTCATCGGGTCGGCGTTCCGCAACGCCGCCGGAACGGTCACCGCGAAGGTCGAGCCGGTCGCCTTGCCGCTGACCCACCCGCTCGCCAGCGTCAGCGGTCCGACGAACGCGGTCTCGTTCGACACCGATCTCCTCGGCACGGTGACCGTCTCCGGCCCCGGCGCGGGTCGCATCGAGACCGCCTACGCGCTGCTGTCGGACATCATCGCGATCGACGCGCACCAGCGCGCTCGCGCCGAGGCTGTGCGGTGAGCGTCATGGCGAACACACAGACCATCTCCGGATACCCCGACCTGGTCGTCACGAATCCGTTCGACGGCGAGGTGATCGGCACCGTCCCGCAGGCCGGCCCCGTCCAGCTCGAGCAGATCCTGGACCGCGCCCGCACCGGGTTCGGGCTGTCACGGTCGCTGTCGCGGTTCTCGCGGCACAAGATCCTCGAGCGCGCGTCCACGCTGCTGGGCGAGCGCGCCGAGACCGCCGCGGGACTGATCGTGCGGGAGGCGGGAAAGACGCTCCGTCAGGCGCGGAAGGAGGTCGCCCGCGCAGTCATGACGCTGTCACTGTCTGCCGACGCGGCTCGCTCCGACGCGGGGGAGGTCGTCCCGTTCGACGCGTTCGAAGGCTCGGAGAACCGGCGCGGGTGGTTCACCCGCGAGCCGCTGGGCATCATCGTCGCCATCACTCCCTACAACGATGCGCTGAACCTCGTCGCGCACAAGCTCGGTCCGGCCATCGCGGGCGGCAACTCCGTCGTGCTCAAGCCCTCGCAGCTGACCCCGCTGACCGCACGGTTCCTCGTCGACCTGCTGATCGACGCGGGTCTCCCCGATGAGATCATCACCGTGGTGCACGGCGACCGTGAACTGGCGCAGGCGCTCATCTCGGCCCGCGAGGTGCGGATGGTGTCCTTCACCGGAGGGTTCGCCACAGGTGAAGCGATCGCCCGCAACGCGGGTCTGAAGAAGCTTGCGATGGAACTGGGTGGCAATGCTCCGGTCATCGTGTTCTCCGACGCGGACGTCCCGGCCGCGGTCGAGGCGTGCGTGTCGGGCGCGTTCTGGGCGGCCGGGCAGAACTGCGTGGGCGCGCAGCGCATCCTCGTGCAGGACGCGGTGTACGAAGAGTTCCGCGACCGGTTCGCGGCGCAGACGATCGCCCTCAGCGCGGGCGACCCGCGCGAGGAGGCCACCGACGTCGGCCCGATGATCTCCGTCGCGTCCGCGGAGGCCGCCGAGCGGCTCGTGGACGACGCGGTGGCGGCGGGCGGCCGCGTGCTGGCGGGGCACCGCCGGGAGGGCGCGGTGTACTGGCCCACCGTCGTCGAAGGAGTGCCGTTCTCGTGCGAGCTGTGGGCCGACGAGGCCTTCGCGCCGGTGGTTGTGCTGTCTCGGTTCGAGACCGAGGAACAGGCGATCGCGCAGGCGAACGAGGTCGACTACGCGCTGCACGCTGCCACCTTCACCCGCGACATCACGCGGGCGCTGCGGGTGGCGGAGAAGCTCGAGGCCGGAGGAGTGATGATCAACGACTCCTCCGACTACCGGGTCGACAGCATGCCGTTCGGCGGATCGAAGTACGGCAGCATGGGCCGCGAGGGCGTGCGATTCGCGTATGAGGAGATGACCCAGCCCAAAGTCGTCTGCATCAACGCATGAGCGCGTCCACAACCCGGATCGAGCGCGATTCGCTCGGCGAGCTGGCGGTGCCGGCCGACGCCTATTGGGGCGTGCACACGGCCCGCGCCCGGGAGAACTTCACGATCAGCAGCACGCCGATCTCGCGGCATCCTGATCTCGTCGACGCCCTTGTCACCGTGAAGGATGCTGCTGCCGCCGCCAACCACGAGCTCGGGCTGCTGCCGGCGGGAGTGGCAGAGGCCATCGCCTTCGCCTGCCGAAGGGTGCGCGCCGGTGAGCTGCACGACCAGTTCTGCGTCGACGTCCTGCAGGGCGGTGCGGGTACGAGCACGAACATGAACGCCAACGAGGTGATAGCCAACGCCGCCCTGGAGCACCTGGGGCTGCCGCGCGGCCGTTACGACGTCGTGCACCCGATCAACGACGTGAACCGGAGCCAGTCGACCAACGACGTCTACCCGACCGCGGTCAAGATCGCCGTGGTGAAGGGACTGTTGCGGCTGGTGCCGGAGCTGGAGGACCTGGCCGAGGCGTTCGAAGAGCGAAGCGTCGCGTTCGGCGCCATCGTCAAGATCGGCCGGACCCAGCTCCAGGATGCCGTGCCGATGACCCTCGGCGACGAGTTCGCCGCGTTCGCGGTCGCCATCCGCGAAGACGTGGTGCGCATCGGCGACACCGTGCCGCTGCTGCTGGAATGCAGCCTCGGCGGCACTGCCGTGGGCACCGGTGTGACCGCCCCGGCCGGCTATCGGGATCTCGCTCTCGAGCGACTCCGCGAGCGTTCCGGGCTTGCGCTGACCCCGGCGGCGCACCTGTTCGAAGCCAGCTGGGACGTCAGCGCCTTCCTGCAATCCTCCGCGGTGCTCCGCCGCACCGCGATCAAGCTGTCGAAGATCAGCAACGATCTGCGGCTGCTCGCCAGCGGGCCGCAGGCAGGTCTCGGCGAGATCCGCCTCCCCGCCCGCCAAGCCGGGTCGTCGATCATGCCAGGCAAGGTGAACCCGGTCATTCCCGAGGTGGTGAACCAGATCGCCTTCGCGGTCATGGGCGCGGACGTCACGATCGGCGTCGCCGCCGAGAGCGGCCAGCTGCAGCTGAACGCCTTCGAGCCGATCATCGCGCATTCGCTCCTGCAATCGCTGAGCTGGGTGACCAACGGCGTCTCGGCGCTGCGCCGGTTCTGCGTGGAGGGCATCGAAGCGAACGACACCGTGCTCGCGCGCTACGTGGCATCGTCTGTCGGCACCGTCACGGCCCTGGTGCCGTCCATCGGCTACGAGGCGGCCGCCCGGGCGGCTCAGCACGCGCTTCGCACCGGCATCCCGATCGCCGACGCCGTGTCGCAGCACACCGGACTGTCGCGAGAAGAGGCAGCTGAGCTCTTGGCCCACTGAGGTGCGCTGCCGCCCGGACTCCCGGGCGGCAGCGTCACCGCCGGTCGATGGCCCGCGACAGCGAGACCGCGGTCACCGTGTCGGCCACGCCCGGCAGGGCGGCGATCTGCTCCCAGATCTGACCCACGCGATCCATCGAGTCGGCTTCCAGCGTCACGAAAAGGTCGTACGCCCCCGACAGCACGTCGCAGCGGGTGACCTCCGGGATGCCGCGCAACGCGGGGATCACCCGATCGTCTCGCATGCGGTCGACGCGGTAGACCATGACCATCGCGGTCACGCGCGGGCGCGACGCGGCGCCCCGGAGGACGGTGTAACCGGCGATGACGCCGTCGCGCTCCATGCGTTCGATGCGCTGCCGCACCGCGTTGCGCGACAGATGCACCTGGGCTGCCAGAGTCACCATCGGCAGCCTCGCATCCGCGGTCAACGCTGCGAGCAGTTGCTGGTCGATGTCGTCCAGGTGCGGTCCGGCCACCATGCCTCCGTGCACGATTAGCAATTGCGAGTGTCAATTGCACACACTAACTTAGATCGGGAACCTTCGATCGGTTGCCGACCCTCGCACACTATCCCCTTCGCCGCACAGTAAGGAACGCAATGTCGCAACGGCCTGACCGCCGACGGGCCGAGACCCTGTCGGACCTCACCCTCGCCGTGCACGGCGGCAATCGCCTCGACTCCACGAAGGCGCTGCGCACGCCGTTGGTGATGGCGAACTCGTACGAGCTTCCCGACGATCCGAGCGACATTAGCTGGTCGGCCTCCGCGCCGGGCCTGTACACCCGCAACACGGGGGTCAACCAGGCCGGCCTGCAAGACAAGCTCGCAGCCCTCGAGGGAGGGGAGGACGCCGTTGCGCTGGCATCCGGGGTTGCCGCCCTGCATTCGGTCTTCTTCACGCACGTCCGCGTCGGCGACCATGTCATCGTCAGCGACGTCACGTACGAGGCGACCTGGCGACTGTGGACCGAACTTCTGCCCCAGCGATACGGCATCGAGGCGACGTTCGTCGACGTGGGCGATCTGGATGCCTTGCGCGCGGCCTTTCGCCCCAGCACCCGGCTCGTCTGCATCGAGGCCATCGCGAACCCCACCACGAAGGTGGCCGATGTCGCCGCGATCGCGGAGATCACCCGCGCTGCCGGTGCGATCCTGATGGTGGACTCGACCTTCACGCCGCCGCCGTTCTACCGCCCGCTCGCCGACGGTGCGGATCTCGTCGTGCACTCGCTGACCAAGTACATCAACGGGCACGGTGACGCCATGGGAGGCGCCGTCATCGGCTCACGCGAGCTCATCGAGCCGATCAAGGCCGACGCCATGGTCGACGTGGGCGGAGTGATCTCACCCTTCAACGCGTGGCAGATCCATCGCGGGTCGGTGACCCTGCCGCTGCGTCTCCGGCAGCACATGGCGTCGGCGCTCGCCGTCGCCGAGTTCCTTGAAGACGACTCTCGAGTCGAATACGTCTACTATCCCGGCCTGCCTTCACACCCCGAGCATGCCCTGGCGACGCGGCAGTTCGGCGGTCGCGGCTACGGCGGCATGATCGCCTTCGCCGTCGCGGGCGACCCCGACACCCAGAACCGGTTCGTCGCCAACCTCCGACTCATCACCTCGGGCTTCTCCCTCGGGCACGACGACTCGCTCATCGTGCACACCGGGACCGAAGGCGGTCGCGTCGCCACCTACCCGCTGCCCTTCCGCACCTTCGGCCACCTGCGCCTCTCGGTGGGCATCGAGGAGACCTCCGATCTGCTCGCAGATCTCGAAGCCGCCCTCGACGCGACGTTTGCGTCGCCGCGAGGGCACCGCTCACAGGTCCTCGAGTCGGAGAGGATGGGTGGGTGAAGACGTCGCGGACACCGGCGGTGGTCGTGCTCGATGGTGGGCTCTCCAACGCGCTCGCCGAACGCGGCCACGATCTCACCGACGAACTCTGGACCGCGCGGCTGCTGCGCGACGCGCCCGGTGAGGTGGCTGCCGTGCACCGTGCGTATTTCGACGCGGGCGCGCAGGTCGCCACCACCGCCAGCTATCAGGCGAGCTTCGCCGGGTTCGAGCGCGCCGGAATGACCCGCCCCGAGGCGAAGGATCTCATCACCCGAAGTGTGACGATCGCCCGCGAGGTGCGCGACGACGTCGCCGCGTCCGCCGGTGACGATGCGGTTCGACTGGTCGCGGCATCCGTGGGCCCGTACGGAGCAGTGCTCGCCGACGGATCGGAGTACCGCGGCCGCTACGGCCTGAGTCGCACCGCGCTGCGCGACTTCCACGCCCCGCGGATGGAGCTGCTGGCAAGCGCGGGCCCCGACATGTTCGCGCTCGAGACGATCCCGGATCTCGACGAGGTCTCGGTACTCCTCGATCTCGCCGACGAGTTCGCGACGCCCGCCTGGCTGTCGTGCACCATCGCCGGGGACCGGTTGCGCGACGGGCGGCCGGCCGCCGAGGCATTCGCGCTGGCCGCCGACCATAGTGGCATCGTGGCCGTGGGCGTCAACTGCTGCGCGCCCGGCGACGTGCTGCCGGCGGTGCGGTCCGCGATCGCGGCGAGCGGCAAGCCCGCCATCGTCTATCCCAACTCGGGCGAGATCTGGGATGGCGCAGCTCGTCGATGGGTCGGTGAGCCCGAGTTCGACACGGCGCTCACGAACTCCTGGGCGGAGGCGGGCGCGCGCTTCATCGGCGGATGCTGTCGTGTCGGCCCTGCAGCCATCGCCGGTATCGCGCGGGCGCTTGTGTAGCCTGAGCCCCACCGCGGAGAGGGGGACGGATGCCTTCCACCATCGCTTCGTTCCCCGTGCTGGGCATCGTCCTCGCCGTCGCCTCGGCAGCGATGCTGGCGCTGGGCAACATGATGCAGGCGCGCGGAGTGCGAAGCGGCGAGGCCGGAGCCTTCGGCGCCAAGCAGTTCTTCGCACTCCTGCGCAACAGGCCCTGGGTGATCGGCGCGCTGCTGATCGGAGCGGCGATCCTGCTTCAGCTGGCGAGTCTCACGTTCGCACCGCTCATCGTGGTGCAACCCGTGGGAGTCGTCGCACTGGTCTTCGCCTCGCTGCTCACCGCCCGTGCGACACACCGGAAGCCCTCCCGGAGAGAGATGCGCGCCATCGCGACCAGCGTCATCGGGGTGGGCGCTTTCGTCACCGTGGCGGCGCTCGTGAGCACCCAGCGCACCATCGAGGACCGCCAGCTCGTCGCCATCCTGCTGACGCTCGCCGTCGTGCTCTGCGTATCGATCGTGTCAGCCGTCGTCGGACGCGGACACCGCATGCCCGCCGTCGTGATCGTCATCGCTGCCGGCGTGTTCTCGGGTTTCGTCGCGACGCTCGGCAAGACCGTCATCCTGCGGGTGCAGACGGTCCTCACCACCCAGGACTACCGCTTCGACGCCTCGAACCTGCTGACGCTGGCGTGCCTTGTGGGGATCGCGCTCTCGGGCGGCCTGGCCATCTACCTCATCCAGCGGGCGCACACCGTCAACTCGCCCGAAGTCGTCGTCGGCGGACTCACCGTCATCGATCCCTTCGTGGCCGTCGTGCTCGGCATCGCCATCCTCGGCGAGGCCACGGGTGCGCCGGTCTGGTCGCTCCTCCTGCTGGCAGCGGCCGGCGCGGTGGCGGTATGGGGCGTGTTCGATCTCGCCCGGGCTCAGCAGGCGAGCGTCGGCGACGCATCGCTCGAGAGCTGATCCCGGAACGGATGCTGCGGGGCGGGGTTGCTCGGCGGCTCGGGCCGTTTCGACTCGCTTCGCTCGCTCAACGAGCGGGGGGAGGGGAGGGGCGGGGTTGCTCGGCGGCTCGGGGCGTTTCGACTCGCTTCGCTCGCTCAACGAGCGGGGGGGAGGAGGGGGAGAGGGGGAGGAAGGGGTGGGGTCAGGGCAGCGCGCCTGTACCCAACGTGAAGGCGTGCGCGCGGAGGCGATCGGCCAGGTGCTCGCCCATGGCGACCATCGGGGTCAGCACCCCGGCGCGGTCGGGGAGGTCGTCGAGGGCGAGGCTCAGCGCCGACTCGGCGAGCATGACCCCGGTTCCGCCGTAGCCGGGATCGTATGGGGCGGCGATGTGCGTGCGCACAGGCCGGCCCTCGACCGGGTAGACGTCGACGTCCAGGACGAAGCGGCCGTGCTCGACCGCATCGGCCCCGGGTCCATGTCCGGGGGAGGGAAGCACCCGATCCAGGACCGCCCGGGTCGGAGGGAACGAGAGCGCGCCGACGAAGGCGGCCGTCCCGAGAGCGATCCCGCCTGCCCGTACGAACCCCGCCGGGCCGCGCCCGGTCACCACGACTTCGCGGTACTGCAGGAGCTCGCCGTAGCTCCACCCCGTGAGGTAGTTGCTGCGCTGCACGATCTGCTGGTTGTAGGAGCCCATGATGAACGGCGCCTGCCAGGTGCCGCGCACCTTGCCCCAGCCGCTGCCGGGACGGCCCGGCAGCCGCACGGTCGGCCCGGGCGTGAGCGCGAAGGGGTCTGCCAGAAGGCGGCGGGTCGCAGCATCCGTCTTCGCCTCCTTCACCTGCTCCCGCAGCGAGTCGATCGTGCCGCCGCTGATGCCGCCGCGCAGCGACCGCACCTTGAGGGTGGCGGCGACGATCGGCACACCGCCGGCGGCGGCGTGGGCGAGACCGAGGCCGAGGTCGGACGGGATCGAGTCGAAGCCGCACGAGTGCACGATCTTGGCGCCCGTCGTCTCGGCGACGGCGTGATTGCGCTCGATGCTGCGCGCGACGAAGATGCTCTCGCCCGACAGATCGGCGTACGACGTGCCGGCGCGGGCGCAGGCCGCCGCGACCGCCGTGCCGTAGCGCAGGTACGGTCCGACGGTGGTGGCGATGACGGAAGCGGATGCTGCGACCCCCACGACGGCGGCGTTGTCCGAGGTGTCGACCTCGATGGTCGGCCAGTCGACGCCGAGTTCGCGGGTGACGTCGTCGAGGCGTCGCGCGGATCGGCCGGCGATGGCGATCCGCACACCGTCGGGAGCCGATCGTGCCAGGTGCTGCGCGGTGTACCTGCCGACGAAGCCGGACGCGCCGAGCAGGACGATGTCGTGCTCGCGATCGTTCGTGCTCATGCCACGCGAGCGTAGGGGCGGCGGGACCGCATCGGAACCCCGTTGCGCAGAGGGGGCCACCGCGCCCAGCGTCGGTATGGGGAGCAGGTGGCGCCTCAGAGCAGGTTAGGGTCGGGCGCATGGCCGAGGCATCTGACCACTGGCGCGACGCAGGCATCATCCTGGGCTGGAATCCGAGGCTGTGGGACGAGTGGCCAGGCACGTACGCGGGCGTCGTGGGAGGCGTCGCGAACGGCACGCCGTTCGTGACGCAGTGGTCGGTGGGCGCCCGCAAGGCGGTCGAACCGGGGACCGACGCATGGCTGCTGCGGCAGGGCGGGTCGTACGGGCTCATCGGGCACGGCACCGTCTTGACGGATCCGTACGAAGACGTGCACTTCGCCGATCCGCGGCGCACGGCGAGCTTCGTCGACGTCGCGTTCGACGAGCTCGTGGTCGAGGGCGACCGGGTGCCGCGGGACGTGCTCGAGGTGATCGTGCCGGAAGTGGCGTGGCGGTTCCAGTTCCGCTCGGGCAACCGTATTGCGCCCGAGCCGAACCGGCGGCTGCGGGAGCTGTGGCGGGAGGCGATGTCGGGACTCGGGTGAGGCGTGGGTGAGCAGATGCTGCATCTGGCGTCTATCGGGCCGGGCGGCCGGTGTCCAGTCCCCTGATTCCTGTCGCACCGGCCTGGCAGGGTGGGGCCATGCGAGAAGGAGATGCGATGAAGCAGCGCACGCTGGCAGGGCGACAGGTCTCGGCGATCGGGCTCGGTGCGATGCCGCTGTCGATGAACAACGACAAGGTGTATCCGTCGTTCGACGATGCGGTGGCCACGGTGCACGCGGCGCTCGACGCCGGCGTCACACTCATCGACACCGCCGACATCTACGCGCCGGACGGCGAGGAGATGGGGCACAACGAGCGCATCGTCGCGGAGGCGCTGCGCACGTGGGGCGGCGACGGGTCGGGCATCTTCGTCGCGACGAAGGGCGGCATCACGCTCGGCGACGACGGCTCGAAAGGACGGGACGGATCCGAGGCGTACCTGCGGTCGGCGGTCGAGCGGTCGCTCGACATCCTGGGCGTCGACCAGATCGAGCTGTACCAGTACCACCGTCCCGACCGCTGGCTCGTCTACGGCGACATCATGGCGGGTCTGAAAGCGCTGCAGGACGACGGGCTCGTCCGTGCGATCGGCATCTCGAACGCGAGCGTCGAAGAGATCCAGATCGCAATCGATGTGCTCGGAGAGGGCAATCTCGCCAGCGTGCAGAACGAGTTCTCACCGAAGCATCCGGCGAGCATCGACGAGCTGCGCTTCTGCGGGGAGCGTGGCATCGCCTTCCTGCCGTGGAGCCCCCTGGGCGGCACGGGCGGGGGAGCGCGCCGGGTCGGCGACCGGTTCTCGGCGTTCCGGGAGGTCGCCGAGGCGCACGGCGTCAGCCCGCAGCAGGCGGTGCTCGCGTGGGAGCTGGCGCTGGGCTCGCACGTCATTCCGATTCCGGGAGCTCGGCGCGCAGCATCCATCATCGACTCGGCCCACGCGGCAGACCTCGAGCTCAGCGCGGACGAGGTCACGCGGTTGTCGGAGTCGGTGGGGATCTTCGAGGACTGACTCCGCCCGGCACCGGTTGCAGCGTCGGCGCGAGGCGCCGAGGGTGGCACTGCGCGCGAGCTGTGTCAACCGGGTACGGCGGTCCGCCCGCGCGTCCGTAGCCTCCTTCCACGACGATGCACGGGAGGAGACGAACGCCGTCGGCGTGGGACTGACAGGAGGAGCGGAACATGGGAAACGACGAGGAGCGCCGGCGCCCGACCGGCGATGACGCCGGTGAGCGCAAGCCCGGTGGGCTGGGACGGGACGGGACCATCCCCGACGACCCCGACGGCGTCGCCGCCGGGTACACCGGTGAGCCGTCGACGTTCGAGCCGGAAGAGGATGAGGCGGCTGACGACGAACGGTCGTGATCGGCGGCACGTCGCGGGGCGAGGCTCCCGCTGAGATCAGCGGGAGCCGAAGCGGGCGATCAGGCGAACGAGCGTCGGGAGTCCGCGGGAGGTCGCTCGGTCACCGGTGAGGCGCTCCAGCACGGGGGTGGCGTTGCCTTGACCGTCGATGTCGTTCCTGACGAGCGCCCAGCCGGGCCCGGCGTCGACGATCGAGCACCGCGCCTGCGCGGTGAGGCTGATCGCGTCGGGAGCGTGGGCATCGACCGTGCCGCCGCGATGAAGGGTGAACTCGTGCCGGCGCGGGTCGGGTGTCGCGCCGTGCTGATCGACGATCGCCGCGAGTTCGGCGAGCGGGATCCACAGGATGTCGCGATCATGACCGGACCTCGCCGCGATCGCCTCCGCTGCGCTCTCGACCGACTCGGCAGGTTCGTCGGAGTCGAAGAGGACCGTGCCGTTGCTCTGGAAGGTCCGCACGTCGGGGCAGCCGGCGTCGGCGAAGCCGGCCACGATGTCGGCGGTCGACGGATGGCCGCGCTGGCCCTGGTTGACGTTCCGCATGAAGGCGACGCAGCGCATACGCCGAGCGTAGAGGAGCGCGACGAAGCGGTCCGACCGCCGAGCCTCTCCCGCACGTTTCAGCGGCCGGCGGCGATTTCCTGCGTGCCGATCACCGAGAGCAGCTGCAGCCGCTCGTAGCTCGGGGTACCGGGCGTCGCGGTGAGCACGAGAAGAGTCTGACCCTGCTCGGGGTCGATGAGGAATTGGCACTGCATGTCCATCACGCCCACCTCGGGGTGCTGCAGGCGCTTCTCGCGGGCATGCGTCGAGCGCACCTCGTGCTCGGCCCACAGTTCGGCGAACTCCGGGCTCTCGCGCAGCAACGCCGACACCATCGCGCCGGCGCGCGAGTCGGCGCCGAACTTCGCGTAGGCGGTGCGGATCTCGGCGGTCCAGACGCGCGAGAGCGCGGGATGGTCCTCGGCCGGGTAGACGTCGCGCGCCGACGGGTCGACGAACCACCGGTAGCAGACGCTGCGCATGAGGCCGTCGAAGCGCGTCTCGTCGCCGAACAGCGCGCGGGCCGCCGGTGTCTGGGCGAGCGTCTCGCCGAGCTCGGTCATGACCTGGGCGGGCGTGTCGGCGAGGCGGTCGAGAATGCGCATGAGTCCGGGTGAGACGTGCTCGCCGCGCAGTGCCCGCGCCGGCGCCGTGTGACCCGCGAGCCGGAACAGGTGGTCGCGCTCGTCCAACGTCAGCCGCAGGCCGCGGGCGATCGCGGCGAGCATCTGCTCCGACGGCTGGGGACCTCGGGCCTGCTCGAGCCTGCTGTAGTAGTCGGTCGACATGTCGCACAGCACCGCGACCTCCTCGCGCCGAAGGCCGGCCGTGCGGCGCCGGGTCCCGCGCCGCAGCCCGACGTCTTCGGGCTGCAGCGCCTCGCGGCGGCGACGCAGGAAGTCGGCCAACTGTGCTCTGTCCATCACCTGAGTCTGCGGCATCCGTCATTCCTCAACCAGGGACTGGGGCTCCCCCGCTCGCGTTTCGACTCGCTGCGCTCGCTCAACGACCGGAGGTGGCGGGTTGGCGTTTCGACTCGCTGCGCTCGCTCAACGACCGAGTGGCGCGACGCGCACGCCGGTGAGCTGCTCGGAGAGGTCCCACACGCGGCCACCGTCGGTCTCGCTCTCGAGGCGGGAGTACATCGGCTGCTCCGCCGGCAGGCCGCTCAGGTGGGCGAAGCCCTTCGGCCCGTAGAGGTGTCCGTCGCGGGCGTCGGGGCTCGTCGCGGCGTAGACCGCCGACAGCGCCGCCGAGGACGCAGTGCCGAACAGGATGCCGCGGCGCGACATCGCCCGGATGAACTTCACCGCGGTCGTGTCCGTGGACCGGCCCATGCCCGGCTGCGCGGCGAGCAGATTCGTCGGCGTGATGCCGGGATGCGACAGGTTGCTGCGGATTCCCCAGCCCGCAGCATCCGATCTCCGCTGCAGTTCCATCGCGAACAGGCCGAACGCGATCTTCGACGAGCTGTACGCCTTCATCGGGTCGTAGCCGTGCTCCCAGTTCGGGTCGTCCCAGTTCACGGCGCCCCGATCGGCGGCGATGCTCACCTGGCTGGTGACGTGCGCCTTCGCCTCGACGAGCAGCGGGTGCAGCTGGGCGACGAGCGCGAAATGGCCGAGATGGTTCGTGGCGAGTTGCAGTTCGAATCCGTCGGCGGTGACCTGGCGGGTCGGCGGGTTCATCACGCCGGCGTTCGCGATAAGGAGGTCGATGGGGCGGCCATCGTCGTTCAGCCGCGCGGTGAGGGTCGCGACCGAATCGAGAGACGCGAGGTCGAGGGGGAGGACACGGATGCTGCCGCGGTTGGTCCGCTGCGCGATCTGGGTGGCCGCAGCCTCGCCTTTCTGCTGGTTGCGGACGGGCATGAGGATGTCGGCGCCGGCGCGGGCGAGACGCGCGGCGATCTCGAGGCCTACGCCGTCGCTCGCGCCGGTGACGAGGGCGAGCTTGCCGGTGAGGTCGGGAACGGGGATGTCGAGAGGCTTGGCCATGAGGGCTCCTGTGTCGGTGGGTGCTTCTCATGCTGCGCGCGCGGGCGGCGGGGATTCAGGGCGCGGTTATCCGGGGATCGGGGATCCGTGGCTGGCGCCCGGGCTCCTGCTCCCGAGCACGAACGTTGCGGCGGCCTCGCGGTGCGGTCACTGCGCGGGTACGGGCCCGGTGCTGTTGCGCACCATGAGCGAGGTCGCAAGCTCGACGTGACGCGACGAAGGCTGGTGCCCGTCCGCCATCACGAGGATCGTCTGTACGGCCATCGCTCCCATGCCCTCGAGATGTTGGTGCACGGTGGTCAGCGGTGGGGAGGTCCACGCCGCCTGCGGTGTGTCGTCGAAGCCCATCACGCTGAGACTCCGCGGCACCGAGACGCCGAGTTCGTGAGCGATCGCCAGCACACCTACCGCGATCTCGTCGCCGGCGGCCATGATCGCCGTCGGGGGCTCTGGGGACGTGAGCAGCTCGCGCGCGAACTCCGCTCCGGTCGCGATGGCGAACTGCCCGGCACGGATCAGCGACGGGTCGATCTCGACCCCTGAAGCGTCCAGGGCTGCCTGATAGCCGTAGAGCCGGTCGCGTGCGGCATCGGACACCTCGGGGCCGCCGATCCAGGCGATTCGACGGTGACCGAGCCCGATCAGGTGCTCGGCTGCCGTGCGCGCTCCCGCCCAGTTGCTCGACCCGACGCTCACCATCTGGCGATGGTGGGCGTCGACCGGGTCGACCATGACGAACGGCAGGCCCGCGCTGCTCGAGGCTTCGAGGATTCCGTCGGGGCGCGCGAGCGTCAGGCCGATGATGCCGACGACCCCCGACGCCTGCTGCTGCGCGACCCATTCGCGGGCGACGGCGCGCTGGGTGCGCGACGAGCGGTCCGGGGCCAACCGCGTGAGCAGATCGACGCCGGCCTCGGTCGTGGCTGCGAGGACGCCCTGGAGCACGCCCACGATGTACGGCGACGCGGGGATGTCGAAGACGACGGCGATCGAGCGTCGGCCGGGCGACGGAGTCGGGTCCGTCGTCGAGCGGTAGCCGAGCTCAGCGACGACCGCGAGAACCCGCTCCCTCGTCTCGTCGGAGATGTCACCCCGCCCGTTGAGGGCCTTCGACACGGTGGCGCGCGAGACGCCGACCGCCGTCGCCACGTCTGCGAGCGTGGCCCGCTGCGGTGTTGGACGCTTCACGGTTTCGCCTGATCGGGCGAACAAGTTTCGATACTCAGCTCCATCGACGAGCCTCCTGGAGTCTTTGCAACGTTGGAAAGAGTTTGACAGGCGGCGCTTGAATGCTTAGCCTGATCGAACGATACAGGTTGCGAAATATTTTCGCAATATCGAATCTCAATCCTTCACTCCTGACCAATGGAGGTCGTCCTTGTCCGTCGATACGTCGCTCGCTCTCACCATCGACGGCCGGGCCTCTGCCGAGGCGCCGTTGCCCCACGTGTGGAGCGTGTGCCTCGGAGCGGGTCGTGCCAACGAAGCACTGCGCGCGGACTGGCAGAGTCACTTCCGCGAGGCCGTCGGCTCGCTGGGAGCGCGCTACGTGCGGTTCCACGGGCTCTTCCACGACGACATGTTCGTGTACCGCGCATCCAACGGGGGCGGCTTCGGACCGCCGACGCCGCTCACGGCGCCCGTCTATACGTTCGCCTACGTCGACAAGGTCTTCGACGCCATCCTCGCCGCTGGAGCCCGCCCGTTCGTCGAGCTGGGCTTCATGCCCCGCGAGCTCGCGACGCAGACCGAGACGCTGTTCTGGTGGAAGGCGCACTGCAGCCCGCCCACCGACATGGCGGCGTGGGTCGAGCTCGTCACGGCGACCGTCGAGCACTGGATCGAACGGTACGGCCTCGACGAGGTGCGCACGTGGCCGTTCGAGGTCTGGAACGAACCGAACCTCGTGCCCCACTTCTGGACGGGCACGCGAACCGAGTACTTCCAGCTCTACGAGGCGACGGCCCGGGCGATCAAGGCGATCGATCCGAGCCTCAAGGTCGGCGGCCCTTCGTCATCGGTCTTCGTGCCCGACTCCCGTTACGACGGCGAGTACCACGACAAGTCCGTCGAAGCCGCGACGGCGGAGGCGACCGACCCCGACGCGCTGCCCTGGAAGCCGGTGTGGATCCACGAGCTCATCGCGTACTGCGCGGAACGAGAGCTCCCGCTGGACTTCCTCTCCACGCACCTCTACCCGACCGACTACGCATTCGACACCCAGGGCGTGGGCCGCTCGATCAGCCGAGACCGCGATGCGACGCGGAGCGACCTCGAGGTCATGCGCCAGGTGATCGCGCGGTCGCCCTACCCGCACGCCGAGCTGCACATCACCGAGTGGTCCACGTCGCCGTCCAGCCGCGACAACATGCACGACACCGTCTACGCGGCCACCTACATCGCCCGCGCGTTCCTGCAGTGTCACAGCCTTGCGGACTCGATCTCGTACTGGACGTTCACCGACGTCTTCGAGGAGGGTGGCGGCGGCATCGGCCCCTTCCACGGTGGGTTCGGCTTCGTCAACGAGCAGGGCATCCACAAGCCGACGTTCCACGCCATGGCGATGCTGAACCGGCTCGGCGACCGGATCGCGCTGCAGACGGAGCACGGCATCATCACCCGGACATCAGAGGATGCCGTCGCCGCCGTGTTCTTCAACTACCCGGACTCCATGGGCTCGCGGTCCATCGGCGGCGCCACCCGGTACGTGCAGACCCACCGGCTCGCCGGCGAAGGGCCGGACCGGCACATCGCGCACACCGTGACGGGACTCCGCCCCGGTGACGCCTACGCCGTCGAGACCCTGGACCTCGAGCACGGCAACGTGGCCGAGGCGTGGCATCGGCTGGGCGAGCCGCTCAATCTCAGCCCCCGGCAGGTCGCCGACCTCGCGGCGATCGCCGACGACCTCGACCGCCGATCGCTCACCGTGAGCGCCGACGGCGTGCTGGAGATCGACATCACCCTCGCACCCTGGGCCGTGATGTCGATCGCGCCACGCAACCCCTGACCATCATCTCCGCGTACAACGACGTCACGAAAGGATCCACCATGAGAATCAGCACACGAGCCGGCGCGGTCATCGCCTCTGCCGCGCTGGCGGCCCTCGCCCTCGCCTCCTGCAGCGGAGGCGGCTCCGGCGGCAGCGGCGGCGGTGAGGCGACAGGCGACAACAAGCCCGAGAAGCTCACCGTCGCGGCCTGGATGGACTTCCCGCCCGAGCTGCTGCAGTCCTTCGAGGACGAGTACGGCATCGAGGTCGTCGTGAACTCGTTCCCTGACGGGGCGTCCGCGCAGACCGTGCTGCGCAACGGGCTGTCGTCCAACGGCGCCGGGTTGTCGGACGTGCACCTGATCGAGCTGGACTGGTGGACCGAGATGATGGCCGTCCCCGAAGACTGGGTGGAGCTGCCCGAGATCCCCGATCGGTGGGTCGATTGGAAGGTGAAACAGGGATCCGTCGACGGCGTGATCACGGGATACGGCACCGACATCGGCCCGCTCGGCATCGCGTACAACGAGGAGATGATGGCCGCGGCGGGCGTCGCGACCGACGCCGAGTCGTTCGGCGAGCTCATCGGCGGCGACGCCGCATCGTGGCAGTCGTTCCTCGACGCCGGGCGTCAGTACGTCGCGGCGTCCGACAACTACTACATCGACTCCCTCTCCAGCGCGTTCCAGGCGGCGATCAACCTGCTTCCGGCCGCGTTCGAGGACGCCGACTCCGGTCAGCCGTATGAGCTGGCGGACAACGCGCAGATCGAAGAGCTCTTCATGATGTTCGCCGAGGCGGCGGAAGACGGCATCTCGGCAGGCATCCCGATCGGCCACGCGGACTGGGGCGCGGGCTTCCAGAACCGCCAGTGGGCGTCAGTGGTCACCCCCGCCTGGATGGCCGGCATCATCGCCGAGAACGCCGATGGCGTGCCCGGCTGGCGCGTTTCGAGCACCTTCCCCGACGGGGGAGGCAACTGGGGCGGCTCATTCTTCGCGGTCCCGGCCACGGGGGAGAACACCGCATGGGCGGTCAAGCTCGCCGACTACCTGACCTCTCCCGATGCCGCCGTGCAGTGGTTCCACGAGACGGGCCAGTTCCCCTCGCAGCTCGAGGCGATCGCCAGCCCTGACATCGCCGAGACCGAGAACGAGTTCTTCGGTGGCCAGCGCCTCGGCCAGATCTACGGCGACCTCGCGGCCGGCGCGGGGGATGCCGCGGCGGGAGGCTACCGCGGTGAGAACTTCGCGGGCATCCAGACCCTCGTCACCGACGGCATCCGCCAGGTCGAGTCAGGCAGTGCGACGGCCCAGGAAGCGTGGGACTCGGTCGTCAGCGAGTTCGACGCGCTCGGCTTCGACACGGCGGACTGACCTCTGTTCGCGGTCCGGCTGCGCGAACGCGCGGCCGGACCGCGACACCCCACATCGCACCCACTCCACGGAAGGAGCCGAAGATGGCTCTCACTTCAGCGCTGCCGCGCACCCCGCGGCGCATCGGCTGGGGGCAGCGGCTCTCGCGCTGGGACGTCAAGGTCTCGCCGTACCTCTACATCTCGCCTTTCTTCCTGCTTTTCGCGGTGTTCGGCATCTTCCCGCTGCTGTTCAACGTCGTCGTCGCCCTCCACGACTGGCATCGGCGTGCGGGCATGGGCGACTTCGTCGGGCTCGACAACTTCGCCTGGGTGCTGCAGCAGCCGCTCTTCTGGCGTTCGCTCGAGAACACCATCTCGATCTTCCTGCTGGGCGGCGTCCCGCAGCTGGTCCTGGCCCTGATCATCGCGGCCATCCTCGACCAGAATCTTCGCGCCCGGACGTTCTGGCGCATGAGCGTTCTCATCCCCTTCGTCGTCATGCCGGTGGCGACGTCGATGATCTTCGGCCAGGTGTTCGGCCAGTTCGGGATCCTGGTGCCGAACCTCCACGCCCTGGGCCTGTTCACCGACAGCAGTTCGCCGTTCTTCCAGGACCGGTTCCTCTCGCACGTCGCGATCGGCTCGATGGTGGTGTTCCGCTGGACCGGCTACAACGCCCTCATCCTGCTCGCAGCCATGCAGGCGGTGCCGCGCGAGCTGTACGAGGCTGCAACCGTCGACGGCGCGGGTCGGGCACGGCAGTTCTTCTCGGTGACGATCCCGAGCATCCGTCCGACGCTGATCTTCGTCATCCTCACGATGACCATCGGCGGCCTGGAGATCTTCGACGAGGCGCGCCTGTTCGACGGCGGCGGCACGGGCGGCGGTCAGGGCGGCACCGACAACCAGTGGACGACCGTGATGCTGTACCTCTTCAACCTCGGCTTCGGTCAATGGCAGGACCGGCTGGGTCAGGCGGCGGCGGTCGGGTGGATCTTCGCGTTCATCATCCTGGTGATCTCGCTGCTGAACTTCTCCCTCACCCGGCGGATCTCCTCGACGGATGCTGCGCCCCGCCGTCCGCGCCGGCGCAGCCGGTCCGCTTCCACCGCGGGGCAGCCGGGCACGCCGTCCGTGATCGCACACGAAGTCGCGGATGACGCGATGGAAGGAGCAGGCCGATGAACACGGCACTCATCGAGAACACCGCCGGCCGAGGGGCCGCGAGGTACGCGGCCAGGCGTGCGGCGCGCGGCCGGCCGATCGCCTCGCATGCTCCCTCGGGCCGGCGTCCGGGGCTCGTCACCTACGGCATCCTGGCCCTGGTCTTCCTCCTGTCTGTCTTCCCTCTCTATGCCGCGGCGATGTACGGCTCATCCACGACGACCGAGATCACCAGGGCCGTCGGCAATCTCCCGCGATGGCTTCCGACGGTCCGGCTGTGGGAGAACTTCGGCCAGGTCTTCGCATCGGAGCAGTTCAGCATCTGGCTCGCCTTCGGCAACTCGTTGCTCGTCGCGGTCGCGGTGAGCGCCTCCGTCGTGTTCTTCTCCACGCTCGCCGGCTTCAGCTTCGCGAAGCTGCGGTTCCCGGGCCGGCAGGCTCTCTATGTCGCGGTCCTCGTCACCCTGATCATCCCGGCACAGGTCGGCACGATCCCGCTGTTCGTGATGATGAACGACTTCGGCTGGATCGATTCGGTGCTGGCGCTGATCGTGCCCGGTCTCGTGGGCGCCTTCGGCGTGTTCTGGATGACGCAGTACCTGCAGGAAGCGCTGCCGTACGAGCTCATCGAGGCCGCACGCGTCGACGGCGCTTCGATGTTCCGCACGTTCTGGTCCATCGCGATGCCCGCCGCCCGGCCCGCGGCGGCTACCCTCGCCCTGTTCACCTTCATCGGCTCGTGGAACAGCTTCTTCTGGCCGTCGGTGGTGATGCGCTCCCAGCTGACGATGCCGCTCGTCGTTCCGCAGCTGCGCGGCGCGTTCACGTCGGACACCGGGCTCGTCATGGCCGGCGTCTTCCTGGTCGCCCTGCCCCTGCTCCTGGTCCTCGTGCTCGCGGGTAGGCATCTCGTGGCCGGTGTCATGGCGGGAGCCGTCAAGGGCTGACCCGCCGACGAGGCGGCGCTTGCGGTGATCCCGCCGGAGCGCCGCCTCGTCTTCGGTCCCGTCACCTCGGTCGCGCGCCACGATCAGCACAACGTTGCAACTTCCGCTTGACCGGGACATGTTGCGGCTGGCGGCCCGTCAGGGCGGCTCCTCGTATCACCCCGACAGCTGGCGCTCCCGCGCCGACGCCCGTTCGGGCGGGACAGGGGGTGCCGGCGCGTCGAGGGCGCGCAGCATCCGCTCCAGCGTCTCGCGCAGCTCCTCCCGGGCCGGCGAGGCGAGGTCCGTCGTGTACTCGACCCCCGACGGGATCCACGACAGACCGTACATCGTCTCGCGGAAGTCCGCGCCACCCACCGGCCACCGCGTGTGCCTCTCGTCCTCAGCCGACGCCCCCTGCCCCCACTGGCCGAAGTACTCCCGCATCTCATCGAACGGCAGCTCCATCACCGCATCCGCCTCGACCGCCTGCCGCGCCCACGAGCGCGCCACGAAGATGAATTCCTCGACCTGCTCGGGGGTGAGCGGCTTGGGGGCGAAGAGCACGCGCGTGTGCGCGACATCCGCCAGTCGATCCACGCGGAAGGTGCGCCAGTCGTCCTTGTCGAGGTCCCAGCACAGCAGGTACCAATGCCGGTCGGCGGGCGCGAGGGCGTGCGGCTCGACGCGGCGGTGCGTGACCTCGCCCGACGCCGCGGTGTACGTGAAGCGCACGCGCTCGTGGTCGCGGGTGGCCAGCGCCAGCTCGCCGAGCACCTCGCCCGACACGGCGGCGCCGACGTTGAGTCCTGCGGGCTGCACGGCCTCGGCCAGCGCGGCCACGCGACGCCGCAGGGGAGCGGGCAGCACCTGCTCGAGCTTCGCGAGCGCGGTGATGGTCGTCTCGGGGCCGCTCACGAGCCGCTGGGATGCTGCCACCCGCAGCCCGATGGCCATCGCCACGGCCTCTTCATCGGTGAGCAGCAACGGCGGCACGGCGCTGCCGGCCTCGAGGCGATAACCGCCCGCAGCCCCCGGGATGGACTCGATGCGGTAGCCCAGCTCACGCAGCCGCTCGACGTCGCGCCGCACCGTACGCTCGGTGACGCCCAGCCGATCGGCCAGCTCGGAACCCGGCCAATGCCGGTGCGTCTGGAGCAGGTTGAGCAGCGAGAGGGCTCGGGTGGTCGTGTCGGACATGAGAAAAGAATCTCATGCATCGCGGACAGGATCTGTCCGCATCTGCTCCTAGCTTGGGGGCATGGCGAACGAATCGATCATCCAAGCGCAAGGGCTCACCAAGCGCTTCACCGTGAAAGGCAAGACCGTCGAGGCCGTCACCGACCTCGCGTTCGAGGTGGCGCGCGGCGAGCTCGTCGCATTCCTCGGACCCAACGGCGCGGGCAAATCGACCAGCCTGCGCATGCTCACGACGCTCATCCCGCCGACGTCGGGCACGGCCGGGGTCGTCGGGTTCGACATCCTGAAGCAGCCCGCCGAAGTCCGCGCGCGCATCGGCTACGTCGGCCAGCTCACGAGCGGCAGCTTCTCGCAGCGCGCCCGCGACGAACTGCTGAGCCAGGGCGCGTTCTACGGCATGTCGAAGTCCGCTGCCCGCACGCGGGCAGACGAGCTCATCGAGTCGCTCGACCTCACGGGCTTCGCGACCCGCACGGTGCAGCAGCTGTCGGGCGGGCAGAAGCGCCGGCTCGACATCGCGCTCGGGCTCATGCACGCGCCGCCGCTGCTGTTCCTCGACGAGCCGTCCACCGGACTCGATCCGCAGAGCCGCGCCAACCTCTGGCAGCACATCATCGACCTGCGGGCGCAGTACGGCACGACGGTCTTCCTCACGACGCACTACCTCGAGGAGGCCGACCGCTACGCCGAACGCGTCATGGTCATGGACCGCGGGCGGGTCATCGCGGACGACACCGCCGCGCGGCTGAAGTCGGACCTCGCCGGCGACGTGCTCACCTTCGGCTTCGGAGGCGAGACGGATGCTGCCGCCGCCGTCGCCGTGGTGCAGAGGCTCACCGAGCGCGAGGTGCGAAGGGAAGCCGCATCCGTCGTCCTCACGGTCCCGGAGGGCGATGCGCTGCTGCCCGCCGCGGTGCGCGCGCTCGACGCGGCCGGGCTCACGGTGCGGACCGCGACCGGCGTGCCGCCGACGCTCGACGACGTGTTCGTGGCGCTCACCGGACGCACGCTGCGCGAGGCCGGCGAGGGTGAGGGTGAACCGGAGGAGAACACGGATGCTGCGGCCGAGGCATCCGTCACCGAACAGGTGAACGAGACGACAGGAGCGAAGCGATGAGCACTCAGATCGAGACCCGGCCCGACACCGCGGTGCGGGCGAATCCTGCGCGTGACGTCTGGAACGTGCTGACCCGCGAGCTGAAGCCGGTGGTACGCGACCCGTTCACGCTGATCTTCAGCCTTGTGCAGCCCCTGGTTTTCCTCGGCCTCTTCGCACCGCTGCTGGTCGGGTCGTCGGGTGCGCCCGTAGGGGAGACCCTGCAATGGTTCGTGCCGGGCGTGCTCGTGATGATCGTGCTGTTCGGCACCGGCGCGACAGGGTCGAACCTGCAGTACGAGATGATGACCGGCTCGCACGAGCGCACGCTGGTGGCGCCGCTGGCGCGGTCGTCACTGCTGGTCGGCCGGGCGCTCAAGGAGATCGCGCCGATCGTCGTGCAGGCGCTCATCATCGTGCTCATCGCGTGGCCCTTCGGGTTCACGATCAACGCGCCGGGGCTCGTGATCGGGCTCGCCCTGCTCGCCGTCTTCGGCGTCGGCCTGGGGTCGCTGTCGTACACGCTCGCCCTCAAGACGAAGGACCGCGAGTGGCTGTTCTGGGGCGTGCAGCAGACGCTGATCTTCCCGCTGCTGATCCTGTCGGGCATGCTCCTGCCGCTGGACGAGGGGCCGGCGTGGATGCGCGCCGTGTCGACGGTGAACCCGGTGAACTGGGTCGTGCAGGCCGAGCGCGCGCTGTTCGCCGGCGATCTCGGCGCAGTCGAGGTGCTGTGGGGCTGGGTGGCCGCGATCGTGCTCGCGGTGGTCGGGCTGGCCGTCGGAATCCGGGCGATGCGAAAGAGCAGCTGACACTCCTCACCGCTCGGCGAGCGGAGGGCGCTCTGGCGCCTTCCTCGCTCGTTGAGCGGAGGGCGCTCTGGCGCCTTTCCTCGCTCGTTGAGCGGAGGGCGCTCTGGCGCCCGAAGTCGAAACGCCTCGGATCCGGCGGCCTGCGCCGGGCTCGGGGCGTTTCGACTCGCACGCTCGCTCAACGAGCGGGAACAGCGGGGATAGCGGGGGTCGCGGGGGTGAATGCGTGGTGGGCGACGGCGACGCGGTCTCCGCCGGCCATCTTCGCCTCGTACATGGCGTGGTCCGCGGCGCGGATGAGCTGGTCCATGACCGGGGCGCCGTCGTTGCCGACGGTGACCACGCCCACGCTGGCCGTGATGGTCAGCGCAGGGGGCAGCTCGTCGTACGGCTCCGCGATCGCGGCGCGGATGCGGTCGGCGAGCGCCGCGGCGGCGATGCTGTCCACCGCGGCGACCGCGATGAATTCGTCGCCGCCGAATCGTCCGAGCACGTCCTTCTCACGGATGACGGCGCGCAGCCGCTGGCCGATCTCGCGGAGGAGCGCGTCTCCGGCGGCGTGACCGAGCATGTCGTTCACGGCCTTGAAGCCGTCGAGGTCGATGAAGATCACCGTCAGCGCCGAGTAGTCGGGGAAAAGCGTGCGCGTGACGTCTTCCTCTATCAATCGCCGGTTCGGCAGTCCGGTCACTTCGTCATGCATGGCCGCGCGCCGCAGCGTGTGTTCGAGGCGGATGCGCGCGATCGCCTGGGCTGCCTGATTGGACAGCGCCTCGGCGAGCGGAACGGCCTCTTCGTCGAACTCCCGCGGATGGTCGAAGAAGCACACCATCGAACCGACCGCATCACCGTGGGATCGCATGGGCGAGGCGATTGCCGCGTGCACGCCACCCGCTCGGTAGATCTCGCTCATGCCGACGCCGGGCATGAAGAAGTTCGCGTCTTCGGGGGAGCGAACGATCAGCACCTGGCCGCCGAGCATGGTCATCGTTCCGGCCGGCTGCAGGTCCGTCGGCCAATGAGGGGCGAGCGGGTTCACGCCGGCGACCTGGGTCAGCCCATCGGGACCGCTGATATGCACGCTCACCGCACTCGCGGCGAACGCCCGCTGAGCCACGTCCACGAGGAGCTCGGCCGCGTCGACCTCGGATCTCACGTTGCCGAATCCGACCGCGGCGTTGAGCAGGATCTGCAGTCGCTGCCGGCCGCGTTCCGTCTTCGCCTCCGCGCCCTGGAATCCGAGAGTGAAGGACGACCGCATCGATACGTCGTACACGGCGATGCGCTCCACGCCGCACTCGTCCTCGCCGAACGAGCCGACCACCACGGGGCGGACGACCCCTGACACGCCGTGGAGGGTGGCATCGGTCGGGCGCATTCCGCCTGCGTCCGCCAGCGGCATGCGCAGGGTGAGGCGCGATTCCAGCGGCTTCCCGATGACGTCATCGCGGTCGCAGCCCAACCACTCCAGGACCTGTTCGTTCGCGTCGAGAATCGTCGACTGCCGATCCACGGCGATCAGCCCGCAGCTCGCGAGACCTAGCATGGGTCGACCGTGGCGTGCGGGGTGGACAGGATGCGGCATACGATCAGAGCATTTCCGTCGGTCACGATGGCCTCCCAGCTTCTGCACGAGGCGGTGGATAGTGGCGAGACGGCGGGCGACGTCGCGTGGTGATCACTCCACCCTAGGCGATACTTCGCAAACTTAGTTAGTCTTCTTAAATATTCGTGACTGAGCTATTCTGCTCCCGAAGCGGCTGAGGGGAGAATCGGCATGGCGAACGAGACACCGGCGCTGACCCTCGGGCAAGCGCTGCGCGAGTACCTCGAGGCGCGCAACGCCGCTCTGGTGACGGCGCGCGCCAGCCTCGGGATCAGCGACATCGACGCGCGCGCCCTCTTGTTCGTGGTCGGCAACCCCGGAACACGGCCGACGGCGCTGCGTGAATACCTCGGGATCACGTCGGCCGGTGTGACGACGCTGATCGATCGGCTCGTCAGCCGCTCCCTCGTGCGGCGTGATGTCGACCCCTCCGACAGGCGCGTCAACCGCATCACGGCGACGATCGACATCGCCGTCGATCCCTGGTCGCTACTCAACCGGTTCGACGACGACTTCGACGTCGCGGTCGGTGCTGCCGATCAGACGAAGGTCAGCGACTCCGCCGCCCTGCTCGAGGCGTTGACCGCCGCCACGGTCGGCGCGCGGCGCTGACCGGTCGCTCAGGCGACGTCGGTGCCCTGATACTCCTGCGACTTCGCCTCGAGGAACGCGCACAGCTCGGAGACCGCGGCCAGCTCGGCGGACAGCTCGAGCAGCCCCGCGGCGTCGAGGACGAGGCTCTCGTCGCGCGGCTCCATCGTCGCGACCCAGGTCGAGTCCTCCGGCGTCGCGGGTTGGATGGTGACGCCCGTCGGAGCGTGACCGAGCCGGAACGCCACCAGGCCCGTGTTCGCCCCGCCCTCGCCATCCTGCACCATCACACGTGCGGCGCCGGCGAGAGGCTTCCCCTGCGCGCGATACTCGGCGAGCCAGGACTCCAACGTCTTCAGATTCCGAAACGCCATCGCGATCCTTCCGCTGCCTCTGCGACGAGAAAAGTATAGGATCCGGGGATCCGCCCTCGAAGACCACCTGCGCTCGTGGAAGGGCGGGACTGTACCCGATCGTCGCTCCTCGTGCGTCGGCTTGCGAGGGAGGCGCTCCGCAGGGCTGACTTGAGGGATGCCCACCACTGGAGACCTCGCGGATGACCTGGCGGCGGCTGTCGGCGGCTCCGATGTCTTCGCCGTCTACCAGCCTCAGGTGTCGCTGGAGAGCGGGTCGATCGTAGCCGCCGAGGCGCTGTGCCGTTGGCGGCATCCGCGGCTCGGTGACATCGACCCCGTGACGATGATCGGCGTCGCCGAGCGCAGTGGAGCGATCCACGCGCTGGGCCGGCGAATGCTCGACGAGTGCCTCGGCACGCTCGCCGGATGGCGCGAGACCGGCAGGGACTGGGCCGTCGCCGTCAACGTCTCGCCGGTGCAATTCGAAGACGAGGCGTTCGCCCGTGACGTCGCCGGCGAGATCTCGCGACGCGCGGTCGCTCCCGGTTCGCTCGTCTTCGAGCTTGCCCACGACGTCCCGTTCAGCGATGGTGCGGTGCTGTCGCAGCTGCACCTGCTGCGCGAGATGGGTGTGGAGTTCTCGATGGCCGGGTTCGGCACCGGTCCCGCATCGCGCGGGCTCCTCCCGCGGCTGCCGCTCACCGAGGTGAAGCTGCCGGGATCCCTCGTGCGGGCGGCGGACGGCGACGCGCGGTCCGCGCTGCGCGACGAGGTCGAGCGCGCACGTGAGCACGGGCTGCGCGTGGTGGCCGAGGGCATCGAGACCCTCACGCATCTCGACATCGCGGTGGCGCTGGGATGCGATCGCGCACAGGGCTTCCTGATCCGGCAGCCGGATTCCGAGATCGTCTTCCCGTGAACGGTTCCCTCCGCTCGGCAACATGTCCGCAACGGTTGGGCGCACCCGTCGAAGGGGGCCTCGGCGGCGGACCTAGGATCAGAGGATGACGACGGCGCGACGGCGAGGCATCCTCGCTGCCGTCACCGCGATCATCCTGCTGGCGTTCGGCGCCGGGGTCGCCGTCGCCGTCGGCGACGCGCTCGGCATCCGCACTGAGCCCTCGGCCCAGATGGAACCGGCCGCCCCGCTCGTCCCGGACGTCGCCGACCCGGTTCTGCCGCCGTCCCTCACCTTCGATGCTCCCGACACCGAGCGCGTGGCGGTCGCACTGGAGGAATTGACGGATGCTGCGGCCGCAGCATCCGGAACCTCCGGCGAAGGCGTGCTCACGGTGCGGATCGACCCGACCCTCGTCGCGACCGATGACGCGTACACGCTCGAAGGGGATGCCGCGTCGCTGCTCGTGCGCGCCGGCAGCGAAGCCGGCGTCACGCGAGGCATCTACGACCTCAGCAACCAGGTGCGCGCCGCCGCGCCTCTCACCGAGCTCATCGGCGAACACGAGGCCTCGCGCCTGCCGGTGCGCATGACCGATCTCGGCGCCGTCGGCGTGATCCCCGACCCGGCGGAGTGGGAGTCGGGCGACGACTACTCGCACGCGTCAAAGGCGTTCGCGGCGGTGATGCAGCCCGAGCCGCCCTACGTCGACCAGACCGCGCTCGCCGCGGCGTTCGAGGACTTCGACGGGTTCCTGCGGCACTCGCTCGCGAACGGGTTCAACGCGGTCGCGTTCCCCGGATTCGTCGAGTACGTGACGTTCGACGACGCTCCCGGCGGCCCGGTCTACGCGGACGGCGACGATCACCGCGACAAGGCGCTGGCGCTCCGCGACGCGTACGCACCGTTCTGGGAGCGCGCCGACGAGCTCGGCATGAAGGTGTTCCTGCGCACCGACATGCTCGCCCTGACCGGGCCGCTCGAGCAGCACCTCACGGATGAGTTCGGCTCGCTCGACACCGAGAACCCCGAGCTGTGGAGCGTCTACACCGCCGGCCTCGACGAGCTCTACGCCGCCGTGCCGGCGCTCGACGGGGTGCTCATCCGTATCGGCGAGGCCGGTCCGGTCTATGACGTCGGCGGCTGGGACTACTACTCCGCGCTCGAGGTGACCTCGGTCGACGCCGTGCGGACGATGCTCGAGGCGTTCACGGGGCAGGCCGAGGCATCCGATCGCGAAGTGATCTTCCGGACGTGGTCGGTGGGGGTCGGCGCCGTCGGCGACATGCACACCAACAGCGCGTCGTAT
The DNA here is from genome assembly GCF_038397755.1 of Microbacterium sp. LWH7-1.2. Taxonomy (NCBI): domain Bacteria; kingdom Bacillati; phylum Actinomycetota; class Actinomycetes; order Micrococcales; family Microbacteriaceae; genus Microbacterium; species Microbacterium sp. LWH7-1.2. Next base: position 1,930,961 of record NZ_CP151637.1, on the reverse strand, counting down.
GAAGCGGTGCTGGGCGGCATCGACTCGCCCGCGCTGATCGTGTCGACGAAGTACACGCTCGGCGACTTCTACACGTGGCCGCCGCTCAACGACACGCTCGAGCAGGGGGCGCAGCGGCGCATCGTCGAGTTCCAGAGCCGGCGTGAGTTCGAGAGCTTCGGCGCGTTCCCCAACGACCTCGGCCCCGAGTACCAGTCGGCGCTGCAGCAGCTGCTCGCCGCGAACGACCAGGTCGAGGGTGTCTGGGTCTGGACCCAGGACGGCGGACCCTGGCGAGCCGGACCCATGTCGCTGTACCTGAAGTCCGGGTTCTGGCAGCTGTACGAGCTGAACACTCAGCTCGCAGCATCCCTTGCGCAGAATCCCGACGGCGACGTCGCCGGCATCACCGCCGCGTGGGCGCGCGAGTACTTCTCCGAAGACCCCGCCACGGTCGAGGCGATCGTCGCGGCGATGACGCACTCCCGCGACGCGATCGCGCAGGGCATGTACGTGCCGCAGTTCGCCGAGCAGCGGGTGTTCGCCATCGGGCTCGAGCCGCCGCCGATGATGTGGATCTTCGAGTGGGACATCCTCACCGGCGACTCCGCGGTGCTCGACGTGCTGTACTCGATCGTCCGCGACAGTGGCCCCGACGGCGTCGAGGCGGCGATCGCCCCCGGAGCCGACGCGGTGGCCGCGGTCGAGCAGATGCGCGATCTGGTCTCGGAGACGGATGCTGCCACCTGGCACTCCGCCGACATCCGGGCCGCGTTCCTGGACACGCTCGACTACGAGCTCGACACCCTGCGGCTGCTCGAGGCGTATCGCGCGATGATCCTGCACCAGGGGCAGTGGCACGACACGCTCTCGCCCGAGGCGCATGCCCGGTGGGACGCGGACCGCGCCGTCTACGAGGAGCGTGCGGCCCAGCACCTCGAGGCCTATGAGGGGAACATCGACTACCCGGCGTTCAACCTCACCGCCGCGCGGCTCGGCGTGGAGCGCGGGGAGCGTGACGAGACGATGGCGTGGTTCGCGCGCGTTCTGCTCGTGCTCGCCGTCGCCTGGGTCGTGATCGGCATGCTCGCCGCCCGCACGCGCCTGGTCGCGAAGCCCGGCGCCGCGGCGGCGCGCGCGACGTGGATCGCGTCGACCCGGCCGTGGCGGGCCCGCGAGTCGACCCTCGGCATGCTGGAGCTCGACCGCTGGCTGCTGCTGGTCGTGCCCGCCGGGCTGCTCATCGCGACGCGCGCCGTGCAGACGTCGTTCCTGTCGTGGACGCACCTCGCCGTCGTCATCGGCGCCTGGGTCGTGTTCGCCCTCGTACTGCGCCTCTTCGTGTGGGAGCGCTCGCCGTGGCCTGTCATCGCAGCCGTCGGCGGCGTCGTGATGCTCCGCTGCATCGTGACGCTGTTCGCCCTGTCGTTCTCCGGACCGGGCGGTTACTGGTTCGCGTTCTGGACCGACCCCGTGCTGCGGACCGTGTACATCACCGTCGCGTTCGCGCTGTTCGTCTGGGTGTTCGTCGCGGCCGGCTGGGCCCTCGCGGCGCAGGTGCGCGCGCGGCGCGCGACCGGGTATGTGCTCGCCGCTGCGGGCGCGGGGCTGCTCGTGCCGGCGGTCGTCGTCGGGTTCGTCGGCCTCGAGACCGCGCTGAGCCGGTGGAACGACGAGATGGGCCTGCTCCCGTGGGGCCTCGCGCGCATACTCGGGATCACCACGTACCTCGAGATCCCGGATGCCACACCCTGGGCCGCGGCCGCGTCGGGTGGTGCGCTGCTCATCGTCGGCCTGTTGCTCGCGGTGCCGTGGCGACGGCGGCGGGGCGCAGCATCCGTTCCCTCCTGAGAGGGGGGGTGCGAGACCGGCCGTGGTCGGACCACACGCCTCCTGCTCGCGGGCCGCGCACGGATGCTGCGACCCAGGTGCCGATCGCTCGCGCCGCTGGCTCTCGCTGCGGCGCCTCTCTAGGCTCGGGGGATGGGCAGGCTGCGCGAGGATCCCACCGTCGGAGACGTGCTGGGAGAGATCCTGCGCCGCACGGCGGCCGAGGTCGAGGACACCGCCGCTGCCGCCCTGGCGGACGAGCCGGACGGCGTGCATCAGCATCGCGTGCGGGTGCGGCGGCTGCGGAGCGTGCTCGGCGGTTTCCGCCGGGCCCTCGACACGCGCGCGGCGGATAGGCTGCGCGTCGCGTACGCGGAGTGGGGGCGCGAGCTCGGCGTCGTGCGCGATATCGAGGTGCGGGCCGACGTCGCGGAAGAGATGCTGGAGCGTGCCGAGATCGACGACCCCGCGGTCCGGCGCCGGCTGGTCGAGAGTGAGCGCGGCCTCTACCCCGCCGCGCACGAGCGGCTCGTGGAGCTCGCCCGCTCGCCGCGGTCGGAGGAGCGCGTCCGACTGCTGCGCGAGTTCGTCGATCCCGCGGTCGTCGGGGACCCGGATCAGCCTGCGGCCGACCTGTTCGCGGCCGTGCTGGCGAAGCAGGCGCGGCGCGTGGCGAAGGCCGAGGACCGCCTCGACGGCTCGGACGAGGCTCACCACGAGCTGCGCAAGGCCGCGCGTCGCACGCGGTACGTCGCCGAGGCGATCGCCGATGTCGCTCCCGATCTGTTCCCCAAGGAGGTCGAGGCCATCGCGAAGGCCGGCGACGACCTGCACGACGCGCTCGGTGGGCACCGCGACGCGATGCTGCTCGCGCTCCGGGTCGCGCACGAAGGTGCCCTCGCCGGCCGAGCGGGCGAGCTGTCCGACGCCTACGACACGATCGCTGAGCTGCTGCGTGACGACGCGGAGAAACGGCTCGCCGAGGTGTCGCCGGCGCTGCGGAAGCTGAAGGCGGCTGCCTCCCGGCTGCCGTGAGGCACAGCATTCGTCGCGCGTGAACGGCACGACGCCGGCGGCATGGGTGTCGGCGCGCGCGCCTAGACTTGACGGGCAATGACGGACGCCAGCACCCCCATCATCGTCGGCAGAGACATCGGTCCCCAGGGCCCCGCCGCACGCCTCGACGACGACCTCCTCGAAGGGCTCAACCCGCAGCAGCGGGAGGCCGTGACGTACCGAGGGCAGGCGCTGCTCATCGTGGCCGGCGCGGGCTCCGGCAAGACGAGCGTGCTGACACGGCGCATCGCGTCGCTGCTGCGCAACCGCGAGGCATGGCCGAGCCAGATCCTCGCGATCACGTTCACCAACAAGGCCGCGGGCGAGATGCGCGAGCGCGTCGAGCACCTCGTGGGCGACTCGTCGCGCGGCATGTGGATCTCGACGTTCCACTCGGCGTGCGTGCGGATCCTCCGGCGCGAGGCAGAGCAGTTCGGCTTCACCAAGTCGTTCACGATCTACGACTCCGGCGACTCGCGCGCGCTCATCAAGCGCCTGGTCAAAGAGCACGAGGCCGACGCATTCGGGCTCACGCCGGCGGCCACGCAGTCGAAGATCTCCCGTCTGAAGAACGAGCTGGCCGATGCGGAGTCCTACGCCCGCTCCGCCAACATGAGCGACCCTGCCGAGCGCGTCTTCGTCGAACTGTTCGGCGCGTACCAGCGCGAGCTGCAGAAGGCGAACGCGTTCGACTTCGACGACCTCATCGGCCAGACGGTCTTCCTGTTCCGCGCCTTCCCGCAGGTCGCCGACGTCTACCGACGGCGCTTCCGCCATGTCCTGGTGGACGAGTACCAGGACACCAACCACGCGCAGTACGCGCTGATCCACGAGCTCACGCGTCCGCCCGGATCGGATGCTGCGCCCCTCGCCGCGTCGGGCGGCATGATGATCTTCGAGCCCGAACCGGCCGCCGAGGACGGCGCCTCGCTGACGGTGGTCGGCGACTCCGATCAGTCGATCTACGCGTTCCGCGGTGCCGACATCCGCAACATCAGCGAGTTCGAGAAGGATTACCCGGGCGCCAAGGTCGTGCTGCTCGAACAGAACTACCGCTCGACGCAGAACATCCTGTCGGCCGCGAACGCGGTGATCAGCCACAACTTCGACCGTAAAGACAAGAAGCTCTGGACCGACGTCGGCGAGGGCGAGCAGATCGTCGGCTTCACCGGCTACTCGCAGCACGACGAGGCGCAGTTCGTCGCCGACGAGATCGAGGCGCTGCGCCGCGGCGGCGTGGACTACTCGCAGATGGCGGTCTTCTACCGCACCAACTCGCAGTCGCGTGCGCTGGAAGAGATCTTCATCCGCTCGGCGCTGCCCTACAAGATCATGGGCGGCACGAAGTTCTACGAGCGCGCCGAGATCAAGGACGCCCTCGCCTACCTCGTCGCCGTCGCGAACCCCGCCGACGAGATGGCCATGCGCCGCATCATCAACCGGCCTCGACGCGGCATCGGCGACGTGACGATCGAGACGATCTCGCGGTACGCCGCCGATCAGCAGATCACGTTCCGCGACGCGCTCGCAAACGCATCCGCGCTGGGGGTCGGGCCCAAGATCCAGGCGGCCATCGCGCATCTCGACGCCGTGCTGGCCGAGGCATCCGAGATCATGCTCCCGTCGTCGGGTGAACTCGCTCCGCCCACCGCCGTCGCCGAGGGCCTCACCCTGCTGCTGAACAAGAGCGGCTACTACGACGCGCTGCGCGCCAGCAAGGACGCGCAGGACGAGGCGCGCATCGAGAACCTCGACGAGATGGTGGCCGTCGCCCGCGAGTTCGCGCGCAACAACCCCGAGGGCACCCTGCTGGACTTCCTCACCGAGGTCGCTCTGGTGTCGGATGCCGACGACCTCGAGGACGCGTCAGGCTCGGTGTCGCTCATGACGATGCACACCGCGAAGGGCCTCGAGTACGACGCCGTCTTCGTGACGGGAGTCGAAGAGGACCTCATCCCGCACCGGATCTCGGCGGGGGAGCCCGGCGGTCCGCAGGAGGAGCGTCGGTTGTTCTATGTCGGCATCACGCGCGCTCGCAAGCGCTTGTACCTCTCGCTCGCGATGACCCGCGCGCAGTTCGGCGAGGTCACGGTGGCGATGCCGAGCCGGTTCCTGCAGGAGATCCCCGCCGAGCTGCTGCACTGGCGCCAGTCTCCGGGTGACGTCAACTCGCGGGGCGGCACGCAGTCACGCGCGCTCAACGCACGGCGCGGCTCAGGGTCGAGCTCCGGGTTCGGCGGATCAGGCAGCCGGCGTTACGGCGATGACCTGGTGCCGCTGGCGCGCCGCGAACCGTCGGGCAACCTCGAGCGCTTCGCGAACAAGATCCCCGCGAAGGTGCGCGACAACGGCGACCTCGAGCTGGCGCCCGGTGACCGCATCCGTCACGACGACTTCGGCGAGGGCCGCGTAGACGCCATCACCGGCGAGGGCGCGAAGCGCGTCGCGCACGTGCGGTTCGACTCGGCCGGCCCGAAGAAGCTGCTGATCAAGATCGCCCCCATCACGAAGCTCTGATCACCCGCGGCCCGGCGTTCGTCCCCAGTTCGGGGCGTTTCGACTCGCAAGCTCGCTCAACGAGCGGATACCGCTCGCTCAACGAGCGGATACCGGTCGCTCAACGAGCGGATACCGGTCGTTGAGCGAAGGGCGCTCTGGCGCCCGAAGTCGAAACGCGGTGGGCCGGCGAACAAGCCTGGGCCGGTCTGCTCAGCGGGCTTGGCCCTCGACGAGCAGGTGGTGGTGGGCCAGGCGGCGGAGCGCCAGCATCACCGGCTCGTAGAGCGCGGTGCCGAGCACCGCATAGGGCACGGCCTCGGCGCGAGACATGCCCGCCAGCGGCGCGAGCTCCTCGGCGGCGACCTGGCGCATCGCCTCGCTGTAGCGGCGGAGCACGGCCGGGGCGGCATCCAATCCCGCCGCCTCCAAGGCTCCCAGCGCCTCGTCGAGTTGAGCGACAGCGGTGAAGTCGGGGTCGTACGTCAGGCCCAGCTCGGCGATGGCGGCCCGCGCCCGGGGATAGTCGTCGCGGTCGGACTCGACGTACGGCGGGAGTGCCCCGACCGCCCGCCCGAGCGTCGCGACCGGGTCGTCGTCGGGGGCATCGACCAGCCCGAGGATGTCGCGCACCCGCGACAGCGGGAGCCCGCGCACGTCGGCCAGCGCGGCGATGAGCCTGAGGCGCCCAAGGTGCTCCTCGCCGTACTCGGCCCGCGTCGTGGAGACCGCCTCGCCCCGGGGGAGCATGCCCTCGCGGATGTAGAACTTCACGGTGGCTACCGGCACCCCGCTGCGCTCCGAGAGTTCAGAGATCTTCATCGCGCCTCCCTCGTGCTCTTGACATTGGATACTATCGCTATCCAATATTGGAGAGTCAGACTATCCAACGGAGGTCACCATGGACCCGATCCTCACGATCGTCGCCGGCGCGACGATCCTCACCGTCATCGGCGTCATGTCGGGCGGCACCTTCCTGCTGCGGATCGCGACGCGCGGTCTGCCGTTCAACGGGCTTCAGAGGACCTTCTTTCGCGCGGGGCACGCCCACGCCGGCGTGCTCGTGATCCTCGGGCTCGTGAGCCTGCTCCTGGTGTCGGCGGTCGGCGTGCCCCTGGCGTGGCAATGGGCATCGGTGGGGGTGCTCGCGAGCGCGCTCCTCATCCCCGGCGGGTTCTTCCTCTCGGTGCTGGGACGCGACCCGCAGCGCCCGGGCCGGCCGATCGCGCTCCTGTGGGCCGGAGTCGTCGTGCTCGCGGCATCCCTCCTCGCCGTCGGTATCGCGGTGATCGCCGTCGGCGTCGCCGCGCTCGGCTGACGCCCGCCGTTGCGGCCTTCGGCGCGGGGCGCGGTGGTCGCCTCGGGCCTCGCGTGTGTACGCAATTCAGGAACACTGCGGCCGCGCGGCGCGGGGCTCGCGTGATTCCGCGGGCGCCGGCCGCAGCCTCGCTCAGCGATCCTGAGAACGGCACGCGATCGGGCAGGGCGGGCGGGTTAGGCTCGCACAATGGCCTTGTTCTCGCGCCGTCCGAAGAAGCCCGCCGAGCAGCCGCCGACCTCCCCCGAGCCCTCGCCGGGGGACGAGGTCGCGGCCGAGACGGCGGCCGCTGCCGCGGATGCGGCACCAGCATCCGACGAGGCGCCCACCGCCGCTGCCGGCGATGCGCCCACCGCCGCTGCCGGTGATGCACCCGCCGCGGGAACGGATGCTGCCGCCCGGCCTGCGCCTCAAGACCCCACGCCCGACGTGCCAGCGGAAGATGCGGCGACGGATGCTGCAGCATCCGTGTCCATCTCCGTCTCGTCGTTCGGCGGGCTCGGGGTGTCGCCGGCGACGTCGCAGCCGGCGGAGCCGCGCGAGCCCGAGGCCGGTGAGACCGTGCCGCCGGGGCCGAAGCCCCGCCTCGGCGCCCGCGAATGGATGCGCACGGCGCCCGAACAGACCGAGACTGTCCCGGGGCTCCGCGACAACGTGCTGCTGCGCGCCGCGCTCGGGCGCATCGGCGACGCCCCGGCCTCGCAGGCGCTGCTCGACGTCACGCGGCAGCTGCTGCAGGGGCACGTGTTCCTGCGGGTCAAGGGGGATGCGCGTGCGCTCCTCGCCGAGGGGAAGGGGCTGCCGCTCGCGATCGCGAACTCGGGAGACCGGACGTTCGCGCTCGTCTACTCGAGCGGCGCCGCGCTGCAGGCGAGCGTCAAGGCCGACGGCGACACCGAGACCTCGGCGATGGGCCAGCCTGTGCTCACGGTGCTGCGGCACGTGTTCGCGAGCTCGTACGACGGGATCATCATCGACCCCGCGTCGTCGCCCTCGCGCGCGGTGCTGCCGAAGGAGCTGCTGCAGCGTGCCGTCGAGCAGGCAGACCCCCAGCTGACCGTCAAGACGCTCCTCGCCGCGGAACGCGCACCCGAGATCAGCGCCAAGGTGGCCGAGGCGCTCACGCGCGTTCCGCTCTGGGTCGCCGTAGGTGTCTCGGACAGCGGCACGCCCGGGATCGCCGAAGCACGCGATGCCGAGGGGCGCCGCTTCCTCGAGGTCTACTCGCACCCGCTCGAGGTCGCGGTCATGGGCCGTGGCGACAACGCGGGGCCCATCACTCCCGCCCAGCTCGCGAAGGCGCTGAGCACCGACGAGGGACTCACCGGCCTCTTGGTCGACCCCGCGGGGCCGTGGATCCGCCTCAGCCGCGACGACCTCGCACCCCTTCTCGCCCTCGCCGACTGAGAGGCAAGAGCAGGGGTTGACACCGCTCCGATCGCGGGTACTCTATTCAACATAAACGTTGATAAAGGGATGCGTTGAGCAATGAGCGATGACCGACTCGATCGAGCGTTCGTGGCGCTGGGCGACCCGGTCCGCCGCGCGATCATCGCGCGCCTGAGCCGCGGGCCGGCGACGGTGGGCGAGCTCGCCGAGCCGTTCCCGATCACCATGCAGGCGGTCTCCCGCCACATCAAGGTGCTCGAAGACGCCGGGCTCGTCACGCGGTCGCGCGACGCGCAGCGGCGACCCGTCCACCTCGACGCCGCGGCGCTCGAGGAGCTCACCGCGTGGATCGACCGCTACCGGCTCGACGCCGAGCGCGCCTACCGGCGGCTCGACGCGGTGCTCGCGGCGGCAGCATCCGTCCCCTCGACAGGAGACCCTCGCAGGACCGACACGAAGGAGAAGGAATCATGAGCAACCCGCTCATCATCGAAGCCGTTCCGGGCACGTCGTATGCCGACATCACGCGGGAGTTCGACGCTCCCGTCGAGGCGCTGTTCCGGGCGCATGCCGATCCGCAGCTGTTCCAGCAGTGGATCGGACCCGGCGAGGAGCGCACCGAGATCACCCACTGGGACTTCCGCACCGGCGGCGGCTATCGCTTCGTACAGCGCGACGCGAGCGGCGAGTATGCGTTCCGCGGCGTGTTCCACACGGTGCGCGAGAACGAGCTGATCATCCAGACGTTCGAGTTCGAGGGCTGGCCCGATGAGGTCAGCATCGACTGCATCCGCTTCGAGGCGCTCGAAGGCGGTCGCTCGCGGATCGTCGACCACAGCGTGTTCTCGACCGTCGAGGTGCTCGCGAACATGCAGTCCGAGGGCATGGAGCGCGGCATGCGCGAGGGCTACGACAAGCTCGACGGGCTGCTCGCGGCGGAGGGCTGACCCATGGGCAAGGTCGTGACGTCGGCGTCGATGTCGTTGGACGGCTTCGTCGCGCACGAGAACAACGATCCGGGGCGCCTCTTCGACTGGTACGAGGCGGGTGAGGTCGAGGTCGTCACCGCGAGCGAGCCGGCGTCGTTCCATCTCACGCCGACCAGCGCGGACTACTGGCGCGGCTTCATCGGGGAACTCGGATGCCTCGTGGTCGGCCGCCTGCTGTTCGACATCACCGACGGCTGGAGCGGCGTGCACCCGCTGGGCGTGCCGTTCGTCGTGCTCACGCACGAGGCCCCGCAGGGCTGGGCCCATGCCCACACCGGGAACGCGCACTTCGTCACGGACGGGATCGAGGCGGCGGTCGCCAAGGCCAAGGAGCTCGCCGGCGATCGCACGGTCGCGGTGGCTGCGGGCACCGTCGCGGGCCAGGCACTCGCCGCGGGACTCGTCGACGAGGTCGCGGTCGACCTCGTGCCGGTCGTGCTGGGGGAGGGGCATCGGTACTTCGCCGACGTCGATCCCGCGGCGGTGCGACTGGGCGACCCGACGATGGTCATCCCCAGCACCCGCGTGACGCACATGGTGTTCCCGGTCGAGCGGTGAGCGGGGTGACGGATGTCGCGGCCGGCCGCTAGCGTCTGATCCATGGCGTCCCCGCGGATCACCCTCACCGTGCCCGGCCCCGACGGCGATCGCGAGGTGGGGATCTCGAATCCCGACCGGGTGATCTGGCCCGAGGCGGGCATCACCAAGCGCGAGCTCGCGGAGTACCTCATCGCGGTCTCGGGGCCGTTCCTGGCGGCGAACGGCGACCGCCCCGTCTCGCTCGAGCGGTTCCCCGAGGGTGTCGACGGCGAGCGGTTCTACTCGAAGAACCCGCCGAAGGGGGCGCCGGCCTTCGTCGAAGCCCAGACCGTGACGTACAACAGCGGGCGGCGGCATCCGCAGATCATCCTCACCGAGATCGCAGCCGCGGTCTGGGCCGTGCAGATGAACACCATCGTCTTCCACCCGTGGGCGTCGCTGACGGCGAACACCGACAATCCCGTGGAGCTGCGCATAGACCTCGACCCGCAGCCGGGGACGGATTTCACGGATGCTGCGGCCGTCGCTCCCGCGATGCGCGACGTTCTCGCCGAGGCGGGACTGACCGCGTTTCTGAAGACCAGCGGCAACCGCGGCATCCACGTGTTCTGTCCGATCGAGCCGGAGTGGGAGTTCCTGGACGTGCGCCATGCGGTCATCGCGGCCGGCCGCGAGCTCGAGCGGCGCCTGCCCGACAGAGTCACGATGAACTGGTGGAAGGAGGAGCGCGGCGAGCGCATCTTCATCGACTTCAACCAGGCCAACCGCGACCGCACGATGGCCGGCGCCTACAGCCCGCGTGCGCTGCCGACCGCGACGGTGTCGACGCCGCTCACCTGGGACGAGCTGGAGGCCGGGGTCGACCCGGCGGACTTCACGGTGCGGACCGTTCCGCAGCGCCTGGCCGAGGTCGGCGACCCGTGGGCTGACCTGCTCGCGAAGCCGGGGCGCATCGACACGCTGCTGGAGTGGTGGCAGCGCGACCTCGACGACGGGCTCGGCGAGCTGCCGTTTCCGCCGGACTTCCCCAAGATGCCGGGCGAGCCGCCGCGCGTGCAGCCCAGCCGAATCAACCCGGAGAACTGGCCGAAGCACGACGGATGACGGAGTCGGTGACCGACCCGTACCAGTCCCCGCGGGGGCCTGGGATGCTCGGCCGCATCGCGGTGCGACTGCTCGCGACGCCGTGGCTGATGCGGACACCGATCCCGCTGTACCGTGCAGGCTTCGGGTGGATCTTCGGCCACCGCATCGTGATGATCGGCCGCTCTCACTCGGCGTCGTCGGAGAGGTCTGCGAGGAGCAGGGCTGCGAGTCCCACAGCTGTCGCACTCGCGAAGCCGTGGTTCCCGCGCGGGTCGTCGATCGTGACCTCCGAGGCGATCACGGCGACGGCATCCCTCACCGGGTCGACGACGACCGCCGTCCCGCCCTCGCCCTGGGCGTAGAACACGCCGCGCTGCGGGTCGACCCACCACTGGTAGCCGTAGGCGATCGTTCCGTATCCCACGGTGGCGACGACGGGACTGGTCGCCTGGACGGCCCACGTGGCCGACACCACCTGCTCGTCGTCCCAGACGCCCTCGTCGAGCATGAGCTGGCCGATCGCCAGGAGGTCAGGCGGGCGCAGCCGCAGGTGGGTATAGCCGAGGTTCACCCCTTGAGGGTCGGCGGGCCACGCCACGTCGGCCTCCTGGTACTGGCGGAGAAGCTCCTGGGGGTCGCCGCCGGGCGCGAAACGCTCCTCCCACAGGGGCGCGGTGTCGATGTCGAGCGGATCGAACAGCACCTCGTCTGCGAACCGGAACGGCGACATCCCCGTGGCCTCCGCGATGATGGCGGCGAGGATGTGCGTGCCCGGGTCGGAGAAGAGGAACCGTCCGTCGCCCGGCCCGCGGGATGCGCGATCCGCGAGGATCGCGGCGACCCAGTCCGGCTGCGCGTACAGGTCGGCCGGCGTTCCACGGATGTCGCGCTCCTCCGACATCGGCGCGAAGTTCGCCGTATGGGTGAGCACGGCTTTCAGCTGCACGGCCGCGGTCTCCGGTGTGAGGACGGCGGCGTAGTCGGGAAGCAGCTGGCCCAGGGTGGCATCGACCCCTGAGATGAGCCCGCGGTCGATGGCGATGCCGATGAGGGTCGAGGTCACCGCACGGGTGACGCCTCGCACATCCCAGGTGTCCTCCGCGGTCGATTCCCGATACTCCTCGAAGACGAGTTCGCCGTGCTGCTGAACGAGGACCGCGCGGACGGCGGCCTCCCCGTACAGCGTGCGGAAGATGGTCTCGATGTCTTCGCGGATGGCATCGGCCGGTTGCGGCTCCTCCGGAAGCGACGGGGTGGACGAACACCCGGAGACGAGCAGAGCCGCGATGACAGCGCACATCAGCGCGATCCGCGTGCCGGCACGACCGCGGGAACCCTGCTGGTCTCGGCGGGCCATGATGCCTCCGTCAGCGGTGACCCTGACCGCACGGTACACCCGTGTCGAGGCGGCGAACAGGCCACTGCTGCGGCATCCGCTCGCCGCCGGAGTGTCTCAGACCAGCACGTCGGCCAGGTCGTACGCGGCGACCACCTCGAGCTGCTCGTACGTGCACGAGCGCGGGTCGCGGTCGGGGCGCCAGCGCTCGAACTGCACGGTGTGGCGGAAGCGCCAGCCCTCGAGCTGGTCGTAGCGCACCTCGAGCACGCGCTCTGGCCGCAGCCGCACGAAGGACGAGTCGGCTCGACCGGCCTGGAAGCGCGACTTCTCGCCCTCGCCGCGCAGCGCCTCGCCGTCGGCGTCGCGCTCGACGAGCGGAGCGAGCTCGTCGACGAGCTCGAGCCGGCGGGCGTTGCTCCAGGCGGCGACACCGCCGACGGGGTAGAGCGTGCCGTCTTCGCCGTACAGCCCGACCAGCAGCGAGCCGACGCCCTGACCCGACTTGTGGATGCGGTAGCCCAGTGCCACGACATCGGCCGTGCGCGCGTGCTTGATCTTGAACATCGTGCGCTTGCCCGGCGCGTACGGCTGGTCGAGCGGCTTCGCGACCACGCCGTCGAGCCCGGCGCCCTCGAACTCGGCGAGCCATCTGCGCGCGAGCTCGGGATCATCGGTGGTGCGCGTGACGTGGACCGGGTCGGGCACGTCATGCAACAGGTCGACGAGCGTCTGCCGGCGCGTCGCGAACGGCTCGTTCTGCAGATCGCGCTCGCCGACGGCGAGCAGATCGAAAGCGATGAACATCGCCGGCGTCTGCTCGGCGAGCATGTTCACGCGGGATGAGGCGGGGTGGATGCGCTGCGACAGCGATTCCCAGTCGAGCCGGCGCCTGCCGTCGCGGTCGATCGGCACGACGATCTCGCCGTCGAGGAGGCACGGCTCGGGCAGCAGCCGGCCGAACGCCTCGACGAGCTCGGGGAAGTACCGCGTCAGCGGCTTCGCGCCGCGGGACCCGATCTCGACGTTCTCGCCGTCCCACGAGATGAGGGCGCGGAACCCGTCCCACTTCGGCTCGTAGCTCAGCCCACCGGAAACCTTCGCCGGATCGGGAACGTCGGGCACGGACTTCGCGAGCATCGGCGCGGGGATCTCGTACGGCATGCGTCTCATCCTGCCGTTCCCCGCCGACACCCGACACCCCGGCCCCGCGCGACATGATGCGACACCCGACACCCCGGACAGATCGGATGCGCGACGGCCGGAGAGTCGGCAGACTCGGAGCGGGCGCGTGCGCGTCCCGAACGGAGGGTGACCGTGGCGACCGTCTTCCAGTTCCTCGCCGAGCATCCGATCGTCGTGCTGTTCGTGCTGATCGGCGTCGGAGCGGCCCTCGGGCGCGTGCGCGTCGCGGGCGTCTCGCTCGGCGCCGTCGGCGTGCTGTTCGTGGCGATCGGCATCACCGCGTGGGGTGTGTCGACCGGCGTCACGATCGAGATGCCGGCGGCGGTCGGCGACCTCGGGCTCGTCGTCTTCGCGTTCTGCACGGGGCTCATCGCGGGGCCGGGCTTCTTCAACGCGCTGCGCACGTCATACCCGCTGATGCTGGTCGTCACGGGGGTGCTGGTGGTGACGGCGGTCGTGGCCTATCTCGTGGGCTCGGCCCTCGGCATCCCTCCGATCACCATCGCCGGAACGTTCGCCGGCGCCCTCAACAACACGCCCGCGCTCGCCGCCACCGGTGGGAGCCCCGACGCCACCGTCGGGTATGCGAGCGCGTACGTCTACGGGGTGATTGCGGCGATGATCGGTGTCGCGCTCGCGCTCCGGTCCCGAGACAAGGACACCGACGCCCAGGCGGCGATCGTGGGCAAGCCGATCGAGGTCGACACCCCCTCACGCCCCACTGTGGGCGAGGTCACGGCGGGGCGTGGCGATCGCGTGGCGTTCTCGCGCCGGCGCTCCGCCGACGGCGAGGTCGAGATCGTCGGACCCGACGCGGCGCTCGAGCCCGGCGACATCGTGAACGTGATCGGCCCGAAGGACGACGTCGAGGCGGTGACGCGCGAGCTCGGCCACACGTCGGCGATCGATCTCACGCGCGACCGCAGCCGGCTCGACTTCCGGCGCATCATCCTGTCGGATGCCCGCCTCGCCGGCCGGACCATCGCCGGCCTGCGCCTGCCCGAGCGGTTCGGCGCGACCATCGCGCAGGTTCGCCGCGGAGACGTGGACTTCGTCGCGACCCCCGAATTCGTGCTGCACCAGGGCGACCGGCTGCGGGTCGTCGGCCCGACCGGGTCGATGGGCGAGGTGACCCGGTTCCTGGGCGACTCCGAGCGGGGCTTCGCCGACATCAACCCGGTGGCGCTCGGCCTCGGCGTCGCCCTCGGCCTGCTGCTGGGCTCGATCGTGGTCCCGCTCCCCGGCGGCGGGCAGTTCAGCCTCGGCTACGCCGCCGGCGTGCTCGTCGTCGGGCTGGTGATGGGCCGCATCGGCCGCATCGGACGGTTCGTCACGTCCTTGCCGAACACGGCCTCGAGCGTGCTCGCCGAGCTGGGCCTCCTGATCTTCCTCGCGTACGCCGGCACGAAGGCCGGCGCCCAGATCCTGTCGGCGATCGCCTCCGGCGAGGTGGTGCGCCTGCTGCTGCTCGGCGCCGTACTCACCACCTTCTTCATCGCCGCGACCTTCCTCCTCGCGCGCCACGTCTTCCGGCTCGGCGGCACTCGGCTGTCGGGCCTCGTGGGCGGCGCGCAGACCAACCCCGCGATCCTCGGCTTCGCCAATTCCCGCACCGACTACGACATCCGTGTCGCCCTCGGCTACACCCTCGTGTACCCCGCGGCCATGGTCGTGAAGATCCTCCTCGCACAGGTGCTGGTGGAGCTGTGACGACGGACGCCGCGCTCGCGCCCCCCATGTGCATCAGGTCGACGCTGCCGGGGTCGAGGCGGACGCGGCGTAGAGCGCGGCGGCCTCGGCGCGGTTGGCGGCGCCGATCTTCGCGAGGATCGCGGAGACGTGCACCGACGCGGTCTTCGGGCTGATGAACAGGCGCTGCCCGATCTGCGGGTTGGTGAGGCCCTCGGCGATGAGCTCGAGCACCTGCAGCTCCCGCGGCGTCAGCGTCGCGACGACCCCGTGCGAGGAGTCGACACCCGAGGGACCGGGCGCGAGGCGGGCACGGGCGGCGAGCTCTGCAGCCCACCTACCCACGCGTGCGACGCCCTCGCCGGGCGCCTCAGCGACGGTCTCCGCGAGGAGTTCCGCGGCCGCGTCGCGGTCGCCGGAATCGAGAAGGGCGAGGGCGAGGCGGCAGCGGGCGAGCCGCCGGTGCCACACGGCGAGGAGCTCGTCGGCCGGCGCGTCGATGAGCGAGCGCCACGCGGCGACCCTGTGCTCCGGGGCGCCGCCGGCATCGACGAGGAGCGCCCGGACAAGGTCGGCGTGTGCGTGGGCGGCCGCGTGGTCGGGCCACGTCTCGATCTTCGCGGCCAGCCGGTCGCGGAACCCCGGGTCGACGAGGCGGCCAGGCGCGAGGGTGAGAAGCGCCGCTGTCACCATCGCGTAGCGGCGCACCGCGGGTGTGCCGGTGTCGGAGTCGGCGATGTCGAACAGGTCGGCGAGAACCCCGGCGAGTACGTCGTCCGAGGCATCCGTGCGCGCTCCGCGCAGCGTGAGCTGCGCCTCCGCGCGCTCGACCGCCCACCACCCGCGCTTGTCGGGGTACCGTCGCCGGGAGTCCTCGATCGTGGCGCGCTCGGCGAGGAGCAGCTCCTCGCGCTGATCGTCGCGGTCGTCCCAGGTCAGGTGCGAGGCCAGCAGCCGGACGATGGACGCGCCGTGCAGCGGCTTCTTCATCAGCCGTCGAGCCCGCTGCGCGTACCGTCGCGCGCTCTCGGGGCGCCCGGCGGCGAACAGCGCGAGCGCCAGCGCATAGGCGAGGCTCGACCCCGATCCGCGTTCGATGCCCGCCCGGGTGATGTCTTCGTAGTGCTGTGTGCCGACGACGGCCGCCTCGTCGAATCTCCCGACGCGCAGCAGCATGTCGGTGAGGGCCGACCCCGCGTACGCGCGCATCGAGGGGTCGAGGCGCAGGGTCACCGCTCGCTCGAGCGGGGCCAGTGCGCGGGGCTCGTCGTCCTCGTCGCCCGCGATCCGCCATGCCTCCACTGTCAGGGCGACGGCGAGCGCGGCGTCGTCACCTGCCTCTTCGGCCAGCGCGATCGCGCGCGCAGCGTGTGCAGCCGCCGCCTCGCCGTGCTCGTCGAGCGCGATGTTGGTGAGCACGCGTGACAGCAGGATGTGCGCGCGAGGGTCATCGACGTCTTCGAGGAGCGCGACCGCCTCCTCCAGATCCTCGCCGCGACCGCGGTGCTCGAGGTTGTACGTCTGCACGAACCGCTGACGCAGGAGCGCGGCGCGCGTGACGGGGTCGTCCGGGCATACGCTGAGCCCCTCGTTCGCTGAGCGCAACGACCGCTCGGCGTCGCCGAGATCGTGCCAGGCCTGCGCGGCGTCGAGGTGAAGGGCAGGAAGAGACGTGCCGGCGCGGGTCTCGGCATCCGGAACCTGATCCCAGAGTTCCGCGAGGCGCTCGGTGAGCTTCGCGGCGGTGGCGGGCGAAAATCGCGAACGCGACTGCTGCAGCGCCGTGACGGTCGCATCGAAGGCGGCGGGGAGGTCGCGCGCGGCCAGCCAGTGCTCGGCGACCGCCGACGCGTCGTCCGGCGACTCGCCCCGATGCTCGCTCAGGTGCTCGGCGTAGCGGCGGTGCACGCGAACGCGCTCGCTCGGCAGCATCTCGGCCTCGACCGCCTCGCGGGTGAGCGCATGCCGGAAGCAGTACCCGGGGCCGTCGGCGGCGATGACGCGCGTATCGATGGCCTCGCGCACGGCGTGGTCGAGCGCGTTCTCGTCGAGCGCGGTCACGGCAGCGAGCACGTCGTCGTCGACGTGCACTCCACCCGCGGCCATCGTGCGCACGGCCTGCTGCGCATCGTCGCTCAGCCGGGTGTAGCGCGCGAGCACCAGTTCGCGCAGCGTGTCGGGGAGGGGGCGGTCTCCGAGATCCACGAGCTCTTCGACGAGGAACGGGATGCCGCCGCTGCGCTCCGCGAGCGCCTCGACGACGCGCGGGTCGAGGCCACTCGAGAGCTGGGCGACCTGCTCGGCGACCTCGTCGGGCGTGAGCGGCGTCACCTCCACGCGCACGACGGAACGCGTGCGATCGAGTTCGGCGAGCACGGGACGGAGGGGATGGAAGCGGTCGATGTCGTCGGAGCGGTACGTCGCGACGATCGTGAGCCGGCGGCCCCGCAGAGTGCTGGCCAGGGTCTTGAGCAGGGCCATCGTTGCGGCATCCGCCCACTGCAGGTCCTCGAGCACGACGACCACGTGACGACGCTGCGACAGCCGCTCGAGCAGCACCTCGATCGCCTCGGCGAACTCGCCCGCCGGCTCGTCGGCTTCGGGCGTCTCGTCGGCGATGCCCGGCACCAGCGCGGCGAGGCTCGCGATCGCGGCGACCGATCCGGCGGCGTCGCGCAGCGCGTCGGTGCCCACCGCCGTGTGCAGGTCGCGCAGCACCCGACGCACCGGGCCGAACGCGGCGCCGATGGGGCCGAGGTCGACGCACTGCCCGAACGCGACGACGGGTGCGTCGTCGGGACGTGCGTCGAGCGGGTCGGCGGTGACGAGTGCGAGGAACTCCTGCACCAGCCGGGTCTTGCCGACCCCCGCCTCACCGCGCACGACCACGGTACGCGGGACTCCCGCGACTCCGTCGTCGTACGCCTCGAGCAGGGCGGCGAGCTCGGTGTGCCGGCCGACCATGCGCGGGCTCGAGAAGAGAGCGGGCATGGTCATATCGTGGCACCTTCCCCGCGCCGGCGGGTCGTCATCGCGTGGCGACGAACGTCGTGCGGCGGGCGGAGCGGTGCGGCCACCAGGAACGGTGGTGGACGGATGCTGCGGCCGACGCACGCCGTGCAGCCGGCGTTGAGGGGGACTCGGCGTCGCGCTCCGCATGCTGCGCGAGCAGCGCCACCTCCCGACGCAGGTCCTCCGCGCGATGCGCGTCGAGCACCGAGGCGAAGTACGTCGTGTCGTTCATGTGCGTCTCCTGTCGGGCGGCCCGCGGAACGCGGGCTTCTTACAGGTACGACTGTCCTCGCTAAGGGGTGGGGCGCTCATCGGGCGGATGCCCTATTCGCAGCATCCGTCTGCTCAGATCGGATCGATCAGACGCGCGCCACCCACGCCAGCAGGCCTGCCACGGCAGCCGCGAACTCGAGCCAGCCGGCTGCTCCGGTCGTCAGCCGTCTGCACATGCACCTCATCGCACACCTCTCGCGTCGATCGTGCCCGCGCCGCACGGCGCAGGCAATCGGGCGATCTCCCCGATCTCCCTAGGGAGCCCCGTGTCACGTGAGCAGGGCGAGGCCCGTCGGCCTCGCCTTGCTCGTGCGCACTCGCGTGGACATCGGGGGTGCGCCCCCCCTTCCGGGATGTCGACTCAGTGGCCCGCGATCGCCGCGGCGCCCCGGCGGAGGTGGAGGATCCCGCGGAACCAGGCCGAGAGCGGCTGCCCGGCCGGGCGCGCGGGCGCCTGGCCGCGCTCGGCGTGAGAGCGCATGAGCTCGAGTTCGCGGACGAGCTCGCCGACGCGCTGCTGGTAGATGATGTGGCCCGCGTAGCTGGTGTCGTACATGAGTGTCTCCTGTCTGCGGCGAAACCTCGGATCGGTTCCGGTCGTGCTGACAGGTACGACTTTCCTCGCTAAGGCGGGTGGCGCTCATCGGGCGTTAACCCTGTCTTGGCGGCCACGCGTACCTTAGTCCCGCGCAAGGGGTGCCCTACGCGCGCGGCGGAGCCTCAGGCCCGCTTCACTGGGCGATCGGACGTTTCGGTCGCGCCCAGCGGGCGGGGAGGTCCTCGCCGTCCCACACCTGCACCGCGCCCCAGGCCGCGGCGGCGATCGGCACGGCGAGCACCGCCCCGACGATGCCGCCCAGAACGGTGCCGATCGTCAGGGCGACGAGGATCACGAACGCGTGCAGCTTCATCGAGCGGCCCATGAGGAACGGCTGCAGGAAGTTGCCCTCGAGCTGGTTCACGAGCACGACGACACCCACGACCAGCAGCGCGTTGACCCAGCCGTTGGCCACGAGCGCGACCAGCGCGGCGATGATGCCCGCGAGCGTCGCGCCGACGATCGGGATGAACGCCAGCAGGAAGGTCAGCACCGCGAGCGGGATCGCCAGCGGCACGTTCAGGATGAGCAGGCCGATGAGGATGCCGACGGCGTCCACGAGGGCGACGGTCGCGGTGCCCCGCATGTACGAGCCGAGCACACCGACCGTCTTGTCGCCGATGCGCTCTGCCCGCAGGTAGTTCCCGCCGCGGAACGGGCGGAGAACGAACTCCCACATCTGCGGGCCGTCCTTCAGGAAGAAGAAGAGGATCGTGACCATCAGCACGAACCCCGTCACGAAGTTCACGACGGCGTTGACGCCGCGGAGAGCGCCCGACCCGAACTGGGCGCTGGTGATGAAGTCGATCACGGTCGCGAGCCACTCGTCGAGCTGATCCTGCGACGGGGCGAAGGGCAGCGTCTGCACCCACGCGATCAGCTCCTGGCCGCCGTCCACCGCCTGTGCGTAGAGCCCGTCCCACTGGTCGCTGACCGCCCAGACGATGAGCCAGCCCACCCCGGCCAGCAGGACGGTGATGGCGAACAGCGTGATCAGGGTGGCGAGCAGCGACGGCACGCCGCGGCGCCGCATCCATCCCAGCACCGGCGCGAACGCACACGCGAGGATCAGCGCGATCGTCAGGGGGATGGTCACCAGCGTCAGGTACTGGATCGCGAAGATGATGCCCGTGAGCACGGTGACGACGACCAGGATCTGGACAGCACGGATGCTGAGCCTGCCGAAGCCGTCGGCCCACAGACTCCACGGGGCGCGGGTCGCGCGCGGCTCCACATCGTGCGATTCGAGGACGACCCGCTGAGGGTCGTTGCGGAACAGTCCCATGCGCCGAGCGTATGCGATGCGGGTGAACGAGCCGGGTGGGTTGCGCCGAACCGGGGGGAGCGGCTACGCGAAAGCGCTCATTCCGGTGATGTCGCGGCCGATCAGCAGCGCCTGCACGCTCTCGGTGCCTTCATACGTGTGGATCGCCTCGATGTCGGCCATATGCTGCATGACGCCGTTCTCGAGCAGGATGCCGTTGCCGCCGAGCATGTCGCGGGCGGTCGATGCGATCCGGCGGGCCGCGCGGGTGTTGTGGTACTTCGCGAGCGAGGCCTGCGTCGGGCGCAGTTCGCCGCGCTCCTCGAGATCGGCCATCCACCGGCAGTACAGCTGCATCGCGGTGAGCTCCTCGAGCATGTTCGCGAGGCGCTCCTGCACCATCTGGAACTTCGCGAGGGGCTTGCCGAACTGGATGCGCTGCTGCGAGTACGCGAGAGCGGCCTCGTAGCAGGCGGTCGCGTGTCCGAGCGCCGACCATGCGACGCCCGAGCGCGTCGAGTACAGCACCGTCGAGGCATCCTTGAAGCTCTTCGTTCCCGGCAGGACGGCACCGGCAGGCACGCGCACGCCATCGAGGGTGATGAGGGCCTGGTGGATGCCGCGCAGCGACGCCTTGCCCGTGATCACCGTGCCCGTGTAGCCCGAGGTGTCCTGCTCGACGAGGAAGCAGCGCACCGCGCCGTGGAACTCGTCGTCGTCGGCTTCGACGCGCGCCCACACGAACGTGATGCCGCCCGAGGCTCCGTTGCCGATCCACTTCTTCGCGCCGTCGATCACCCACTCCTGCGTGGCGGCGTCCCGGTGGGCGACGGTTTCGAGCGAGACCGAGTCGGAACCGTGATCGGGTTCGGTGAGGGCGAAGGATGCTGCGACCTCACCCCGCGCGACAGGCACGAGCCACCGGGTCTGCTGGTCGTCGCTGCCGAAGAGCGCGAGCGTGCGCAGGGCCAGACCGCCCTGCACGGCGAGCACCGTGCCGAGGGACCCGTCGCCGCGTGAGACCTCCATGTTCACGAGCCCCGCCGCGAGCGGCGAGAACCGCGTGAGCGCCGGGTGCACGATGCCGTCGTTGAAGAGGTCGAGCTCGCCGCCGCGCATCGCGATGTCGAGCGGGTACTCGGCGGTGTCCCACGCGTCCTGCATGCGCGTGCCGACCTCGTCGACGTAAGCCTGGGCGCGTTCCCACACCTCGCGGTCGGCTGCGGGGATGTCGGCGAACACGGCGTAGTAGTCGGTGCCGCGGCGGCGGGTGACGTCGTAGCCCTCGACGCGCTGGCCGGGGCGGGGCTGGAAGTCGGTCACGATCGGACTCCTGGCGTGTGGATGCGGGTTCGGCGGATCCGATTCTATGGAACTGAATCCCACGACTAATAGTACTCAGTGTCATGTGCTGCGCGGTGCGGGGCCTGGGGCACCCGTCCTCGCTCTTTCCGGCACCGTGGTCGGTCTACGGCTGGCTCCCGGGACGGAACGCACGGCGATCTCTCGGCAGGCGTCGACTTCGGGTGCGCCGCCGTCGGGGATCGGCCTGCGACACGGGGCGCTCTGGACGATGTTCGAGGCAACGGCGCGCGACGTCTACCGCGCGGCGCTGGCGGTCGACGAGGCCAGGTGGGCGCGCGGGCGCGGGTGGGCGCTCTGGAAGGGGCTCATCATGCTGACGAACAAGCCACCCGGCCAGTCGGATTCGCCCGCCGCGTGCTCCGGGAGCTGATCGCAGGGGTCAGAGCCGCGACCCCGGACGGCATCTCAGCCGTCCGGGGTCGCGGGTGTTCCGTCGGGTCAGCTCTTGGTGGCTACACGCGTCGCCGTCGACTCGATCTTCTGGAAGGCGCGGTCACGGACCTTCGCCACCGCGGGGTCGTTCCAGACGTCCTTGGCGATCCCGCTGAGCTCGCGGAACCGACTCGCGCCGGCTTTCGTGCCGACCACGAACGCGACGGCGGCGGCCGCCAGTCCGAGCACAGCGGTCAGGATATAGGGCTTCGGCATGGTCATCATCCTCTGGTGGGTTTCGTCGGCGGGCGCGTCGTGGTCGTCGGTGGTGTCCGGCGGTTCCGGCGCGCCGCCCGATGCGGTGTCGGCGGCGGCGTTCTCGTCTGGCACGCCCTGGGTGTTGTGCTGGTCGAGGTCGGTCATGACGAGGACGCTATGACCACCGGGACCGCTCGGACTGGGGGTTGACGAATCGCGATGACAGTGCCACGCGCGTCGACGGGCGCGAGACCGGCGGCGCCATGGGTCGGTGCACGGGGTGCGGATAATGAGGGGGTGGAGCCCTGGGAGATGCGCGAGTGGCACGCCGAGTACCTCGACGCGTGCAACCGCCACGATCTCGACGCGATCCGCTCGTTCGTCGACCCTGCGGTGCGGCGCGCGCACCTCCCGGGCGGAGCGGACGCGTGGATCGCCGACCTGGCCGACCTCTTCGATGCGTTCCCCGACTGGCAGTGGCGTCGCATCCAGCTCGTCGCGGAAGAGGATCGCCTGGCCGCCCACGTCCGCGGCGGCGGGACGCACGTCGGGGCGTACCGCGGGCTCGCGCCCACCCGGCGTCACGTGAACGTGGCCGAGTTCGCGATGTACCGGGTGACGGGCGGACGCATCATCGAGTTCTCGGGGTCGGTCAGCCGGTTCGAGATCCTCGACCAACTGACCGGATCGTCGGCCTCCCGCTGATCGGCCCCTGTCCGGCGTCGGTGCACGCGGCCATAATGGCGGCGTGAGCGAGATCAAGACGCAGGCGACCGATGCCGACGTGACGGCCTTCCTCGATGCGGCGACACCGCAGCGGCGACGGGAGGACGGCCTGGCGCTCGCCGAGATCTTCCGCGAGGTGACCGGAGCCGAGCCCGTGATGTGGGGCCCTTCGATGGTCGGGTACGGCAGCTATCGGTACGTGTCCCCATCCGATCCCCGGCGCCGGGGCGAGTGGCCGAAGACCGCGTTCTCCCCGCGCAAAGCGCAGCTCTCCCTCTACGGGCTGAAGGACCTTCCCGCGGGGGCCGAGCTGCTGCCGGAGCTCGGAAAGTACACCGAGGGAGCGGGCTGCGTCTACGTGAAGAAGCTCGACGACATCGACCTCGACGTGCTGCGCCGGCTGATCGCCATCGCGTGGGGGCGCGGCGACGACCCCCTGCCCTAACCCGCGTCGTCGAGCGCGCGCCGCAGATACTTCGGCGCCTCCACGCGCCACGCCTCGGTCACCAGTTCGGCGAGGTGCTCTCGGTCGATGCCGGCCATGCGGAACGCGACCTTCGGCTCGCCCCACGGCGTGGTCGTGCGCAGGAACACACCGGGCTCCATCTCGACCAGGGCCAGCGCGTCGATCGGGTCGGCGACCTTCACACCGACGACGAGCTCGGACGCGATGATCGCCCGCATGTCGTCGGGGATGCTCGGCCAGGGGTGACACTCCCACGCGTAGAGCTTGCTGCGCACGAACCAGGCGGCGCCGCCCGTCGTCGCGCGCTCCTTCGTGCCCGGAAGCCCGGCCGCCGTGCGGCGCAGATCGTCGAGGGTGGCCACGCCGCGAGCCTACGTCGAACCTCCGACGCGGCGGCGGTCCGGCGTCGTCCGGTCAGAAGGCGATCAGCTGGCGCAGCTCGCCGCCCGCGGCGAG
This sequence comes from Microbacterium sp. LWH7-1.2, assembly GCF_038397755.1. Classification (NCBI taxonomy): domain Bacteria; kingdom Bacillati; phylum Actinomycetota; class Actinomycetes; order Micrococcales; family Microbacteriaceae; genus Microbacterium; species Microbacterium sp. LWH7-1.2. The sequence goes on along the minus strand of NZ_CP151637.1, from coordinate 1,907,278 downwards.
CCGATCCATGGCCGCGTCGAGTCCGTCGAGGCCGATACGGGAGGAGACGAGTCGCTCGAGCGGCAGGCGGCCCGAGCGCCACAGGTCGACGTACCGAGGGATGTCGCGGCTCGGCACCGCCGAGCCGAGGTAGCTGCCCACGATGGTGCGGGCCTCGGCGGTCAGCAGCAGCGGAGACACGCGCGCGTGCGCGTCGGGCGCCGGCAGCCCTACCGTGACGGTGGTGCCACCCGGAGCCGTGAGGGCGAGCGCGGTCTCGAACGCGCGCGCGGCGCCGGCCGCCTCCACGACGACCGTGGCACGGATGCCGCGGTCCAACGCTTCCCCGGGAGTCAGCGCCGCGCTCGCCCCGCACGCGAGGGCGGCCGCGAGCTTCGCGGGCACGGTGTCGACGCCGATCACCTGGTGGCCCAGCGCGACGGCGACCAGAAGCGCCGCCATGCCGACGCCGCCGAGGCCGACCACCACGACGCGGTCGCTCGCCGCCGGCCGCCCGGCGTTGACGACGGCGCCGCCGCCGGTGAGCACCGCGCACCCGAGCAGAGCGGCGATCTCGGGCGGCACGTCGGCGTCGACCGGCACGACCGACGCCCGGCTGACCACGGAATGCGTGGCGAACGCCGACACGCCGAGATGGTGGTGCACCTCCTGCGGCTCGCCTCCGTGGTCCCGATGGAGACGGATGCCGCCGCCGAGCAGCGTGCCCGCCGCATTGGCCGCCGAACCCGGGGTGCACGGCAGCCGCCCTTCCGTGAGGCATCCGTCGCATTCGCCGCAACGCGGCAGGAAGGTCATCACGACCCGATCGCCCACGGCGACGTCGTCGACGCCGTCGCCGAGCCGCTCGACGATGCCCGCGGCCTCGTGGCCCAACAGCATCGGGACGGGCCGCACCCGATTGCCGTCGACGACGCTGAGATCGGAATGGCACACCCCCGCGGATTCGATGCGCACGAGCAGCTCATCAGGCCCGGGCGGGTCAAGTTCGAGCTCGCCCACCGTGAACGGGTGCGTGCGCGCGAACGGGGGCTGCGCGCCCGAGACTTCGAGCACGGCTCCGGTGATCCTCATGCGACCTCCTCGGCCCGTACGTCAGGCCTGCGCGGCGCGGCGGCGGAGTCGTGCCCGGCGGATCCACTTCTCGAGCTCGATCAGCACGGGCACGAGCAGCGCGAGGCCGAGCGCGATCAGCCACTCGTTGCCCGAGAGGCTCGTCGTGCCGACGAGGCGCTGCATGAACGGCACCTCGACCGCGACGACCGTGAGGGCCAGCGGGATCGACAGCCACTTCACCGCGTCGATGATTGGGGCGGCGAGACCCGACTCGGGGTCGCGCCGCATGACGAGCCCGCCGAAGATCGAGCCGAGCGCGCAGACCACGAAGGCCATCGTGACCGGCACGTTGGGCTCGGTCGAGCTGAGCAGGTCGGGGTAGATGAGCAGCGGCACGAGCGTGGTGATGAAGATGAGACCGCCGTAGACGAACCAGAGCGTGACCGCGGCCGCGTTGGCGATGGTCTTCTTCGGGTCGCGTGGCGGCTTCAGCATGATGCCGTCGGGGACGGGGTCGAGGAGGATCACGATGACCGGGAAGATGGCGATGAAGAAGTTCAGGAACAGCACCATGATGGGCGTGAGCGGCACGCCGTCGTTGATGTCGAAGATGCTCGCCACGAGGAACAGCAGCACGAGCGAGAAGAGCTGCGACATCTGGAACCGGACGTAGCTGACGATCTTCTCGTAGATCGAGCGGCCGAGACGTACCGCGGTCACGAGGGTGCCGAAGTTGTCGTCGACGAGGATCATCTTCCCCGCCTGCTTCGTGACGTCGCTGCCGGAGCCCATCGCGACGCCGATGTCGGCCTGCTTGAGCGCGGCGGCGTCGTTCACGGCGTCGCCGGTCATCGCGACGACCGCACCCTGCTCCTGCATGAGACGGGCCAGACGCAGCTTGTCTTCCGGGGTGACACGGCCGAACATGTGCAGGCGCGGCAGCGCCGCCTTCACCTCGTCGTCGCTCATCGCCTGGATCTCGGCGCCGCTCGCGGCGCCCTCGCCGAGGCCGAGCTTCGCGCCGATCGCCGCGGCGGTGATCGCGTGGTCGCCCGTGATCATGCGGACCTCGATGCCGGCCTCGCGCGCGATGCGCACGGCCTCCTTCGAGGACGGCCGCAGCGGGTCGATGATGCCGACGAGGCCGACGAACGTGAGATCGGAGACTGCCGCCATGGGGTCGTCGGCGACAGGCGCATCGGGGGCGAAGCGGCGGAACGCGAACGCGAGGACGCGAAGGCCCTGCTCCGAGAGCGAGCGGTTCGCCTCGAGGATCGCGTCGCGGCGGTCGGCGATGGGCACGACGCCCTCCATTGTCGCGACCGAGCTGCAGCGGTCGAGCACCACGTCGGGTCCGCCCTTGACGTAGCCCACGACGGTCTCGACGCCCTCCACCGGGATCTCGTGGAAGGTGCCCATGAACTTGTAGGCCGAGTCGAACGGCACCTCCGCGATGCGCGGGAACTTCGCCCTGGTGAGTTCCGCGTCGGCGCCCAGCTTGGCGGCGAGCACGACGAGCGCGGCCTCGGTCGGGTCGCCGATCACGGCGCCGTCGTCGGAGACGGTCGCGTCGCTGCAGAGGGTGAGTCCGAGCGCGAGCTGGTGGAACTGCGGCACGGGCAGGCCCGCCACATGGCGCACCTCGCCGGACTTCTCGTAGCCGGAGCCCGCGACGGTGAACCACTCGCCGCGGTAGTACAGCGACTCGACCGTCATCTCGTTCATCGTGAGCGTGCCGGTCTTGTCGGAGTTGATGGCGCTCGTCGCGCCCAGCGTCTCGACATCCGTCAGGTTCTTGACGACGGCCTTGTGCTCGGCGAGCTGGCGAGAGCCGTACGAGAGCATCGCCTGCACGAACGAGGGCATGCCGGTCGGGATCGCCGAGATCGCCATCGAGATGCCGAGCAGGATCACCGACGTGATCTCCTGGCCGCGCAGCAGGCCCGTGATGATGATGATCGCCACCGCGCCCCACGCGATCCAGCCGAGCACGCCGGTGAGGGAGTCGAGCTCGCGCTGCAGCGGCGACTTGGCCGGCTTGACCGCCGAGAGCATCGAGGCGATCTGGCCCATCTGCGTCTGCATGCCGGTGTCGGTGATGACCACCGTCGCCGTCCCTCGCGTCACCTGGGTGTTCTGGAAGACCATGTCGGTGCGGTCGCCGAGGGTCGTCTCGGGGTCGGTGAGGGTGCCGGCGTCCTTCGGGATCGGTGCGCTCTCACCCGTGAGAGCCGCCTCCTGCGTCTCGAGCGTCGCCGAGCGCACGATGCGCCCGTCGGCCGGCACGATGTCGCCGGCCTCGAGGGCGACGATGTCGCCCGGCACGAGGGTCGTCGCGTCGACCTGCAAGAGCGACCCGTCGCGGACGACCTTGGCCTGGGGGATCTGCATCTTGGCGAGGGCGTCGACGGATGCCTTCGCCTTGAGCTCCTGCCGGGTGCCGAGCACGATGTTCAGCACCACCAGCGCGCCGACGAGGATGCCGACGCTCACCTGGTTGATGAAGAGGCTGATGATCGCGACGGCGACCAGCATGACGTTCATGGGATCGGCGAGCTGCTGCAACGCGACCTGCAGCGTCGACGGCGGCTTCTCGGCCGCGATCGAGTTGGGGCCGTGCTCGGCGAGCCGCTGTGCGGCGTCGGCGGCCGTCAGCCCGCGGTCGCGGTCGCTGCGGAGCGCGGTGACCACGGTGTCTGGATCCTGCGTGTACCAGGGGGCGTTCCCTGCCGTTCCGGGCGAGCTGTCCACGGTGCTCATGGCTCGAACATACCGTCGCACCACGGCGCTGCGACGAGGAATTCCGCCGACGCGCCGCGGATTCAGCCGTCGAGTCGCTCGCGCAGCCGGCGGGCCACTTCGGCGGTCGGCATCGCACGCGGGAACACGGCCACGACGACCTGCTCGGCGGCGGGATCCGCCTCGCTGTCGGGGAGTACTCCGAAGCGGCGACGGGCGTCGTCGAGGGCCGTGCGGAGGACCGAGACGGGCACCTTCTTCGGGCCGCGGATGAGCCGGCGCAGCACGTGGTTGTGGATCGCGGTGATGAGAGCCGAGAACCCGACAGCGTCCAGCGGGTCGAGACCGGGCAGGGACGCGCGCAGATACTCGTCGAAGAGGCGCTCGTACCGGAACACCGTCACGATCTCGCGATCGCGCAGTGCCGGCACGCCTCGGACGACCCCGTAGCGCCGCCGGGCGAGCTCGGGGTCCGCCGCGAAGTGCGCGTACACGAAGACGGATGCCTCGCACACGGCCGCCCACGGATCGCGGTGCGGCTGCGCCAGGAACTCGCGCAGGCGCTCGAGCAGCAGCTCGTGGTCGGTGAACACGACGTCGTCCTTGCCGCCGAACTGCCGGAAGAACGTCGAGCGCGATACGCCGGCCGCCTGGGCGATCTGCTCCACCGAGGTCTGATCGAACCCCTGCTCGGCGAACAGTTCGAGCGCGGCGGCGACCACGGCCGCGCGGGAGGCGGCCTGGTTGGCGGAGGCGGCAGCGGTGTCGGACATCTCGGGGAGAGCCTAATGCGCGCGCTGCGGCCGGCGCGGGCATGCCTGCGCGCGCCGCGGCGCCGGTTTCGCCCGGGCGGCTCGGTCGGCCACTGTCAACCCCGTCGCCGTGTGTGCGGCACCGGAGTTCACTGTGGTCATGACGCCGATCTGGAAGAGAGACGCCCCAGAGGTCGTGGGCACCCCGTTCGCGTCCGGCCGCCGGCGTGACGTCGTGGTCGTCGGAGCGGGCCTGACGGGCCTGTCGACCGCGCTGCTCCTCACCCGCCGGGGCATGGACGTCGCCGTGGTGGAGGCGGGGGAGGTGGGAGGGCTCGCCTCGGGAGCCAACACCGGCAAGCTGTCGCTCCTGCAGGGTGCGGTGCTCTCGAGCCTGCGCCGGCACCACTCGGCGCGGCTGGTGCGCGCGTACGTCGAGTCCAACCAGGACGGTGCGCAGTGGCTCACAGGAATCGCCGACGAGCTCGGTGTGCCCTACTCGCGCCGCGCGGCGTACTCGTACGCGCAGACGCCGGAAGGCGTCGCGTGCATCGAAGCCGAGCTGAACGCGTCCGTCGAGGCCGGGCTCCCGGTGCGGCGGGTCGAACCCGACCAGCTCGCGCAGTCGCCGTTCGACATGGTCGACGCGGTGGCGCTCGACCGCCAGGTCGCGATCGATCCGCAGCGTCTCCTCATCGCCCTCGCCCAGGCGCTGCTGCGCGAGGGAGGCACGCTGCACACGGGCGTGCGCGTCACGCGCGTCCACGCCGTGCCATGGTCCGGAATCGAGACGACGAGAGGATTCCTCGCGGCGAACCACGTCGTGCTCGCCACGGCGACCCCGATCACCGACCGGGGCCTCTACTTCGCCAAGGTGCGCGGGCTGCGCTCGTCGTGCGTGGCGTTCGCGACAGACGGACCCCTCCCCGAAGGGCTCTACATCTCGGTCGACGGCGAGACCAAGTCGGTGCGCTCGATCACTCCCGAAGACGGCCCCGCCGAGGTCGCGCAGCTGATCGTGGGCGGCAACGGCTTCCCTGTCGGCCGCGCGGCCTCCCCGCTCGCGAGCGTGGAGGGCCTCGTGTCGTGGGCGCAGTACCACTTCCCGGGCGCCGAACCCGTCGCCTCGTGGTCGGCGCAGGACTACGCATCGCACGACCTCATCCCCTTCGTCGGTGCGATGCCGCGCGCGCTCGGTCGCATCCGGTTCGCCACCGGCTACGCGAAGTGGGGGCTGTCGAACGCGCCGGCTGCGGCGCTGCGGCTGACGGCGGAGATCTGCAGGGTGCCACGCCGCGATCGCCCGGAGTGGATGAACGTCATCTCCACGCGGTTCACAGTGCCCGCCGATCTCGCCCGCGGCGGGGTGGAGAACCTGCGGGTCGGGTGGGAGGCGGCATCGGGATGGATCGGCGCTCAGGGCGTGCCCACCCCGGTGCCCCGCCCGGCCGAGGGGGAGGGTGTCGTCGCCAACCGGGCCGGTCAGCCGGTGGGGATCTCGACGGTCGACGGGCGCACGTGCGCCGTGAGCGCCGTCTGCACCCACCTCGGCGGTGTGCTGCGGTGGAACGACGCCGAACTCACGTGGGACTGCCCGCTCCACGCGTCGCGGTTCACGGCAGAGGGGTCGCGCATCGAGGGGCCGGCCCTCCGAGACCTCCCGCGCCTTCCCCGCGTTCCCGGCGAGGAGCTCGAGGACGACCCCGCCGAAGTCCGGACGCCGCAGGCCACGACCGCGCGGTGACCGCGGGCGTGGGATCGCAGCATCCGTTCAGCTCTTCGGAACGCCGCGGCGCGTCGCTGCGGTCAGAACCGGACGATGACCGGTAGTAGGCTGGGGGACTGGTCGATATCTCGACGTCGAGACGCTTTCCGCGTCGTCCCCACCCCCATTCGCCACCTGCGAAGGAAATCACTGTGGATCTGTACGAGTACCAGGCACGAGACCTTTTCGAGAAGTACGAGGTGCCGGTGCTCGCCGGCATCGTCGCGGACACGCCGGAGGAGGTGCGTGCCGCAGCCGAGAAGATCGGCGGTGTCGTCGTCGTCAAGGCCCAGGTCAAGACCGGCGGTCGCGGCAAGGCCGGCGGCGTGAAGGTCGCCAAGACGCCCGATGAGGCCTACGAGGCCGCTCAGGCCATCCTCGGCCTCGACATCAAGGGTCACGTCGTCAAGCGCGTCATGGTCGCGCAGGGTGCCCGCATCGACAAGGAGTACTACTTCTCGGTGCTGCTCGACCGTGCGAACCGCTCGTACCTGTCGCTGTGCAGCGTCGAGGGCGGCATGGAGATCGAGGAGCTCGCCGTCGAGCGCCCCGAGGCCCTCGCGCGCATCGACGTCAACCCCGGAACGGGCATCGACAAGGCGAAGGCGGTGGAGATCGCGGAGGCCGCCGGCTTCTCGGCCGACCTGGTCGACAAGGTGAGCGACGTCTTCGTCAAGCTCTACAACGTGTACAAGGGCGAGGACGCGACGCTCGTCGAGGTCAACCCGCTCGTGCTCACCGAGGAGGGCGACGTCATCGCCCTCGACGGCAAGGTCTCGCTCGACGAGAACGCCGACTTCCGTCACGCCGGTCACGCGCTGCTCGAAGACAAGGACGCCGCCGACCCGCTCGAGGCGAAGGCCAAGGCCAACGACCTCAACTACGTCAAGCTCGACGGCGAGGTCGGCGTCATCGGCAACGGCGCGGGCCTCGTGATGTCGACGCTCGACGTCGTCGCGTACGCCGGTGAGAACCACGGCGGCGTGAAGCCCGCCAACTTCCTCGACATCGGCGGCGGCGCCTCGGCGGAGGTCATGGCGGCGGGCCTCGACGTCATCCTGGGCGACCCGCAGGTCAAGAGCGTGTTCGTCAACGTGTTCGGCGGCATCACCGCGTGCGACGCGGTCGCCAAGGGCATCGTCGGCGCGCTCGCCGAGCTCGGTTCGTCGGCTTCGAAGCCGCTGGTCGTGCGCCTCGACGGCAACAAGGTCGAGGAGGGCCGGGCGATCCTGCGCGACGCCAACCACCCGCTCGTGACCCTGGCCGAGACGATGGACGAGGGCGCCGACAAGGCCGCCGAGCTCGCCCACGCCTGATCTGAGAATCCGAAAGAACGAGGAACAGAGAAATGTCGATCTTCCTGAACAAGGATTCCAAGGTCATCGTCCAGGGCATCACCGGCGGCGAGGGCACCAAGCACACCGCGCTCATGCTCAAGGCCGGCACGCAGGTCGTCGGCGGCGTGAACGCCCGCAAGGCCGGCACCACCGTGCTGCACACCGACGCCGACGGCAACCCCGTCGAGCTCCCTGTCTTCGCCTCGGTGCAGGAGGCCATCGACGCCACCGGTGCTGACGTCTCGATCGCCTTCGTGCCGCCCGCGTTCACCAAGAGCGCCATGGTCGAGGCCATCGACGCCGAGATCCCCCTCCTTGTCGTGATCACCGAGGGCGTGCCCGTCGGCGACACCGCCGAGGCATGGGCCTACGCGCAGTCGAAGGGCAACAAGACCCGCATCATCGGCCCGAACTGCCCCGGCATCATCACGCCCGGCGAGTCGTTGGTCGGCATCACGCCCGCCAACATCACCGGCAAGGGGCCGATCGGTCTCGTGTCGAAGTCGGGCACCCTGACGTACCAGATGATGTACGAACTGCGCGAGATCGGCTTCTCGTCCGCGATCGGCATCGGCGGCGACCCGATCATCGGCACGACGCACATCGACGCGCTGGCAGCGTTCGAGGCCGACCCCGAGACCAAGGCGATCGTCATGATCGGCGAGATCGGCGGCGACGCCGAGGAGCGTGCGGCCGACTTCATCAAGGCGAACGTGACCAAGCCGGTCGTCGGCTACGTCGCGGGCTTCACCGCGCCCGAGGGCAAGACCATGGGTCACGCCGGTGCCATCGTGTCGGGCTCCGCGGGCACCGCGCAGGCCAAGAAGGAGGCCCTCGAGGCCGCCGGCGTCAAGGTCGGCAAGACGCCGTCCGAGACCGCTTCGCTCATGCGCGAGATCATCGAGAGCCTCTGACCTCACCGGCTCGAGAAAGGGGGACGGATGCTGCGGCCCAGGGCCGCGGCATCCGTCCCCCCGTCGTTTCCTCCGCTGACGGCAGGAGGTCGAGGCGTCCGCCGGAGCCTGCGGGATCGCCGGACGACGAATCGAACGCGGCCCGAACGGGGTTTCCGCCGCCATACGCTGGTGGCATGCCGCTGACCGGAGAGTACAAGCCGTCCACGTCCGACTGGGCCCGCAGACAAGCCGAGGCGTTCGAGGCGTCGAACGGCGAGAAGGCGAACACCCTGCGCGGCGTGCCGATCATCGTGCTGACCACCGTCGGCGCCAAGTCCGGAGCCCTGCGCAAGACGGCGCTCATGCGCGTCGAGCACGAGGGCCGCTACGCCGTCGTCGCGTCGAAGGGCGGCGCGCCGGACGAGCCCAGGTGGGCCGAGAACATGCGGCGGCAGCCCCACGTCGAGCTGCAGGACGCCGATGCGAAGCAGGACTACACCGCGCGCGAGCTGTCGGGCGACGAGCGCATCGAGTGGTGGGCGCGGGCTGCGGAGGTCTGGCCCGACTACGACAACTACCAGAAGCGCACCGACCGCCAGATCGCGATCTTCCTGCTCGAGCCGCGCGAGGACTGATCTCGCGAAACTCAGGCGTTCCTGAGCGACCCGGGCATGCCCCGCTCCTAGACTCGGCCCCGTCAGGGGGTGTCCGTGTCGGGGGACGCACGCGTCGGATCCACCGCACGGCGGTGGGAGATCGCGCTCGCCTGCGCGGCCGCTGCCGTCGTACTCGCGGCGGTCACCATCGCCGCGATCGTCGCCGTTCCGCCGACGATCGCGAATCTCTCGAGCGAGGTGTCGGACGGGAGCGCTCCGACCGATCTGGGGGGCGGCTCGGTCGTCGTGCCCGCCGACTGGGTCGTGACGCGCGACTCGGCGGATGCGATCACGGTGCGAACGCCCGACGGCGCGCTGCGCGCGAGGCTCGAGTCGGTCGACGAGAAACCCGGCGACGTCGTCGCCGACGCCGGCGTGGGCGCTTCGCGTTCGGAACTGCTCGCGTCCGGCCTGACCGCGGTCCATGTCGATCTCGACGACGGTGGAGTCGTCGCAGGAGTGGGGGAGCCGGATGCCGCGCCCAGCGTGCGCGTCGTCGTGCAGGTGCACCCCGCCGAGGGCGATGAGCCGGCGGAGTACCGCACCGCCATCGGCGATCTGCTGGAAGGCATCCGGCGATGAAGGCCCGGTGGGCGACGGCCGCGCTGGCCGCCGCGGTCCTCGCACTGTCGGCGTGCGCGCCCGCGTCCCGCGAGGGATGGGAACCCCCGGCCCGGGCGCCGGAGGTCGTGCACGCGACCGATCCGGTCCCTGAGATCTCGGCGACCGCCGACGGGCCGCTCGGGGCGGGTATCGTGCCGCTGCGCGTGCGCAACGACGCGGTCGGCATCCAGGCACGCGTCGCGCTGCTCCCCGCCGGCGCCGCCACCGACCCGTTCAACGCCCAGGTGGAGCAGTTCGTCCGCGGCGCGATCGCAGACCGCGTGGTCGCGTCGGGGACGGCGTTCGTACCCACTCCTTCGCCCGTGGGTTCCGGGCTCGGGGATCGCCGTTGTGCCGCCGGCAGCACGCGGCTCCCGGCTGCCGAGCTCCTGGCCGATGCCGCTTTCGGTCCGGCGGGCGGCGCGGGGACGGCCGTGGTCTGCGGCATCGTCGCCGCGGGCGGGTCGATCGTGGGGGAGCGCATCCGCGTGGTCAGCGGCGACCAGGCCGGTGTCCACTCCGACGCCATCACGACGCTGTATACCGACGTCGCGACCGGCGAGACGGTGACGGCCGACGGCCTCTGGGCCGAGGGCGCGGCGGCCGCGCTCGGCGCACACATCGTCGACGCGTTGCGCCGCGATGCGGGCGCGCTCAGTCAGCGCCCGGTGGTGGTCGGCGACGACGCACAGCTGGCGACGATCCGGGACGCGCTGGCGACGACCGTCCCCTCGGAGGATGGGTTCGTCATCACCCTTGCGCCGGGTTTCACCGCGCCCGATCTCACCGGGCTCGGCGCGCCGCCGACCACGGAGCCCCTCGAGATCGTCGTTCCCACCGATGTCGCGGCCGGCCTCGTCTCCTCGCTCGGCGCGCGCGTGCTGGCCTCGTCGGGGCAGCCCTACCGCGGGCCCGTCGCGGCGCCGGCGGGAGCGCGCGCCGTGGACTGCGCACTCGTGCCGTGCGTCGCGCTGACCTACGACGACGGCCCGTCCGCCTACACGGCCGGAATCCTCGACGAGCTCGCGTCCCGCGACGCGGCGGCGACGTTCTTCGCGATGGGCCAGAACGCGCAGGGCTTCGCCGAGACCCTTGCCCGCATGACCAGGGACGGCCACGAGCTCGAGGGCCACACGTGGAACCACCCGCATCTTCCGCAGCTGACCGACGCCCAGATCACCGCCCAGATCGTCGATTCCACGCGGGCGCTCGAGGCTGTCTCTGGCCAGGACATCACCGCGTTCCGTCCGCCGTACGGCGAGTTCGGTCCGCGGGTGCTCGCCGCTGCCGGCATGCCCGCGATCCTGTGGGACATCGACACCCTCGACTGGCAGGGACCCACCGACGACGTGCTCATCGCGCGGGCCGTCGAGCAGCCGCGCGCCGGGTCGATCATCCTCCAGCACGACACCCAGGCACCCACCGCCCGTACGGCCGGAGCCGTCCTCGACGGGCTCCTCGACCGGGGGTTCCAGCTCGTCACCGTGCGACAGCTGTTCGGCGGAGAGATGCCCGCCTCCGGCTCTTGGCGTCGCGCTCCCTGACCGTCACCACCTTTCCGCGCCGTGGGATACTTCCGCGGTGACCGACATCGAACTCGCCCGCATCGCCGGCGGAACGGTCACCCTGCACGACGCACGTCGCAAGGCGCGCTGGAGCACCGAGCTCGAGCCTTTCGAGATCGGGGTCTACGCCGTCACCCAGGAGCAGCTCGCCGAGCTTCTCGGCGAGCCCGCGTCGCACCCGCGCCGGCCAGCGACCGACGTCAGCTGGCTGCGCGCGATCCGGTTCTGCAACGCCGCGTCGGAGTGGGAGGGCCTCGATCCCGCGTACTCGTTCGACGGCGAGGACGTCACGTGGCACGTCGACGCCGACGGCTTCCGGCTTCCCACCGAAGCCGAGTGGGAGCACGCCTGCCGTGCCGGCTCGACCGGCCCTCACTACGGCCCGCTCGCCGAGGTCGCGTGGACGAGCGCCGACGGCGTGACGGCTCCGCAGAACGTCGGCGGCAAACTGCCCAACCTCAACGGCCTCTTCGACACCCTCGGCAACGCGTGGGAGTGGACGTGGGACCTGCTCGACCCCGCCCGCTACGCCGACTACCGCGTCTTCCGCGGCGGCGGGTTCGCCGACGACGCCTGGAGCGTCCGCGCCTCGACACGGCGCGGTGGCGCCCCGCGCATGCACCACGACGACGTCGGCTTCCGCGTCGCGCGCGGAGGGTTCGACGGAACGGATGCTGCGCAGGGCTGGTCCGCCCGCGCCGACAGGGAGCGCGCCGCCGGCGACGGCCCGACACCCCCGGGTTGGACCCCGCTGCGCTGACCCCACTCCATCCCCCTGGGGTTTGGGGCGCACCCCGTCCGCTCGGGGCGCGTCCCGCGCGCCCCAAGCGGACGCCGCGCGCCCCAGACCCGGGCACCCACGTCCCGCGAAACGCCGCAGGGGACGAATACCGCGGCGCGCAGCATCCGTCCCCTCCGATGTGACCTAGCCGAGCAGGGTCTCGAGCGGTCCGCGCGCGAAGTACAGCACGAAGCCCGCGGCGACGATCCAGAGCAGCGGGCTGATCTCGCGCGCCTTGCCCGACAGCGACCGGACGACGACCCACGAGATGAAGCCCGCGCCGATGCCGTTCGCGATCGAGTAGGTGAGCGGCATGACCGTGACGGCGAGGAACACCGGAAGCAGGACCGAGAAGTCCGAGAAGTCGATGAAGCGGATCTGCGACATCATCAGCGCGCCGACGATGACCAGAGCCGATGCCGCGACCTCGGTGGGCACGATGGACACGAGCGGCGTGAAGAACATCGCGACGAGGAACAGGCCACCGGTCACGACGTTGGCGAGGCCGGTGCGGGCGCCCTCGCCGATGCCGGCGCCGGACTCGATGAACACCGTGTTCGACGAGCTGGACGTGAAACCACCCGCGACCGCGCCGACACCCTCGACGATGAGCGCCGACCTGATGCGCGGGAAATCGCCCCTCTCGTCGGCCAGGCCGGCCTCCTTCGACAGACCGGTCATCGTGCCCATGGCGTCGAAGAAGTTCGTGAAGACGAGCGTGAAGACGAGCATGAGCGCGGCGAGCACGCCGATGCGCTCGAACGATCCGAACGACACCTGGCCGACGAGCGACAGGTCGGGGACGCTGACCAGCGATGACGGCAGCTCGGGGACCGACAACCCCCAACCTCCGGGGTCGACCTCGTCGCCGTCGAACTTCGGGCCGATGTTCCAGATCGCCTCGACGATCACCGCCACCATGGTGCCCGTGACGAGGCCGATGAGGATGCCGCCCTTGACCTTGCGGGCGACCAGGATGCCGGTGAGCAGCAGCGTGAAGACGAAGATGAGCGTCGGCACCGTCGCGACGGAGCCGTTCACGCCGAGCCCCACCGGGGGAGAGGACGCACCCGTCGCGGTGACGAAGCCGGCGTCGACGAAGCCGATGAACGCGATGAAGAGTCCGATGCCGACCGTGATGGCGAGCTTCAGCTGGATCGGCACGGCGTCGAAGATCATGCGGCGCAGGCCCGTGGCGGCCAGCAGGACGATGATCAGACCGTTGATGACGACGAGGCCCATCGCCTCGGGCCACGTGACCTGCCCGACGACCGACACCGCGAGGAACGAGTTGATGCCGAGGCCCGCCGCGAACGCGAAGGGCAGGCGGGTCACGAGACCGAACAGCAGCGTCATCACGCCGGCGGTCAGTGCGGTGGTCGCGGCGACCTGCGTGAACCCGAGGGTGGCGCCCGCGACATCCGTGCCACTGGACAGGATGATGGGGTTCAGGATGACGATGTACGCCATCGTCACGAAGGTGACGACACCGCCGCGGATCTCGGCGGGGATGGTCGATCCGCGCTTGGTGATCTCGAAGAACCGGTCGACGCCGTTCTTCGGCTCCGGGGGCTCGGTGTCGGGAATTTCGGCGGGGGCATTGGGCGCCGTGGACTCGGCTGTACTCATGTGGGGGGACCTCCGAGGTGAAACGTTAGTCGCTCCCTCCCAACCTGAGGATTCGCTGGACGGATGCCTCGACCGCGCGCGCGGGCGCCGCCCCCGAGCCGGTGCGCCGAAGTAGGGTCGATGGCGCATGCATCGCCTCATCGTCGCCCTTCTCGCCTCCATCGACGCCGTCATCGCGGCGGCCGTCGGTCTTGCCGTGACCCTCGCTCCGCTCACCCTGCTGTGGGTGTTCGGATTCGGCGGCGGAGCGGACTGGGGTGTGCTGTGGCCGGCGGCCGTGTCGGTCTGGCAGCTCGGCAATCTCGTGCCGCTCGCCATCACGCTGCCGCCCGACTACCTCGCTGCGACGGGGATCGATGCGGGCGCAGCATCCTTCGTCCTGTCCCTGGCCCCGCTCGCGTTCGCCGGGTTCACGGTCATCTTCGCCGCCCGCTCGGGGACCCGCGCCTCGCACGCCGACGCGTGGCTCACCGGTGTGCTCACCTCGAGTGCCGTGTTCGCCGTGCTGACCACCGGCGCCGCGCTGACCGGGGCGAACGACGTCGCGCGCGCCGAGCAATGGCAGGCGATCCTCGTTCCGACGCTGCTGTTCGCCGTTCCCGCCGTCGTCGCCGCCGCGGTCACGGAGTGGTCCGAGGCCGGCTCCGGCGCGATCGCCCGCCTGCGCGACCGCGTCGAGGCCGCGCCGCACGGCTGGGGGGAGGTGCCCGCGCTCGTCGCGCGCGGGACGGCCGTCGTCGTGGTCGGACTGGTCGGCATCGGCGCCGCAGTGGCTGCCGTCGCCCTGTTCGCTCGCGCGGGGCAGATCGTCGCGCTGTTCCAGGCCGGAGACGTCGACCCGCTCGGCGCCACCGTCATCACGCTCGCGCAGCTCGCCTACGTGCCCACCCTCGCGGTGTGGGGGATGAGCTTCGCCGCCGGACCCGGCTTCGCCGTCGGCACCGGGACCTCGGTCTCGCCCGCCGGCACGCAGGTCGGCGTCATCCCGGGCCTGCCGGCGCTGGGCGCCGTGCCCGAATCGACGACGTCGTGGCTGCTCCTGCTCGCCCTGCTGCCCATCGCCCTCGGCGGGCTCGCCGGGTGGATCGCGCGTTCGCGGCTCCTGCACGCGGGGGGAGGTTCCCGCGAACGGATGCCGCATCCCGCGCCCTCGGCCGGTCCGGCGTCGTCGCGGTTCGATGCCGGGAAGACGGCGGCGCTCAGCGGGCTGCTGTCGGGGGCGGCTCCGGCGGAGCCCGCCACGGTGGCGCCTCTCGACCGCCACGTCGATGTCCCCGAGGATCCGATCGCGGCACGTCTTGTCGTGACCGCGGGCATCGCGCTGCTCTCGGGGGGCGCGGCAGCGCTGCTCGCGTGGGCGGCATCCGGCTCGCTCGGACCCGGGCGGCTCGCCGAGTTCGGGCCCGATGCGGGGCCCGTCGCGCTGGCGGTCGGGCTCGAGGTGCTGCTCGGCGCCGCGATCCTGCTGCTGTCGCCGCGATCCGCCGGCGGGCGCTCGGCCACGGAGCACTCCGCGCCGACGCCGGCCGCGGTCGAACCGGTCCCGCAGGACGAGGACCCGCACCCCGAACCCCCGGAGGCGGCCGCGTTCGCTGCGGTCGCCGCGTTCACCGCCCGGAGAGGCGGCGCGGTGCCGGGGGGCGACGCAGGGGCGCAGCATCCGTCCCCTCCTGTCACATCGGAGGCGACGACCGAACCGATCGACCTGCCCCGGTCGGCGACGCCCGGGGAGAGCGCTGGGTGGGAGTGACGCCGCCCGGCGCGAGGGAAGGTTCCGATTAGACTAGGCCGGTGCTGACGGTCGCTGTTCTCATCTCGGGCACGGGGTCCAACCTGCGCGCTCTGCTCGACGCGGCGGCCGACCCCGACTTCCCCGCCCGCATCGTCGTCGTCGGCGCCGATCGCGAGGCCGACGGGTTCGGGCACGCCGAGGAGTACGGCATCCCCACGTTCATGGTGCCGTTCACGCAGTTCGCGAGCCGCGAGGAGTGGGGCGCCGAGCTCGGCACCCAGCTGGACGTGTGGCGGCCCGACCTCGTCGTGCTGAGCGGCCTCATGCGCCTGCTGCCGGCGGACCTCGTCGACGCCTGGTCGCCGCGCATCATCAACACCCACCCGGCGTACCTGCCGGAGTTCCCCGGTGCGCACGGGGTGCGCGACGCACTCGCCGCCGACGTGGCACAGACCGGGGCCAGCGTCATCATCGTCGACAACGGGGTCGACTCGGGGCCGATCCTCGCCCAGGAGCGCGTGCCCGTACTCCCCGGCGACGACGAGCACGCCCTGCACGAGCGCATCAAGCCCGTCGAGCGCCGCCTCCTGATCGACGTGGTGCGCCGCGTCGCGACCGGCGACCTCGACCTCGCGGCGGTGTCCGCGAGCGCCCAGCTCTGACCCCCACCCCCACCGAGGAGATCCGCCATGGCCGGACCGAGCCACGACCCCGCCCTGTACCGCCCCCGCGACGTCGTCGCGGTGCGCCGCGCACTCGTCTCGGTGAGCGACAAGACCGACCTGCTGGCGCTCGGCGAGGCGCTGGCCGCCGCCGGTGTCGAGATCGTGTCGACGGGCGGCTCCGCGACGCTCCTGCGTGAGGCCGGCTACACCGTCACCGACGTGTCGAGCGTCACCGGGTTCCCCGAGTCCCTCGACGGGCGCGTCAAGACCCTCCACCCGAGCGTGCACGCGGGACTCCTCGCCGACCTCCGCCTCGAGGACCACGAGCGCCAGCTCGGCGAGCTCGGCATCGCGCCGTTCGAGCTCGTCGTGGTGAACCTGTACCCGTTCGTCGAGACCGTGCGCTCCGGCGCGCAGGGCGACGACGTCGTCGAGCAGATCGACATCGGCGGCCCGGCGATGGTGCGCGCGTCGGCGAAGAACTACGCCAACGTCGCGATCGTCGTCTCGCCGTCGTCGTACCCCGCGGTCATCGAGGCCGTCCGCGCCGGCGGCACGACGCTGGTGCAGCGCCGCGAGCTCGCGGCTCGTGCCTTCGCGCACACCGCCGAGTACGACCGCGCCGTCGCCACCTGGTTCACCGAGGGCACGCTCCTCGAAGAGGATCTGCCGGCGCACCTCACGATCAAGGCCGAGCGCCTCGCGACGCTCCGCTACGGCGAGAACTCGCACCAGCGTGCGGCGATCTACACCCGCAACGGCGGCCACGGCATCGCCCAGGCGATCCAGCTCCAGGGCAAGGAGATGTCGTACAACAACTACGTCGACGCCGACGCGGCCCTGCGCGCCGCCTTCGACATGGTCAAGCCCGCCGTCGCGATCATCAAGCACGCGAACCCCTGCGGCATCGCGGTGACGGCGCCGAACGCGCTCGACCCCATCGCGAGCGCGCACCTGCGCGCCCACGAGTGCGACCCGGTGTCGGCGTACGGCGGAGTGATCGCCGCGAACGGCACCGTGACCCTCAAGATGGCCGAGAACCTCAAGGACATCTTCACCGAGGTCATCGTCGCGCCCTCGTTCGAGCCGGCGGCGCTCGAGGTCTTCAAGGCGAAGAAGAACCTGCGCCTGCTGCAGCTGCCGGCCGACTGGCAGCAGGAGCGCATGGACGTGCGCCTCGTCTCGGGCGGCCTGCTGCTGCAGGACGCCGACCGGTTCCCCGACGACATCGAGTCGGTCGCGAAGGACTGGCAGCTGGTGTCGGGCGAGCGTCCTGCCGACGAGGAGATGACCAACCTCATCTTCGCCTGGAAGGCCTGCCGCGCCGTCAAGTCGAACGCCATCGTCCTCGCCAAGAACTCGGCGACGGTCGGCATCGGCATGGGCCAGGTGAACCGTGTCGACTCGTGCCGCCTCGCGGTCGAGCGGGCCGGTGACCGCGCCGCGGGGTCGGTCGCAGCATCCGACGCCTTCTTCCCCTTCGCGGACGGCCCGCAGATCCTGCTCGACGCCGGCATCTCGGCCATCGTCCAGCCGGGCGGCTCGGTCCGCGACGACGAGGTCATCGCCGCGGCGAGCGAGGCGAACGTCACGATGTTCTTCACCGGTGAGCGCCACTTCTTCCACTGACCGGCGACGTACAGCAGGTCGTCCGCCAGAGCGCGAGCGCAGCCGACGGATGCATGGGTAGTTCTCCCCATCGAGACGCGCTGGCGGGTGCGTCTAGGCTCTCCCTGGAGGTGGGGCCGTGGGCATGATGTTGCCGAATGAGCTGATCTGGGTGATGGAGAAGCTCGGTTTCGAGTGGCCGGATGTCGACGAGGACGAGCTTCGCCGCGGTGCGGGGATCGTCCGGGTCTTCCGCGACGAGCTCGAAGGGAAGCTGCAGGCGATGGACCGGAAGGTCAACGGCGATCTTGCGGCCGCTATGCGCGGACAGGCCGGCCCGGCATACGTCAGCGCGTGGAACACGAACCGATCGCAGAATCTCGACAAGCTGCTGGATCTGCTCGGTCCGGTGCCGACCGGGATGGACATCGCCGCCGATGCGGTGTTCGCGCTGAAGATGAAGGTCATCGTCGATGTGACCGCGACGTTGATCACGCTGGTGGCGATGCTGACGAACCCGATCTCAGCGGTGGGGGCAGGGCCCATGCTGTTGATCAAGAAGAAGCTGCTGAACGCAGCGGTCGACATCGCGATCGAACAGCTGCTGAACCAGCTGCTGCCGATGGCGATCGAGCCGTTGGCGGAGGAACTTCCCGTCGTGATCATGGCGGCGCTGGAATCGCCCGTCGTGGAAGCGGTCGCGGGGGACCCCGATGAGTTCTATGCCGATTTGCAGGCGCTGGAGCAGGCCGAGGGCGAGATGGAGCAGCACGCCGGCGACGTGGAGACGCTCACGGACCGGCTGATGGCCGATCTGTCCAGTTTGAATATCTCGGGGGACTGACGATGGGCAAGGGAATCGGCGACGCGGTCATCCGACCGCTGAAGAACGCTCTGGACGATATGCCGGTGCATGTTCGGCAGCTGTCTGAGATGTTCCGCAAGCATGGGCAGAAGCAGAACCGCAATACGGATGGCGTCACCGACCTCGATGGGACGAATGTGCCCGACGCGTTGCGGGACGGGTGGAGGAGAGACACCGACTGGACGCCGAATGACGTCGTCGATGCGGGATGGGGTGACCGTCCGCAGCCCGGCGAGTACCTGGATGCCGACTACATCGACCAGCACCTCGCCCGGTTCGACGATGGTGCCAGCAGGATCTACTTCTCCGACGCGCTGCACACCTACGGGCCGGGGCAGCGGGACCACGCGACGTTCGCCTTCCCGACGTCGGAATTGCAGAAGATCCTGGACGACACCGGCGGGGACGCGCATGCCGTCGCGGATGCCCTGGGCATCGACGCCAAGTACTTCCACATCGACAATGACCTCAACCTGCCGCTGAAGGACGTCGAGATCCGGCACTTCGCGCCCGAAGAGCTGACCAACCTCCGATTGCCGTCGGGGAACGAATCGGGGGCCAACGAGAACTGGCTACCGGGCGGCTATCTGCCGACGGGTATCCCGGAGGCGGTGATCGATGTTCCGGAGACGGCGACGGGATACGGTCCCAATTTCGACGGTGACTACAACCCGGGCATGTGGCCGGGCACGGCGAACTCTCTCGGGCTGCACCTATGAGCGGTGACGAGGGCCCGCGCCGTGTCTGCACGGCGTTGTCCCGCGACTCGATCCGGACCGGCGCGGTGATCACCTACTGCGACGAGGCGCTTGTGGTTACGGGGGGAGGCATCGTCGAGGCGGCCATGGCGAAGCTGATCGGTTCTGTCCCCACGGCGAGTCGGCGAGACCGGTGGCTGATGCAGCACGTTCCGGTCCTGTCTCGCGGACCCGCATGGATCATCCCGCTGTTCTGGTCACCGCCGGAGTCCGATCTCGGCGAAGAGCATCGTCAGACGCTGGATGACCGTGGCAGCGAGTTGGGGCAGAGCATAATGAGCGCCTGCTGGTACCACCGTGGGGACCCGTCAGCGGTCGAACTTGTCGGCGAGGCGGAGAGTGGGCGCGGCTACACGGCGGAATTGGTCCGCACTGGGGCAAAGAACGCCTCCTGGTGGAGCCTCGGCGACGAAGCGCTCGTGCTCGTGTACTACGGCGAACCGAGCCGGGCACGCAAGACGCGAATGGCGCTGCAAGTGGTGCCGGTGGGCTGGGTCTCGGAGCGTCGCCCCACGCCGCCCAAGAAGATGCCTGCTCTCGACCTCGAGTGGGACTGGGCAGATGCGGTCGCGTTCGCGGAGTCGGATGCTGCCGGTAGCCTGTCAGAGCGGAACGAGGAGGGTTCGGGGTCGTGACGAGCGCGTTCGAGAATGTCGACGTGAGCGTAGTTGCTCGTGTCTACGGTGCCAGTGAGCTCGGAGTTCTTGCGGTCACGGCGCCGGGCCCGGCCCATCCACGCGTCGAGTACGTCGGCGGGGAGCTGTTCGTCGGGCTCGACCACCCCCACGACGCCGCAGTCACACAGGGCGAATCAGAGGGGTGGACGCAGCCCTTCCCTGCCGCGGTGACCGCAGCGGTGTCGTCCGCCGGCGCGCTGCCCGAGGCCGTTGAGGGCCTGACCCTGATCGAGGACGAGGTGGTGGCGGCATCCGTGCTCGTGCAACCGAATCGCGCCGCGACGGCCGCGGTCAAGGGGGCCCCCGTCGTGTTCGCACTCCGTCGCGATCGGCTCGTGATCGTCGGTGCTGACGATGAGGGCGGTGTCGCTCGAGTGCTCGACCTGGCGGAGGAGCTCTACGACGCGGGCGGCCCGCTCGTGAGCGCGCACCCGGTCGTCCTCACGGACGGTGCCTGGGCGCCGTTCCCCTGGCGCGAGCGGTTCCCGTCGCTCGAGATGCGTTTCGAGCGGGTGCTGCGTCTGTTCAGCGTGCGGGCGTACGAAGCGCAGACGGTGGCGCTCCAGCGTCCGGACGTGCACATCGCGGACGCGAAGATCCGGGTGCTCGAGTCCGGCGTCACGACCACGTTCGCGGCATGGCCGAAGGGCACCGCGACCTTGCTGCCGGTCGTGGACAACGTGATCATCGCCGATGACGCGTCGGGCGGAGCGAAGCTGAGCGTCGCGACGCTGAACCAGTTCCTCGAGGCGGCGGGCGACGCCGTCGTCCGTACGGGTCTCTCCCCGGCGCGTTACTTCATTCCCGGCGAGCCCCCGCGCTCGTCCGCGGCATCCTGAGCTTTCCGAAGCTGCCCCGGAGAGTCCTCGGGCACTTTCCGTGCGTCTCGTGAAGTGATCGTGGACGCCGAGGCGCGGCATCCGCCCCATGGGCTGATTTCCCCATCGCCCTGTTCTCGTGTCCGCGGGTAGCGTCGCTGCGGGAGGTGGTCGGCGTGGGAATGATGCTGCCGGATGAGCTCGTCTGGGTGATGGACAAGATGGGCCTCGAATGGCCCGACATCGATGAGGACGAGGTGCGCAAGGCCGCCGTCTACGTGCGCGGCTACCGCGACGACATGGAGGCCCTCGTCCAGGCGGCGGATCGTCGCATCAACGGCGATCTCGCTGCCGTCATGCGCGGTCAGACGGGAACCGCTCATGTGGCCGCCTGGAACCGCAACCGCTCCGAGAACGTGCAGCAGCTGCTGGATGTTCTCGGGCCGGCGGCGACCGGCATCGATATCGCCGCCGACGTCGTACTCGCGCTCAAGATCAAGGTGATCGTCGACGTGACGGTGACCCTGGCCCAGCTGATCCCGCTTCTGGCGGCGGGGCCGTTTGGTGCGGGTGGCGCGGCGGTGCTGATCCTGGCACGCAAGAAGCTGTTCGCGATGGCGATGGAAGCGACCCTCGAGAAGGTCATCGACGAGGTGCTTCCGCTGGCTCTCGAACCGCTGGCGGAGCAGGTTCCCACGCTGGTGATGGCGATGCTGGACGCTCCGGTCGTCGAAGGCGCACTAGGAGACGCGGACGAGGTCTACGCGGATCTCGCCGCGTTGGACGAGGCTGCCTCGCAGATGGACGCGGACGCCGCGGACGTCGAAGACCTCACCGACCGGCTGCTCGCAGACCTTGCCAACCTGCAGATCTCAGGGGAGTGACTCATGTCGTTGAAGAGAACGATTCGCGACATCATCGACGCAGTGGACGGCGCGGGCCACGAGTTCAAGCGGGGGTTTTCGGGGACGTTCCGCAATCGCGGTGGAAAGCACCGGGCGGATGCCGATGCCATCCGTGGGCTCGATCGACGCAACTCCGACCACACGCCCAGGCATCGCGCGGACGGCAAGGGACCCACTTCGCACGCGAAGGAGTACGACATCCGCGACGACGTCCGCCGCGGGCTCGAGACCCTCGGATACGAGGGGCGACACCGCGACGCCGACTATGACGCGGCTCGCGACCTCGGCCGCTCGATCGGGAACGATGTCCGCGCCGTTCCAGGGGATGTGCTCGATGAGATCAAGAACGTGCAGGAGAACCTTCCGAAGCAGCTCGTCGAAGAGCTCTACGAGGATGCGATCGGGCAGGACAGTCCCGACAAGTACGGCGAGAAGAGCCAGGGCGAGATGAGGTTCGTCGCACCCGCCAGTGAGGCCGGAGACCTGAGCGGCCTCAGCGATGCCGAGCTCGAGGCCAGATTCGATCTGGCTCCCGGCTCGCTGGAGGGTGCGAAGGTGGAGATCAAGACGATCCCCGGTTCGCGATTCGTCAGCGTCGAGGTCGTTGTCGAGGGCAGCTGACCTGACGTCGATACGCGCGGCCCGCGTGGATGGGGAGTTCTCCCCATGGCCTGCAGCGGTGTCCGACCATAGGGTCGTGCGTGGAGGTGCGCCGCTGTGGGAATGATGTTGCCGAATGAGCTCGTCTGGATCATGGAGAAGCTCGGGTTCGAGTGGCCCGATATCGATGAGGATGAGGTCCGCAAGGGTGGGACGCTCGTGCGCAACTTCGGGTCTGACCTGGAGGACGTGATCCAAGCGGTCGATCGGCAGATGAACGGCAATGTCGCCGGGGCGATGCGGGGGCAGACGGGACCGGCGACGTTGGGTGCGTGGACGACGAACCGGTCGCAGAATCTGCAGAAGCTCGTCGACATCATGCCGCCGGCGGCGCAGGCGATGGACATCGGTGCGGATGCGATCTTCGCGCTGAAGATGAAGGTCATCGTCGATGTGACGTCGACGATGATCGCTCTGGTGGCGATGCTGACGAACCCGTTCACGGCGGCGGGGGCGGGGCCGATGCTGCTGATCAAGAAGAAGCTCTTGAACGCGGCGGTGGACATCGCGGTGGAGCAGTTGCTGAATCAGCTGCTGCCGATGGTCATCGAACCCATGGCGGATGAGCTCCCCGCGGTGATCGATGCGATCCTGGATGCTCCGATGGTGGAGGGGCAGGTGGGGGACTCGGACGAGTTCTATGCCGATCTGCAGGCGCTGGAGGACGCGCAGTCGTCGATGAAGCTGCACGGGGCGGATATTCAGACGTTGACGTCGACGTTCTTCGCGGAGTTCTCCGCGCTCGACTTCGGAGGGGACGACTGATGAGCAAGGGCGCACGCGAGGTCATGCGGAGGGTCAAGAACGCGGTCGACGATGCGGGCAACGATCTCAACCTCCGGCTCGCACAACTGGCCGACAACATCAGTGAGCACCTCGACACGGTCGTGAAGAAGGTGCGAGACACCGACAACTATGACAACTCCGTGACCACGCGCGGCCGGAACACGAAGACGACGCACTACAACCCCGACAATGGGCGGCCGGCGCAGGAGGAGGGAAGGATCCTCGACGACTTCGGTGGCACGGAACGCGGCGACAACGCCACCGCAGTCGGGCGCCTGGGCAATCCCGGGGACGATGGCGGTCATCTCGGCGCACACCGATTCTTCGGTGACACGCCGGACGAGGGAATCGTGCCGCAGGCGTCCAACCTCAACCGCGGCGCGTGGAAGAAGATGGAGAGCGAGTGGGCCGACTGGGTTGCGGAGGGATGCCGAGTCGACTACCGCATCGAGGTCAACCCGGCGGGCGCGGTTCGACCTGATAGTTTTCAGGTGGCTTACGTCGTCTCGGATCCGGCAACCGGGGAGATCCTCGAGACTCGTTCCCCGAGCTTCGACAACCTCACCGGCCAGACCTTCGACCGCATCCACCGGCGTTGAACAGATCCGAAAGGTACCTCGTGTCAGAAAGCGTGACGGCCGATCTCATCCGGGCACTCGTCGACAACATGGCAGGCCCCGACGCCGACACGGAAGGCTGGCAGTCGCTGGCGATGATCCTCGAGTTCCCGGACGGCGAGTTCAACGAGGCACACGGCTACCTCTACTCGCCCGAGGGGACCATCTCGGCCGTCGCCGCGGATCCCTGGGCGGTCAAGCAGGCAGTGGAAGCGTATACGAGCAGCTACTACAAGCCGGATGAGGCACTGCCGGTGCAGATCCTGGTGCAGCTGGACCGCACGACCGGAAAGTACAACGTGACGTTCGAGGACACCGATGCGACTCGCTGGAAGATGACGCCGCGCAACCGCAGGGAGTTCCGCGAAGGACTGCGCCCGAAGTTCGACTGACCATTGATGATCTGGGAGATCGAAGAGCAGGAGCGTGTCGTCGAGGGGGTCGACTCCGCCGGGCGTCCCGATCCCGCCTACGCCGCAGCCCTCGGCCTCATCCGCGCACCCTTCGGCCGCCGGACCCTGGCGCTGGCCTGCGACGCAGCGATCTGGCTGATCCTGCAGCTGCCGCTCTGGCTCGGCGCCGTCCCGCTGCTGCTCAAACTCGTGACGGGCTCGGTCTCGCCCTATGGGTTCCTCAACCACCCCGGGTTCGTGCTCAGCGTGATCCTGGCGTCGATCACAGTCTTCCTGTCGCTCGTGTTCCTCGTCGTCCAGCTGGTGCTGAACGGTCGCAGGGGTGTGACGGTCGGCAAGGCGATGGCGGGCCTGCGCAGTGTGAATGTGCGCACGCTGGAGCGCCCCGGTATCGGCGCCGTGCTGCTGCGCTTTCTCATCGTCGCGGCCGCCGGGATCGTGCCCGTCGCGGGCCCCGCGGTGGTCCTGGCGTCGCCGACGTTCGATGCCGGCGGCCGCGGTCGCGGATGGCATGACAAGGCCACCGGGGTGTGGCTCGTCGACGTGCGCAACGGGCTGAACCCCTACGACGAGAAGCGCATGCGCATCGCGCGCAAGAAGGTCAAGATCGAGCCGCTTCCCGAGCGTTCGGAGCTGCCCTCCCTCGCCACGCCGAGGGATCCGGGCGCACAGCCGGAGTATCGTCCCGGAAGTCGCATCAGCGCCGGTGTCCTCGGTGTCGCAAGACCGCCCGAGGAACCTGCTCTCGCCGAGCCGGCTCCCGCTACGCTGGCACCGCCGCAGGCGCCGCAGCCGCAGCTGCCGCAGCTGATCGCACCGAACCCGGCGGTGCAGAATCTCGGTGGCGTCCAAGCCGGTTCGGCATCGTTGCCGCAGCCGCAGCCGCAGCCGCAGCCGCAGCCGCAGCCGCCGTCCCCTTGGCAGCCGCCGCCCCTGATGCCGAACGCGGCCGCGGTGCCGCCACCGCCCGAGCCGCAGTCGCTCGCACCGAATCCTGCGCCGCAGCCGGCGCCGAGCGCTGCGCGCTTCGAGTTGCGCCTGGACACGGGTGACAGCATCCTCGTGTCGGAACCGATCCTGCTGGGCCGCAACCCCGACTCGGCCGATCACTCCGGGGCGCGGCCGGTCGCCGTCGCAGACGAGAGTCGGTCGCTCTCGAAGACCCACGTGCTCGTCCGGCCCGTCGACGGGGGACTGGAGATCGTCGACTGGCATTCGACGAACGGGTCAGGGCTGATCAGCGAAGGTGTGGAGCGCGCACTCTCGCCGGGTGTGCCGGTCAGGGCGGTCGGGGGCGACAGGATCCGGCTCGGCAACCGCGTTGCGGACGTGATCCGCGTATGACTCGCTGTGCACTGACGACCCGAGCCGTGCGGCGCCGCCGCATCGGAGGAGAGCTATGAGACTGAAGCTGACCCTGCATCGTCACGCGAGCGACCCCGTCGACATCGTGATCACGACAGACTCCACAGCCACGGTCGCTGACGTGGCGCGCCACGTCGCCGAAGCCGATCCGGCCCGGTCCATCGCCTTCGCTCCGGGCGACGTGCTCACTCTGGCGGTGGCACCGCCGACGGGCAAGCGGATGATCTCGCTCCAGCCCCACGTCCCGATCGGCGAAGCGCCGATCGGGTCGGGGTTCGCCGCGTCGATCATCAACTACGGTCCCGGGTACACCGCAGCCGAACAGCGCGAGATCGTGGGAACCCTGCGCGCAGTCGCCGGGCCGCTGGCCGGCCAGGAGTTCCCCATCGCCGCCGGGCACGTCTCGCTCGGACGGGATGCGGGAAACGACATCGTCCTCGTCGACCCGATGGTCTCCAAGCATCACGCACGGCTCGAGGTCGGCACCCACGTCGAGGTCGTCGACCTCAATTCGGCGAACGGCGTGCTGGTGGACGGGATTCAGCTGCAGCGCGTTCGGGTCGAAGACGGCGGGCCGTTCGTCATCGGCGGCACCACTCTCGTCCTCGTCCTTGCCCGATCGTTCGACGGCTCCGCTGATGAGGAGCCGATCATCGAACGCGGTGGCGGGCTGCTGTTCAATCGCAGCCCCCGGGTCGAGGTGCGGTACCCGGGCACCAAGTTCAAGGCGCCTCGCATCCCCACGGAGAAGATCGGCAAGATCTTCCCGTGGGCGATCATGGTCGCTCCCGTGCTGATGGGCGCCGCGCTGTTCGCGATGAACGGCAATCCGCGATCGCTCCTCTTGATCGTGATGACACCGATGATGGCGTTGATGAACCTCGTCAACCAGTCGGTGCAGAGCAAGAAGAGCGAGGGGCACGAGTTCTTCCTGTTCGAGCGCCAGTACGAGCAGCTCGAGGAGGATCTCTTCCGGGCCAAGCCCGAGGAGCAGACGGCGCGCAACATCGAGGCACCGCCGGTCGCGGAGGTCTTCGATCAGGCGATGCGGCTCGGCCCGATGCTGTGGACGAGGCGCCCCGAGCATTGGAACTACCTCGGCCTGCGGCTGGGCAGCTGCCGGCTTCCGGCGCGGAACGCGATCGAGTCGGCGGAGACGCCCGAAGGACTGCCGGAGTTCATCGAGCGCATCGACCGGCTCCGCGAGCGCTACGAATTCGTGGATGACGTGCCCGTGTTCGAGATGCTGTCCGCGGCGGGATCGATCGGGATCGCCGGACCCCGCGCACTCGTCGCCGACACGATGCGCGGTGTCGCGGTCCAGCTGTTCGGGCTTCACGCCCCCAACGACGTCGTCGCCGTCGCCTTCGCCGACTCCGCCTGGACGCCAGAGCTGGAGTGGCTCAAGTGGATGCCGCACACGTCGAGCGAGCGCAGCCCGTTCCGTGATCGACCCCTCGCCGATTCAGCGCCTACGAGCGCCGCGCTGCTGAGCTCACTCGAGGAGTTCGTCAGCCGCGCTGTCGCAAGTTCCGGCAAGCCCGAGCCGCGGGGACCGTTCAAAGAGGACTGGAGTCCGCTGCTGTTCGGCACCGATGTCGCTCGTGCGGCGAGCGAGGGCTCGCGTACGCCCCCGGTGTCGATCATCGTCTTCGTGACCGGCGACGCGCCTGTCGACCGGGGCCGGCTCATCGACGTGCTGGAACGTG
The DNA here is from genome assembly GCF_038397755.1 of Microbacterium sp. LWH7-1.2. Classification (NCBI taxonomy): domain Bacteria; kingdom Bacillati; phylum Actinomycetota; class Actinomycetes; order Micrococcales; family Microbacteriaceae; genus Microbacterium; species Microbacterium sp. LWH7-1.2. The sequence continues at coordinate 1,879,924 of NZ_CP151637.1, read as the reverse complement.
GCGCTGATCACGGCGTGCACGCGGTGTTCGTCTCGCCCACGGTCGAATCACTGCCCGCCGTCTGCCGCAGTTACATCGAGCTCACGAGCGCTCTCGACGATGCGCGCGTAGGTCTCGTCCGCAACGGAGAGGCGTTCGAGCACGTCCGGGTGGAAGGAGTGTCGAACGCGTACATGGAGATGTTCGCGAGGCGTCTGGCCCCGGTCGTCGACGTGAGCACCGTGGTGCACGACGCCTCCGACATCCCGAGCTCGGTCATGTTCCTGCAGCTGATCGACCCGGCGATCGCCGAGGATCCGAACGTCGCGATCGAGCGATGGCGGCAGAACACCACGATCATCGATCGCTCAACGGCCCCGCGGCCCAGGCTGAAGAAGGCGGGCACGCTCCGCGCGATCATCGGCCAGGGAGCGAGCGATGCGATGGCGCTCGATCTGCGCACTCAGGGTCCGCACGCACTCGTGGGCGGCACGACCGGTGCCGGAAAGTCCGAGTTCCTGCAGGCCTGGGTTCTCGGTATGGCCGCGGCGCATAGCCCGGATCGGGTCACATTCCTCTTCGTCGACTACAAGGGCGGATCAGCGTTCGCCGACTGCGTCGATCTGCCGCACTGCGTGGGCCTCGTCACTGATCTGAGCCCGCACCTGGTGAGCCGCGCGCTGACGAGCCTGCGCGCCGAGCTGCAGCATCGTGAGCACCTGCTCAACCGCAAGAAGGCCAAGGACCTGCTGGAGCTGGAGAAGCGTCAGGACCCGGAATGCCCGCCGGCGCTGGTGCTGGTGATCGACGAGTTCGCGGCGCTGGCCTCGGAGATGCCGGAGTTCGTGGACGGCGTCGTCGACATCGCCCAGCGGGGTCGGTCGCTCGGCATCCATCTCATCATGGCGACGCAGCGACCTGCGGGCGTCATCAAGGACAACCTGCGGGCGAACACCAACCTGCGCATCGCGCTGCGTATGGCCGACGAATCCGACTCCCGCGACGTCGTCGACGACGAGATCGCGGCGAGCTTCCCCCCGAGCATCCCCGGCCGCGCCATCGCCAAGACCGGGCCGGGGCGTCTGGTGCCGTTCCAGTCCGCCTATACGGGCGGCTGGACTACCGACGACGAAGCCGCCGTCGCAGAGGTCCGGGTCGCCGAACTGCGCTTCGGCGCCACCCGGGAATGGGAGGCCGACCGTCCGGCCGAGTCGGACGCGCACGAGCACGACCTCGGCCCGAACGACCAGAGACGCATCGTGTCGACCCTCGTCCGCGCGAGCGACCTCGCCGGGCTTCCGCGTCCGCGCCGGCCGTGGCTCGATGACCTGTCCCCGCTCGTGGATCTGCAGAACCTGCCGAACGACGGCGACACCCGCATCCCGATCGCGATGGTGGACGTCCCCGAGTGGCAGCTGCAGGAGTCGGCGGCATTCGTTCCCGACCGCGATGGCTCACTCGTGATCTACGGCACCTCCGGCTCCGGCAAGTCGACGCTGCTCAAGACGATCGCGACTGCCGCCGGCATGCGGCCCGATCGCGGTCGCGTACAGGTGTACTGCCTCGACTTCGCGTCCGGCGCGCTGGGAGCCTTGGCCGCCCTTCCGCATGTCGGGTCGGTCGTCGACGGCTCCGACGTCGAGCGCATCCAGCGGCTTCTTCGCACACTCGATCAGGAGATGGACCGCCGGGCCGCCGCGTTCTCGGCCGCCAGCGCGGCATCGGTGCAGGAATACCGGGAACTCGTGGATCCGTCGATGCCGCGCATCGTGCTGCTGATCGACAACTACCCGGAATTCAAGAAGGACTGGGAGGTCGCTCCGGGCCGCGGACCGTTCTATCGGACCTTCATGCGCATCGTGGGCGAGGGGCGCACCCTTGGCCTGCACGCCGTGATCACCGCCGACCGCGGCAACGCGGTGCCCAGCGCTGTCGCGGCGAACATCTCGCGGCGGGTGGTGCTGCGCATGGGCGATCAGAGCCAGTACATGCTGCTGGGCGCGCCTCGCGACATCCTCGACGAGCAGTCCGTCCCCGGACGGGCTGTCATCGACGGGCATGAGGCGCAGATCGCCGTGCTCGGCGGTACGCCGAACGCTGTCGAGCAGACCAAGGCGCTCGCTGCACTGGGCGATCGACTGCGATCGCTCGGCGTGCGCGACCTGCCTGAGATCGGCGCGCTGCCCACGATGATCCCGGCGACCGGGATGCCGGCGCACGTCGAGGGGATGCCGGTCTTCGGCGTCGCAGATGACACCCTGTCGCCGCGCGGATTCGAGCCGATCGGATCGTTCGTGATCTCGGGGCCGCCCGCGTCCGGCCGGACGAACACGCTGAAGGCGCTCGTCGTGGCCATGGAGCGCTTCGACCCGGGCGTGCGGCTGTACCACTTCGGCAGCCGCCGAGCCGACCTGAAGGACTTCCGGCCGTGGGTGCGCAGTGCGACGCGACCCGAGGACGAAGCGGAACTGGCTGCCGAGCTGACCGGGCTGGTGGTCAGCGACGCTCCGGGCGAGCGGATCATGATCGTCATCGAGGACATGCCGCACCTGGCCGATGGTCCCGCCGACCGCCCGATGCGAACGCTGCTGCAGGCGATGAACAACAGCGAGCACCTGCTGGTCGGCGAGGCCGAGATCAGTCGCGCCAGCGGCAGCATCGGCGTGCTCGGCGAGTGGAAGTCTGGCCGTCAGGGGATCGTGCTCAAGCCCGACACGTACGACGGCGAGGCGATCTTCAAGAACCCGTTCGGACGCGTCAAGCGCTCGGACTTCCCTGTCGGACGCGGCATCTTCGTGCAGGCCGGGCGCGCGGTCACGATGCAGGTGCCGTTCGTCACCGAGCCCGCCAACGGCCAGGCGGCGCCGGCTGCCGGGGCGACGCGCGCGATGACGAAGCGCGCAGCGGCACATGGGTAGTTCTCCCCATGGGCGCGATTGTGAACCTTCGCTAGCCTCGTGGTGGTGAGGGTCAGAAGGGCTCGAACAGGACGAACGCTGGGAGGCGGGTTTCATGGCCGGACATGACTTCGGTGCAACATACAGCGAGATGGAGAGTTCGGCGCAGCGGCTGCGCGACGGACGTCAGACCGTCACGGACACGCTGAAGGAACTGCAGGGCATCATCGACGACCTTGTGCAGGACGGTTTCAAGACCGAGAACGCGTCGGATGCCTTCGCCACCGCGTACTCCGAGCTGACGACGTCGCTCGACGACGCAGCCGAGGCCGTCAACGACATGGCAGACGCACTCGACCGCATGGCCGACAAGATCCGCGACACGGATGCGGAGCTCGCCGGCGGCTGAGCCGACACATCGCCAGAGGTCGTGGCGCGATCGGACGATCGCCCCACGACCTCTGCCGTGTGCACCCGCCGGATAGGATCACAGACATGAACGGAGCGCTGAGTCGATGAGGGCATCACAGAGCTACTGGTACAACCTCACGACGCAGTCGGTGCAGCGCGCCGACGAGCGTCCGTCGGAAGACACGATCGGCCCGTTCGCCTCAGCCGAGGAGGCCGAGGAGTCGCCCGCAGTGCTGCTGGAGTACGCGCGTGCCTGGCTCGAGAGTGAAGAGAGCGAAGGATTCCGCGAACTCGCCGCCGAGAGCGACGACGGCGCCGACCTCGTGTGAGGGCGACCAGATGAGGTCTCACCGCCGTGCGGCGGCCGTCGGTGTCGTGCTGCTGCTCGGAGGGCTGACCGCGTGCGCCCAGGAGCTGCCCGCCACCGTCGTACCCGACACGAAGGTCACGGTCGGGTGGTCCGGGGAGCTCACCTCGATGAACGCCCTCGCCGCACCGACGCCCGGGAACCTCGACATCGCAGCGGCGACCAGAAGCGGCTTCGGCGACACCGTGGACGGCACCTTCGTGCCCGACGAGAGCTTCGGGCGGGTGACGATCGTGAGCGACGACCCCTTCACGGTGCGGTACGACCTCGCAGAGCCGGCCTGGTCGGACGGCATCCCGCTCGACGCCGCTGACCTCATGCTCGGCTGGGCGGCCACAGCCGGCTACTTCGCTGAGGACGAGAGCGCCGATGCAGGCGCTGCAGAACCGGACGACGTGCCGGTGGTCTCGACGGTGGATGAGTTCGCCCGGGCCATCGAGGTGACATTTCCACACCCGACGATCACCTGGCAGCGCGCGGTCACGGTTCCCGTGCCCGCGCATGTCGTCGGCAAGCGCGCACTCGGTCTGGATGACGCGATGGAGGCCAAGCAGGCAGTCATCCGGGCCATCCATGAGGAGGATGCCTCGGCGCTCGCGGCGATCGCCGCGGTGTGGCACACGGCGTTCGATGTCACGGAGAAGACCGATGTTCCCGCCGACCTGCTGGTCTCCAGCGGCCCGTTCGAGGTCGAAGGGAGCACCCGCTCCGCGGACGGCCAGAGCGTGACGCTTGTGCCCAACCCCTCGTACCGTGGAGCTGTCAGCCCGCAGGTCGCTCGAATCGACCTCGTGCCGCCCGGGGACGATCCGGTGACGGCGATCGGTGACCTGGTGGATGTGGTGCGGGTGGCCCCGAACTCCGCGAACCGTGCTGCTATCCGGGAGCTCGAGCGGCGAGACTTCACCGTGCAGACGACGCACGATGGCGGAGTCTGGGCGGTCCTGCTCGATCCTGCGGGCGTCTTCGCGCAGCCTGCCGCGCGCACCGCCTTCCTTCGCATGGTGCCCGCCAGGGAGTTGGTGGAGGCCGCCGCCGGCGAATGGTCGTCGGCGTATGCGGCGACGGCCTCGATGGTGTCGGCGCCCGGTTCTCCGGCGTACGAGGTCGTGACCGAGGACTCCGGGTTCGCGACATCCCTCGGCGCGCCGAGCGAGGACCCGCCGTCGGAGCGCGAGGCCGCCGGTGTCGCCCCAGGCACGCCGGTGTGCGTGCTCTACGACCGCGGCAACGAGTTCGCCGTCGGCGCGTTCACCGCGCTGCGCAGCGCTGCCGGCCCCGCGGGATGGAACGTCGCCGATTGCGGCAGTGACGACGTCGGCGCGGCGATCGGGCAGCGAGGGTGGGATGCCGCGATCATGCGCCTACCGATCCCGCAGACGCCGGCCGAGATCGTTGCGCAGTGGGGCAGCGGGGGCGAGGCATCCCTCATGCCGCAGATCGACGCGAACCGCGATGCGCTGATCGCTCAGCTCGCTCAGACCGTCGACGTCTACGAGGCGAGAGAGGTGCTCGCCCAGATCGAGGCCACGATCGTGCAAGCCGCTGTCGCGCGGCCTCTCGCCGTCAGCCCCCAGGTGACGATCATCGACCGGAACGTGGCAGGAGTGACCGCGCGCAGCGGTCCGGTGGCGCCGGTGATGTACGGTGTCGCGCAGTGGACGGCGGTGCCGTGAGCGTGGTCGGTCGCTGACGCGACAGTCGTGTCCGATTTCCGCGAGCCGATGTCGGGGGAGCGTGTCAGGCTAGGGGCATGAGCCTGGCCATGACGTTCGAGGAGCGCTACCGCGCGATCGACTCGCGCGACGCCCGCTTCGACGGCCAATTCGTCACCGCGGTGCGCTCCACCGGGATCTACTGCCGTCCGAGCTGCCCGGCGCGCACGCCGAAGGCGTCGAACGTCACCTTCTACCCGACGAGCGCCGCCGCGCACGAGGCGGGCTACCGCGCGTGCAAGAGGTGCCTCCCCGAGGCGGCGCCCGGCTCGCCGCAGTGGAACCTGCGTGGCGACACCGCAGGACGCGCCATGCGGCTCATCGCCGACGGCGTCGTCGAGCGCGAGGGCGTCCCCGGCCTCGCACAGCGTCTCGGCTACTCGCCGCGCCACCTGACCCGGCTGCTCACCGCCGAGCTCGGCGCCGGTCCGCTGGCCCTCAGCCGCGCACACCGCGCGCAGACCGCCCGGATGCTCCTCGTCGGCACCGATCTTCCGGCCGCCGACGTCGCGTTCTCGAGCGGGTTCGCGAGCGTGCGCCAATTCAACGACACCATCCGTGAGGTCTTCGGGATGCCGCCGCTCGAACTGCGCGCGCGGCGTCGCGTCTCGCGCCACGAAGGGTCGGGTGCGCGCGCGCCCGGGGTCACGATCGACCTCGCGCTCCCGCACCGCGGCGCGCTGGATGCACCAGGGCTCTTCTCATGGATGGCGGCCCGCGCCGTCTCGGGCGCCGAGGCGGCGACCGCCTCCACCTTCGCCCGCACGATCCGCCTTCCGCACGGCCCCGCCTGGTTCGAGCTGCGCCTCGACGACCTGGGGCGCGTGCGGCTGCGGGCCGCGCTCACGAATCTCGCCGACCTGTCGACGCTCGTCACCCGGGCGCGCCGCCTCTTCGACCTCGACGCCGACCCGGACGCAGTCGACGACTCGCTGGCGCGGCATCCGGAGCTCGCTCCTCTCGTGGCTGCGCTGCCGGGCATCCGGGTTCCGGGTGCCGCCGATCCGCACGAGATGCTGATCCGGGCGATGGTCGGGCAGCAGATCACCGTGGTCGCGGCTCGCACCGCGCTGACGGGGCTCACCGCCGCGCTCGGCGAGGAGGTGCCGGCATTCGCGGGGATGCTTTCGCTCGGCGACGGCCCCGACGAGAACCCCGCTCCTGCCCGTCTGTTCCCGACGATGGCCGTGATCGCCGAGCGCGGCCACGAGGCGCTCCGCGGTCCGGCCGCGCGCATCCGCGCCATCACCGGAGCCGCCGCGGCTCTCGCCGAGGGCTCGCTCGTCCTCACTGCCGGCGACGACGCCGTCGAGCAGCGCGCCGCGCTCCTCGCGATGCCCGGCATCGGACCCTGGACCGCCGACTACGTGCGCATGCGGGTGCTCGCCGACCCCGACGTCTTCCTCCCAGGTGATGTCGCCGTGCGGGCGGGCGCCGTGGCAGCGGGGCTCCCCGCAGAGGCCCGCCCGCTCGACTCCTGGGCCGCCCGCACCGCCCCCTGGCGCAGCTACCTCACCGCCCACCTGTGGCGCGCCGTCCCGCCCAAGCCCGCCGCACCGCGCCGGGTCGCGGCATCCGTCACCTCCCCATCGCTCATCACCACCGGAGGCATGTCATGACCACCGCCACCATCCAGACCCTCGACACCCCCGACGGCGCGTTCACGATCCTCGCCGACGACGACGGACGCGTGCTCGCCTCAGGGTGGACCCCCGACGCCGACGCGATCCTCGCGCGCCTCGCGGAGCGCGTCCGTCCGTCATCCGTCGAGAAGGGCGAGACGGATGCCGCCGCCGCCGTCGCCGCCTACTACGGCGGAGACCTTGCCGCGATCGACCAGGTCGCGGTGTCGCAGCACGGCACCGCGATGCAGCTCGTCGGGTGGGCTGCGCTGCGGCGCATCACCCCGGGACGCCCGCTCACGTACAGCGAGTTCGCCGTCGAGCTCGGGTCTCCGAGCGCGGTGCGGGCCGCAGCATCCATCTGCGCCCGAAACGCGCCCGCGCTGTTCGTGCCGTGCCATCGGGTGCTGCGCACGGACGGCACGCTGGGCGGGTTCGCCTGGGGGCTTCCCGTCAAGCAGCGCCTGCTCGAGCGCGAAGCGGCGGTGCCCGCGCTGATCTGAACCACTCGCCTCAACCGCTTTCCGGGGGACCGGAAAGCGGTTGTTGCGTTCAGGCAACACTCAGGTATACGCTGGAGGGCTGTCGCGCCGCTGGGTCACCGAGCGGCGTGCACAGCCCTATTCCGCTCAGCCCAAGGAGGACGAAATGTATCAGGCCGCCATCGCCGCGAAGACCGCATTCGTCCTTCGTCTCGCGGGACGCCGCACCATCTCCTGGCTGCCGCGTCCCCGCGTCCAGGGGTAGTCCTCCTCGCATCCGCCGGCCCCGCCGGATTCGGCATACAGCCGTCCCCCGGAGCGTTCCTCCTCGAGGAAGCTCTTCTCTCATGACAGCGCTCCCACGCTTCGCTGTCGCCACGCGACCCCACGACGGGTCACCGCCACACCCACAAGGATCATGACCACCACCGCCCTCGCTGAACGATCAGAACAGCCGCAACGGTCCGAACTGTCCACCTTCAAAGCCCTCGCCCGGCTCCTTCCCTTCGCGAAGCCGGTGCTTCCCCGTCTGGTGATGGGCGCCGCCAGCGCGCTCGTCGCGAGCCTGCTCGCCCTGACCATCCCGCTCGTGCTCGAGCAGGTCGTCGGCGGCCCGATCGCCTCTGGCGACATCGCCATGATCGGGTGGGGCGCCGCCGCGATCCTCGCGCTGGGACTCGCCGAGGCGCTCATGGTCTGGCTCCGTCGCTGGTTCGTGCTCGGACCCGCGACGATGGTCGAGTACGAGCTGCGCCAGACGTTCTACTCCCGCCTGCAGCGCCTGCCGGTCGCCTTCCACGATCGGTGGCAGTCGGGGCAGCTGCTGAGCCGCATGATGCAGGACATCAGCATGCTGCGCCGCTGGCTCGCTTTCGGGCTCGTGCTGCTCGTCGTCAACGTCATCACCATCGCCGTCGGCACGGCGCTGCTGTTCCGCTGGCACTGGGCGCTCGGCACGATCTTCCTCGTGACGTCCGCACCGCTCTGGTACGCGGGATACCGGTTCGAGAAGTCCTACGGCACGCTCGCGCGGCAGTCGCAGGACCAGGCGGGCGACCTCGCCACATCGGTCGAGGAGAGCGTGCACGGAATCCGGGTGCTCAAGGCGTTCGGCCGCGGCAAGCACGCGCTGCAGAAGTTCACGCGCCAGGCCGAGACGCTCCGCGAGACCGAGCTGAGCAAGGCGCGCGCCGTCGGCTGGATCTGGTTCTGGCTCGTGCTGCTGCCCGACATCGCGTTCGCGCTGTGCCTCGGCGCGGGCATCTACCTCACGGCGATCGGCCAGCTCCAGGGCCCCGAGCTCATCGCGTTCTTCGCCATGGCGACGGTACTGCGCTGGCCGATGGAGTCGATCGGATTCCTGTTCTCGTTCCTCCTCGACGCGCGCACCGCGTCCGACCGCATCTTCGAGGTGTTCGACGAGCAGAACACCATCGTCGATCCCGAGACGCCGGCCACGATCGCGAAGCCGCGGGGCGAGCTCGCGTTCGAGGGCGTGCACTTCCGGTATCAGGATGCCGCGGAGCGGGAGCGCGACCTGCTCGACGGCGTCGACCTCGTGTTGCGGCCCGGAGAGACGATGGCCCTCGTCGGCCTCACCGGCTCGGGCAAGACGACCCTCACGACGCTGCCGACGCGCCTGTACGACGTGACCGGCGGCCGCGTGACGCTCGACGGCGTCGACGTGCGCGACCTCACGCTGGGGGAGCTGCGCCGGCACATCGGCATGGCGTTCGAGGACGCGACGCTCTTCTCCCAGACCGTGCGCGACAACGTGCTGCTGGGCCGCGAGGACCTCGTGCCCGGCAGCCCCGAGGCCGAACACGTGATGCGGGAGGCGCTCGACGTCGCGCAGGCGTCGTTCGTCGACGACCTGCCGGACGGCGTCGACACGATCATCGGTGAAGAGGGTCTGTCGCTCTCGGGCGGCCAGCGCCAGCGCCTCGCGCTCGCGCGTGCCGTCGCCGCACGGCCCGCGGTGCTCGTGCTCGACGACCCGCTGTCGGCGCTCGACGTCGACACCGAGGCGCTCGTCGAGGACGCGCTCCGCGAGGTCCTTCACGAGACGACGGCACTCGTGGTCGCGCACCGTCCGTCGACGGTCACGCTCGCCGACCGTGTCGCCCTTCTCGAGGCGGGACGCGTGACGGCCGTCGGAACCCACTCCGAGCTGCTGCGCACCAGTGAGCACTACCGGCACGTGATCTCGAGCCTCGAGATCGAGGAAGCCCGCATCCGGGCGAGACAGGAAGACCAGGATTGGGAGGTGACCCTGTGAGCACGACGGTGACCGGAACGAGCGGCGAAGATCGCTCCGACTACACGCGCGCCGAGAGCAAGGCGATCCGCAAGCGCTCGCTGCGCCTGCTCGGCTCGCTCATCACCCCGGTGCGGGGGCAGCTGATCCTCGCGGGCGTCGTGCTCGTGGTCTCGACGGCACTGCGCGTCGCGGGGCCGTGGCTCATCGGCATCGGCATCAACAACGCGCTGCCCGCCGCGGTGGAGCGCATGGATTGGGCGCCGACGATCCTCGTGGTCCTCGTGTACCTCGTGACCGCGCTCGGCGGCGCCGCTCTCATCGGGTGGTACGTCGTCGTTGCGGCGCGCCTCACCCAGGCGATCATGCTGGACCTGCGCAAGCGCATCTTCCTGCACACGCAGCGGCTGAGCCTGGAGTTCCACGAGTCGTACACGTCCGGCCGGATCATCTCGCGGCAGACGAGCGACCTCGACACCATCCGCGAGCTCCTCGACGGGGGCCTGAACGAGCTGGTGTCGGGCATTCTCTACGGTGCGTTCACGCTGGTCGCGCTGTTCATCGTGGACTGGCAGTCGGGCCTGATCCTCACGTTCATGGGTATCCCCCTCTTCCTCCTGATGCGCTGGTTCTACACGCGCTCGCAGCTCGTATACCGCGAGTCGCGCGTCATCAGCGCGAAGGTGATCGTGAAGTTCGTCGAGACGATGACGGGCATCCGCGCCGTGAAGGCCTTCCGCAAGGAGGGCCGCAACGACGAGGAGTTCGGCGGTCTGGCGATGGACTACCGGGACGTGAACATGCGCTCGATCCGCCTGTTCGGCACTTTCGAGCCGGGGCTCATGGCGGTGGCGTCGTTCACGCTCGCGATCGTCATCGCGTGGGGCGGCATCCGCGTCGTCGACGGCGCGATGGAGATCGGCTTCCTGCTGTCGGCCGTGCTGTACGTCCGCAACTTCTTCTCGCCGCTGCAGGAGGTCGCGTTCTTCCTGAACTCGTACCAGTCCGCGACGGCGGCGCTCGAGAAGGTGTCGGGCGTCCTGGAGGAGGAGCCCACGGTTCCCGACCCCAAGACCCCGGTCGACCTGTGGGAGGCGAAGGGCCACATCCGGTTCGACGACGTGCTGTTCGGGTACTCCCAGGACCGCGTCATCCTTCCGGACTTCTCGCTCGACATCCCGGCCGGCCAGACGATCGCACTCGTCGGCACGACGGGCGCCGGCAAGTCGACGCTCGCCAAGCTCGTGTCGCGGTTCTACGACCCGACGCGCGGCGCGGTGACGCTCGACGGTGTCGATCTGCGCAACCTGCACCCGAAGGATCTCCGCCGCGCGATCGTCATGGTCACCCAGGAGGCCTACCTGTTCAGCGGAACGGTCGCCGACAACATCGCCCTGGGCAAGCCCGACGCGACGATGGACGAGATCGAGGCTGCGGCGCGAGCGGTGGGAGCGGATGCCTTCATCCAGGCGCTTCCCGACGGCTACGCCACCGACGTCAACAAGCGCGGCGGTCGCGTGTCGGCGGGTCAGCGCCAGCTGATCTCGTTCGCGCGGGCGTTCCTGGCGAACCCGGCGGTGCTCATCCTCGATGAGGCCACGGCGTCGCTCGACATCCCGTCCGAGCGTCAGATCCAGGACGCGCTGCAGACCCTGCTCGCCGACCGCACCGCGATCATCATCGCGCACCGACTCTCGACGGTCGCGATCGCGGACCGCGTGCTGGTCATGGAGCACGGCGAGATCATCGAGGACGACACCCCCGAGGAGCTCATCGGCGGCACCGGCAAGTTCGCCCAGCTTCACGCCGCGTGGCGGGAGTCGCTCGTCTAGCCCGATCCGGCTTCGACCGCGGATGCCCCGGCCCCCTGTCCACACAGGGCCGGGGCATCCGCCGTACTCGGGCTCACGCGTAGGCGATCGAGACCGCGTGGGCGAGCGGATGCTGCGGCGCGAGGCCCGCGAGGGCCGCGAGGGCCGCGGCGCCGTCGACTCGGCCCGTCCGCCGCCCCCCGCGGATCCGGAATTCGGAGTCCTTGCGCTTTTCCGGGTCAGGCGGGCGGCGGCGGTCCGAAAACGGCGCGAAGGTCCGATCTTCGGATCGGGTCGCGGATGGATCACTCGCCGCCATATCGCGGCGAGCGGATGCTGCAGCGCGCGTCAGCGGGCGGTGACGGCGCCGTCGACCATCCCCGGATCCGGACTTCGGGGTTCTTGCGCTTTCCCGGGCTGGCGGGCGGGTGAACATCCGGACAACCGCGCCGGAGTCCGATTCTCGGATCGCCGTGTGAGCTGGCCAGAACGGGCCGTACACCCGCGCCGGCTGGGCGTGCGGCGGGGGTGGCCCCGAATCACCGAGCCAGGTGTACGCCTGCGGCGATCGCGCGGGCGATCGTCCGCTCGACCGTGTCCCAGCCACGAACCACCTGCTCATACGTGAATCGGAACACTGTATAGCCGTTGAGCGAGAGTTCTGCGTCGAACGCCACGTCCTTGGAACGTTGTGCAGAAGAAGAGTGGTGGGCGAAGCCGTCGACCTGGATCACCAGGCGTTCTCCGATGAGGAGGTCGACCGGCCGCCCGAGGAGGACAACCTGCTGACGTAGCGGAACACCCCAGCCGCTCAGACGAACCACCAGAATCGTCTCCAGGCCCGAGTCGGACTGACCTGATGCGCGTTGTGCGCACTCGCGCGCCTGTCGGTGAGGCCAGTGAACACGTCGGATCGCCATCGGCGTGATCTTCTCGGTCTGGAGCGCGGAGTTCCAGACGATCTGCGCGTCCTCCGGGGCGAGGCAGACCGAGATGTGGGCGAGTGTGTCTTCGACCGACTCTAGAAGCCCGTAGCCCGGCGCTGGTGCGATGCGCTGCGTCCAATGTGCCACGACAGGCGAAACGGGCGACGCAGCGTGTGGCTCGAGCCGAACGTGAATGGAGTCGTCCACGCCCTCGGGTATCCACCATGCCCGGCGCCGCGCAGCCGACACGCAGGTGAGGCTGCCCCCGTTCTCGGCCGCGATCAGGAGGTCGGCGGGTGCGGCATCCGTCGCCAGCCATTCACGGCGGACGCGACGCAGAGCTCCGCAGCGCACTGCGGCTCGGCGCACGGGCAGTGGGAACCCCGCGTTCCCGGCAGCGTTTCGGTGCGCGATTCCGCCGGAGGCGATCACCCACACGACAAGCTGCTCGATCTGGCGGGCCATGCGCTGGGTGGTGTCTCGGGAAGCGTTTCGGACGAGGCTCACCCGCAGCATCCTTCCGCCGTCGCGGCTGCTCAAAGAGGAACTCCACAGGCGCGACCGCTCCTGCCGCTCAGCCCCTCCCTGGGGAGGAACGCGCGCCGGACGCCTCGGCTCTTCGATCGGCCACATCCTCCCCGATCCGGAATTCGGACTTTCAGCCGCTTTCCGGATCAGTCGACTTCTGGCGTACCGGAAACTGTGCGATCGTCCGAATTCCGGATCCGCGACGGAGGGGACTCCACGACGCGTGGAGCGTCAGGCGTGGGCGATCGAGACCGCGTGGGCGAGCGGATGCTGCGGCGCGAGGCCCGCGAGGGCCGCGGCGCCGTCGATGCCGTGGCCGAGGGGCTCGACGAGCGTGACGTCGAACTCGCTCGCGGCGATGTGCGATGCGAACGCCTCGCGCAGCCGCGGGGAGCGGAAGACACCGCCGATCGCGCAGGCGGCGAAGTGCTCGCCGGGCTCGTCGGAGCGCACGCGGCGCAGCGCCGTCTCGACGCTGTGCGCGAGCTCACCGCCGGCTCGCACCGTGATGTCCTGCGACACCGCGTCGCCCTCCGTCGCGAGGCGCGAGACGTGCGCCGCGAAGGAGGCGATCACGCTCACGCGCTCGGGGTCGGACTGCAGGTGGATGTACGCCTGGCTGAGGTCGGGCCAGCGTTCCTCGGCCACCGGGCGCAGCGCCGTCGCCGGTCCGCGACCGTCGTACTCGCGCATCACGGCGTCGAGTGCCTCGCGCCCGATCCAGTATCCGCTGCCCGCGTCGCCCATCAGGTAGCCCCACCCGTCGACCCGCGCCACCCGCGACGCGCCCACAGCGAGCGTGACGACGCCGGTGCCCGCCGCGACGACGGCGCCCCGCGCGTCGCCGAGCGCGCCGAGGAACGAGGTCGTCGAGTCGTGGGCGAGGATCACCTCGCGCACGGCGGCGTCGTCGATGCGGGCGAGGAAGGCGGCAGCATCCGATTCCCGCGTGGTGAGGCCCGACACACCCGCGCTCACGACGGAGACCTCGGCGCCCGTCCGCTCGATCGCGGCGCGGGCGACGGCCGCGAGCTGGGGGATGAGCGGCTCGCCGGTGCGGATGCCCGGGAACACGATGTCGTGCTCGCGCACCCGCACCTTGATGCCCGTCTGGCCCGCGTCGATCGCGAGCACCGCGGCGCTCATCGCGGGACCCCCGCCGCGAGGGCCGTGCACTCCGCGCGGAGATACTCTCCCGCGGGCTTGCCGTAGGCGCAGTCGTCCTTCGCGGTCGCTTCCTCCGCGGAGTGCACGCCGGCGGGCACGTCCCACATCATGAATCCCTCCATCCACGCGCGCTCTGCGCGCGCCTCGAACATGACCCTGTCGTACCGCAGTTGCTCGTCGCCCGGAACCCCACCGGGCAAGGACCAGCTGTTCGGCCGGTCGAGGGCTCCCTCCCGCGAAGGGCATCCGGCCCCATGACGAAGAACGGCATCCCGCTCACGAGACGACCAGCTCGTTGGCGGTGCGCATCACCCGCGGATCGGACAGGACGGATGCTGCGAGCCCCTCGCCGTCGTGACGAACGACGAGCGTCGTGCTCTCGCCCGGCAGCAGGGTCACGAGCGCGTCGGACGCGACGGCATCGGGATCGATCTTGTCGACGAGCAGCGTGAGATCGCGCACCAGCGTCGAGGCCGTGAACGTGACCCGCGTGCCACCCTCGACCGGCTGCGTGCGCACCTCGACCTCGGCGGCACCGAGCGCCGAATCCCGGGGCTCGGCGAAGAACCAGAAGCCGCGCACGTCGTCGACGCCCGCCACAACGAGTTCCGCGGCCGCGTCGGCCGCGACCGCGACGTCGGCGGGCAGCGCGACGGTCACGGTCTCGCGCGGGTCCAGCGAGACCGGGGTCGAGTACCGTGCGAGCTCCTCGCCGGTGAACGCGACACGCCGCGCGACGACCTCGCCGGACCACTTCTCGGCGGTGTCGTTCACGAGCACCGCGGCGAGCCCGCCCTCGCGAGGCTGGATCGTCGCCAGGCGCGGGGCGAACGCGTTCTTCAGCCCGTAGTAGAGCGGCTTCGGACGCTCGTCGCCGTCGATCGCGGCCCACGACGTGACCGGCCAGCAGTCGTTGAGCTGCCACACGATCGCTCCCTGCGTGCGCGGCGCCCAGGAGCGGAAGTGCTCGAGGGCGGTGCGCACCGCCAGCGCCTGGTTGAGCTGCATGGCCCAGTGCCAGTCCTCCATGGCCTCCGGCATTCGGAAGTGGGGGATGAGACCGTTCGAGAGCTTGGTGTTCCCCTCCATCGCCTTCTGGTGCACGATCATGCCCGGCGATTCGGGCGTCAGCGGCGCGTCCGACACGGAGCGCACGAGCGTGCTCCACGCCGGCGGTCCCTGCCAGCCGAACTCGGCGACGAAGCGCGGTCGGTGCTCGCGGTAAGTGGGCCAGTCGCGGCGGTTCCACTGCTCCCACAGATGCACCGAACCGTGCTGCTCGTCGTTCGGGTGCGGGCCGGTCTGCGCCTCGCCGTCCCAGCCCATGCCGGGGCTGAACGGGCTGCCGGGCGCGTACGGCACGTGCGGCGCGAACTCGGCGACGAGCGCCGGGAACAGCTCGTAGTAGTAATGCGCACCCCACGTCCTGCCGTCGAGGCGCAGCTTCCAGCCCCAGTCCTCGTAACCCCACAGATTCTCGTTGTTGCCCGTCAGCAGCACGAGCGAGGCGTGGTGGCCGAGTCGCACGATGTTCTCGCGCGCCTCCGCCTCGATCTCGGACCGCAGCGGATCCTCTTCGGCGTAGGCGGCGCACGCGAACAGGAAGTCCTGCCACACCAGCAGACCCAGCTCGTCGGCGAGCTCGTAGAAGTCGTCGGACTCGTACAGCCCGCCGCCCCACACCCGGAGGAGGTTGAGGTTGGCGTCGAGCGCCTGCTCGAAGCGGCGCCGCAGGCGATCGCGCGTCACGCGCACGGTGAGTGCGTCATCGGGGATCCAGTTGACACCCTTCACGAAGACCGGGTGGTCATTGACGACGAGGCTGAACGGCGTGCCCTCCTCGTCGGGCGTCATGTCCCACCGCACGTCGCGGAAGCCCACCTTGCGCGCGGTGCGATGGAGGACCGTGCCATCGGATGCAGCGACCTCGACCTCCACGTCGTACAGGGGCTGCGCCCCGTACCCGACCGGCCACCACCGCTCGACCTCGGCCAGCGTGAGAACGACGGTCGCGTTCGCGTCGCCCGCGGAGAGACTCACGGATGCCTCGACCCCGCCGCAACCCACGGTCACCGTCACCGCGCCCTCGCGCGAGCGCTCGAGCTCGACATCCACCGTGATCGTGCCGCCGTCGCCCACGGGAGCAGCGGCCACGCGCGTCCGCGCGAGGCGCGCGACCGACCAGGACTCCAGCCCGACCGGTTTGACGATGCCGCTCGTGTACGTTGCGATGCCCCAGTCCCAGCCGAAGCTGCAAGCCGACTTGCGGATGGCGTCGTAGGGCAGCGGGTACGGGCGCTGCCGCACGCCGAGCGCGACGCTCTGCTCGTTCGCGTACTTCACGGGGGAGCGGAAGCGCACCACGAGTTCGTTCTCGCCCTCGACGAGCCGGTCGCGGACGTCGAACCGGTACGAGCGGTGCTGGTTCGCCGTCACCCCGATCTCGTTCCCGTTGAGCAGGACCGCCGTGACGGTGTCGAGGCCTTCGAAGACGAGATCGGTGCGGTCCGCAGCATCCGTCGTCCAGGAGAACGTCGTCGCGTACGTCCAGTCGACGAGTCCGATCCACGCCAGCGCCGACTCGTTGTCGTCGAGGAAGGGGTCGGGGATCAGTCCGGCGGCGAGGAGATCGGTGTGAACGCACCCGGGCACCACCGCGGTGACGGCATCCGTCCATCCGTCCGGCACGGGTCCCGCGGATGCACGGAGCGTCCAGCCTGCGTCGATCGGGCGGAGGGAGAGGGATGAGGTCATGTGACGGCTCCTGCGGTGATGCCCGCGCAGATCCAGCGCCGAGGCGCGGCTAGATCAGGCCGCCGAGGAAGCGGGCCTGCTTCGGGAACTGGAACGCCTGGCCCCCCTCGTGGCCGTTGTGGGTGTAGACCTCGATCTGCTTCGTCGCGGTCGTGTGGCGGTTGAACGCCGCGTACACGGTCGACGGCGGGCAGGTGGTGTCCATGAGCGCGACGGAGTAGAGGGCCGCGGCATCCGCCCGCTTCGCCATGTTCACGCCGTCGAAGTACGACAGGGTCTCGAGCACCCGGTCGTCCTTGCCGCGGTGGACGGCCAGGTAGCGCACGACCTCCTCGTAGGGGTCGCCGCCGGTGAAGCCGACGGCGCGCTCGAAGTGGCAGAGGAACGGCACGTCGGGCATGACGGCAACGAGACCGTCGGAGAGCCCGGCAGCCGCGATCGCGATGCCACCGCCCTGGCTCGCCCCGCACACGGCGACGCGGTCGGCGTCGACCTGCGGCAGTGCGCGGACGGCGTCGACGGCGCGAACCGCATCCGTGAAAACCCGACGGTAGTAGTACGTCTCGGGGTCCTCGATGCCACGCGTCATGAAACCCGCCGACGACGGCCCGGTGCCGTGCGGATCTGGCGTGTCGCCGCCGGAGCCCCACATCGAGCCCTGGCCGCGCGTGTCCATGAGGAGGTGCGCGTAACCCGCTGCGGTCCAGCCGAGGCGCTCGCCCGGGAGACCGCGGCCGCCGCCGTAGCCCTGGTACTCGACGACCGCGGGGAGCCGGCCCTCGGCGCCCGCGGGCAGCGTCAGCCATGCCTTGACCGGGTCGCCGCCGAAGCCGGGGAACGTCACGTCGAAGATGTCGACCAGCGTGAACGGCGTATCGAGGCGAACGACGTCGGGGGAGGCATCCCACTGCCGCGACTGCCCGAGGGTCTCGGCCCAGAAGGCGTCGAAGTCGGCGGGTTCGCGAACGTCGGGGATGTAGTCGGCCAGTTCCGCGGGGGACAGATCGAATCTCGGCATCCGCTCACCCTAGCGCGTCGCGCGGAAGCGTTTCGACGCGGCGGACCGAGAAGGCGCGGACCGAGAAGGCGACGGGGTCTCGATGGGGGAGGGGTATTCGAGGCCCCGCCGCCGGTCTCTGAGCGCCCGGCGGGCGCTGTGTGGGGAAGTCTTCGGGTCGATCGTGCGGCTTCGCGTCAGAGACGGATCTCTGCGATGACTTCACCGTACTCGGTCTCGCCGACCGGTGTGAAGCCCACGCGCTCGAAGAATGCCTGCGGACCGCCTTCGCCGGCCTCGTAGATGACGTTCACGCGGTCCATTCCGCGGTTGCGGGCCTCTTCGAGGAGCCCGGCCACCGCGAAGCGGCCGACGCCCCGGCCCTGGTCGTCGGCGTCGACGTTGATGCGCCACAGCACCGAGCGGAAGTGCTCCTGCGGATCGTCGGGGTCGAAGTTGCCGCTGACGAAGGCGACCACCTCCTCGCCGTCGAGGACCACGCGCTGCCAGGTCGTCTGCGGGTTCACGACCGTCGCGGCGATGCCGTAGCTCACCGGCGACAGGTACTCCTCCTGGCCGGGCTTGAGCGACATATTGTTGACCGCCACGATGGTCGCGGCGGACAGTTCGACGAGTCGCAGTTCACCCATGGACCACAGGCTAGCCCCCATGACGACATCCGGCATCGTCGGAGTCTCGGATTAACACGGAGTTCATACGGAGAAGTATCTTGACGTCGAGATATCTCGGATGCTTGCGATAGGCTGAACGCCGACCCGCAAGAAGGACGTGACTGGTGACCGACTCGACCATCATCTACACCTACACCGACGAGGCACCGGCCCTCGCGACCGCCTCGTTCCTGCCGATCGTGCAGGCCGTGACCCGCCAGGCGGGAGTCGACGTCGAGACGCGCGACATCTCGCTCGCGGGCCGCATCCTCGCGGCGTTCCCGCAGAGCCTGATGCCCGACCAGCAGGTCGGCGACGCGCTGGCCGAGCTCGGCGGTCTCGCGACGCTCCCCGAGGCCAACATCATCAAGCTGCCGAACATCTCGGCCTCCATCCCTCAGCTCAAGGCCGCGATCGCCGAGCTGCAGGCGCAGGGCTACGACATCCCGGACTACCCGGACGAGGCGGAGTCCCTCGAAGACAAGGACGTGCGCGCGCGCTACGACCGCATCAAGGGCTCGGCCGTGAACCCGGTGCTGCGCGAGGGCAACAGCGACCGCCGTGCGCCGCTGTCGGTGAAGAACTACGCGCGCAAGCACCCGCACCGCAACAAGGCGTTCAGCGAGGGCTCGAAGACGCGCGTCGCGACGCTCGGCCACGACGACTTCAAGTCGAACGAGAAGACCACCGTCATCCCCGCCGACGACGTGCTCTCGATCCGCTTCGTCGCCGCCGACGGCACCACGACCGAGCTGAAGACCGGCATCAAGGTGCTCCCCGGCGAGATCGTCGACGGCACATTCCTCTCGGCGGCCGCGCTCGACGCGTTCCTCGCCGAGACGCTGGAGACCGCCAAGGCTGAGGACGTGCTCTACTCGGTGCACCTCAAGGCGACGATGATGAAGGTCAGCGACCCGATCATCTTCGGTCACGTCGTGAAGGCGTACTACGCCGACGTGTTCGACAACTTCGGCGTCAAGATCGCCGAGGCGGGCCTCACCCCGAACGACGGACTGGGCGCGATCCTCGCGGGCCTGGCTAACGTCGAGGGCGGTGACGAGATCGCCGCCGCCTTCGCGGCCGCGACCGACACCCCGCGCCTGTCGTACGTGAACTCCGACAAGGGCATCACGAACCTCCACGTGCCGTCCGACGTCATCGTCGACGCGTCCATGCCCGCGCTCGTCCGCAACGGCGGCAAGCTGTGGGGCGCCGACGGCGGCGAGGCCGACACCCTGGCCGTCATCCCCGACTCGTCGTACGCGGGCGTCTACCAGACCGTGATCGACGACGTCATCGCGCACGGCCCGCTCGACCCCGCGACCATCGGCACCGTCCCGAACGTCGGTCTCATGGCGCAGGCCGCCGAGGAGTACGGCAGCCACGACAAGACGTTCGAGCTGGCCGCCGCCGGCACGGTCCAGGTCGTGAACCAGGCCGGCGACGTGCTCCTCGAGCATGCCGTGCAGCAGGGGGACATCTGGCGCGCGACCCAGACCAAGGACGTCGCGATCCGCGACTGGGTGAAGCTGGCGGCCACGCGCGCTCGCGCGACCGGCGCCCCCGCCGTGTTCTGGCTCGACGAGAACCGCTCGCACGACGCAGCGCTCATCGCCAAGGTGAAGACGTACCTCGCCGACCACGACACCGATGGCCTCACGATCGAGATCCTCGCGCCGGCCGCGGCGACCCAGTACTCGCTGGACCGCCTGCGCAAGGGCGAAGACACCATCTCGGTGACCGGCAACGTGCTGCGCGACTACCTCACCGACCTGTTCCCGATCCTCGAAGTCGGCACCAGCGCCAAGATGCTGTCCATCGTCCCGCTCCTCGCGGGCGGCGGCCTCTTCGAGACCGGCGCGGGTGGCTCCGCCCCCAAGCACGTTCAGCAGCTCCTCGCCGAGGACTACCTGCGCTGGGATTCGCTCGGCGAGTTCTTCGCGCTCGCCGCGTCGCTGGAGCACCTCGCCGACTTCACCGGCAACGTGAAGGCGCAGGTGCTGGCCGACACGCTGGATGCCGCGACCGGCACGTTCCTCGAGAACGACAAGTCGCCCGGCCGAGCGCTCGGCACGATCGACAACCGCGGCAGCCACTTCTACCTCGCGCTCTACTGGACGCAGGAGCTCGCGAAGCAGCAGGCCGACCCCGAGCTCGCGGCGGCCTTCGCCCCGGTGGCCGAGGCACTCGCCGCGAACGAGCAGAAGATCGTCGAGGAGCTCCTCGCGGTTCAGGGCTCGGCCGTCGAGATCGGCGGCTACTACCGCCCGGACGCCGACCTGGTCGCCGGTGTCATGCGCCCGTCGCAGACCTTCAACGAGCTCATCGACGCGCTGTAATCACTGACGACGAAGGACGGATGCCTCGGCATCCGTCCTTCCGTCGTCTCGGGGACTGTTCACGCCGGCCGCGCGCGGTCCGCGATCAGGCGTGGACCCACACCTCGGTGCCGCGCGCCGTCCAGTCGTAGACGAACTTGGCGTCGTCGTTCCACATGTTGACGCAGCCGTGGCTCTGCGGCACGCCGAGACGGCTGCGGAACGCCGAGGCGCCGTGGAAGGCGATGTCCGGCGCGAACCACGTGATCCAGGGCACGTCCTTCGTGCAATAGCTGTTCACCGCGGCCGGGTTGTAGCACAGCGCGCCCATGTCCTGGACGCGGGTGTAGGCGTTCACGGTGAAGTGGCCGGTGGGCGTCGGCGTGCCGGACAGCCCCGAAGAGATCGGGTACGAGCGGATGGCGCTGCCGTTCTCGAAGAGGGTCGCTGTCTGGCTGGACAGGTCCACCTCGATCGTGCGGGCGAGCGTCGCGACGACGGGCGCGACCTCGGTCACGGGCGTCTGGAACACCGCGTCGCCCGTCGCCAGCTGCGCGGCGGAGTCCGAGGCCAGGCCCGAGGTGTCGCCAACCTCGCGTCCCGAGATCCCCGGCGCCTCCTCGCGGAGCACCTTGCCCGCCGAGTTGGTGATGACGGCGCCGTTCTCGGCCGGCCGGTTGACCGCCGCCGGAAGCCCGTCGACCACGGTCTGGATGGCCGCCTCGTCGGCGGTGATCTCGTAGGCGGCATTCTCAGGGTCGGGCGTGACGGTCAGCCAGGCGGCCAGCGTCGCACGATCGATCGGCACCGTGCGCTCTTCGCCCACGTAGAAGCCGGCGGTGTCGAGCATGCCGTTCAGCTGCGCGACGGTGGCATCGGCGGTCTCGGTCGAGATGGCGGCAGGGACGTCGGCCGAGACCGGGTCGAGCTGAACGCGTGTCTCGCCGGCCTCGAATGCCGCCTGGATCGCGTCCTGGACGGCGGCCACGTCGATCCCGGTGCCGGCGACCGCGGGCGTGGAGACGTACGACGCGGTTGCTGCGTCGAACGCGAGCGTCGCGTCGGTGGCGTCGGTGTAGAGCTGCGGCGCGACCTCGCGCAGTGCTTCGGTGGCCGCCACAGGGTCGAGCTCGATCTCCGCGTCGGTCGTGGCGAACCATGCCGTCGGATTCCACATCGGATGCTGCGCGAAAGCGGCGTCGGCGAGCGCCCGGGCATCGACTGCGGCGCCGAGCTCGGCACCGGTGACCTCGGCGTCCTCGCCTGCGCCTGTGAGCACGACGGTCGTCTCGCCGAGGCGCTGCTCGATGGCCGCCGCAGCCGCGGCGGGCGTGAGCCAGCCGACCGGCACGCCGGCGACCGCGGTGCCGGGCGCGATGAGCACGAGCGACGAGACGACGAGTCCCACCACCGCCACGCCGGCAGCCGCGCTGATCCAGAGCGCCGTGTGCTTCTTCTTGGGCTTGGGCTCGGCGGGCGCCCACGCGAAGGCGGGTGAGCCGTCCGCGGGACCGGTAGCGGTGCCGGCGGCGGTCGCCGTCTCGGCGGAGAGGTTCGCAGTCGGCGCGAGCGGGGTCGCGGCTGCCTGCGTCAGCACGGCGGTCGCGACGACGACGGTCTCTGCGTCGGTGTCGGTGTCGGTGGTGACGGATGCCTCGGCCTGGCCGTCTTCGTCCGCAGCGGGCTCGTCGGCGGGCTCGGCCTCCAACTCCGCTTCGGCCTCCAACTCCGCTTCGGGCTCCAGCTCCGCTTCGGGCTCCAGCTCGTCGTCAACAGGCTCGGCCTCACCTTCGGGCTCGACCTCCGCGTCGAGTTCCGCCTCCGGCTGCGCTTCGGGCTCCAGTTCGGCTTCCGGCTGCGGTTCGGCTTCGGGCTCCAGCTCGTCGTCAACAGGCTCGGCCTCACCTTCGGGCTCGACCTCCGCGTCGAGTTCCGCCTCCGGCTGCGCTTCGGGCTCCAGCTCGGCTTCCGGCTGCGGTTCGGCTTCCGGCTCCAGCTCGTCGTCGGGCTCGGCCTCACCTTCGGGCTCGACCTCTGCGTCGAGTTCCGCCTCCGGGTCGGCGTCGGTGGCTTGCGCCGGCTCGTCCGCACCCTCGGCGGCGGGGGAGTCGTCCGCGACCACGGGCGCGACGGACTCTGCCGTCTCGGCATCCGCCGGGGGCTCAGCATCCGTCTCGTCCACGGCATCGGGTGCCGCAGTCTCCGCCGGTGCGGACAGCTCGTCCTCGACGGCCTGCTCGGCCTGGACGGCGTCGCCGACGGACGCCTTTCCGGCCTGCGACTCGGTCGCCAGATTCGTCACGCCACACCCCCGACTGTGATCCATGCTTCCCCCCATCGTAGGCGACTCGCCCGGGTGCTGAGGTCACGTCCTGGTCACGCACGAACCGCCGGTCACGGTCGGAAAACCGCACGCAGTTGTGTAACGATCGCGACACGGCGGATCACGGTTTTGTAAAGCATCCGCCCAAATCAATTCAAGGACTTGCGGAAAGTTAGTTCGTAAGGTCTACTAACAAACATGTCCAATACGGAAGCGCGGCGCGGCCCATCCATTATCGACACGCCGCAGAGCACCACCACGAACACCCGCGCATTCGCCCCTGGACGCACGCTCCGCCAGGGCGCGAAGGTTCTGCCCGAGCACGCTCGCGGCCACAACCGCTCGCTCGTGCTGCAGACCCTGTTCCACCAGGGCGCGATGAGCCGCGCCGACCTGTCCCGCGAGACAGGGCTCACCCGGGTCACGATCTCCGACCTCGTCGCCGAGCTCATCGCGGACGGGTTCGTCGCCGAGATGGGCGTGCGCGAGGCCTCGGGGCCTGGCAAGCCGGCGATCCTCGTCGACCTCGACCACGCAGGGCACCGGATCATCGGGCTCGACCTCTCGGGGAGCGACACCTTCATCGGCGCCGTCCTCACGCTCGACGGCGGCATCGTCGCGCGTCGCGAGGTCGCGGTGCCCGACGCCGATGCCCTCGTCGACACCGTCGTGGAGCTCGCCCGCGCCCTCGTCACCGACTCCCACGCGCCCGTGCTCGGCATCGGCGTCGGCACCCCCGGTGTCGTCGACGACCGCGGCGTCATCCTCACGGCGCCGAACTTCGGCTGGGCCGGGTTCGATCTCGAAGGCGCGCTGCGCGGCGCGCTCGGGGTCCCCGTCCTCGTCGCGAACGACGCCAACGCCGCCGTCCTGGCCGAGTACACGTTCGGCGGCGCACCTGACGACGTGCTCCTCGTCAAGGTCGGCCGAGGTGTCGGCTCGGGTCTGCTGCTCGCCGGTCAGCCCATGCGCGGCAGCCGCTTCGCCGCGGGCGAGATCGGGCACGTCACCGTCGGCACGGATGGCGGCCCGCAGTGCGCGTGCGGCAAGGTCGGATGCCTCGAGGCGTGGCTCTCGGTGCCCTCGCTGACCTCGCGGCTGAGCGCGGCGGCCGATCCCGCCGACCACGAGGGCATCCTCCGCGACGCAGGGGAGCGGCTCGGCATCGCGCTGGCCCCCGTGGTCGGCGCCCTCGACGTGTCGGAGATCGTCCTCTCCGGCCCCCCTGAACTCCTCGGCGGATCCCTCGCGGAGCAGACCGTCGAGACACTCCGTGCGCGCACGCTCGCGCCGTCCGTCGACGAAGGCGTGCGAGTGCGGATGACGGAGCAAGGCCAGGACATCGTCCTGCGCGGCGCCGCCGTCATGGTCCTGTCCGGACAACTCGGGGTGTCCTGACACAGCGCGATTCCCCGGCGGATCCCCCCGGATCCCACAACAACACGGAAGCTCCCCGCGGAGCCTCCCCACCCGCGGATGGGTCACCCGGCCCATCCGAGACACCAAGAGAACACCGAAAACGAAGGAAGACACCATGAAGAAGACGCTTGGAGCGGTGGCGCTCATCGGCGCCTCGGCACTGGTGCTCGCCGGCTGCGCCGGCGGCAACGGCGGCGGCTCGGGGTCCGAAGAGGGCGCCGAGATCCGCGTGTGGCTGGTCGGCACCGACACTCCGCAGGACGCTCGCGACTACCTGAAGAAGACCTTCGAGGACGAGAACCCGGGGTCGACGCTGGTCATCGAGGAGCAGCAGTGGACCGGTCTCGTCGACAAGCTCACCACGAGCCTGTCGTCGAACGACAGCCCCGACATCGTCGAGATGGGCAACACGCAGGCCCCCGCGTTCACCTCCAGCGGTGCCCTCCTGAGCCTCGCCGACATCGAGGGTGAGCTCGGCGGCGACGACCTGCTTCCCGGCTTCGTCGAGGCCGGCAGCTGGGACGGCACCCTGTACGCGGCCCCGTACTACTCGGGTGCCCGTGTCGTCTTCTACAACACGGCGATGTACGAGCAGGCGGGCGTCGCGGTGCCCACCACGCTCGACGAGTACGTGTCGAACGGCGTGGCCCTCGCGGGCGCGCTGCCGGGTGTCTCGGGCGTCTACTTCCCGGGCAAGGACTGGTACAACGGCCTGCCCTTCATCTGGGAGAACGGCGGCGAGATCGCCGTCCAGGACGGCGACGAGTGGGACGCGCAGCTGTCGAGCGACGCGTCGGTCGCCGGCCTCGCGCAGGTCCAGGAGCTCATGACCCAGGCGTCGCTCGCCCCGAAGGACGGCGACGAGGCCGACGGCTGGGTGCCCTTCCGCACCGAGCAGTCCGCCACGTACTCGGCTCCGAGCTGGGCCTACTGGTCGATCGTCGCCGACGAGGACAAGCAGCCGACTGCCGTCGCCGACATCACCGGCTACTACGCCCTTCCGGGCATGGACGGCGGCGCCGCCCAGGTCTTCGCGGGCGGTTCGAACGTCGGCATCGCCGCGAAGTCGAAGAACCCCGACCTCGCCAAGAGCGCGCTCGAGATCATGCTGAGCGACGAGTACCAGACGATCCTCGCCGAGAACGGCCTGGTTCCCGCTCTCGTCTCGCTCGGTGACAAGGTCGCCGCAGCCACCCCCGAGCTCGCGAGCGTCATCGCCGAGGCCGCGGCCAACTCGAAGCTCACCCCGGCTTCGCCGAACTGGGCGGACGTCGAGGCGCAGGGCATCATGCAGGACCTGTTCGTCAACATCGCGAACGGCGGCGACGTCAAGGAGCTCGCCACCGCAGCCGACGAGCAGATCGAATCGATCCTGAACGGCTGACGTCACTGAACGGGGTGCTCCGTGCCGCGGGGCACCCCGTTCCGTGCCCGCACCGGGCTCGACACAATTCCTGAGAGGAGGTTTGCCATGACGACAATCCCCGCAGAGGCGTCGGCTCCGCCGGCCCCGTCACCCGAGTCACGGCCAGACCCCGAAAGGCCGAAGAAGCGCCGCTTCCCCTGGGCGCCGCTCGCGCTGCTGACGCCGGCCCTCATCATGCTCGTCGTCTTCATCGGCTGGCCGCTCGTGCAGCTGGTGATCATGTCGTTCCAGAAGTTCGGCCGCGCGCAGATCTTCGGCGCGCCGCCCGAGTTCATCGGGATCGACAACTACATCGCCGTGCTGACCGATCCCGAGTTCTGGGCGGTCCTCGGCCGCAGCGTCGCGCTGTGCGTCGTGAGCGTCGTCGCCACGATGCTCCTCGGCGTCGCGATCGCCGTCCTGATGACCAAGCTCGGCAAGGTGATGCGCACGGCGGTGTCCGTCTCGCTGCTGCTCGCGTGGGCGATGCCCGCGCTCACCGCGACGATCGTGTGGGGCTGGATCTTCGACACCCAGTACGGTCTGGTCAACTGGGTGCTCACCCAGATCACCGGCGAGAACTGGATCGGCCACAGCTGGCTCATCGACCCGACGAGCTTCTATGCCGTCGCGGCGATCATCATCACGTGGGGTGCGATCCCGTTCGTCGCCTTCAGCACGTACGCCGCGCTCTCGCAGGTGCCCGACGAGGTGCTCGAGGCCGCCTCGCTCGACGGCGCCGGAGGACTCGCACGGTTCCGCCTCATCGTCTTCCCCTATGTGCGCTCGATCCTCCTCGTGCTCCTGGTCCTGCAGGTCATCTGGGACCTCCGCGTCTTCGCGCAGATCTACGCGCTGCAGTCCATCGGCGGCGTACGCGCCGAGACCAACACGATCGGCGTCTACATCTACAGCGTCTCCATGGCTTCGGGTGACCTCGGCGCCGGCGGCGCGATCTCTGTGATCCTCGTCGTCATCCTCCTCGCCATCTCCGGGTACTGGATCCGCACCATGCTCAAGGAGGAATCATGACCGCCGGTCCTCGCCGCGTGATCTCGCGGGTGTTCCTGAACGTCGCGGCCGTCGTCGTCATCGTCGCCTCGCTGTTCCCCGTCTACTGGATGGTGAACACCTCGCTGCTGCCCGCATCGGCCGTGCGCTCGACGACCCCCCACTGGTGGCCGGACGAGTTCACGCTCAGCAACTATCAGGAAGCCCTCACCGACGACAGCCTGCTCAACGCGCTCTTCAACTCGGTCGCCGTCACCGGGATCACGCTGGTGGCCGCGCTCGGGTTCGCCTTCCTCGGCGCGATCGCCGTGTCGCGCTACCGCTTCCGCACCCGGACGTCGTTCATCATCGCGATCCTCGTGATCCAGATGATCCCCGCTGAGGCGATGATCGTCTCGGTGTTCCGGGTGCTCGACGGCTGGTATCTGCTCAACTCGATCATCGGTCTGAGCTTCGTCTACATCGCCTTCGTGCTCCCGTTCACCATCTGGACGCTCCGCGGATTCGTCAACGGCGTCCCCGCAGACCTGGAGGAGGCCGCGATGATCGACGGATGCAGCCGGACCGGCGCTTTCTGGCGCATCACGTTCCCGCTGCTGGCCCCCGGCCTCATCGCGACGGGCGTGTTCGCCTTCATCCAGGCCTGGAACGAGTTCGTCTTCGCCCTCGTCATCATGACGAGGCCGGAGTCGCTCACCCTCCCGATCTGGCTGCGCGCCTTCGTGCAGGCGACGAAGGCCACCGACTGGGCGGTCGTCATGGCGGCATCCACGATCATGGCCATCCCGGTGATCGTGTTCTTCCTCATCGTCCAGCATCGCATGACGAGCGGTCTCGTCTCAGGGGCGGTCAAGGGCTGATGCGCACGAAGGACCACGCCGCCTCCCACGGGGAGGTCGGCCGATGAAGGTCGGGCTGGACGTCGGCGGGACGAAGACGGACGCCGTGGCGGTCGACGCCGAGGGCGGGATCGCGGGCCGCCTCCGCATCCCCACGGGCTGGGGACCGGATGCTGTGGCCCAGACCGTCCTCGACGCCGTGCGTGCGCTCGGCTCCGAGGCCGGCGTCGACCTCTCGGCCGTGCGGTCGGTCGGGGTCGGCATCCCGGGTCAGATCGAGCCGGGCACCGGCCGCGTCGTGCACGCCGTCAACCTCGGCGTGGACGAGCTCGACCTCGCCGCCGCGGTCGCGCCCGCGCTGGGCGTGCCGGTGCAGGTCGAGAACGACGTGAAGGCGGCCGCGCTCGGCGCGCATGCGCTCCACACGCGGGGCGGCGCACCGGCGCCGGGCTCGATGGCGTACCTCAACCTCGGCACCGGCATCGCCGCGGGCATCGTCTCCGACGGGGTGCTGTGGCGCGGCGCGCGCGGCACGGCCGGCGAGGTCGGCCATATCTCCGTCGACCCGAACGGACCCCTGTGCCGCTGCGGTCAGCGCGGCTGCATCGAGGCGTTCGCGGGCGGCGGCGCGATCGCCGAGCGCTGGGCCAAGCGGTCCGCGCTGCCCGTGCGCGACGTCTTCGACGCCGCCGATGCCGGCGACCCGTCGGCGCGACAGCTGCGGGCCGGTCTCGCCCGCGGCGTCGCCGCAGCGATCCGGGTGCTGGTGCTGACCGCCGACGTCGATATCGTGGTCCTCGGAGGGGGTGTGACGGCGTTGGGAGACCGACTGATGACGGATGTCGCGGCCGAGCTCGCGGCCAGTGCCGAGGCATCCCCGTTCATGCGCTCGCTGCACCTCGCCGACCGGGTCGAGCTGCTGCCGCCGGGTTCACCGGCCGCTGCGCTCGGAGCCGCGCTGGTGGGCGCGGAGGGCGACGCCACACACGACACCCAGGAGGCTCTGATTCATGGATGAGATGTTCCATGGCTGAGATCGTCATCGTCCGCGACAAGCAGGCCGCAGGTGCGCTCGTCGCCGACCACATCGCCGGACTCATCCGCTCGAACCCCGAGACGGTCCTGGGTCTTGCCACCGGGTCCACGCCGCTGCCGGTGTACGAGGCGCTGCGCTCGCGCCTGGAGGGCGTCGACGTCTCGCGTGTGCGCGGCTTCGCGCTCGACGAGTACGTCGGCATCGACCCGGCCCATCCCGAGAGCTACCGCTCGGTGATCACGCGCGAGGTCGTCGAGCCGCTGGGCTTCAACCCCGAGCTCATCCGCACGCCGGACGGCACGCCGGAGGGCATCGAGCACCACGGCGAGGAGTACGACGAGGCCATCCGCGATGCGGGTGGCATCGACCTGCAGATCCTCGGCATCGGCACGGACGGCCACATCGGCTTCAACGAGCCGGGTTCGTCGTTCTCGTCGATCACGCGCGTGAAGACGCTCACCGAGCAGACCCGCCGCGACAACGCGCGCTTCTTCGACTCGGTCGACCAGGTGCCGATGCACTGCATCACACAGGGCCTGGGCACGATCCTGCGCGCCCGCCACCTGGTGCTGCTGGCCTTCGGCGAGGGCAAGGCGGCCGCGGTCGCCGGCGCCGTCGAGGGCCCGCTCTCGGCGTCGCTGCCCGGCTCGGCGATCCAGCTCCACTCGCACGCGACCGTGGTGGTCGACGAGGCGGCGGCATCGCAGCTCGCCCGTGCCGACTACTACCGCTACGCCTACGACAACAAGCCCGACTGGCAGGGCATCTGACTGGGGCGACGGATGCCGCGGCTCAGCGCGCGAACACCTTGCCGGGGTTGAGGATGCCCTGGGGATCGAAGACGCGGGTGATCTGCCGCTGAAGCTCCCATTGGGCGTCGCCGAGCTCGTCGGCGAGCCATCGGCGCTTGAGTACGCCCACACCGTGCTCGCCGGTCAGCGTTCCGCCGAGGCGGAGCGCGGCACGAAAGAGGTCGTCGGCGGCCGCCCAGATGTGGTCCGGCGCCTCGACGACGCCGAACTCGTCGGGCTGGGCGTCGAAGATGAAGTTGGGGTGCAGGTTGCCATCGCCGGCGTGAGCGACGGTGGGGATCACGACGCCGTGCTCACGCTCGACGCGGGCGATCTCGTCGAACATCGCAGGGAGAGCGCTGCGGGGCACCGAGACGTCCTCGATGAGCGCGGTGCCGAGAGTCTCCATCGCGGGATGCATCGCCCGGCGGATCGTCAGCAGCCGCTCGCCCTCGTCGCGGTCGTGCGAGACGGCGACTGTCCCGCCGACCCGGCGGAGCACCCCGGCGATCGCCTCGGCCTCGGCGATCGCGGCAGGGCCGTCGGTCTGGATGGTGAGCTGCGCCGCCCCGGGAGTGGGTGCCGAGAGCCCCAGGAGCGCGTGGACGGCGGCGAGGGACGCAGCATCCATCAACTCCATGATCGCGGGCTGCGCACCGGACGCGGTGACGGCCGCGGATGCCTCGGCCGCCGTGCGCACGTCGCGGAAGGTGGCGGCGACCGTGCACACCTCGCCGGGAACCAGACGGCGCAGCTTCAGCGTCGCTCCGACGACGACGCCCAGGGTGCCCTCTGACCCGATGACCAAGGACGTCAGGTCGAGACCTGTCACGCCCTTGACGGTGCGGTGGCCGAGATGGAGCAGGCGGCCGTCCGCGAGGACGAGATCCACGCCGAGCACCGCGTCGCGCACGACGCCGTACTTGGCGCACAGCAGTCCCCCCGCGCCGGTCGCGATGTTGCCGCCGACCGTCGAGATGGCGCGGCTCGCCGGGTCGGGCGCCCACCAGAGGCCGTGCGGGGCGAGCGCGGCGTTGAGGTCGGCGTTGAGGATGCCCGGCTCGACGACCGCCAGGAGGTCGTCGGGGCGGATCTCGAGGATGCGGTCCATGCCGCGCACCGACAGGGCGATCTCGCCGTCTCCCGCGTTGGCGCCGCCGGCCAGACCCGTGCCGGCGCCGCGGGTGACCACGGGCGTGCGTGTGCCGGCGGCGATGCGGAGCGTCTGCTGCACGTCGTCGACGCTGCGGGCGTGCACGACGGCGAGAGGAAGACCCGATGCCGCGTGCCCGGACTTGTCGGCGCGCGCGGCGGCCAGTGAAGCCGGGGAGGTGTCGACGCGGTCGCCGAGCGCCGCGCGGAGGAGAGCCAGCGCGTCGGCGCCGGAGGTCACGACAGGCGCCGCCGGCCGGCGACGACCCCGGCGGTCACGGCGACGACACCGAACGCGAGGCCGATCCAGGCGTTGCCCATCGACCACCAGGCGGCGGTCGCGGACACGTAGACGAGCAGCTCGACGACGGCGCGCACGAAGGGGTGCACCGCGAACACGGCGCGCGGCGACACGAAGAGCGCCCAGAGAAGGATCGCGATCACCGGAGCCCCGATGCCGGCGACGATGTTCCATGGGAACGGCCACATCGTGAAGCCCCACAGCGCGAGCGTGCCGAACGCGAAGATCTCGCAGATGAACGCGATGATGTCGATTGCGGCCAGCGGCGCAGCCTTGCCATCGGCCAGCGGCGGAGCCTTGCCATCGGCCAGCGGCGCAGCCTTGCCATCGGTCAGCGGTGCGCGTGTTCCGGGTGCCGGTTCGGCAGGGCGCGCGGGAGTGACGTTCGGCGTGTCGGACATGGCCTCCAGTCTACGGCGGCGGGCAGCCCGCGCCGGCCGAACCGGTGCGGGGCTGATCAGTCGCTGCCGTCGGCCGGGACGGTCTCGGCAGGGACGGTCTCGGCGGGGATGGTCTCCGTCACTTCGGGCAGTTCGGCGTCCGCCGG
This sequence comes from Microbacterium sp. LWH7-1.2, assembly GCF_038397755.1. Lineage (NCBI taxonomy): Bacteria > Bacillati > Actinomycetota > Actinomycetes > Micrococcales > Microbacteriaceae > Microbacterium > Microbacterium sp. LWH7-1.2. Next base: position 1,848,198 of record NZ_CP151637.1, on the reverse strand, counting down.
CACGTCGTCGGTGAGGGGTGGGGCCTCCTGACGGTCCGCGAGACCCCGGCCGATTCCGCGCGGAACCGGCGCGCTGCCCTTCGTGACGCCGCTGCCGGCTCCGGTGGTGCCGCCGTTGCCGTTGCCGCTGCCGGTGCCGTTCGTCGGCGTGCCGTTGCCGGTCGAACCGTCGTTGCCGGTGTCGCCGGCGTTGCCGCTGCCCGTGCCGTCGGTCGGCTTCCCGTTGCTGGAGCCGCCGGCGTTGCCGTTCCCGCTGTTGCCCGGCGCGTCTGCGTCGTCGCCGGTGGAGCTCCCGTTGTTGCCGGAGGCGGTGCCGTTGTTGCCCTGCGTGTTCCCGTTGCTGCTCGTCGGCTTGCCGTTGCTGCTCGTCGGGTTGCCGTCGCTGACCGACACGCCGCTGTTCGCGCCCTGAGCGTTGCCGGTCTCTCCGCCAGCCTCGCCGCCGCCGGACTCCGAGCTGCCCCCGTCTTGCGCGTCCCCGGCGCCGGCCGAGGCGTCGAGGACCACGGGGATGTCCGCCGGGGCGGGACCCGCCTCGGCCGGAAGCTGAAGCGCGTCGTCATCGCTGTCGTCCTCGAGGAGCGCCGGCGCGTTCGCGTTCTCCGCCGCGACCTCGGTCGTCGGTGCGGGAGTCGGCGCCGGTTCGGGACCGGCTGTGGCCGGCAGCATCACCGCTGCGGCGACCACGCCGCTGACGACGACGAGGCCGGCCGCGGCGAGCCCGGAGGCCGCCCCGATGCCGGCGACCGCCGACGCGCCGAAGACCGTCGCCGACGAAGCGACGGCGGTCGCCGCCCCTGCTGCGCCGACCGCCCCCGCCGATCCGACCCCGGCCGACGTCGCCGCCGCACCGGCAGCGGCACCCGCGCCTACGCCCGCACCCGCACTCCCACCCGCGCTCGCGCCCGCGCCCACGACTCCAGCCGGGGCGACGGTGACGGTGCCGTGCACGACGCTCGAGGGCATCGAGGCCAGCGCCACGAGCGAGGTGCCGCCGCCCTGGACGGTCGCGAGGTAGCCGGCGGTGCCCACCGCGCCGAGGGCGATGGGCAGCAGGACGAGCGCGAGACGGCTCGAGACCTCCTTGGCCTCGCTCGCGACGATCGAGCACCGCACGCAGCCGGCAAGGTGCCGCTCGAGCTTCGCGTGGTCGCGTCGGCCGAGGTTGAGTCGCGAGTACGCGCCGAGGCGCTCGATGGTCCACTCGCAGTCCGAGCCGTCGGCCACCGACCGCAGGTGCGCCTGGATCCAGGCCTCACGCAGCCCTTCCCGGGCGCGGAAGGTCAGCTGCGCGACCGCCGTCGGCTTCATGCCCAAGAGCGGCGCGATCTCGGCGGGCTTCATGCGCTCGATCTCGGAGTACCAGAGCACCTCCTGCCACCGCGTCGGAAGACTGCGGAAGGCCTGATGCGTGAGACCGCGGTCGAGTGCGGCCTCGCTCTCGTGCTCGACGCCCGAGGGGTCCTCGACGCCGTCGAGCTCCTCGTACGCGGTCTCGCGGCGGGCGCGTCCCCACGCGGCCGCGGTGTTGCGGATGCTGGTGAAGAGGTAGGCGCGGAATGACCCGGTCGGCCCGCCGCCGTGGACGATGGACTGGTAGATGCGCGTGTACGCCTCCTGCACGAGGTCGTCGGCATCGAGGCTCGAGGTCATGTTGCGGGCGACGGTGACGCCCGCGCGGTAGTGGCGCCGCCACAGCTCCGCGAAGGCGTCGCTGTCGCCCGATCTCGTCCGCAGGACGAGATCGCCGTCGGCGTCGGTGACGACGTCGGTCTCGTCCTGGTGCACGTCTTCGTGGTCCATCGGTCCCCCAGTTCCGCGGCGCACATCGACGACGTCGATCCCGGGTGCGGACCGCGGCAGGTTCCATTGTCGTCGCCGCCTCCGGATTTGACCAGGGCTGAACTCGAAGGCGCAGCATCCGTTCCGAGCGAATTCTCGGAACCCGCGTAATAGATCGGGGGTCCCGCAGTCTCTTTCGTCAGAGTGGCTGGCCGCCCTTGTGTGGGGCACGACGGCGGCCGGCCCCCCGCGGGACTCCCGCGGATAAGGCGGGGCTCGGAGGTATCTCGGGGGAGGGACCTTCGGCCCCGCCTTTCACGTGCGCGCGAGCCCGCTCAGGCGTCGTGGCCGCCGATCCAGACGCGGCGCACCGCGAGTGCGTCGTCCAGCAGCACCGCGTCGGCGAGCGCGCCGACGTCGAGGGTGCCGAGGTCGTCGCGGTGGATCGCGTGCGCGGGCTGCCGGCTGAGCGCGTGCGACGCGACCTCGAGCGGGACGCCTGCGGCCACGACGTGGCGCAGCGCGGCATCCTGCGTGAGCGTGGAGCCGGCGATCGCACCGCCCTCTTCGAGCCGTGCCACCCCGGCGGTCACGCGCACCGCGAGGCCGCCCAGCTCGTACCGGCCGTCCTGCGCGCCGGCCGCGGCCATCGCGTCGGTGACGAGCGCGATCCGGTCGCCGGCGACCGCGAAGAGCGTCGCGATCAGCTCCAGGTCGACGTGCACGCCGTCGGCGATGACCTCGAGAGTCACGCGCTCGTCGCGCAGAGCCGAGACGACGGGGCCGGGAGCGCGGTGGTGGATGCCGGGCATCGCATTGAACGCATGCGTGATGAGCGTCGCGCCGGCGTCGAAGGCGCGCCGAGTCGTGTCGGCGTCGGCGTTCGTGTGGCCGACCGCGACGGCGACGCCCGCCTCGACGAACCGCCGGATCGCGTCGAAGGCGCCCTGGCGCTCCGGCGCGAGCGTGACCTGGCGGATCGTCCCGCGTCCGGCCTCGAGAAGACGGTCGACGGATGCCGCGTCCGGGGCCCGCAGCAGCGACGCTGTGTGCGCACCCTTGTGGCCCGGGTCGAGGAACGGACCCTCGAGGTGCGAGCCGAGGACCGTGGGATCGGCGTCGCAGAGGTCCGCGACCATCGCCACGCGCGCTGCGAGGTCGTCGATCGGCGCGGTGATGAGCGAGAGCACCGCGCGCGTCGTCCCGTGGGCGCGGTGCACGGCGCGCGCCGTGGCGACGGCCTCGGGCCCGTCGTCGAAGCTCGCGCCCGCGCCGCCGTGCCCGTGGATGTCGACGAAACCGGGGGCGAGGCATCCGCCCCCTCCGTCGACCGTCGCGTCCGCGCGCGGGAACCCTGCGCCGACTCCGACTGCGGCGACGCGATCGCCCTCGAAGAACGCCCATGCGTCGGCGTTGTCGCTGTCGACCGACACGGAGCCCAGCAGGCGGACGGAGTGGACGAGGGTGCTCATGCGGTGCTCCGGATCAGTCGGCGGCGGTCACTCGGTGGCCCACGGGATCTCGTCGGACGGGTGGAAGCCGATGCCCATGCTCGTCCACAGCGGCCCGAGGGCGCCGACGCGCTCGCGGAACGACGCCCAGGTGCGCAACTCGCTCGTCCCTGTTGCAGGAGACCAGGCGGCCTCCGCGGCCGCGGCGGCGCGCGGGAAGGCCATGGTGTCGATGTCGGCGGCGGTGCGGATCGTCTCGGTCCACAGCGGCGCCTCGATGCCGAGGATGCCGGAGTCGTCGACGCCGGGGACCACGTCCGAAGGCTCCCACGAGTACGCGCGCTCGACGCTCGTCGGTCCATTCGCCCATGTGAGCCCGTGCCCGGGCAGGTCGGGGTACTGCATGTCGAGGTAGATCGCGTCGGCGGGCGAGAGGATCAGCTGCGCGCCGTTGTCGACGAATGCGATCGCCTTCTCCGCGGCGCCCTCCTGCGGGGTGAGGAAGCCCCAGTACTGGCCGATCGTGATGTCGGCGATGTCGGGCGCCGCGCCCGCCTCGTGCCACGCGACGGGCGTCTTGCCGAGGTCGGCGATGATTGCGCTCGCGCGGGCGACGAAGACCGCGAAGTCGTCGTCGGTCGTCGAGAGCGACTCGTCGCCGCCGAAGTGCAGATACGGCCCGGGCGTCATCGCGGCGAGCTCGCCGAACACGTCGGCAACGAAATCGTAGGTCGCCTCGTCGTGGATCTTCAGCGACGAGAACCCGACGGCCATGCCGTCGTAGGGTGTGCCGGTGCGCGGCTCCTCGCCGCCGTAGTCGCGGATGGTCTCGCGCATATGCTCGCTGACGGTAGGGGCTTCGGTGAGCTCCGGATACGCGAGGCCCACCGCATGCGTGTGGCCCGGCATGTCGATCTCGGGCACGACGATCATGTGACGGGATGCCGCGTACTCGACGATCTCGCGGTAGTCGGCCTTCGTGTAGAAGCCGCCACCCCGGCCCTGCCCGACGACACTGCCGCCGCCGACCGACGTGCCCGACGCCTTCTCGGTGAGCTCGGGACGCGAGTCGAGCTGGATGCGCCAGCCCTGGTCGTCCGTGAGGTGCAGGTGCAGTGCGTTGAACTTGAGGGACGCCCCGCGGTCGATGTAGGCCCTGACGGTGTCGACCGAGTGGAAGTGGCGGGCGACGTCGAGCATCAGGCCGCGGTAGGCGAAGCGCGGGGCGTCCTCGATCGTCACGGCGGGCAGGACCCACCCGTCGCCATCGCGGGCGATGAGCTGGCCCAGCGTCTGCACGCCGTAGAACAGCCCTGCCGCGTCGGCGCCGGTGACGACCACGGATGCCTCGTCCGCGGCGATCCGGTACGACTCGGGCGCGCCCGAACCCGCGTCGACCCGCAGCTCGATGACCGCGCCGTCGCCGGTCGCGAGGCTCAGCCGCGTGCGGGCCTCGACGATCGCGGACAGGGCGGTGGCAGCATCCGTGTCTCCCTTCACCACCGTGGTGGACGCGAGCCGGAAGGGCGCGCCGGAGCCGGCCTCGATCGAGGTCGGGGCGGGGACGACGGCGGGAAGCGACACGGTGTCTCCATTCTGTGCGACCGGGGTGCAGCCGGCCAGCAGCGCGGCGGCGAGGACGACTGCGGCGACCGCTCGTCCTCGTCGACGATTCATGTAAAGAGTCCTAACAAAAGGGATCGGACTCAGCCTAGCGGTTCGTGTTCCGTTATGCTCGGTGTGTCGCGACTGGCGTTGAGGTGGGCCACCACCGGGGAGCGACCGACTACGGCATTCGACCGCACGCCTGGGCCGATGTGGAACACCCCTATCCGAAAGCCGTGAGTCTGGAGATCGCATGACCGATCAGTTCTTCAACGCCCCGCTCGCCGAGGTCGATCCCGAGATCGCCCAGGTGCTCGACCGCGAGCTCGACCGCCAGCGCGGTTATCTCGAGATGATCGCCTCCGAGAACTTCGTTCCGGTCTCTGTGCTGCAGTCGCAGGGCTCGGTGCTCACCAACAAGTACGCCGAGGGCTACCCGGGCCGCCGCTACTACGGCGGCTGCGAAGAGGTCGACGTCGCCGAGGAACTCGCCATCCACCGCGCCAAGGCGCTGTTCGGCGCCGAGTTCGCGAACGTCCAGCCGCACTCGGGCGCCACCGCGAACGCCGCTGTGCTGCACGCCATCGCCCGTCCGGGCGACACGCTGCTCGGCCTCTCGCTCGACCAGGGCGGCCACCTCACGCACGGCATGAAGATCAACTTCTCGGGCCGCCTGTACAACATCGTCGCGTACGGCGTCGACCCCGAGACCTCGACGATCGACATGGACGAGGTGCGCCGCCTCGCCGTCGAGCACAAGCCCAAGGTCATCATCGCCGGCTGGTCGGCGTACCCGCGCCGGCTCGACTTCGCCGCCTTCCGCGCGATCGCCGACGAGGTCGGCGCGACCCTGTGGGTCGACATGGCGCACTTCGCCGGTCTCGTCGCGGCGGGTCTGCACCCGAACCCGGTGCCGCACGCCCACGTCGTGTCGTCGACCGTGCACAAGACGATCGGCGGCCCCCGCTCGGGCTTCATCCTCACCAACGATGCCGACATCGCGAAGAAGATCAACACCGCCGTCTTCCCGGGGCAGCAGGGCGGCCCCCTCATGCACGTGATCGCGGCCAAGGCGACGGCGTTCAAGCTCGCCGCGACCCCAGAGTTCAAGGAGCGCCAGGAGCGCGTGCTGCGCGGCGCCCACATCATCGCGGAGCGTCTGTCCCAGCAGGACGTGAAGGACGCCGGCATCGCGGTCCGTTCGGGTGGCACCGACGTGCACCTCGTGCTGGTCGACCTCCGCAACGCCGAGATCGACGGCAAGCAGGCCGAGGACCTGCTGCACGAGATCCACATCACGGTGAACCGCAACGCGGTCCCCAATGACCCGCGCCCGCCGATGGTCACGTCGGGCCTGCGGATCGGCACGCCGGCGCTGGCGACCCGCGGCTTCGGCGACGCCGAGTTCACGGAGGTCGCCGACATCATCGCGCTCGCACTGCTGCCCGGTGCCGACGTCGAAGAGCTGCGCCTGCGCGTCGCGGCCCTCACCGCCAAGTTCCCGCTGTACCCCGACTTCCGCCACTGAGCGGGAAAGCCGCCGCAGGGCGGCCGTACCGTCTGGTACCACTGTCGACAGGGGTGCCGCGGCCGGACATCGCGCCGCGGCATCCGTTCGAGACTCAGCTCTTCGCCGACGGGAACCGCACCGCCGAGGCGAACCGAACGAAAGGGCGGACATGACCGCACAGAAGCTCGACGGGCGCGCGGCCGCGGCCCAGATCAAGGACGAGCTGCGCGAGCGCGTGGCGGCACTCAAGGACCGCGGCGTCACGCCCGGCATCGCGACGGTGCTCGTCGGCGCCGATCCGGCGTCCCAGCTGTACGTCGGGATGAAGCACCGCGAGTCCGAGGCGATCGGGATGAACTCGATCCAGCGCGAGCTTCCCGCCGACGCCACGCAGGAAGAGGTCGAGGCGCTGATCGACGAGCTCAACGCCGACCCGGAGTGCCACGGGTACATCGTGCAGCTGCCGCTGCCGAAGCACCTCGACACCGACGCGATCCTCGAGCGCATCGACCCCGCGAAGGACGCCGACGGCCTGCACCCGACGAATCTCGGACGGCTCGTGCTCAACGTCAATTCGCCGATCACCACGCCGCTGCCCTGCACCCCCCGTGGTGTCATCGAGCTGCTGCTGCGCAACGACTACGACCTCAAGGGCAAGGACGTGGTCGTCGTCGGTCGCGGCGTGACCATCGGCCGCTCGATCGGCCTGCTGCTCACGCGCCGCGAGATCAACGCGACGGTGACCCTCACCCACACCGGCACCGCCGACCTGTCGCACCACCTGCGCCAGGCGGACGTCATCGTGGCTGCGGCGGGCGTCAAGCACATCGTCCGCGCCGAGGACGTCAAGCCGGGCGCCGCGGTGCTCGACGTCGGCGTCACCCGTGAGGACGACCCCGAGACGGGCAAGTCCCGCGTCCACGGCGATGTCGACCCCGACGTCGCCGAGGTCGCCGGCTACCTCTCGCCGAACCCCGGCGGGGTGGGCCCGATGACGGTCGCGCTCCTCATGACGAACGTCGTCGAAGCCGCGGAGCGCTCGCTCGCCTGACGTCAGGCCGCGACGAGCTCGTCGCGTGCGCGCGGGGCGACGGACCCGGCATCCGTCGCTCCGAACGACGCCATCCCGAGGACCCAGCGCTCGCGGTCGGCTTCGGAGCTGTGCCGCACCTCCGCGAGGCGCGTCACGCCGCGCACCTTGATGCCGCAGTATTCGAGCGTCGCCGTGCGCAGCGACCGGATCGGCGCGTCGCGGTAGACCCACGCGTTCCAGAAGGCGGGGGAGTCCATCGTCATGACGATGCGCGCGCTGCGACCGGTCAGCAGCTTGTCCCACAGTCGACCCGTCGGACGGTAGCGGTACGCGAAGCCGCGCACGAACACGCGGTCGATCCACGTTTTGAGGGCACCCGGGAGCGACCCCCACCACTGCGGGAAGAAGAAGACGAGGTGGTCGGCCCAGTCCACGTCGGCGACGGAGGCGGCGACCTCGGGCGGGAGCTGCACGTCCGCCTCGGTGCGGGGAAGCCGCACGTCGTCGCGCTGGGACGGATGCTGCGGCACGGCGTCCTTCGCGAGGTCGACGACCCGCACATCGGCGCCGCCGGTGCGTGCGGCATCGGCGTACGACCGGGCGAGGGCGTGGTTGAGGCTGCCGGCGAAGGGCGTGCCGACGATCACGAGGATGCGGGGGGCGTTCATGCGAGGGTCTCCTGTGGGGCCGCGGCGCCCTGCGCGGGTGCCGGCTGCTGCTGGATGAAGGCGGTGAGGGCGACGAGCTGGGCGTTCAGGCGCGGGGCGTCGATGGGATCGCCCCCGAGGGAGGGATGCGTCAGCATCGCGGCGAACTCGCGCTCGAGCACTTCCCCCGCATCGCGCACGAGCGCTGTGCCCTGGGGAGTGAGGGCGAGCAGGATGCTGCGGCCTGCGCCGGGCTGGGATGCCGCGGTGATCCACCCGTCCTCGACGAGCGCCGGGACCCGTTTGCTCACGGCGGCCTTGGTGACGCCGAGGCAGCGGGCGAGCGTCGTCATGTCCACGGGCTCGTGGTCGTAGAGCACCGCCAGGAACTGGAAGTGGTTGAACGTGACGCCGTACCCCGCCTGCAGGGCGGCGTCGGCGAACGCATCGAGCTCGGCGATGAACTCGTGGAGGGTGAAGGTCAGGCGGTCGGACACATGAACGAGTAAACCAGTTGACTCACGGTGAGTCAACAGGTTGACACACTGTGCCGGTGTTCACATCGTGTGCTCTCGCCGAGGCGACACGCTGTGCGCGCCAACGACGTGTGCGCTCGGTGAGAGCACATGAAGTGAACAGCCGATGCGGGGTCACGCGGTGAAGCGGGCGAGGAACGCCCGGGTGCGAGCTTCCTGGGGCGCCGCGAGGACCTCGGACGGAGGCCCCTGCTCGACGATCGTGCCGGCGTCGAGGAAGACCACTCGGTGCGCGACGTCGCGCGCGAAGGCCATCTCGTGCGTCGCCATCAGGATCGTCGCGCCGTCGGCGGCGAGCTGCCGCACCAGCTCGAGCACCTCGCCGACGAGCTCGGGGTCGAGCGCCGAGGTGATCTCGTCGAGGAACAGCACCTCGGGATCGGTCGCGATGGCCCGAACGATCGCGGCGCGCTGCTGCTGGCCCCCCGACAGGCGGTCGGGGTGCTCCGGGGCGAGGTCGGCGAGTCCGATGCGGCCGAGCAGCTCGAGGGCGCGCGCCTCGGCCTCACGGCGGGGTTTCCGGTGCACCACCCGCGAAGCGAGGGTGACGTTGTCGAGCACCGACAGGTGCGGGAAGAGGTTGTAGCTCTGGAACACCGCACCGAAGCGTGCTCGCACGCGGTTGGCGTCGACGCGCGGATCGGAGATGTCCTCGTCGTCGAGGTAGATCTGCCCGTCGTCGATCGGCTCGAGGAGGTTCAGGCACCGCAGCAGCGTCGACTTGCCCGACCCGCTCGCGCCGATGAGCGCGACGACCTCGTGCGACGCGAGAGCGACATCGACGCCGCGGAGCACCTCGCGCTCGCCGAACGACTTGTGGATGCCGCTGGCGCGCAGCAGGGCGGTCACAGGATCGCCCCCGCCTGCTCGCGCTCGCGCAGCCTCGCGGTGTACCAGTCGGTCAGGCGGATCGTCGGGATCGCGAGCAGGATGAACAGGACGCCGGCGACGACGTACGGCGTGAAGTTGTACGTGAGGGACGCCACCGATCGGGCGGCGGCGATCGCATCGACCGCGCCCAGGATGGAGATCAGTCCGACGTCCTTCTGCATCGAGATGAAGTCGTTCATGAGGGGCGGCGTGATCTTGCGCAGGGCCTGGGGCAGCACGACGCGACGCAGCGACTGCACGTACCCGAGCCCGAGCGCGCGCGCCGCGAGGCGCTGCGAGGGATGGACGGCCTCGATCCCGGCGCGGATCACCTCGGCGACGTACGCGGAGTACGTGAGGGTCACCGCGATGACCCCGAGCAGCACCACCGGCATGCGCGTGTTCGTGATGGTCGGCAGGCCGAAGCCGATGAGGTAGAGCACGATGATGAACGGCAGGCCGCGGAAGAGGTCGGTGTAGCCGGCGGCGAGCACGCGCGCGGGGAAGAAGACTGGCCCGCGGAGCGTGCGCAGCACGGCGATCACGAGTGCGACCGCCGCGACGGTGACGACCGAGTAGGCGAGGACCTGCAGGTTGATCAGGAAGCCGTCCCACACCTTCGGCAGCGCCTGGATCGCGACGTCGAGGTTGAAGAACGACTGCTGGACCTTCGACCAGCCCTCGGTGTTGATGACCGTCACCCAGACGATCACCGCGAACGCGAGCGATGACGCGATCGCGATGAGCACCGACCGCTGCGAGCGGCGGCGCCGGTAGGCGCGACGGTCGAGCTCGAGCGCGCTGGGCTGGTGCAGGGTCACCGAACGAACGTAGCCGACGCGGTCACTTCAGCTGCGGTACGCCTTCGCTGAGCACCGAGAGCCACTCCGCCTCGAGCTCATCGAGCGTGCCGTTCTCGCGGAGGGTGTCGACGGCCGCAGTGACGTCTGCGGTCAGCGGGGAATCCTTCGCGAGGAGCAGGCCCCATTGATCGGGGACTCCCGCCGCCGGCAGTTCGCCCACGGTGAAGGAGTCGTCGATGTAGAAGTTCACCGCGGTGTACGCGGTCGGGGTGTCGAGCACGATGGCGTCGATCTGGCCGGCCTTGAGCGCGGCGACGGCATCCTCGTTCGAGCCGTAGAGCTGAGGCGCAGTGGTCGGGGCGATGGCCTGTTCGATCGTCGTCGCGCTCGTGGATCCCGACATCGCGCCCAGCACCAGATCCTTGAGTCCCGCGATGTCGGTCACGCCCTCGGCCGCGCCGCCCTGCAGCGCGACCACCGACTGGCTCGCCTCGTAGTACGGCGATGAGAAGTCGACGGCCTGCTTGCGCTCGTCGGTGATCGTGTACTGCTGGATGTTGAAATCGAAGCTCTTCGGTCCCGGCGCGATCGCCGACTCGAAGCTCGTGCGCACCCACTCGACGTCCTCGGGGGCGAAGCCCAGCTCCTCGGCGACGGCGTAGGCGACGGCCGCCTCGAACCCCTCACCCGACTCGGGGTCGTCGTCGATCACGTAGGGCTCGTAGGCCGTCTCGCCGGTCGCGATGGTGAGCTTGCCGGGCGTGACGTACCCCGCCTCGGCGGCCGGCGACTCGCTGCTCGCCGGATCGGAGCCCGAGGCGCAGCCGCTCAGGGTGAGGGCCGCGACGACGGCGCCGACGGCGGCGATGCGAATGAGACGGATGCGGCGCGACATGGTGCCTCCATGAGTCGGGTGTGCCCGCGCATGCGTGCTGTCGCTGCGGGGATCCCTCCATCTTGGTCACGGGTTCCGCGAAGCGGTCCGTTGCGGGTCGGTTTGTTACAGGTCCGATGCCTCGCCGGCCGCGGACACACGCGCCTCGGCCGCTGCCAGGGCTCGTCGTGCACCATCGGTCGGTGCGATCGCGACGAGCCCTCGGTAGAGCTTCACGAGGGCCTCGACGTCGAGGATGCCGCTGCGGGCGCGGTCGCAGTGCACCGCCTGGATCGCCGCCTCCAGCTGGAAGCGCCCGAGCGGACGCCCGAGTGCCGAGGCGCGGCGCAGCAGCGCGGCGCCCTCCGCGATGAGCCCGCGATCCCACTGCGCCGGGTCCTGCTCGTCGAGCGGAGTCCAGGGCACGTCGGCGCGGGCCGGCGCACGCGACTGCGCGTAGGTGAGCAGGGCGGCGAGCCCCCAGGCCTCGGGCTCGTCGCCGAGCAGCGTCGCTGTCAGCACCGCGAACCAGCGCGCCTCATCGGCGAGCGACTCGCGCGGTTCATCGCCCTGATCGAGCCATCCGATGGCGTAGGCGCCGTAGATCGCCTCGAGCACGGCGGGCAGCCGAGACGGCATGTCGGCGCGCGTGGGCACCCGGAACGGGATGCCGGCATCCCGGATCCGCCGCTTCGCGCGAACGAGACGCTGCGCCATCGCCGACGGCTCCACACCGAACGCGCGGGCGATCTCGGTCGCCTCGAATCCCAGCACCGTCTGCAGCATGAGCGGTGTGCGGATGGCCGGGTCGATCGCCGGGTGCGCGCACGCGAAGAGCAGCTCGAGCCGGCGGTCGGGGATCGCCTCGGCACGCTCCAGTGCAGTGAGCGCATCGACCTCGCGCTCGTCCGCTCGCACCGCGGCGATCCCCTCGTCCAGCGGCACGCCGGTCCGGCGGGCCGCCGATGCGAGGGCGTCGCGCAGCCGATTTCGAGCCACGGTGACCAGCCACCCTTCGGGATTGGCGGGGATGCCGGCGTCCGGCCAGGTGCGCAGCGCCCGCTCGAAAGCGTCGGCGAGCGCGTCCTCGGCGAGGGCGACATCGCGCGTGGAGGTCGCGACGACGGCCAGGATGCGGCCGTACGATTCCCGCGCGGTGCGCGCGGCGACCGCGCGGGAATCGTCGACGCTCGGCATCAGCTCGCGAACTGGGTCCAGGCGCCGTTCTCGAAGCGGGTGGCGCTCGGCCGCACCTCGACGGTGCCCCAGCCGATCGACGGCGCCTTGCCGGCCCAGCCGATGGCGGCGTCGAGGTCGGCGACGTCGATCACGAACGTCCCGCCGAGCTGCTCCTTGGTGTCGGCGAACGGGCCGTCCTGCACGCGCAGCGTGCCGTCGGGTGCGGTCACCGTGGTGGTCACGGCGGAGGGCTGCAGCACCTCGGCCGAGATCAGCACGCCCGCGTCGTCGAGCGCCTTCGCGTACTCGTCGAACTCGCGCATGCCCTCGGCCCAGGCGTCGTCTCCCATGTCTTCGGGGGTCATCTCGGGGTAGTGGAGGAGGAGTGCGTACCGCATGGTGTCGTCCTTTCTGGAGGGGTCGCTACACCCCTCTGACGATGCGAGCGCGTCCCGATCGACAGATCGGGCGAGATCAGCCGTTGCCGAGTTCGTCGAGCATGCGTCGCTGCTCGTCGGTGAGCCCGTCGTACAGCTCCCTGCGGGCGGCGGATGCCTCGGGACTCGGGATCGGCGGGGCCGCAGCATCCGTCGATCCGACCTTCGAACCGGTGGCCTTGTCGTAGAGCGTGCCGGCGTGGGTCTGGACCCTGTCGTCGATGGCGCCGTAGATCGCCCAGCCGATGAGCAGGATCACCGGCGGGATGACCCACCCCCAGAAAGCTCCGAAGATGCCGCCGCCGATCGAGACGCCGGTGAAGACGACCGTGACGATCCAGACGAGGAACGCGACGGCGAACGCGAGCAGGAACTCGACGAGCTTCTCGCCGGCCCTGGTGCGCTGGTTCGCGGACCTCGCCGCCATGGAGCGGAACCACTTCTCGACGAGCGGCTTGATCCAGATGACGAGCGCCGTCAGCACGATGCCCGCCCAGAGGGCGGCCCAGCCGACGCGCGCGGGCGTCAGCCAGCCGACGATCAGCAGCACGACGATGTTGAACACCAGCAGCGACGCGAACCGCACGACCCACTTCTTCATGGATTCACTGTGCCATGTCGGGACGACGGAGCGGAACGGATGCTGCGCCGCAGCGCCCGCATCGCGCTCAGGCGATGGAGACCAGCTGCGTCAGGTCGTCGTCGGGCAGCGCGTCGGCGGTGGCGGTGACGGCCATGTCGACGAGGTCGGCGCGTCCGGAGACCACGGTGAGGAACGCCGTGTCGGCCGCGTCCCTCCCCGTCGCGATGCGGACCAGGCTCGGGCGCGGGGCGAGCGTGGTGGCGTCGACCACCCGCCAGGCGCCGTCGATCCATGCCTCGGCGACCGCGTGGAAGTCCATCGGGGTGAGCCCCGGCGCATACACGGCAACCATGCGCGCCGGGATGCCGAGTCCTCGCAGCAGCGCGATGCACAGGTGCGCATAGTCGCGGCAGACGCCCTTGCGGGCGAGCAGGGTCCGGACGGCTCCGTCGGTGGACAGCGAGGAGCCGGGCACGTAGGAGAGCCGCGTGCCGACCCACGACGACACCGCGGCGAGCAGCTCGGCGGCCCCGTCGATGCCCCGGAACTCGGCTGCCGCGGTCGGGGCCAAGGCGTCGGACTCGGCGTAGCGGCTCTGGCGGAGGCAGACGAGCCGCTCGACGTCGTCGCCTCGGGCGGTCTCGCCGCCTGTGACGGTCGCCCTGTACGTGATCACGAACTCGCCGGCCGGCGCCATGACGCGGTGCAGGCGAGTCTCGTGCGCATCGGCGAGCTCCTCGATCCGGAGGGGCGTGCCGTCCACCGTCGCGGTGAGGCTCTCGGCTTCGGTGATGTAGTGGCCGGAGGCCGCGATGGCGAAGACGAGTTCCGCGGGCTCGGCGACGTTCAGGGCGATGCGGCTGGTGACGTCGCGCTTCATGGCCCCAGCGTCTCATCCCGCCGTCGCCCGCCGGGTGGCCTTGACACGCCGGGCGGGGTCAGTAAGAAGCGCGATCCTCCGCGGCGTCGGAGGGGATGAAACGGGCCGCGAGGGCTTCGGAGCCGCGCGCGAGGAGCGCCACATCGGCGCCGACCAGGATGAACGAGGCACCCGCCTCGAGGTAGGCGTCGGCGGCGGCCGGGTCGAACGCGTTGACCCCGACCGGCTTGCCCGCGGCGCGCACGGCCTCGAACGTGCGCAGCGCGGCGGCCACGACGTCGGGGTGGGTCTGCCGGCCGAGCACGCCCATCGATGCGGCGAGGTCGGATGGGCCGACGAAGACGCCGTCCACGCCGTCGACCGCGGCGATCTCGGCGGCGGCATCGACGCCGGCCGCCGTCTCGATCTGCACGAAGAGCGACACGTGGTCGTCGGCATCGGCGAGGTAGCCGTCGACGCGGTTCCAGCGCGCCGACCGTGCGAGCGCGGAGCCCACACCCCGGGTTCCCCGCGGGGGATAGCGCACGGCTGCGACGGCGGCTTCGGCATCCGCCTTCGAAGAGATCATGGGCACGAGCAGGTTCTGGGCTCCGAGATCGAGCACCTGTTTGATCGTCGCGACGTCCCCGATCGGCACCCGCACGAGCGGGGTGACGGGGTACGCGGCGACGGCCTGCAGCTGGGCCAGCACCGATTCGAGGCCGTTGGGGGAGTGCTCCATGTCGATGAGCAGCCAGTCCAGACCCGAGCCGGCACAGATCTCGGCCACGAGCGGCGAGCCCGTGCACACCCACATACCCGCGAGCGGGCGATCGGCGGACGCGAGGGCGGCGCTCAAGGTCGGGCTCAGACGAAGCGGCATTCGATCACTCCCATGGGTCCGTAGTCGCACCTGACGGTATCGCCCCGCGACACCCACATGGGGCGGGTGAACGAGCCCGCGAGGATGATCTCGCCCGCCTCGAGCCGTGCCCCGTGCTGGTGGAACTTGTTCGCGAGCCAGGCGACGCCGGTCGCCGGGTGGCCGAGAACGCCGGCGGCGACGCCCGTCTCCTCGATCTCGCCGTTGCGGGAGAGCACCCCCGGCACCCAGCGGAGGTCGATCTCGTCGGGACGCTTGCGCACGCTGCCGAGCACCATCGCACCGTAGGCGGCGTTGTCGCTGATCGTGTCGACGATCGTGCGGCCCTCCAGCTCGATGTGCGAGTTCAGCACCTCGAGTGCCGGAACCGCGTACTCGATCGCCGCGAGGGCGTCGTCGAGCGTGCAGTCGGGGCCTTCGAGCGGCGTCTTCAGCACGAACGCGAGCTCGACCTCGATGCGCACGTTCGAGAACTTCTCGACCGGGATCTCGGCGCCCGATTCGTAGACGGTGTCGTCGAACATCACGCCGTAGTCGGGCTCGGTGATGCCCGTCGCCTGCTGCATCGCCTTCGACGTGAGCCCGATCTTGCGGCCCACGAGCGTGCGTCCCGCGGCGATGTTCTGGTCGCGCCACACGCCCTGGATCGCGTACGAGTCCTCGACCGTCGCGTCCGGGTAGCGCGCCGTGATCCGCGGGATCACGCTGTACGTGCGATCGGCCTCGGCCAGCTCGGCCGCGATCGCGGCGATGTCGTCGGGGTGCAGCATCCGTCTCTTCCTCTCGAAACCTGGCGGGTATCGGTTCGTGTCCCACTTTCGGTCATTCCGAGAACCGGGAGCGACCGAAATCGGGACATGCTTCGGCGAAATCGGGACATGCGCCGCCTGCGGAGGAGCAGGGCGGTCGTATGCCGTGACTACAGCTGGTGGCCGAGCTTGTACTCGCCCTGCTTGTACTCGGGCATCGAGTCCTCGTCGGGGCGCGTGTACGAGAAGCCGTCGGCGCCGATCGTGACCGCCATCTCGGACGAGTCGGTGCGGGCGACGACGGGCTGCGGGTTGCCGTCGAGGTCGAGCACGAGGGAGGCCTCGGTGTACCAGGACGGCACGACGGGGTTGCCCCACCAATCGCGGCGCTGGTTGTCGTGCACGTCCCACGTGACGACCGGGTTGTCGGGATCGCCGGTGTAGTAGTCCTGCGTGTAGATCTCGACGCGGTGGCCGTCGGGGTCGCGCAGGTACAGGTAGAACGCGTTCGAGACGCCGTGGCGGCCGGGGCCGCGCTCGATCGCGTCGGACCGACGGAGCGCCCCGAGCTTGTCGCAGATCGCCAGGATGTTGTGCTTCTCGTGGGTGGCGAATGCGACGTGGTGCATGCGGGGCCCGTCGCCGCCGGTCATGGCGGTGTCGTGCACGGTGGGCTTGCGGCGCATCCAGGCCGCGTAGACGGTGCCCTCCTCGTCCTGGATGTCCTCGGTGACGCGGAAGCCCAGCGACTGCATGAAGTTCACCGCACGGGGCACGTCGGGGGTGACCTGGTTGAAGTGGTCCAGGCGCACCAGCTCGCCAGGCGTGTGCAGGTCGTATCGCCACGACAGGCGCTCGACGTGCTCGGTGGCGTAGAAGAACTCGTACGGGAAGCCGAGCGGGTCGGTCACACGTACAGAGTCGCCGATGCCCTTCGTGAACCCGTCCTGGCGGCGCTCGATGCGGCAGCCGAGCTCCTCGTAGAAGGCGACCGCCTTGTCGAGGTCCTCGGGGGTGCGCACCCGGTATGAGAACGCGGCGACCGCGGCGACCGGCCCCTGCCGGAGCACGAGGTTGTGGTGGATGAACTCCTCCGTCGAACGGAGGTAGATCGTGCTCTCGTCCTCCTCGGTGACGTACAGGCCGAGCACGTCGACGTAGAACTCGCGGGACGCGAGCAGGTCGGTGACGACGAGCTCCATGTACGCGCAGCGGAGGATGTCGGGCGCCGGCGCGCTGGGCGTCGGGATCGGGTTGTCGGAGAGGATCGGCGCCTCCTGGCTCACGTAGAAGCCGGAGGAGGTGCGGGTCATCTGGTCACGGTGGGTCATGTCGCGTCCTTGCGTGGTCTCGAGGAGAACGGATGCCGCGGCCCTCAGTGGCCGGCGGCATCCGCCTTTCCGAAGGTGGGGTTGTGAGCGGGGCCGAGCGTGATGTGCACGGCCTGCTGGTCGGTGTAGAAGTCGATCGAGCGGTAGCCGCCCTCGTGGCCGAGGCCGGAGGCCTTGACGCCCCCGAACGGTGTGCGGAGGTCGCGCACGTTGTTCGAGTTGAGCCACACCATGCCCGCTTCGATCGCCTGCGAGAAGTTGTGGGCGCGCTTGAGGTCGTTGGTCCACACGTACGCCGCGAGGCCGTAGCGCACGCCGTTGGCGAGCTCGAGCGCCTCCTCGTCGGTGTCGAAGGGGGTGATCGCCACGACCGGGCCGAAGATCTCCTCCTGGAAGATGCGGGCGTCGGGGGCGACGTCGGCGAACACCGTGGGGCGCACGAAGTTGCCGGTCTCGAAGCCCTCGGGGCGGTCGCCACCGGCGACCAGGCGCGCCTCGGCCTTGCCGATCTCGATGTACGAGACGACCTTGTCGTAGTGCTCCGGGTGGACCAGTGCACCCACTTCCGTCGCAGGGTCGTGCGGGTAGCCCACCACGACGCGGTCGGCCTGCGCCGCGTAGCGCTTCACGAACTCGTCGTAGATCGGGCGCTCCACGAGGATGCGCGAGCCCGCGGTGCAGCGCTCGCCGTTGAGCGAGAACACACCGAAGATCGTCGCGTCGACGGCCGCCTGGAGGTCCGCGTCGGCGAACACCACGGCTGGGCTCTTGCCGCCCAGCTCCATCGACAGGCCCTTCAGGAACGGCGCGGCGTTGCCGAAGATGATCTGCCCGGTGCGGCTCTCGCCCGTGAACGAGATGAGGGGGACGTCGGGATGCTTCACCAGCGCGTCGCCGGCGTCCTCGCCGAGTCCGTTGACGAGGTTGAAGACGCCCTTCGGGAGGCCTGCCTCCTCGAAGATCCCGGCCCACAGCGACGCCGACAGCGGTGTGAACTCAGCGGGCTTGAGCACCACGGTGTTGCCGGTGGCGAGGGCGGGGCCGAGCTTCCACGACTCGAGCATGAACGGCGTGTTCCAGGGAGTGATGAGCCCTGCGACGCCGATCGGCTTGCGGTTGACGTAGTTCATCTGCCGGCCGGGCACCTTGTAGGCGTCGTCGGCCTGCGCCACGATCAGGTCGGCGAAGAACCGGAAGTTCTCGGCCGCGCGACGGGCCTGACCGAGCGCCTGCGTGATCGGCAGGCCCGAGTCGAACGACTCCAGCTCGGCCAGACGCGCGTCGCGCGACTCCACGATGTCCGCGATCCGGTGCAGCACGCGCGAGCGCTCGCGCGGCAGCATCCGCGGCCACGGCCCCTCGGTGAACGCGCGCCGGGCGGCGGCGACGGCCCGGTCGATGTCGGCCTTCTTGCCGGCCGCGGCCTGCACGTACGTCTCGTTCGTCACCGGGTCGAGCACGTCGAACGTGTCGCCGCCCTGCGAGTCGACGAATTGGCCGTCGATGTAGTGCTGGATGCGGCTCGGCAGGCCCTCGGGCACGTGTCGGGTCGCGAGGACTGTCTGGGTGTCGGTCATTGCTGCTCCTTCGTCGGAGGTCTGTGGAGACGGATGCTGCGGCCCGCAGCATCCGCGATTCAGAACGCGGGGAGGCCCAGGGCCTCGTCGGGGTGCTCATGGATCATGTAGGCGTCGAGGGTCGCCGACCGGTGCCGGCGGGCCGCCTTCTCGATCTCGCCGAGCGGGGCGCCGGTCTCGATGAGCACGAGGATGTTCTCGTGCTCGCGCACCGACTCCTGGGCCCGGCCCGGCACGAAGCTGAAGGTCGAGTCGCGCAGGTGGCCGAGGCGGGCCCACTCGGCGTGGACGAGGTCGAGCATGCGCGGGTTGGCGCACTTCTCGAACAGCGCCGCGTGGAACTCCTGGTTGAGCGCGGTGAATGCTCGAGGGTCGAAGTGCTCGAGCGTCTCGATCATGAGCTCGTTGATACGACGCGCGTTGCGGATGTCGTCGGCCGAGAGCCGGCGCGCGGCCAGCGCGGTGGCGGTGCCCTCGAGGATCGACAGCGCCTGCATGCTGTAGCGGTATTGCGAGTCGTCGACCATCGATACGCGGGCACCGACGTTGCGCTCGAACGTGACGAGCCCCTCGGCCTCGAGCTGGCGGATCGCCTCGCGGACCGGCACGACGCTCATGTCGAGCTCGCCGGCGATGCTGCCGAGCACCAGGCGGTATCCCGGCGTGAACTCCTGGTTCGCGATGCGCTCCTTGATCCAGCGGTACGCCTGCTGCGACTTGCTGAGCGTGTCGGCTTCGGTCGGGCTCATGCGCGGCCTTCCTCTCGGGCGTCGTACTTCGCGCGCCATTCGGCGTTCATCGGGAAGAGTCCGTCGACGGGATGTCCCTCGGCGACGCGGTCGGCGATCCAGGCGTCCTCATCCTCCTGGGCGAGGGCCGCGTCCACGATCTCCTCCGCGATCGCGGGAGGGATCACCACGACCCCGTCCGCGTCCCCGACGATGATGTCGCCGGGCTGGACGGTGGTGCCGCCGCACGCGATCGTGATGTCGGCGTCCCACGGCACGTGCTTGCGACCGAGCACGGCGGGGTGGGCGCCGGAGGAGTACACCGGGATGCCGACCGCGGCGACGGCCGCAGCATCCCTCACCCCTCCGTCGGTGACGATGCCGGCCGCGCCGCGGGCGTGTGCGCGGATCGCGAGGATGTCGCCGAGCGTGCCGGAGCCGGCCTCGCCGCGCGCCTCGATCACCACGACCTCGCCATCGCCGACGGCATCGAACACGCGCTTCTGCGCGTTGTAGCCGCCGCCGTGCGACGCGAACAGGTCCTCGCGGTTCGGCACGAACCGCAGTGTGCGGGCCGTGCCGACGAGCTTCGCTTCCGGATGCAACGGCCGAACGCCGTCGACATGCACGTTGTTGAGCCCGCGCCTGCGCAGCTGCGCCGAGAGCCCCGCCACGGGCACCGCCTCGAGCTTCGCGCGCAGCGCGTCTCCCAGAACAGGAGATGTGGCCCAGGCGGGAGAATCCGCGGCGGAACGTCCTGCCTCCGTCAGATCTCCTGATTCGGGAGAGGCTGCGGGCGGAAGCCCGGCCGCCTCGCGCGAGCCCCACGCCTCGCTGCGCTGCAGGTCGTCGACGGCAGGCAGAGACCCGAGCTCCGCGTCGAACGCGGCCGAGCCCTGCACCACCGTGGTGACCAGTCGGCCCGAGGACGGGCCGCCGGGCACGTCGACCTCGACCTCGACCACGTCGCCGGGCTGCGCCACCGACGACCCCGCCGGCGTGCCCGTGAGAATCACGTCGCCCGTCTCGAGCGTGAAGTGCTGCGAAAGGTCGGCGACCAGCTGCGCGAGGGGGAAGATCATGCCCCGAGCGGTGTCATCCTGGGCGAGCTCGCGGTTGAGCCACGTGCGCACACGCAGGGCGTCGGGGTCGATGGTGCGGGCGTCGATGAGCGAGGGACCGAGAGGCGTGTAGCCGTCGCCGCCCTTCGACCGCACGTTCGAGCCCTTGTCGTTCTCGCGGAGGTCGTAGAGGCCGAAGTCGTTCGCCGCCGTGACCCACGCCACGTGGTCCCATGCGTCCGCCAGCCGCACGCGCCGTGCGGGCGTGCCGATCACGAGCGCGATCTCGCCCTCGAAGGCGAGCAGCTCGGTGCCTGCCGGACGCTCGATGGTCTCGCCTGAAGCCGCGACGGAGCTCGACGGCTTGAAGAAGTACGACGGATGCTGCGGCCGCCGCCCGCGCTGATCCGCACGCGACGCGTAGCTGAGGTGGATGGCGACGATCTTGCCGGGCCGGCCGGGGAGGGCAGCGAAACGGCGGTCTGCGGCATCCGTGATCTCGTCCATGAGCTCCCTCACTCGAAGTGACCTGTTGCGTCGTATCCGAAATCGTATATGATCGACCAGCATCCGGCAACCACCCAGAAGTCGCCGGCGACGACGCCGTCAGCCCCGACACAGGAGTCACCATGAGCACCTCACGATCCCCGCAGGGATTCACCCCCACCGGAACCATCGCGTCCCCCACCGACCGCCGTCGCGTCGTCTTCGCGACCGTCGTCGGCACCACCGTCGAGTGGTACGACTTCTTCATCTATGCGACCGCGGTCGGGCTGGTCTTCGGCCAGTTGTTCTTCGCGCCGCTTGGCGCGAACAGCGCGATCGTGGCCTTCGCGACGGTCGGCGTGAGCTTCCTGTTCCGCCCCCTCGGCGCGTTCCTCGCCGGCCACTTCGGCGACAAGTACGGCCGCAAGGTCGTGCTCATGTGGACGCTGATCCTGATGGGTGCGGCGACCGCGCTCATCGGCGTGCTGCCGACCTACGAGGCGATCGGGATCGCGGCGCCCATCCTCCTCGTCCTGCTGCGCATCATCCAGGGCATCTCCGCGGGCGGCGAGTGGGGTGGCGCCGTGCTCATGGCCGTCGAGCACGCCCCGAAGAAGCGTCGTGGTGCCTTCGGCGCCTCGCCGCAGATCGGCGTGCCGCTCGGACTGCTGCTGGCCTCGGGCGTCATGGCGCTCATGGCGATGATCGCCCCCGGCGACGCATTCCTCGTGTGGGGCTGGCGCGTCCCGTTCCTGCTCAGCGTCGTGCTGATCCTCGTGGGCTACTACGTCCGCCGCCGCGTCGAGGAGAGCCCGGTGTTCGCCGAGCTCGCCGAGCGCAAGGAGAAGGCGCGCATGCCGATCGTCACGCTCTTCCGCAAGCACCTGCTCCTCGTGATCATCGCCGCGCTGGTCTTCGCGGGCAACAACGCCGTCGGCTACATGACCACAGGCGGATACATCCAGGGCTACTCGACGAACCCCGAGGGACCGCTCGGCCTCGAGCGCGGACCGGTGCTGTGGGCGGTCGCGGGATCGGCCGTCACCTGGCTGCTGTCGACGCTGGCCGCCGGCTTCATCTCCGACCGCATCGGCCGCCGCACGACGTACATCATCGGCTGGATCCTGCAGCTCGCGGGCGTCTTCCTGCTCTTCCCGCTCGTGAACACGGGTGACATCGGGCTGCTGTTCCTGGGGCTTGCGATCCTCACGATCGGCCTCGGCTTCACCTACGGACCGCAGGCTGCGCTCTACTCCGAGCTGTTCCCGGCATCCATCCGCTTCTCGGGCGTCTCGATCTCGTACGCGATCGGCGCGATCCTCGGCGGCGCGTTCGCCCCGACCATCGCGACGGCGCTCGTGCAGGCGACCGGTTCGACGCTGTCGGTCACGTGGTACCTCGCCGCGATGACGGTGATCGGACTCATCGCGACGCTGCTGCTGCGCGACCGCTCCGGCATCCCGCTGGGCCCCGACCACGAGGCCGAGCAGTCGGTCAGCCCGATCTACGGCCTCTCGAAGGCCTGAGTCTCGTTTCGAAGACGGATGCCGCGTCCCCGGTCTGACCGCAGGCCCCGGGCCGCGGCATCCGTTCGTCCCTTCTTTCCGGGTCCCCGCCTCGGCGCACTCTGCCGAAAGACGGGTCGGTGACGGCGACACGCCGGTGATGGATGCCGCCGCACGGCGTGTCGCGTGACGCGCCCGTGTTTCGGCAGCAGGGAGGCCGCGGGGACGGCTGAGTCAGGGGGATGGCCGGGTCAGCGGGGATGGCCGGGTGAGCGGGGATGGCCGGGTGAGCGGGGATGGCCGGGTCAGCGGGGATGGCCGGGTCAGCGGGGATGGGTCAGCGGGTGCGCATGCCGTCCAGCGCGACCGCGACGACGTCGTGCGCGAGGCGCTCCCGGTCGACAGGCCCGCTCGGCCGGTACCACTCGACGATCGAGTTGACCATGCCGAAGACCAGGCGCGTGGCCACGGCGTCGTCGACGTCGGCGCGCACCTGACCGGCGCGCTGCGCCTCGGCCACGAGCGCCGTCACCCGGTGGTCGAACGCGCGCCGGCGCTCGAGGGCGGCGCGCTCGACGTCGCTGTTGCCGCGTACCCGCAGCAGGAGCGTGACGTACGGGAGTTTGTCGACGAGCACACGCACCGCGCCGCGCAGCACCGCGCCGAGCCGCTCGACCGGATCCGCGACGGCCGCGTCCGGTTCGTCGAGCACCCCCTCGAGCCCGTCGAGCGCTTCGTCGAGGGCGAGCGCGAGCAGCTGCTCCTTCGAGTCGAAGTGGTGGTACAGCGCCGACTTCGTGAGCCGGAGGCGCGAGGCGAGATCGGCCACCGATGTCGCGTCGTATCCCTGCTCGTTGAAGAGGGCCACTGCGACCGCGAGCACCTGATCGCGGTCGTAGCCAGGCCGTCCGCGTCGCGCGGGGAAGGCGTCGGTGCTCGCGGACATGCGCCCAGTCTCGCACCGGTCGGGTCCATGGCGTGCAGGACGATGGCATTACTGAACGATCGATCAGATATTATGGGCGCGAGACCGCGACGGAGCGGATCGAGAGGATGCCGATGCCTGAGCCGCTCAAGATCGAGCGCCGCGAGGACCGCGTCGTCGCGACGCTGTCGCGGCCGGAGGTGCGCAACGCCATCGACCAGGACACGATCGACCGCCTGCACGAGCTTTGCGGCGAGCTCGAGCGCGAGCCGCGCACGCTCATCATCACGGGCTCCGACGGCGTGTTCGCCTCGGGGGCCGACATCGCACAGCTGCGTGACCGCCGCGCCGCCGACGCCCGCCGGGGCATCAACACCCGGGCGTTCACGCGGGTGCGGGGCCTCCCGATGCCGGTCATCGCCGCGATCGACGGCTACGCGCTGGGCGGCGGGGCCGAGCTCGCGTACGCGGCCGACATCCGCATCGGCACTCCGGGTCTCCAGATCGGCAACCCCGAGACGGGCCTGGGCATCATCGCGGCGGCCGGTGCGACGTGGCGCCTGCCCGAGATCGTCGGTGAGGCCCGGGCCGCCGAGATGCTGCTGACAGGGCGGATCCTGGATGCCGACACCGCCGTCGCGTGGGGGCTCGTGTCGTCGCTGTTCGAGCCCGCAGACCTGCTCGCCGCTGCTCATGCGCTCGCGGATCGCATCGCCCGCAACGACCCGTTGGCGACGCGTCACACGAAGACGGCGCTGCTCGCCCCGCGCGCGGCGCACCCCGAGATCGAGCTCGAGCTGCAGGCGCAGCTCTTCGAGAGCCCCGAGAAGGACCGGCGCATGACCGCCTTCCTCGAGAGGGGGAAGCGATGAGTGCGGCCGAGGGCAGTTCCCGTTCGTTGAGCGAGCGAAGCGAGTCGAAACGCGCCGAGCCGGCGAGACTGCCCGGTCGCGTCGGGGTGATCGGCGGCGGGCGCATGGGCGCGGGCATCGCACACGCGTTCGCCCTCGCCGGCGCTCAGGTGGTCGTGGTCGAGCGCGACCAGGAGGCGGCGGCCGCAGCATCCGCTCGCCTTCTCGAGAGCGTGCGGCGCAGCGTCGAGCGCGGCACCACCGAGATCGGGTACGACGCGCTCGCCGCCGCGATCCAGACGGCGACGGATGCTGCGGCCCTGACCGGCTGCCACCTCGTGGTGGAGGCGGTCCCGGAGGATCGGGAACTGAAGCACGACGCGCTCGCGCGCGCCGAACGCGCTCTCGGACCGGATGCGGCGCTCGCCACCAACACCTCGTCCATCTCGATCGACGACCTCGCATCCGGCCTCGACCGCCCCGAACGCTTCCTGGGCCTGCACTTCTTCAACCCCGTGCCGGCGTCGCAGCTCGTGGAGGTGGTCACCGGTGCGGCGACCGACCTCGCGCTCGTCGACGACGCCAGGGCCTGGATCGCGGCGCTCGGCAAGACGCCCATCGTCGTGCGCGACAGTCCGGGCTTCGCGTCGAGCCGGTTGGGGGTCGCCCTCGGGCTCGAGGCGATCCGCATGCTCGAGGAAGGTGTCGCGTCGGCCGCCGACATCGACGCGGCGATGGAGCTCGGCTACCGGCATCCCGTCGGCCCGCTGCGCACCACCGACCTCGTCGGCCTCGACGTGCGGCTGGGCATCGCCGAGGAGCTGCACCGCGAGCTGGGGAAGCGGTTCGCACCCCCGGAGCTGCTCAGGCGCCTCGTCGCCGACGGACGACTCGGCCGCAAGACCGGCCGCGGCTTCTACGAATGGAGTGAACAGTGATGATCGAGCGGTCAGCGACCGGCATCCTCCCCAGCTACCTGCGCGATGCATGGTGGACGCCTGCATCCGAAGCCGGCGCCGCGACCGTGCGCGACGCGTCGACCGGCGATGTCGTGACGCTCGTGAGCACCGAGGGCATCGATCTCGCGGGTGCGATCGCCCACGCTCGCACGGTGGGCCAGGCGGGCCTCGGCGCGCTCACCTTCCACCAGCGCGCCCTGCTGCTGAAGGAGTTCGGCATCGCACTCACGGCGCGCAAGGAGGAGCTCTACGAGCTCTCGAAGCGGGCCGGCGCGACCACGCGC
Organism: Microbacterium sp. LWH7-1.2; assembly: GCF_038397755.1. Taxonomy (NCBI): domain Bacteria; kingdom Bacillati; phylum Actinomycetota; class Actinomycetes; order Micrococcales; family Microbacteriaceae; genus Microbacterium; species Microbacterium sp. LWH7-1.2. Next base: position 1,822,690 of record NZ_CP151637.1, on the reverse strand, counting down.
GACTCGCTGAGCGACGTCGACGGCGGCATCGGCGTGCTCTTCACGTACTCGTCGAAGGGCAGGCGCGAGCTGCCGAATGCGCAGGTGTACCTCGACGGACCGGTCGAGCCGCTCTCGAAGGACGGCTCGTTCCTCGGGCGCCACGTGTACACGCGCCTTCCGGGCGTGGCCGTGCAGATCAACGCCTTCAACTTCCCGATGTGGGGCGCGCTCGAGAAGTTCGCCCCCGCGTTCCTCGCGGGCGTGCCGACGATCGTGAAACCGGCGACGCCCACGGCGTACGTCGCTGAGGCCTGGGTGCGCATCCTCGTCGAGACGGGACGCCTGCCCGCCGGCTCGCTGCAGCTGGTGAGCGGCGCCGTGCCAGGCTTGTTCGACCACCTCGGACTCGGCGATCTCGTGGGCTTCACCGGCAGCGCGTCGACCGCGTCCCGGCTTCGCGAGCAGGCGGCGCCGGGCGTCAGGTTCACGAGCGAGACCGATTCGATCAACGCGTCGGTGCTCGGCCCCGATGCGGTGCCCGGCACCCCGGAGTTCGACGCGTACGTGAAGCAGCTCATGGTCGAACTCACCACCAAGGCCGGCCAGAAGTGCACCGCGATCCGGCGCGCCATCGTGCCGGCCGACGCCGTCGAGCCTCTGGTCCGGGCCCTCAGCGACAAGCTCTCCGAGCGCGTCGTCGTCGGCGACCCGCACGCCGAAGGCGTCACGATGGGCCCGCTCGTCTCGCTCGCCCAGCGCGACGAGGTGCTGCGCGCCGTCGGCGCGCTCGAGGCGGCGGGCGGTCGCATCCTGCTCGGATCGACGGATGCCCCGGACGTGACGCACGCCGACGGCTCGACCGGTCCTGCCCCCGACGGGGCCTTCGTCATGCCCATCGTCATCGGGTTCGACGGCGCCGCCGACGCGCTGCCCGAAGCGGTGCACGATGTCGAGGCGTTCGGGCCCGTGGCGAGCGTGCTCGCGTATCGCACCGTGGACGAGGCCGCCGATCTCGTCGGCCGCGGCGGCGGATCTCTCGTGACGAGCGTGGCCACCGCCGACCCCGCCGTCGCGGCGACCCTGCTCGCGCGCACCGCCGCGTACAACGGGCGCCTGCTGTTCCTCGACCGCGACGACGCCCGCACGTCGACGGGCCACGGCGCCCCGGTGCCGCACCTCGTGCACGGCGGACCCGGCCGCGCGGGCGGTGGCGAGGAGCTCGGCGGCATCCGCGCGGTCCTGCACCACATGCAGCGCACCGCGGTGCAGGGCTCACCTGCGATGCTCACGGCGCTGACCGGCGTGTGGCACCAGGGCGCAGCATCCCGTTCCGATCGCCACCCGTTCCGCAAGTCACTCGCCGAACTCGCGATCGGCGACCAGATCGCGTCGCCGCTGCGACCGGTGACCCTCGACGACATCGAGACGTTCGCGAACTTCACCGGCGATCTCTTCTATGCCCACATGGACGAGGAGGCCGCCGCCGCGAACCCGTTCTTCCCGGGTCGCGTGGCGCACGGCTACCTGCTGGTGTCGTGGGCGGCCGGCCTGTTCGTGGACCCCGAGCCCGGTCCGGTGCTCGCCAACTACGGCCTCGAGAACCTGCGGTTCATGACGCCGGTGTCGCCCGGTGACGAGATCCGCGTGGTGCTCACGGCGAAGCAGATCACCCCGCGCGAGACCGACGAGTACGGCGAGGTGCGCTGGGACGCGGTCATCCTGAACCAGCGCGAGGAGATCGTCGCGACGTACGACGTCCTCACCCTGGTCGCGAAGACGTCTGCGGACACGGATGCCGCCACCGCCGCAGCATCCGTCTCTCCCGAGTCCGCCGGGGTGGGCGCATGAGCGACCCCGCCGCGCACTTCGTCGGGCAGCGCCGCATGCTGCAGCGCGACCGCGCCTCGGCCGCGCTCGGCATGCTCGTCGAGCGCGACGAACCGGGCGAGGCCGTCGTGTCGATGCGGGTGCGCGACGACATGACCAACGGGTTCGCGATCACGCACGGCGGGATGGTGTTCGCGCTCGCCGACACCGCGTTCGCGATGGCCTGCAACGAAGACGACGACGTCACGGTGGCCGCCGGCGCCGACATCACGTTCCTCAAGGCCACCCACGCCGGCCAGACCTTGACCGCGCACGCGCGGCGACGCATCCTCTCGGGCCGCAACGGCCTGTACGACGTCACCGTCACCGACGAGACCGGCGATGTGGTCGCCGAGTTCCGCGGTCGGTCCTTCACCACGCGCCGAACCAACCGAACCGACTGACCTCTGCAACGGGCTGCCGAAACACGGGCCGGTGACGCGACGCGCTGGGGCGCAGCATCCGTTTCCGGCGCGTCGCCGTGACGCACCCGTCTTTCCGCACCGTGGCGAAGTCCGTAGTAGACTTACTGAACGAACGGTCTGTAAATAAGGAGTCGACGATGACGACCGAGATGCTGATCGACGAAGCCGCCGAGCAGGCGGCGTTCGATGCGATCATCGAGGCCGACTCGCGCATCGAGCCGCGGGACTGGATGCCGGCCGCATATCGCAAGACGCTGATCCGGCAGATCTCGCAGCATGCGCACTCGGAGATCATCGGGATGCAGCCCGAAGGCAATTGGATCTCGCGGGCGCCGAGCCTGAAGCGCAAGGCGATCCTGATGGCGAAGGTGCAGGATGAGGCGGGCCATGGGCTGTACCTGTACTCGGCGGCGCAGACCCTCGGCATCACCCGCGACGAGATGACCGAGCAGCTGATCGAGGGGCGGGCCCGGTACTCGTCGATCTTCAACTACCCGACACCGACGTGGGCCGACATGGGCGCGATCGGCTGGCTCGTCGACGGCGCCGCGATCTGCAACCAGGTGCCGCTGTGCCGCGCGTCGTACGGCCCTTACGGCCGGGCGATGGTGCGCATCTGCAAGGAGGAGTCGTTCCACCAGCGGCAGGGGTTCGAGATCCTGCTGACGCTGATGCAGGGTTCGCCCGCGCAGCGCGAGATGGCGCAGGATGCCGTGGACCGCTGGTACTGGCCGTCGCTGATGATGTTCGGGCCCCCTGACGACGAGTCCCCGAACTCGGCGCAGTCCATGCAGTGGAAGATCAAGCGCTTCTCGAACGACGACCTGCGGCAGCGGTTCATCGGGATGCTGGTGCCCCAGGCCGAAGTGCTGGGCGTGACGCTTCCCGACCCGGAGCTGCGGTGGGACGAGCAGGCAGAGCGGTGGCACACGAGCGAGATCGACTGGACCGAGTTCCACGAGGTGCTCGCCGGCCGCGGCCCCATGAACGTCGAGCGCATCCGCAATCGCCGCAACGCGCACGAGGACGGCGCCTGGGTGCGCGAGGCCGCCGCCGAGTACGCCCGCAAGCAGCAGCTCGCCTCCCGGTCGTTGAGCGAGCGAAGCGAGTCGAAACGCCCCGAGCCGACGATGGAGGTTGGATCATGACCACACCGGGCGCTTCGCCGCGAGAGTCCTGGCCGCTGTGGGAGGTGTTCGTCCGCGCGAACCGCGGACTCAGCCACGTGCACGCCGGGTCGCTCCACGCGCCCGATGCGGAGCTCGCGCTGCGCAACGCCCGCGATCTCTACACGCGCAGGGGGGAGGGCACGTCGATCTGGGTCGTGCCCGCCGACGCCATCACGACGAGCGATCCCGATTCGAAGGGGGCGTTCTTCGAGAGCCCCGCGGGCAAGAACTACCGGCACGCCACGTACTACACGGCGTCCGAGGGGGTGCCGCACCTGTGATCGAGGAACTCCCGCATGGCGACGTGACCGTCGAGCAGGTCGAGCTCTCGGCCGAGCTGGCCGGTGCCGAGGGGCACGCCGCAACGGCGGACGTCGCGGACTACGCGCTCTGGCTCGGCGACGATGCGCTCATCCTTTCGCAGCAGCTCGGCGCGTGGATCGCCCGGGCTCCCGAGCTTGAGGAGGACGTCGCGCTCGCCAACATCGCGCTCGACCTTCTCGGTCACGCGCGTTCGTTCCTGCGGTACGCCGGCACCTACGACGATCGCACCGAGGACGACCTCGCCTACTGGCGCGACGAGCCGGAGTTCCGGTGCGCGTGGCTCTTCCAGCAGCCCAACGGAGACTTCGCGCAGACGATCGCGCGTCAGCTCGCAGCATCCGTCTACCTCTTCGAGCTGTACACGGCGCTGCAGGGGTCGTCCGACGAGACGCTCGCCGCGATCGCCGCGAAGGCGGTCAAGGAGGTCGAGTACCACCGGGACCACGCCGTCCAGTGGACGCTGCGCCTCGCGGGCGGCACCGACGAGTCGCGCCGGCGCATGCTCCGCGCGATCGGCGATGTGTGGCCGTACGTGGGCGAGCTGTTCCGCGACGAGCCGCTGACCGAGCGCCTCGACGGCATCGCCGTGCGGCCATCGACACTTCAGGCGCCGTTCGACACCGTGATCGCGGCGGTCTTCGCCGAGGCCGAGCTCGAGGCGCCTGCCACCCCGATGTCGTCGGCCGGCGGGCGGCGCGGATCGCATTTCCCGACGCTGGGCTACCTGCTCGCCGAGATGCATGTGCTCGCCCGGCGGCACCCGGGGGCGACATGGTGACCGCACCGCCGCCCCAGCCAGTTTCCCGGTCGTTGAGCGAGCGAGGAACGCGGTCGTTGAGCGAGCGTGCGAGTCGGAACGCAGAGCCGAAACGCCTTGAGCGTCCGAGCAACCCCGGTCTGCGGCCGGCTGCCGATGCCCTGACCGATCGCGCGTGGGAGGTCGCGGCATCCGTCCTCGATCCCGAGGTTCCTGTCCTCACGATCGAGGATCTCGGCGTGCTGCGCGACGTCGTGGTCGACGAGGGACGCGTGACCGTCACGATCACGCCGACGTACTCGGGCTGCCCGGCGATGGACGCGATCGGCGACGACCTCGTGCTCGCGCTCACGTCGGCCGGCTTCGACGACGTCGACGTGCGGCTCGTGCTCGCCCCCGCATGGACCACGGACTGGATGACGGATGCCGGCAAGCGCAAGCTCGTCGAGTACGGCATCGCTGCGCCCACCGGGCGTGCGGCGGTGAGCGGGCCGATCCGCCTTCAGCTGTCGGTGCGGTGCCCGCGCTGCGGGTCGCTCGACACCCGCGAGCTCGCGCGGTTCGGCTCGACGTCGTGCAAGGCCCTCTACGAGTGCCGCGCCTGTCTGGAGCCCTTCGACCATTTCAAGGTGCACTGATGCGGCCCGGCGAGGCGGCGGCGAGCGAGAACGAGCGCATCGCCGAGACACTGCTCACGACCGCCGTCGGCGGTCCGCGCGGGGCCAAGCACCGCGCGCGCTTCCACACGTTGCGGGTCGCGGCGGTGCATCCGTTGACGGACGCCTCGGTCGAGGTGACGTTCGCGATCCCCGAGCAGGCACGAGACGAGTTCGACTACCTCGCCGGGCAGCATGTCGCCCTGCGAAAGGTGCTCGACGGGCACGAGGTGCGCCGCTCCTATTCGCTGTGCCGCGCCGAGGACTCCGGCGGCGGGGGCGACGGACCGCGCACGATCAGCGTCGCGATCAAGCGCGATCTCGGCGGTCGGTTCTCGACCTGGGCGCAGACCGAGCTGAAGGTGGGCGACGAGATCGACGTGATGAGCCCGCAGGGCACCTTCACCTCGAAACTCGCCGACCTGGACGACACGCACGTGGCGGGGATCGCCGCCGGATCAGGCATCACGCCGCTCATGGCGCTCGCCGCGACCGTGCTCGCCCGGTCGCGCACGTCGCGGTTCACGCTCGTGTACACGAACCGCTCGAGCCTCGACGTCATGTTCCTCGACGAGCTCTCCGACCTCAAGGACCGCTACCCGACCCGGCTCGCCCTGCACCACGTGCTGTCGCGCGAGCAGCGCACCGCGCCACTGCTCTCGGGCCGCATCGACGAGCCGCGGCTGCGCCGCATCCTCGGCGACCTCGTGCTGCCCGACACCGTCGACGAGTGGTTCCTGTGCGGGCCGTTCGAACTCGTGCAGCTCTGCCGCGACACGCTCGCCGACATCGGCGTCGACCCCGCGCACGTGCGCTACGAGCTCTTCACCACCGGCGAGGGGGATCGCGCCGAGCCGTCGGCGGGGCGCCCGGTGGTCGTCGCGAAGGACGAGCCGGTGAGGCGCATCGAGTTCACGCTCGACGGGCAGTCGCAGGCGGTCGACAGCCCGGTCGCCGCGCACGAGTCGATCCTCAACGCCGCGCTGCGAGTACGTCCTGACGTGCCGTTCGCGTGCGCCGGGGGCGTGTGCGGCACGTGCCGTGCGCGCCTGCTGCAGGGATCGGTCACGATGACGGAGAACTACGCTCTCGAGCCCGACGAACTCGAGCGCGGGTATGTGCTCACGTGCCAGTCTCATCCCACGACCGATACCGTCGTCGTCGACTACGACGTCTGAGGAGGAACGAATGATCGAACTGTCCATCACCGGCGACGTCGCCGAAGTCGTCCTCAACGCGCCGGAGAAGCTCAACGCGCTGTCGCTGCGCGAGCTGGGGGAGATGGATGCCGCGTACCGCAGCGCCGAGGAGTCCGGGGTGCGTGCGCTCGTGCTGCGCGCCGAGGGCCGGGCGTTCTGCGCGGGCCGCGACATCGCCGGCGTGGACCCGGTGACCGACGACGTGCCCGAGTACCTCGCCGGCGTCGAGACGCTGATGAGGCGGATCGCCGCGTTCCCGGCGCCGACCTTCGCGGCCGTCCACGGCGCGTGCCTCGGCGTGGGTCTCGGACTCGCGATCGCCACCGACGTCGTGTACGTCGCGGACGACGCCAAGATCGGCTCGCCGTTCGCCAGCCTCGGAGCGATGCTGGACTCGGGCGGCCACGCCCTCCTCTACGAGCGGCTCGGTGCGCACCGCGCGCTCGACCTCATCTACACCGGCGCGATGATGTCGGGCGCCGAGGCGGTCGCTGCCGGCCTGTTCAGCCGCGCGATGCCCGTCGAGGAGGTGTTCGATTTCACGCTGCAGCGGGCGACGCTCGCGGCATCGGGACCGACGGCCGCGTTCGTCGCCTCGAAGCGCCTGATCGCGCGCCTGCGCGGCGAGCGGCTGTGGGACGCCGTCGCCGAGGAGGCCCGCGGCCAGGAGGCGCTGCGCAGCACCGCCGACTACCGCGAGGGCTTCGCCGCCTTCCAGCAGAAGCGCAAGCCCGACTTCACGGGCGAGTGAGCGCCGCGCCTGCTTGCCTGCTTGCCTGCTGCTGCCTCCCTCCCGGCTTTTGGCGGCTCGCCAGAATTCGCGGGCGCGGCCGACGTTTTTGGCGACTCGCCACCAATCGACCACCGCTGCCGCTTCACCGCATCAGGGCGACTCGCCAGGATCACACCTTGTGACCGACGTGTCTTGGCGAGTCGCCAAAACCGTTAGGAGTTCACGCGGATGATCTCGCGCTGGTACGGCGCGATCACCGAGCCCGAGATGCGACAGTCGAGCACGAGGAATCGACGGGATGCTGCGGGCTCGGCCGTCCACTCCGCCAGCCGGTCGAGGTCGGCCAGGGTGCGCACGACGACGCCCTCGGCCCCGACGCCGGCCGCGAGCGCGGCGAAGTCGACCTCGGGGATGAGCATGGGCTCCTGCGCGAGACCCTTGAGCCCGTAGAGGTGGATCTCCGCACCGTAGGCGGCGTCGTTCCACACCACCGCGACCCCCCGGCCGCCGGCGACGCGGACAGCGGTCTCGAGGTCGGCGAGGGCCATGAGCCCGCCGCCGTCGCCCGTCGTCAGCACGACCGTCGCCGAGGGCTTCGCGAGTGCGGCGCCGGGCACCGACGGCCAGCCGAGCCCGATGGACTGGAACGCCGTGCCGACCATCATCATGCGGTCGGGGCATCCGACGGGCCAGTACATGTTCGCCCAGCCGATGAAGTGGCCGCCGTCCGAGACGACGACCCGGTCCTCCGGCAGGAGTTCGCCGACGCGTGCCGCGACTGCGCGGGGGTCCAGCCGACCGTCGGGGGCGAGGTGGTCGCCGGGCTCGTATGCCCGCAGCGGCATGAGATCGACGGATTCCCGCCAGCCGCTGGCCCGGCCGGCCCGGGCGGCCAGCCCGTCGGCGACCGTGCGGGCCACCACGGCCGCGTCGCCGCGCACGTAGCCGCCGACGTGGGGATGGGTCGCGGCGGGCGCGACGTCGACTTGGAACACCCGGGTGCCGGGCGCGAAGAGGTCGCCGAACCGCATCGTGAACTGGTTCAGCGACGCTCCGAACACGACGGCGACATCCGCCTCGCGCACGAGCGCCATGGCCCCTTCGGCGCCGAAGCCGCCGGTCACGCCGAGGTCGAACTCGCCGCGGGGGAAGATGCCGCGGCCGAGGGCGGTGGACGCCGTGACGGCGCCGACCGCATCGGCGACGTCGCCCAGGGCCTCGCCGGCGCCCGAGATCCACGCTCCGCGGCCGGCGAGCAGGAACGGCCGCTCCGCTGAGGCGAGCGCCTCGACGAGTCCCTCGACCGCGCCTTCGGCGAACGGTCCGGCGGGCACGAGAGGCGCGGGCAGGCGCGGCTCCGGGGCCTCGGGGAGGGGGCCTGCGTCGCGCGCGGCGACGTCGTAGGGGATCGCGAGCACCGTCGGCACCCGGTAGGTGAGCGCGTGCTCGATGGCGATGATCGTCGTGGCCGCGGCATCCGCTCGCCCGACCGTGTAGGTGCGCGCGCCGACAGCCGATGCGAGGGCGATCTGGTCGACGTCCCACGGGCGCGGCCCGGAGGTCGGCTCGTCGCCCACGACGAGCACGAGGGGCACATGAGCCTGCACCGCCTCGGCAAGCGCGGTGAGGGTGTTGGTGAAGCCGGCACCGTAGGTGGCGGTCGCAGCGGCCAGGCGCCCGGAGGCGCGGTGGTACGCGTCGGCGGCGACGACCCCGCCGGCCTCGTGGCGGACGGCGGTGAAGTGCACGTCGGTGGAGCGCTCGAGCGCGTCGAGGAAGTACGCGTTGCCGTTGCCCATCACGCCGAAGACGTGATCGATGTGGCGGGCGAGGGTGAGGGCGACGTGCGCCGAGACGGTGCTCATGGCGGGAGACATGGCGATGCCTTTCGAGACGGAACGGATCAAGAGCCGTATGTGTCTCGCGCGTGCGCGCTGCGTGCCCATTTTTCGAGCACCGGCGAGCGACGGTGCCACCGGACGTGACGAGTATAGGTCTTCGGGCAGGATGGGAGTCATGAAGACGACTCAGCTCCGTCGGTACACGCTCGTCGAAGGGGAGTACGACGACTTCGTCGCGTGGTGGAAGGAGTGGATGCCGCGGGTGCGGCCCGCGGCCGGCTTCACGATCGAGTTCGCCTACGGCCTTCCCGAGACCAACGAGTTCGTCTGGGCGGTGAGCGCAGAGGGCGACGAAGAGGCCTTTCTGGCCCTGGAGAAGGAGTACCTCGCGTCGGGCGCCCGCGGTGAGGCCTTCGCCGGCCTTCCGCAGCGGGTCGCGGAGTACAACATCCGCCTCGTGACCGAGTACCCGACCACCGCCTGAAAGCACCGGTCAGCGGCCGGAGAGCGCTGAGCGGAGAAGGCTCAGCCGCCGAGCGCCTCGCGGATCGCGGTCGCCGAACGGGTGAGACGCGTCGCGATCTCGTCGTCCGTGTGCGTGCTGGCCACGAACACGACCGCGATCGCCGCGGGCCCGCGCCCGCGCACCACGAACGGCACGGCGACCGCCCGCAGGCTGGGGATGACCTCGTCGTGGCTGGTGGCGTAGCCGCGGGTCGCGGCATCCGTCACCTCCTCCGCCAGCGCCGGTGACACGGCTGCGGGCCACGACGCCTTGGGCAGCAGCGACAGGATCGCCTTGCCTGGGGCGCCGCGCGTGACGGGATGCCGCGTCCCCGGCCGCTGTGCGACGGGGTTCACGGCGTGGCGCGGCTCGACGCTCGAGAGCGTGACGCACTCCTCGTGATCGAGGACCGCGAGGAAGCAGGTCACGCCGAGGTCACCCGCGACCGCGGTGAGCTCGGGGAGCGCCTCGGCCTGCAGGTCGTGCGCGACGCCGGCGGCGAGGGCGGCGAGGCGTGCTCCGAGCTCGATGCGGCCGGCCGCGTCGCGCTCGACGAGCCCATGGTCTTCGAGAGTGCGCAGCAGTCGGTAGGCGACCGACCGGTGCACCTCCAGTCGGCCGGCGAGCTCGTCGATCGAGAGGGGCCCGCGCGCGTCGGCGAGCAGTTCGAGGATTCGGATGCCGCGGCTCAGCGTCTGCGATGCGGGCGGTGTGGGCGCGGCGGTGGGCATGGCGGCTCGCAGTCTGTGCGCTCCGGCGTCTTGCCGCGCGCGCACCGGTCATATACGATCTGTTCAATAGTAGAACGGTGTGTTCGAATATAGAACACGCCCCCGCTCGCAGCAAGCACGGACGCGACGAGCCCTCGACACCGTCGTCCGAGGAGGACACACCGATGCAGTTCCACCACCACGGCTACGTCTCCGCCGACCCGCGCGTGCAGGACGCCGCCGGCACGGGCATCGACCGTCCGGCCGAACTGCCCGACGAGACGGACGTGCTCATCGTCGGCTCGGGCCCCGCGGGCATGCTGCTCGCGGCGCAGATGTCGCAGTTCCCCGGTGTCACGACCCGACTGATCGAGCGCCGCGACGGGCGCCTCGTGCTCGGCCAGGCCGACGGCATCCAGCCGCGCAGCGTCGAGACGTTCCAGGCGTTCGGGTTCGCGGAGCGCATCATCGCCGAGGCCTACAACATCGCCTGGATGAACTTCTGGGGACCCGACCCCGAGAACCCCCGCAACATCATCCGCACCGCGCGCACCGAGGACTACGCGTTCAAGATCAGCGAGTTCCCGCACCTCATCGTGAATCAGGCGCGCGTGCTCGACTACTTCGCCGAGGCCGCCGCGCTCGGCCCGGGCCGCATCCTGCCCGACTACGGGATCGAGTTCCTCGGCCTCACCGTGCACGAGGACGGGGAGCACCCCGTGGAGGTGCGGGTGCGACACATCGCCGGCGACCGCGCGGGCGAGGAGCGCACCGTACGCGCGAAGTACGTCGTCGGCTGCGACGGCGCGCGCAGCGGAGTTCGCCAGGCCATCGGCCGCAAGCACGTCGGGCAGTTCGCCGCGCATGCCTGGGGCGTGATGGACGTCCTGGTGAACACGGACTTCCCCGACTGGCGCACCAAGTGCGCGATCAACTCCGAGGCGGGCAACATCCTCCACATCCCGCGGGAGGGCGGTTATCTCAGCCGCATGTACATCGACCTCGGCGAGGTCGCGAAGGACGACAACCACCACGTGCGCCAGACCCCGATCGAGGAGATCATCCGCAGGGCGAACGAGATCCTGCACCCGTACACCCTCGACGTGAAGCAGGTCGCGTGGCACAGCGTCTACGAGGTCGGCCACCGCGTCACCGACAAGTTCGACGACGTCGACGTCGACCAGGGCCACGACCCGCGCGTCTTCCTCACGGGCGACGCCTGCCACACGCACAGTGCGAAGGCCGGCCAGGGGATGAACGTCTCGATGCAGGACGGCTTCAACCTCGGCTGGAAGCTTGGTCACGTGCTCACCGGGCTCAGTCCCGCATCGCTGCTGTCGACGTACTCGGCCGAGCGTCAGCCGGTCGCGCAGCAGCTCATCGACTTCGATCGCGAGTGGTCGGCTCTGATGGCCCGCAAGCCCGAGGAGATCTCCGACCCCCAGGAGCTCGCCACGTTCTACCTCGGCACCGCCGAGTTCCCGTCGGGCTTCATGACGCAGTACGGCGAGTCGATGATCGTGACGGATGCTGCGCACCAGGCGCTCGCCGAGGGCTTCCCGCTGGGCAAGCGCTTCAAGTCGGTCGAGGTGGTCCGCGTGTGCGACGGCAATGCCGTGCACCTCGGACACCACGCCAAGGCTGACGGTCGGTGGCGTGTGTACGCCTTCGCCGACGCGCCTGCCGCGGGAGAGGCATCCGCTCTCTCCGACTGGGCCGCGTTCATGGCTTCGCCGGAGTCGCCGCTGCAGCGCTTCACGCCCGAAGGCGCCGACGCGGACGCCGTCTTCGACGTCAAGGTCGTGTACCAGCAGCGTCATGACGAGGTCGACGTCAACCGCGTGCCCGAGCTGTTCCTGCCGAAGACCGGACCCCTCGGTCTCACCGACTGGGAAAAGGTCTACGCGGCGGCGCCCAGCGCCTGGACGACCGACGACATCTTCGAGGAGCGCGGCCTCTCGCGCGACGGTGTCGTCGTCGTCGTGCGTCCCGACCAGTACGTCGCGGCGGTCCTTCCGCTCGAGGCGACCGAGGAGCTCACGGCGTTCTTCGCGCAGTCGTTCCTTCCCCAGCGCGAGCCGGCGAGCGTCGTCGGCTGAATGAGTCCGCGGTGGCGAACCAACCCTCGTTGCTGTACACCGCGTATATCGGCCGCTCCGGCGGCGGCGGGTCACAATGGCCCGGTAGACATCGACAGAACGGATGCCGCGACCCGCGGCGTCCGGAACCGACAAGGGAGTCCTCGTGACGACGACGATCACCGAAACCCGTGAGTCCGAGCTGCTGGCGTCCGTCCCCGACGGACTGTTCATCGGCGGACAGTGGCGCGCGGCGTCCGGCGGCAAGACGCTGAAGGTCTACGACCCGTCGACCGGCGACGTCGTCAAGGAGATCGCGAACGCCTCGCCCGAGGACGGCACCGCCGCCCTGGACGCCGCCGTCGAGGCGTTCCCCGCGTGGGCGGCGACGCCGGCCCGGGAGCGGGCCGAGATCCTGCGCCGCGCGTTCGATCTGCTGCAGGAGCGCAAGGAGGACTTCGCCCTGCTGATGACGATCGAGATGGGCAAGCCGCTCGCGGAGGCGCGCGGAGAGGTCGCGTACGGGGGAGAATTCATCCGCTGGTTCAGCGAGGAGACCGCCCGCATCCAGGGCCGCTACGGCGCGAACCCCGAGGGCACAGGCCGCATGATCGTGTCGCAGCACCCGGTCGGCCCGTGCTTCCTCATCACCCCGTGGAACTTCCCGCTCGCGATGGCGACCCGCAAGATCGCGCCCGCGCTCGCCGCCGGCTGCACCGTGGTCATCAAGCCGGCCGAGCTGACTCCGCTCACCACGCTCGCCTTCGCGAAGCTCCTCGAAGACGCGGGCCTCCCGGCCGGTGTGGTCAACGTGTTCACGACCTCGACGTCGGGCGCCGTGTCGGAGCCCATCATCCGCGACCCTCGCCTGCGCAAGCTGTCGTTCACCGGATCCACCCAGGTCGGCCAGCGTCTGCTCGAGCAGGCCTCGCAGGGCGTGCTGCGCACGTCGATGGAGCTCGGCGGCAACGCGCCGTTCGTGGTGTTCGACGACGCCGACCTCGACAAGGCGGTGGACGGCGCGATCGCGGCGAAGTTCCGCAACATCGGCCAGGCCTGCACAGCGGCCAACCGCTTCATCGTCCACCGCTCCGTCGCCGACGAGTTCGCGAAGCGGGTGACCGAGCGCGTCAGCGGGTTCAAGATCGGTCGCGGCACCGAAGAAGGCGTCGTGATCGGCCCGCTCATCGACGACCGCGCGGTCGCGAAGGCGGCACAGCTGGTGCAGGACGCGGTGTCGCGCGGCGCGAAGGTGGCCACCGGCGGCAACGAGGTCGAGGGTCCCGGCACGTTCTACGAGCCCACTGTCGTGACCGACGTGCAGGCGGGGTCGGAGATCCTCCGCGAGGAGATCTTCGGACCGGTGCTCGCGATCGTCCCCTTCGACGACGAGGACGAGGCCGTCCGTCTCGCCAACGACACCGAGTACGGGCTCGTCTCGTACGTCTTCACCGAGAACCTCGCGCGCGGCCAGCGCATGATCGAGCGCCTCGAGACCGGCATGATGGGCCTCAACATGGGTGTCGTCTCCAACGCGGCCGCGCCGTTCGGCGGCTGGAAGATGTCGGGCCTCGGCCGCGAGGGCGGCGCGGAAGGCATCCACGAGTACCTGCAGACCAAGTACACGCTGACGCCCAACCCGTTCTGACGCTCGCCCGTCGCAGGGGCACCCCTTCCATCCGCGCGGGAGCGCGGTCACTATGGACCTGTCGGCATCGACGATGAAGCGATGAGGGGTCAAGATGAGCGTTTACCGAGTGATCGACGTCATCGGCACGAGTGCCTCGTCCTGGGAGGAGGCCGCCCGAGAAGCCATCAGCACCGCGGCGGGATCGCTGCACGATCTGCGCATCGCCGAGGTGACGAAGCAAGACGTCGTCGTCAGCGACGACGGGACTCTGCTGTTCCGTTCGCGGATCCAGCTCTCGTTCAAGTACGCGCCTGAGTAACGCCGCGCCCCCTCTGGTGGTGGTCTGTCGCGCTCTCTAAGTTGGGGGTGGCGGGCGCAACCGGAGGAGTCGCTGATGGAGTCACCGATCGAGAGTCTGACGAGCTCCGCGCCGTCGTGGGGCGCGAAGCTGGCGTTCGGCGAGACCGTCGACGTCGGCGGGCGGCAGATGACCCCGGCGGCGCTCGTTGTCTTCGGGTTCGGTGGCGGCGGTGGGTCGGGCAAGTGGCCGCAGCGGGGAGCGCTGCCCGAGGGTGAGGGCGAAGGCAGCGGCGGAGGCGGTGGCGGCTACGTGCTGCCTATCGGTGCGTACGTGAGCGGCCCGGATGGCCCGAGATTCCAGCCGAACCCGGTGGCGATGATCATCGTGAGCGTGCCGCTCGTGTCCGCCGCCGGCTGGGCGCTGGCGCGGATCATCACCGCGGCGAGGTCGGGTCGCAGGTAGGACGTAGGACCCTGCCCGCCGGCAAGAAGACGTCGTCGTCATTCCTCCACAACGGGACGAGGGCGATGTTCGAGAAGGCCGGGTTCACGTTCGAGCGCCGCATCGGGAAGAACAAGACCGTGATGCGAAAGACGGTCCCGCCGGCACGTGCCTGACCCCGAGTGGGCCCGCTGTCGACACGGTCAGGCGACGGTGCCGAGCAGCGCCGCCTGGATCCGGCGGATGTGCTCACCGAGGTCGCCCCGGGCCAGCAGGCCGGGACCGAGCGGGCCGGCGGAGTCGTCGCCGAGTCGCGGCAGCAGCCTGAGCGCGGACGCGACATCGGGGGTGATGCGTTGCAGCTGCCACGCGAGCTCGTCCTCGGCGGCGTCATCGCTGCCCGATGGCGCCAGCCTCGCGGCTCGCGCGGCGTAGGCGGCAGCGCCCAGAGCGTGTGCCCCCATGTGTGCGACACCCGCAGCCTGCGCGGCGGCGCGCGCGGCGGCGACACCAGCGGGGGAGGCCGCCGCGTGTGCGGCCCGGCCGGCGACGAAACGGCGCCGGATCTCACCCGCCGCCGCGAGCTCGCCCCGCGCGAAGGCGCGGGCACGGTCGATGGCGTCGCGGGCGCGCTCGTCCGCCGGCACCTCGGCTTCGAACACCGCGAGCACGCGTTCGGCGCAGTCCGCGGCCCACGCCGCCACCCGCCGACGGTCTTCTTCACTGAGCGACTGGGGTGACGGCACGCCAGCACTCTGCCACATGAGCGCTGAAGTCGCCCCGCCGGCGATCAGTCGTAGGTGTCCGTCCAGGACGCGATGTCCACGCCGTGGTTGTCGGGCGAGGCGAGGGACCACCACGCGGGAGCGTGCGAATCATCGGCGAGTCTCCCGCCCGCGGCGAGTGCGGCGTCCACCCGCGCCTGGGCCTGGTCGGCCGGCACGAAGACGTCGAAGTGGGTGCGGCCCCTGGACGGCGAATCTCCCGTGAGCGGGTTGAAAGCCAGTTGCGGTCCGCACCGCAGCGGGTCCGCAGCATCCGTGTCGCCGAAGGCCTCATAGCCGAGTGCGGCGATGAAGAACGGGCGCACGTCGGCCTGGGAATGCTCGGCGACGTAGATGCCGATGGACTGCGCGCGCGATGGATCCGGCAGCAGGCGGCACTCGGCGGCCGCCTGGGACACGGCGGCCGCGAACTCCACCGCGGCTGCCGGGATGCCCTCAGGGCCGCGGTACGGGATGCGCACGATGACCGCCTCAGGGCGCACATCGATGTCGGGCAGGATGTCGAGCTGCTCGGCGGCCGTGAGGATCGGGCTGAGGAGCTCCGCGGCGTGGGCGAGCGAGGTCGCGGCGAAGACCGCCTGTGGGCTGGTGGCGGTGACACGCCAGTCCGAGACGCCGGGCGCACGGTGAAATGCAGCCGGAGAGATCCAGCCCGATCCGCTCGTCGACTCACCCATGGACTGCTATACCGGCTCGGTGGTGCGGATCAGGCCGCAGTTCACGCACGACCAGGCGACGAGGAACCGCTCGTCGTCGAGGATCTCGAAATTAAGCGCGTCCCCGCACGTGGGGCAGATTCGCGCATCCGCGGCGGGCACCGTCATGTCGTCAGCATAGGCACCCGGCTCGGGTGCCGGGAGTGCGTCGCGGACACCGCGCGTCCGCGGCCTGGGCCATGATGGGCGGGTGGATGCCTCGACCCTCCGGAACGAGCGGCTCCGGTCGCATCGCCTGAGCGCGCCCGCGGCGACCGTCGCCGACGCGGCACGACACATGCTCGCGACGCAGAGCCAGGAGTTCTGGGGCGGGCGCTGGGCGCTCGCGACGCGCGTGCGGGGCCGAACGACGGTGCGCGACGTCGACGCCGCCTACGGCCGCGGCGAGATCGTCCGCACGTGGACGATGCGAGGGACCATTCACACGATCCCCACCGCCGACATGGCGTGGGTGCTGTCGCTCACCGCCGAGCGCCAGCGCCGCCAGGCGGCGGCCGTGCACCGCAACGAGGGGATCGACGCCGACGAGGCCGATCGTGCCGAGCGTCTCGCCCGCGCCGCGCTCGGCGGTGGCAACCGTCTCACCCGCAAAGAGCTGTTCGAGGTCTGGGAGCAGGGCGGCGTCTCGACCCTGCGCCAGCGCGGCTACCACCTGCTCGTCGCGCTGTCTCTTCGGGTCGTGCTGTGCCAGGGGCCGGTCGTGCCGCGGGAGAAGGGGCCGACGCGCGAGCAGTTCTTCGTGCTGGCCGACGAGTGGATCACGGATGCTGCGACCCCGGCGGATCCGATGGCGGAGTTCTTCGTCCGCTACATCGCCTCGCACGGGCCCGCCGGCGCGCGGGACTTCGCGTGGTGGACCGGGCTTCCGCTCGGGATATCGCGCGCGGCGGCGGAGGCGGCATCCGATCGCGTCCGTGTCGTCGCCGACGAACCCGAGCCGCAGTACGTCGTCGCGGGGCCCGCGCCGCGCCGCAGCGCCGCGGCCCCGGAGGTCGTCGCGCTGCCGCCGTTCGAGGAGTACTACCTGTCGTACGTCGACCGCACCGTGCCGTGTGCGCCGGAATTCCTGCGCGCCATCGGACCGAGCATGAACGGCATCGTGCGGCCGATCCTCGTCGCGCGCGGCGAAGCCGTCGGCGTGTGGACGCATTCCCTGGCGGTCGGCCGCCACGCGGAATCCCCGGTGCCCGAGCTGTTCACGCCCGGCGCCGCGACGGATGAGGAGGTCGCGGCCGCGCTCGACCGCTACCGCGACTTCATCACGGCATAAAGGCGACGGATGCCTCGGCCCGCGGCATCCGTCCGTCCTGCCATCCTCAGGCGTGACGGTCGAGAAAGTCGTAGACCTCGTTGTCGTCGACCCCTGGGAACGCGCCGCGGGGGAGCGGCGAGAACATCTGCATGTGCACGCGCGCGCTCGGCCAGGCCTTGCCCGACCAGCGGTCCGAGACGTCGGAGGCGACGCGACGGCAGCACGATTCGTCGGGGCACGTCGAGGTCGCGCGCTTCTGCGTCTCGCGGCCGCGGAACCACCGTGCGTCGTCGAAGGGAACGCCGACCGTGATCGAGAACTCGCCCTCCGCGGTGGTGCCGGTCTGCGTCGAGCACCAGTATGTGCCGGCGGGCGTGTCGGTGTACTGGTAGTGCTCGGTGGTGCGGTTCTGCTCCGAGAAGGCGGCGCGGGCCGAGAACTTGCGGCACGCGATCTGGCCGTCGACGGCGCCCGTGACATCCATCGGAAGCGGCAGATCGTCGTTCTCGTAGACGCGCGAGATCGCACCCGAGCCGTCGACGCGCAGGAAGTGCAGCTTGATGCCGAGGTGGTGCGTCGCGAGGTTGGTGAGTCGCATGCCGGCCGCTTCGTGCGTCACGCCGAACGCGTCGCGGAAGTCCTCTACGGCGAGATTGCGGTCCTTCTTCGCCTGCTGGAGGAACGACACCGATGCCGTCTCGGGCATGAGGCAGCAGGCGGCGTAGTAGTTGATCTCGAGCCGCTGCTGCAGGAAGTCCGCGTAGTCGGTCGGGCGCTTGTGGCCGAGAAGACGATGCGCCATCGCCTGCAGCGCCATCGACCGCAGGCCGTGCCCGCCGGGGATGGACGCCGGCGGCAGGTAGATGCGGCCGTGCTCGAGGTCGGTCACCGACCGCGTCGAGTGGGGGAGGTCGTTCACATAGATCAGCTCGAACCCGAGCTTCTCGGCCATGATGCTCACGGTGCGGTGCGTGAGGGCGCCCGACACGTGACCCGCCGCCTTGAGCTGCTTCTCGGCGAGCTTCTCGATGTCGGGGAGGTAGTTGTCGCGCTCGCGCATCATGAGCCGGAGCTCGGTGTTGGCGCGGCGCGCCTCCTCGGGCGTCGCGATCGCCTCGCGCTCGCGTCGCTGCAGCTCGCGGTGCAGACCCAGGATCGATTCGATCGTGTCGTCGGACATGCCTTTCGTCACCTTGATCGGCGCGACGCCGAGCTGGCGGAAGACCGAACCCGACTGCGCGCGCTCCAGCTCGATCTCGAGCGCCGCCCGGCGGTTGGGAGGCTCGGCCGAGAGGAGGTCGCCGACCTCGACGCCGGTCGTCGAGGCGATCGCCTGGAGAAGCGACAGCTTCGGCTCGCGCTTGCCGTTCTCGATGAGGCTGAGCTGGCTTCCGGCGACCCCGACCAGCGCTCCGAGCTCGTCGAGCGTGTAGCCGTGGGCGAGACGCTGATGACGGATGCGGTGGCCCAGGGTCGACAGTTCGAGTGACGTGGGGGGCATTCCTTGATGCTAGCGAAAGAATTGCAACTCTTGACACAAGATTTCGTGGGAAGAGCTCTCTGTTACACCCGAAAGTAGAGGAAGAGCACGAATCTGCATCAACGAGGAGCGACACCATGGCCCTTGCCGACATCTTCACCCGAACCGAAGGCTCCACATCTGCCCGTCCCACCCTCACCCGGACGTATGGCGAGGCGCCGACCGTTCAGGGCGAGGGCATGGCCGCGCTGCGCGCATGGGTCGACGAGATCGCCGCGTTGACGCAGCCGGCGCGGGTGCATTGGGTCGATGGGTCGCGTGCCGAGAACGACGCGCTGCTTCGCGAGATGGTCGACGAGGGCAAGCTCATCAAGCTCAATCCGGAGTGGCGTCCGGGTTCGTACCTGGCCCGTTCGCACCCGAGCGACGTTGCGCGCACCGAGGCGCGCACGTTCATCGCGTCCGAGCGCGAGGAGGACGCCGGCCCCACCAACAACTGGGTCGCGCCCGATGAGATCCGCGCCACCATCACGCCGCTGTTCGAGGGGTCGATGAAGGGCCGCACGATGTACGTCGTGCCGTTCTCGATGGGGCCGGTCGGCGGCCCGCTGTCGCACATCGGCGTCCAGATCACCGACAGCGCCTACGCCGTCACGTCGATCGGCATCATGACCCGGGTCGGCACCGAGGTGCTGCGGCAGATCGCCGGCGGCGCGCCATGGGTCAAGACCGTGCACTCGGTCGGCGCCCCGCTGCAGCCGGGCCAGGCCGACGTGGCGTGGCCGTGCAACGACGAGAAGTACATCGTGCACTTCCCCGACACGCTCGAGGTGTGGTCGTACGGCTCCGGCTACGGCGGCAACGCGATCCTCGCGAAGAAGTGCTTCGCGCTGCGCATCGCCTCGGTCATCGGTCGCGACGAGGGCTGGCTCGCCGAGCACATGCTCCTCATCCGCGTCATCGACCCGGCCGGCCGGGCATACCACCTCGCGGCGGCGTTCCCGTCGGCGTGCGGCAAGACGAACCTCGCCATGCTCCGCCCCACGATCCCGGGCTGGCGCGTCGAGACCCTGGGCGACGACATCGCGTGGCTGCGTCCCGGCGAGGACGGGCGACTGTGGGCCATCAACCCCGAGGCCGGCTTCTTCGGCGTCGCACCGGGAACGGGCGAGTCGACCAACGTCACCGCGGTCGAGACGCTGTGGGGCAACACGATCTTCACGAACGTGGCGCTGCGCCCGGACGGCGACGTGTGGTGGGAGGGCCTCACCGACGAGCCGCCGGCGCAGCTCACCGACTGGGAGGGCAACCCCTGGACCCCGGCATCCGGTCGTCCCGCCGCCCACCCGAACTCGCGCTTCACCGTCGCCGCGGCCCAGTGCCCGCAGATCGCCGATGACTGGGACGCGCCGCAGGGCGTGCCGCTGGACGCGATCCTGTTCGGCGGCCGCCGCGCCACCAACGTCCCGCTCGTGGTCGAGGCCACCGACTGGACGCACGGTGTCTTCATGGGCTCGAACGTGTCGAGTGAGCGCACCGCCGCGGCAGAGGGCACGGTCGGCGAACTGCGCCGCGACCCGTTCGCGATGCTGCCGTTCTGCGGATACAACATGGCCGACTACTTCGGCCACTGGCTGAAGGTCGGCCAGCAGCTGCGCTTCGACCGCGCCCCGCGCGTGTTCCAGGTCAACTGGTTCCGCAAGGGCACGGACGGCCGGTTCCTGTGGCCGGGCTTCGGCGACAACTCGCGCGTCATCGACTGGATCATCCGCCGCATCGAGGGCGAGGTCGGCGCCATCGAGAGCCCGATCGGCCGCCTGCCGAACGCCGAGGACCTCGACCTCGACGGCATCGAGGTGTCGCAGACCGACCTCGACGAGCTGTTCGCCATCGACCCGCAGTCGTGGCTGCGCGAGGCCGACCTCACCGAGGAGTTCTACCGCACCTTCGACGGTCGCGTGCCCGCCCCCCTCTGGGCCGAGCTCGCCGCGCTCCGGTACCGCCTGCAGCGCGCCTGAGCCAGACCGGATGCCCCGGCCCCGCCTGTGCAGGGGTCGCGGCATCCGCTTCCGCGCGACGTGACCGTCGCACCGACCGGCGCCCGGCCCTCTTCTTGGCAGAGGGGCCGGGCGCCTGTTCGCGGTGGGGCCGCTGGCCGTTGAGAACTCAGGAAGGATGCGTCCCAGCGCAGCCTTAGGCCGCCCCGCGGCGGTATTTCTCCTGAATCTCCGACGCGGTCCGCGATGCGGGGCCTGTCGCCCCGCCCGCTCAGACGAGCAGCTGGTGCTTCGCGAGATCGCGATACAGCGGCGTGGTCTGTACGAGCTCGGAGTGCGTGCCCTGGCCGACGACCCGGCCGTGCTCCATGACCACGATGTGGTCGCTGTCGACGACGGTCGACAGGCGGTGCGCGATCACGAGGAGCGTGCGCCCGGCCGCGACCGCGTCGATCGCCTCGCGCATGCGCTGCTCGTTCAGCCCGTCGAGCGACGACGTCGACTCGTCGAGCAGCAGGATCGGGGGAGCGGCCAGCAGCGCCCGCGCGATCGCGAGACGCTGACGCTCGCCGCCCGAGAGCATCACGCCCGACTCGCCGACCGGCGCGTCGACGCCGAGCGGGTTGCGGTCGAGCACCTCACCGAGGTTGACCGCGCGGAGCACAGCCTCGCACTCCTCATCGGATGCCTCGGGCGAGGCCAGCCGCAGGTTGTCGCCGATGGTTCCGGCCAGGGTCGGGGCGTCCTGTTCGACGTACCCGAGCTGCGCGCGCAGGTCATCGCGGTCGAGCGCTCTCACGTCCGTGCCGTCGAGCAGGATCGTCCCGTCGGTCGGGTCGTAGAAGCGCTCGATGAGGGCGAGGGTGGTGCTCTTGCCCGCGCCCGACGGGCCGACCAGCGCGACCCGCGCCCCGCGCGGGACGGAGAACGACACGCCCCGCAGCACCTCGGGATCGGCGGAGACGGATGCTGGGGCATCCGCCGCTCCGTCGGGGCCTGTCTCGCCCGCCCCGTCGCCGAGCACGATCGTCGACGTGTCGACGTGCGCGCTCTCGAGCACGGCCAGCGCTTCGGACTCTGCCTTGCGCCGCGCGGCCACGACGTTCTCGGGGTAGCGGAACCGGACGTCGCGGAACTCGATCGCGGCGGGCTCGCGCGCCGCCGGCGTCGATGCTTTCACGGCGCGCGCGGCGATGGCGGCGTCGTCCTGCGACTCGGCCGGCAGGTCGAGCACCTCCTGAATGCGGCCGAGGGCGCCGAGCGCCTGGTTCACCGACGTGATCGCACCGAAGAACGAGCCGAGCGGGGCGATCAGCATGAAGAGGAACATGATGAAGGTCACGAGGCTCGCGATCGACAGCGCGCCCGTCGCGACGCGGAAGCCGCCCAGTCCGATGACCACCAGCAGTGACACCTGCAGCGCGATGCCGGCGATCGGCACCACGAGTGCCGAGACCTTCGCGATGCGCACGCCGACGGTGTATGCCTCCGTCGCCTGCGCGGTCACGGAGGCGACCTCGCGGGCTGTCGCCCCGGAGGCCCGGACGGTGCGGATGGAGCCGACGGCGCGCTCGACGCCCGAAGCGAGGGCGCCTACTTTCTCCTGCTGCTCGGTCGACGCGGTGCGGATGCGACCGCTGAGGGCGACGACGCCCAGCACCGAGATGCCGATGACGAGCACGATGATCGCGAGCAGGAGCGGGTCGATGATGGCCATCGCGACGAGTGCGCCTGCGAACAGCAGGGCGTTGCCGACGGAGTCCGCGAGACCTTGGGTGAGGGCCGCGTACAGGAGGGTCGTGTCGCTGCCGACGCGCGAGACGAGGTCGCCGGTGCGGCGCGCGTCGAACTCGCTGATGGGCAGGTGCAGGATGCGTGCGATCAGCCGGCGCCGGCTCGAGTACACCACGGCGGTGCCGGTGCGCTGCAGCAGGTAGTGCTGCCATCCCGAGATGAGCGAGGCCAGCACGACGAACCCGACGAGCGCCCAGACGAGCAGGCCGAGGTCGAGCTCTGCCTGCACGCGCTTGATGACCTGGCCGACGAGCAGCGGCTGGATGAGCGACGCGCCCGCGCTGAGGATGCTGAGCACCACCACGACGGCGAGCGTGCGCTTGTGCTCGAACAGGTAGGGGAGCAGCTGCGAGAAGGTCGCGCGCGGCCCCTCCTCCGCCTTGCCGCGCCGCCCGCGGCGGGCGCGGGAGACCGGGGGCGCCGCGCGGGAAGCGGCGGGGGCATCGTCGAGATCGGCGGAGGGCATGGGTGTACCTCGTTCGTGAAGGGGGCTTACCTTCGACCGTACTTCTTGTGGACGGCCTGTCTGCTCACGCCCAGGGCGCTCGCGATCGCCTGCCATGAGAAGCCCAGGTTGCGGGCCCTGCGCACCTGGATCTCCTCGGCGCGTGCGAGCTCGCGGCGCACCTCGGCGAGGCGGTGCAGCTCCGCGATCGGCTCGCGACCGCCTGCCGCCCCGATGAGGGTGGTCAGTTCGTCGCCGCTCATCGCGCAGCCTCTCGTTCTGGAGACGGATGCCGCGGGCCGCGGCATCCGTGTCAACCGTAGTTGACGGCCGGAGGGGTGTCAACTCACGTTGACGGATGCGCGTTCGTCCTGGCCACTGGGCGGTGTCGGAGCAGGGCGTTAGGGTAGTCCGGTGCCCGCCCCCGTGATCACCGCCGAGAACCTCGTCAAGGCCTACAAAGTCAAAGGGAAGCCGGATTTCCTCGCCGTCGACGGCCTGTCGTTCGAGGTGGCGCCAGGAGAGTCGTTCGGCCTGCTGGGCCCGAACGGTGCGGGCAAGTCCACGACGATGAAGATGGTGGGCGCGGTCTCCACGCGTACGTCGGGTCAGCTCGAGATCCTCGGGCTCGACCCCGATCGCTATGGCCCCGAGATCCGGTCGCGGCTGGGCGTCGTGCCCCAGCAGGACAACCTCGACGGCGAGCTCAACGCGCGCGAGAACCTCTATATCTACGGCCGCTACTTCGGCCTGCCCGGCAAGGTGTGCCACCAGAAGGCCGACGAGCTGCTCGCGTTCGCCCAGCTCGAAGACAAGGCGAAGAGCAAGGTCGAGCAGCTCTCGGGCGGCATGAAGCGGCGGCTCACGATCGCGCGCGGACTCATCAACGATCCCCGCATCCTGCTGCTCGACGAGCCGACCACCGGCCTCGACCCGCAGGCCCGCCATGTGCTGTGGGACCGCCTGTTCCGTCTCAAGGAGCGTGGCACGACGCTCGTGCTCACCACGCACTACATGGACGAGGCCGAGCAGCTCTGCGATCGGCTCATCGTCGTCGACAAGGGCCGCATCATGGCCGAGGGCACGCCGGCCTCGCTCATCCGCGAGCACTCCAGCCGAGAGGTGCTCGAGGTGCGCTTCGGCTCGGACCGCAACGAGCAGGTCGCCCCGCAGCTCGAGGGCATCGGCGACCGTGTCGAGGTGCTGCCCGACCGCATCCTCGTCTACGCGAGCGACGGCGAAGCAGCACTCGAGACCGTGACGCATCGTGGACTCACGCCGCTGACCTCGCTCGTGCGCCGCTCGAGCCTCGAGGACGTCTTCCTCCGGCTCACCGGAAGGTCGCTGATCGAATGAGCCTCCCCTCCGAAGGCGCCCCGACACGCGTGCAGCCGACGCTCGACGAGCTGCGCGAAGAGGCGATGCGCTGGGGCCGCAAGCCCCGCGCCCTGGGCACCTGGTACGTCACCGAGCACATGCTGCGCGCGATGCGCGCGTACGGCTGGACCATCATCGTCGGGGCGCTCGGCCAGCCGATCCTCTATCTCCTGGGGCTCGCCGTCGGTCTCGCCGCCCTCATCGACGCCCCGATCACGCAGAACGGCGTCGAGGTCTCGTACCTCGTGTTCGTGGCGCCGGCGCTGCTGATGACGGCCGCGATCTCCGTCGCGTCGGAGGAGTTCTCGTACCCGGTCATGGCGGGGTTCAAGTGGCGGCGGTACTTCTTCGGGTTCAGCGCGACCGGGCTGTCGCCGGGGCAGATCGCCGGTGGCGTCATCGCCGGCGCGTCGGCGCGGATCATGGTCGTCACGGTCGCGTACTGCCTGTTCCTGTGGCTGTTCCAGGCGGTTCCCGACCCGCAGACGGGATGGCTCACCATTCCGATCGGCCTGCTCGCCGGCCTCGCCTTCGGCATCCCGTACATGGCCTACGCTGCGTCGATCACCGACGACAAGGGGCAGGTCGCCCTCGTTCAGCGCTTCATCTTCATGCCGATGTTCCTGTTCTCGGGCACCTTCTACCCGCTCGACACGCTGCCGCTGTGGCTGCAGTGGATCGGCTGGGTGTCGCCGCTGTGGCACGCGACCGAGCTCGGCCGCGTCGCCACCTACAGCCTTCCGATGGATCCGTTCGCGATCGTCGTGCACGTCGGCTACCTGCTCCTGCTCTCGATCGGCGGGTACCTGATCGGCCGCCGCATCTTCCAGACAAGGCTCGGCGCATGACCGTCGCGACCGGAACCGAGACCAGCGCGATCCGCGCCGGCGGGGTGCGCGCGCTGTGGGCGGGCAACCCGCAGTCGGTCGTGCAGCGCGGCCTCATCGCCGCGCGCTCGTCGAGCTGGGCCGTCGTGCTGTCGGGCTTCTTCGAGCCTGTGTTCTATCTCGCCTCGATGGGCATCGGCCTCGGCGCACTCATCGGCGACGTGCAGACGTCGAGCGGCGTCGAGGTGCCGTACGCGGCCTTCATCGCCCCGGCGCTCCTCGCCGTCTCGGCGATGAACGGCGCGATCTACGACTCGACGTGGAACGTCTTCTTCAAGCTCAACTACGGCAAGCTCTACGAGGGCATGCTCGCGACGTCGCTGGGCCCGCTCGATGTCGCCCTGGGCGAGATCCTCTACGCGCTGCTGCGCGGCCTGCTGTACGCGACCGGCTTCATGATCATCATGCAGATCCTCGGCCTCAACCTGGCGTGGACCGCGATCCTGGCGCTTCCGGCGGTCCTGCTCATCGCCTTCGGGTTCGCGAGCCTCGGCATGGCGGTCACGAGCTACATGAAGACCTTCCAGCAGATGGACTGGATCAACTTCGTGCTGCTGCCGATGTTCCTGTTCTCGGCGACGCTCTACCCGATCACGATCTACCCCGAGTGGATCCAGCACATCATCATGGCCTTCCCGCTCTGGCACGGCGTCGAGCTCGTCCGCGGACTCACCACCGGCATCCTCACCCCCGAGATGTGGTGGCACGTCCTCTACTACGTCGTGATGATCGCGATCGGTCTGGTCTTCACCACGAAGCGTCTCCGCGCGCTGTTCCTCGACTGATCCCGTGCTGGTCGTCGAACTCGTCCTCTGCGCGATCGGCATCGCGTCGGCCCTCGTCGTCTCGATCGGGTTCGGCAGCATGCCGTGGGATGACAGCCTGGGTGAGATCGTG
This sequence comes from Microbacterium sp. LWH7-1.2, assembly GCF_038397755.1. Classification (NCBI taxonomy): domain Bacteria; kingdom Bacillati; phylum Actinomycetota; class Actinomycetes; order Micrococcales; family Microbacteriaceae; genus Microbacterium; species Microbacterium sp. LWH7-1.2. Next base: position 1,796,443 of record NZ_CP151637.1, on the reverse strand, counting down.
GGCGCCTTCGGGGTCCTGATGGTGCTCGTCGCCGTGTACATCCGCATCTGGTGGGCTCGAACCGGCGATGGGCGCGACGCCCGGACGAGGCTGATCTGGTACCTCCCCGCAGCGATGACGGCGGTCATCACCCCCGGGCTGCTCTCCGATGGCACCGGCGCGAACTGGCCGCCCTTCGTCGATGTGCTGTGGTTCCTCGTGTTCGCCTACCTCGCGGCGCTCCTGGGCTTCCTGTCGCTGTTCCTCTTCCTCTTGCCGCTCGAGGCGCTCGGGCGCGGCGTCCTGCGTCTTCTGACCGGCAAGCCCGGCGGCGGCTGGCTGCTGTTCTGGGGAACCGCCGGCGCGCTGCTCACCACGTTCGTGTTCGTCGGCGCCTTCGCGCTCGATGACCTGCCGCCCGGTCGCGCGGGTGCTCTGCCGGTCCTGTTCGCGCTGCTCGGAATCCCGTTCGGGTACACGGTCGAGTCCGAGACGCTGCTCTGGATCGCCCGCGCGCTCGCGCTCGTCCTGACGGCGATGCTCCTCGCGTCGGCGCACTTCGGGGGTACGCAGCGGGAGCGCGAAGAGTCGGAGCGCGCGGCGGACCGTGACACCCTGCGGCAGCGTGGCGCCGCCCGGCGAGAGGCTCAGCTCGCCCGTGATCGCGCATTGCGCGACAGTGCCGACCCGTCCTGACCCACCGCTCCGCAGCGCCTGAAGATGTCTGTCGCCCAGATCACCCCTTCTCGCCGAATCCGCGGTCGTCGCACCATGGCGGGCGGTCCCCGTCAGAAGGGGTGGTCTGCGCGAAGACGACGGATGCCTCGACCGGCCGGGTCGAGGCATCCGTCGTTCTGCGCGAGCCGGGTCAGAGCGAGCCGGTGGCTCCGACGCCCAGGTCGGCGTCGTAGTCGACGTCCTTCGTCTCGGGCGAGAGGAGCAGGGCGATGAAGGTCAGCACGCCCATCGCCGAGAGGTAGACGCCGACGAGCCAGGGGCTTCCGTCGGCGCCGGCCCACAGCGCCACCGCGACGATGGGGGCCAGCGCGGCGCCGAGGATCGACGACACGTTGTACGAGATGGCCGAGCCGGAGTAGCGGACGTTCGTCGGGAAGAGCTCCGGCAGCACGGCGCCCATCGGGCCGAACGTCGAGCCCATCAGCATGAACCCGAAGATGAGGAACGCCTGCGTCAGCGCACCGGTGAACTTCGGGTCGAGCTGCGGCGACAGGAACAGGTTGAACGTGAGGCCGAACACGATGATGAGGCCCGTCACCCACAGCAGCAGGCGGCGGCGGCCGATCGCGTCGGCGATCGGGCCCGACAGCAGCGTGAAGATGCCGAAGAACACGACGCCGATGATCTGCATCAGCACGAAGTCGGTGTAGCCGAACCCGAGGCCCGGGTAGAACTGCGCGGCGAACGCTGCCGGGTCGAACGTGGCGCCCGCGGCCTCTGCCGCCTTCTGCGCCGCCGCGGACGCGACCTCGAGGTCAGCGGCCTTCGTGCCGTACGACAGCGTGAAGTTCGTCATCAGATAGAACAGCACGTAGGTCGCCAGCATGATGAACGTGCCGAGGATCAGGTGCCACCAGTGGTGGCGGATGACGGTGCCGAGCGGGAACTTGCGGATCGCGCCCTTCTCCTCGGCCTTGACGAACGTCTCGGACTCGACGAGGCGCAGGCGCACCCACAGGCCTATGATCACCATGACGGCCGAGAACAGGAACGGCACGCGCCACCCCCACGCGAGGAATTCGGCGGAGCGCTGGCCTGCACCGTCGGGGTGGGGGAGCAGGTAGTTGATCGCCAGGAAGACCGAGTTGGCGATGATGAAGCCGAGCGGGGCGCCGAGCTGCGGGAACGTGCCGTACCAGGCGCGCTTGCCCTTCGGCGCGTTCTCGGTCGCCACGAGCGCCGCGCCCGACCACTCACCACCGAGGGCGAAGCCCTGCGCGAGGCGCAGCACGAGCAGCAGCACGGCCGCCCAGACGCCGATCTCGTTGAAGGTCGGGAGGCACCCGATGAGGAAGGTCGCGACACCCATCGTGAGGAGAGACGCGACCAGGGTCGCCTTGCGGCCGAACCGGTCGCCGAAGTGGCCGAACACGATCGCGCCGAGGGGGCGGGCGATCATCGCGGCGCCGAAGACGCTGAACGACAGCAGCAGCGATGTGGTGTCGTTGCCGGTCGGGAAGAAGAGGATGGGGAAGACGAGGACGGCGGCGGTCGCGTAGACGTAGAAGTCGTAGAACTCGATCGTCGTGCCGACGAGGCTCGCGAGGATGACGCGGGAGCGGGGGTTTGCGGGTACCGCGGTGGTCGCGGCAGTCGTGCTGGGGGAGGACATATTCACCTGGGCATGCGCGGAGCGGGGCATCCGGATGGGATGCGGCGGTGGGCGGCCGCAAGGCGCAGGGTCACGCGCCGGGCGGCACTGCACTGGGTCACCGTGGGTCGAGCGTTGTCGCCCGACACGAAGATTCAGCCTAGTCCCGGGATTGCGTCCCGGATCCGGAGACGGAGAACGGATGCTGCGGCCCAGGGCCGCAGCATCCGTCTCACGTGTCCGTCGGTCAGCGCCAGAGCACCGCGATGGCGGCGTTCGCGAAGGTCAGCACGCCGATCGACCAGAAGATGGCGCCGGGCACCGAGCCGGTCTTGCGCTGACGGCCGGCGCCGATGCCGAGGAGGGCGCCGATGATGACGAGGATGACGAGCTTCACGCCGATCTTCACGTAGTTCAGCTCGTACTCGATGCCCCACGGGGCGGCGAGGATGAGGCCGGCGAGACCGGCGATCGCGAGGCCCCAGTTCATGAGGCGCGTGACCTGGTGCTTTCCGTTCACCGCTTCGACGACCCAGGCGCCGAAGAGGATGGCGAAGCCCACGAGGTGGACGAGCACGACGATGTGGCGGAGGATTTCCATGCCATCAGTCTAGCTGAAGGTTCCCTCGGCGCCAGGCCGCGATCCCCGGGTCAGGGGCGCAGGTCGCGCAGCACCACCGCGGTGCGGATGGCCGCGTCCGCCGCCTCGAAGCCCTTGTCTTCGACCGAGCCCTCGAGGCCCGCGCGGGCGATGCCCTGCGCCTCGTCGTCGAGCGTCAGCACGCCGAAACCGACAGGCTTGCCGGTGTCGAGTGCGACGCGGGTCAGGCCGTCGGTCGCCGCGTTCGAGACGAACTCGAAGTGCGGCGTGCCCCCGCGGATGATGACGCCCAGCGCCACGACTGCGTCGGCTCCGGCCTCCAGCGCCGCCTTCGCCACCACGGGAAGCTCGAACGAACCGGGCACGCGGACGAGGCGGTGCGAGGCTCCGGCGGCATCTGCGGCGCGCGCGGCACCGGCGATGAGACCGTCGGTGATCGCCTGGTGCCAGGTGCCCGCGACGACGACCACGTCCAGTCCCGTGCCGTCGACGGGTGCGGTCGCCTCGGGCGCGCCCTTGCCGCTCATCGTTCTGCTCCTTCGTGCATTTGGGCCAGCGCTTCGGCCAGGTCTTCTTCCGCGATGAGGTGCCCCATGCGGTCGCGCTTCGTCTCGAGGTACTGGTGGTTGTTCGGGCCGACGCCGACCAGCAGCGGCACCTGCTCGACGATGTCGAGGCCCAGCTCGCGCAGCTGCTTCACCTTGTCGGTGTTGTTGGTCAGCAGGCGCACCTTCTCGATGCCCAGGTCCGCGAGGATGCCGGCGGCCGCCGCGTAGTCGCGCGCGTCCGCGGGCAGGCCCAGCGCCAGGTTCGCGTCGACGGTGTCGAGGCCGCGCTCCTGCAGCGAGTAGGCGCGCAGCTTGTTGATGAGGCCGATCCCGCGGCCCTCGTGGCCACGCATGTAGATGACCACGCCGCCGTCCTGCTCGATCGCGTCCAGCGCGGCCTCGAGCTGCGGGCCGCATTCGCACTTGAGCGAGCCGAACGCCTCGCCCGTCAGGCACTCGGAGTGCACGCGCACGAGCGGTGCGTCGGAGAGCTCGCCCGACACGACCGCGATGTGATCGGTGCCGGTGACGCGGTCCTTGTAGGCGAGGAACCGGAACTCGCCGTGCGAGGTCGGCACGTGCGCCTCGGCGCGCAGGCTCACGCGCCGCTTGTGCGCCCCCCGGACCGCAGGGTCGCAAGGCACGTGCTCGTCGAGGTAGCCGGTGAGCTGCTCGATCGTGATGACGGGGATGTCGTACTCGCCGCCCAGCTCCTGCAGCCCGGGCAGGCGCATCATGCTGCCGTCATCGGCGACGACCTCGCCGATGACGCCCACCGGTGCGAGATCGGCGAGCTTCATGAGCTCGACGGCCGCCTCGGTGTGGCCGGCGCGCTCGCGCACGCCGCCGTCCACCGCGCGCAGCGGCAGGATGTGGCCGGGACGGATCACGCTGGTGGGCGTCGACTCCGGATTCGCCAGCACGTTGAGCGTGTGGGCGCGGTCGGAGGCGCTGATTCCCGTCGAGACGCGGTCGGCGGCATCCACGCTCACCGTGTACGCGGTGCCGCGGGCATCCTCGTTGTTCTCGACCATGGGAGGCAGGTCGAGGCGGTCGGCCCAGTCGGCGGGCATCGGTGCGCACAGGAAGCCGCTCGTCCAGCGGACCGTCCACGCGACCCACTCGGGGGTGGCGAGCTGAGCCGAGAGGATGACGTCACCCTCGTTCTCGCGGTTCTCATCGTCTGCGACGATGACGGGCCGGCCGGCGCGCAGTGCCTCCAGGGCCTCGGGGATGGTGGCAAGGCTCATTTCGAGCCTCCTTCCGTGGATGCGGACGCGTCCGCGGGGAGTTCGGGGTTCGCTCCGGCGGGTGCCGTGGATGCGGCCTCGCGGAGGGCGGGTGCGGCCGGTGCCGAGGACGAGAACGAGAGCAATCGCTGCACGTGGCGCGCCAGGATGTCGGTCTCGAGGTTGACGCGGTCGCCCGGCACGCGGGCACCGAGCGTCGTGGCGGCGAGCGTCTCCGGGATGAGCGAGACCTCGAACCAGCCGTCGCCGGGGGCGGCGGCGCTCGCACCGCTCACGGTGAGCGATACCCCGTCGACGGCGATCGAGCCCTTGTCGACGACGAGCGGGGCGAGCTCGCCGGGAACGGAGATGCGCAGCACCTGCCACTCGACGCCCGGGCGGACCTCGAGCACCTCGCCCGTTCCGTCGATGTGGCCCTGCACGATGTGCCCGCCGAGGCGGCCGTGCGCGGCCGTCGCGCGCTCGAGGTTGACCGCGCGACCGGCAGCGACGCCCTCGAGCGTGGACATGTCGAGCGTCTGCTTCATGACGTCGGCGGTGAACCAGTCGGGGCCCTGCTCGACGACGGTGAGGCACACGCCGCTGACGGAGATGGAGTCGCCGTGCGCGGCATCCGACACGGCCTTCGGTCCGCGCACCGTCACGCGCACGCCGTCTCCCGACGGCTCGACAGCGGTGACCTCGCCGATCTCCTCGATGATTCCGGTGAACATCAGGCGTCTCCTTCCGAAGCGGGCTGGGCGACGAACAGGAGATCATCGCCGAGAGGGATGACGGATGCCACGGCCAGGCGTCGCGCCTGGCCGATGGTGGTCACCCCGATGTCTTGCACTGCGAGCCGGTCGCCGCCGAGCAGCACAGGTGCGACGTACACGAGCAGTTCGTCGGCGAGGCGCTCGCGCAGGAACGACGCCGCGACGGCAGGGCCGCCCTCGACGAACACGCGCTGGACGCCGCGGTGGCGCAGATCCTCCAGCATGGCGGAGAGCCCGCCCGAGGCATCGTCGCCCGCGTACTGGAGGAAGTCGCGGGGATGGTGACGGACGGCCGCCGCATCGGGCACGGTGCGGGCGCCGACGACGACGGGAACGGGCTGGTGAGGCAGCAGCGAGCCGTCCTCGGCGCGGGCGGTCAGCGCCGGGTCGTCGGCGAGCACCGTGCCGGTGCCGGCGACGATGGCGTCGGCCTCGGCGCGGCGACGGTGGACATCGGCCCGGGCCTGCGCGCCGGTGATCCACTTGCTGCTGCCGTCGGATGCGGCGGCCCGGCCGTCGAGGCTCTGGGCCCACTTGACAGTGACGTGCGGACGGCCGAGGCGCTGGACCGTGAGCCACGAGTCGAGCAGCTCGGTTGCCTCGTCGGCGAGCAGGCCGGCCTCGACGTCGACGCCGGCCGCGCGCAGCCGCGTGCCGCCACCGGAGGAGTTGTCGCCGGGATCCGCGATCGCGTAGACCACGCGCGTGACGCCGGCGGCGATGAGCGCTTCGGAGCAGGGGCCGGTGCGACCGGTGTGGTTGCACGGCTCGAGGGTCACGATCGCGGTCGCACCGCGCGCGGCCCCCGGCCCGAGCCTCGACAGCGCGTCTACCTCGGCGTGCGCGGTGCCGGCACCACGGTGCCAGCCCTCGGCGAGGACCTCGCCGTTCGGGGAGAGGAGCAGGGCGCCGACCTGTGGGTTCACGCCGCGGGGGCCGCGGCGTGCGATCGCCAGCGCCCGACGCATCGCGTCGTGTTCCGCTGTGCTCGCCATCCGGCCCCTCGTCTCGTCGATCTCGACGCCCCGGGGCACTGGCAAGCGAGGGCGCGCATGGCGACGCCTTGGTGCTGCCTCCCATCCGGACTAGCGACCGGCCTCCCTGAAGAAACCTGTCGCATCACCGTCGGTTCCGGAATTCCACCGGATCGGCCGTGGCGGCATCCGAACGGATGCTGATGCCTTGGCTCGCGGACTGTCACCGCCGGTTCGGATTCACACCGACCCCGGAGCACGTTGCTGCTCTCGAGTGTAGTCAACGCGGCATCCGTCCATTCATTCCATGTCTTCGCATGAAGCGGCGCGCGCACCGGGGTCGCCCGGACCTCACTCCACGAGTGCTCGCGCGGTGGCCTCGTCGACGATCAGGTCCGTTGCGATGCGCGCCGCGAGCGCGCCCTTCAGACTCGCCAGCTTCGACACCCCCGACACGATGCAGACGCGCCGGGGGATGCCGCGCAGCAGGTCGAGGCTGGGTCCGGTGGCGCGGTCGTTCAGGGCGATGCCGTCGCTCGAGCCGTCGGCGCGGTAGAACACCGTGGCCACGTCGCCGACGACGCCCTCCTCGGCGAGCTGATCGAGCTCGGCGGGCTCGAGGTAGCCGCCGCTGTAGACGTGGCTCGGCACGCGCGACCCGGCGGAGCCGGTGCTGAACAGCACGAGATCCATGGTGTGCAGCATGTCGAGGATGCGCCGCGTGCTGCGCTCGCGCCACATCGCGTCCTTCGTGGCGGGGTCGTCGAAGAACGCCGGAACGGGGAACTGCTGCGCGCTGCCGTCGTAGGCGGCGGCGAATCGGCTGAGGATCTCACTCGCGTAGAGCAGGCCCGTCGAGTGGGTGTTGCCGGAGCCGTTCAACTGCACGAACGTCGCTCCGTGCACCGATTTCGGGACGAGGTGACGGCTCACGGCTGCCGTCGTCGATCCCCACGCGACGCCCACCGTCATGTCGTCCTGGACGAGGTCGACGAGCGCGTGCGCGGCCGCGACAGCGACGCGCTGAAGCCGGTCGACCTCGGTGGCGTCGTCAGGGGCGGGAACCACCTGGGCGAGGATGCCGAAGCGCTCGGCCAGCCGCTCCTCGAGGCGCTGTGGAGCCGCGAACGGAGACCGGATGCGGATGTCGACGATCCCCGTCGCGCGCGCGTGGGTGAGCAGCCGTGACACCGTCGAGCGCGACGTGCCGAGCTCACGAGCGATCGCATCCATCGTGCGATCCTGCACGTAGTACAGATGCGCCGCCGTGAGCGCGCGCTGCATCGTGCGGGCATCGCCGATCTGATCCATCGCTCCATCGTGCACGTATGTGCATCTCGCCTGCAAGGACGTCCAGCGATGTCATGATGGGAATGCGGACAGCACGACGATGGGGGATGCGATGACGGCCCGGGCTGCGGAACGAGGATGGACGACGCTCGCGGAGCGGCCCTACGCCGACGTGCTCATCATCGGCGGCGGGATCAACGGTCTGGCGACGTTCCGCGACCTCGCGCTGCAGGGGGTGGACGTCGCTCTCGTCGAGCGCGACGACTTCGTGAGCGGCGCGTCGGCGGCGTCGTCGCACATGATCCACGGCGGAATCCGCTACCTCGAGAACGGCGAGTTCCGTCTCGTGCACGAGGCCGTTACCGAGCGCAACGCACTGCTGCGCACAGCCCCGCACTTCGTGAGGCCGTTGCAGACCACCATCCCCATCTTCTCGACGTTCTCGGGGGTGCTGTCGGCCCCGCTGCGGTTCCTCCGCCACGGCGGCGGAAAGCACCATGAGCGCGGGGCCGCGCTCATCAAGATCGGGCTCGTCATCTACGACTCGTTCTCGCGCGGCGGCGGCGTATTGGGCAAGGGCACGGTGCCGCGGCACACCTTCCACGGGCGCAAGCGCTCGCTCGCGCAGCTGCCGCGGCTGAACCCCGACGTGAAGTACACCGCGACGTACTGGGACGCATCCCTCCATGACCCCGAGCGCCTCGCCATCGATGTGCTGCGCGATGGCCGCGCCGCCGGCGGCGATCGTGCCCGCGCCGCGAACTACGCCGCCGCCGTCGGCGTCGACAGCGGGCGGGTGGTACTGCGCGACACCTTGACCGGCGAAGAGACGCGGTTCTCAGCATCCGTCGTCGTGAACGCCAGTGGCCCGTGGACCGACTTCACCAACCTCGCCCTCGGCGACCCGACCCGGTACATGGGCGGCACCAAAGGCTCGCACGTAGTCCTCGATCACCCCGAGCTGCTCGCCGCGACCGGCGGGCGGGAGCTGTTCTTCGAGAACGAGGACGGGCGCATCGTCCTCATCTACCCGCTGAAGGGACGCGTCCTCGTCGGCACGACCGACCTCGAACACGACATGGCCGACCCGATCGTGTGCACCGAGGCGGAGGTCGACTATTTCATCGAGCTCATCGGGCAGGTGCTCCCGGACATCCCGGTCGAGCGGTCTCAGATCGTCTACCGGTTCGCCGGCGTGCGGCCGCTCCCCGGCCATGACGACGTCTCGCCGGGGTTCGTCTCGCGCGACTACCGGATCGAGTCCGCACCGCTGGTCGGCGGGGATGCCACGGTCCTGAGCCTCATCGGCGGCAAATGGACCACCTTCCGCGCCTCGGCCGAGCACCTCGCCGACCGCGCCCTGCAGCTGCTGGCCCGGCCGCGCCGCAGCTCGACCCGGGGAGTGCCGATCGGCGGCGGCCGCGGCTACCCCATGACCGAGCGCGCGCGCCGGCAGTGGATCTCGGCGCACGCCGCAACCGTGCCGGCAGCTCGCGTCGCGACGCTGCTCGACCGCTATGGCACGGTCGCCGCGGCCGTCGTCGATGCGATCGAGGAGGACGCGGACGACGCGCTGCTCGAGCACCTGCCTGGCTACAGCTCGGGGGAGCTGCGTCATCTCGCAGCCACGGAGGACGTCACGCATCTCGACGACCTCCTGCTGCGGCGCACCAGCATCGCGTTCATCGGCGAGGCGACGCCGGAGGCGGTCGCCGACGCGGCCGACGCGGTCGCGCCCGTGCTCGACTGGGACCCCGCACGCACCGCACTCGAGGTGGGGCGCGCGCTGGACCGGATCCACGCCGCGGACCCGTCCTGGATCCCCGCCGCCGCGCGATAGCCTGACCGCACGCGCGCTCGGCGCGCGGCCGACCCCGTGCGGGCGATGTCGTCCGCCGAGCAAGGAGACTTTCGTTGTCCGACCACGTGCTGTCCATCGACCAGGGCACGACCTCGACGCGCGCCATCGTGTTCGACGCCGCCGGTGCCGTGGTCGCCGTGTCTCAGCGGGAGCACGAGCAGATCTTCCCCCGGGCCGGCCGTGTCGAGCATGACCCCGTCGAGATCTGGACCAACACCGAGTGGGTCATCGCCTCGTGTCTCTCTCGCGCCGGGCTCGCGGCGTCCGAAGTATCCGCGATCGGCGTGACGAACCAGCGCGAGACGGCGATCGTCTGGGAGAAGCGCACCGGGCGCCCCGTGCACAACGCGCTCGTGTGGCAGGACACCCGCACACAGCCGCGCATCGACGAGCTGGCCAGCGAGGGCGGGGCCGACCGATTCGCCCAGTCGACCGGACTTCCGCTGGCGACGTACTTCTCGGCCTCGAAGGTCGCGTGGATCCTCGACAACGTGGCCGGCGCGCGCGCTGCGGCCGAGGCGGGCGAGCTGCTGTTCGGCACCCCCGACACGTGGGTCGTGTGGAACCTCACGGGCGGCGCGCGCGGCGGTATCCACGTCACCGACGTCACCAACGCGTCGCGCACGCTGCTCATGGATCTGCGCACCCTCGACTGGTCGGACGACCTGCTCGCGGTGTGGGGCATCCCGCGCGCGATGATGCCCGAGATCCGCTCCTCGTCGGAGGTGGTGGGACACTCCTCGCTCCCGTCGGTGCTCGACGGCGTGCCGATCGCCGGGATCCTCGGCGACCAGCAGGCGGCGACCTTCGGCCAGGCGGCCTTCGAGGCGGGGGAGTCGAAGAACACCTACGGCACCGGCAACTTCCTCCTCGTGAACACCGGCACCGAGATCGTGCGCTCCGGCAGCGGTCTCATCACCACCGTCGGGTACCGGATCGGGAATGAGCCGGCGCGCTACGCGCTCGAGGGCTCGATCGCGGTGACCGGATCGCTCGTGCAGTGGCTGCGCGACAACCTCGGCATCATCCAGCGCTCCGAAGACGTCGAGACGCTCGCCGCAAGCGTCGACGACAACGGCGGCGCCTACTTCGTGCCGGCGTTCTCGGGACTGTTCGCGCCCTACTGGCGTCCGGACGCACGCGGCGCGCTCGTCGGCCTCACCCGCTACGTCAACAAGGCGCACATCGCGCGTGCAGCGCTCGAGTCGACGGCTTTCCAGACGCGCGACGTCATCGACGCCGTCGTCGCCGACACCGGCCGCACGCTCGACGAGCTGCGTGTCGACGGCGGAATGACCCGCGACGACCTGCTGATGCAGTTCCAGGCCGACATCCTCGGCATCCCCGTCGTACGCCCGAAGGTCGTGGAGACGACAGCGCTCGGCGCCGCGTACGCCGCCGGCCTCGCGACCGGCGTGTGGAACGACCTCGACGAGCTGCGAGCGCACTGGCGTGAGGACGTCCGCTTCGAGCCGCGGATGCCCGTGGACGAGCGCGAACGCCGCTACCGGCAGTGGCGCAAGGCGGTGTCGAAGTCGCTCGACTGGGTGGACGACGACGCCCGGCTGCTCATGGGCACGACCGGCGGCTGACCGCGGCTACTTCAGCAGGCGCGAGAGGCGGCGGTCGGCGAGGATCTTGCCGCCGGTCTGACACGTCGGGCAGTACTCGAGCGAGTTGTCGGCGAAGAAGACGCTCCGCACCTCGTCACCGCAGACGGGGCATTTCTCGCCCCGGCGCCCGTGCACCTGCATGCCCCGGCGTTTGGCGTCCTTGAGCTCGGCCGGTGGCTTGCCGGATGCCTCGGCGACAGCATCCGTCAGGGTCACCGTCATCGCGTCGAACAGGCGCGTGATGTCGTCGTCGGAGAGCGACGAGGCCAGCGCGTACGGCGACATCTTCGCCGCGTGCAGGATCTCGTCGGAGTAGGCGTTGCCGACTCCCGCGATGATCGTCTGGTCGCGCAGCACGCCCTTGATCTGCGTGCGACGGCCCGCGAGCAGCTCGGCGAAGGTGTCGCGAGTGAAGGAGGCGTCGAGAGGGTCGGGGCCGAGCCGCGCGATGCCGGGCACATCGGCGGGCTCGCGCACGACGTAGTAGGCGAGAGACTTCTTTGTGCCGGCCTCGGTGAGGTCGAACCCGGCGCCGTCTGACAGGGCGACGCGCAGGGCGATGGGCGTCTTGCCGGGGCGGATGATCGTCTTCGGCAACTCGTCGTACCAGCGGAGCCACCCGGCCTTTGCGAGGTGGAACACCAGGTGGGGGCCGGTGGTCGAGAGGTCGACGAACTTTCCGTGGCGCGCTGCGCCGGTGATCTCCTGGCCCTGGAGGGCATCGATGGGCGGGTCGTACGTCTTCAGCGCGGCGATGTTCGCGACGGTCGCCCGCGTGATCTGCACGCCGGTGAGCCGCTCGCGGAGGAAGTCGACGAGCCCCTGCACCTCGGGCATCTCGGGCATGCGCTCATCCTGCCATGCCGCGGCGACACGCGGACGGGACGTCAGTCCGCGAAGATGGGCCAGGGATGCGGCATCCGTTCGTCCGTCTTCAGGAGTCCGGCGATCCAGCCGTCGTCGCGGCGCGCGGCGCTCACCAGCGCCTGTCGCAGGGTGCCCTCGAAGCGGAAGCCCAGGGCGCGGGCGACGCGGGCCGACGCCTCGTTGCCCACGACGGCTCGCCACTCGATGCGCGTGAGGCCTGCGCCCTCGGGCGAGAAGGCCCAGTCGATCACAGCCGTCGCCGCTTCGCGCAGACGCCCACCACCGCGCTGATCCGGGGCGATCCAGTAGCCGATCTCGCCGCCACCCTGCCCGTCGAGGCGGTAGAACCCGATCGTGCCGACGAGCGTCGCGCCGTCGCGGATCACCCACGTGCGATGCAGCTCTCCCGCCCACTGCTCTGCCACCGCGACGATGAACTTCTCGGCGTCCTCGCGCGCGTACGGCGACGGTACCCGCGTGTACCGCTGGATGTCAGGGTCCTGGCACGCCGCGAAGATGGCGTCGACGTCCTCGACGCGCGGTGCGGACAGCTCGAGGCGCGCGGTGCGCAGGGTCACGGGCTCCATCCGCCCACCCTACGAGTCCTCATGAGGGCCGTTTGCAGGATTACCCCGCGGTGTGGAGGGTGCTGGCCGCGTGATTCGGGCGCGATCGGTTCATCGGTGAGCCAAGTACTCCTGAGAACGGTGGGGCGCGGCGGTGTGCGGGTCCTCCCCAGCGGCCTCAGAAGGGCGGTCCTCCACCAATCCACGGGAGCGGAAGCCAGCCGACAGGCTCGCCCGGCGATGCTCTGGGAATGGCTCCGGACTACCTCACGCGCGCCGAGCTCTTCGAGCAAGGGCACACACGGAACTCCATCGTCGAGGCGCTGCGCACGGGTCGACTCGTGCACGTACGGCGCGATCGATATCTGCTTCCCGGTGCAGAGGACGCCTTCGTCCGCGCTGTGAGGGTGGGCGGTCGGCTCACCTGCCTGTCGTATCTTGCAGTGCTCGGCGTCTTCGTACTCGAGAACCGCAACCTGCACGTCCACGTACGGCCGACCGCGAGCAGGCTGCGATCCCCGCACGATCGGCGCAAGCGGATCACCGCGCTGCGGCGTCGTGGGGTCAAGCTGCACTGGACGGATCTTCTGGATGAGTGCGGCCGGGCTTGCGCGACAGGCGTACTGGACGCGCTCGCGCACGCCATCCGATGCCAGAACCCGACGGCCGCAGTTGCCACACTTGACAGCGCGCTCAACAAGAAACTCATCGCCGAGGCCGACCTCGCGCGCGTCTTCGCCGCCCTCCCCGCCCGATTCCAGGTGCTCGCGAGCTTCGTCGACGCTCGTGCCGAGTCCGGACCGGAGACCTTCGTGCGGCTGATGGCGCGGCGCCTGGGTTGCGACATCCAGCTCCAAGTCAAGTTCGCTGAGACCGGGCGGGTCGACCTCGTGCTGGACGGATGGCTCGTGGTCGAGTGGACGGCAAGCCGTTCCACGAAGACTGGGCCGCGCAGCTGCGCGACCACCGTCGCGACATGGCGCTCGCCGCCCTCGGCTACGCGACCTTGCGCCTGCCCGCATCGGACATCATGTACCGCGCCGACGATGTCTTCGCGGCTCTCCGGGGCCTGATCGACTCCCGCCGCCAGTCCTGAGCCCAATCGAGCCTTCGCTCCTGGCTGTTCGGCTCTCCTTACGATCGGCCTGACTCCAACCGTTTGCAGGACGAATGCGCCCAAACGGTCCAGAGCCGCCCGTCTACAGGTGCGCCGGGAAATCCGTCCTGCAAACGGTCGCCGCGGGCCGGACGCCGCGGGCCGGACGCGGCCGACCGGACGCCGCCGACCAGACCCGGCCGGCCGCACGCCGCGGGCCGGACGTCGCGGGCAGGACCCCGCCCGGACGCCATGGGACGGATGCTGCGGCTCGGGGCCGCAGCATCCGTCCGGCGTCAGCGGGCGCGGCGGAGGAGGCCGACCTTGTCGTAGACGTCGGCGAGGGTGCGTTCGGCGACCTGGGACGCCTTCTCGGCGTTGACGGCGAGGACGCGGTCGAGCTCGGCGGGGTCGGCGAGCAGCTCGAGCGCGCGCGAGCGCACCGGGCCGAACTCGTTCACGACGACCTCGGCGAGGCCCTTCTTGAAGTCGCCGTAGCCGCGGCCGGCGTACTCGTCCTCGATGGACGGGATCTGGCGGCCGGTCAGCGCTGCGTAGATCACGAGCAGGTTCGACACGCCGGGCTTGGCCTCGCGGTCGTACCGCACTGATCCCTCGGAGTCGGTCACGGCGCGCATGATCTTCTTCGCCGAGACAGCCGGGTCGTCGAGCAGCCACAGCACGCCCGCCTCCGACTCCGCCGACTTCGACATCTTGGCGGTGGGGTTCTGCAGGTCGTAGATGCGGGCGGTCTCTTGCTGGATGACCGGCATCGGCACACGGAACACCTCGCCGAAGCGGCTGTTGAAGCGCTCTGCGAGGTCGCGGGTCAGCTCGACGTGCTGCTTCTGGTCGTCGCCGACCGGCACGATGTCGGTCTGGTACAGCAGGATGTCGGCGGCCATCAGCACCGGGTACGTGAACAGCCCGACCGATGTCGCCTCCGAGCCGTAGCGCGAGGACTTGTCCTTGAACTGCGTCATGCGCCCGGCCTCACCGAAGCCCGTGATCGTCGACAGGATCCACGCCAGCTCGGCGTGCGCCGGCACGTGCGACTGCACGTACAGCGTCGACTTCGACGGCTCGATGCCGGCGGCGATGTACTGCGCGGCCGTGCGGCGCGTCTTCTCGCGCAGGTGCTCGGGGTCCTGTGCGACCGTGATCGCGTGCAGATCGACCACCGAGAAGAACGTGTCGTACGACTCCTGCAGGTCGCGCCACTGCATGAGAGCCCCGATGTAGTTGCCGATCTGAAGCGAGTCGGCGGAGGGCTGCATGCCGGAGTACAGGCGCGATCTACTCATCCGAAAAGTCTATAGAGCGGATGCTGCGCCTCAGCGCCCGATCGAGTAGTCGGCGACGACGGGGGAGTGGTCGCTCCAGCGCGTGTCCCACGAGGGCGCGCGCACCACGCGGTAATCCGCCACGCGGGCGCCGAGCTCGGGCGTCGCGAGGTGGTAGTCGATGCGCCACCCGCTGTCGTTGTCGAATGCGCGACCGCGCATCGACCACCACGTGTAGGGTCCGTCGACGTCACCGTGGTAACGACGGCCGATGTCGACCCAGCCGAGTCCGAGCCCGGTCGAGCCGTCGACACCGGCGACCTCCGCGCCCTCCTCGCCGAAGAAGCGGTCGAAGTACGCCCGCTCGCGAGGGAGGAAGCCGGCCTTCTTGACGTTGCCCTTCCAGTTGCGGATGTCGAACTCGCGGTGCCCGACGTTGAGGTCGCCCATGACGAGCGCGAGCGGGGATGCGGCCTTGAGCTGCGGCATCCGTGCTTCCATCGCGTCGAGGAAGGCCCACTTCGCGTCCTGCTTGGGCGTGTCGGCCTCACCCGTGTGCACGTAGGCGCTCACGACGATCAGCCGCTCGCCGTCGATGTCGAAGTCGGCCTCGATCCAGCGGCCGGCGCTGTCGAGCACCTCGACCGCGTCTTCGGCGGCCGGCCCGAGTACGCGGCGCACCTCGACGGACGGGATGCGGCTCGCGACGGCCACCCCGGCGCGGCCCTTGGCGAGCGCCTCGTCATTCACGATCTCCCAGCCGGGCAGGGCGGCGCGCAGCTCTTCTTCGGTCGCGCGCACCTCCTGCAGGGCCATCACGTCGATGTCGGCCGCGTCGAGCCACTCGAGCATGCCCTTGCGCGTCGCCGCGCGGATACCGTTGACGTTGACAGAGGCGATGCGAACACGGCGAGACACGACGGCAAGACTATCCGTGGCCACCGACACCGCCGCGCACATCAGGGCCCAGCGGGCGGCCTACCGTTCCCCTTCGACGCCTTCTTCCTCTTCTCGGACCTGCCTGGCTTGCCGTTCGGCGACGGAGCGGTCGGCGGCGCATCGACACGGGACGGATGCTGCGGCACGGCGGGCGTCGCGGCCTCGACTTGCCGCAGCTCCTCCTCGGCGTCGCGTACCGCCCGGTCGGCGATCCACGCGCGGTACCAGGGCGCCTGGTCCCGTGCGTCCTGAGCGGTCCGCAGGCGGACGCGCGCGGCGACCAGCAGCGCCGCGTGCTCGGCGGCGACGCGCTCGGCCTCGGTCGGCGGCAGCATCACGACGTCGTGGTCCTTGGCCCCCACGGCGATCCACGCGGCGGCGACCAGCATGACGATCCCGAGCAGCCGGAACCACAGCAGCATCCCGATGAAGATGGCGAAAGTCGCGAGCAGGGGGTTCGAGGGCGTGTAACTGAGGAGCAGGCCCGCACCGAGCTGCAGCACCGAGATGCCCAGGCCGCCGAGCATCGCGCCCGGCCAGATCCGCCGCCACGGCAGCTTCGTTCCCGTGAGGAAGCGGAAGAGGCCGACCAGCGCGGTCGAGGTCACCGCGAAGCCGATGAGCAGCGAGCCGATGCTCACACTGATGTCGGTGAGGACGCTGGTGTCTTTCCACCCGAGGAGCGACAAGATCCACTCGACGGCGTACGTGCCGACCGTGCTGAGCGCCGCGCCGAGGATGAGCGCCGCGCCGAAGATCAGCGCCGCGACGAAGTCGCGGGCCTTGAGGAGGAAATAGCTGCGTCGGTCCGGGGGGATGGCGAAGAGCTCGCGCACGGCGCGCCGCGAGTAGGTGACCCAGTCGATCGCGGTCCAGATGAGGGCGCCGAGCGCGATGAGGCCCGTCCAGCCGAGCACGCCCGAGTTCCGCGATGCGATCTCCTGCACCTGCTCAGGCGTGGCGATGCCGCCGGAATCGGCGATGAGACCAGGGATGTAGACGTTGATCAGGTCGATGAGCGCCTGGACCGCCTCGGGGCTGCCGCCCAGCCAGATGCCGGCGATCGCGAAGACGAGGTAGATCGCGGCGAAGCACGCGAAGAGTGCGACGTAGCTGACGCCCGCCGCGAGGAGGAACCCGTTCTCGATGAGGAAATGCCGCCACACGCGTACCGGGAACCACGCCATCGTGGCCTCGGTGAGTCGCGTGGCACGGCTGATCGGCGCATCGAATCGTTGGCGCAGGCTGTGCTCCGTCGCCTCCCAGCGCTCGCGGAGCGACTCCTCCTCACGCTGCGCGGCGTCCGCCGCCGCGCGGGCGTCGGGCGGGGGAGTGTGCGTCACGTTTTCAGAGTAGCGACAGACGGATGCCGCATCGCCCAGCGATGCGGCATCCGTCTGTCAAAAGAGGACCGGGGTTACGAACGCCCGCGCAGGACCGCCTGCTTGACCTCGGCGATCGCCTTGGTGACCTCGATGCCGCGGGGGCACGCCTCGGTGCAGTTGAAGGTGGTGCGGCAGCGCCACACGCCTTCCTTGTCGTTGAGGATGTCGAGGCGCACGTCGCCCGCGTCGTCGCGCGAGTCGAAGATGAACCGGTGCGCGTTCACGATCGCGGCCGGGCCGAAGTACTGGCCGTCGGTCCAGAAGACCGGGCACGACGACGTGCACGCGGCGCAGAGGATGCACTTGGTCGTGTCGTCGAAGATCTCGCGGTCGACGATCGACTGGATGCGCTCCTTGCCCTTCTCGGGCGTCGAGTTCGCGATGAGGAACGGCTGCACCTCGCGGTACGACGCGAAGAAGGGCTCCATGTCGACGACGAGGTCCTTCTCGAGCGGCAGGCCCTTGATCGCCTCGACGTAGATCGGCTGCGAGATGTCCAGGTCCTTGATGAGCGTCTTGCACGCGAGCCGGTTGCGGCCGTTGATGCGCATCGCGTCGGAGCCGCAGATGCCGTGCGCGCACGAGCGACGGAACGTCAGCGAGCCGTCGACCTCCCACTTGATCTTGTGCAGGGCGTCGAGCACGCGGTCCGTCGAATAGAGCTCGACGTCGTAGTCGACCCAGCGCGGCTCCTCGTCGACCTCGGGGTCGAAGCGCCGGATGATGAACGTGACGAGGAACGACTGGATGCCGGTGTCGTTCGCGGCCTCCTCGGCCTTCGCGGGAGCGTCGGCGTCGGTGCGCTCGATGACGTCGGTGACCGAGGTCGCCATCAGTACTTCCTCTCCATCGGCGGGTAGTTCAACTCGCCCTTTTCGTTCTTCGTGAAGACGACCGGCTTCCAGCCGAGGCGGATGTGGTCCTCGGCGTTCGACGAGTGCGGGTCGCCCGACAGGTACGCCATGGTGTGCTGCATGTAGTTGTCGTCGTCGCGCTTCGGGAAGTCGTCGCGCATGTGGCCGCCGCGGCTCTCCTGGCGGTTCTTCGCGGTGACGACGACGACCTCGGCGATGTCGAGGAGGAAGCCGAGCTCGACGGCCTCGAGCAGGTCGGTGTTGAACCGCTTGCCCTTGTCGTCGACGTGGACGTTCTTGTACCGCTCGCGCAGCTCCTCGATCGTGAGGAGCACCTCGCTCAGCGACTCGTCGGTGCGGAACACCTGGGCCTTGCGGTCCATCTCGTCCTGCAGCGTCTTGCGAAGGACGGCGATGCGCTCGGTCCCCTGGTTGTTGCGGAGGCCCTCGATGAGGTTGCGCACCTCGGCCGCGGGGTCCTCGGGGAGCGGCACGAACTCGGCGGTCTGGACGTATGCGACCGCGTTGCGGCCGGCGCGCTTGCCGAAGACGTTGATGTCGAGCAGCGAGTTCGTGCCGAGGCGGTTCGAGCCGTGCACCGAGACGCACGCGCATTCACCGGCGGCATACAGCCCGGGGACGACCGTCGTGTTGTCGCTCAGCACCTGCGCGTCGTTGTTGGTCGGGATGCCGCCCATCGCGTAGTGCGCGGTCGGCATGACGGGCACCGGCTCGACGACCGGGTCGACGCCCAGGTACGTGCGGGCGAACTCGGTGATGTCGGGGAGCTTCGTCTCGAGCACCTCGGCACCCAGGTGGGTGCAGTCCAGAAGCACGTAGTCGCGGTGCGGACCGGCGCCGCGGCCCTCCGCGACCTCCTGCACCATGCAACGGCTGACGATGTCTCGGGGAGCGAGGTCCTTGATGGTCGGCGCGTAGCGCTCCATGAACCGCTCGCCGCTCACGTTGCGCAGGATCGCGCCCTCACCGCGGGCGCCTTCGGTGAGGAGGATGCCGAGCCCGGCGAGGCCGGTCGGGTGGAACTGGAAGAACTCCATGTCCTCCAGCGGGAGGCCCTTGCGCCAGATGATGCCGACGCCGTCACCGGTGAGCGTGTGTGCGTTCGAGGTCGTCTTGAAGATCTTGCCGAAGCCGCCCGTCGCGAAGATGACGGCCTTCGACTGGAAGACGTGCAGGTCGCCCGTGGCGAGCTCGTAGGCGACGACGCCCGCGATCTGCTTGTCTTTCCCGTCGCCGACGGTGATCAGGTCGAGCACGTAGAACTCGTTGAAGAAGTTGATGCCGAGCTTGACGCAGTTCTGGAACAGCGTCTGCAGGATCATGTGGCCGGTGCGGTCAGCGGCGTAGCAGGCACGGCGCACGGGCGTCTTGCCGTGGTCGGCCGTGTGACCGCCGAAGCGGCGCTGGTCGATCTTGCCCTCGGGTGTGCGGTTGAACGGCAGGCCCATGTTCTCGAGGTCGATGACCGCGTCGATGGCCTCCTTGGCGAGGATCTCGGCCGCGTCCTGGTCGACGAGGTAGTCGCCGCCCTTGACGGTGTCGAAGGTGTGCCACTCCCACGAGTCCTCTTCGACGTTGGCGAGGGCCGCCGCCATGCCGCCCTGCGCCGCGCCGGTGTGCGAACGGGTGGGGTACAGCTTCGAGATGACGGCTGTCTTCGCCCCGGGGCCCGCCTCGATGGCGGCGCGCATGCCGGCGCCGCCGGCGCCCACGATGACGATGTCGAACTGGTGGTAGTGGACGCCGTCCTTGACGTAGCTGGCGGTGGTCTCAGTGCTCACGCTGTGTGCTTTCGATGGTCGATGCTCGGGGGTCGCCCGAACGCTTAGGCGCAGATTCCGATGATGACGTCGGACGCGGTGTCGCGGTCGAAGCCGATGCACGGATCGAACGTGAACACGACCAGCGTGCCGAGCACGATCAGGAACGCGGCAGCGAGGCCGAGCGCCCAGACCAGCACACGGCGCGTGCCGGCGTGCGTCACGTAGTCGTTGACGATGGTGCGCATGCCGTTCGCGCCGTGAATCAGCGCGAGCCACAGCATCAGCACGTCCCACCACTGCCAGAACGGCGTGGCGTACTTGCCGGCGACGAACGCGAAGTCGATGCCGTGGATGCCTTCGCCGACCATCAGGTTCACGAAGAGGTGCCCGAAGATGAGGACCACGAGGAGCACGCCCGAGGCGCGCATGTAGACCCAGCCCCACTTCTCGAGGTTGGCGCCCCGGCGGCGGACGGCGGCGCGCGGTGCGCGCGGATCGGCGATGGCGGTCATCAGTGGCCCCCTCCCGGAGCGAAGGCGAGCATGAGGTGACGCGGGACGAAGCCGAGCATCGTCACCACCCACAGCCCGAGCACACCCCACCACAGCTGGCGCTGGTGGCGAGTAGCCCACGACCACATGTCGACCAGGATGATGCGCAGGCCGTTGTACGCGTGGTACGCGATGGCGCCGACCAGGGCGACCTCTCCCAGGGCCATGACCGGGTTCTTGTACGTGCCGATCACTGCGTCGTACGCCTCGGGCGACACCCGGATGAGTGCTGTGTCGAGGATGTGGACGAGCAGGAAGAAGAAGATGGCGACGCCGGTGATGCGGTGCAGCACCCACGACCACATGCCTTCGTTCCCGCGGTACAGCGTGCCGCGGGGAACTCGGGAGGTGGTCTCGGATACCGACGGTGTGACGCGTGCTGGTGCAGACACGTCCGTCCTCCTTGGATCGAAACACGATGGGGCTGGCCTCGGACTGCGAGGACGGCCCCCGAAGAGGGCCCGTCATCGTGGCTTCGGGCCGTCGGCGTCACGCGGGCGCTGCGTCCATCCTATTCCCGCATTTCGCGGGCAGGCGACGAAGGCCACCCTTACGATCCCTCCATCCGGAGGGATCTTCGCGTCTGAAAAGAACCGACGTTCTTGCGGTTCGTGCGGCGTCGCGGCGGAACCCGAAGGCTCTCGGTGACCGCCGCCCTCGCCGGCATGCGCGGATCGTGGAAAACCCCTCGAAACTCTTTGCCCGCGTCGACTCACGCGCCTAGCTTTTGTTGGGCAAAGAAACATATGTACCGCCGATGGGCGGCATATGCACGACGACGATGATGTCAGGAGTACTCCATGCGCCGATCGATCCGATCGCTCTTGGTGGCCACGGCCGCCGCAGCCCTGGTTCTGCCGCTCTGCGCCGCCACCGCGGCGAACGCCGCGCCCCCGGGATTCAGCAACGCCGACAAGGACGCCCTGAGAAATCAGGCCCCGCGCGACCTCGCCATCGGCAGCGCCGTCTGGGGTGAGCGGGACCTCCTCGCCTACGACCCCGCGTCGCCCACCGAGCTGCAGCGGGTGCTGGGCGCCCAGTTCTCGTCCGTGACGCCCGAGAACGACATGAAGTGGGACGCCGTCCACCCCGCTCCCGGCGTCTACGACTTCTCGTCCGCCGACGCGCTGGTCGCCTTCGCCGAGGCGAATCACCAGCAGGTCCGCGGCCACACCCTGCTCTGGCACAGCCAGAACCCGGCGTGGGTGCGCGACGCGAGCCAGACGTGGACGTGCGACGAGGCGCGCGCCGTTCTCGAGGACCACATCCGCACCGTCGTCGGTCATTTCAAGGGCCAGATCTACGAGTGGGATGTCGCGAACGAGATCTTCCAGGACACGTGGGACGCTGGCGGCGTTCGGCTGCGCACCGAGGCCAATCCCTTCCTGAAGGCCTGCGCCGCCGACCCGGTCGCACTCCTCGAGGACGCCTTCCGGTGGGCGCACGAGGCCGACCCCGACGCGACCCTGTTCCTGAACGACTACAACGCGGAGGGGATCAACCAGAAGACGGATGCGTACTACGAGCTGGCGCAGCGCATGCTCGCCGACGGCGTTCCCCTCGGGGGATTCGGTGCGCAGGGCCATCTCAGCCTGCTCTACGGCTTCGACACCTCCATCCAGGCGAACTTCGAGCGCTTCGCCGCACTGGGACTGAAGGTGGCGGTGACGGAGGCGGACGTGCGCATCCCGCTGCAGCCGGGCGAGACGGGACCGACGCCCGAGCAGGTCGCCGTGCAGGCAGAACGCTACGACGCGATGCTCGAGGCGTGCCTCAACGTGCCCGCCTGCTCCTCCTTCACCGTGTGGGGCTTCCCGGATGCGAACTCGTGGGTTCCGGACGTCTTCCCCGGCGAGGGGTGGGCGACGATCTTCGAAGACGACTTCTCGCCCAAGCCCGCCTTCGACGCCATGCTCGAGTCGCTGCGCGACGCGACACCGGGCACCTCGCCGCGACGGGGCTGAGCGCGACCGCGACGGCGGCGGGCCGAAGGCTCGCCGCCGTCGTCACGTCCCGGCCACATGTTCGCCATCCCTTCGAAATCCCGCCCGATAACCTGGTGCCATGTCCGGACCCATCGACGACTTCTACGCCGTGATCCCCGCCGGCGGCATCGGCAGCCGGCTGTGGCCGCTGTCGCGCGCCGACGCACCGAAGTTCCTGCACGATCTCACCGGCTCGGGCAACACGCTGCTGCGTGACACCTGGAACCGGCTCGAGCCTCTCGCCGGCGCCGACCGCATCGCGGTCGTGACAGGCCGCGCGCACAGGGCTGCGGTGGAGAAGGAGCTGCCCGGCATCGCCGACAGCAACGTGTTCCTCGAGTCCGAGCCCCGCGATTCGACGGCGGCGATCGGCCTCGCCGCCGCGATCCTCTCGCGCCGCGAGCCGGACGTGATCATCGGCTCGTTCGCCGCCGACCACGTCATCCGCGTGCCGCAGCTGTTCGAGTGGGCGGTGAACCAGGCCGTCGCGACCGCCCGCGAGGGCTACATCTGCACCATCGGCATCCAGCCGTCCGAGCCGTCGGTCGGGTTCGGCTACATCAAGAAGAGCGACGCGCTGAAGGTCGAGGGGGCTCCGGAGGCGGCGCTCGTCGAGAGCTTCGTCGAGAAGCCCGACCTCGAGACGGCGAAGGAGTACTTCGCCGACCGCAACTACCTGTGGAACGCCGGCATGTTCATCGCGCGCGCCGACGTCCTGCTCGGCGAGATCGCCGAGAACGAGCCTCATCTCTATGCGGGCCTCATGGACCTCGCCGAGGCATGGGACGACCGCGACCAGCGCGGACCGGTGGTCGACCGGGTCTGGCCGACGCTCAAGAAGATCGCGATCGACTACACGGTGGCGGAGCCCGCCGCCGCGAAGGGGCGCCTCGCCGTCATCCCCGGGCACTTCGACTGGGACGACGTGGGGGACTTCGCGAGCCTCGCCAAGCTCAACTCCCATGGCCGCAAGAACGACCTCGCCATCCTCGGCGAGAACGCCCGCATCCTCTCCGACGCCGCCAGCGGCATCGTCGTGAGCCAGACGCGACGCGTGATCAGCCTCATCGGCGTGCGCGACATCGTCGTGGTCGACACCGAGGATGCGCTCCTGGTCACCACGAGCGAGCACGCGCAGCGCGTGAAGGGCGTCGTCGACGCCCTCAAGCTCAGCGGGCGCGGCGAGGTTCTGTGAACGGATGCTGCGGCCCGCGGCATCCGTTTTCCCTGATCGTCTGCTCATCCGAGCGGGATATTGCGTCTTTGTAACCATTCGGGTCCAAGGGGCGGCCGCGCATGCAACTGCGTCGTCACACTGGGTAACTTTGTGCAGTCCCCGTGAAGGACGCGGGGGGAACGTAGTGGAGGCTGAGTTGACCATCTCACGCACCAAGAAGCTCGTCGGCGTCACCGTCGCCGCGGGCATGCTGATCGCCCTCGCCGGCTGCGGCTCCGCCCCTGAGGAGACGGAATCCACGGGAGACGCCGTCGACGTCGTCGAGGGCTTCACCCCCTGCCTCGTGTCGGACGACGGCGGCTTCAACGACAAGTCGTTCAACCAGTCCGCCAAGGAGGGCATGGATCGCGCCGCGGAGGAGCTCGGCGTCGAGGCCATCGAAGTCGAGTCCAGCTCGGCCAACGACTACGCCCCGAACCTTGAGAATCTCATCGCCGAGGGCTGCACGTTCATCGTCTCGGTCGGCTTCAAGCTCTCGGCCGACACCGTCGCATCGGCGACCGCGAACCCCGACGTGAACTTCGCCATCATCGACGACCGCGCCGACAACAGCGGCGCGACGGGCGACGACGGCAAGGAGACCGGCGACGGCACCACGGACGCGCCGAACATCAAGCCCCTCCTGTTCGACACGGTCCAGGCCGCGTACCTCGGCGGCTACGCCGCGGCCGCGTGGTCGGAGCAGGCCGGCGTCAACAAGGTCGGCACCTTCGGCGGCATCCCGATCCCGCCCGTGACGATCTTCATGGACGGCTTCATCGACGGCGTCGAGAAGTACAACGAAGACAAGGGCGCAGCGGTCGAGACTTACGGCTGGGACGTCGACGCGCAAGAGGGCTCGATGACCGGTGGCTTCGCCGCGAACGACACGGCCAAGCAGACCGCGCAGGGCATCCTCGACCAGGGCGTCGACGTGATCCTCCCGGTCGGAGGCCCCATCTACCAGAGCGCGCGCGACGCGATCACCGACGCGGGCAGCGGCACCGTCATGCTCGGTGTCGACTCCGACCTCGCCGCCGCCGACCCCTCGGTCGCCGACATGGTGCTGGTCTCGATCATGAAGCGCATCGACGAGGCCGTCTACGCGGCGACCATGGAGGCGGCGACCGGTGACTTCGACGTCACCACCTACATCGGCACGCTCGAGAACGAGGGCGTCGGCCTGTCGGGCTTCGGCTCGTTCGAGTCGGAGCTCCCGGAGGGCCTGCTCGACGAGCTCGCCGCCCTGCAGGAGCAGATCATCTCGGGTGAGCTCGAGGTGACCTCGCCCAGCTCGCCGTAAGGCAGCAGGAGACACGAAACGCGGCCGGGTGGACGATTCCACCCGGCCGCGTTCTTCCGACCCGACGGCCCGGTGATGGCGCCGCGCCCGACCGCATATATAAGGTGCAGATATGAAGCTCGAGCTCCGTGGGATCACGAAGCGTTTCGGGTCCCTCGTCGCGAACGACCACATCGATCTCGTGGTCCAGCCGGGTGAGATCCACGCTCTTCTCGGCGAGAACGGCGCCGGCAAGTCCACGCTCATGAACGTGCTCTACGGCCTCTACCAGGCCGATGAGGGCGACATCCTGCTGGACGACGCGGTCCAGCATTTCCGCGGCCCAGGTGACGCGATGAACGCCGGCATCGGCATGGTTCACCAGCACTTCATGCTGATCCCCGTCTTCACCGTCGCCGAGAACGTGATGCTCGGCCATGAGAACACCAAGGCGCTCGGCGCCCTGGACCTCGCCAGGGCCCGCCAGCACGTCCGCTCGGTCGCCGACCGCTTCGGGTTCGAGGTGGATCCTGATGCCATCGTGGGTGATCTCCCTGTGGGCGTCCAGCAGCGGGTCGAGATCATCAAGGCGCTCTCGCGCGACGCCAAGGTGCTCGTGTTCGACGAGCCCACCGCGGTGCTCACCCCGCAGGAGACCGACGAGCTGATGGCGATCATGAAGCAGCTGCGGGACGAGGGCACGTCGATCGTGTTCATCACCCACAAGCTGCGCGAGGTCCGCGCCGTCGCCGACCGCATCACGGTCATCCGGCTCGGCAAGGTCGTCGGTGAGGCGTCGCCGACCGCATCGAACGCGGAGCTGGCGTCACTCATGGTGGGCCGCGCGGTCGAGCTGACCGTTCACAAGGGTCCGCCGAAGCTGGCCGAGGGCGGCCTCGAAGTACGCGACCTCCGCGTCGTCACCGCAAACGGCACCGTCGTCGTGGACGACGTGAGCTTCGATGTGCGCCCGGGCGAGATCCTCGCGGTCGCCGGCGTCCAGGGCAACGGCCAGACCGAGCTCATCGAGGCGATGGTCGGCCTGGGCGACCGGGTGAGCGGCTCCATCGAGCTCGGCGGCGTCGAGCTCGTCGGCAAGAGCGTGCGCGGCATCCTCGATGAGGGCGTCGGCTTCGTCCCGGAGGACCGCACCGAAGACGGCCTCGTCGGCACCTTCACCGTCGCGGAGAACCTCATCCTCGATCGATCGGGCGACAGCGCGTTCGTGTCGGGCGGCACGATTCGCCGCGGTGTGCTCGATGATTTCGCCAAGGCCCGCATCTCGGAGTACGACATCCGCACTCAGGGGCCCGACGTCCCCGCCGGGACGCTGTCAGGCGGAAACCAGCAGAAGGTCGTGATCGCCCGAGAGATGAGCCGCGAGCTGAAGCTGCTCGTCGCGGCGCAGCCGACGCGCGGCGTCGATGTCGGCTCGATCGAGTTCATCCACAAGCGCATCGTCGAGACGCGGGATGCCGGCATCCCGGTCGTCGTCGTCTCCACCGAGCTCGACGAGGTCGCGGCTCTCGCCGACCGCATCGCGGTCATGTACCGCGGAGCGATCGTCGGCATCGTGCCCGGCGACACGCCCCGAGATGTTCTCGGCCTCATGATGGCCGGCGAGAAGTCCGAGGAGGCGGTCGCGTGAACGACCAGAACCCCGCTGCGAGCGGCGAACCGCTCAAGGGGTTGCCCGCAGATCAGCTCCCGCCGGTGTCGGGCCCGCTCACGGGTTCGCCGGACCTCCCCGCACCGACACCCGATGCGCCCGGTGCCGTCGACGGCGAGGTGCCCCCGCCGCCGCGCCAGAACGTCTTCATTAAAGAGCTGCTGCGCAGCAACTGGGTGACCACCGTGCTCGCGATCGTGGTCGCGATGATCGTCGGCGGCATCCTGATGGCGCTCACCGACGAGGAGGTTCAGGCGGCGTCCGGCTACTTCTTCGCGCGGCCTGCCGACACCCTCGGGGCCATCTGGAACGCGGTGTACGGCGGCTACGAGGCCCTCTTCCGCGGGGCGATCTTCAACCCTCGGGCGAACGACTTCGCGACGCAGATCCGCCCGCTGACCAACACCCTCGGCTTCGCCGCGCCGCTCATCGCCGCGGGCCTCGGCGTCGCGCTGGCGTTCCGCGTCGGCCTGTTCAACATCGGTGGCCGCGGACAGATCCTCATCGCCTGCGCGACGGCGGCTCTGTTCACGTTCAACCTGAACCTGCCGATGTTCCTCCAGCTGCCTCTCACGCTCGCCGCGGGCATCGCGGGCGGTGCGATCTGGGGTGGCATTGTGGGTGTCCTGAAGGCACGCACCGGCGCCCACGAGGTGATCCTCACCATCATGCTCAACTACGTCGCGTTCTACCTCGTGACGTGGATGGTGCGCACCCCCGGGATCCTGCAGCGCCCCGCGGGCGATCAGCCGATCTCGGCGGCGACGCCGGCGAACGCGCAGTTCCCCGACCTGCTCGGACCCCGCTTCCCGCTCCTCGACTGGGGCTTCGTGATCGTGATCGCCGCGACCGTCTTCGTGTGGTGGCTCGTCGAGCGGTCGAGCCTCGGCTTCCGCCTCCGGGCCGTCGGCGAGAACCCGCACGCGGCGCGGGCGTCCGGTATCTCGGTGCAGCGGATGTACATCTACGCGATGCTCTTCGCCGGTGGCCTCGCGGGTCTGGCCGGGATGAACCAGATCCAGGGCTCGGTGACCACCGGCTTCGACGGGTACATCGACGCGGGCATCGGCTTCGACGCCATCACTGTCGCCCTCCTCGGCCGCAGCCGGGCATGGGGCGTGTTCGCCGCCGGCATCCTGTTCGGTGCATTGAAGGCCGGTTCGTTCACGATGCAGGCCTCACAGGGCATCCCCGTCGACATCGTGCTCGTGGTGCAGTCGCTCATCGTCCTGTTCATCGCGGCGCCGCCGCTCATCCGCACGATCTTCTTCCTGCCGAAGACCGATGCCGAGAAGGCCGCCAAGGCGAGAGCCAAGGCTGCGAAGAAGGCGGTGTCCGCATGACCGCGCTCGCTCCTGCTCCCGACGGGACGATCCAGCTGGCGACCGTGAAGGTGCGTCACTTCAAGCTGCCGGTGACCCTGGCGATCGCCACGGTGCTGCTCGCGCTCCTCTTCTTCTTCGTCCCACGCAACGGAATCAGCACCTTCCGGCTGAGCGACCCGACCTCGACGATCGCCCTGCCGAACGTGAGCGTCCCGACAGCCGTGACCTGCTGGATCCTGGTC
Organism: Microbacterium sp. LWH7-1.2; assembly: GCF_038397755.1. Taxonomy (NCBI): domain Bacteria; kingdom Bacillati; phylum Actinomycetota; class Actinomycetes; order Micrococcales; family Microbacteriaceae; genus Microbacterium; species Microbacterium sp. LWH7-1.2. Next base: position 1,768,199 of record NZ_CP151637.1, on the reverse strand, counting down.
GGCGTCCTCGTGCTCCTCGCACTCTGGGCGTTCTGGGACTCGGCGAACTATCGCCGCACCGGCCTCTGGCTGCCGATCGTGTTCAGCCTCCTCGCCGTGTTCGCGTTCCTCGTGTGGGCGGCCGCCGGCGGGCTCGTGCCCGTCACCGGCCTGCTGTTCGGCGCGCTGTCGCTGTCGGTCCCGCTGATCTTCGGTGCGCTCGGCGGTGTCATCGGCGAGCGGGTCGGCGTCGTGAACGTCGCCATCGAGGGGCAGTTCCTGTTCGGCGCGTTCAGCGCCGCCCTGCTCGCGAGCATCACCCACAACCCGTTCGTCGGCCTCGTCGGCGCGATGGTGGGCGGTGTGCTCGTGGCATTCGTGCTGGCGGCGTTCTCCATCAAGTACCTCGTCGATCAGGTGATCGTCGGTGTCGTGCTCAACGTCCTCGTGACCGGCCTGACCGGCTTCCTCTACGGCGCGCTGCTCGTGCCGAACGAGGCGGAGCTCAACCGCCCGGTGCGCTTCACGCGGTGGGAGATCCCGCTGCTCAGCGACATCCCGATCATCGGACCGGTGCTGTTCAACCAGACGTTCATCGTCTACCTCATGTACATCACGGTCGCAGTGGTCGCCTGGGGCCTGTACCGCACCCGCTGGGGCCTGCGGCTCCGCGCGGTCGGCGAGCACCCGCAGGCCGCCGACACCGTGGGCATCAAGGTGAACACGAGCCGCTTCTGGAACGTCTCGCTTGCGGGCGCCATCGCCGGCATCGGCGGCGCGTACTTCACCCTCGTCTCGGTGGGTCAGTTCACCAAGGAGATGACGGCGGGCCTCGGCTTCATCGCCCTCGCGGCGGTCATCTTCGGCCGCTGGGACCCCATCCGCGCGACGCTCGCGGCGCTGCTGTTCGGCTTCGCGACGAACCTGCAGAACCTCCTGACCGTGCTGCGGACGCCGATCCCCAGCGAGTTCATGCTGATGCTGCCCTACGTCGTGACGATCATCGCCGTCGCCGGGTTCGCCGGGCAGATCCGCGGTCCCGCGGCGGCGGGCAAACCGTACGTCAAGGGATGACGCCGTGCCTGCTGTGCCGATGAAGGCCGACGGCTGCCGGGGAGCGGCATCCGTCGACCCTCCTGATACCCGAACCCCCGCGAACGGAGCGCGCTCATGACCGATATCGACTGGGATGAGCTGCGCGCCGCGGCGACGGATGCGATGCAGCGGGCGTACGCCCCGTACTCGCGCTACAAGGTCGGCGCCGCCGCCCTCGTGACCGACGGACGCATCGTGACGGGCTGCAACGTGGAGAACGCGTCGTACGGCATCAGCCTCTGCGCGGAGTGCGGTCTCGTGAGCGAACTCGCGAACTCGGGCGGCGGAAGCCTCGTGGCGTTCGTGTGCGTCAACGGGCACGGCGACACGATCATGCCGTGCGGCCGCTGCCGGCAGCTGCTGTACGAGTTCGCGATCCCGGGCATGCTGCTCGAGACGGTGTCGGGCATCCGCACCATGGACGAGGTGCTGCCCGACGCGTTCGGCCCGCGCGACCTCGAGGAGGCGGCGCGATGACCGCTGTCGAGGCGTTCGACGCGGTCGACGTCATCCGCGCGAAGCGCGACGGCGGGGCGGTCCCCGAGCCCGCCCTCCGCTGGATGGTCGACGCCTACACGCGCGGCTACGTCGCCGATTCGCAGATGGCCGCCTTCGCGATGGCGGTGCTCCTCAACGGCATGACGCGCGACGAGATCCGCGTCATGACCGACGCGATGATCGCGTCGGGGGAGCGGATGAGCTTCTCGGGGCTCGGCAAGCCGACGGTCGACAAGCACTCGACCGGCGGCGTCGGCGACAAGATCACGCTTCCCCTCGCCCCGCTCGTGGCGAGCTTCGGTGTCGCGGTGCCGCAGTTGTCGGGCCGCGGACTCGGCCACACCGGCGGCACGCTCGACAAGCTCGAGTCGATCCCGGGCTGGCGTGCCGCACTGTCCAATGACGAGATGTTCGCGCAGCTGCAGGGCGTCGGCGCGGTCATCTGCGCCGCGGGCTCCGGCCTCGCGCCGGCCGACAAGAAGCTCTACGCACTGCGCGACGTCACCGGCACGGTCGAGGCGATCCCGCTCATCGCGTCGAGCATCATGTCCAAGAAGATCGCCGAGGGCACCGACGCGCTCGTGCTCGACGTGAAGTTCGGCTCCGGCGCCTTCATGCAGAGCGCCGACCGTGCGCGGGAGCTCGCCCGCACGATGGTCGCCCTCGGCACCGACTCGGGAGTCTCGACGACGGCCCTCCTCACCGACATGAACACCCCGCTCGGCCTCGCCATCGGCAACGCCAACGAGGTGCGCGAGTCGGTCGAGGTGCTCGCCGGCGGCGGCCCCGCCGACGTGGTCGAACTGACGGTGGCGCTCGCGCGCGAGATGCTGGCGCTCGCGGGCCGGCCCGACGCCGATGTGGAGGCGGCACTGCAGGACGGCCGCGCGATGGACGCCTGGCGCGCGATGATCATCGCGCAGGACGGGGACCCGGATGCTGCGCTCCCGGCCCCGAACGAGACCCACACGGTGACCGCGACCGAGAGCGGCTTCGTCACCGGCATGGAGGCGCTCCCCTTCGGCATCGCCGCGTGGCGCCTGGGCGCCGGACGCGCGCGAGCGCAGGACCCCGTGCTGCACGCCGCGGGCATCGACCTTCACGTGAAGCCCGGGGATCGGGTGACCGCCGGTCAGCCGCTGTTCACCCTGCTCGGCGAGGATGCCTCCCGGTTCGACCGCGCTCTCGAGGCCCTCGACGGCGCGTGGGAGATCGGCCCGGACGCACCGGAGCGCACTCCTCTCGTCCTGGAACGCATCACGGCCTAGGCTGGGGCAGTCCCGCGCCGGACCCGACGCGGCGCCCGGGCCGCAGCATCCGTCCACACCCCAACTTGCGACCGCAACCGAGGAGAACTCATGCCCATCGACCAGCACGGCGACGCTATCCTCGACGGAGTCTCGCTGCGGAGCCTGCCCAAGGTCTCGCTGCACGATCACCTCGACGGCGGCGTGCGTCCCGCGACGATCATCGAGCTGGCCGACGCGATCGGGCTCGCGGTTCCCGAGTCCGACCCGGACGATCTCGCGGACTGGTTCGCCGAGAAGAGCGACTCGGGCTCGCTGGTCGAGTATCTGAAGACGTTCGACCTCACCACGGCGGTCATGCAGACTCGCGAGGGGCTCACACGCGTCGCGCGCGAGTTCGTCGAGGACCTCGCCGCCGACGGCGTGATCTACGGCGAGGTGCGCTGGGCGCCGGAGCAGCACCTCGGGCGCGGACTGTCGCTCGACGAGGTCGTGGCCGCCGTTCAGGAAGGCATCGAGGAGGGCGAGGACGCGGCCGAGCGCAGCGGGCACGACATCCGCGTGGGCCAGCTCATCACGGCCATGCGCCACGCCGACCGCTCGCTCGAGATCGCGCGACTGGCGGTGCAATGGCGCAATCGCGGCGCCGTGGGCTTCGACATCGCCGGCGCCGAAGACGGCTTCCCGGCCTCTAACCACCGCGACGCGTTCGACTACCTCGCCTCCGAGTTCTTCCCGGTCACCGTGCACGCCGGCGAGGCGGCTGGCCTCGACTCGATCCGCTCGGCCCTCATCGACGGCCGCGCCCTGCGCCTCGGCCACGGCGTGCGCCTCGCCGAGGACCTCGAGGTCGTCTCGCGCGCCGGTGAGGAGGTGCTCGTCCAGTTCGGCGAGCTGGCGCGCTGGGTGCGCGACCGCGAGATCCCGCTCGAGCTCTCGCCCTCGTCGAACCTGCAGACCGGCGCCATCGAGCGCTGGGGCTCGACCCTCGAGGACCACCCCTTCGACCTGCTCTACCAGCTCGGGTTCTCGGTCACGGTGAACGTCGACAACCGCACGATGAGCCGCACGTCGCTGACGCGCGAGCTTGCGCTCCTCGCCGAGACCTTCGAGTACGGCCTCGACGACCTCGAGGCCTTCCAGCTCAACGCCGCGGCGGGCGCCTTCCTCCCCGTGGAGGAGCGTGAGGAGCTCATCGACCTCATCGCCGACGGCTTCGACGCGTAGCCCGCCCTCGCGCCGCTCCCGTCTCGATCTGCGTCCCAGAATCGCAGGTCGCTGCTCTCTCCGGTGTGGCTTTTTTGAGACCCGGGAGGAACGGATGCCGCGGTTCGCTGCATCGGTCCCTCTCCGTGTCTCAGAAATGCAGGGTTTGAGGGCGGCGCGGGTGGGTTTGTAAGACCTGCGGAGCCACCCGGCGAGCTCGGCTGTGGATAACTCCAGGGCGCGCCGACGTGGTGCGGTTTGCTCGAGAGGGTGACGACCTCGCCAAGCCCCGCGCATCCGTTCGGCTTCGAGCCGTTCTCGGTCTCCCAGGGCCGAGCTGCTGGCCTGGGGAGGGGCGCCCTCGCCGGGGGATCTTACGACAAGCCGTTCCACGGCGTGCGGCAGCGGGCGCTGCCGGGCGACGACCCGACGCGGAAGCCGTCGGACCGGGACCTGCTGAAGCGGATGTGCCAGCAGTACGCGGTGCGATTGCGCCCGGGGCAGTTCTTCAGCCACGAGACGGCGCTTGTGCTGCGCGGGGCACCGGCTCCCGACGGGTGGACGCCGGTGGTCCACGTGTCGGTGTACCGCCCTGCGAGCCCCCCGCGGACCAAGGGCGTCGTCGGTCATCGGCTCGGCCTTCGCACGCCCGCTCGCACCAGCGCGTTCGGGCTTCCCCTCGAGCACCCGGCGCGCGCGTGGGTGCAGACAGGGGCCCTGTGGGACGCCGACGACCTCGTCGCCGCCGCGGACTACCTCGTCGCCCGACGGCGCAGGCTCGCGACCATCGAGGAGCTGCGGGCGGAGGTCGCCTTCCTAGGCCGCCAGTCCCTCGCCGGTGTCGTCGACCTCGTGCGGGTCGGGTCGGAGTCGCCGCGGGAGACCAGGCTGCGGCTGGTGCTCGTGCGCGCGGGACTGCCCGAGCCGCAGCTCAACGTCGACGTCGTGGCCGCCGACGGGCGATTCATCGCCCGGGTCGACCTCGCCTACCCCGCCCTGCGCATCGCGATCGAGTACGACGGGCGCGGCCACGCTGAGAGCGCCGAGCAGTTCGCGCGCGACGCCGATCGCTGGGACGATCTGCGCGACAACGGCTGGCACCTCGTCCGCATCCTCAGCCACCACCTCGACGGCGACGGTGGTGCGGCCGTCGGCAAAGTGCGAGCCGCTCTGCAGCGCGCGGGCGCCACCCACTGACACAGGTCTCACATTTGCAGGGCGGGGTACGCGTCGGCGTGTGTTTCTGAGACACGCGGGGTGTGGCCCCGGCATCCATCCCCGCGCAGGTCCCGGATATGCAGGGCGAGAGGCCTTCAGGGATGCGTTTGTGAGACGGGGCGACCAGGCGCTCAGCGGCGGGCGACGCCGGGGTGCGACGCGAGGTAGGCCTCGAAGGCCTCGGACGACGTCTTCGAGGGGGTGAAGCCGAACTCGTCCTTCAGGCGCGCGTTCGCGAGCACGGGGCGGTAGCGGAGGAATCCGACCTGTTCCGGTCCGTGGACGGTGAGGCGCAGCATCCGTCCGACCCGGAGGCGGAAGCCGAGCACGCCGGCGGGCATGGTCACGACCGGCTTGCCGAGGCGCCGGGCGATCTCGGGCACCGTCACGCGCCCGTCGCCGGCGACGTTGTACACGCCTGCCGGGCCGTCGGTCGCGGCACGCGCCATCGCGGCCGCGACGTCGTCGACCCACACGAAGACGAACGGCGACTCCGAGCCGCGCACCTTGAGGAGGGCGGGGCCGTCCCAGAGCGCGGTGATCTGGTTCCGCACAGTGGGCCCCAGGATCGTGCCGATCCGGAAGACCACCTGCTCGAGCTCGGGGTGCGCGGAGCGGTGGCCGGCGAGCAGCTGCTCGACGAGGCGCTTGTGCTGGGAGTACGGGAACTCGTCGTTGCCGCGCACCGGGTCGCTCTCGCGCAGCCATTCGGGGTTGTCGGGGTGGTACCCGTACGCGGCGCCGGACGACGACACGACGATTCGTCTCACACCCGCCTCGACGCACGCCTCGAGCACGTGGCGCGAGCCGTCGACGTCCACCCGGTACTCGAGAGCGTGGTCGCGCCCGGGGTTGACGATGGCGGCGAGGTGCACGACCACGTCGATGTCGTGCCGGCGCAGCAGCGGCACGAGGCCCTCGGGGCGGGTCACATCGCAGTCGTCGTAGACGATTCCGTCGATGGGATGCTGCGGCCGCCGTACGTCGCCGGCCACGACCAGTCCGACATCGGGGCGGGCGGCGAGGGCGGTGGCGACGTGGGATCCGAGGAAGCCGGAGCCGCCGGTGATGAGGACGCGATGGCTCATGCGACGGGCTCCGCGGGATCGGCGGAGTCGGTCGTCGCGTATCCTGGCCCGCCGTCGGCCGCTGCCGCGCGCAGCGCGCGGCGCGATGCATCGCCCTTGGCCGACCCCGTGCGCCTCTTCGTATGCCGCGCCCACAGCGCGGCGACGACGAGCCCCGCGATGATGTCCCAGATGCCCCACCAGCCGGCGACGATCGCCATGCCGCCCAGGCCGCCGAAGAACGCGAAGACGAGGCCGAGGCCGAGTCCCGCGTTGCGGATGCCGACCTCGAACGTCATCGCCTTGCGCTCGCGGGTGCCCAGGCCGCCGACGACCGCGGTGCTGTAGCCGATCGCCAGGGCGACGGCGTCGTGGATCGTGACCACCAGCACGATGATGCCGAGGAACGCGACGAAGTACGCCCAGTTGCCCGCGAGCGCGGCGACGATGAAGCCGACGAGCGCCAGCAGCGAGAACCATTTCACGAACGGCTGCACGCGCTTCGCGAAAGCAGGGAAGCGATGGCGGATGAACAGTCCGAGGGCGAACGGCACGCCGATGATGAGGAGGATGTCGGCGAACATCGTCCACGGGTTGAGCTCGACGGCGACCAGCAGGTCGCGCGCCGTCGGGTGCAGCGATCCCCAGAACGCGACCGACAGCGGCAGCACGAAGATGTAGATCACGTTCGATACCGCGGTCATCGACACCGAGAGCGCCACGTTGCCGCCAGAGCGATGCGTGAGCACCTGCGAGATGTTTCCGGGCGGGCAGCAGGCCACGAGGATCATGCCGAGCGCCATCGACGGCGTGACCGGCAGGATGAGCGTCAGCGCGAACGTCACGGCGGGCAGCACGATGAGCTGCGCGAGGATCGCGATGACGAACGGCTTCGGCTTGCGCGCGACGACCTTGAAGTCCTCCAGCGTCGTGTCGAGCGCGATGCCGAACATGATGAGCCCGAGCACCACGTTGAGGATCACGAGTGTGCCCGGATTGAAGTTGAGCACGACGTCGTCGGGGTTCATGCCGTCACCTTCCTGCGCGCGGTGCCGCGGCCGCGTCGCGGACCTCGGGCCGCAGCATCCGTCTTCAGTGCCTCGGTGGCGGTGCGCACGGCGCTGCGGTACGCGTCCTTGTTGACGTAGTACGACATGCGCTCGAGGCCGAGGTACTTGTAGCCGCCCGTCACGTCGGGCCAGGGCTCGCCGGTCACGCGGGCGCGGAAGGCGGCGGCGCGATCGGGGTGGCGCTCGAGCGCGGCGAGGTAGGCGGCGATGAGCTCGGCCTGCTCGTAGCGGCCCTGCCAGCCGATTCCGGATGCCTCGATCATGCCCATCACGTAGAGGCCGTTGAACGTCGGGGTGAAGGTGTTGAGGAACAGGTGGGGCGCCATGCCCGACCACTCCAGCGCGGCGCGGTCGACGAACGGATAGTCCAGCTTGTAGCCGGTCGCGAGGAGGACGATGTCGTACTCGCCCGACGAGCCGTCGCGGAAGTGCACCGTGCGGCCGTCGAAGCGGTCGATGTCGGGGACGATCCGCAGGTCGCCCTGGCCGAGGTGGTTGAGGATCAGCGTGTTGACGATCGGGTGCGACTCGTAGATCTTGTAGTCGGGCTTGGGGAACCCGAACCGCACGGGGTCGCCGGTGAACGCACGCAGGACGCGCGTGTCGACGAACTGCTTGATGCGCGCCGGGAGCGGCTTGCCCTGGTTGAGGGTGTCGGACGGCTTGCCGAACAGGTACCGCGGCACGAAGTAGTAGCCGCGGCGCACGCTCATGTCGACGGAGGCCGCGTGGTGCACGGCGTCGACCGCGATGTCACAGCCCGAGTTGCCGGCGCCGATGATGAGCACCCGCTTGCCGGTGAGCTGCATCGCGGACTTGTAGGCGCTGGTGTGAAGGAGTTCCCCGGTGAACTCGCCGCGGAACGCCGGGACGTTGGGCTCGGCGAGCGTGCCGTTCGCGAGGATCACGCCGGCGTAGCGGTGCTCGAGGGTGCCGTCAGGTGCGTCGGCGCGCAGCATCCAACCGCCGTCGTCTGCGGGTTCGAGCGAGGTGACCTTCGTGCCGAACCGGAACAGGTCGGTCAGCCCGAAATGGTCGGCGAACTCGCGGAAGTACGCGATGAGCTCGCGGTGGCCCGGGTAGTCGGCCGTCGTGCGCATCGGGAACTCGGCGAACTCCGTGGTCGTGCGCGACGAGATCAGGTGCGCCGACTCGTACATCGTCGAGCGCGGATTCTCGATGTCCCAGAGCCCGCCGACGCCGCGCGACGCCTCGTAGCCGTCGAAGGCGATCCCCGCCCTCTGGAGTCCGCGTGCGGCGGCCAGGCCCGACGGACCGGCGCCGATGATGGCATAGCGGTGCGCGCTCATGCGTCCTTCATTCCGTCTCCACACATCGTCGTGTCGTCGGCGCGACGGTGCCGACCCCAGGTTCGAGAGCAACCCTAAGCGTTAGTCGGAATTAACCGAAATTCCACCGTCGCCTCACACGAAGAGACCTCACGAGCGTCGTCTGCGGGAATCTACCCGTTCGCGCTGCCGAGTTCCGCCTGCCGGGCCGCGACGATCGCCTCGACCTTCGGGAAGAGCGGATGCTGCGGCTCGAGGCCCGTGACCGACGCGGTGAACGACGCGGCATCCTGTTCCCGCAGCATCCGTTGCAGGTCCACCGACTGGGCGTCCTCGCTGTCGTCGAAAGCGAGAGCCGCGCCCATCGCGGCGACCAGCGCGTCCACCCCGAGGCCGCGCTCTGCGGCCTCGGCTGCGGGGCCGACGAACCGCTCGTGTCGTGAGAGCTTGCGCAGCGGCTGGCGGCCGACGCGCCACACCGTGTCGGGCAGGGCCTTGTTGCGGAAGCGACCGAGGATCGTCGCGCGGTAGTCGGCGAGCGACGAGGCGTCGAGTCCGTGCTTGGCCTCCAGCAGCGCCGACGTCTCCTCCAGAGCAGCCTCGACCCGCGACGCGATCGCCGGATCGGCCAGCGCGCCGGCGATCGCCTCGACTCCGGCCTGAGCGCCGAAGTACGCCGTGGCCGCATGCCCGGTGTTGACGGTGAAGAGCTTGCGCTCGATGTACGGCGCGAGGTCGTCGACGAAGTGGGCGCCGGGGATGTTCGGCGGGTCGTCGCCGAACGGCGGCCGCTCGATCGCCCACTCGAAGAACGGCTCGACGGTGACGTCGACGCCTGCGCCCTCCGGTTGGGCCGGCACGATCCGGTCGACGGCGGTGTTGGCGAACACCGCGCGTGATGAGAGCGCGTCCCACGCGTCGCCGGCGAGCGCCTTGATCTCGTCACGGAGGAGGTCGGTGGCGTTGATCGCGTTCTCGCACGCCATGATCTGCAGCGGCGGGCTCGAGGGGTCGCGCAGGGCGAGCCCGGCGACGATGTGCGGCGCGACGAACTTGAGGATCGTCGGCCCCACCGCCGTCGTGACGACGTTCGCCCCGGCGATCTCGTCGATGACCTTGTCGGGGTGCTCGGCGCTGTTGATGGCCGTGAAGCCCGTGACGAGCGTGTCGCGACCGCCCTCGCCCACCTCGTGCACCGTGTAGCGGGACACGTGGTTGATCGCGTCGACGAGCGGTGCGGCGACGTCCGAGAAGACGAGTTCGTACCCGCCCTCGTGCAGGAGCAGCCCGACGAACCCTCGCCCGATGTTGCCGGCCCCGAAGTGGACGGCCTTCATCAGACGCCCGCCGCCGACACCAGGCCGAACAGCTCCTCCGGCGTCTGGGCGGTCTTGAGCCGTTCGACCTCGTCCTCGTCCGAGAAGAGGATCGCGATCTGCGACAGGATCTCGAGGTGCTCGTCGCCCTTGCCGGCGATGCCGATCACGAAGGTCACGGGGTTGCCGTCCCAGTCCACGCCGCCGTCGTAGCGAACCACCGACAGCGCCGACTCGAGGATCTCGCCCTTGGTCTCGTTGGTGCCATGGGGGATCGCGAGCTCGTTCCCCATGTACGTCGACACGGTCTGCTCGCGCTGGAGCATCGCGTCGTAGTAGGCGCCGGTGACGGCGCCCGCCGACTGCAGGATGTCCGCCGCCTCCCGCATCGCCTCGTCGCGCGAAGCGCTCCCGGAGTGGATGCGCACCTGGCCGATGCTCAGAACCTCGCGTGCCATGTTGTCGCCTTTCTCGTCGTTCGTCTGTGTCGCCGGAGGAGATACGGATGCCGCGACCCGCCGCCCGTTCCGAGCAGCGGGGCGCGGCTGTGCCGAGGGCGGTGGGACCGGGGGCGTTGAAAGCCCGCCCGGCCCCACCGCGGTCTCAGCTACGCGGTTCCATCCTCGTGCTGGGTGCGGACAAGGTCCACGACCTCGTCGTATCGCGGCGAGTTCATGAAGTTGTCGACCGACACGTGCACCGAGTTCGGCGTCTTCTGCCGTGCGCGATCCGTGAGCTGGTTCTGCGTGATCACCAGGTCGGCCGACGCGTCCAGGGCCGCGATCGCCTTGTTGGTGACCGTGACGTCCTCGATGCCCGCCTTCTTGATCTTGTTGCGCAGGACGCTCGCGCCCATGGCCGACGAACCCATGCCCGCGTCGCACGCGAACACGATGTTGTGGATCTCGCGCTCCGTCATGGTCGCGGGCTCGATGCCGCCGTCGGCGCTCGTGGCCGCGCCGCCGCGCAGGCCGTCCAGTGCCGCCGACGACTTGCCCTTGGCCGCCGCGGTCTGCGTGATCGCCGCGCCGAAAGCGTCGTCGGTCGCCGCCATCGCCTCGAGGTCGCGCTTGCGCGAAGCACGCAGGATGACCCACGAGATGAGGAATGTCACGGTGGCCGCCAGCACCACCGAGAGCAGGACGGCGACATAGGAGTTGTTCGCGACCTGGGCGATCACCGCGAAGATGCTGCCCGGTGCGGCCGGGGCTCGGAGGGCACCGCCCAGGAGCATGTTCGTCGTGACGCCGGTCATACCGCCGGCGATCAGCGCGAGGATCAGCATCGGCTTCATCAGCGCGTACGGGAAGTACACCTCGTGGATGCCGCCGAAGAACTGGATCACCGCGGCGCCCGGGGCGGAGGCGCGCGCGGCGCCGATGCCGAAGAACGTGAACGCGAGGAGCAGACCCACGCCGGGGCCGGGGTTGGCCTCGAGCAGGAACAGGATCGACGATCCGGTCTCGGCGGACTGCTGGATGCCGAGCGGCGTGAGCACGCCGTGGTTGATCGCGTTGTTCAGGAAGAACACCTTCGCCGGCTCGATGATGATGCTCGTGAGCGGCAGCAGGTTCATCGAGACGAGCCAGTCCACCGCGTTGCTCAGCACCTGCATGATGCCGTTGACGAGCCACGCGATCGGGTAGAACCCGATGATCGCGAGCACGAAGCCCCAGATGCCCGCCGAGAACATGTTCACGAGCATCTCGAAGCCGGCACGGATCTTGCCCTCCCACAGGCTGTCCAGCCACCGCATGGTGTAGGCGCAGATCGGGGCCATGATCATCGCGCCGATGAACATGTGCACCTGGCCCAGCTGGTTGTCCGCCGGCAGGTCGGCGTTGATCTGGGCGATCAGGTAATCCGACCCGGCTATGGCGCCGAACGTTCCGATCGAGGCGACCACGCCGCCGCGGACACCGTAGATGATGCTGCCGCCGGTATACGCGATCAGGATCGGCAGGAGGTAGTGGATGAAGGGACCCACCAGCGTCGCGAGCGCCGGGACCGGGGTCCAGCCGACCGCGATGAAGAACGCGGTGAAGATGCCCCACGCGATGAGCGCGGGGATGTTCGGCATGATCATGCCGGACAGGAACGTGCCGAAGCGCTGGACTCCGACTCGCGCCCTGCTGGTGCCCGAAGCGGGCACTGACGCCGTTGTCATTTTGCTGTCTCCCTTGTGTGTGGGTGTCCAGGCCGTCACGACGGCCTATCGGGTGGCCGCCTGCTGGGCTGCGGACCGGGCGGATGCCGCGTCGTTCGCGGCGAGTGCGGCCGAGGCGATGTCGCGTGCCTGGGCGATGGAGTGCTGGAGAAGGGTGGCCCGCACGTCGGCGAGGGCCGTGGGTGCCATGGACAGGCTCGTGGCGCCCAGGCCGACGAGCACGACGGCGAGCAGGGGATCTGCCGCCGCCTCACCGCAGATGCCGACCGGCTTGCCGTTCGCGGCGCCGGCTTCGCCGACCTCGCGGATCAGGCGCAGCACCGCCGGGTGCCACGGGTCCTGGAACGACGCGACCGACCCGAGGAGTCGGTCTGCGGCGAGCGTGTACTGCGTGAGGTCGTTGGTGCCGATGGAGGCGAAGTCCGCGTCCACCAGGATGCGATCGGCGAGCAGCGCCGAGGACGGCACCTCCACCATGACGCCCGCGGTCTTGATGCCGTAGTCGCGCGCGAGGTCGACGAAGTACTCCGTCTCCTCGACCGTGGCGATCATCGGCGCCATGACCCAGAGGTCGGCGTCGGTGGCGGCATCCGCTTCGGCAAGTGCCGTGAGCTGCTCGCGCAGGATGTCCTCGCTGGCGCGGAGGGCGCGGATGCCGCGGAGCCCGAGCGCGGGGTTCTCCTCGTGCGCGTCGTTCAGGAACGCGAGCGGCTTGTCGGCGCCGGCGTCCAGCACCCGGACGACGACCTTCTTGCCCGGGAACGCGGCGAGCAGCTTCGTGTACGCCTCGCGCTGCTGCTCGACGGTGGGCGCCTGGTTCGAGCTCAGGAACAGGAACTCGGTGCGGAACAGGCCCACGCCCTCGGCGCCCAGTGCGACCGCGTCGGTCGCGCCCTCCGGGTTGCCGAGGTTCGCCAGCAGCGGGATCGGGGTGCCGTCCGCGAGCGCGCCGTCGGTGATCGGCGCCGACGCCTGCGCGGCGCGGGCGTCGGCGCGGTTCTGCGCCCGCTCGAGCTCGGCGGTGGTCGGTTCGGTCGTCACGACACCGGCGGCGGCATCCACGATCACGGTCTCGCCGTCGCGCAGCCCGGTCGCCGAGGTGGCACCGACGATCGCGACGATCGACTTCTCCCGCGCGAGGATCGCGGTGTGGGAGGTCGGCCCGCCCTCCGTGGTCACCAGGGCGAGCACCTTGTCGAGGTCGAGGAGTGCCGTGTCGGCCGGCGCGAGGTCCTTCGCGACGAGGACGAACGGATGCCCGGGGTCCGGCACACCCGGAGCCGGCACACCGCGGAGCCGGGCGATCACACGCTGCGCCACGTCGTCGAGGTCCGCCGCGCGCTCGCCGAGGTAGCCGCCCATCGCCGTGAGCTGGTCGCGGAACGATGCGAAGGCGTCGAACACCGCGAACTCGCCCGTCTTGCCCTGCGCCAGACGCGCGCCGATCTCGTCGGCGAGCGTCGGGTCCTCCGCCATCATCGCCTGCGCCTCGAGCACCTCCTGCGCGGCGCCGCCCGCCTGCAGCCCCCGGGCCTCGAGCTCGCGCGCGACGGTGGCGACAGCATCCGCCACCCGCGACTTCTCGTCCTCGACGCCCAGCGTGCTGGCAGCGTCCGAGGGCGGCGGCGCCGGCTCGGCCATGCGTGCGACGGGTCCCTGAGCGACGCCCAGGCCGATTCCCACGCCACGGAGTTCGGTCATCTTCAGGCCTCCGCGTCGTGGTCGGTGGTGAGCAGCTCCGCAAGCGTGTCGAGCGTCGACTCGGCGCCGTCGCCGTCCGCGGTGAGGGTCACGTAGTCGCCCTGCTCGACGCCCAGCGCGATCACGCCGAGGATGCTCGCCGCGTTGACCGGGCTTCCCGCATCCTTCGCGATGGTGATCGGGATGCCGGCATCCTTCGCCGCCTGCGCGAACAGCTTGGCCGGACGCGCGTGCAGACCGTGCGTCGATCCGATGCGGACGGTGCGGGAGATGGGTGGCATGTCGTGACCTCTCTGTCTGGTCTTTGTTCGTCGTGGTGAAGTTCAGTGGGTGGGCGGCGGTGCCGCGTCCGCGGCCGGGAGCGGCCCCCCGGGGCTCCCGATCGCGGCGCGGACCAGCGCGAGTGTGCGCGTGCCGTCGCGGTCTCCGAAGATGTCGGGCGGCAGCAGGACCACCGTCGTGCCTCGCGCGGCGGCATCCCGTTCTATGCGCTCGAGCGCATGGACCAGGTGCGGACCCACGAGGACCACGTCGGCGGCGTCGAGATCGATCGGAAGCGACTGCTCGGTGCCGGCGAAGGCGGAGTAGTCGAGTCCCTCGGCGTGGGCCGCATGACGCACGCGCTGAGCGACGAAGGTGCTCGAGGCACCCGCTCCGCACACCACCAGGATCCTCATCGACCCGCCTCCTCGTCTGCCCATTCTTGTGAGAACGCTGGGAGGGGACAACCATTCCTTCTTCCGCGGGGGCGGAAACGCGGCGGCGACCGACGGCCCCGGGCGATGGCGCGCGTGGTTGACTGGGCGTGTGACCCGAGCCCGGCAAGATCGTGTGCTCGGACTGCTCCTGCGCGACGGCGACTGGGTCACGGCATCCGCTCTCGCCGACGCGCTGGGTGTGACTCCGCGCAGCATCCGGTCGTACGTCACCGCCGCCAACGCGCGGGTGGCGCCGGGCGTCGCGGTCGAGTCCGGACCGCAGGGCTACCGTGCCGGGTCCGACGCCGCTGCCGCGCTGCGGGCGGGCGGCGACACCGGCACACCGCGCGACCGGCTGCACACCCTCGTGCGGGCGCTCCTCGACGCCCCCGACGGCATCGACGTGTTCGACACCGCCGACGCGCTGCATGTCTCGCCCGCCACCGTCGACGCCGACCTCGCCCGCGTCCGCGGACTGCTGGGCGGCACCGAGCTCACCCTCGAGCGCTCCGCGTCCCGCGCGCGGTTGCGTGGAACCGAGGGTGCGCAGCGGCGTCTGCTCAGCCGGCTCGCGCACGACGAGATGGACGCGGGGTCGTTCGACCTCGCCGCGCTCCGCCGCACGCTCGGAGAAGGGTCGGTCGGCGCCCAGGCGTTCGGCCCGTTCAAGACCGAGCTGGTGGCGCGCCTGGGTGAACTGGGGTGGTTCGTCAACGAGTTCGGCATCGCCGACGTCGTGATGCACATCGCGATCGCGGCCGACCGCACCTCGCGCGACCGCCCGCTCGACGCCGTCGTCGGCGCCGCGCGGGAGCGGCCGACCCAGAACCAGGTCGCCGAGATCATCGCGGAGCTCTCGGAGCGCCACCTCGGCGTACGGCTCGGCAGCGCCGATCTGCAGCACCTCGCGACGCTGGTGCTGACGCGCGTGGTCGCGCCCGACGGACACGAGGACGCAGCATCCGGGGCCGCACCGTCGTCCCTCGATCCGGAGGTCGAGGCCGTCGTGCGGGAGGTCGTGACGGCGGCGGCCGAAGAGTTCCTCGTCGACATCGCGCACGACGACTTCGTCGCGCGGCTCGCGCTGCACGTGCAGAACCTGCTGCACCGCGCGCGCGAGCAGGCGTGGTCCCGCAACCCGCTGACGCGGTCGCTGAAGTCCACGTACCCGATGATCTTCGAGGTCGCGGTGTTCATCGCGAGCCGGCTGCAGCAGCGGCTCGGCATCCCCCTGCCGGACGACGAGATCGCCTACATCGCGATGCACGTCGGGGGCCGGCTCGAGCGCAGCCGCCGGGCCGACCAGCTGCTCACCGCGACCATCGTGTGCCCCGGCTACTACGACCTGCACGAGCTGCTGCGCTCGAGCGTCGACCGCTCGCTCGGGCAGGCGATCGAGGTCGTCGGCGTCGAGACGCGCGTCGATCCCGACTGGGTCTCGATCGACACCGATCTCATCCTGACCACGATCGATTCCCCGACCACGACCGACCGGATCGTGCGGATCCAGCCGTTCCTCACCGACGCCGACGTCGAGCGGGTGCAGTCCGCGGCCGGCCGCATCCGCCGCTCACGCCGCCTGGCCCGGCTGCGCGCCGAGCTGGAGCGCTATTTCGAGCCCTCGGCGTTCGTTCGCGGGTTCGACGAGGCGGCGGGGGAGGAGGGAGTGATCCGCGGGCTCGGCGCGCTGCTCCAGGCCTGCGGCGTCATCGACGCCGAGTACGTCGAGCGCACCATCGAGCGCGAGCGCCTGTCGTCGACCGCGTTCACTGATGCCCTGGCCGTGCCGCACGCCCTCGAGATGACGGCGTCCCGCACGGCCATCGCCATCGGCATCGCCGACCCCTCGATCCCGTGGGGCGACGGCCGCGTGCAGGTCGTGGCGCTGGTGGCGTTCTCCGAGACCGACCGCGAGGCGTTCCAGACGGTGTTCGAGCAGTTCGTCGAGGTGTTCAGCGAGCGCGACAGCGTCCAGCGCATCGTGCGCCGCGGCACCGACTTCAACGCCTTCCTCGACGAGCTCGTCGCCGTCATCGACGGCTGAGCCGCAGCATCCGTCTGGTTCTTTGCGTTCCTCCGGTGTTCGGGGCGCGCGGCGAACGTTCGGGGCGTGCGCCGTGCGCCCCGATCGCACGCGGTGCGCCCCAACCGGGACCCGGGACGGATGCTGCCCGCCGGTGTCGTGTCATGGGGCGCCGCGAGCTGTCGCGTGGGTTCGGGGCGCACGGCGAACGTCCGGGGCGTGCGCCGTGCGCCCCGATCGCATGCGGTGCGCCCCAACCGGGACCCGGGACGGATGCTGAAGGCCTCGAGCCGCGTTCGCAAGTCGACGGCCGTCGCGAGGTGGGGCCAACCCCATCGGGCAAGGCTGCGCTGGGTGGTCCCGCGGATCCAGTCCTCCCGTTGCTTCTCCTCGTCGAAGATCTGCGACGACGTGCGGCCGTCGAGGATCTTCCGGTCGACGTACTTGATCGCTCCGTCGAACTCGCCGAAGGCGTTGGCCTCGTCCAGGCCGAAATCGACATAGTACGGATGGATGCCTCGCCCGGGCACCGCGACCTGCAGCCCGATGACACGGAATCCGATCTCGCGGAGCCGGATTCGGCTGATGCTCTCGCCCGGCAGCTGTGCGCGCCCGTCGGCGAAGTCGAGGACGCGACGAGCGCGCGTGACGCCGTGAGCCGATCGGCTCGCGATCACGAGCACTTCGCGCCGGAACCGCTCCGCCCCGTCGAAGTCGTACTCATCCGGGCCAGCGACGAACCGCTGGCGGAGCGCGGCGTCGGCGACCGTGACCGCCTGCTCGAACGAGGCAGTTCGGGCGACGTCTGAGATCGTGCGTGCGAGCGAGGTGATCCGGAGCCCGTCGATCTCGACCACGTCATCTTCTCGGAGTTCGCCGCGGTGGCGGATCACGCCGCCGGCAGCACCCGGTCGCGAATGCGGCGCGATGACGTGGACCCGCCGTCGATCCGCACGATAGAGCGGGAGCCCGTGCGCGGCCGCGGCGGTCTCGTGGGAGACCACCGGAGCGGTCGGCGAGGTCAGCGCCAGGGCGTGAGCGCGAGCGATCACGCGATCTTCGGGCTTTGCGGCATTCCATGCCGCTGCGTCCACGTACACACCGAGTCGGAGCCGCATGAGCTCGCCGCCGGCGACCGAAGCGGTCAATCGGCGGGATGTCGTCGTTGCCAGAAGCCTGTCGCGTCTGAGAAGGGTGAGGGTCGCCATGACGGCGAGTCTCCGACGTATCGATCGCACGTGCGGCCCCGGACCCCCGCGTCTGTGGACAAGACCACCCTGTGGAGGAAGGTCCGTCCGTGGTCGCAGCATCCGTTCTCCCGTACTTTTCGGGTTCGGGGCGCGCCGCGAACGTTCGGGGCGTGCGACGTGCGCCCCGAACGTTCGCGACGCGCCCCAAAGCCTGAAGGTCAAGTCCCGTTGAGTGGTGTCACTCCGTTTGCTCCTTGATGGGTGGGGGTCAGGCGGTGAGGTAGAGCTCGGGGCGGGCGGGTTCGGTGTGCGCGTGGAGGGTGTGGACGAGTTTGCGCATGGAGATGTCGGAGAAGTAGCGGCGTTCGCCGTATTGCCATTCCTCGTGCTGTTCCTGCAGGACGGCGCCGATGAGCCGGGTCACGGAGTCGCGGTCGGGGAAGATCTGCACGACGTCGGCGCGGCGTTTGATCTCGCGGTTGAGGCGTTCGATGGGGTTGTTCGACCAGATCTTCTGCCAGTGCTCGCGGGGCATCGCCGCGAACCCGGTGAGGTCGGGTTCGGCGGCTTCGAGCATGGCGGCGATCTCGGGGAATGAGGAGCGCAGGCTGTCGGTGACTTGCTGGTACTGGGCGAGCACGGCCTCCGGGGTGGTCTGCGCGAAGATCGTGGTGATCAGCGCGTTGACCGGCTTGGAGCGGGCCGAGCCCAGGCGTTGGGTGACGTTGCGGGCGAAGTGGACCCGGCAGCGCTGCCACCCGGCTCCGGGCAGGATCGCTTTGACCGCGGCCTTCAGGCCAGCGTGCGCGTCGGACGTGACCAGGGCGACGCCTTCCGGGTCGGCGTCGGTGGCGACCTTCAGGCCGCGGTCGCGGAGGCCGCGGAGGAACTCGGTCCAGAAGTCGGTGGTCTCCGCGTCCCCAAGGCTCATGCCCAGGATCTCCCGCCGCCCATCGCCGGAGACGCCGGTCGCGACGACGAGGGCTTGCGAGACGACGCGGCCGCGGTGGCGGACGTCGAGGTAGGTGGCGTCCAGGAACAGATACGGGAACCAGGTGTGGTCGATCCGACGGTGCAGGAACTCCTGCACCGCCTCGTCGATCTCGGCGCAGATCCGAGAGACCGTCGACCTCGAGATGCCGGTGTCGTTGCCCAACGCGCGGATCAGCTGGTCGACCTTCCGAGTGCTCACCCCGTCGATCCAGGCCTGACAGATCACCGCGTAGAGCGCCTTGTCCACCCGGCGGCGGGGGCTGAGCAGCGACGGGAAGAACGACCCCTCCCGCAGCTTCGGGATCTGCAGGTCGACCTCGCCGGCCGGGGTCGCGAGGGTCTTCGGACGCGTGCCGTTGCGGCGGGTGGTGCGCTCCGGGGTGCGTTCGTGTGGGGCGGCACCGATCTTCATGGTCGCTTCCGCGTTGATCAGATCCTGCAGGCCGGCCTGCAGCATCCGCCGGAAGACGTCGGAGTGGGCCAGGTCGGGATCGGCGAGGACTTCGCCGATCAGGGTCGTCAGGGCAGACTGGTGGTGGGTCATCGTGGGATCTCTGCTTTGCTTCTTGCCGGAAACAACTGGTCATCCCACGATGGCCCTTCATCGTCTACGACAACGAGGGCCCCGCGGGAAGTGACACCACGCTATGGGACTCACCCAGCCTGAAGAGGTCAGGCGCCACGACGCCGAGCCGCACTGACCCGGGAAGACCCGATCCTGCGTGTGGGGCACGACAGACGTTTGGGGCGCGCGACGTGCGCCCCAAACCATCGCGACGCGCCCCAAACTCGGAGGGTGGCCTGAAGCCGGGCCAGGACCAGACGATGAGCGGGACGGATGCTGCGCCCCAGGGTCAGCCGCGGGTGAGGCGCTCCGTGAGGTCGAGGCGCACGGCCGGCCACTCGGTGGGGAGGATCGAGAAGACCACGGTGTCGCGGAGGGTGCCGTCGGGGCCGAGGCGGTGGTTGCGCAGCACGCCGTCCTGCTTGGCGCCGAGGCGCGCGATCGCGGCACGGGACTGGCGGTTGTGCCAGTGCGTGCGGAACTCGACCGCGATGGCGTCGCACTGCTCGAACGCGTGGGCGAGCAGCAGCAGCTTCGACGCCGTGTTCACGAAGGTGCGCTGCGCCTCGATCCCGATCCAGGTGTGCCCGATCTCGACGTGCCGGTTGGCCTGGTCGATGTTGCAGAACGTGGTCTCGCCGACGACCTTCCCCGTGTCGAGCCGGCGCACCGCCCAGGGGTTCATGTGACCTTCGTCGCGCCACGTCAGGCGTCGTGCGATGTCGGCCGCGATGCTCTCCGCGCGCGGCACCGACGTGTACCACGTGTGTTCCAGGCCCACCGCCGCGGCGGCCAGGTCGGCCTCGTGCGCGGGGGAAAGGGGTTCGAGGCGGACGTGTGCATTCTCGAGGGTGACGGGCGAGGTGAGGAGCATGCTTCGAGCGTAGAGCTGCATGCCCGCCGCCGCCCGCGGTGCTGCGTCGTGCTCCGCTCGGGGGTGACGGATGCCGCAGCCGCAGCATCCGTCTCCTTCACGTCATCGCCGCCGACGTGACCCTCGTTCTGGGGCGCGCGGTGCACAGTCGGGGCGCACGCCGCGGGCCCCGAACGCACGCCGTGCGCCCCGAACGCACGCCGTGCGCCGCGAACGCACGCCGCGCGCCCCGAACGCACGCCGCGCGCCCCGAACCACGCGGAACCCGAATCCAGCGGAGCGACGAGCGTCAGCCGCCGTACTCGGCGAGCAGCGCGCGGGCGCCGTCGGCGAGGGCCGCGATGCGCGCGGCGGCGTCGTCGCGGGACTCGCCCCGCACGTCGAGGTACAGCTTGAGCTTGGGCTCGGTGCCGCTCGGCCGCACGACGACGCGCGAGCCGTCGGCGAGCCACAGGCGGAGCACATCGCCGGGCGGCAGGTCGTCGACGCCGTCGAGAAGATCGTCGACGCGCTCGACGGCGACCTCGCCGACGGATGACGGATGCCGCTCGCGCAGCGCCGCCATGATGCGGGCGATCTGCGACACGTCCTCGACGCGGATCGACACCTGGTCGCTCGCGAACGCGCCGAACTGCTCGTCGAACTCGGTCAGCAGGTCGCCGAGGGTCGCGCCCCTGCCGCGCGCCTCGGCCACCATGCCGAGGATCGCGACGGCGGCTGAGATGCCGTCCTTGTCGCGGACCGTCCCGGGGTTCACGAGGTAGCCGAGGGCCTCCTCGAAGCCGTACACGATGCCCGGCGCACGCGAGATCCACTTGAAGCCCGTGAGCGTCGCATGGAAGTCGAGGCCGTAGTGCTCCGCGACCGCCGCGAGGCCAGGCGATGACACCAGCGAGCACGCGAGCGAGGCTCCCTCGGCGGGTCCGTCGGCGGTCGCGAGCCGCCCGGCGCGCCAGCCGAGCAGCAGGCCGATCTCGTTGCCCGTGAGGCGGCGCCAGCCGCCGTCGGCGGAGTCGTCGGGGATGGCGACCGCGAGGCGGTCCGCGTCGGGATCGTTGGCGATGACGAGCTCGGCCCCTGCCTCGCGCGCGGCGTCGAACGCGAGGTCCATCGCCCCCGGCTCCTCCGGGTTCGGGAACGCCACGGTCGGGAACGCGCCGTCGGGCTCGAGCTGTGCCGACACCGGTACCGGCGCGGGGTAGCCCGCGGTCTCGAGGATGCGCGACAGCGTCTCCCAGCCGACCCCGTGCATCGCCGTGTACACCCACGTGAGGCCCTCGGCCCCGGCTGGTGCGGGCGCGACCGCGGCGGTCGCGGCGATGTACTCGTCGATGACGCTCTCGGTGGCGAGCTCGAACCCGAGCGAGCGCGGAACCGTGCTGATGTCGCCGGCCTCCGCCACGCGCTCGATGTGCGCGGCGATCTCGGCGTCGGCCGGCGACACGATCTGCGAGCCGTCGTCGGCCCCGCCGAGGTACACCTTGTAGCCGTTGTCGTCGGGCGGGTTGTGGCTCGCCGTGACCATGACGCCGGCGGCGGCGCCGAAGTGCCGCACCGCGAACGCCAGCACCGGCGTCGGGAGCAGACGCGGCATCAGGATCGCGCGCAGCCCCGCGCCCGCGAAGATCTCGGCGGAGTCGCGCGCGAACACGTCGGAGTTGCGACGCCCGTCATACCCGATCACGACGATCGGAGCGTCGTCGAGGATCCCGGGCACCTCCGGCCCCTCGGCCTCGAGCGCGTCGGCCGACGGGGTCTCGGTGAGCTCGGGCGCCGACGGCTCTGCGAGTCCTTCGGGAACGGATGCTGCGCCCGCATCGTCCTGCGCGGCGGCAGACCCATCGCCGGCGCCGGCGTCATCGCCGCGATCTGGCGCTCCTGCATCGGCGGCGGCATCAGCATCGGCGTGCTCCGGTGCCTCGGCGTCCGCTTCCGCGGGCCCGTCGACCGACTCCACGGGGACGACATCGCTCGGCGTCTCGTCGCCCGACCCCGCGGGTGCGACCACGAGGTCGTCCGCCGCGCCGTCGTGGGCGGCGGCTGCGGCATCCGTATCGCCGTCAGGTGTGCTCGACGAGGCCTCGACACCCACCGGCGGGAGCCCTGCCTGCTCGCGCACGTACGCGGCGAGCCCCGCGGCGGCCTGTGCGACGAGCACGCGGTTCATGCGGTTGCTGCCGGCGCCCAGGGCGCCGCGCAGTCCGGCGGTCCCGAACGCGAGGCGCGCGGAGAACCGGTCGGTGAGATCTTCGAGCGCGGCCGGGTTGCCCGACTCGGCGGCCTCGATCAGCGCGCGCAGTTCCGCGCGGGTCTCCCCATCGGGGTCCTGTGCGAGCCACGCGTGCGCGTGCGCGAGGACGTCGGCGGCAGCATCCGTTCCCGCAGGAGCCTCGTCGGGGGCGGGTTCCTGCACGTCCCCGACGTTCACAGCGCCCCGATCACGCGGGCCAGCAGCGATGAGATGACCGGCTCGGCCTCGCGGCCGGCGTCGAGCACCTCCTGATGGCTGAGCGGCGTCTTCTGGATGCCCGCGGCCATGTTGGTGATGAGCGACAGACCGAGGATCTCCATGCCCGCCTGGCGCGCGGCGATCGCCTCGAGCGCGGTCGACATGCCGACGATGTGCCCGCCGAACGACTTGACCATCTGGACCTCGGCCGGAGTCTCGTACTGCGGCCCGCGGAACTGGGTGTACACGCCCTCGTCGAGGCTCGGGTCGATGGAGCGCGCGAGGTCGCGGAGCCGCAGCGAGTAGAGGTCGGTGAGGTCGATGAACGTCGCGCCCTCGAGGGGGGTGTCGCCGGTCATGTTGATGTGGTCGCTGATGAGCACCGGGCGACCGGGGGTCCACGTGTGCTTGATGCCGCCGGCGCCGTTCGTGAGCACCATCGTGCGCACGCCCGCGGCCGCCGCGGTGCGCACGCTGTGCACCACGCGGCGGACGCCGTAGCCCTCGTAGTAGTGGGTGCGGGCGCCGATCACCAGCACGCGGCGGCCCTTGGGGGTGACGACGCTGCGCAGGGTGCCCACGTGGCCGGTGAGGGCCGGGGCGCTGAAGCCGGTCACCTGGGTGGCGGGGAACGTCGAGGTGGTCTCACCCAGGAGCTCCGCGGCCTTGCCCCAGCCGCTGCCGAGCGTGAGCGCGATGTCGTGACGCTCGACGCCGGTGATGCGGGCGATGTCCTCCGCGGCGGCGGCGGCCACCGCGAAGGGGTCGGCCGTGGGGTCGTCGAGAGGATTGCCGGTGGTGTCTGACATGGGACCACTTTAGGAACGGACGGCGACGAGGGCCAGCGGAGCGGCATCCGCACGCGCCCGGGAGTGTCGCGGTGTCGTTTCGGGGTCGCTGGGCAGGGGAGAATGGAATTCATGTCGATCAGCTTCGAGACCACCCAGAGCGTCGCCATCCTCGGCGGCGGACCCGGAGGCTACGAAGCGGCGCTGGCCGCCGCCCAGCTCGGAGCCGAGGTGACGGTGGTCGAACGCGCCGGCATCGGCGGCTCGGCCGTCATCACCGACGTGGTGCCGTCGAAGTCGCTCATCGCGACCGCCGACGCGGCCGTCGCGATCGCGGGCGCGGGCGACCTCGGCGTGCAGCTGTTCGCGAAGGGCAAGGACGGCAAGCCGCTCAAGCCCGAGATCGCCATCAACCTCACCGCCGTCAACAAGCGCCTCCTGACCCTGGCCCGCCAGCAGTCCGACGACATGCGCGCCTCGCTCGCCGAAGCGGGCGTGCGCATCATCTCGGGTCACGGCCGCCTCGAGGGCGACAACGCGGTGGTCGTCTCCACGGGCCCGGGCGGCACGGACTTCGACCGCATCGAGGCCGACACCCTCGTGGTCTCGACCGGTTCCTCGCCGCGCGAGCTCCCGACCGCCAAGCCCGACGGCGAGCGCGTCCTCACGTGGACCCAGCTGTACAACATGACGGCCCTGCCCGAGCACCTGATCGTGGTGGGCTCGGGCGTCACGGGCGCCGAGTTCGCCGGCGCCTACATGAACCTCGGCGCCAAGGTCACATTGGTCTCCAGCCGCGACCAGGTGCTGCCCGGTGAGGACAAGGATGCCGCCGCCGTCCTCGAGCGCGTGTTCAAGCGAGGCGGCATGAACCTGCTGTCGAAGTCGCGTGCCGCGAAGGTCGAGAACACCGGCGACGGTGTCGTCGTGACGCTGTCGGACGGACGCGTCGTCGAGGGCAGCCACTGCCTCGTGGCGGTGGGCTCGATCCCCAACACCGCCGGCATCGGCCTCGAGCAGGCCGGCATCCAGATGACCGAGTCCGGCCATATCCAGGTGAACCGCGTCGCGCGCACGTCGGTGCCGAACATCTACGCCGCCGGCGATTGCACGACCTTCGTGCCGCTCGCCTCCGTCGCCTCGATGCAGGGGCGCACGGCGATCTTCCACGCGCTCGGCGACATCGTCATCCCGCTCGAGCGACGCCGCATCACGTCGAACATCTTCACCGCCCCCGAGATCGCCACCATCGGCTGGCAGGAGAACGACATCGCCGAGGGCCACATCCAGGGCGTCGTGCACAAGCTGCCGCTGGCGGCGAACGCGCGCGCGAAGATGATGGGCATCAAGGACGGCTTCGTGAAGCTCATCGCCCGCGAGGGCAGCGGCACCGTGATCGGCGGCGTCATCGTCGCCCCGCGCGCCTCGGAGCTCATCTACCCGATCGCCATCGCCGTCGAGCGCCGCCTCACGGTCGACCAGGTCTCCCGTGTCTTCGCGGTCTACCCGTCGCTGTCGGGGAGCATCACGGACGCCGCGCGCGCGATGCACGTCGTCGACCACAACGTCTACGGCGGCTGACGCGCTCGTTCGGATCGTGCGCTCTCGCCGACAGCACACGCTACGCGCGCACACGACGTGTGCTCTGGGCGAGATCACATGATGTGAACGGATGCTGCTGGTCGCAGCATCCGTCATCACCGGCGTCAGGCGAGCCCGGTGTTGGAGCGCCAGAGCTCGGCGGCGCGGTTCGCCGCAACGTCGACGAGGGCGCGGAGCTCCGGTCGGTCGGGCATCGCGAACGACACGTAGGCCCCGCGACCGCCGGCCGTCGGGCGCCCATACGCCTTCACAGCCACGGAGCGGTCGGGCAGGAGCCGCACCGTCAGCGACTGCAGCTCGAACTCCTCGCCGCGGCGCACGTCCGTCCAGCGGAGCTCCGGCGGAATCACGACGTTGATCGCGAGCGCCGACACCTCGGGGGCGTCAGGGTCAGGGGAGGCGTCCATGCCGCCATCCTGTCACCCTCCCCGACGCCGCGTGCCCGAGGCATCCGTCCGCCTCGGTTCGCATGATGCCGAAACACGGGTCGGTCACTGCACCGCGCCGGTGACGGATGCCGCGCCCCGGCGTGTCTCGCGTCGGGCCCGTGTTTCGGCGCCCCGACGTCGCGAAACCCGGGGCGACGGATCAGGAGATCGTGAGCAGCTGGTGCCCGGCCGACACGGTCGTGCCGGGGTCGGCGTTGATGGCGCCGATGACGCCGTCCTTGTGGGCCTGGATGGGCTGCTCCATCTTCATCGCCTCGAGGACGATGACCAGGTCGCCCTTGACGACCTGCTGGCCCTCTTCGACGGCGACCTTTACGACCGTGGCCTGCATCGGCGACTTGACCGCGTCGCCCGAGGCGCCCGCGACCACCGAGGGGGAGTGCGAGCGGCGCGACGGCGGCACGGCCGCCGGGCGTCCGGCGACGCCGACGGGGGCCACGACGCGGTCGGGCAGGCTCACCTCGAGGCGCCTTCCGGCGACCTCGACCACGACCGTGTGGCGCGCCTCGGCGGGGGTCGGCTCGCTGAGCTCGCCGTCCCACGGGGCGATGTCGTTGACGAACTCGGTCTCGATCCATCGCGTGTAGACGCCGAAGCCGCCGTCGTCGGCGGTGAACGCGGGGTCGCGCACGACGGCGCGGTGGAACGGCAGCACCGTGGGCAGGCCAGAGACCTCGAACTCGTCGAGTGCGCGGCGCGAGCGCTCGAACGCCTCGGCGCGGTCGCGGCCGGTGACGATGATCTTCGCGAGCAGCGAGTCGAACGCGCCCGAGACGCTGTCACCGGCGGTGACGCCGGAGTCGAGACGGATGCCGGGACCGCCGAACGTCTTGAACACGTGGATCGGTCCGGGCTGGGGGAGGAAGCCGCGGCCCGGGTCCTCGCCGTTGATGCGGAACTCGATCGAGTGGCCCTCGGGCGTCGGGTCATCGTAGCCGAGCTCCTCGCCCTCGGCGAGGCGGAACTGCTCGCGCACGAGGTCGATGCCGGTGACCTCTTCGGAGACCGGGTGCTCGACCTGCAGGCGCGTGTTCACCTCGAGGAACGAGATGGTGCCGTCGGCGCCGATGAGGAACTCGCAGGTTCCCGCGCCGACGTAGCCGACCTCCTTGAGGATGGCCTTCGACGCGTCGTACAGGGTCTTGTTCTGCTCGTCGCTGAGGAAGGGCGCAGGCGCCTCTTCGACGAGCTTCTGGTGGCGGCGCTGCAGCGAGCAGTCGCGCGTCGAGATGACGACGACGTTGCCCTCGGCATCCGCCAGGCACTGCGTCTCGACGTGACGGGGCTTGTCGAGGTACTTCTCGACGAAGCACTCGCCGCGACCGAACGCGGTGATCGCCTCACGCGTCGCGGACTCGAACAGCTCGGGCACCTCGTCGATGGTGCGGGCGACCTTGAGCCCGCGCCCGCCGCCGCCGTACGCGGCCTTGATCGCGATCGGCAGACCGACCTCTTCGGCGAACGCGACGACCTCGTCGGCGCCGGCCACGGGACCGGGGGTGCCGGGGGCGAGCGGTGCGCCCACCTTCTCGGCGACCGCGCGGGCGGTCACCTTGTCGCCGAGGGCCTCGATCGCCTCGGGCGACGGGCCGATCCAGACGAGCCCGGCGCCGATCACGGCGCGGGCGAAGTCCGCGTTCTCGGCGAGGAAGCCGTAGCCCGGGTGCACGGCGTCGGCGCCGGAGCGGCGGGCGACGGAGAGGATCTTGTCGATAGACAGGTACGTCTCGGCGCTCGTGGCGCCCTCGAGGGCGTACGCCTCGTCCGCCAGGCGGGCGTGCATCGCGTCGCGGTCCTGGTCGGCGTAGACGGCGACGGAGGACTTCCCGGCATCGCGGGCGGCGCGGATGACGCGGACGGCGATCTCGCCGCGGTTGGCAACGAGAACCTTGGCGATACGAGACATGGATGCCAGCCTACCGACGGCATCCCGAGGGCTTTTGACCGGTTCGTACAAGAACCGACCAGAAACGTGGGATTCCTACTACAACGACTCTTCGCCGATCTCACCGCGCTCGAGCGATGGGTCGGACGTGTTCCACAGCGCCGTCCAGTCCACGCCCACCTCGCGCACGAGGCGGCGCAGGGTCGACACCGACATGCCCACGACCGTCGAGGGATCCCCGTCGACGCGGTCGATGAAGGCGCCGCCGAGACTGTCGACCGTGAACGCGCCGGCGACGTGCAGGGGTTCGCCGGTCGCGACGTACGCGTCGATCTCGGCATCCGTCACGTCCGCGACGAAGGAGACGGATGCTGCAGCCGTCGCATGCACCTCACGCGGGGGTTCACCCGGCTCGATGCGCACCACGGCGTGGCCGGAGTGCAGCACACCGGTGCGGCCGCGCATCGCACGCCAGCGGGCGGCCGCGTTCTCGGGTGTGTAGGGCTTGCCCAGCACTTCGCCGTCGATCTCGAACATCGAGTCGCCGCCGATGACGATGCCGTCGAAGTCCGGGATGTCGTCGTGCAGGCGCACCGCCACGTCCGCCGCCTTGCGCCGTGCGAGCAGGAGCACGTGCTCGTCGGGCGCGAGCGTGCGCCCCTCGGCCGCCTCGACCGCGGCGATCACCGCTTCTTCGTCGACGTCGGGAGCGACGGTGAGCGGGCGGATGCCGAACTGCCCGAGCAGCATCAGCCGGGCGGGCGAGGTCGAGGCGAGGCAGACGCGCATGAACCCACCGTATCCACGCCCGCCCATTTGCCGTTTGCAGGATTGGTGCGCGGGGCAACGGGCCGACCCCGCATTATTCGGCGCCCTGCCGGGCGCTCGAGTGGAGTCGGTCCTGCGAACGGTACGCCTCACCGCGCGTAGGCTCGTCGGGTGAGCGAAACCGGCGACCTCCTCGACCTCGACATCACGGGCGTCGCCCACGGCGGCGTGTTCGTCGCGCGGCACGAGGGACGCGTCGTGTTCGTGCCCGACGCGATCCCGGGGGAGCGCGTGCGCGTGCGGCTCACCGACACCGCGAAGAAGTCGTTCTGGCGCGGCGAGACCCTCGAGGTGCTCGAGGCCTCGCCGCACCGTCAGCTGCACGTGTGGCGGCAGGCCGACGTCGACGTTCCGCCCGAGCAGCGCCCGGGCGGCGCCGACTTCGGCCACATCGCGCTGGAGCACCAGCGCGCTCTCAAGCTCGAGGTGCTGCGCGACGCCCTCCATCGCTTCGGCGGCGTCTCCGAGCCCGTCGCCACGATGAGCGGCGTCACCTCGGTCCTCGCGGACGGCAGCGAGGAGGCCGACGGCGAGTCCGTCGACGGCACCGCCTGGCGCACCCGCGTGAGCCTGCACGTCGACGCGGACGGCAACGTCGGCCAGTACGCCGCGCGCAGCCACCGCGTGGTCCCCCTCGAGGACCTGCCCCTCGCGACCTCGGCGGTGGAGTCCGCCGCGCTCGCGCTCCACGGCGGCGAGCCGGGCCGGATCGATCTCGTCCAGCCCGCGGACGGTCGCGTTCGCATCCTTGCTCGGCCGGAGCGGAAGACGGATGCTGCGCCCCGACGTGGCCGCGGCGCTCGAGCGTCGTCCGCCAAGCCTCGCAAGGCTCCCGCTCCCGAGGTCGTCCTCGAGCGTGTCGGTGACCGGGACTTCCGTGTGGATGCCGGCGGGTTCTGGCAGGTCCACCGCCTCGCGGCGCATACCCTCACCACGACCGTCTCCGCCGCGCTCCGCGCCCTGCCCCGCGACGCTCCCGCCGTCGACCCGGATGCCTGGCATCTGGACCTCTACGGCGGCGTCGGCCTCTTCGCGGCGACGCTCGGCGAGCTCGGCGGCTCCTCGACCCGGGTGACGAGCGTCGAGTCCGATGCCCGTGCCACCGAGCACGCGGGGGAGAACCTCGCCGACTGGGTCGGCGCGCGCGCCGAGACGGGGCGCGTCGACCGGTGGCTCGCACGGCTCGCGGCCGAGGCATCCGCTCCCGAACGCGAGCGGCTGTCGCGAGGGGTGGTGCTGCTGGATCCTCCGCGTTCGGGAGCCGGCCGTGACGTCGTCGATCACCTCACCGCACTCGCGCCCTCGACGATCGTCTACGTCGCCTGCGACCCGGTCGCGCTCGCGCGCGACATCGCCACCTTCCGCGCCGGCGGGTACGAGGTCGCAAGTGTCGATGGCCTGGACCTTTTTCCGAATTCACATCACGTCGAAGCCGTGGCGGTTCTCACCCGCGCGTGACACTCGTCGCTAGGCTGGCGGAATGACGCGGGTGGCCTTCATCGACGATCACGAGTCGGTCCGGCTCGGCCTCGAGGCGGCGTGCGCCCGGGCCGAGACCATGAGCGTCGCCTTCTCCGGCAACACGGTCACCGAGTACGTCGACTGGCGGGCGATGTCGCGACAGGCCCCCGCCGACGTGGTCGTCCTCGACCTGACGCTCGGCGACGGGACCACGGTCACCGAGAACGTGCGGCGTCTCGTGCTCGACGGTTCGAGCGTCATCATCCACAGCGTGGCCGACCGGCCCGCGGCCGTGCGTGAGGCGCTCGCCGCCGGTGCGGCCGGCGTCGTCAGCAAGTCCTCGCCCATCGGCGACGTGATGGCCGCGGTGCGCACGGTCGCGCGCGGCGAGCCGCTCAACAACGTCGAGTGGGCCAGCGCCGTCGAAGGCGACCGAGCCTTCGCCGACGCACAGCTGTCGGCGCGCGAACGCGACGTGCTCCGCCTCTACGCCGCCGGCCTGCCGCTCAAGGTCGTCGCTGATCGCCTCGGGGTCGCGTACTCGACGGCGAAGGAGAACATCACGCGCATCCGCGTCAAATACGTCGAGGTCGGCAGGCCCGCTCCGACGAAGATCGATCTGCTGCACCGAGCCGTCGAGGACGGGATCCTCGTCGAGCCCTCGGCGGACCCGGGAGAGGCCACGCGTGGCCGCTGACGCACCGACCGGTGTGCTGGACACGGCGTGGGGGCAGATCCCGCACTCGCCGCAGACGACTGCCGGGATCGGATCGTTCACGCGATCGCGCGTCGAGCGCATCATCTCGCTCGTCGCGGGCGGCTTCGGCTCGCTGATCCTCGGACTCCAGTCGTTCCTGAGCGCGTTGGGGCCGGCCCCGGAGCGCCCCGGATGGCACGTTCCGCTGATGGTCGTCGTCTTCGGCGCCCTCGGTGTGATGGTGCTGGCCTGCGTGATCGGCCGCGGCGTGCGCCCGGCGGCCGGCGTGTTCGCGATCGTCTACGTCCTCGTCCTCCTGATGTGGCCGATCGCGACGGCGGGCGTGGCACCGCCGACCACGGACGAGCCGTGGATCTGGTACCTGCTGAACCTCGCGACTCTGGCCGCCGTGCTGGCGTTCCCCTTCCCCTTGCAGATCGCCTTCACGATCGCGCTGCCGCTTCTGTTCGGCGTCGTCCGGATGATCCAGGTCGGGTTCGCGGCCGATTACTGGACGGTGGCGATCCTGGACGTGACGTTCGCGCTCATCCTGGGCGGGATCATCCTGACGCTGGGGTGGCTGTTCCGGTCGGTCGCGGTGAACGTCGACAAGACCCGCGCCCAGGCGGTCTCCTCGTACGCGCAGGCCGCCGCGGCCGATGCCGCCGAGCAGGAGCGCGTCGCGGTGGCGGCGCTGATGCACGACAGCGTCCTCGCGGCGCTGATCGCCGCCGAGCGGGCCACCACTCCTCGCGAGCGCACGCTCGCGGCGACCATGGCCCGCGAGGCGCTCACCCGGCTGGCCAACACCGAGCAGGACGAGCACGAGGGGCCGGACGAGCCGTGGGCTCCGGCCGCGCTGGCCGAGGAGATCGCCCAGGCGGCCCGGGAGCTGGGCGTCGATGTCGACGTGCACCGCGAGATCGACCCGGCCGCCCCGCTCATTCCCGGACGCGTGGCCCGCGCCCTCTCACTCGCCGCGACGCAGGCCGTGGCGAACGCGGTCCAGCACGCGGGTGGTGCGGGACTCGGAGTCGTGCTCCCCGCCGCGCACGGGACCGTCCGTGTCGAGGTCCACGACGCGGGCGAGGGATTCGACCTGGACGCCGTGCCGGACGATCGTCTCGGCATCCGCGCGTCGATCATCGCCCGCGTCGCCGCGGTGGGAGGACGGGCTGATCTCGAGTCGGGGCCTCACGGCACCGTCGTGCGCCTCACCTGGCAGGAACCGTCGTCATGATCAGCGTCAAGAACGTCCTCACCGTGCTCGGCGTCGCATTCACGGCATACTTCGCCGCGCGTGGTCTGCTGTGGACGGGGCAGCCGATTCCTTACCCGCTCATCATCGTCATCGTGGTCGGCATCTACCTCGCCACGGCGTGGCTCTGCATCTTCTGGGCGCGCCCATCTCACCGCGCCCAGCCGGCCGGGGCGCCAGGACCGGCCGAAGCGTCGCCCGAGAGTCTCGAAGCGCAGGCGGCACCGCACCCGGTGGGTGAGGGCATCCGCGGTCCGCTGCCGCTGCCCGCAACTGCGCAGGCGCTCGCGCTCGCGTGCGCGGTGATCGTGCCGAACGCCATCCCGATCGCGGTCGGCGAGACCGCGCGCGAGGCCTCCTTCGCCACGTGGTACCTCGGAGGGATCGGCGCCCTGATGACCATCGTCATGGTACGGCGTCGGCCCTGGACGGCGTGGGCCGGCATCGTGCTGCTCGCGGTCGCGTCTTCCCTGTGGATGGGTCCGCTCACCGCGCTGAGACTGGGCCTCGTCGGCTCGATCGTGTGGGTCACGAGCGCCCAGTTGCTGGTGTTCTCGATGGACCGCGCCGCCCGCGACACCTCGCGCCTCACGCGGCTGCAGCGTGCCGCCACCGGCTGGCAGACGTCGCAGGTGGTGCGCCAGCGGGAGCGGCGCGTGCAGGTGCAGCGCGCCCTCGCCGTCGCCGGGCCGGTGCTCACGCGCACGGTCGCGCACGCGGGCGTGCTCACCGATGCGGACCGCCTCGAGGCGCGGATCGCCGAGGGCCGGTTGCGCGACGAGATGCGCGGACCCCGCCTCCTCGACGACGAGGTGCGCGGCGAGCTCGAACGGGCGCGGCGCCGCGGCGCCAACGTCACGGTCCTCGACGAGGGCGGACTCGACGACGTCGACGACGAGACCCTCGGGATCATCCGCGCCCAGCTGGCCGAGGCGCTGCGCTCGGCGAGTTCCGACCGGCTCTACATCCGCACATCGCCGGACGAGCGGGTCGCCGTCACCGTGGTGGGTCGCTCGCCCTCGGTGGGCGGACCCAGCGACGAGGACTCCGTCGACCTTTGGCGCGAGATCCCGCACCCGGGCAGGGCCTGACCCGCCACGCCGCAATCCCTTGACAAAGGCGTCTGATCGCCT
Organism: Microbacterium sp. LWH7-1.2; assembly: GCF_038397755.1. Lineage (NCBI taxonomy): Bacteria > Bacillati > Actinomycetota > Actinomycetes > Micrococcales > Microbacteriaceae > Microbacterium > Microbacterium sp. LWH7-1.2. Next base: position 1,735,453 of record NZ_CP151637.1, on the reverse strand, counting down.
CGTCAGGACGGTGATGGATGCCGCGGCCCCGCGATTCGCGGGTGCCGGATCCGCCCGGTTCGAGGGCAGACTCGCTCTCCGCCGGAAAGGGGGAGGGGATTCTGGCGGAGAGCGGGAGATGAAGGAGGCGAGGGGCGGCGAAGCCGCCCGCCCCTCGCCTGCGCGGACGGTTACCCGAAAACCATCCGCATGGCCGGACCCGGGGCATCCGCTAAGCGGTGTCGGATCGACCGAACGCAGAAGCGTTCCAGCGAGTCAAGTATCTCGGGGTTGCAAGGGATGTGTCTGTAGGTATTTCGGGGGACAAAGCCGCCGGCAGTGGACCGGGTCCATGAATCCCACCGCCGACGCTCGCCATCAGGCGCTCCCGAACCGGCCCCAGCCGAGATCGCGGTTCAGCGGCTGCCGGAGGGCGCGCTGCGACAGCTGCCACCCGGTGCGGGTCACGCGGTCGTCGGCGACGGCCTCGGCCGCCTCGCCGGTGTACGCCTCGCTCACGACGGCGATGAGCGCGGCGAGTTCTTCCTCGGTGGGCGCACCGCGGTGGACCTCGATGGTCGGGCCCTGGGGCGCAGCATCCGTCGCCCCTCCGTCTTCGAGGCTCACAGCGGGATGTTCCCGTGCTTCTTGGGCGGAAGGCTCGCGCGCTTGCCGCGGAGGGCACGCAGAGCCTTCGCGATCGAGACGCGGGTCGCGGCCGGCTCGATGATGCCGTCCAGCTCGCCGCGCTCGGCGGCGAGGAAGGGCGAGGCGACGTTGTAGGTGTACTCGTTCGCGAGGCGCGTGCGGACGGCGGCGACGTCCTCGCCGTTCTCCTCCGCCTTCTTGATCTCGCCGCGGTACAGGATGTTGACGGCGCCCTGGCCGCCCATCACCGCGATCTCGGCCGTCGGCCACGCGAGGTTGACGTCGGCGCCGAGCTGCTTCGAACCCATCACGATGTACGCGCCGCCATAGGCCTTGCGGAGGATCACGGTCACGAGCGGCACCGTGGCTTCGGCGTACGCGTAGAGGAGCTTGGCGCCGCGGCGGATGACGCCGGTCCACTCCTGATCGGTGCCGGGAAGGTAGCCGGGCACGTCGACGAGCGTGACGATCGGGATCGAGAACGCGTCGCAGAACCGCACGAAGCGGCTGGCCTTCTCGCCGGCCTCGATGTTGAGGGTTCCCGCCATCTGAGAAGGCTGGTTGGCGATGATGCCCACCGAGCGGCCCTCGATACGGCCGAATCCGATGACGATGTTCGGGGCGAACAGCGGCTGCACCTCGAGGAAGTCCTCGGCGTCGACGATGCCGCGGATCACCTGGTGGATGTCGTACGGCTGGTTCGGCGAGTCGGGGATGATCGCGTTCAGCGCGCGGTCGGCATCCGTCGTCTCGAACTCGAAGCCCGACTCGTAGACCGGCAGCTCCGCCATGTTGTTGTCGGGGAGGAAGCCGAGCATCGAGCGCACGTAGTCGATCGCGTCGTCCTCGTCCTCGGCGAGGTAGTGCGCGACGCCCGAGCGGGTGTTGTGGGTATGCGCGCCGCCGAGCTCCTCCATGCCGACGTCCTCGCCGGTGACGGTCTTGATGACGTCGGGACCGGTGACGAACATCTGGCTCGTCTTGTCGACCATGACCACGAAGTCGGTGAGGGCGGGCGAGTACACCGCGCCGCCCGCGGCCGGGCCCATGATGATCGAGATCTGCGGGATGACACCCGACGCGCGCGTGTTGAGACGGAAGATCTCGCCGTACTTGCCGAGGGCCACGACGCCCTCCTGGATGCGCGCACCGCCGGAGTCGAGGATGCCCACGATCGGGATGCCGCTGCGCAGCGCGAACTCCATGACCTTGATGATCTTCTCGCCGGCGACCTCGCCGAGCGATCCGCCGAAGGTCGAGAAGTCCTGCGAGTACACCGCGACGGTGCGGCCGTGGATCGTGCCGACGCCGGTGACGACCGAGTCGCCGTACGGGCGGGAGCGGTCCATGCCGAAGGCGGTCGTGCGGTGGCGCACGTACTCGTCGAGCTCGACGAAGCTGCCGGTGTCCAGGAGCATCTCGATGCGCTCACGGGCGGTGCCCTTGCCCTTCGCGTGCTGCTTCTGCTTCGCGACCTCCTCGGGATCGAGGACGGCCTCCTGGAAGCGGGCGCGGAGGTCGGCGATCTTGCCGGCGGTCGTCGAGAGGTCGGGCAGCTCGGTCACGGATTCCACCCTATCGGCGGGTCCTGTCGATCCGTTGGAGGGTTCGCACAAGGGGGAGCGGCATCCGCTGTTCGCCCTCTGTTCGTGCTCGGCGAGGACCGGCGGGCGTCAGGCCGGCGGGAGGCGTAGCGTGAGCGGCATGACGTTCTCGTCCGAGGGGTTCCCGCTCACCGCCGCCGTGAGTCCGCGCGTCCAGGTCGTCGAGACCACGGACTCGACCAACGCCGATGTCATCCGGCACGTCATCGAGGCGCCGCATGAGTGGCCGCACCTGTCGCTGCTGCTGACGAACGATCAGCGGGCAGGTCGCGGGCGTCTCGACCGGACGTGGGTGACGCCGCCGGGCTCGGCGCTCGCCGTGTCGGTCGCGGTCGACGCGTCGGAGCTTCCGGTCGCCGCGCGCGGGTGGATCCCGCTGATCGCAGGTGCGGCGATGACCCGAGCGATCGCGGCGCAGCTGGTCGGCTCGGCGCACACCGCCACGCTGAAGTGGCCCAACGACGTGCTCCTCGACGGAGCGAAGATCTGCGGCATCCTCGCGGAAGTGGTGCCGGGGCAGCCCGAGATCGTCGTGATCGGATCGGGCGTGAACACCACCATGGCGGCCGTCGACCTTCCCGTCGCGACGGCGACCTCGTTCGCCGCGGCGGGGCTGACGTGCGACGACGACCGTCTGCTCGCCGACTACCTCGTGGCCCTCGACGAGCAGCTGAGGGCGCTGGGCGCCGCCGGCGGTGACGCCGCCTCCTCGGGCGTGCTCGCCGAAGTCGAGGCGCTGTGCAGCACGCTGGGAAGCGATGTGGCGGTGTCGCTGCCGAACGGCGACACGCTCTGGGGTCGTGCGCAGCGGATCGATCCCGACGGGCGCCTGGTGGTCGTGCAGGACTCCGAGTTCGAGAGCGTCGTGTCGGCCGGAGACGTGGAGCACGTGCGGAGCCGCCCCGCCTCATCCGAGGGTTGAGCGGGCTGTTGTTTCCCGATCGTTGAGCGGCGCGTCACCTCCTTCCCGGTCGTTGAGCGAGCTTGCGAGTCGAAACGCAGCGCGTGGCTTCTTTCCCGGTCGTTGAGCCAGCTTGCGAGTCGAAACGCGGCGCGTGGCCTCGTTCCCGGTCGTTGAGCGAGCTTGCCAGTCGAAACGCGGCACCTGACGTAAATCGGCGGGTGCGCACCGGACTGTCAGTCCTGCACCGCACAATGGGGACATGACGCAGCCGACGAGCTACGGCGGAAGGCCGCTGACGCCCGCCCCTGGCGCGCCCACGCCCGAGCTGCTCGTCGCGCGTTTCCGCGCCCATGCCCGGCGGCTCTCCTGGTCGGCGCTCGTGCTGATCGCCGTGGCGGCCGCGTGCGGCTATTTCTACGGCAACCTGCCTGCTCCTCTCGAGGATTGGATGCTGCTCGCCGGCGCCGCGGTCGTCGTGCTGCTGCTCGTCGTGCTGCCCTATCTGGCCTGGGCGGGTCACATCTATACGATCACCACGCGGCGCGTGATGGAACGTCGCGGCGTCCTCTCCGTCAAGCGGCGTGAACTGGCGCACGTGCGCGGCTACACCCTCAAGGTGCGCCGAGGCCTGCTGCAGCGCATGTGGGGCGCCGGGACGATCACGCTGACCAACGGCATCGACGAGCCGCTGAAGCTCGCGAACATCCCCAGCGCCGAGCTGGTGCACGAGGCGCTCGTCGACCAGGTCGAGGTCAACCAGATCCTCGCTCACCGCGACGCCCAGCCGCTTCCGCCGGGTGCGCAGCCTTCGGTCCCACCGAAGCCTCCGCTGCCGCAGGCCTGACCCGGCGCGTTCATCGTCCCGCGGGTGCGGGATGATGGAGGAAGTCTGCAGAGAGGGAGTGGCATGGCGCTGCGAGTCGGAGTCGTCGGGGGTGGGCAGCTGGCCCGCATGATGATCGCGCCGGCGGTCGAGCTCGGGGTCGAGATCCGTGTGCTCGCCGAGGACGAGGGGATGTCGGCATCCCTCGCCGCGACCGCCGTCGGCGATTACCGCGACGCGGACACCGTCCTCGCCTTCGCGCGCGACGTCGACGTCGTCACGTTCGACCACGAGCACGTGCCGCAGGACGTCCTCGCCACCCTCGTCGGCGAGGGCATCTCGGTGCACCCCGGCCCCGAGGCGCTGAAGGTCGCGCAGGACAAACTGGTCATGCGCACCCGCCTGCAGGAGCTCGGGATGCCGCAGCCCGACTGGGCGGCCGTCGCGAACGCTGACGAACTGCAGGCCTTCATCGACGACCACGGCGGCCGGGCCGTCGTGAAGACGCCGCGCGGCGGCTACGACGGCAAGGGCGTCCGTGTCGTGTCGGCCGGGACCGAGGCCGACGACTGGTTCGCCACCCTTGCGGAGGACGCGCACGGGGGCGCCCTTCTCGTCGAGGAGCTCGTCGACTTCACGCGCGAGCTCGCGCAGCAGGTCGCACGTCGCCCCTCGGGAGCGGTCCGCGCGTACCCGGTCGTCGAGACCGTGCAGCGCGACGGCGTGTGCGCCGAGGTGATCGCGCCCGCTCCGCACTCGAGCGACCGCCTGCAGCAGGTGGCCGCCGGGATCGGCGTCTCCATCGCGGAGGGACTCGGCGTGACGGGGATGCTCGCGGTCGAGCTCTTCGAGACGACCGACGAACGGCTCCTCGTGAACGAGCTCGCTATGCGCCCGCACAACAGCGGGCACTGGAGCCAGGACGGCGCCGTGACGAGCCAGTTCGAGCAGCACCTGCGGGCCGTCCTCGATCTGCCGCTCGGCGACACCGACCCCCTCGCCGGATGGGCCGTGATGGTCAACATCCTCGGCGGGCCCGCGGAGGAGTCCCTCGACGCGCGCTTCGCCGCCGCGATGGACGAGCACCCGCAGGCGAAGGTCCACACCTACGGCAAGACGCCCCGCCCCGGTCGCAAGGTCGGCCACGTCAACGTCGTGGGCGACGAACTCGACGACGTCGCGTACCAGGCGCGGGCCGCAGCATCCTTCTTCCTGGACTGAGACGCTGGCGGGAAGGGCCGGTCTCCGACGATCCGGCCCGGGGCGGCCGTTGCCTCGCCGCCTCAGAGCCGCCAGTCGTCTCCCTTGTCGATGACGCGGCCGACGTAGGTTACTTCTACCGACCCGCTGTAGCGGACCATGCCAGGCGCGAAGGTGCCCCAGCTCGGGACGCCCTGGCCTGGCCCGAAGGTCGGCAGGTACGCGCCGTACTGGTACAGCGTCTCCTGGATCGGGCGATAGCAGGCGCCACCTCGGTCGCTGATCCCCACCACGGTGCCCAGCGCGCGCAGGCCGGACTCGTCGTTGCGCCAGACCGGACCGCCGACATCACCGGCCGAAGCGGTCGCGTCCGTGCACAGGAGGAGTTCGCCGAAGCGCCCGGGAGCGGTGCCCAGGACGCGGCCCTCGGTCCAGCCGGTGTCGATCCCCATCTTCCCGATGAGCAGCCCGACCGGCTGGTCGGCGCTGCGCGTCCATCCGACGACCCTTCCGTCACCCGGCATGGCGCGCGTGGTCGGGTCGACGATGATCTGGAAGGCATCGTTCCCCGGTCGCAGCTTGAGCAGGACGAGAGGATCGGCGTCCCGTCGTGCGAAGAGGTCCGCGTGATAGCCCGCATCACCCCGGATGCTGCCGTCGGCGGCGAGTCCCACGCTGCACATGCCGGCGGTAGTCAGAAACATCCCCGAGGCGCCTGCGATGGTGTAGCCGCCCGAGCACGCCTTGTCGACGTAAGCCCCCGCGGTGCCCGCGACACTGCCCCAGATGGCAGGCTCGCCCGCCAGATAGTCGTACCCCTCCGCTTCCGGAACGTCCCTGATCTCGGCGGCGGCTGTGGGCGCCTGCGGAACAGTCAGCGCCGCGCCCGCGGCCATCACGAGCACCGCGATCAACCACCGGCTGATCGACCGTCGTCGGAGTGGGGGACGGGTGATGGTCGTCGCATCCATGGCTCTCACGATAGGCGGTGAATCCGCGGTGCCGTCGGGGTTGACACAATCTGGCGCAGCCGCGGCCGATTCCGTCGCGAGTCGCAATGGGCAGGGCGGCGATGCCGCTCTGCGCGCCGTTGCGGGGTTCTTGCAGCCACGCCCCCTAGCCTTGACGGGTGACTGCGCCCCTTCATTCCTCCGAGGCGCCGCTCGTCGGCGTCGTCATGGGCTCCGACTCCGACTGGCGGGTCATGAGCGACGCGTCTCAGGCGCTCACCGATTTCGGCATTCCGCACGAGGTCGAGGTCGTCTCGGCGCACCGCACGGTCGACAAGCTCATCCGCTACGGGCGTGAGGCCCGCGAACGCGGCCTTCGGGTCATCATCGCCGGGGCCGGTGGCGCGGCGCACCTCCCCGGCATGCTGGCATCCGTCACCGCCCTGCCGGTCATCGGCGTCCCGGTGCAGCTGGCGACGCTGGATGGCATGGACTCGCTACTGAGCATCGTGCAGATGCCCGCCGGCATCCCGGTCGCCACCGTCTCCATCAACGGCGCGAAGAACGCGGGACTCCTGGCCGCGCGCATCCTCGGCAGTGCGGACGCCGGCATCGCGGACAGCGTCGAGGCCTACGCCCGCGACCTCGAAGCGCAGGTCGAGCAGAAGAACCGGCGGCTCAAGGACTCACTGTGAGCGTCATGAGCGCGCCGCGCACCAGCGCCCGTCCGTCAGGGCTGGGCGTCGTCCAGGAGCGTCCGATGAGGAATCCGGATGCCTCGTCCCGCGCCGTCATGACGCGCCGCGGGTGGTGGCTGGTCGGGCTCAACTTCCTCATCCCTGGTTCTGCGCAGGTGCTTGCGGGCAACCGCAAGCTGGGCCGCCTGGGCATCGCCACGACCCTGGTGATGTGGGTGCTCCTCGTCGTCGCGCTGCTGTTCGCGCTGCTCGCGCCGACCGCGGGGCTCAGTATCGTGACGGGCGCATGGCTTCCCGACTGGCTCGGGCTGCTGCGGCCGCTGCCGCTGCTGATCGCGCAGGGGCTGCTGATCGCGTACGCGGTGCTGTGGGCAGTGCTCACGATCGACACGCTGCGCCTGGTGCGGCTGGTGAAGACCGGGGGCGTGGCGCGCTTCGCGATCGCGCTGGTGGCCGTCGGTCTGTTGGTGGTCGGCAGCGGCACGGCCGTGTACGCGTCGAACGCCGTCGGAGCTGTCCGCAGCACGATCAGCACGATCTTCGGGGCGAGCGGCCCCACCGTGCCGCCTTCGGACGGGTATTACAACATCCTGCTGCTGGGCGCCGACAGCGGCGAGGGCCGCGACTCGATGAGGTTCGACAGCATCTCGGTGGTCTCGGTGAACGCGACGACCGGCGCGACGACGATCACCGGCATCCCCCGTGACATGCCGAACTTCCCGTTCGCCGAAGGGCCGATGCAGGACGAGTACCCGAACGGCTTCGAGGGGCACGGCGACCCGACGTGCGGCTGGGGGAGCGGGATCAACCAGCTGACGAATGCCGTCGAGCAGTGCCGGGAGGACCGTGGGACGGGTCTGTATCCGGATGCTGCGGCACAGGGATCTGCGCCCGCGATCGAGGCGACGAAGGACGCGGCTTCGGGGATCCTCGGCATCGAGATCCCGTACTACGTCTTCGTCGACATGCACGGGTTCGCGTCGCTGGTCGACGCGCTCGGCGGGGTCGACATCAACGTCGTCGAGCGGCTGCCCAAGGGCGGACCGCCGGAGGGTGTCGATCCGCACAACGTCGACGCGTGGGCGATCGGCTGGATCGAGCCGGGACAGCAGCACATGGACGGCGACACCGCCCAGTGGTATGCCCGCTCGCGCTACACGACGAGCGACTTCGACCGTATGAGGCGCCAGCGTGAGCTGCAGGAGGCGATCCTCGCCCAGTTCACGCCTCAGGTCGTGCTGACGCGCTTCCAGGACGTCGCGAACGCCGGTGCCGACATCGTGGAGACGGATCTGCCGCAGTCGCTCATCCCGACTCTCGTCGACCTCGGGCTCAAGGCCAAGGAACAGCAGGTGCAGGCGCTCGAGCTGACGCCCGAGGGCGGCATCGACGAGTTCAACCCCGACTACGCGTACATCGCCAACCTCGTACAGACCACGCTCCACCCGCCGACCCCGACGCCTGCGGGGGAGTGATCGTGGCCGCAACTCTTCGCGTGGTGCTGGACCAGCTCGTCGCGCCCACCGAACCCGAGGTCGCGGAGGCGTCGCGGGAGCTCGCGCGCGCGCTGGTGTTGGGAGCGCCGTCGGGGTGCGAGGTCGAGGCGATCGCGCCCGCCGGTGGAGTTGATGGCGCTCTGGATGCGGTGCCCGGGCTGGCGGGGGTGCGCCGCACGGCGCTGCCGCGGCGCGAGCTCGCTGCTGCGCTGCAGCTCGGCGTGGGCACGGGGATCGGCGGCGGGATGATCCACTCGCCGTCGCTGTTCGCGCCGCTTGTACGCCACGACCGGGTGCACGACCACGATCAGACCGTCGTCACGTTGTGGGATCTGCGGCCCTGGGAGTCGCCTTCGGAGCTGACCCGGTCGTCGGTGGCGTGGCACAAGGCGATGCTGAAGCGCGCGGTCAAGCACGCGGACGCCGTCGTGGTGCCGACGCACTCGCTCGCGGTGCGGCTGCTGGAGATCGCGCCGGGCCTCAGGGACCGGGTGCGGGTGATCCCCGGGGCTTCGCCGTCGGGGTTCGCCGTTCCTACGGATGAGGTCGGACGTCGTCGATCGCTGGGTCTGCCGGAGGGGTATGTGCTGCTCGCCGGCGGCCCGCTGGGCTCGGAGGGGTTGGATGCCGGACTCGCTGCGGTCGCAGCATCCGGTGTCGACCTGCCAGTCGTCGTGATCGACGTCGAGGAGGGCCACGAGCCTGCGGTGGCGGACCTTGCCTCCGCGGCCGGACTGCCGGAGCGAGCATTGCACGTGCGGGGGGTTCTGGACGCGGCCGATCGTGCTGCGGTCTTCGGTGCGGCGGTCGCGCTCGTGGCACCGTCGCGGCGCGTCGCCTTCCCGTGGCGAGTTGTGGACGCCCTGACGCTCGGGGTGCCGGTGGTGGCGGTGTCATCCGCGGTGCATGACGAGATCGTGGTCGACGGCGGCGTTCTCGTGCCGGCGACGAGCGCTGCTGAGCTCGCGGGGGGTGTCGGGGCCGCACTGAGATCGGCGCTCGGCTCGACCGCCGCCGGAGAACGACTCGGCGTCCTTTCCGCCGATCGCGGTCGTGCCTTCTCGTGGCGGGAGGCTGCCGACAAGGTCTGGGCTCTGCACGCCGAACTCTGAGCGACAGCCGCCTCTCTGCGGGAACGGCGTGTCGCTGATGAGTAAACATCAGCGCCGTTGTACACCAGGCGTCACATACGCCACACTGTTCACATGGTGGGGGATAAGAACCATGCGGTCATCGTCGACCCGACGCGGGCCGTGCTCGCCGGATTGAGTGCGCTGCTGCTCGTGCTCGGCCTGCTGCCGCTCGCTGCGTCCGGGGCGTCAGCGGCGGCGGCGGAGCCTGCCCCCGCGGGGATCGTGAAGACCGCTGACCTCACGCAGTTCCAGCCGGGGAACATCATCAGCGACGCGGTGTTCTTCCGCAGCGGCACCATGACCGCGGAGCAGATCCAGCAGTTCCTCGAGCAGAAGGTGCCGAAGTGCCAGTCGGGTTACACGTGCCTGCGAGACTGGTACGACACCTCCCGCACGACGACAGGCGATGCCATGTGCAGCCCCTACTCGGGCGGCACCCGCGAGCGCGCGTCGACCATCATCTACAAAGTGGCGCAGGCCTGCGGGATCAACCCGCAGGTGATCCTGGCCACGCTGCAGAAGGAGCAGGGTCTGGTTACCCACGTGTGGCCGAGCGACTGGCGCTACACGATCGCGATGGGGCAGGGCTGCCCCGACACGGCTGCGTGTGACACCCGCTACTACGGCTTCTTCAATCAGGTGTACGGCGCTGCGTGGCAGCTCAAGCGGTACGCCAACCCTCCCGGCACCAGCCAGTACTTCACCTGGTATGCACCGGGCAAGACGTGGAATGTCCGCTGGAACCCCAACCAGGCGTGCGGATCTTCGCCGGTCTACATCCAGAACCAGGCGACCGCCAATCTGTACTACTACACGCCGTACCAGCCGAACGCGGCCGCCCTGCGGGCTGGCTACGGCGAGGGCGACGCGTGCTCAAGTTACGGAAACCGCAACTTCTTCAACTACTTCACCGACTGGTTCGGATCGACGACCGGGGGCGGCAACCCGTTCGGCAACATCGAGCTCATCCAGGCGTCGCCGGGCCAGTTCCGGGTCGCCGGATGGGCAGCCGACCCCGACACGAAGAACCCGATCGCGGTACACGTCTACGTCGGTTCAGCCGGCACTGCCGTGACCGCCGACATCGAGCGGTCCGACGTCGGCGCCGCGTACCCCGCCGTCGGTTCACGCCACGGGTTCGATGCGGCCGTGTCCGCGACGGGCGCCGGCGACGTCGCGGTCTGCGTGTACGCCATGAATGTCGGCGCCGGAAGCCACGTACTCCTTGGATGCCGCACGCTGTCGGCGATGAGCGGACCCCCGGTCGGCGCGATCGAGGAGGTATCGGCGGCAGACGGCCGGGTGTCGGTGAGTGGATGGGCGCTGGACCCCGACACCGCGGCATCCATCCCCGTGCACGTCTACGTCGATTCGGCAGGGACGGCCATCACGGCAGCCGGCAGTCGGTCCGACGTTGCGAGGGTGTATCCCGCCTACGGTGGCGCGCACGGGTTCAGCACATCGGTGCCCGCGGCTCCCGGGACGCATACGGTCTGCATCTACGGCATCAATACCGGGCCGGGCGGGCACACGCTGCTCGGGTGTCGGAGCGTCGTCGTGCCGGGCACGCTCGACCAGGGCCGCGCTCCGATCGGTAATTTCGACGGCTTGGCGATCAGCGGATCCGCGGCGACTGCGTCCGGCTGGGCGATCGACCCCGACACGACGGCGCCCATCCAGGTGCACCTCTACGTCGGCAGCACGGGCGCCGCGCACACCGCGGACAAGACGAGGGACGACGTGGGCCGGGTATACCCCGCATACGGCGCCGACCACGGGTTCGTCGAGCAGCTCACGCTCCCGATCGGGCGCAGCACGGTATGCGCCTATGCGATCAACACGGGGCCCGGTGGTCACACGCTCCTGGGCTGCAAGACCGCCGACGTCGTGTCGGAGAAGGATCTGGGCCGCCCTCCCGTAGGCAACTACGAGGCGGCGATGCTCGGAACGGGCGGAGCGACGATCTCGGGGTGGGCGCTCGACCCCGACAGCAGCGCGTCCATCGCCGTCCACATCTACGTCGACTCGGTCGGAAAGGCGTATGTCGCTGACAAGTCGCGGCCCGACGTCGCCCGCGTGTACCCGCTGCACGGAGACAGGCACGGATTCGGCGAGTTCGTTTCGATGGCGTCCGGAACCCACCGGGTGTGCGCCTACGGGATCAACACCGCAGCCGGCGGCCACACGCTCCTGGGCTGCCGCGACGTCACGGTCCCGTGATCGGCACGTCCTCGACCTGTCGGTGACCGGCAGGTGGGCGGTCAGTCAGTGAGCCGCGAGTCGGCGAGATAGGCCCGCAGGCTCTCACGCCAGTCCGCGGGCGCGAAGCCGGTCAAGGCGATCTTCTCCAGGGCGAGCACGCTGTTGCCGGGTCGCGGCGCGACCGGTCCGGCGGCCGCGGCGAAGTACTCGCTGGTGGACGTGCCGGTGACACGACCGGCGTCGTGGCCGACTCCCGCGAAGACCGCGCGCGCGACGTCTGCCCACGACGCCGGATCGCCCGATCCCGTGAGATTATACGTGCCGTACGGCGGGGTCGCCGTCAGCAGGTGCCGGATACCGCGGGCGATGTCATCAGTGAACGTGAGGCGGCCGATCTGGTCGTCGACGACCCGGGGATCCACGCCGCGGTCCGCGAGCCCGGCCATCGTCTTCACGAAGTTCTTCCCCTCGCCGATCACCCACGAGGTGCGGACGATGTAGTGACGCGGGACCGTCCCCACCACCGCGTCACCGGCGGCCTTCGTCTGGCCGTACACGCCGAGCGGCGAGATCTCGTCGTCCTCCCGGTAGGCGCGGTCGGCCGAGCCGTCGAACACATAGTCGCTGGACACATGGACGAGCGTGATCCCGTTCTCGGTCGCGATGCGCGCGAGAGCCGCGGGCCCGGCGACGTTCGCCGACCAGGCGTCCCGGCGGCCGGCCGGCGTCTCGGCGAGATCCACGGCCGTGTAGGCGGACGCGTTGACGATCGCGCCGTAGTCGCGCCACCGCCGAGCCGACGGCAGCTCGGATGAGGTGACATCCAGCTCCGCGCGGGAGGCGAATTCGACGTGGGGTTCGCCCGCGAACTCCTTCCGCAGTGCCCGCCCGAGCTGACCCCCGGCGCCCACGACGAGAACGCGTCGCGGCGGGATCGGGGTCACATCGGCGAGGCGAGGGTGCTGCTTGTCCTTCTCCGAGATCTCGACCTCATCGAGCGGGATCGGCCACGCGATGGCCGCCGTCTCGTCGCGGAGGTTCAGGAAGCTGTATGCGGCGTCCGGCGACCAGTGATCGTTGACGAGATATGTGTAGGCGGTGTCAGCCTCCAGCGTCTGATACGAGTTCCCGACGCCTCGGGGAACGAAGATCGCGCGCGACGGGTCGATCTCGGCCGTGAAGACGGCGCCGAACGTGGGGCCTTCCCGCAGATCGACCCACGCGCCGAAGATGCGACCGGTCGCCACCGAGACCCACTTGTCCCACGGCTCCGCGTGGATTCCGCGGGTCGTGCCGACGGCGTCGTTGAACGAGATGTTGTTCTGCACCGGACCGAAGTCGGCGAGTCCCAGCGCCGTCATCTTCTCGCGCTGCCAGTTCTCCTTGAACCAGCCGCGGCTGTCGCCGTGCACGGGCAGCTCCCACAGGACCAGACCGGGGATGCCGGTCTCCACGGCGGTCAGCGCCTTGCCGAACGCCGTCATCACTGGCCCTTCGTGGCGTAGAAGGCTTCGGTGGCGTCTTTGGCGGGTGCCCACCAGTCCTCGTTGGCGCGGTACCAGTCGATGGTCGCGGCCAGCCCGGCGTCGAAGTCCCGGTACGCCGGCTCCCAGCCGAGCTCCTCGCGGAGCTTCGTCGAGTCGATCGCGTAGCGCAGGTCGTGGCCGGCGCGGTCGGTGACGTGGTCGTACGCGTCGGCATCCTGCCCCATCAGCGTGAGGATGAGCTCGACCACGTCCTTATTGTTCTTCTCGCCGTCGGCGCCGATGAGATAGGTCTCGCCGATGACGCCCTTGTCGAGGATGGTCAGCACGGCGGACGAGTGGTCGTCGGCGTGGATCCAGTCGCGGACGTTCTCGCCTTTGCCGTAGAGCTTGGGACGGATGCCGCGAAGCACGTTCGTGATCTGTCGGGGGATGAACTTCTCCACGTGCTGATACGGCCCGTAGTTGTTGGAGCAGTTCGAGATCGTCGCCTGCACCCCGAACGAGCGCACCCAAGCCCGGACGAGCAGGTCGCTGCCGGCCTTGGTCGACGAGTACGGACTGGACGGGTTGTACGGCGTGGACTCGGTGAACCGCTCCGGGTCGTCGAGCTCCAGGTCGCCGTACACCTCGTCGGTGGAGATGTGGTGGAACCGGGTGCCGTGGCGGCGGGCGGCCTCCAGCAGCGTGTAGGTGCCGATGATGTTGGTGTCCAGGAACGGCCGCGGGTCGTTGAGGGAGTTGTCGTTGTGGGACTCCGCCGCGTAGTGCACGATCGCATCGATCCCCGGCATCACCTCGTCGACGAGTGCGGCGTCGGCGATGTCGCCGTGGACGAACGTCACGCGACCCTCGGGGAGCCCGGCCAGAGACGCGCGGTTGCCGGCGTAGGTGAGCTTGTCGAGCACGGTGATGTGGTGGTCGGTGTGGGCTACGACGTGGTGAACGAAGTTCGAGCCGATGAACCCGGCTCCGCCGGTCACGAGGAGTTTCCGCATCCTCCCAGGGTACCCGGGCGGATCGGGCGTCCCCGGCGGGCCGGCTACAGGTGGCTGAGCAGACCCACGCGGCGTGCGGCGCGCACGACCCGGCTGCGGTTGATGTCCTCGAGCTGGTTGACCGCCGCCTCGCGCTCGCGCTGCGCATGGTCGGATTCCTCCCGGAGCGACGCCACGAGTGAATCGAGCTCGTCGATGTGGCGCCTCGCGAAGTCCAGGTCGTCGGTGGCCTTCCGCTTCTCCTGCTCCAGCCGCTGAAGCCTAGCCTCGAGCGGGCGTACGCGGGACATGATCGCCCGCTCCAGTTCGATCTCGGCGGTCGGGATGGGCTCGTCGGCGACGGCGGACGTCCGGGTGGCCGCGATCCGGTGATCCTCGACGAACCACCCCTTGGCGAGACCCTCGGCGAGCTCTTCCTCCGAGGGATGGCGTGCGATGTACGAGGTGCGCAGGAGACCGTCCTGGAGGCGACGGTAATCGCGCATACCGTGGTGGTTCGCGCTCGGCCGCAGGTGCGGGGATGCCTCATAGGCGCGACCCGCGTTCTCGACCTTCCGCGCGAACTGGGCCAGGGATCTCCACGGAAAGTGATAGACCTCAAGACCTCGAGCGTCGGCCAGACTGCCGTTCGGTGCGATGTCGACGAAGTGGTTGCCCTGCGCGACCTCCACGTCCTCACGCGCGACGAACGCCACATCAGGCGTCGCGTGCGCGTGGATGCCGAGCTCCTGGAGGAGCTCGTCAGGCCGGTGATCGCGATAGATGAGACGCTGGAGCCCCGTGCCGGCAGCGGCCACGGCGCCGGTCATGTCGATCACCGGCACTTGGAACGCGCCGATGACGGGATCGATGGTCGCGAGCTCTTCCTTGATGGTCCGATGCGGGTCCTTCGCCACCCAGAACTCGTCGGCATCGGCGTTGAGGACCCAGAGAGCCCCTCTGTGGGCCGCCTCGCGCGCCATCGCGGTCACCACCGCATGCTGCTGCTTGAGGTGTCGCGGGTCGTGCGCGAGCTCGATCTTCCCGTCTGCCGCGAAGCCTTCCAGGATCTCGCGGGTTCCGTCGACGGAGCCGTTGTCGGTCACCAGGAAGAGATCCACTCCCTGGTCCAGGTGGTGCTCGATCATCGTCCCGACGATGTCAGCCTCGTCGCGGACCATCATGGTCATTGCGATCATTGGTTTTCTCTCGTCGTGCCGGCTCTGCGCCTCGCGCCCGGGTTGCGCGGCGCCACGCCGACGTGGTCGGCATCCACGATACCGTCGAGCGTGCGCGCCCCTGACGGAGGCCCCGGTGCCGACGTGCGGCCACAGGCGGCCGCCTTACACTCGTCACCTGCGACCACAGTCACCTGGACGGAGAACATGCTGAAGCAGCTCATCAGACGCGGCGCGCACGCGGCGGCGCGGATGGCCGAGCGGGGAGCCGGTGCGCTCGGCGAGACCGCGCTGCTCCTCCGCCTGGGGCCCGGCCGCTACGCACGCCATCGCGACGCCGTGCGCACCGCCCTTCCGGGACCGGGCGCGACGTACGCGCAGGGAGTCACGACGACTCTGACGCCGGTGCGGGCCGCCGCATGGCATCGCATCCACTGGAAGCACGTCGTCGTCGTGGTCTACGGCACCCCCGTCGACGACGTGCGCGCGTGGCTTCGGCGCGCGCACGGCCTGCTGCGCGCTCATTTCGTGCTCGCGCCCGAGATCGCGGCGCACGCGGGCGAGATCCCCGACACCGCCTATACCGTCGCCGCAGGCATGGGAGCCGCGCCAGGCATCGACCTGGCGGAGATCCACGACTGGATGCATCGCGAGCGCCGCAGGTGGGACCTCGTCCTCATCGATGCCTCCCAGCCGCTGCCGCCCGCCGAGAGGATCGTGGAGCTGCAGCACGCAGCGTACGAGTACCACCACGACCAGGAGATCGGGTTCGTGACGCCGGCCTACGCCGCTCCCGGGGGTGTCGCGGCCGGCTACCAGATCGACCGGCGCACGGGTGAGGTGTGGCCGGCCTTCCCGGGCGAGCGCGACTATGGCCAGAACCGCATCCCTCGCTATGTGCTGACCGCGGCGGCACACGGCCTGTACGCCACCTCAGCCGCGATCGACCGGGTCGACATCGCGCGCCGCCACCTCGCCGGCCTGGATCTGGACAGCCAGGTCGGCAGGCTGATCCGACACGGATGGGCGGGCAATTTCCGCACGCTCTGCTTCAGCAGCACCGTCATGCCCGTCCGGGTCCTGCCGGAACTGCATCTGGAGGGCGAGCAGCGTCGATGGCTGCTCGAGCGGCGGTCCACGACCGATGCCGGAGCCCACCGCATCATCTTCGTGCTCAACGCGACGTCCATCAGCGGGGGAATCCGCATCGTGTTCGAATTGGCGAACGGGCTCGCCGACCGAGGGTTCGACGTGGAGATCTGGTCGCTGCAGGACGAGCCCACCTGGTTCGACCTCCGCGTCCCCGTCTCCACCTTCCGCAACTACGAAGACCTCTTGCTCTCGCTGCGCAACGAGGACGCCGTGAAGGTCGCGACCTGGTGGGAGACGGCGGAGGTCGTGTGGCTCGCCACGGTGAGCCACGGCATCCCGGTGTATCTGGTCCAGGAGTTCGAGACGTGGTTCTATCCGGACGACCCTGCCGCGCAGGCCGCGGTGGTGGCCAGCTACCGGCGTGAGCACCTGGCGCTCACGGAAGCGAGCTACCAGCGCCAGGAGCTCGCTCAAGTGGGCCTCCAGACGACGCTCATCCCCAACGGCTACGACCCGGGCGTCTTCCACGAGATCGCGGGATGGGCGCGCGAGGAGCGCACGGTCCTGGCTCTCGGGCGCTCGTTCTTCCAGAAGAACTTCGCCATGACGGAGCGCGCCTGGCGCAGCCTGGGCGACGCCCGCCCGAAGCTCCTGCTCTTCGGGGCGGAGCCCGACATCGTGGTGGACCCGATGGTCGACTACCGTGTGCGACCGCGAGACGAGCAGGTGAACGAGCTCTACAACACGGCGACCGTCTTCGTGCAGACGTCGCGCCACGAGGGCTTCTGCCTCCCCATCCTCGAAGCGATGGCGGCCGGCTGTCCTGTCATCACCACCGACTCCCACGGCAACCGCGATTTCTGCCGCGACGGCGAGAACTGCATCGTGGTGCCTCAGGACGATGAAAAGGCGCTCGCCGCGGCGCTCGTTCGTCTGCTCGACGACCCGCAGGAGCGTGAGCGGCTCCGGCTGGCAGGGTTGGCGACGGCGGCCGCCTACCGCTGGCCGGACGTCCTCGACACCGTGGCCGACTTCTACGAGGGCGTGGTCGCGGCCGGGTCAGCGGGCCGGCCGGTGGCGGAGCCGGCGCGCGAGCGCTCCGACCCGACGACGTAGCCCCCGGTACGCCGTGCCGATCGGCGACCGCGACGCCCTCGACCGCGCCCGTGCGATCATGCCGACCGGGGGCGCCGGCGCCTCCGGGCGGTCCTCGCGCGGCGGCACGGCGCGGGGGAGGAGGCGGCTCTCCCAGTCGGCCACCATCGCCTTGAGCTCGGAGGTGGTGGCCGCCCAGCGCCACTCCTCGCGGATGGCGGCGACATTGCGTCGCACGTCCGCCCGTCGCTCCGGATCGGAGAGCTCGCGGATCGCGGCCACTGTGCCCGCGACGTCGCCGTAACCCACGACGGGACCGAGGCCGCGTGTCTCGATGTACTCGGAGAACCAGTCGCCCTCCGTCACGATGCTCGGCAGCGTCGCCCAGAAGTGGTCGAGGATCCGAGTGCGGAAGGCGTAGCGGGTCTCAAAAGACGCCTTGTGGGCACAGATGGCGGCATCGGCGTCCAACAGGTATGCCGCCCGGTCCTCGGCCGGCACCCATCCTTCGATGAAGTGTACGCCCGCGTCGAAGACGCCCAGCTCTCGCGCGAGGGCCTCCGCACGCTCGACGTTCTTGGGCTTGCCGATCAGAGAGTTCGGATGCGTCGTGCCGTAGAACACCAGGTGAACGTCGGGGCGTTCACGACGCAACTCGGCAACCGCCCTGATGGGTGTCTCCGCGTCGAACCAGTCCCAGATGCCGCCTGCCCACAGCAGCACCAGGTCGTCCTCGCTGATGCCCAGCTCGCGACGAATCGCGCGGCGGTCACTCTGCGGATCCCCGTCTTCCATGCCGAACGGCACGAGGCCGATCAGATCCGCGGTGTGGCGCCCCCGCAGCTCGCTCGGCAGCAGGCCGCCAGCAGACATCATGAATCCGACCCAGAAGTCGCGCTGTCGGTCGTTGGACGTCACGAAGTAGCTGCCGGCGCGCATGCAGAAGCGGAAGAACGACAGCACGTCGTTGAAGACTTCATCCATCTCGGGCTGCGTGTCGAAGCCCCCGATGCGCTCGGCCCCGATCGCCTCGGCCGGCAGGGCGTTGTAGAGATCGAAGATGAAGCGGCATCCCGCAGCGGCGCCCTGGCGGACGACCTCGTCGTCGATGAGCTGGCAGAACGCGATGTCGTGGGAGCTCACGAGGGCCACGAGCTCGTCCCGACCGCGGAACTCCCGCACCGAGAAGCCACGGCCGCTCAGGCTTCCGACATCGCTCCCCTCGATACCGACCGCGAGAGTGACGTCCGCCACTTGAGTCAGCTGGGTCGCGATCTCCACGAAACGGATGCCGGGACCTGCCATGCGAGCGCCCACGACGTCGGCGGTGACGACGACGACACGGGGGCGGCGCGAGGAGACGGGAGGAGGAGTCGTTACCATGGGAGTTCCGAATTTCGTCGAGTGGATCGCGTCTTCATGTCAGACATCCCCGCGCGCATCGCTCGCCGCGCAATCGCAAAGCTGCCCCATCCCGTCAAGGCTCGCATCCGTTCGGCCAGGACTGAACGCTCCTATGATCTCAACACGCGGGGGATCACCGCGAACCGGGAGATGGTCGCGTGGTTCGCCGACAACGCACGACCGGTGAGCATCGTCATCCCGAGCTACAACGACGTGCCCCTACTGGCGGAGGCCCTCGCGAGCATCGAGGAGACCTGCCGCGGCGCCGATTATGAGGTCATCATCGTCGACGACTTCATCGATGCAGGCGTGGCCGACCAGCTCAAGCAGTTCGAGTCCGACCGGGTGCGGGTGGTCCTCAAGGACCGGCGCCTCGGCTTCGCCGGAACGGTCAACGTCGGCATGGAGCAGGCGCAGCACGACATCATCCTTCTCAACAGCGACATCGTCGCCAAGCCTGGTTGGCTCGAAGCGCTCCAGTACTCCGCCTACGCGCTCGACCCCGCGATCGGCATGGTGAGCCCGAAGCTCGTCTACCCCGACGGCCGCATCCAATACGGGGGGACCTACTACGCGCGGCTCCTCGCGCCGCAGTGGTTCGGCCACCTGCACGTCGGCTCGCCGGCGACGAAGCCGACCGCCAACGTCGCAGGCTACAACCGATCGATCTCCGGCGCGTGCGTCTACATCACTCGGGAGGCGTTCGAACGCGTCGGGCTGCTCGACGACGAGTTCTGGCTGGGCTTCGAAGACGTCGACTACGGTCTGCGCGCGTGGGAACGAGGCATCCGGTGCTTCTACCAGCCTGCCGCGATGCTCGTCCATCATGAATCCGCTTCGCGCGGCTACAGTCAGGGGCAACGGGAACTGGCGTCGATGCGCCGGTTCTGGCGTCGGTGGGAGGAGGACTTCCTCGCCCGCCGTCGCGGGACGCACGCGCCTGTCGACCTGCTGGTCGGCGCCGACTCCGATCCGCTCTGGCGCCGCTATGCCGCGGCGCTCGCATCAGCTCTTGCCGCCGACGGACGCGACGTCGAGGTACGCGAGGTGGGAGTCGGCGCCGCCGTCCCCGACGACAAGCTCGTCGCGGAGGTCGCTGCGCGCGGGGGCATCGCGGTGGCCTGCGATCGCACGGCCGCGGAGACAGTGTGGCTCGCCTCGACCGCGGGAGCGCTTCCGGTCTACCTGCTGCCGGCGGTCGAGAGTATCTGGCACCCGCACGACGTCGCCGAGCAGGTCCGGATCATCGCGGGCTACCGGCCGGAGTTCGACTACATCGCGCCCAATCGATGGACGGCCGCGCAGCTCCAGGCCGAGTCGGCCTGGGAGACGCGTCGCCGCATCCCGCCCGCCCTCGCGCCGGCGCCGCTTCCCGACGCGGCCGACGATGCCGTCGTCACGATCGCGGCGGAGGCGGGGGAGCGGCAGGCCGTCGAGGCGGCGGGCGCGGCGCGGGGCATGCGCACGGTCCACTTGGACGCCGGATCGTCACCCGAGGACGTCGCCGCCGTGCGTCCCCGCGCAGTCGTGAACTTCGCAGAGCAGCAGTCGAGTCTGCTCCCGTTCGCGCTCATGTCGCTCGGCGGCGTCTATCTCGCACCGGTGGAGGGCCGGCTCTCGCACGAGGTGCTCGACGGGTACAACGCGCTTCTCTTCGCGCGGGGAGACCTCGACCAGCTCCGCCGTTCCCTCGACGACGCGCTCGGCGACGACGGCGTGTGGAGCGAGCTGCGGCGGAACGGACATGCATCGGCGACCCGCGCAGCCGAGGCCGCGGCGCGTGCCTTCGCCGATGCGCTGCTGGACTTCTCGCAGTCGCCCGTGTGACGGGTCACGGCCGCAGCGAGTTTTGAGCAGCCCTCCCCATCAGCGAGACTTGACGTCATGCGTGGCATCATCCTGGCGGGCGGCACAGGTTCCCGGCTTCACCCGATCACCCTCGGCATCTCTAAGCAGCTCGTCCCCGTCTACGACAAGCCGATGATCTACTACCCGCTGTCGACGCTGCTTCTGGCAGGTATCCAGGACATCCTCATCATCACGACGCCACAGGACTCCGAGCAGTTCCAGCGACTGCTCGGCGACGGCGAGCGGTTCGGCGTCTCGCTCACCTACAAGACTCAGCCGTCGCCCGACGGCCTCGCGCAGGCATTCATCCTCGGCGAGGATCACATCGGATCCGACTCCGCCGCGCTGGTCCTGGGCGACAACATCTTCTATGGCCAGGGCATGGGCACCCGTCTTCGCCAGTACACGGATCTGACCGGCGGAGTGGTGTTCGGCTACTGGGTCGACGATGCGACCGCATACGGGGTCGTCGAGTTCGACCGCGAAGGCCGCGTCGTCTCGCTGGAGGAGAAGCCCGCGCAGCCCAAGAGCAGCTACGCGGTGCCGGGCCTGTATTTCTACGACAACGACGTGGTGGAGATCGCGAAGAACCTCACCCCCTCGCCGCGCGGCGAGCTCGAGATCACCGACGTGAACCTCGAGTATCTTCGGCGCGGGTCGCTCAAGGTGGAGCTGCTGCCCCGCGGCACGGCCTGGCTCGACACCGGCACGTTCGACTCCCTTGCCGAGGCCACCGACTTCATCCGCACGGTCGAGAAGCGGCAGGGCCTGTCGATCGGCTGTCCCGAAGAGGTCGCTTGGCGGATGGGATTCCTCACCGATGACGAGCTCCGGCAGCGGGCAGAGCCGCTCGTCAAGAGCGGCTACGGCGCCTACCTGCTCAAGGCGCTCGAGCAGCGGCTGCGTTGATCCGTGGTCAGTGACGGATCGGTCGTCCCGGCCGCGCAGACCTTCCCCAGCGACGGACGACGTCTCGTCGTCTACGTCGTCTGGGACCGCCGTGGTGATGTGGACGACTACATCCCGTTCGCGCTGCAGGGCCTCCGCGATGACGCCGCGCACATCCTCGTCGTGGTCAACGGCGAGCTCTCGGCGCACGGCCGGGCGCGGCTCGAGCCGGTCGCCGACGAGATCCTCGTCCGACCGAACAGCGGATTCGACATCTGGGCGCACAAGGCGGCGCTGGACCACCTCGGCGAAGCCGTCGCCGATTACGACGAGATCATCTTCACGAATGACACGTGGTTCGGTCCCGTTCGCCCCTACCGGCCGGTGCTCGAGCGCATGGCGCATCAGCCCGCACACTTCTGGGGGATGACCGACCACGCCCGCGAAGAGCCCAATCCGTTCACGAAGAAGGGCGTGCTCCACTACCACCTGCAGTCGTTCTGGATCGCGGTGCGGCGCAGCATGTTCCTGTCGGAGGCCTGGCGGGACTACTGGCGGGATCTTCCCGAGATGCCGTCCTACTTCGACGCTGTGCTCAAGCACGAAGCGGTCTTCACCCATCACTTCGCCACGCGCGGGTTCTCGCACGCCGTCGCATTCTCGTCGGCGGACTACCCGACCGACCACCCCGCACTCTTCAACGCGGACCTGTTGCTGGCGGACGGATGCCCCGTCATCAAGCGACGCCCCTTCTTCCACTACCCGCCGTTCCTCGACCGTCACGCCGTCGTCGGCCGCGAGCTCGTCGATGCCGTCGCCGCGTACGGTTACCCGATGCCGATCTTCTGGCAGAACCTGGCGCGGAACGTCGAGCCGAAGGTGCTGAACGCGGATGCCGGCATGCTCGAGGTGCTTCCGGACGTCGACGTCTCGTACAACGGCGGCGCACCGCTGCGGACGGTGGCTGTTGCGCACATCTTCTACGTGGAGATGACGAACGAGATGCTGGACCGGCTCGACACGCTGCCGGGCGCCTACGATCTCGTGGTCACCACCGTCGACAGCGAACGGGCCGCTCGCATCCGTCAGTTCATCGAGCAGCGCGGCACCCCTCGCGGAGCCGTTGACATCCGCGTCGTGCACTCCAACGACGGCCGCGACCAGAGCGCCTTCCTCGTCGGATGTCGCGACGTCCTGCTGGGCGGCGAGTACGACCTCGTGGTGAAGCTCCACTCCAAGAAGACGCCGCAGGACGGATTCAACATCGGCCGGCATTTCAAGGACCAGCAGCTGCGCAACCTGCTGGACAGCCCGGGATACACCGCCAATCTGATCGCGCTGTTCCAGAAGGAACCGGGCCTCGGCATCGTGTATCCCCCGATGATCCACATCGGCTACCCCACGATGGGGCGCGCCTGGTGGGCGAACAAGAAGGGCGTGGCCGAGCTCTGTGCGAGGCTCAGCATCAAGGTGCCGCTGGATGACGTCTCGCCGTTGGCCCCATTCGGATCGATGTTCATCGCCCGGCCCGAAGCGCTGCGCCTGCTGGTGCAAGAGCCCTGGAACTACGAGCAGTTCGGCGGTGCGGCGGCGTATGAGGACGGGGGGCTCGCCCACGTCCTGGAGCGGATGCCGTCCTACGCCGCGGGCGAGCTCGGTTTCCACACGCGCACAGCGGCGAACGCCGAGTACATGGCCATCAGCCACACCGCTCTGGAGTACAAGCTGGACCAGCTGAGCGCGACGCTGCCAGGCGACACGCTCGACGCCATCCACTACCTGCGCGGCGCCGGCAACGTCGGCGAGGGCCGGCTCATAGACTTCGCGCGGATGTACCTGAGACTCCATCACCCGGGGACCGGAGCGGCGCTGCGTCGGGTCGTCGGCCGTGACACACCGCTCGGCAGAGGCCTGCGCCGGATCCTCCGGCCGCCACGCTGAGCCCGGCGGTTGCTCAGGAAGCCGGACGGTAGGATCGTGAGGATGTCCACTTCGTCCGATTCGAGCGCAGCCGCGCGCTTCGCGCGCATCGAAGCACTCCCAATGCGCTCGGTGGGCGCGGCGACCGGCCTCCGGCCGCGCGAGCTCTGGGGGTCGATGCGCGCCATCCTGTCGCATCGCGAGATGCTCGACCTCCTGATCCGCCGCGACCTCAAGGCCCGCTACAAGGACTCCACCCTCGGGTTCTTCTGGTCGCTTGCGCGGCCCCTGATGCAGCTCGGCATCTATTTCGTCGTCGTCGGCCAATTTCTCGCCGCAGCACGCGGCATCCCGGACTTCGCGGTGTACATCTTCGCCGGACTGACGGCGATGGGGCTGTTCACTGAGATCGTCGTGGGCGCCACCGGCTCCATCCTCGGAAACGCGGGTCTGGTCAAGAAGGTCTACGTCCCTCGCGAGGTGTTCCCACTCGCGAGCGTCGGCTCCGCGCTGTTCAACTTCATGATCCAGATCGTCGTGCTGCTGGGGGCGACCGTGCTGGTAGGCAAGCCGCCGCTGCATCTGCAGTTCTTCTATGTAATCCCGGCACTCGCGGTGCTCGTGGTCTACGGCACAGCGCTCGGGTTGCTCTTCAGCTCGTTGAACGTCTATCTGCGCGACGTTCAGTACCTCGTCGAGCTCGGGACGATGCTGCTCTTCTGGGCCAGCCCCGTGGTCTACTCCTGGCAGATGGTCAGCGAGCAGCTCAAGTCCTACCCGATCCTGCTCGACATCTACACCAATAATCCCCTGACCCTGGCGGTCATCGGATTCCAGAAGGCGTTCTGGGTCGCCGGCGAGGACGTCCCCCAGCCCCCGGACCTGCTTCTGCGCCTCACCGTAGCCCTCCTCATCGGCATCGCCCTGCTGTTCGTGAGTCACCGGGTCTTCCTGCGCTTGCAGGGCAACTTCGCACAGGAGCTGTGAGATCTTGACGACGCCCCGCATCACGACGCCCGCACCTGACGTGGTGCGCATCCGCAACGTGTCCAAGCGCTTCACCGTCCGCAAGGACTCGTCGATCAAGGAGCGCATCGTCACGCTCGGGCGCGCCGGCCGCGCGCATCGTCAGGACTTCTGGGCGCTGCGCGACGTCAGCCTCGAGATCCACGCCGGCAGCACCATCGGTCTGATCGGCCACAACGGCTCGGGCAAGAGCACGCTCCTCAAGGTCATCGGCGGCATCATCGACCCGACCGAGGGCACCGTGGAACAGCGGGGCCGGCTGGCCGCCCTGCTGGAGCTGGGGGCCGGTTTCCACCCCGACCTGACCGGGCGCGAGAACGTCTACCTGAACGCGTCGGTGCTGGGGCTGTCTCGGGAAGAGACCGACGGCAAGTTCGACGACATCGTGGCGTTCTCCGGCATCGGAGACTTCATCGACACTCAGGTGAAGTTCTACTCGTCGGGCATGTACGTGCGCCTGGCGTTCGCGGTCGCCGTGCACACCGATCCGGACGTCCTTCTGGTCGACGAGGTCCTCGCCGTGGGCGATGAGGCGTTCCAGCGGAAGTGTCTGGACAAGATCCGCTCGTTCCAAGCCGAGGGACGCACGATCATCATCGTCAGCCACTCGCTCAGCCAGATCACCGAGCTCTGCGACCGGGCGGTGCTCCTCAATGCCGGCCGCATCGTCTACGACGGCGACCCGATGCGCGCGGTAGCGCAGTTTCGCGACATCCTCGAAGATCGCCGGCTGGCGGATGCCGCATCCGAACCACACGCCGCCGAGGCGGATCGCGTCCCCGAGGGACTGGTCCTCTCGACGCAGGTGCGCGCCGCTGGACGGCAGGTCGGCGATCCGATCGAGTTCGGCGACGAGATCCGTATCACGGCGACCGTCCGGGCGGATGATGCGATCGACGACTGGCATTGTTCGATCCAGATCGACAACGCGCTCGGCCAGAAGGTGATGGGTACGGATACGCGTCGGCTGGGACTCGATTCTGCGCCCCTCTCCGGCACCGCAACGGTGGAGTTCGTGATCGAGTCGAGTCCATTCGGCACAGGCAAGTACTTCGTGAACACCTCGCTCATGGACTCGACCAACCGTCATATCCACGACCTCGTCCAGGCGGCGTCCTTCAACGCAGCCGACTACCAGAGGACCACCGGCGTGGTGCGAGCCGACGTCGACGCGTCGATCGCGCTGCACGCGGCGGGCTAGAACGTTGAGTGGAGAGCGGGTGGCCGGTGTGGTGCTGGCCTACCATCCCGAGCCCGACATCGTCCAGAACGTGAATGCCCTCCTCGCGCAGGCCGACGAGGTGTTCGTCGTCGACAACTCGCCCGGCGAGACCTCTCGCCAGATACTTCGTCCGATGGCGTCCGATGCTCGCGTCACCATCCTCGAACAGCCCGGCAACGTGGGCGTGGCTGCCGGATTCAACGCCGGCATCCGGGCCGCGCTCGACAACGCCGCCGACTTCGTCTGGATCTTCGACCAGGACAGCACGGTGACCGACGGCATGCTCGACAAGCTGCTCGCGGCGCACGCCGCCGCTGGGAAGACGGCTGGAATCGTCGCCCCGGCGCTGCGCTCCCACGCCACCGGCGTCGTCTATCGGCGCGAGACGGGAAAGGGCGCGGGCGAGGTCGACGTCGTCATCAGCTCGGGCTCTCTCTTCTCGAAGCAGCTCTTGGAAACGATCGGGCTGCACGACGAACCGCTCTTCATCGACTACGTCGACCACGACATCAGCCTGCGAGCCCGTGCGAAGGGGTTCCGCAACTACAAGGTCTTCGACGCACTGCTGGATCATCGCTTCGGCGACTCCGACCCGGTCCGCCTCTTCGGTCGGCGGGTGTACCTAGCCAACTATTCGCCGATGCGGCAGTTCCACATGGCGCGCAACCGGCTGATCGTCCTCCGTCGCTACGGCCTCGGCCGCTGGTTCTGGGAGGACTTCTGGTTCACGTCGAAGGCCTGGGTCAAGGTGCTGCTGCTCGAGACCGATCGTCCGGCGAAGATCCGCGCTGCCGCCCGCGGCCTGTGGGCAGGGGTGCGTTTCGACGTGAGGTCGTGACCGACGACCGCCACTCACACGGCCGCGCGGTCCGCTTCCCGCGCCGCCACCGGCGTGTGCAGCGCCGGCGCTGCAACCGGCCGGCGGATGACGGATGCGAGCAGCACGAAGACGGCGGCGAACGCGAGCGATCCGATCACCCAGACGGCAAGGGGCGACGGAGCAGCCGCCCACCACCACGCGGCTCCCAGCCCCGGGTCTGCCGCGTTGCTGTCGAGTCCCGTGGTGTATCGGCGGATGTTGGCGTGCAGGGCGACCGACATGGCGATCGCGAGCGCGCCGCCGGCGATGATCGAGCGAGGACCGCGCCACTCGCCGATCACCCATGGGGAAAGGCTCGCCACCGCGACCAGGATGATCATCAGCGGCAGAAGGTAGCGCGACTGCACATGCGTCCCCACGAGCGCCCGGGACTGGGCGAGCATGACGAAGGGGACGACCCAGAGGGCCGCGAACGCCAGCGCGAGTGCAACAGCGCGGCGCAGACCGAGCCGACGCACGCCGATGAAGAGAGAAGCGGCGAAGACCCCGAAGGCGAGGGCGCCCACCATGGCCGGAGGCACCGTGTCGAGCCACCCCAGGCCGGAGGGGCCGAAAGCACCCCACCACAGGATGGGAACACCGAGGAAGTTGGCCAGATGCTGCGCGCCGGTCAGCGGTGGATTGTCGGTCGGAAGTCCTGAGGCCAGGGCATCGGCCTGTCCGGCGGTGAGGTAGAACACGGCGCTGATGACGACCACGAGTCCCGCGGTGATCGCAGGTACGAGGAGCTTGACGCCGCGGCGGAGCCCCAGCACGATCGCGATGACGACGCCGAACACCGCGTAGACGGCGGCGTCCGCCCGCGCGCCGGCCCCCATGACCGCCGCCAGCACGGCCAGCGCCGCCACGACGAGCTGTCTCCGTCCGGTTGTCTTCGTCGTCGCATAGACGCAGAGCCAGAGCGTGGCGGCCGACACGAAGGCCCAGGAGGACGGATTGGTGGACGCGAGGACGAAGAGGCCGAGCGGCACCGACATGGCGAGCGTCGAGATGACCAGTGACGGGCGGATCGAACGGGGAAGTGCGAAGAACGTGGCGGTCAGCAGGCCCACAACGATGGCCGAGTTGACGATGCGCATCATCAGCACGGACAACGATATGTCAGGACCCGCGAAGACCGACATCGTCGCATAGAAGACCGGCGGGTACAGGCCGATCGCGTTCATCCAGTCGGCTTCCGCCATCCCGGGCGCATCCGCGTTCCAGCACGAACCGTCCTCAGTCGCGTCGAACGCGTAACAGGACGCGGTCGTGACCGGCTTCGGAACCATCCGGGTGTCAGGATCGCCCGAGTCCTCGCACAGGCCCGGCCGCTCGCCGAGACCGCACCAGATGGACGGAAGGTGGAAGTTGTCGTCCGG
The DNA here is from genome assembly GCF_038397755.1 of Microbacterium sp. LWH7-1.2. Lineage (NCBI taxonomy): Bacteria > Bacillati > Actinomycetota > Actinomycetes > Micrococcales > Microbacteriaceae > Microbacterium > Microbacterium sp. LWH7-1.2. Next base: position 1,707,441 of record NZ_CP151637.1, on the reverse strand, counting down.
GCTCGACCCGACCGGCGATGCGAACGACCAGCACACCAGGGTGATGAACATCAGGATCGGGATGGCGAGGGCCGAAGCGCGCAGGAGACGAGGAGTGGGGCGGGACGTCACCGTCCTATGGTAGTCAGACGAGATCAGCGAGCCCGACTAGACTTTCTCAACGTGCTCCCTGCGACCCCCGCGAACCCCACTGTCCGCGTCGTCCCCAGTGCCGACGTGGCTCCGGACGCCTCGATCGGCGAGGGGAGCTCGGTGTGGCATCTGGCGCAGGTGCGCGAGGGTGCGCGGCTGGGACGGAACTGCGTCATCGGCCGCGGCGCGTATGTGGGCACCGGAGTAGTCATGGGCGACAACTGCAAAGTGCAGAACTACGCACTCGTCTACGAGCCGGCCAACCTCGCGGACGGGGTGTTCATCGGGCCGGCGGTCGTCCTGACCAATGACACCTACCCGCGGGCCGTGAACCCCGACGGCTCGCTCAAGAGCGCACACGACTGGGAGCCCGTCGGGGTCACGGTGCACGAGGGTGCATCGATCGGCGCGCGGGCGATCTGCGTCGCACCGGTGACCATCGGCGCATGGGCGACCGTCGCGGCGGGCGCCGTCGTCGTCAAGGACGTCCCGGACTACGCGCTCGTCGTCGGTGTTCCCGCACGGAGGATCGGCTGGGTCGGCCGTGCCGGTGTGCCGCTCGTCGCGGAGGGCGACGGACGGTGGCGCTGCCCTGTCACGGGCGCCGGCTACATCGAAGCAGACGGACAACTCACCGAGGAGAATCAGTGACCGAATTCATTCCAGCCGCCCGGCCGCTCATCGGAGACGACGAGCGGGCGGCCGTCGATCGCGTCTTGCAGAGCGGCATGATCGCTCAGGGACCCGAGGTCGCGGCCTTCGAGCAGGAGTTCTCGGATCACTTCGTCGACGGGCGTCCCGTCGTCGCGGTGAACTCGGGGACCGCCGGCCTGCATCTCGGGCTGCTCGCCGCCGGTGTGGGCCCGGGTGACGAGGTGATCGTGCCGTCGTTCACTTTCGCGGCCACCGCGAACTCGGTCGCGCTCACCGGGGCCACTCCCGTCTTCGCCGACATCGAGCTCGAGTCGTTCACGCTCGACCCCGCCGCCGTGGCGGCCGCCATCACCGGGCGCACCAAGGGGATCATGCCGGTGCACCTGTACGGGCACCCGGCGCGGATGGATGAGCTCGGGGACCTCGCCGCCGAGCGCGGGGTCGCGCTGTACGAGGATGCCGCGCAGGCGCACGGTGCCGCGTTGGACGGCCGACCGGTCGGCACCTTCGGCGCCTTCGCGATGTTCTCGCTGTACCCCACCAAGAACATGACCAGCGGGGAGGGCGGGATGATCGCCGCAGGGGACGACGAGGTCGCGCGCCGGGCTCGGCTGCTGCGCAACCAGGGGATGGAGCGGCAGTACGAGAACGAGGTGATCGGGTTCAACGCGCGCATGACCGACATCCACGCCGCCATCGGGCGGGTGCAGCTGACCAGGGTGGATGCGTGGACGGAGGCACGGCGCAGCAACGCGGCGTACCTCGACGCTCATCTGTCCGGCGTCGTCGTCCCGCCTGTCGCCTCGGGCGTGCGTCACGTCTACCACCAGTACACCATCCGCGTCGCCGACGACCGTGACGGGTTCGTGCGTGCGCTCAAGGAGGAGTACGCGATCGGGAGCGGCGTCTATTACCCCATCCCGAATCACCGGCTCCCGTCGCTCGCGCACTTCGCGCCGGATCTCGATCTTCCGGAGACGGAGCGGGCGGCCCGCGAGGTCGTCTCACTGCCCGTCCATCCGTCGCTCTCGGCGTCCGACCTGGAGCGCATCGCGACCGCGGTGAACGCTCTCGCGAGGGCGGGCGCCTGATGGCGGTCCTGCGCGCGGGGCTGCTCGGCCTCGGGATGATGGGGCGGCACCATGCCCGGATCCTGCGGGACGTGGAGGGCGTCGAGCTGGTGGCCGTGGCCGACCCGGGAGGCGATCCGCATCGCGTCGCGACGGGGATGGAAGTGCTGGCGGATGTCGACGGTCTCATCGGCGCCGGTATCGACATCGCCGTCGTCGCCATCCCCACCCGTTTCCACGCGGACGCCGCTCTCGCGCTGGCGGACGCGGGAGTCCACACCCTGGTCGAGAAGCCCATCGCGGACGACACCGAGACGGGCCGGCGCGTGGCCGAGGCATTCCGTTCGAGGGGGCTGATCGGTGCTGTCGGACACGTCGAGAGATTCAACCCGGCCCTGCAGCAGCTGCGCGCGCGGCTGGCGCACGGGGATGCCGGTGATGTCTTCCAGATCGCCACGCGCAGGCAGAGCAGCTTCCCCAGTCGCATCGGCGACGTCGGGGTCGCGAAGGATCTCGGGACGCACGACATCGATCTCACCGGCTGGGTGGCTCAGTCGACCTACAGCTCGGTGTCGGCCCAGACCGCGCACAAGAGCGGTCGCGCTCACGAAGACATGATCTCGATCACCGGCCGGCTGGAGAACGGCATCGTCGCCAACCACCTCATCAACTGGCTCAGCCCCATGAAGGAGCGTGTCACCGTCGTGACAGGCGAAAGAGGCGCGTTCGTGGCCGACACCGCCACGGGGGACCTGACCTTCTATTCCAACGGGACGGTCGCGCTGGAGTGGGAGTCGATGTCGACCTTCCGCGGCGTGTCCGAGGGAGACGTCACCCGGTTCGCTTTCGCGAAGAAGGAGCCGCTGCGCTCAGAGCTCGAGGCCTTCCGCGACACCGTGCGGGGGGAGACCACCGAGCTGTCGACGATGGCCGAAGCCGCTCACACGCTCGAAGTGGTCGAGTCGGCTCTCCGCTCGGCGCAGGCCGGCGGAGAGCTGATCGTCACAGGGCGCGTGACGCCCTGATCTCCTTCGGCGGCGGGCCGCCCTCGAACGGGGGGTAGGTCGGAACCGAAGGTGTCGCCTGGATGTCCAGCTGGAGCGCACTGATGAGCATCTGCGTTCCGAGCATGAGTGGCAGCGCGGCGAGCATGACGGTTGCCGCGGTGGCGATCACGGACGCGGCGATCTGGAAGACCAGCCAGATGCTGACGGCGATGCCGAACACGAACAGCGCGAGGCCGAGGAACAGCAGTAGTGCGATCGGTGAGAAGGACCACAGCACGTAGCGATACCAGATGCGCGACCAGAATCCGACGGTGAGCCGGTGGAGCAGCTCCGGGATCACCCGCCGCAGCTTGATGCTCGACACCTCGTCGCCGTACACGGCGGGGATCGGAACGTCGACGGCCGGTACCTGCAGGATGTTCAGGTGCGTCAGGAGGTCGTTCTCGAAGCTGTAGCGCTTCGCGATGCGGTCGAGGGGGAGCCGGCGCACGACCTCCGATCGGATGGCCGTGTAGCCGTTCTGAGGATCGAAGAGGTTCCAGTAGCCGGAAGCGAGCTTCGTCATGAAGGACAGCACGATGTTTCCGAAGACCCGGTACCCAGGCATCCCGACGAAGGACTCCGGCGAATAGAAGCGGTTCGCCTTCGCGAAGCCGTAGCCGTCGTCCGTCACCTTGTCCAGGAGCTCGGGCAGGTACTCCGGATCCATCTGGGCGTCGCCGGCCATGATCACGTTGACGTCGCTGCCAAGGTCGAGCGCGGCACGGTGTCCGGTGATGATGGCCCCGCCGACACCCTGGTTCACCGCGTGGCGGATGAGGGTCACGCGGGGGTCGGCGAGTCGCTCCACGGCGCCGCTCGTGTCATCGGGGCTGCAGTCGTCGACGATGACGATGTGGTCGACGTAGTCGGGCATCGTCTCGATCACGCGACCGATCATGAGCTCTTCGCGGTAGGCGGGGACGACCGCCGCAACACATGCACCGTTGTGCATCAGGCATCCGCCTTTCTGATCGCGAACACCCAATAGCGGTACGCGAAGTAGTTCCAGATCGTGGTGGCAGCCACCGCGGTCACCTTGCCCGCAGCCCACGGAAGCCCCACGGCGTCCGAGGCCCAGACGATCGCCGTCGTCGCGAGTGTGTTGAACGCGACCAGGAGCGTGTAACGAAGGACGCTCGGGGCGACTCCATCAGCCGCGCGGAAGGCGACGGTGCGCTGCAGCGTGTAGGTGACGGCGAAGCTCAGCAGGAAGGCGACGGGCGTGGCGATCGCGAGCGCAACGCCGAAGACGTCGTGAAGAAGCCAGAGCACGCCGATATCGAAGAGGAAGCTGAAGCCGCCGACGATGAGGTAGCGGACGGCGCTGGAGGACCAGATCCTGACGATCGGCGGGCTCGACTCAGGGTGCGGGTCCGCATGCATGTATTCCATCATCCCATGGCGGAGAGTGGCGAACGCACCGGCGGTGCCGGCAGCAGGCCGCGCGACGACTAGGCTCGTTGACGCATTCTGCTCGAAAGGCTCTCGGTCGTATGGATATCCTCGTCGTCGGTTCCGGGTTCTTCGGCCTGACCATCGCCGAACGGGCCGCGGCCTCCGGACGCAAGGTCACGGTGATGGACCGCCGCCCGCACGTCGGCGGCAACGCCTACAGCGAGGACGAGCCGAGCACCGGCATCGAGGTGCATCGTTACGGCGCGCACCTGTTCCACACCTCCAACCCCACCGTCTGGGACTACGCGAACCGGTTCACGACATTCACGGACTACGTCCATCGCGTCTATACGAACCACAACGGCGTGGTCTACCCGCTCCCGATCAACCTCGGCACGATCAACCAGTTCTTCCAGGCCGCATACTCGCCCGCCGAGGCGCGTGCGCTCGTGCAGGGGCTGGCGGGCGAGTTCGACGTGAAGGGCGCCGCCAACCTCGAGGAGCGGGCCATCGCGCTCATCGGTCGTCCGCTCTACGAGGCCTTCATCCGCGACTACACCAGCAAGCAGTGGCAGACCGATCCCAAGGAACTGCCGGCCGAGGTGATCAGCCGGCTGCCGGTTCGCTACAACTACGACAACCGCTATTTCAACGACACCTGGGAGGGCCTGCCCGTCGACGGCTACACGGCCTGGCTGGAGCGGATGGCCGACCACCCGAACATCGAGGTCAGGCTGAGCACGGACTTCTTCGACGTATCGCAGCCGCTCAACAAGCAGACGACGGTCGGCCAGGTCCCCGTCGTCTACACCGGACCGGTGGATCGCTACTTCGACTACGCGGAAGGTGCGCTGTCGTGGCGCACGCTGGACTTCCAGCAGGAGGTTCTCGAGATCGGCGATTTCCAGGGAACCCCGGTGATGAACTACGCCGACGCGGACGTCCCGTACACGCGCATCCACGAGTTCAAGCACTTCCACCCCGAGCGGGCAGATCTCTACCCGAGCGACAGGACCGTCATCGTCCGAGAGTTCTCGCGTTTCGCCTCACGCGAGGACGAGCCCTATTACCCGGTGAACACATCGCAGGATCGGACCGGTCTGCTGGCGTACCGGGAGCTTGCGAAGGGCGAGCCCGACGTCTTCTTCGGCGGCCGCCTCGGCACCTACCAGTACCTCGACATGCACATGGCCATCGGCTCGGCGTTGTCGATGTGGCAAAACCAGCTCGCGTGACGCGGCCCGCATAGGATCGATCCGTGACCACAGCCGCCGTCGGCGCCCCCGGATCGCCCCGGCGCTACCTCCACTCGCTGTGGCTGCTGTCGGCGCGCGACCTCAAGGTGCGCTATGCCACGAGCGCGCTCGGCTACCTGTGGTCGATCCTCGACCCGCTCGTCATGAGCGCCATCTACTGGTTCGTCTTCACACAGGTGTTCCAGCGCACCGTCGGGCACGAGCCGTACATTGTCTTCCTCATCACGGCCCTGCTGCCCTGGGTCTGGTTCAACTCGTCGGTATCCGACTTCACGCGCGCCTTCAATAAGGACGCTCGCCTCGTGCGGTCGACGGCGATCCCGCGCTCCATCTGGGTCAACCGCATCGTGTTGAGCAAGGGCGTCGAGTTCCTGTGTTCTCTGCCGGTGCTGGCGCTCTTCGTCGTCTTCGCCGCGTTCTCGGACAACCCCGCCCAGCTGAACTGGGGTCTCCTCTGGATTCCGGTCGCGATCGTGCTGCAAACAGTGCTCCTCGTCGGTCTCGGGCTACTCGTCGCGCCGCTCTGTGTGCTGTGGACCGATCTGGAGCGCACCACCAAGCTCATCTTGCGCGCGCTCTTCTACGCTTCGCCGGTCATCTACGGTGTCGAAGACCTGCCTGGGCCATTCGAGACTCTCGCCGCATTCAACCCGCTTTCCGGCATCTTTGCTCTTTACCGCGTCGGATTCTTCGCGGAGGAGTGGGATCCGTGGGTCATCGGCGTGGGCGCGGTCATGTCGTTCCTCTTCCTCGCCCTCGGAGTCTTCGTGTTCCGACGGCTTGAGCGTCCCATGCTGAAGGAGCTGTGATGACAGCATCCGATCTCGCGATCGAGGTGCAGGACCTCGGCGTGCGCTTCCGCCGCAACCGGCGGGGGCGGCGCAGCATCAAGGACCTGTTCTCGGATTCGACCCGTCGGTCGAAGCCGGGGGAGTTCTGGGCTCTCCGCAACGTCAGCTTCGACGTCATGCCAGGCGAGTCCATCGGCGTGGTCGGCCGCAACGGCCAGGGCAAGTCCACGCTCCTCAAGCTCGTCGCCGGCGTGCTTCTCGCAGACGAGGGGACGGTCTCGGTGAACGGCGGTGTGGCACCGCTCATCGAGATCACCGGCGGCTTCGTCGGCGACCTCACGGTGCGTGAGAACGTACGCCTGACCGCAGGTCTGCATGGGATGTCGAAGGCTGAGGTCGCGCGCCGCTTCGACGGCATCATCGACTTCGCTGAGCTCGAGGATTTCATCGACACCCCGTACAAGCACCTCAGCAACGGCATGAAGGTGCGCCTGGCCTTCTCGGTGGTGTCACAGCTCGAAGAGCCGATCCTCCTCGTCGACGAGGTCCTCGCGGTCGGCGACAAGGCATTCCGCGAGAAATGCTACAAGCGCATCGACGAACTCCTCGCCGACGGGCGCACGCTCTTCTTCGTGTCGCACAGCGAGCGTGACCTGCGCCGGTTCTGCACGCGCGGCCTCTACCTCGACAAGCATCATCTGGCGATGGATGCCCCGATCGACGAGGTGCTCGACCGCTACAACGCCGACTACCCTACGGGCGCCTGAGCTCGTTTCGTCTCGCTCGTTCTCGCTCGCTCAACGACCGGTGGTGGTCGCCGCCTCGAGCGGCGGCATCGGCTGCCACGAGGCATCCTTCGCGATCTTCCGCCCGTCACGCAGGCCGCGGAAAAGGTTCGAGGTCCCACGGAACGTGCGCTCCACGAAGACCAGTCGGATGAGCTCCTTGCCTAACGTGAGGCTCGTGCCTATGCCGAACAGCAGCGGGTTGTAGACGTCGAGCGAGCGGTAGTACTTCTTGATGTATGCGCGGTTGCGCATGATGTAGTACCGGTACGCGTTGCTCGACGCGTTCATGTGACGGATGCCCATGTCCCACTGCTTGATCTCGCGCGTGCGGCGCAGCACGAACTCGTCGACGATCACAGACTGGGTCTTGCGCGAGGCGAGCCAGCCGTACATCTGGTCGTCCCAGTAGATGAAGAAGCGCGGGTCGGGCAGGCCGATCTGCTGCACGATGTCGCGGTGGATGAACATGCCCTCGAAGCATCCGGAGTTCATCGGCTTGTAGCCGGACTCGTCGAATTCTGCCGGCGCGTAGGGGATCGGGATTCCGAGGGGCTCGGCGATGCGGTACTGCCAGTAGAACGGGCTGCCGTCGTAGTCGTAGCGGCGGCCCTGGATGCTCTTGAAGCGCGGGGCCCACTTGCCCATCTTGGCGAGGCCGTCAGGGAGCACCTCGACATCGTCGTCCATCAGCCAGATCCACTCGGAGCCCAGTTCGTACGCGACGCGCATGCCCTCGCTGAAGCCGCCCGAGCCGCCGGTGTTCGTGTCGAGTCGGCGGTACACCAGCACGGCGGGCTCGAGCCTCTCGCGGAACGACTCGACGACGTCCGTGGTGTCGTCGGTCGAGGCGTTGTCGATGATCACGATGTGGCCGGGCTTCGGGTCCATCGTGGTCATGCTCGTGAGCAGGCGCGACAGCAGACCCGACCGGTTGTAAGTCACGACGGCGATGGTCGCGGACGTGGGGTCGAACTGCGCGGCGGACGAAGCGTGGGTCACGGGGATGATCTCCGGAGAAGAATGGCAGGGCGCCGGGACGTCGGGCCGGAGAGAAGCCTACCCTGCCGTCCCCTGCTCTCCCTGGGCGTGCGGCAACCCCGACCCGCTCACAGAGCCCGGCCCCTCACCATCCGCCCCGCTGTCGAGCTTCTCGCGCCACGAACGCGACTGGCCCGCACGAACGGCGCACAGCACGAGCATGAGCCACCCCAGCCCCGTCAGCGTGAAGCTCTCGAACATCGAGTCCGCGAGCAGTGCGACCAGCATCAGCGGCGTCCACGCGTACACCACGGACCGTCGTTCGCCCGCGACCAGCCACGACCGTCCCAGGGCGAGCGCCCCCAGCGCGAGGAACAGCACCAGCCCGACCCAGCCGAGCTGCAGGGCCACGTCGAAGTAGGCGTTGAGTCCGGTGGCGTGGTCCTTGTCCAGCCAGAAGTTGATCGCGTTGAAGGGGTACTCGCCCTGGTCCCAGACGCCGAACCAGCCGAAGCCCTGCACGGGCTTCTGGCGCAGGATGTCGACCATGAAGTTCCACAGCTCGACGCGCATCGAGAAGTCGGTGCCGGCGCCGAGCAGGGCGATGATCGGATGCCGCGCCGTGTAGCCGACGAACACCCCGATGACGACGAGAGCCCCGAGGGCGAGCTGCAGGCCCGCGCGGCGCTCAGGACGGGCGTGGCGCACAAGGGCGAGGGCACCCACGGCGAGCCCGACGCCCACAGCGAGCACGACGACGGTGGGGGAGTCGCTCAGGACCGCGAGCCCGCCCGCGAGCACCACCGACGCCAGCGAGACGCCGGGGCGCACCGACTGAGTACGGTATTCGATGAGGAAGGTGATGAGTGCCATCACAGCCACGAACCCGAGCAGGTTGCGTGTGCCGAAGATGCCCTGCACCGGACCGAGCTCGGCGATGTTGCCCTGGATGCCGAGGAACGTGAACGGGAGGTCGAGAAGGATTCCCGAGAGCACCTCGAGCGCGAGCGAGACGCCGAGGAGCGCGCGCAGCACATCGCCGAGCGCGCGCACGGTCTGAAGGGTATCGCGCACGTGCCCGATGACGACCGCGAGGAACGCGAGCGCCGCCATCGACACCCAGTTCCAGAACGAGGCGCTCGAATCGCTCGACCAGAAGATGCTCGCGAAGGCCCACGCGACGAACATCACGACCGTGGTCGGGACGAGCCGCAGCAGCGACAGTTCGCTGCGGCGCGCGATCATCACCGACACGCCGAGAACGCACAGGCCGGTGACGATGGTCACGTAGGTGATGCGGCCGGCGACACGCTCTATCGCGTACGCCGAGAAGACGGTGGTGAAGACGACGAGCGTGAACGCGCGGGCGAAGGATGCCGAGGCCAGCAGTGTGCCCAGCCATCCGGGCGCTGCAGCATGCGGCGAGTCGGTCACGCGCCGCGCCCTGCGGGCCGCTCGGCCGCCCCGCCCGGACCTGCCGGCGTACCGGGCTCGCGTCCGCCGGGCTCGTCGCGGGCGACGGCCTCGCCGCGCTCGATCGCGACCGTCTGCTCGGCTGGCCCGACGCCGACATGGGGCGACTGCTTGATCTTGGCGCCCAGCATCACGAGGAAGAGCCAGCCCCACAGCAGCAGGGGGCTCGACTCGGCAAGCCCCTGCACCAGCAGGATCGCCCCGACGAGCGTCGGCAGCAGGGTCAGCGGCGAGTAGGGGCGGTCGGCGCGGAGGTCCCATCGCGGCCGGTCGATGGCGAAGAACCACGCACGCCACACGAACGCGAGGTAGAGCACTGCGAGCAGCACCACGCCGACGATGCCGAGCTGCATCGCCACGTCGACCCACATGTTGTGGGCCTGCATGACGGTCTGGCCGTGGTCGATGATCCAGCCGTCGAATGCCGGATCCGTCGGCACCCACGGGGTCGCGAAGCCCCATCCCGTCCATGGGCGCTCGGCTGCGCGGGCGAGCACGTCCCCCCAGATGCGCTCGCGCCCGGTGAGGTCGGCGCTGCGGCCCAGGCTGGTGAAGATCGTGTCGCGCAGCAGCCACAAGGCCAGCAGCCCGCCGAGGCCCACGACGACATATCCGACGTAGTACTTCGTCCGCTCACCCGGCTTCGTCGCCCGCCGCATCAGCAGCACGGTGACCAGCACGACGACGACCGCTGCCGCGGTGAGGTACGCGGTCGCCGATCCGGCGCGCACGAACAGGAAGGCCGACAGCCCTATCCAGATCCACAGGAACGTGCGCCGCGGCGCGCCGGAGGCGAGACGGATGCTGAACACGATGATCGCGAGCAGGGCGACGGGCGCCAGGAGGTTGGCGTTGCCCATGATCCCCTGGATCCGCTTGTCCCACTCGAACAGGTTGTTGCGCGACCAGTACTCGATCGGGTCGTCGGCCTTGTCGACGACGAAGCCCGGCAGGATCGGCGCGCGCACGAACACCCACACCCAGAGCTCGAACAGGAACGAGAGGGCCACGACCCACTTGAGCGCTGACGCGGCCGCGCGCACGAGCTCGCGCCACGTGAGGACGCTTCCGATGAAGAGCGCCTGAAGTGTCGTGATCCACAGGAGCAGCAGGGTGAGCGCGGTCGTCGCGGGCCATGCCGACCACACCAGCGACAGCGTCGCCCATGCGACGTAGGCCACCACGAACCAGGGGAGTCGTCGCCACTGCACCGGCGGACGGAGCACGATCCACAGCACCGCCGACAGCACGCCGCCCGCGATCGTGATGACCGTCGTCGTGAGTTCGCCGAAGGCGTTCACCCACGCGGTGCCCGACAGCGACATGAAGAGAACCAGGATGCACCAGCCGCGCAGCATGAGGTGGCCGGTCTTCTCGCGGACCGGCGGTTCCGGCGGCGCCGACGCCGGATGTTTCGAATGGACGGCCATCGCTCTCAGGGTACCCCGGGAGGCATACGCGCAAACCGTGAGTGAGTGCGCCTGCGAGAACGGTCGGATCTGAAGCTCCTCGCAGGCCCGGCGCGTTTCGACTCGCTCGTTCCTCGCTCGCTCAACGAGCGGGAGCGACGGTGTGCAATTCGCTCCTTCCTCGCTCGCTCAACGACCGGGGGACCGGGGACCTCTACCCGGCCTGGCTAGGCTGTTCGGGTGCTGATCCCGCTCGCGAACGACCCCCGCGATTACGCCTGGGGCTCGACCTCCCTGCTCGCCGATCTCGAGGGACGCGCGGCGTCCGGCCGCCCCGAGGCGGAGGTGTGGTTCGGAGACCACCCGGGCGATCCGTCCGAGACGGCCGACGGCCGCACGCTCGATCGCTGGATCGCCGACGAAGGGTCCGCGTCGGGTGTCGACGAGCCCCTGCCGTATCTGCTCAAGCTGCTGGCCGCAGCATCCGCTCTCTCCATCCAGGCGCACCCGTCGAAGGCTCAGGCCGAGGTGGGCTTCGCGCGTGAGGAGGCCGCGGGTATCCCGCGCGACGCTGCGGACCGCACGTATCGCGACGCGAACCACAAGCCCGAGCTCATCGTCGCATTGAGTGACACGTTCCGCGCGCTCGCGGGCCTCCGCGAGCTCGACGCGACGCGGCGCCTCGTCGCGACGCTCGGGCCGGATGCTGCGCCCCTCGCCGAGCGTCTGGAGGGGACGGATGCCTCGCTCTCGGCCGTCATCGGCTGGCTGCTGTCCGACGGCGCCGACGCGGCGCGCGACGTCATCGCGGCCGCGGTCTCGGCCGAGTCCGGCGAGTTCGCCGCCGAGCTCGCGCTCGCGCGCACCCTGGATGCCGCGTTCCCGGGCGATCCCGGAATCGTCGTCGCGCTGCTCATGAACCTCGTGACGCTCCATCGGGGCGAGGGGCTCTTCGTTCCCGCGGGCGTGCTCCACGCGTATCTCGAGGGACTCGGCGTGGAGCTCATGGCGGCCAGCGACAACGTCCTGCGTGGCGGACTGACCCCCAAGCACGTCGATGCCGCGGAGCTGGTGAGCGTGCTCGATGACACGCCTGGGCTTCCGCCCGTGATCCGGCCTCGCGAGGTCGCAGCGGGCGTGCGCCGGTACGACGTTCCCGTCGCCGACTTCACGCTGCTCGCCGTCTCGCCGAGCGAGGAGGGCGTCCACGTGGCGCTCGAGGGTCCCGCGATCGCGGTGGCCACGGCCGGATCTCCGACAGTGGCGGGACTGGAGAGCGGGGCCGCCGAGACACTTCCGCCGGGCGCCGCCGTGCTCGTCACCCCGACCGAGGGGGGCGTGCGCGTGTCGGGGGCCGGCGAGCTCTTCGTCGCCCTGCCGGGTCACTGACGCGACCCTCTCATCGTCGCCTCATCGGTTTCTCATCGGACCGTTATGACAGAGCGACACGCCGACGGCGCGTCGTGAAGGTTCAAGAGTCGGTTGAGCGTTTACTATCTGCGACTTGACCTCGCCGAACTACACGGGTGTAATTAGCCGTACACGCACACCAGCGTGGAGCAGGATCTCGGGGGGTGAGAACGACATGACGGTTTCGCAATTCCGTTCCGGCGTTCCCGACGACTGGTTCGTCGATCCGGTTCAACTGGGGGTTCCGGGGGTACGCCGCAACATCGATGCGGAAGAAGACAATCCGCTCGCATGGCAGACCGACGCACTGTGTGCGCAGACCGATCCGGAGGCGTTCTTCCCAGAGAAGGGCGGCTCCACGCGTGATGCGAAGCGCATCTGCACGTCGTGCGACGTGCGAGGCGAATGCCTCGAGTATGCGCTGCAGAACGACGAGCGGTTCGGCATCTGGGGCGGTCTCAGCGAGCGCGAGCGTCGCAAGCTGAAGCGTCGAGCGGGCTGACGCGCACGCCGGTCGGCCGGTTCGATCCGGCCGACCCGGCGCGTGCGCCCGGCGTGACCTTCGAGCGCGACCTAGGCTGACGAGGACATGCCCACCGCCACGTCGAACACCGTCACCTCGAACCGCGTCCACGCCATCCTGGTGGTTCGTCCCGATGGTCGTACCCCGGCGGCATTCCATCTGAAGCGCACGCTCGCCGCGCTCCGTGAGCAGACGCGTCCCGTCGACGCCCTCACGATCGTGGTGTGCGGCGGCGACGATCATCTCTTCGAGATCGCGGATGCCGCGGGAGCCGAGTTCGTCTTCCGGGCCGCTCCGTCCACCGGCTACGCGGCGGCGACCGCCCTCGTCTCCCCGCGGCTCGACGGCGACGCCGTGTGGCTCCTCGCACAGGACACCGCGCCGGAGCCGGATGCGCTGGCGCGCCTCGCCGGCGCGCTCGAGCTGTCTCCGTCGGTCGCCTTCGTCGCACCCAAGCTGGTGCGCTGGGACGACCGGACCGAGATCGTGTCGCTCGGAGTGGGGATGACCCGATTCGGCCGCACGGTCGGGATCGCCGATGACGAGCTCGATCAGGGGCAGCACGACGCACGCGAGGATGTGCTCGGTGCCGATGTCCGGGGGATCCTGGTGCGCGCCGACGCCTGGAACCGGCTCGGCGGCCTCGACCGGGGACTGTCAGGCGCCGACGAGGGACTGGATCTCGGCGCGCGGGCGCGCCTCGCGGGAGGGCGCGTCTCGCTGGTGCCGAGCGCTCTGGTCGCGACCGCGGGCGACGGCGTCGCGGGTCTGCCCACACCGCTCACCCCGCAGCGGCAGCGTCGCGCCGTGTACGCGGAGCGCGTCGCGCAGCTGCACCGGCGGCTCGTCTACGCGCCGGCTGTCGCCGCCCCGCTGCACTGGCTCACCATCCTTCCGCTCGCCCTGTGGCGAACGATCGTGGATCTTGCCCGCAAGCAGCCCGGACGCATCACCGCGGAGTGGGCGGCAGCAGCGGTCGCCCTCGTGCGGCTCGTGCCGGTCTGGCGCGCACGGCGTCGCCTCGCGCACGCCCGCACCGCGTCCTGGGCGCAGATCGCGCCGCTGCGCACATCGCGGAGCGAGCTGCGCGAACGGCTCGACGACGACCCCGAAGTCGCCCTCGGTGGCCTCCGGCGCAGCGACCTGAGGTTCTTCGCCGGCGGCGGAGCATGGCTCGTCCTCGCGGCGCTCGCCGTCTCGGTCGCCGCGTTCCCGGCGCTTCTGGCCTGGCCGGTGCTGGGCGGGGGAGCGCTCCAGCCGCTCGCGACCACCGTGGGGCAGCTCTGGGACGACGCCATGTACGGCCAGCGGGCTCTGGGACTCGACACGATCGGCCCCGCCGACCCGTTCGCGGCCCTGGTCGCCGTCCTCGGTTCCCTCTGGGCCTGGGCGCCGTCCCGCGCGCTGGTGCTGCTCTGGGTGCTCGCACTGCCCCTCGCCGCGCTCGGCGGATGGTTCGCCGCGACGCGGGTCACCGAGCGGGCGAGCATGCGACTGTTGGGCGGTGCGCTCTGGGCGCTGTCGCCGACCCTGCTCGTCGCGCTGACGCAGGGGCGCCCGACCGGCGTGATCCTGCATCTGCTGCTGCCCTGGCTGTTCTACGCCGGGGCTGTGGCGCACCGCTCGTGGGCCGGCGCCGGTGCGGCGTCGATCCTCCTCGCCGGAGTGCTTGCCAGCGCCCCCTCGCTCGCGCCCGCGATGCTCGTGGTGTGGGTCGGCGCGCTGCTCGTCGCCGTCATCCTCCGCGCGGGCCGGGGAGTGGCCCGTCTGATCTGGACGCTCATCCCTTCGGCCGCGCTGGCGCTCCCGCTCGTGTGGAACGCTCTCGCGAACGGTCAGGCGTGGGGCCTCGTCGCCGATCCCGGGGTGCCGTGGGCGGGACCCCAGGTGGCGGCCGACGCCACCGGGCGCGCACTGCTGGCCGCGGGGATCCCGACTCCCGACCTCGCCGGCTGGACGACTGTTCTGCCCGACGGGCCGACGTGGTGGGTGCCCTGGCTCACCGTGCCGCTCGCACTGCTCGCCCTCGCCGCACCGCTCACTCAGCGCTGGGCCGCGGGCATCGCGCTGCTCGCGATCACCGCTCTCGGCCTCGGGACGGCGTTCGCCGCGGTGGGGATCTCGGTCGCGTTCGTGCAGTCGACCACCGTTCCGCTGTGGCCGGGCACCGGGCTGAGCCTCGCGTGGCTCGGCGGCGTCGGCGGCGCCCTTGTCGCGCTCGACGCGGGCCTCGCGCCGCGCGTCGCGCTGGCGCGGGGACTCGCGGCGGCTCTCGTCTTCGCGGCCGCGGTGACGCTCGCGGTTCCCTCGCTCACCGCGTTCACCCGGGGGGCGGCGACCATCGCGGACGGTCCCGTGAGCACGCTCCCCGCCTTCGTCGCGGCGGAAGGGCGCGATGACCCGGACGTCGGGACGATCGTGCTCACGCCCCAGGCGGACGCCGGAGTCGCCACCCAGGTGGTGTGGGGCGCCAGCGAGACGATCGGCGGTCAGACCACGCTGCTGTCCACGCGCACCGAGGCGACCCCGCAGGACGACGAGCTCGCGGAGCTCGCCGCCGATCTGGTCACCCCCTCCTCGGAGGACGTCGTGGGTCAGCTCGCCGACCGGGGTGTCGGCTTCATCCTGCTCGCGCCGAGCACGGAACCGGAGACGGATGCTGCGCGCACGATGCGGCTCTCCGCCATGACCGCGCTCGGCCAGCGCGACACGCTCGTCGTGGTCGGCGACACCGCCAAGGGCGAGCTGTGGCGCGTCGTCGACCAGATCGCGCCGCGACCCGCGGAGGCGGCATCCGTCTCCGTCCTCGGCCGCTGGATCGGGTTCGGGCAGCTCGCGATCTTCGGCATCGCGCTGCTGCTGGCCGTGCCGACCGCCGCCTCGATCCGCGAGGCCCGGCGCACCCCGCGCGTCGTGGGACCCCACTGGCAGGAGGGCCGATGAGCGACAGACGCGTGTTCCGCTGGGCGACGACGAGCGCGCGGCTGCTGATCGGCACCGCGGTGTCGGTCCTGGCGGTCATCGCCGTCGTCACCGCGGTCGCGGTGCCGTGGCCGGCGCTCGTGCGCGAGCCGCTGAGCGTGCCCGCGACGCCGGCGCCCGCAGCATCCGTGATCGCCTGCGATGGCGGGCTGCTCTCGATCGGCCGCAACCCCACCGCGGCGTCGACGGTGACCCTCGCCGCGCCGCAGTCCGTCATCGGGGGCACCGCCGACGGGGCGGGAGCCGTGGAGCAGCAGCTGATGACGACGGGTGTCGGGCCCGGCCCGCTCGCGTACACCGCCGAGCCGCGCGACGACCAGGCGGTCGACATCGCCGCGACCGGTGCCGCGACCGCGAACGCCGACGACCTCTCGGGCTTCGCGGCGTCTGCCTGCCGCCCGCCCCTCCTCGACTCGTGGCTGGTCGGCGGATCGGGAGCGACCGGCGCCGCCGACCTGGTGCTGCTCGCCAATCCGGGCTCGGTTCCCGCCACGGTTCAGCTGACGGTGTACGGGGTCGACGGCCCGCAGACGCCGCCCGGCGGCACCGACCTCGTGATCGCGCCCGGTACGCAGCGCGTCATCCCCCTCGCCGGCCTGGCGCTCGGCGAGGAGACGCCGGTCGTCCGCGTCTCGGCCGTCGGGGCACCCATCCACGCCTCGCTCCAGGCGAGCATCACCCGCACCCTGACCCCCGGCGGAGTCGATCAGGTCGGCCCGATCGCCCACACTGAGAACACGCAGGTGATCACCGGCATCACGGTCACGCGTCCGGCCGACGCCGACGGCGCGGCCGACGAGACGACGGTGCTGCGGATGCTGTCACCCTCGCTGCCCGCCACCGCACGCGTGTCCGTCACCTCCGCCGGCCGCACCGAGACGATCGGGGAACCGCAGGAGCTGCCGCTCGAGGCGGGCAAGCCCCTCGAGCTCGCGCTGAACGGACTGGCGCCCGGCGCCTATACGGTCACCGTCGAGGCGGACGCCCCCGTGGTCGCGGCGGTGTGGCAGGCGACAGGCATCTCGGCGGGGGACGACTTCGCCTGGTACACGCCGGCGCCCGAGGTGTCGGTGCCGTCGCTGTTCGCGACGCCCGGTGGGCCGACGCCGTCGCTGACGCTCGTGAACCCGACCGGCGAGCCGGTGACGGTCGAAGTGTCCCCGACCGACGGCGGCTCGGCGCTCAACCTGACGGTTCCGGCGAACGGGTCCATCGCGGTGCGGCTGGCGACCCGCACGGTGTACGTGTTCGATCCGCAGGCGCCGGTGCGCGCCGGTCTGTCGTTCTCGGGGGACGGTGCCCTCGCCGGCGTGCCGGTGTGGCCGGCCGACGTCGCGACGCCCGAGATCGTCGTCTATCCCTGACCCTGGTCAGGGGGTCAGAAGTAGCGGAAGCGCTCGGGACCGAGGTCCCACGGGTCGCGGTCGAGGTACTCGGCGGCTGCGCGGAAGACGGCGCCTTCGACCAGCATGCGCCGGTGCAGCTCGTCGTCGCGATGCAAGTGACTGAGGCGCTCGATCGGCAGGCGGTACAGGATGATGCGGCCCGCGTCGGGCAGCACCGTCCACCGGGGGATGCCGTCGTCGTCCGTTGCGGCGGGCATGTCGGCGACCTCGAAGCGAACGTCCCGCAACTCGGGCCATGCCGACCGCAGGAACTCGGCCGCGGTGCCGACCGACAGGTCGAACCGGTCGACGCGCGTGTCGAGTGGGGGGAGCGGCGGGCGGACGACGGAGCTGCGTCCCTCGCGTCCGTGGCGTCCGTGACGGGACGCGCGCCGCGGCGCGCGCTCGCTGGTCTTGCTCCGACGCCACGCCATGCCCCCATCCTAGGTCTCGCGTGGCGGCCGAGACCCGAGGTCGGCTCGCGCGCTGCGGCGCGGCATCCGTTCCCGTGTCGTCCGCGCGCGATAGCGTCTACCCGATGCGCGAGAGAGTCTGCTCCAAGGTCGGATGCGCCCGTGAGGCGGTGTCCACCCTCACCTACGACTACGGCGACCAGATGGCCGCCCTCGGCCCGCTCGGCGCCGCGGGCGATCCGCACGCCCACGACCTCTGCGCGATCCACACCGACCGCCTGTCGGTGCCCAAGGGCTGGGTGGTCGTGCGCCACGAGACGCTCCGCGCCTGACCGGCGCCTTTCCCGGGCCTGCGGCGGGCGTGGGAGAATGGGCGGATGCCGACCTCCATGCCTGTCGCCACGCCTGCCGACTCCACGGCCACCGATCCCCGCGAGGGCTTCGAGTACGAGGTCGCCGACCTCTCTCTCGCCGAAGCGGGGCGCCATCAGCTGCGCCTCGCCGAGAACGAGATGCCGGGGCTCATGGCGCTGCGCGAGGAGTTCGGCGCCTCGCAGCCGCTGAAGGGCGCCCGCATCGCGGGCTCGCTCCACATGACGGTGCAGACCGCGGTGCTCATCGAGACGCTCGTCGCCCTGGGTGCGCAGGTGCGCTGGGCGAGCTGCAACATCTTCTCTACGCAGGACGAAGCGGCCGCCGCCGTCGTCGTCGGTCCGACGGGCACGGTCGACGCTCCCGCGGGCGTTCCGGTCTTCGCATGGAAGGGCGAGACCCTCGAGGAGTACTGGCGTCTCGCCGACCGCATCTTCGACTGGACCGCGGAGGGCTTCGACGGCCCGAACATGATCCTCGACGACGGCGGCGACGCGACCCTCCTCGTCCACAAGGGCGTCGAGTTCGAGAGGGAGGGTTCGGTTCCGGATGCTGCGGCCGACGACTCCGCCGAGTACCGCATCGTGCTCGAGACTCTGCGCGCCAGCCTGGCGCGCGACCCGGAGCGGTTCACGCGCATGGCGGAGGGCCTCCTCGGCGTCACGGAGGAGACCACCACAGGCGTCCACCGCCTCTACGAGCTCGCAGCATCCGGAGATCTGCTGTTCCCCGCGATCAACGTCAACGACTCGGTGACGAAGTCGAAGTTCGACAACAAGTACGGCATCCGCCACTCGCTGCCCGACGGCATCAACCGCGCCACCGACGTGCTGATGGGCGGCAAGGTCGCTTTCGTGTGCGGCTACGGCGACGTCGGCAAGGGCGCCGCCGAGGCCCTGCGCGGCCAGGGTGCGCGCGTCATCGTGAGCGAGGTCGACCCGATCTGCGCGCTGCAGGCCGCGATGGACGGCTACCAGGTCTCGCGTCTCGACGACGTCGCCGACCAGGTCGACATCGTCATCACGGGCACCGGAAACAAGGACGTCGTGACCGTCGACGACCTGCTGAAGCTCAAGCACCTCGCGATCGTCGGCAACGTCGGCCACTTCGACAACGAGATCGACATGGCGGGTCTCGAGTCCCTCGCAGGCGTTGAGAAGGTCGAGATCAAGCCCCAGGTGCACGAGTGGCGTCTGCCGACCGGGCGCAGCGTGCTGGTGCTGAGCGAGGGCCGGCTGCTGAATCTCGGCAACGCTACGGGGCATCCGTCGTTCGTCATGAGCGCGTCGTTCACCAACCAGGTGCTCGCGCAGATCGAGCTGTTCACCAAGCGCGACGAGTACCCGACCGCCGTGTACGTGCTGCCTAAGCACCTCGATGAGAAGGTCGCGCGCCT
The DNA here is from genome assembly GCF_038397755.1 of Microbacterium sp. LWH7-1.2. Lineage (NCBI taxonomy): Bacteria > Bacillati > Actinomycetota > Actinomycetes > Micrococcales > Microbacteriaceae > Microbacterium > Microbacterium sp. LWH7-1.2. The sequence continues at coordinate 1,687,965 of NZ_CP151637.1, read as the reverse complement.
GCACCTCGACGCGCTCGGCGTGCAGCTCACCGAGCTCACCCCCGAGCAGGCGTCGTACATCGGCGTGCCGGTCGAGGGCCCGTACAAGCTGGACCACTACCGCTACTGATATCGACGGTGTCCTGCCGGGTGGCATGGTGAGCTGCCGCCGGGCCGGACTGCCTGGCGGGACCTCTTCATTCGTCGACGCAGCGAGACCCGCCACCCGACGGGCGGCGGGTCTCGCCGTGCGGGCGTGCCGAACGCTCAGCGATTGCGCTTGAGGCCCACGTTCAGAACTCCCAGGAACATGCCCGACATGATCGTCTGCGCACCGAGGATCATCAGCAGCGCGGCCGGCACGGAGATTCGCAGCGTCGATGCGAGATCAAGCGCTCCGAAGCCCAGCGCCGCCCACGCGGCGAACTGCCAGATCGCAATCCCGAGGCCGATCAGGAACAGCGCGAGACCGGCGAGCGCGCTGCTTTCGAGACTGATGCGCCGCTCGAGGCGCTCGAAGTTCCGGGAGCGAGGGATGCGGAACCCTTCATGCTGGGCATAGATCTTGGTGAGAATCGCGAAGATCACCGATTGGTACCCCACGACGCAGAGCGCGGCGAGGTACACCTGACTGATCGCATCGAGCCCGAGACCGCCGATCTCGATAGGGCCGATCGCGAGGAAGATCGTGCCGAGCAGCCCGAGGAAGAACGCCGCCGCACCGGGGATGAGGAACAACCACCTCGGACTGAAGATCAGGAGGAACCTCAGATGACGCCAGCCGTCCCGCCAGCTGCGCAGGTGCGGAGGGCGGCTGCGGCCGTCCTTCGAAAGCGTCGTCGGCACCTCCGAAACGCGCAGCCCGCTGAGCGTGGACTTCACGACGACCTCGCTGGCGAACTCCATGCCCGTCGTCAGCAGATGGAGGTCGAGGATCGCGCGGCGGTTGAAGCCTCGTAGTCCGCAGTGGAAATCGCCGATCGGCGACCGAAACAGCACCCGGCCGATCCATGAGAGCACCGGGTTTCCGAGGTACTTGTGCAGGGGCGGCATCGCGCCCTCGGCGATCCCGCCTTGGAAGCGATTGCCCATCACGAGCTGGTCTCCAGCGCGGAGTCGGTCCACGAACGGGTCGAGCTGCGAGAAATCGTAGCTGTCGTCCGCGTCGCCCATGATCACATACTCGCCGCGTGCGGCGTCGATACCGCCCATGAGCGCGCTGCCGTACCCCTTCGCGGGAACGTCCACGACGCGGGCGCCGTGGGCGGACGCGATCTCCTGCGACCCGTCGGTGCTGCCGTTGTCGGCGATCACGACTTCGCCGCTAACGCCGCTGCGAGCGAGGTATCCCTGGGCCTTGTCGATGCAGACGGCGAGGGTCTCGGCCTCGTTGAGGCACGGCATGACGATGGACAGCTCGATCGTCTCGGTCGAAGTTGACATGGCGAGGGGGTTCCTGACGGTGCGCGAATGGGCACTTCATCGTACAGAATGGTGCGGGTGGATCTCGGACTCGTGGTGACGACGCTGGGCCGGGTCGAACCTCTGGAACGTCTGCTCGAATCCCTCCACGGTCAGCTCGAGGCCGGCGACCGCCTCGTGATCGTCGCGCAGGAGCGTGCCCCCGAGATCGAGGCCCTCGCCTCTGCGCACCGGGGCCCCGATCTCGCGATCACCGTCACCACGTCCGAGCGAGGCGCATCGCTCGGACGGAACTCGGGCGTCGCCCACCTCGGCACGGGCGATTTCCTGCTGCTCTTCCCGAACGACACGACATGGTTCCCCGCCGGGTCCATCGCGTCTCTACGGCAGCGCGCGGACGACATGGACGCCGGCGCACTCACCGTCATCGACGAGAACGGTCCGAAGTTCACCTTGCCCGCCCCCGATACCCCACTGGACCGCTGGAACGTGTGGAGCGTGATCGAGATGGGTCTCGTGATGCGCCGCTCGGTGTTCGACGAGCTCGGCGGCTTCGACGCCGGCATCGGCACCGGAGCGCAGACTCCGTGGCAGGCGGGCGAAGGGACTGATCTGCTGCTGCGCCTGCTCGCGCGCAGGCCCGACCTCGCGGCGCGGTTCCGCTGGCTGCCTGACGATGTCACCGTGGGCGGCGTGGCCGATGCGCGAGGCCTGAGCACGTCCGAGCGCCGCCGCAAGCTGCGCGCGTACGGGCGCGGTCTCGGTCGCCTCGTGATGCGTCATCCGTACCCGTGGTGGTGGCGGTCCGCCTTCGTGGGTGGGGGACTGGCGTTCGGCCTCCGTCACCGGGCGACGAATGCCGTCGCCGACGGCTGGTGGGTGTTCCTCGGCCGTGCCGAGGGCGCACTCGGGCGCACGATCGGCACGGCGCGTGCGGCGGTGTCCCGATGACCGACCTCGCGGGCGGACCCGCGGGCGACGGCCTGCCGGCCCCCCTCCGGCTGCGCGGTGCGGCGATGAGCCTGATCACGCTGCTCGGCGGCGTGTCGCTCGCGGTGATCCCCGCGGCGACGATCTCGATCTCCTCCCGCCTCTTCACCGTGCCCGAGCAGGGCCTGCTCGCGGTCGCGGTGCTCGTCGCGACGTTCACCGGGCAGCTCACGTTCGCCGTCGTGGTGGAGTCGCGCCTCAGCTCTGCGGCCACCGAGCGGCGCGTCGTCTTCCCGCTGTGGCTGGCAGCGATCGCGATCGTGACGGCGTTGGTGGTCTCGATCATGCCGCCGAACGCCGTCCTGCTCGCTCTCGCGCTGCCGATCCTGCTCGCGGCTCTGGAGGTCGGGCGCGGCGTTTCGGTCGCCGAGCGCCTGGACCGTCGTGAGATCGCCGCATCCATCGCGGTCGGCGCGGGCGCCCTGATCGGCGTGCTCGCCGGCTTCGCGAGCCAGCAGTGGGCGTTGATCCCGCTCGTGCTCGGCATCGCGGTCGCCACGTGTGTGCGCTCGCTGCCGGTGCAGCACCGGGCGAGCCGGCCGCACCCGGCCGTGATGGGCTGGGTGATCGCCGACACCGCCATCACCGGTGTCGTGTATCCGCTCCTGAACTCGATGATCCTCGCGTTCCTTGGCTCGGCTGACGCTGTGCTGTTCGCGTCGATCGCGACGGTGTCGGGATTGCTCGCCATCCCGCTGAACTTCATGCGACTGCGGCTTCTGAAGGAGCACTCGCACGCCGATGTCGTGCTGTCGGCGGCATCCGTCCTCGCTGCAGTGGTCGCGCTGCTCGTCCTCGAGTTCACCGGCGTGTTCGGCTTCCTGTTCGGCGAGGCATGGACCGGGTCGGCCACGCTGCTGCCCCTGCTGCTCGCGTGCGCCTGGCGTGCCGCGTCGCTGGCGACCACCCTGCCCTTCACCGCACTGCGCCGCAGGGGCGAAGTGCGGCTGCTCACGGGCCTGCGCGCGATCTCATCGGCGCTCATCTTCGCCCTGGCGGCGTTGGGGCTGGCGTTGCAGAGCCTGCCGGCCGTGTTCGTCGGGCTCCTGCTGGCCGAACTGCTCTCCGCCCTCGTCTACGAGGCGGCACGCCGGCGCCGTGTCGACGCGCGCGACCGCGAGAGTGCCACCCTCGGCTCAGACGAGGACGAGGTATGACGCGGCGACGTGTGATGGTGGACCTGCAGTTCTTCACAGGAACCAAGGGCGGCATGGAATCGTACGCGCGCGAGGTCTACACACGGCTCTCGCCCGACGACCCCGAGCTCGAGTACGTCGCGTACGTCTCGCGTGAGCTCGCCTCAGCTGACATGTCGTGGTTCCCGGGACTCGTGATCGCCTCGGGTGTGCGTGGCGACGACCGCGCCGCGTGGGCGCGCGGCGAGCTGTTCGGCGTGGCCAGCGCGGCCCGCGCGCACGGCGCGGCGCTCGTGCACTGCCCGGCGAACTTCGGCCCAGTGCGCTCGCGCGTACCGGTCGTGCTCACGATCCACGATCTGCTCGCGTTCCGACACCCGGAATACGTGCCTGGTGCGTACGCGCGGGTGCTGCGCACGATGATCCGCCTCGCCGCGCGGGCCGCCCGGCGGGTGGTCACGGTCAGCGGCGCATCCCGTGACGACATTGTGCGCCTACTCGGAGTCCCTCCCGGCCTTATCGACGTGACTCCCCTCGCCGGGTCGGCACACTCGCCTGTCGAGAGGGGCGTGGCCCCCGTCCGCCGGGACGACCTGCTCCTCGCCGTCGGGAACAGGATGCCGCACAAGGGATTCGAAACGCTGCTGGAGGCCCTCGCCCTTATCGAACCGGACGAGCGGCCGACGCTCGTGATCACCGGTAGTCACGGCGAGGACCCGCTCGCCCCGATCGTGCGACGCCTTGGGCTGGAGGCATCGGTCCAGCTGCGCGAGTGGCTGAGCCGCGACGAGCTGGAGGAGCTCTACGCCCAAGCGACCGCGCTCGTGTTCCCCACGCGCTTCGAGGGCTTCGGCCTGCCGCCGCTGGAGGCGATGGCACGCGGCTGCCCCGTCATCGCGTCCGACATCCCGGTCGTGCACGAAGTCGCGGGCGACGCGGCCGTCTATGTCGATCCGGCGGACGCCGAGGCGATCGCGGCCGCGATCCGGGCGTTGCGTGATTCCCCCGCGCAGCGCGCGCGGATGACAGATGCCGGCCTCGCCCGCGCCGCGGCGTTCTCGTGGGATGCCACTGCTCGCGCGACGCGTGCGGCGCTCCTGCGCGCGCTCGAGGGCTGAGCCTGCGTCAGTATCCGAGTCGCCGCAGCAACTCGTCGACCGAGCGGCCGAGCCCGCGCTCGACACGCTCGCGCTCGAACCACGCCAGTGTCGATGCGCGCAACGCCGCTCCCGCGCTCACCACGCGCACGATGGCCTCGCCGAGCGCGGCAGCCGACACGTCCGTCGCGATCGCGCCGTTGACGCCCGGCTCGACGAGCTCGACGGCCGCGTTGTCGTCCCCCGCGACGACGACGCTCGGGGTCGCGGCCGCGGCCGCCTCAGGGACGACGAGCCCGAAGCCCTCGCGGGCGGACGGGTTCACGAGCGCGGCGGCTGCGCGATACCGGCGACGCAGATCGTCGTCGTCGACGCGGCCCACGAACTCGATGACGTGGGCGACGCCCGCCGCGGCCGCGGCCGCACGGACGCGGTCCGTCTCGGGACCTCGCCCTGCGATCTGCGCGACGAGCTCGGGGAGTTCCCGCCGCGCGTGCGCGAGGGCACCCGGAAGCGCGTCGAGCCGCTTGTCAGGGATGTGGCGGCCCACGAACAGCAGCGTGGGCGGCTCGGACGGAACGACCGAGGCTTCAGGCTCCGACCCCACCAGGTCGACCAGCCCCAGGACGATCGGCCGTGCCTTGGGTCGGTACACCCGCAGCCGATCCCGGGTGAATCCACTGTTGACGGTGGCGACATCGCCGACCCGGACCGCGAGTGACTGGAGCACCCACGCGATCGTGCCTGTGACCCGGCCCGCGTACGCCCGCCACTTGCGCGCGGACCATATCTCGAGCCAGTCCACGACCAGGCGCGTGCCACTGCCGAGCAGTGCAAGGCGAACCGCGAAGACGTTCAGCACCGGCAGCGCCGCGACCACGACCGCGTCGTACGCGTTGCGCCGGCGCACGAAGTGCCGGAACAGCCCGAACGCGAAAGCCACCGCGCTCGAGGTCGTGCGGGTGCCGTTCGCGTCGTAGATCTCGCCCCGCCAGACGCCGTGCAGGTCGAACGGCACATGAGGCGCGGCATCCGTTCCCCACTCCGAGCGGGTCACGTACGTGACGTGCGCGCCGCGATCGACGAGCAACTCGGCCATCCGGCGGTAGACGCGCTCGCCGCCTCCGGTCTGCAGCGGAAAGAAGCAGTCGTACGCGATCGCGATCCTCGGCTCAGTCGCGGGCATCGACGCGCTCTGCCTCGGGAGCGGGCTGCGCGGGTTGCGGGTCGGGATCGCGCCGCGCGGCGCCCCGCGCGAGCCACACCACGAAGACGATGTACGCCGCGGATGCCGCCGTGAACAGGAGCGTGAGGGCGGGCCAGCCGAGCGGCGGCTGCCATTGCGGATCTCGCCACATCGCGCTGAGCGGCTGCTCCATGCCCACGACGTAGCGGACGAGGGCCAACCAGAACGCGTACAGTCCGAACGCCGCGACGAGCGTCGCGACGATCGCGGTGATCCGCACCGACAGGTGCGCGATGCGCCGCCCGTCACGACCGGAGAGCAGCCACGCCGCGACGATCAGTACGCCGAGATACAGGAACAGGCCATAGCGTCCCTGCCAGATGATCCCTGTCTGCGCGACGCTGCGCGCCTGCACGACCACGGGCACGAGGAAGGCAGCGACGAGCACCACGGCCATCACGATCGTGCTTCTGCGCCGCAGAGCGCTCAGAGCGAGTGTCACGGGCACCGCGACAGCCGCCACGAGCGGCCAGTACGCCCACGTGGGCAGCACGGTGTCGAACCAGCCGAACCATCCCGCCGCCTGTTGGAGGAAGTCCGGCGTCGTGCGAACCATGTAGGCAGCGCCGCGGAGCAGGCTCGCTCCGACCAGAGGCGCATCGCCCGGCAGAGCCTGACCTGACAACGAGCCGCCGCCCAGTGTCCACGCGACGGAGAACACGGCGCCCGCCGCGATCGCCGCGAGCCACCCCCAGTTCGCGCGGGTGGTGAACAGTCGGCGTACGGGCCTCCACCCGGCGGTGAGCGCGGCGATCGCGGCGATCACGATGATCCACAGCGGGCCGAGGGCGCGCACGTTGGCGACCACGATCGCCGATGCCGTGACCAGCGCCCACAGTGGCGCACGGTGCAGCGGAGCCCCGTCTGCGCGCTCGCGGTCGAAGGTCTCGAACAGTCTCAGCACACCCACCCACAAGGCGACGGATGCCGCGATCTCGAGCCCGTTCGGATTGACCGCTCCCATCAGGTACAGATTCATCGGCACCGCCGCGAATGCGACCCCCAGCGGCATCCATCTGGAGCGGCGCCCCGCAACAGCGAAGACGAAGGAGCTCGCCAGGAACGCCGACCCCACAAGCGCGCTCACCAGACGCATGGCGTAGACCCCGGCGTTGCCATCCAGGAACACGGTCGGCCACCCGACGATGTAGTAGTACAGCGGGTTGTAGGTGCCCACCCAGGTGTTGAACCACGACTGGCCGTTCGGGTCGCCGAGCTCGGCGTCGCAAGAGGCCGGGATCTCGGGGTGCGTCGCGTAGCACAGCAGGTCCTGCGTGTACTGGTCCTCGGGGGCGAGGTCCACGACGAGGTGGCGCACTCCCTCCACCGTGCGTCCGAACATCTGGCCCTGCAGCTGCCCGATCGCCTTCACAGCGTGCGCATTCTCATCGGGCACCGAGAAGATCGGGCTCGCGAGCGCCCACAGACTCGAAAGCAGCGAGAACAGGACGAACGAGACGAGCCAGATCCGCAGGGTCGGAGTGCGCGGCGCATCAGGAGTCGGTGCGGAGACGGTCTGTGTGTGCGGTGTCGCCATCGCGCGTGCCGATGAACCTTTCAGTCTGCGCGAGGCCTCCCCGCTGCGCCTTGCTCGGCCGCCTACTGCGTCGAGCTGGGTCCAGGATAACCCGCAGGAGACACCGGCCCGGGCGGACTCAGCGGTCGGGGAATCCGCGCGGCGGGGCCGACACCGGGCCCGCCAGTGCGTCCGCGCGTGCGGTCTCCAGCCGCAGCGCCCGCAGCTCGCGCTCCCGGCGCACGGTGACGACTCCGATGAGGAACGTCTCCGGGTCGACGGACGGGACGGGAGAGACGTGCTCGGCGGCTTCGCGGGCGAGGGATGCCGCGACCCGCGCGCGTGCGGTGGGCTCCATGCTCGGCGCCGACCTGGCGAACTGAGCCAGGCGCCGCGAGAGGCGCTCGGGGAGTCGTGCGACATCCGCGACCGCGGCCCACTCCGCGAGCACCGGGGGGATTCCCAGCTGTGGGCCGGGCAGGCGCGGTGTGCGCGTGCGCTCGGAGTAGGTGCCGGCGAGCAGGTCGCCGAGGCGCTGCGAGCGAGGGGTGAAGGCGCCGACGAGCGCGGCGACGGCTCCGACGGTGAACCACAGTTCGAAGACGCCGACCAGAGCGCGGATGAACGCGTGACGGAAGCCCGAGGCTCCGCCGTCGGTGCGCACGATGCGCCCGCCCACGGCGAGCTTGCCGAGGCTGCGGCCGTGGGTGGTGGTTTCGACGACGGTCGGGATCACGACCATGACCAGTACGAGCAGCACGATCGTAAGGATCGGCATGACCGCCTCGTCCACGGCGCCGATGCCCGCAAGCCAGGTGATGCCCCACACCAGCAGCAGGAACACGGCGACGCCGAGGATCATGTCGATGATCACCCCGAGCGCGCGCATGAAGAACCCGAGCGGCTGCACATCGAGTGCGACGGCCTCGCCGGTGAGCACCTCGTCCTGGTGGATGTCGACGATCGCGGGGTGCTCGGCGGGCATGGCTACAGTAAAGCGCATGGACCTCGACGCGCTGACCGCCGCTCGGCGCGAGGAATGGGCGCGGCTCGACGAGCTCAGCCGCGCCCGCCGCCTCTCGGGCGCCGAGGTGGACGAGCTCGTCACGCGCTATCGCGCGGCCTCCGCTGACCTCGCCGACGCGAAGACGTCCGCCGGTCGCAGCATTCAAGGAGATCACGTCTCGACGATGCTGGGTCGCGCCCGGCTGCGGCTGACGGGTGCGCCCGAGAACGTGATGCGGCAGATCCCTCGCTTCTTCGCGCTGCAGCTGCCGGCGGCGCTGTACCGCGTGCGCTGGACGACGCTCGCGATCGCGATCGGGTTCGTCATCGTGATGGTCGTCGTCGCGCTGTGGGTATCGGGCGACCCTGCGCTGATCGCGAGCCTGGGCAGCCGGGCGCAGCTCGAGCAGTACGCCGAGAACCAGTTCACCGACTACTACAGCGAGAACCCCGCGGCCGTGTTCGCCGGGACGGTGTGGACGAACAACGGATGGATCGCGGCGCAATGCGTGCTGTTCGGCATCACCGGCATCTGGCCGATCATGGTGCTCGTGCAGAACGCCGTCGGCGTGGGAACCGCGGCCGCGGTGATGGCGGCGTTCGACCGTGGCGACGTGTTCGTGCTGTACATCCTCCCGCACGGGCTGCTCGAGCTCACCTGCATCTTCGTGGCAGGCGCCGCGGGTCTGCAGATCTTCTGGGCATGGGTGGCTCCCGGTCCACGCTCGCGCGGCGAAGCCCTCGCCGCGGCGGGCCGCTCCCTCGCGACGATCGCGATCGGGCTGGTGATCGCACTCGGCGTCTCGGGGGCCATCGAGGGTTTCGTGACGGCGCAGCCGTGGCCGTGGCCGGTCAAGATCGGCATCGGCGCGGCGGCGCTCGCCCTGTTCCTCCTGTACATGCTCGTCGTCGGGGGTCGCGCGCACCGGCTGGGCGAGACCGGAGATCTCACCGAGTACGAGGCCGGCACGCCGACCCTCGTCGCCGGATGAGTTCGCGGGACGGATGCTGCATATCACTGTTTTGAATTACTCAAAACAACGCTAGGCTCGGGGTATGACCCCGCACACCAGCGTCGACGCGCACCCCGTCGACACGGCGGCGCGCCTGCGTGCCGCGGGACTGCGGGTGACGGATTCCCGGCGCGCCGTCGTCGAGGCGCTCGTCGAGCGTCCTCACGCCAGCGCCGACGAGCTGTTCGCCGTCGTCGCCCGGACGCTCCCCGCCACGAGCCTGCAGTCGGTGTACAACGCCCTCGGCGACTTCGTCGACGCTGGCCTCGCACGTCGCATCGAGCCCGCGGGACGCCCTGGCCTCTTCGAGCTGCGGGTCGACGACAACCACCACCACCTCATCTGCTCGCAGTGCGGCGCCGTAGAAGACGTCGACTGCGTCGTCGGCGCAGCACCGTGCCTGACGCCGGCCGACGCGCACGGCTACGCCGTGCAGGTGGCCGAGGTGACCTTCTGGGGCGTCTGCCCCGCGTGCGCGAACGCCGCATCGATCGCCGGGGATCCGGCCGTCTCCGGCGCTGCGCCCCTGATCTAGTCCGATTCCTCAGCCCACCCCGATTGGAAGGAAGCCATGACCGACAAGAACGACACCATCCCGGAGATCGGTGAGAACCCCACCGACGCCGATCAGGCGGTCACCCCGATCGACACCCCGGTCGACGAGCGCGAGGACGGCGAGACCCGGCCGCGCCCGAACGAGTCCGAGGGCTGCCCCGTCATCCACGGCGGTCAGCCTCACCCGACCACCGGAAACGCCAACAGCGTCTGGTGGCCGAACCAGCTGAACCTCAAGATCCTCGCCAAGAACCCTGCGGTCGCCAACCCGCTGGGTGAGGACTTCGACTACAAGGCGGCTTTCGAGTCGCTCGACCTCGCCGCTGTCAAGGCCGACATCGCCGAGACGCTGACCACCTCGCAGGACTGGTGGCCCGCCGACTTCGGCAACTACGGCCCCCTCATGATCCGCATGGCGTGGCACAGTGCCGGCACGTACCGCGTGACCGACGGTCGCGGCGGGGGCGGCGCCGGTCAGCAGCGCTTCGCGCCGCTGAACAGCTGGCCCGACAACGTCAACCTCGACAAGGCGCGTCGCCTCCTGTGGCCGGTCAAGAAGAAGTACGGCCAGTCGCTGTCGTGGGCCGACCTCATGATCCTCGCCGGCAATGTGGCGCTCGAATCGATGGGCTTCAGGACGTTCGGCTACGCGGGTGGCCGCGCCGACGTCTGGGAGCCGGACGCCGACGTGTACTGGGGTCCCGAGACCACCTGGCTGGACGACGAGCGCTACTCGGGCGACCGTGAGCTCGAGAAGCCGCTCGCAGCCGTGCAGATGGGCCTCATCTACGTCAACCCCGAAGGCCCCAACGGCGAGCCCGACCCGCTGAAGTCCGCCCGCGACATCCGCGAGACGTTCGGCCGCATGGCGATGGACGACGAGGAGACCGTCGCGCTCATCGCCGGTGGCCACACGTTCGGCAAGACCCACGGCGCCGCGCCCGACACCAACATCGAGCACAACCCCGAGGCCGCCGGCCTCGAGCAGCAGGGCCTGGGCTGGAAGAACAACCACGGCACCGGTCACGGCGACGACACGATCACGTCGGGCCTCGAGGTCACGTGGACGTACCACCCGACCCGCTGGGACAACGAGTTCTTCCACATCCTCTACGCCTACGAGTGGGAGCTGATGCGCAGCCCGGGCGGCGGCCACCAGTGGCGCCCGATCAACGGCGGCGGCGCCGACATGGTGCCGATGGCCCACTCGAACGGCCGTCGCGAGCCCCGCATGCTGACGAGCGACCTCGCCCTGCGCACCGACCCCGCGTACGACGCGATCTCGCGGAAGTTCAAGGACGACCCCGAGGCCTTCGCCGACGCGTTCGCCCGCGCCTGGTTCAAGCTCACCCACCGTGACATGGGTCCGATCGAGCGCTACCTGGGCGCCGAGGTCCCCACCGAGGAGCTGCTGTGGCAGGACCGCGTGCCCGCCGTCGACCACGAGCTCATCGACGCGGCTGACGCGGCGGCGCTCAAGGCGCAGATCCTCGACAGCGGCCTGAGCGTGTCGCAGCTCGTCGAGACCACGTGGGCGGCGGCATCCTCGTTCCGCGGCAGCGACAAGCGCGGCGGCGTCAACGGCGCCCGCATCCGCCTCGCGCCGCAGAAGGACTGGCCGGTCAACAAGCCCGCCCAGCTCGCCACGGTGCTCGCGAAGCTCGAGCAGATCCAGGCCTCGTTCAACGACGGCCGCACCGACGGCAAGAAGGTGTCGCTGGCCGACCTCATCGTGCTCGCCGGCAACGCGGCGGTCGAGAAGGCGGCGAAGGATGCCGGTGTCGACGCCGAGGTGGTCTTCCACCCGGGCCGCACCGACGCCTCGCAGGAGCAGACCGACGTCACGTCGTTCGCATTCCTCGAGCCGACCACCGACGGATTCCGCAACTACTACGGGCCGCAGGCGTTCATGCCCGAGGAGCACCACCTCATCGACCGTGCGAACCTGCTCACCCTGAGCGCGCCGGAGCTGACGGTGCTCGTCGGCGGCCTGCGGGTGCTCGGTGCCAATTGGGACGACTCGGAGTACGGCGTCTTCACCGATCGCAAGGGCGTGCTCACGAACGACTTCTTCGTGAACCTGCTCGACCTCGGCACCACCTGGAAGCCGCTCGACCCCGGTGCGCACGCGTTCGCCGGCGTGAAGGACGGATCGGGCGCGCCGGTGGGCATCGGCACCCGCGTCGACCTGCTGTTCTCGTCGAACTCGGAGCTGCGCGCCGTCGCCGAGGTGTACGCCTCGGACGACGCGAACGAGAAGTTCGTGCGCGACTTCGTCAAGGCCTGGGGCAAGGTCACCGAGCTCGACCGGTTCGACCTCGTCTGACACCTGCGCAGACGCGGAGAGCGGCCCGTCCCCGGAAGGGGGCGGGCCGCTCTCGTTCGCCGGTGTGGGCCTTACGGGACGCGCGCTTCGGCCTGCACCGGGGGCAGCGTGCCCTTGGGCTCGAAGAGCGCGCGGTGCAGGACGCCGGCGATGAGGCCGCCGATGATCGGGAACACGATGAACACCCACAGCTGCGACAGCGGACCGGGGCCGCCGTAGATCGCCGCGGCGATGGAACGGGCCGGGTTCACCGATGTGTTGTCGATCGGGATCGAGATCAGGTGGATGAGGGTCAGTGTGAGGCCGATCGCGAGGGGCGCGAGCGCCGCGGTACCGCGCGTAGAGTGCGTGACGCCCAGGATGATGAGCACGAAGATCGCCGTCAGCAGCACCTCTGCGATGATCGCCGCGCCGAGCTCGAAGCCACCGGGCGACCCGAAGTCGCCGGTGCCGTACCCGTTCGATGCGAAGCCGGCGTCCTGGGCATTGGCGAGCCAGTTGTCGGTGCCGAAGATGCCGATCAGCACGATGAGCGTCGTGCCGAGGGCGCCGCCGATCACCTGCGCGATGATGTAGCCGATCGTGTTCTTCCATTCGAAGCGGCCCGCGGCGGCGAGCCCGAGCGTGATGGCGGGGTTGAAGTGGCCACCCGAGATCGGACCCCATGCGTAGGCGCCCGCGACGACGGTCAGGCCGAACGCGAGGGCGACGCCGACGAAGGCGATGCCCAGCGGATTGCCCTCATCCCCGGCCGGGAAGTTGGCCGCGAACAGCGCCGCGCCCACACCGCCGAAGACGAGCAGAAACGTTCCCAGAGCCTCCGCGACGAGCCTGTTCACCGTGGTGGGCGGGATGGTGGTATCCGACATGGCGGACTCCTTTCCTCGCCGCGAGGCTAGCGGCATGTTCAGCGGTTTCCCAGGAACCGCTCGCGAGTGTCCGCGGATGACGCCCGACCTCACTGAGTTTCGTCAGATGTTCAGGCGTTCGTTCCCGACTGTTCCCGGGAGCGGATGCCGCGGCCCGAGGTGCCCCTCGCGTTCGAGTTCCCCCGCCTGCTGCATCTCGATGGTTTGGGGCGCGTGAGCAACGTTCGGGGCGCGCGGCGCGCGCCCCGAACGTTCGCGGCGCGCCCCAAACCCCGACCCGAGCCGAGCCGAGCCGTCAGAGACGACCGGCCGCCTTCAGAGCGAGGTAGCGGTCGGCGATCCGCGGCGGAAGGTCCTCGGGGGTCGCGGCGATCGCCTCACCGCCGGCCCGGCCGATCGCGGCGGCGACGACCGCGGCGTCGTGGGCGCTCTGTTCGATCGCGGCCGCGCGGTAGACGTCGGTGGCATCGGGGCGTTCGGGGAGGGGATCCTGCTCGTCGGTGACGGTGCCGACCAGCACGTGCGCGCCGCGGGCGAGTGCAGGGAGCGACCCGAGGAACCCGCGCGCCGCCTCGGCGGCGTCCTGAGCGGTGAGGAGCACGACCAGCGACGGGCGGGAGGTGAGCGCGCGCACCTGCGCGAACGCGGCATCCCAGTCGGTGTCGATCAGCTGCGGCTCCACGGAAGCCATCGCGTCGACAAGGGCCGGCAGCAGTCCGGGCCCGTCCACGCGCGTGACGCGGGCGCGGATCGCCCGGTCGAACATCAGCAGGTGCACGTGGTCGCCGGCCCGGGTGGCGAGCGCGGAGAGCAGCAGCGCCGCCTCCATCGCGGCATCCATCCGCACGCCGTCGCCGACCCGTGCGGCGGCCGTGCGTCCGGTGTCGATCACGATCACGACGTGCCGGTCGCGCTCGGGGCGCCACGTGCGCAGCATCGTCGTGCTCGCGCGGGCCGTCGCGCGCCAGTCGATCGAGCGCACGTCGTCGCCGCGCACGTACTCGCGCAGCGAGTCGAACTCGGTGCCCTGGCCGCGCACCTGCACGCTCGTGTTGCCGTCGAGCTCGCGCAGGCGGGCGAGCCGCGAGGGCAGGTGGCGGCGGGCGGTGAAGGGCGGCAGCACGCGCAGCGCACCGAGCTGGTCGATACGGGCCTGGCGCCCGGCGAGGCGCAGCGGGCCGTCGGAGCGCACGACGACGAAACGTGAGCGCAGTTCGCCGCGACGCCGGGGGAGCAGCGGGACGGCGATGGTACGGGCCTCGCCGGGCGGGATCGCGACGGCGGCGCGTTCCGCCGGTGCGCCTGCGGTGGGCTGCCACGCGTCGCGGACACGGCCGCGCAGTGTGCGCTCGCCGCCGTTGCGCAGCACCAGCTCGGCGATCACGGGCTGCCCGAGGAGGACGCGCTTGGGCATCGTTCGCGTCACGGTGATCCGGCGCGGATCCGGTGCCGCCGCCGCGTCGCCGAACGTCGCGGCCAGGCACAGCAGCACCCACCCCGCGCACGCGAGCCACGCGTCGACGCCCGCCGCCGAGAGCAGCACGACGGGCAGCGCTCCGGCGGCGAGGAGCAGCGGCAGACGACCGGTGACGTACATGCGCGTCAGATCGGGACGCGGGTCTGCTGCAGGACCGAGCCCAGCACGGCGTCGACCGACACGCCCTCGAGCTCGGCGTCGGGGCGCAGCCGGATGCGGTGGCGCCACGTGGGCAGCAGCATCGTCTGCACGTGGTCGGGAGTGATCGCGGGGTAGCCGCCGAGCCACGCCCACGCCTTCGACGCCGCGAGCAGAGCGGTCGCCGCGCGCGGGCTCACCCCGAGCTGCACCGAGGGGCTCCGGCGCGTGGCCTGCGCGAGATCCACGACGTAGCCGAGCACATCGTCCGAGACGGTGACGGATGCTGCCGCCCGCTGCGCCGCGCGGATCTCATCGGCAGTGGCCGCACGGCGCAGCCCTGCGCCCGCGAGGTCGCGCGGGTCGAAGCCGCTCGCGTGGCGGCGGAGCACGGCGAGCTCGGCATCCCGCGCCGGCACCTCGACGATGAGCTTGAGGAGGAACCGGTCCAGCTGCGCTTCGGGCAGCGTGTACGTGCCCTCGTGCTCGATGGGGTTCTGCGTCGCTGCGACGAGGAAGGGGTCGGGAAGCGGCCGGGTCACGCCGTCGGTCGAGACCTGGCGCTCCTCCATCGCCTCGAGCAGGGCCGCCTGCGTCTTGGGCGGCGTGCGGTTGATCTCGTCGGCGAGCACGACGTTCGTGAAGACAGGTCCCTCACGGAACTCGAACTCGCCCGTCTTCGCGTCGTACACGAGCGAGCCCGACACGTCTCCGGGCATGAGGTCGGGCGTGAACTGGATGCGCTTGGTGTCGAGGCCGAGCGCCGACGAGAAGGCCCGCACGAGGAGGGTCTTGGCGACTCCCGGAACGCCTTCGAGCAGCACGTGGCCGCGCGAGAGCAGCGCGATCAACAGGCCCGTCACGGTGCCGTCCTGCCCGACGACGGCCTTGCCGACCTCGAGGCGCACACGGTTCATCGCCTCGCGCAGCGCGGCGTCGTCGAGGGGCGCGCTGTCCGGCGCGGCCGGCGCCTGGGCGTTGGCGGTGGCGGGCGTGTCCGTCATCGGGGATTCCTTTCGGGGCGGACGGCCGTGCGGACGGCGTCCTCGAGATCTCTCAGGCGTGTGCTCAAGGCGACGAGGTCGGCGTCGCCGCGGGGGATGTCGTCTATCAGGATGCCGCGCACCGTCCGTCGGTCGAGCCCGGCGCGGCCCGCGGCGGCATCGGCGATCTCAGGGGCCGCGGCGTTGCCGGCGAGCCCGAGAAGTGCGGCGATGCGGCGGAGTGAGCCGATCCGCAGCCGGTCCGCGGCGTGCAGAGGATCGCCCGCGCGCGCGTAGAGGCGCGCACGGCCCTCGGTCGTCTCGGACGCGCGCACCGTCACCGGCAGCCGCTCCGCGACGAGGGGACCGAACCTTCGGCCGCGCCACACGCCCGCCGCGATGCCGGCGAGGAGGAGCAGCACGACGACCGCGCTCACCCAGGGCGGCGTGAGGTCGCCGAGGGAGGGGTTCGTGTCTGCGAGGTCGGTGTCGGCGGGACTCGGCACGTACCAGACGACGAGCGGATGCCGCCCCATGAGGTTGGCTGCGAGCGCGGCGTTGCCGTTCTCGGCGAGGTGCTCGTTGGTGAAGAGCGGGCGGGCGTCCACCGCGAAGACGCGGCCGCCGTCCGCCCCGTCGACGAGGAGCCCGAAGGCATCGTCGACGGGGTAGCAGCCGTCGCTCCCGCTGTAGACGGCGCCCGGCGCGACGGCGCCGGCGCGGACCGCGTCCTCGATGTCGCAGCCGGGCTCGATCGCGGTGTCAGGCGCGACCCCGGCGGGGGCGGAGCCCGTGAGCAGCAGGTTGAGCGTGCGGGCGCGGGGTTCCACGAGCACGACGTCGGTCGCGCGGGCGGCGAGGTCGGCGAGGGCGTCGTCCGAGAGCGCCGGCGCGTCGGGCAGCACGAGGGTGGCGGGTCCGGTGCCGAGAGCCTCGGTCGCCGACGCCCGGTCGCGCGCGACCCGCACCTCGACGCCGTGGTCGCGCAGGATCTCGGCGAGGGCGCGGGTGCCCGCGGGGCCGGTCGAGTCCGGGTCGAGCGCATCGCGCTGCGCCCACTGGTTCGCCGCCGACATCGCACCGCCGATCCCCCCGATCACGAGCAGGGCGAGCCCGATCGCGACCCACGCCGCGATCCGCCGGCCGCGCCGGGGCGCAGCATCCTGCGTCGATGTCTGGGGCGGGGTGGCGGCCGTCATGCTCACGCGGAGACCTCCTCGCGCACGACGGGGCGAGCGGAGGCGACGGCGTCATCGGCGGATTCGACGAGGCGGTAGAGCTCTTCTGTGCCCGGACGGCGGAGATACCGGACGTCGTCGAAGGCGGTCGCTGCGGCTTCGAGCCGGGGTTCGAGCGCGGGGAAGGCGGCGCCTGCGGCTCGCGCGAACGCATGCACGGTGGCGCCCGGAGGCGGGTCGACGACGCCGCGTTCGAGGCAGCCCCGCGCGAGGGCGCGGAACCGCAGCACGATGGCGGCGTCCCAGTCGAAGGCGCGGGCGCGCTCGCCCGCGGCCGCGCGCAGATCGGCGGCGGAGCGGTGCTCGGCCTCGCCGAACAGCAGCGGTGTCCGCGGCGCGGCGCGGCGGGTCACCCGCGGCACGCCCCACAGCAGGAACGCCGCGACGATGACGACGGCGACCACGATCGCCGCGACCAGCGCGAACGTGGAGCCCCAGCCGCCTGACAGGTCCGGATTGAGCAGCGACATGATGAAGTCGCCCACCGCGCGCGCGATGCGGTCGAACGGCGTCGGCTCGGCGATGTCGTAGGCGGGGTCCGAAAGCTCCTGCTCCGCCCACCGCCGCGCTTCGTCCCCGTCCGGCGTGAAGGGCGGGATGGCGTCGAGAGCGCGCGCGAAGGCGCGGAGAGCGGCCGGAGTCACGCCCACGGCGACCCGCGGTCGGCGCCGTCGGGCGCGGCGCCGGGCGCGGTCCAGCGGGTGGGGGACTGCGAGTCCGCGGGCGGCGGGGATGCGGGGTCTGCGGCCGGAGGGGCGGCGGGCCGCTGCGCGGGCGCGGGGGCGGCGGGGCCGGGCGTCGGGGCGCCATGCGCGGACGGCTGGGCGCCGGACGCGGGCGGGGGCGTTGAGTACCCCTGCGGCGCGGGGGTGCCGTGCGCGGGCGGTACGCCCTGACCCGACTGCGCCGGAGCCCAGTATCCGGGCGGGGGCCCGTACGCCGGCTGTGCTCCGTACCCGGGTTGCGGTGCGTACCCGGCCGGCGGCCCATAGCCCGGCTGCGCCTGCGCGGAGCACACCGCGCCGGCCGGCGCCGGCGGGTGTCCCGGCATCGGGTAGGCGGACGGGTACGGCGCGTAACCGGGTACCGGGTACGCCCCCGGAATGCCGCGCGGCGCGATCTCGCGCCCGATGTGCTCGCGATAGGGGTCGGCGAGGGCGGTGGCTCCGGCATCCCGTCGCTCCACGTACGCGAGCAGGTCGAGGTCGAGCCCCTCGCGGCGCATGCGGCAGTCGATGTAGATGAGCGCGGTCGCGGTGGACTGCACGACGACGGCGACCGACTGCAGCAGCAGCGTGAGCACCTGGGTCAGCAGGGTTGCGGCGATGAAGCCGATGATGGCGGTCGGCTCGGGATCGCCCGTCGGCGCGATGATCGTCGTCAGCCCCATCGAGAGGAAGCTCATCGGGAGGCTCACCACCTGCGCGACGGCGGCGAAGATGACGCTGATCACGATGATGATGCCGAGGGCGGGCCAGAAGCGACGGCGCGTGAGGGTCCACGAGCGCGACAGCGCCTGGACGATCGTGGCGTGCTCGACGATGATGGCCGCCGGCACCAGCAGCAGCTTGATCATGAGCCACCATGTGAGGGGGATCGAGGCGAGGATGACCAGGATCGTCAGCACGATCGCCGCCGGCGGCGCCGCGATCGCGATGCCGACGATCGCGAGCACGACCACCGCGACCAGCGCGACGATCGCCAGGACGACGAGCAGCGAATAGCCGATCAGGCGCCACGCGATGGGCCTGACCTGGCGCCAGAGGGCGCCGAGGGTGAGCTTCTCGGCCACGGCGGCGTGCGTCACCTCGACGACCACGATGCCCTGCACGATGACGCTGAGCGCGCCCGCGGCGAGCGAGAGCACGATCCCGGCGACGGCGGTGAGGGCGATCGACCCCGCCATCACCGTGTCGTACTCCTCGGTGCCCGGCCGCAGGGTGTCGAGGCGCGAGAACGACGCCCAGCCGACCGCGAGCACGCCGCCGAGCACCACGATGTACGCGAGCGTCTGCACGACGAGCGCGAAGCCCAGCAGCACGCGCGGGTTCTGCCGCAGCGCCGAGAACGAGCGGCCCAGGATCGTGCCGAACGACAGCGGGTGCAGCGGGATGATCCCGGGGCGTGACGCCGGCGTCCAGGCCGGGTATGCGGACACGATTCCCCTCTCGGTCGGCGGCGCGTCGCGGGTCGTGCGGCGCATCGGCCGCGCCCTCCGGACGGCGCTTGCCCCTATCGTTCCACATCGGGCGGATGCCGCAGCCGCCGTGTGGATGAGGCTCTCGGCATCCGTTCGGGCGAGCTTCGGCCGGTCCACAGCCCTGGTCGACTACTCTTTGGGAAGCGCACGGGGACGCGCACGTCGTCCTCTGCGCCTGGACAGAAGGAACGAACGCGCGCGATGACTTCACGCATCCTGGTGGTCGACGATGACACCGCCCTTGCCGAGATGATCGGGATCGTGCTGCGCACGGAGGGATTCGAGACGGCCTTCTGCGCTGACGGCGCCGAGGCCGTCGAGGCGTGGCGCACCGAGCGACCCGATCTCATCCTCCTCGACCTGATGCTGCCGGGCATGGACGGCATCGAGATCTGCACCCGCATCCGCGCCGAATCCGGCGTCCCGATCATCATGCTCACCGCGCGCACCGACACGGCCGATGTCGTGAAGGGTCTGGAGTCGGGCGCCGACGACTACATCGTCAAGCCCTTCAATCCCAAGGAGCTGGTCGCCCGCATCCGCACGCGGCTGCGGCCCGCGAGCCAGCCGGCGAAC
Organism: Microbacterium sp. LWH7-1.2; assembly: GCF_038397755.1. NCBI lineage: Bacteria > Bacillati > Actinomycetota > Actinomycetes > Micrococcales > Microbacteriaceae > Microbacterium > Microbacterium sp. LWH7-1.2. The sequence goes on along the minus strand of NZ_CP151637.1, from coordinate 1,668,199 downwards.
GACTCGCTCCGGATCGGCGACCTCACGGTCGACGTGGCGGCGCACGAGGTGCGTCGCGGCGACGGGCCCATCGCGCTGACTCCCCTCGAATTCGAGCTGCTCGTCGCCCTGGCATCCAAGCCCCAGCAGGTGTTCTCGCGCGAGATGCTGCTCGAGCAGGTGTGGGGCTACCACTACAAGGCCGACACCCGTCTGGTGAACGTCCACGTGCAGCGGCTGCGGGCGAAGGTCGAGAAGGACCCCGACAATCCCAAGATCGTGACGACGGTGCGCGGCGTCGGATACCGCGCCGGCGCCGTCGTCTAGGCCGCCATGACCGCGCCGATCACGGCCGTGACGCCGGCGCGCGCCCGCATCCGCTGGTGGCGGCTCTGGCGCGCGTGGCCGGGGGACATCGCGGGGCTCTGGCGTCGCTCACTGAGGTTCCGCACGATCCTGGTCACGATCGGCCTCACCGCGCTCGCCGTCGTGGTCGCGTGCGTGTGGATGGCCCTCGCGATCCAGAACGATCTGTTCGCCTCGCGCAAGGACCAGGTGCTGATGGACGCCGAGCAGGCGCGCGCCGCGGCGCAGCGGACCCTCGACGCCTCGGTGCAGAACGACTCCATCCAGCTGCAGAACGTCATGACCCTCGCGTTCACCGCGCTGCGCGACCAGTCGTCGGCCGTGATCGTCGGCGCCTACCGGATCGGGCCCCTCGTGCCCAACGCTCCGCAGGACTTCAGCACGAACGAGGAGGTGATGAACGAGCTGCTCACCATCCCGATGCGGGCGCTCGTCCGCACCAACCCCGACCAGCAGATCTGGCAGCCCGTCGCGCTTCCCGACGGTGACGCCTCCACGGTCCCGGGAATCCTGGTGGGTCAGCAGCTCACCATCGAAAGTGTGGCGTCGTACGAGCTGTACCTGGCCTACGACCTCGCCAATGCGCCCGAGACGCTCACGTTCGTGCAGCGGACGCTGTGGGTGGTCGGCATCGGCCTCGTCCTGCTCATCAGCGGCATCGCCTGGTTCGTCCTGCGCTCCGTCACCACCCCCATCAGCGAGGCCGCCGACACCAGTGCGAAGCTCGCGGCGGGTCGTCTGGACGTGCGCCTCGAAGTGCGCGGCGAGGACGAGCTGGCGACGCTCGGCCGCTCGTTCAACGCGATGGCCGACAGCATGGAGTCGCAGATCAAGGAGCTCGCCGATCTCTCGCTCGTGCAGCAGCGCTTCGTCTCCGACGTGTCGCACGAGCTGCGCACGCCGATGACGACGATCCGCCTCGCCGCCGACATGATCAACGACCAGCGGGACGACTTCGACCCCGCCACCGCGCGCGCAGCCGAGCTGCTCAACGCCCAGGTGCAGCGGTTCGAGACGCTGCTCGCGGACCTGCTCGAGATCAGCCGCTACGACGCGGGCTCGGTCCAGCTCGAACTCGAGCCGACGAGCCTCGCCCACCTCGCCGAGGACGTGATCGGGTCGATGCAGCAGCTCGCCGAGCAGCACGGGACGGACGTGCGTCTCGTGGCGCCTGGGGGGTATTCCCCGGTCGACATGGACCCGCGGCGCGTGCGCCGCGTGGTGCGCAACCTGCTCGGCAACGCGATCGAGCACGGCGAGGGGCGTCCCATCGTGGTCAGCGTCGACAGCAATCAGCAGGCTGTGGCGATCGGCGTGCGCGACTACGGCATGGGAATGACGTCTGAGGACGTCGAGCACGTCTTCGACCGGTTCTGGCGCGCCGACCCGTCGCGCAAGCGGACGATCGGCGGCACGGGCCTCGGCCTGTCCATCGCGCTGGGCGACGCGAAGCTGCACGGCGGCGAGCTGGCGGTCTGGTCCGAGGTCGGCCGCGGCACGAACTTCGTCCTCACCCTCCCGCGGCAGGCGGTGCCGCTCGCAGGGGAGTCGCCGATCCCGGTCGAACCGGGCGATGACGCCGTCGCCGTCCTCGACGACCTCGGCCTCACCGCCCCGATCGAGCTGCCGCGCGCCGACGGTGCGAATGGCGGCAGGGGAACGGATGCTGCGCCCCGAGGAGGATCCGCATGACCTGGGTACGCGGCATCCTGGCCCTCATCATCGCCCTGTGCGCGGTCGTCGTGACCGGCTGCGCCGGCTTCCCCACGGGCGGGCCGCCCGAATACGGGCTCGAGAACGGCAACACCGGAAACGGCTCGCAGAACGTGGCGTTCATCCCGAACCGGCCGCAGCCGGGTGCGACGCCGCAGCAGATCGTGGAGGGCTTCATCGACGCCGGCTCGGGTCCCGGCGTGCTGGGCAACTGGGCCGTCGCCCAGGAGTTCCTCGCGCCGTCCCTGCGTGGCACGTGGAATCCCGACGCCCAAGTGATCGTGGATGAGCGTGCCGAGCGGGACTACGTCGAGACCGGTGAAGGGCTGGTCGACTTCGCCTCGGAAGTCGTGGGCTCGGTCGACGACAAGGGCGCATACCAGCGCGCTGATCTCTCGCCGGGCAACTGGACATTCCGCCTGGAGCAGCAGGAGGACGGCGAGTGGCGCATCACCGAGGCGCCTGACGGCATCTGGCTCGACGAGGCGCAGTTCCCGCAGGTGTTCCACCGCTACCCGGTGATGTACTTCGACCTCTCGTGGCAGTTCCTCGTCCCGGACGTTCGCTGGTTCCCGGTCGCCAAGGCGGCGCGGAGCATCGCCAACGCCCTCGTCAACGAGCCGGTGAGCGAGTGGCTGGCGGAGTCGGTGCAGTCCGCCTTCCCAGACGGCGTGTCGGCGGTGACGGTGGTGCCCACGGCGGAGGAAGGCGTCTCCGATGTGGCCCTCAAGGGCGACGCGATGCTGGCGGCGAGCAGCGACGCCCGCAACCGGATGCTCACGCAGCTCGAGGAGAGCCTGCGCGCCGCGGGAGTGACCGAGGTCGTCATGACCGTCGAGTCCGCACCGATCGACGCGCAGCCCGTCACGGTGCGTTCGACACGCGTGCCTGTGGCACCGCTGGTGCTGACCGAGGCCGGGTTCGGCTTCCTCACCGGAGACGAGATCGACAAGATCCCCGGCCTTTCGGCTGCGGTGGAGGCCGCCTCGCCGGTCAGCGTGCAAGTCGGGGCGGAGCGGGACCTCGCGGCTGCCCGCCTCGCCTCGGGGGCGGTCGTGCGGCTGAACTCGGCCGGGACGGAGCCGGAGGTGCTGGATACCCGTGCGGGGCTGGTCGATCCGGTGATCGACCCGTCCGGGGTGGTGTGGAGCGTCCCACAAGACGACCCGTCGGCGCTGCGCGCGTATCTTCCCACCGGGGATGTGATCGAGGTCGCCGACGCGTGGGGCGAGGCGACGGCCATCGCCGGCATGGCGCTGTCCCGCGACGGCACGCGCCTCGCCGCGGTGGTGAGCGCGGGCGGCCGCACGGTGGTGTCGGTGGCGGGTGTGGTGCGCGAGGACGGCGTGCCGGCTCGCATCGGCCAGCCGATTCAGCTCGCGGTGGCGGGCGGTGCCGTCGTCGGCGTCACGCGGATCGGCGTCACGTGGATCGACGACGTCTCGGTCGGCGTGCTCACCAGCGGCGCCGACACCGACTCGACGGTTATCGAGCAGGTGGTCGGCGCGCCGACTGCCGCCTCGACGGCTCCCTCGGGCACGGCCGCGATCGCCGGCGGCACGGGAATCTCGAGTCTGCGCCTGCGTGCCGAGGACGGCACCCTCTACGTCAAGCGCGGCACGAGCTGGCAGCCCACGGCGACCGGCATCGTGGTCCTCGCGACCCAGCAGGGCGCGCCGCAGTAGCGGCTCCTCCACACCGACGTGCGCGAGCGAGCCGTCCACGGTTCGTGGCGGTGACCGTCGTGGTCGTGCCTTGCGCCCGGGAAGCTGGGGCGGTGATGTCGGAGATCGTGCTCGCGGTGCGCGAGGCCTGCGCGGACGCGCTGGCGCTGCTTCTTCCCGTCTCGTGCGCGGGGTGCGACGAACCCGACGTCGCCCTGTGCGAGCGATGCGCCTTCGCCCTCGCCCCCGATCCCCGTGCGCAGGTCGTGGACGCGCCCGGCGGGGCCATCACGGTGTGGAGCGGGCTCGCTTTCGAGGGGGTCCCCGCGCGGGTGCTGCGCGCGGTCAAGGAGGGCGGGCGCACCGGCTTGGCGACCGCGCTCGCGCCCGCGCTGATCGCGGCCCTCGCCCGCGCAGGTGCCGCGGACGCCGTGCCCGTGCCGATGCCCACGTCTGGCCGGGCCTACCGGCGGCGCGGCTACCGCGTCCCCGATCTGCTCGTGCGGAGCACCGGGCGCCGTTCCCGTCGGCTGCTGCGCCATGCCCGCCGGACGTCCGACCAGCGAGGTCTCGATCGCGACGCCCGGGCGCGGAACGTCGCCGACAGCCTGGTTGCGGCGGACGCCGCGGGGCTGCGCGTCGTGGTCGTCGACGACGTCGCGACCACCGGCGCCAGCCTTGCCGAAGCGGTCCGCGCGCTGCGCGCCGCGGGTGCCGACGTAGTGGCCGCGGTCACGGTCGCGGCCACTCCGCGGAAGCGTCCCACGGGCCGGTGAACGGCATCCTGACGCATTCGAAACTCACAGGTGACAGAGTCCGGACGCGCGGCTAGCGTGGGGATGACAAGGCGACTGATGGTCCGCCCTTGGCCGGGCGGACCGGAACAAGGAGGTCAAGGATGGAAACCAGCATCGTCGGCGTGGGAGTGGGCATCACAGATCGCTTCCGCGGTGTCGTCGAGGAGAAGGCCCTCCGCATCGAGAACCTCGCCCCGCGCGCTCAACGCGTGGACGTCAAGGTCACACACCGCGCGTACCACAACGGCCGTGTGGAGGATGAGACCGTCGAGCTCACCGTCAACGGCAAGGGCCCCGTCATCCGGGCCGAGGCCACCGACGGCGACAAGTTCACCGCACTGGACCTTGCGGTCGACAAGCTGTGCGAACAGCTGCGCCGCGCGAAGGACAAGCGCGTCGACGCGCGCAACCACCCCCGTGGCGCCAAGTTCGAGAAGGGCAGCGGCGCGCTCCAGGGGATCGATCTGCAGCCGGCGTCCGTCGACGTGCTCCGTGCCGTCGCCACCGGTGAGATCCCGATCGTCACGGGCAATGAGGAGGAAGAGGGCTACACGCCCGTCGTGATCCGCACGAAGGAGTTCCACCCCGAGTGGATGTCTGTCGAAGAGGCTGTCGACCGCATGGAGCTGGTCGGCCACGACTTCTTCCTCTTCATCGACGCGCGCACCGACCACCCGAGCGTGGTGTACCGCCGCAAGGGCTGGGACTACGGCGTCATCTCGCTGACCACCATGGCGCAGCCGGAGGAGCTCGCGTCCTGACACATACTCCGAGGGGTGCGGCTGCCGCGGCGGCCGCACCCCTTGCGCGTCTGCGAGGGGACGGATGCCGCCACCCCGACGATTCAGAGTGGTGTTCGGTATACCATCACCGAGTCGTGGCGGCCTGGCCCCGGCATCCGCCCCGTCGACCTGGGCGTGGCCGACGGGCTGAAGGTCCTCCGCCTCTGACCCCGCTGTCCGCACTTGTGGTGGTTGCCGAAACACGGGTCCGTGATGCAAAACGCCGGGAATGGATGCTGCCACCCGGCGCGTCGTCGTGACCTGCCCGTGTTTCGGCGGGGCGTGAAGGGAGAAGAGTGGGGTGAGACCGCGGCCGGACGCTCAGTCGATGAAGCCGTCCAGGATGCTGCCGATCACCAGGCCGCCGAGGATGCCGCCCATCAGGTCGCTGCCGCCGCTTCGGCGACCGCCGCCCCACCCCTGCTGGCCGTAGCCGGGTCCGCCCCACTGGTCGGGCTGCGGACGGGCGGCGTCGATGTCGCGTTGCGCGAGCTGCAGAGCCTCGCTGGCGAGGAACGCGGCACGGCGGGCCATGGCGAACGCCTGCTCGCGGTGATCCTCGTCGATCGTGGTGACCGCCGCCGCGGAGGAGCCGAGGTAGCGGTCGAGGTCGAGGCGCACGCGCTCGGCCTCGGCGAACCGCGTGCGGGCGTCTGCGCCGATCCAGCCGCGGTGCCCGGCGATCACGTCGCGCGAGACGGCGAGCTGGCGGTCGGCGTCGTCGATGGCGTGGCGCACGTGCTCGAGCGGCGGAATCGGACGGGCGGCGCGATCGCGGGCGGCCGCGATCGCGGCATCCAGTCCCGCGTTGGCCTCGCGCAGCCGCGAGAGCTGCTCGAAGGGATCGGTGTTCACGCCGGCGGCGGGAAGAGCGGCCAGCGCCGCCTGCAGCTCCTCGATCGCGGTCTGGACCGCGGGGGAGTGCGGCTCCTTGAGCGCGACGACGAGGTCGCCGCGGGAGTCCTCGACGATCGCGGCGAGCGTGGACTCGGCCCGCAGCGCCTCGACCTCGAAGGTCTCGACCGCATCGATCAGCGTCTCGGCGCGGCGCACGGATTCGGTGGATGCCTCGAGGGCCATGTTCGCCTGCTCGCGCTGGCCGGCCTCACGACGGCGCTCCGCGACGCCCGCGCTGTGCTCGGCGAAGCCGAGCAGCTGCTCCGCCTCGGCCGGGTTCGCGTCGATCTGCGAGAGGGCGTGCGACGAGTAGCGGACGGCCAGCCGGTCGACGGTCGAGCGGGCATCGGGGAGCCGTAGGCGCAGGCGCGCAGCATCCGCCCGCACCTTCGCGATGATCTCGGGTGCGCGACGTGCCCGCTCGATCGGCGCCGCGAGCGCCTCGGTGCGGTCATCGAGGAGGTCCTCGGCCCACTCGCACAGCTGCACGATGCGCGCGTTGCGGGTGCGCAGCTCTTCGGGGGTGTCGGGGATCTCGTCGTGGTTGAGCTGGTGGAGGTGGAACGCCTCCTGCATGTGCGTTCGCACCGACGCGAGCGCCTCGCGAAGCTCCTGCGTGGGGCCAGCGCCCAGCTCGGCGTCCGCGAACGCCAGCTCGTCGGTCGTCAGGCGGATGCGCTCGTCGGCCGCGACCAGCGCCTGCTGTGCTCGGCGCGCCAGATCGGCGTCCTGCGTGTTCAGCTCTTCCTGCTCGCGCTTGCGTCTGCCCCAGAATCCGGCCATGGATCGATCCTACGGGGGCCGCTGGGAGCGGGCTGAGGCGGGCGGGGGATTGTTCGCGCAGAGCGTGCTCGGACTCGCCCCGGCTCGTCGAGGGGGCGCGACGCGCCGGATCGTCGCGTCGGTGGCGGCGTGTCGTGCCACCTTCCCCGCGCACCGGGACGGATGCCCCGCCGCCCGCGCGGCGGCCGGGTCAGCCGTCGCTGCGCTTGTGCCGGGGCTTGCGCGCGGGACGATCGTCGCCGTACGAGCCGCGCGACTGCGAGCGGTCGCCATACCGGTCGCCGGAGCCGCGGTTGTCGCGGTATGAACCACCCGTGGCGTCCTTCCGGCGCTGCGGGCGCCCGCTGTCGGGACGCAGCTCGATGAGCTGCCCCGAGATGCGGGTGTCGGCGAGCCGGTCGAGAGCGCCGGCGGGGAGGTTCGCCGGCAGCTCCACGAGCGAGAAGTCGGGCATGATCTTGATCGCGCCGAAGTCGTCGCGGCGCAGCCCACCCTCGTTCGCCAGCGCGCCGACGATCTGGCGCGGCTCGACCCGCTGACGCTTGCCGACGTTGATGCGGTAGGTCGCGAAGCCTTCGCGCGGGGTGCGGCGCTCGGGCCGGTCGGCCCGGTCGCCGTACGCGGGACGGTCGCCGCGGTCGGTCCGCTCGGTGCGCTCGCGCCGCGGAGCCGGCTCGGGGTCGGCCTCGAGGAGCAGCGGGGTGTCGCCCTGTGCGACGACGGCGAGGGCCGCCGCCACATCCGCCTCAGGCACGTCGTGGTTGCGCACGTAGTGGGCCACGATGTCGCGGAACGCCTCGATGCGCTCGGCCTCGCCGAGGGCCGCGGTGATGCGGTCGTCGAAGCGAGACAGGCGGGTCACGTTGACCTCGTCGACGCTCGGCAGCGGGATCTCGGTGAGCTCCTGACGCGTGGCGCGCTCGATCATCTTGACGAGCCCGCGCTCGCGCGGCGTGACGAAGCTGATCGCGTCGCCCGAGCGCCCGGCGCGCCCGGTGCGGCCGATCCGGTGGACGTAGGACTCGGCATCCGTCGGAATGTCGTAATTGACGACGTGCGAGACGCGCTCGACGTCGAGGCCGCGGGCGGCCACGTCGGTCGCCACCAGAATGTCGAGCTTGCCCGACTTGAGCTGGTTCACCGTCTTCTCTCGCTGCGGCTGGGCGATGTCGCCGTTGATCGCGGCGGCGGAGTACCCGCGGGCGCGGAGCTTCTCGGCGATCTCCTCGGTGATCGAGCGCGTGCGGCCGAACACGATCATGCCGTCGAAGTTCTCGACCTCGAGGATGCGCGTGAGGGCGTCCATCTTCTGCTGCCACGCGGTGACGAGGTAGCGCTGCGAGATGTTGGCGGACGTCTGCGTCTTCGCCTTGATCGTGATCTCTTCGGGGTCGTGCAGGTACTGCTGCGACATGCGGCGGATCGTGGCGGGCATGGTCGCCGAGAACAGCGCGACCTGCTTGGTGTCCGGGGTGTCGGCGAGGATCGTCTCGACGTCCTCCGCGAAGCCCATCTTGAGCATCTCGTCGGCCTCGTCCAGGACGAGGTACTGCAGGGCGGAGAGGTCGAGCGTGCCCTTCTCGAGGTGGTCGATGATGCGACCCGGGGTTCCGACGACGATGTGCACGCCGCGTCGGAGGGCCGAGAGCTGCACGCCGTAGCCCTGTCCGCCGTAGACGGGGAGGACGTGCACGTCCTTCAGGTGGGCCGAGTACTTCTCGAACGCCTCGCAGACCTGGAGCGCCAGCTCGCGCGTGGGTGCGAGCACGAGCGCCTGCGGGGTCTTCTGACCGAGGTCGAGGCGGTCGATGATCGGCAGGGCGAACGCGGCCGTCTTGCCGGTTCCGGTCTGCGCCATGCCCACGACGTCGCGGCCGCCGAGCAGCGTCGGAATGGTCGCCGCCTGGATCGCCGAGGGGGTCTCGTAGCCGATGTCCTTCAGTGCCTTGAGGACGGGCTGGCTCAGCCCGAGGTCGGAGAAAGTCATCGCTGCGGGCTCCGTCTGAGCCTCGGCTTCGATCTGGTCGGCGTTCGTGTGCACAGTTAACCGTAGCGGGGTGCGCCTGTGAGGCGACAGGATGCCGCTTCCCAGCACCCCATCGGGATGACTCAGGTGATGGCCGTGCGGCGGGTCAGATCCGGGTTCCGCGGCGGCACCAGCCAGGCGACGACGGTCACGGCGCCCGGCAGCGCGAGGCCGAGGACGGCCAGCCAAGGCCAGGGCGTGTCCGCCAGGAGGTACGACTGCGGGTTCGCCTTCGCATAGCCCCACACCGATAGCGCCCCGGTCGCTGTGCCGATGACCGCTCCGACGCCCACGATGATCGCGGCCTGCCAGGCATCGACGTTGCGCCGCAGCAGGCGACTGCCGCCGATCGCGGTCAGCGTCGCGTCGTCGGGCCGGCGCTCGAACCGCGCGAGGCCGAGACTCACCGCCGCGGCGGCGACGACCAGCGTGACCGCGACCGCCGTGATGAGCCACAGCCAGGGATCGATCGGCGCGGGACCGGTCTCGACGTGCGCGTAGAGCCCGGCATCCGCCGAAACGCGCAGGTCGACCGTCTGTCCCGTCAGCTTGTCGACCGTCGCGGCGGGCAGCGGCTCGTCGTACGTCGCGATGATCGCGTTGGGCGTCGACGTCACGCCGAGGGCGGCCGCCGTGCGGGGCGCGATGATGATCTGGAACGGCTGCTGGTGGCCGGGATCGACCAGAACGGCGGGGAGCGGATGCCCCGCCGCGGGCTCCGCGGTCGAACCGCCGCTCGTCTGCATGAGCTCGAGATAGTCCGTGACCGCCCACTCCGTCACGATCAGCCGGCTGTCGGTCGTGAGGAAGCCCGGATCGGTGACGATCGCGCCACCGTCCTGCAGGGTCGCACGCGCAGCGTCGTCGAGCGGTATGCCGAGGAGCGTCTCGACGTCCGACGGGTCGACGATCGACAGCGTGCCCGTGGCGGCCTCATGGGCTTGAAGCTCGCAGTCCGGCGCGCACCACTCGTAGCTCTGACGTGCCGCCGCGAACGTGTGGGCTGCGGGATCGGAGGGAGTGCCCGTGGCATCGACTGCAGGCCACGCCGGCGCCTCGACCAGCGCCGTCGAGCGCGGCGTCGTCGACGCCACGATCTCCGCGGCCGCCGCCATCAGCTCGTCGGTCGCATCGGTTCCTGTCTGCCACAGCTGTACCGACAGTGCGCCTTCAGGCGCCTGATACCAGTGCTGGCGCGCATTGCCCGCCGCCGTCATCGCGGTCAGCGAGAGCACGAACGACGCCGCGAAGACGCTCGCACCGATCACGGCGAAGGCCGGCACCACACGCGACGGGTGCGCTGCGGCATCGCGACTCGCGAGACGCGGGGCGAGCCCGACGCGCGACGCCGCCTTCGAGAGCTGCACGAGCACCCAATGCGACGGGATCAGCAGACCGATCTGAAAGACGATCGGCCCGAGTGCGACCGCATAGACCGCGGCGTAGAAGGGCGGCGTGTCCGTGTCGCCCCGGGTGGCGACCGTCGTCGCCATGTACATCCCGCCCAGGACGAGCGCCACGACGCCGATGACCATGACGAGGAGCCCCGACGCCGGCCGGTGCGGTCTGAGCAGGGCGGGGCGCCGGGCGCCGCGCAGCGCGGCGAGCGTATCGCCGCGCATCGCCGCCCGTGCGGGTGCGACGGCCGCGATCGTGCCGACGAGCACGGCGAAGCCGATGATCGGCACGATCAGGTGCCAGGGCACGGTGAAGCCGAAGTTGCCCCAGAACGTGCCGAGCGCGCCGCGGTCGGTTGCCGCGAGCACGACCGCGGCGGCTCCGAGCCCGACGGCGGTGCCCACGAACCCACCGACGACGCCGAGGACCGTTCCTTGCAGCAGAACGACTCGGAAGACATCGCCATGGGCCGCGCCCACGCTGGCCGCGACCGCGAGTGCCCGCCGCTGCCGGCGGGCCGTCACCGAGAAGGCAGCGCCAGAGAGGAGGACGGTGATGTAGCCGCAGATCGCGGCCGCGATCGCCCCGACGAGCAGGACGTTCCACAGCGCGAGCGAATCGTCGTCCCACGTCGTCCGCGGCGCTGCGGCCGGGGGATCCAACACGAGATCGCGGGCGTAGGCGATGAACCCCTCGCGATTGAGAGCGGCAAGCTGCGCGACGTCGGGCTGCCAGTCCGCCACGTACCAGCGGTTGGTCGCGGGCCCGTCGGGGGCCGCCATGTTCGTCGGAAGGAACAGCGTGACACTCGTCGCCTCGGCGCCGACGGGTCGCATCGTGCCGGTGACGGTCAGCGTGACGCCCGCGTCGGGGAAGTCGATCGCGTCGCCGATCTCCGCGCCGATGCGCTCCAGCGCGCCGGGCGTGGCCATGAACTCATCGGGGCGCGTCGGAGCGACGCCGTCGATCGGCACGTAAAGGCCGGCGAACGACGGCGCCCACACCTCGCCCGCGGTCGCCGTGAGCCAAGCGACTCCGTCCCGGGTCTCGACCGCGGCCGACCCGTACTGCTGCACCGGCAACACCGTCGCATCGGCCGGGACGACGTGGGGCAGCTCGGTCGGAAGGGGGAGGATCGGGTGCAGCGGGGCTCCGGACGCGTCGGTGGCCACCCCGTTGTCGTACGGCTGATCCACCGCCTGCCACCGCGTCGGGTCGGGTCCGCCGGCGACCTCGAGCCAGGCCTCGTTCGCGCCCAGCTCGAGCACGACACGCTCCTGCGGCGACGCATTGTGGGATTCCCAGAAGGCGGCTGTGCCGGCCAGCCCGGCGACGGGCAGTGCGACCAGCGTCACGACGAGTGCGCTCGCTCCTTTGGTCCGCCACGTCTGACGTCGCGCCAGACGCGCGGCGACCCGCCAGCGCCCCCGGCCCGGCGCACGACGCGAGAACGCAGCATCCGTGCCGTCTGCCGTGTGGAGGCGGGGAGCGTCGAGCAGTTCCGTCATCGGGCCGCCAGCAGCGAGTCCGCGCTCGCGCGGCGCGACTCGTCCACGATGCGGCCGTCGCGGAGGAAGACGATGCGGTCGGCGAAGGCGGCGTGGCGGGCCTCGTGGGTGACGAGGATGCCGGCCGCCCCGGCATCCACCCGTGCGCGCAGCATCTTCAGCACCATCTCGCCGGTCACCGAGTCGAGCGCGCCGGTGGGCTCGTCGGCGAGGATCAGCCGGCGGCCCCCGACGACGGCTCTGGCGATCGCCACGCGCTGCTGCTGGCCGCCCGACAGATCGTCGGGGTAGGAATCGGCCTTGTTCTCGAGTCCGACCGACGCGAGGGCGTCCCGCCCGGCGCGACGAGCGACCCGCGCCCGGAACCCGTCGAGCTCGAGGGGCAGCGTGACGTTCTCGAGCGCGGTCAGCGTGGGGATGAGGTTGAAGTCCTGGAACACGAACCCGAGCGAGCGGCGCCGCAGTCGGGCCAGCTGCGCCGGAGTCTGCTCGCTGAGGTACTTGCCCTCTACGATCACCTCCCCGGTCGTCGGGATGGCGAGCCCGCCCGCGATCGACAGCAGCGTCGACTTGCCCGAGCCTGACGGGCCCATCACCGCGACGAGCTCGCCCTGGCTCACGTCGAAGTCGACGCCGGAGAGCGCCGAGACGGCGGTCGCCCCTGTGCCGTACTGCTGCGTCACCCCGATGAGGCGCAGCACGGTGTCGGTCATCGTGCCTTCTCGGCAGGAACGGATGCCTCGGCGCGAGCCGGGCGGCCGCGCTTGGGCTTGTCGGTCGAGAGCTCGAGCGTCATGGCGTGATGCGGGTGCAGCGCCAGGCGCTGCTCGGAGTGGTCGAGCCAGCGGACCTCCGCTTCGGCCGAGAAGATCATGGAGTCGACGACGAGCGACCACGCCAGCTCTTCCGGGCCGTCGGGGTTCGCGCCGGAGTACTTGGCGCGGTTGAGCTCCTGCAGCTGCGCGAGCGAGGCGCGGCGCTGCGCCTGGATGATGTCCGCCACCTCCACCCCGGGCAGAGTCGCGGCGACCGCGAGCTTGATCGCCAGCTCGTCACGGGTGCCCTGCGCGCGCTGCACCGGGGAGGCCAGCCACTCCCGCACCTCGGCGGCTCCGGCATCGGTGATCTCCCAGTAGACGTGACCGTGCTCGTCGACGTCGCCCTTCTCGACGAGTCCGTCGCGCTCGAGGCGGTCGAGCGTGTTGTAGATCTGGCCCACGTTGAGCGGCCAGGTCGATCCGGTGCGCCGATCGAACTCGGCGCGCAGCTGGTAGCCGTAGCACGGGCCCTGATCGAGGATCGCGAGCAGACTCTGTCGGACGGACATGAGGATCTCCTTCGGGTGGAGGGTCGGAAGCTTGGACAGCTAGAAGCGGAGTGCGTCGATGACGTTGGAACGCACCGCCATGAGCGCCGGGATGAACCCGGCCAGTGCGCCGATCGCGACGGCTGCGACGAGCCCGGTGACCGCGGCGCGCACCGGGAAGGGCGGGACGTCCTGCAGACCGGAGAACATGTCCATGACGAACGGCGCCCTCAGCACCGCGACGGCGATCGCGATGCCGATCACGCCCGCGACTGCCGTCGCCACGACGCTCTCGAGCAGGACCGAGGTGAAGATGCGGCCCTGCGTCGCGCCGAAGCTGCGGCGCACGCCGATCTCGCGGATGCGCTGACGCATCGCGACCAGCTGGATGTTGACGAGTCCGAGACCGCCGAGAAGCAGCACGAGCCCGGCGATGCCCCCGGTGATGACCTCGAACGCGGCCATCGAGCTCTGGGCGTCGGGCCGCGAGGCCCAGTCGGTGCGGCTGACGTTGACCTGGATGTCGTCCTGCCCGGCACGCAGATCCGCCGCGAGCGCAGGCCCGAGGTCGGCGACGCCGTCCTCCGGCACCCACGTCTCCCACGCGATCATGGCGTCAGCCGGCAGCGCATCGCGGCGCGCGGCGTAGGAGTCGAACATGAGCGTCACGCGCTTCTCCTCGTCGCCGGCGTACAGACGCGGCGTCACGCCGACGACGGTGTACTGCCCGGTGAGGTCGCCCTGCAGGCTCAGCGCGAATCCCGGGCCGAGTGCGGGCCGCCCGTAGACATCCCACAGCGCCTCCGTGATCACGACCGGGGGAGCCAGCAGTTGGGAGTCCGCGTCCTGGAACCAGCGCCCCTCGAGGACGGGGGAGCGGTGGATCACCGCGTAGGCGGGGTCGACGAGGCGCGCCATCACCGGCCGCACCTGCTCCGGCGTCTGCACCTCGAGCTGCACCGGGTCGACGATGCGCGTGAGGTGCGAGAACGAGTACCGTTCCGCGACGCGATCGAGGTGGGCGTCGAACGACTCCCAGTCCATCGGCGCACCGTCGGTGCGCGAGGCCGTGATCGACAGCGTGGCGGGCCTCCCGCCGCTCTGGTCCGACTGCTCCGCCATCTGCTGCCGCTGGTACTCGCTGAGGGCGACGACGGCGGTCAGCGCGCCGACCGAGACCGCGATGCCGATGAGGCTCAGCAGCACCCGCAGTTTGTGGTGGCGCAGCTCCGACCACGCTTCGCCCAGCGCTCCGATGAGGCCGCTCACGATGTCACCTCCGCATGCTCCGGTTCGCCTTCCCACGTTGCGACGTCGACGGATGCCTCGACCCCGGCGTCCGGCTCCTCCACGCTCGCCGCCAGTTCGGGTGCGGACGAGTCCGCCACCGGGGGCATCGGCGTGCTGCCGAGATCGAACGGCGTGAGCACACCGGCGTCGAGGCGGTAGTGCCGCCGGGCGCGAGCGGCGACGTGAAGGTCGTGCGTGATCGTCACGAGCGCGGCGTCCGCCTCGGAGGCGATGTCGTCGAGGAGTTCCATGACCGTCCCGCCCGTCTCGACATCGAGGGCGCCGGTGGGCTCGTCGGCGAGGATCAGCGCCGGGCGACGGACGAGGGCGCGGGCGATCGCCACGCGCTGCTGCTCGCCGCCCGACATCTGCTCGGGCGTCGACTCGACGCGATGGCCGAGGCCGACGCGCTCGAGCATCTCGGTCGCGGTGCGCCGGCGGCGCCAGAACTCCCGGCCGGTCGCGTAGCCGAGCGGCATCTCGACGTTCTCGAGCGCCGTGCGCCCCGCGAGCAGGTTGAACTGCTGGAAGACGAAGCCGACGTTGCGCCCACGCAGTCTGTCGAGCTTGCCGCGCCTCATCTTGCGGACCGGTTCCCCGCGGAACCACACCGCGCCCTCGGACGGGCGGTCCAGCATGCCCATCAGATTCAGGAGCGTGGACTTGCCGGAGCCGCTGCGCCCGACGATCGCGACGTGGTCTCCCGCGGCGACGGCGAGGTCGATGCCGCGCAGGATGTCGAGGCGGCTGTCGTCGGGCAGCAGCACGTGCTTGGCGACGCCTTCGAGGCGGACGAGGGTCACCAGCTCCACCCCGCGGGCTCGCAGTACTCGCCGCCCATGCCGTCGTCGTAGCAGACGGGGTCCTCGCCCGCGAGGACGCCGGGCACGTACTGGCGCACCTGCTCGCCCTCCTCGATCCCTTCGGTCACCTCGACGATGGCCCCGTCGCTCACCCCGAGCGCGACGTCCCGTTCCTCCAGCTCGCCGGTGCCGGCATCCACCCAGACGACGCCGGTTCCCGACCCGCCCTTGACCGCGGTGGTCGGCACGACGAGCACGTCCGAGACCGTGCCGAGGTCGATGTCGAGCTGCGCCTGCAGCCCCGCGAACACGACCTGGTCGGCCGACACTGCGCAGGTGACGGTGGTGGTGCCGTCCTCGGCGACGGAGACCTTGAGCCCGGTGCACGTGAAAGGCGCGGGGCCGCCCTGGATCGTCACGGATCCCTCCGACGGCGCACCCTGCAGGCGGTACAGCTGCACCGGGTCGACCGTGGCCTGGACGTGGAACCGGGCGGGCGTCAGCGAGGCGAGCTCGCCGCCGATCGTGGCGGGCTGCCCCTTCACGACGGTGATCTCGGTCACGTCGCCCGCCTCGGGAGCCAGGACATCGATGTTCTTGACAGGGTCGGCCTGCTTGATGGTGAAGAGCTTCTGCCCCGCGGTGACCGTCTGCCCCTCGCCGACATGTACCGCAGTGACGGTGCCGTCGATCTCGGAGCGGATCGGATACCCGCCATCCCTGGCGATCGTGCCCGGCAGGCTGAGTGCGTTGGTGACGGCCCCCCGCTCGACGGGGACGACCGGATCGGCGATCTGCGCGGAAGGCTGTGCCGCGGCGGCGGGCGCCGAGTCGGGGAAGAAGGCGATCTTCACCAGCGCGGCCGCCGCGATTCCCAGCACGAGCACCAGCAGGATCGGGAAGATCCATCGACGCCAGACAACCATGTCGCACCTCTCCGTAGGGGGCATACCGAGTATGTAGTCACCGAGTATATGCATACCCGGAATGCAATCGGACGGATGCTGCGCCCCTGCGCGTGTCGCGCATGCGGACGAGTACACCCAGCGCACACCAAGGTCACGGGTGGATAACATAGGCAGGTATGCCTGGGGCCATGCACCCGGGCGGCACTGGCGCCGTTGCGCCGCTCCCGAAAGCCAGAAGATGGAGACACTCCGTGGCCAACCCCCTCGAGAAACTGCTTCGCGCCGGTGAGGGTCGCATCCTCCGGCGGCTCCAGCAGGTCGTGAAGGCCGTCGGCGCCCTCGAAGAGGACTACGAGCACCTCACTGACGAGGAGCTGCGCGGGGAGACCGCCGAGCTGCGGGCCCGCTACCAGGCCGGCGAGACGCTCGACCAGCTCATGCCGGAGGCGTTCGCCGCCGTCCGAGAGGCCGCGAAGCGCACGCTCGGCCAGCGCGCCTACGACGTGCAGATCATGGGCGGCGCCGCCCTGCACCTCGGCAACATCGCCGAGATGAAGACCGGTGAGGGCAAGACGCTCACCGGCGCCTTCCCCGTGTACCTCAATGCGATCGCGGGCGAGGGCGTCCACGTCGTCACGGTCAACGACTTCCTCGCGTCGTACCAGTCCGAGCTGATGGGCCGCATCTACCGCGCGCTCGGCATGACGACTGGAACGATCGTCGCCGGCCAGACGCCCGAGGTGCGCCGGGAGCAGTACAACTGCGACATCACGTACGGCACGAACAACGAGTTCGGCTTCGACTACCTGCGCGACAACATGGCGTGGCGCAAGGAGGACCTCGTCCAGCGCGGTCACTTCTACGCGATCGTCGACGAGGTCGACTCCATCCTCATCGACGAGGCGCGTACACCGCTCATCATCTCGGGGCCCTCGTCGGGCGAGGCGAATCGCTGGTTCGTCGAGTTCGCGAAGATCGCGAAGACGCTCGAGGCGGGCGTCGACTACGAGGTCGACGAGAAGAAGCGCACCATCGGCGTCCTCGAGCCCGGCATCGAGAAGGTCGAGGACTACCTCGGCATCGACAACCTGTACGAGTCGGCGAACACGCCGCTCATCTCGTTCCTGAACAACTCGATCAAGGCGCTGGCGCTCTTCAAGCGCGACACCGACTACGTCGTGATGAACGACGAGGTCATGATCGTCGACGAGCACACCGGCCGCATCCTGGTCGGCCGCCGCTACAACGAGGGCATCCACCAGGCGATCGAGGCCAAGGAGGCCGTGCCGGTCAAGGCCGAGAACCAGACGCTCGCCACCGTCACGCTGCAGAACTACTTCCGCCTGTACGACAAGCTCGCGGGCATGACGGGTACCGCCGAGACCGAGGCGGCCGAGTTCATGTCCACCTACCAGCTCGGTGTCGTGCCGATCCCGACGAACAAGCCCATGATCCGCAAGGACCAGTCCGACCTCGTGTACAAGAACGAGACCGCGAAGTTCGCGCAGGTCGTCGAAGACATCGCCCAGCGCCACGAGTCGGGCCAGCCCGTGCTCGTCGGCACTGTCAGCGTCGAGAAGAGCGAGTACCTGTCGCGCCTGCTGGCGAAGAAGGGCATCAAGCACGAGGTCCTGAACGCGAAGAACCACGCACGCGAGGCCGAGATCGTCGCGCGCGCCGGACGCCTGGGCGCTGTCACGGTCGCCACCAACATGGCCGGCCGCGGCACCGACATCATGCTCGGGGGCAACGCCGAGTTCCTCGCGGTGCAGGAGATGAAGACGAAGGGCCTCGACCCCGTCGAGACGCCCGACGAGTACGAGGCCGAGTGGGACGCCGTGTACGAGTCCATGCGCGACCGCGTCGCCCAGGAGAGCACCAAGGTCGTCGAGGCGGGCGGGCTGTACGTCCTCGGCACCGAGCGCCACGAGTCGCGCCGCATCGACAACCAGCTGCGCGGTCGCTCGGGCCGTCAGGGCGACCCCGGCGAGAGCCGCTTCTATCTGTCGCTCACCGACGACCTCATGCGCCTCTTCCAGTCCGGCGCGGCCGAGGCGATCATCGCCCGCACCAATTTCCCCGACGACGTCGCGATCGAGTCGGGCATGGTCACGCGCGCGATCAAGTCGGCGCAGAGCCAGGTCGAGGCGCGCAACGCCGAGATCCGCAAGAACGTCCTCAAGTACGACGACGTCCTCAACCGCCAGCGTGAGGCGATCTACTCCGACCGTCGCCACATCCTGCAGGGCGACGACATCGCCGACCGCGTGCAGCACTTCATCGAAGACGCCATCAACGCCGTCATCGACGACCACACCGGCGCAGGTCACAGTGAGAACTGGGACTTCGACGCGCTGTGGACGGAGCTCAAGACCCTCTACCCGGTCGGCGTGACCATCGACGAGGTCGTGGCCGAGGCCGCCGGTCGTAAGGGCGGGATCACCTCAGAGGGCCTCAAGCGCGAGATCCTCTCCGACGCGCGCATCGCATACGACACACGGCAGAACACGCTCGGCGAGGCCGCGACGCGCGAGCTCGAACGGCGCGTCGTGCTGCAGGTGCTCGACCGGCGCTGGCGCGACCACCTCTACGAGATGGACTACCTCAAGGACGGCATCGGCCTGCGCGCGATGGCCCAGCGCGACCCGCTCATCGAGTACCAGCGCGAGGGCTACCAGATGTTCCAGGCGATGATGGGGCAGATCAAGGAGGAGTCGGTCGGCTACCTCTACAACCTCGAGGTCGAGGTCCGCCGTCAGGGTGAGGCCGGGGCCGAGCAGGTCACTCAGGTCGAGGCCAAGGGTCTCGGCGCTCAGCCCGTCGACAACCAGCGCCTGCAGTACTCGGCGTCGAACGACGCCGGTGAGGTCGAGGTGCGCAACGACCGCGGCCAGGTGCAGCAGGCGGCGACCTCCCGCCTGCGTCAGGCGGCGGCCGCCGCCGCCGCGGCACCCGCCCCGCAGCAGGCGCCTGCCGCCGAGCCGCAGCGCGGCGCCTTCGGCCAGCGGACGGATGCCGAGGCCACTGCCGCGGCGCCGGCGCCGCTGAACCGCGCGCAGCGTCGCGCGGCCGAGCAGCGAAAGAAGTAGGACACCCCTCAGGTGGCCCGCGCCGGAGCGCGGGCCACCTGGCGTTCATTGGCCCTCCTCGGCCGCGGATATCCTGGGGCGATGAGTCCCCTCCGTCCCCTCGATCAGTCGAGCAAGCTCCAGAACGTTCTCTACGAGATCCGCGGGGCGGCACTGGCCGAGGCCGACCGGCTGCAGGACGAGGGGCACACGATCCTCAAGCTCAACACCGGCAACCCGGCGGTGTTCGGATTCGAGGCGCCGTTCCAGATCGTGCGCGACATGATCGAGGCCGTGCCGCATGCGCACGGCTACAGCGACAGCAAGGGCATCATGTCGGCGCGGCGCGCGGTCGTGTCGCGGTACGAACAGGTCCCCGGCTTCCCGCAGTTCGACCCCGACGACGTCTACCTCGGCAACGGCGTGTCCGAGCTCATCACGATGACGATGCAGGCACTCCTCGACGAGGGCGACGAGGTGCTGATCCCGGCGCCGGACTACCCGCTGTGGACCGCGATGACCAGCCTCGCCGGCGGCACCCCGGTGCACTATCGGTGCGATCCCGACGACGGGTGGCAGCCCTCGCTGGAAGACATCCGCGAGAAGGTCACGCCGCGCACCAAGGCGATCGTCGTGATCAATCCGAACAATCCCACCGGCGCCGTCTACAGCCGCGAGGTGCTCGACGGGATCATCGAGATCGCGCGCGAGAACTCGCTGCTGCTGCTCTCGGACGAGATCTACGACCGGATCCTGTTCGACGACGCGCAGCACATCCCGCTCGCGACGCTCGCGCCCGACCTGCTGTGCCTCACGTTCAACGGACTCTCCAAGACGTATCGCGTGGCCGGCTACCGCTCCGGCTGGCTCGTCATCACGGGTCCCAAGAAGCACGCCGCCGGGTTCCTGGAGGGCATCCAGCTGCTGGCCTCCACGCGGCTGTGCCCGAACGTCCCGGCGCAGCACGCGGTCCAGGCGGCGCTTTCGGGGGTGCAGTCGATCGACGCGCTCATCGCCCCCGAGGGGCGCCTTCACGAGCAGCGGGATGCCGCGTGGGAGGGCCTCGAGCGGATCCCCGGCGTGACGTGCCTCAAGCCTCAGGGCGCGCTCTACGCGTTCCCGCGCCTCGACCCGGACGTGTACGAGATCCGCGACGACGCCAAGCTCGTCTACGACTTCCTCGTCGCCGAGCACGTCCTGCTCGTGCAGGGGACCGGCTTCAACTGGCCGACCCCCGACCATCTGCGCATCGTCACGCTGCCCGAGGCACGCGTGCTGTCCGAGGCCGTCGAGCGCCTGGGCAACTTCCTCTCGTCGTACAAGCAGTGAAGCGACGGATGCCGCGGCCCGCGGCATCCGTCAACCCCCTCGCGTGACGAGGGACGGCGTCGTAGCTTCGCGCCATGTCCATCGAACTGAACCAGCCGGCGCTGCGCCATCTGCGCGCGCTCATCCGGGACGGGAAGGTCGTGCGCGATGTACGCGACGACTGGTCGGAGGCCGCACCGACAGCCGACGAGGAGAACTCGTACATCGAGCGAGAGGGATGGACGGAGTTCTCCCACTGGCACGTCGGCATCGACCACCGGGAGAACGAGGAGACGAAACAGGCGTATTCGTTCCCGGTGGGCGACTTCAAGAAGGTCCACCGGTCGGGCGTGATCGCGGCGGAGAGCCGTGCGGGTCAGCACGATCACTACGAGATCCGCGACGCTCTCCGGTCGCTGCTCGACCTCATCGACAAGGACGACAAGAGCTGACGACGGGACCGGCCGCATCGTCGAGGCCGGTTCCGTCGCCGGGCCGGTGGGCGCCGGCGCACCGCGCATGCGACGGCCTGCGGCGTGCGGCGTGAGTCGGCGGGTGCGTCAGAGCAGCGCGAGCGAGGTCGCGCGCCAGCGGCCGTCCATGCCCTCGATCCGCACGGCGAGGGCGCGCGTCCGCGCCGGTCCGCGGACGACGACGACCGCTTCGATGATGCCGTCGGCGGGGGACGATTCGTGCACCGACATGATCGTGTGCACGGGGCGCTTCGCCGCCACGCCGCGTGCGCTGCGCGCCCGCGTCGCGAGGTTCGCGCGCGTCAGGAGCTTGCGGTAGGCGTCCTCGGTGAGCCAGCGGGCGAGTTGGTCGACCTCGCGCACACCCGCGAAGACCTCGAGCACGCCGACGGTGAGGTTGCGCAGAAACGTCTCCGGAGCGGGGAGAGCGGTGGACGGCGTCCGCTGCGGCGCGAAGAACTCCGCGACCTGCGCGCTGCTGCGGGACGCGTACGGTACGCGGGCGGTGCCCGCGGGCGTCGTTGCCATGGGTGCCAATCTGGACAGGGGGATGTCTTCCCGGACAGTAGACCACACAGCGAACTCTCAGGAAAATCGGGCCTGGTCGGCTGTGGATAACTCGCGGACCGATCGGCCGTGGTGCCCTACTCTCGCTGAGTGCGCTGGGACCGCTTCTTCGACGACCTCGAGGATCAGCTCGCCTCCGAATGGGAGGCTGAGCGCGCCGCGCTCGACACCGAAGCCGAGCGCCTGCGGCTCTCGCGGGTGCAGCTCTCGGAGCGGCTGACGCTGCTTGCGGCCCGAGACGGTGTCGCGCCGACGGTCGCGTCGTTCGACCTCACCGACGGCGCGACGCTGCGCGCGTCGGTGACGGGCGTGGGCGCCGACTGGGTCGCTCTGGCGCCGGCCGATGGTCCGGGCGGCGCGGTGATCGTGCCGGTCGCCACGATCGGCGCGGTGGGCATGCCGCATGCCGACCTGCTGCGCACGGCGCGTCCTGCGCCGCCGCGCTCGCCCCTCGCCGATCGGCTCACCTTCGGCTTCGTCCTGCGCGACCTCGTGCGGCGACGGGTCGGTGTCGCGGTGCACCTCGTCTCGGGGCGGGTCCTCACCGGCACGATCGATCGCGCCGGCGCGGACCACCTCGACCTCGCGGTGCACGACCCGGGCGCGCCGCGGCGCGCCGACGCCGTCTCGGGCTATCGGCTGGTGCCCTTCACGGCGATCGGGTGGATCCGGGCCGACGCGGCGCCCCCGATCCCCTGATCAGCGATCGGCTGCGCATCCGCGGAGGTGCCGGCTCAGTCCGGGTGGCGGATGATGCTCCCGCCCCACAGCTCGGGGAAGCTGGCGTTCTGAGACTGACGCCAGAGCGCCATGCGCCGTGCCTCCTCGGCCTGATCGTCGAGGTATTCTCCGACGCTCGCCGCATCGATCCGCCAGCGCGCGGGGGAACCGACGCGCAGACCCCGCAGACGCCCTTCGTGGACAAGAGCCATGACCTCGTCGACAGATACGCCGAGCACCTCGCCCACCTGGGCAGGTGCGTAGAGACGCGCGTCGGACGTCGGGTCATCTGACATGCCCCCATTATGGACCTGCCTCCCCAGAGCGGGCCGGGCGCTCCCACCCCTGTGGATAACGCCCGACGCCCTCGTCCCGAGTCGGCGACGATGGACGCATGACCGCCGCCCACGACCCCGTCCGCACCCCGCGCCGCGCCTTCTGGGGCGACGCGCGGTTCTTCCTCGGCGTGCTCCTCGTGGCGGCATCCGTCGTCGGCGTGTGGCTCGTCGTGTCGGCCGCGCGGCAGACCGTCGAGGTGTACGCGGCCGCGCATACGATCGTCCCGGGCGAGGCGATCGGCACCGGCGACCTGAAGGTCGTCGACGTCGCGCTCGGCACCCTCGCCGGCACGTACCTCACGGCCGACGACCTCGATGACCCCGTGGTCGCGACCCGTACGATCGAGGCGGGCGAACTCGTGCCCGCGGCATCCGTCGGCGATCCCGCCTCGGCCCGTACCACGAGCGTCGTCGTACGCAGCGCCGTCGACGTCCCGGCGTCGGTCGAAGCGGGCAGCGTCGTCGAAGTATGGTCGGCACCGCTCGGGGAACAGGGTGCGTACGACGAGCCGCGCATCCTCGTCGCCGACGCCACCGTCGTGTCGGTGACGCGGGACGACTCCATGATCGGCGGCGGCGCGGCCGCCCTCGAGCTCGTCATCCCGCGCTCCGACGTTCCAGCCACGCTCGCAGCGATGGCCGAGGAGTCCGCGCTGTCCATCGTCCCCGCGACGGGATCCGGCTCGTGAGGGTCGTCGTCGCCGTCGACGATGCGGGGCTCCTCGCCGACGGGCTGCGGCGAGAGGGGATCGACGTGATCGCGGAGGTCCCGGCATCCGCTCCCGCCCTCGCCGCGGCGGATGCGATGCTGGGCGCCGACGCCGAGTCGATGCTCCGGGCCCTCGCCGACGCCGACGCGCTGGTGGTCGCGGTGTCGCGCGCCACGATGTCGCCCACCGTCGTCGCCCTCTGCGACCGCGCGGGGACGCGCGTCGTTCCCCTCGTCGAAGACGCCGCAGGGGAGCGGATCGCCGCGTCGTGCGGACTCGAGGTCCCGCTGAGCATGCACGCCGAGCCGTGGCGCGTCGCAGAGGCGCTCTCGGCCGCACCCCGGGCGACGGCCGCCTCAGCGTCCATGCGCCCTCAGCCGCGGGTGATCGCCGTGTGGGGCCCCGCCGGAGCGCCGGGGCGCTCCACCGTCGCGGCGGAGCTCGCCGTCGAGCTCGCCCGCGGCGGACGCCACGTCGCGCTCGTCGACGCCGACACGCTCGCCCCGTCGCTCGCGCTGACGCTCGGCCTCGCCGACGAGGGCCCGGGATTCGCCGCCGCGTGCCGGCAGGCCGAACTCGGCGGCCTGGACGCGCGCGAACTCACCCGCATCGCCGTGCCGCTCGGGCGCACCGGCGTGGACGTGCTCACGGGCATCAACCGGCCCTCCCGCTGGCCGGAGCTGAGCGACCGGCGCGTGGCCGCCGCCCTCGCCGCCTGCCGCGAATGGGCCGAGTACACGGTGGTCGACGTCGCTTCGTCGCTCGAGCGCGACGAAGAGATCATGAGCGACCTCGACGGCCCGCGCCGCAATGCCGCGACGCTCGCCGCTTTGCGCGCCGCCGACCTCGTGGTGGCAGTGGTCGCGGCCGACCCCGTCGGCGTCGCACGGTTCCTCCGCGGACACGCGGACCTGCGCGCCACGATCGGCGCGACCCCGGTGGCGGTCGTCGCCAACCGGCTCCGCCCGGGAACGCTCGGCATCGGCGCCCGCGGGCAGGTGCGCCGCACGCTGGACCGCTTCGGCGGCATCGAGGACGTGTGGTTCCTCCCGCAGGACCCGAGATCCGCGGATGCCGCGATCCTCGCGTCGCAGCCCATCGCCGGCGTTGCACCGCGATCGCCGTTCACGCTCGCGCTGCGGCGCTTCGTGGGCGAGGCGATCGTGCCCGCCCCGGAACCGCAGCGTGCCGGCAAGTCGCGGCGCCGCGGCGTTCACCGTACCGACCCCGCACGAGCCGCACGCGCCGGCGCCGACGACGTGGCACGTGTCGGCGAGCGGGTGGTGTGAGCCTGGCGCTCTAGGCTAGGTCCGTGTCGACCCTCAGCGATCTCGTCTACGCCCAGGGCCGCTCCAGTGAAGAGGACGTGGAGTGGCTGCACCGTCTCGCGGGGGACGGCCAGCTCCTCGCCGATCTGGCTTTCGCCGACATCGTGCTGTGGGTGCCGACATCGGATGACTTGTTCGTCGCGGTGGCGCACACGCGCCCGGGCGGCGCGGCCACCCTCTTCTACCGCGACATCGTCGGCGACCGCGTACGGCCGCAGTGGCGCACGCAGGTGCGCGAGGCGTTCCAGACCGGCCGCATCGTCGACTCGGCCTCGCCGGACTGGTTCGAAGAGACGCCCACGCGTGTGCGCGCTGTCCCGGTGGCGCGCAAGAGCGGAAAAGAGGCGACGGTGATCGGTGTGATCACGCGCCATACCAACCTCGGCGAGGCGCGCACCCCGTCGCGGCAGCAGATCACGTTCAACGACTGCGCCGACGACCTGTTCGGCATGATCGCGTCGGGCGACTTCCCCGACCTGACGGCGCCGACCTCGCCGCGCCGCGGGGCACCGCGCGCGTCGGACGGCCTGGTCCGTCTCGACGTCGACGGCATCACGACGTTCGCGAGCCCCAACGCGCTGTCGGCCTTCAACCGGCTCGGCTTCGACGACGAGCTCGAGGGCGAGTCGCTGGTGGAGGTCGTGACGGGCATCCTCCCGACGAAGCGCCAGTTCGACGAGTCGCTGCCGGTCGTCGTCACCGGCCGCGCGCCATGGCGCGCGGACCTCGAGGCCCGCGGCGTGACGGTCTCGCTGCGCACCATCCCGCTGCGCGATCACGGCACGCGCATCGGCGCGATCGTGCTGTGCCGCGACGTGACCGAGATCCGTCACCAGGAGCAGGAGCTCATCACCAAGGACGCGACGATCCGCGAGATCCACCACCGCGTCAAGAACAACCTGCAGACCGTCGCTTCGCTCCTGCGGATCCAGGCCCGCCGCTCGCACACCGAGGAGGCACGCGACGCCCTCACCCAGGCGATGCGGCGCGTGTCGGCCATCGCCGTCGTGCATGACACGCTCTCAGAGGGCCTCGCGCAGAACGTCGACTTCGACGAGGTGTTCGCGCGCGTGCTCAAGCTGGTCGCCGAGGTCGCCGCTGCGCCCAACACACGCGCGAAGACCCACTCCACGGGCCGCTTCGGCACACTGCCGAGCGAGTACGCCACGCCCCTCGCCCTCGCGCTCACCGAGCTCGTCACGAACGCCGTCGAGCACGGGCTCGCGGGGCAGGAGGGTGACGTCGAGATCATCGCCGAGCGCAGTGACGACCGCCTCGAGGTGCGCGTGCGCGACACCGGGTCCGGCCTGCCGGAAGGTCAGGTCGGCCGCGGCCTCGGCACGCAGATCGTGCGCACCCTCATCCAGGGCGAGCTCGGCGGCACGATCGACTGGCACACCATCATGGGCAGCGGCACGGAGGTCACGATCGACATTCCGCTGCGCTACATCGAGCGCGCGAAGAGCTGACAGCGATGAGCGGATGCCGCTGGTCGCGGCATCCGCTCGATCGAAGCGCTGTGGGCGCCGGGTGTCAGGAGGCGCGGCGCGCGCGGGCGGCGCGGCGCTTGAGGGCGCGGCGCTCGTCCTCGGAGAGACCGCCCCACACGCCCGAGTCCTGTCCGGTCTCGAGGGCGTACTGCAGGCAGATCTCGGTGACGGTGCAGCGTGCGCACACCGACTTGGCCTTCTCGATCTGATCGACGGCGGGTCCGGTGTTCCCCACGGGGAAGAACAGTTCGGGGTCGACGGTCAGGCAGGCGGCCTTGTCGCGCCAGTCCATGGGGGTGCTCCTTGTGACAGAGGGGTGGGGGAATAGGGGCCCGGTTCGGGTCCGGTACCCTGTGGGATGTGCGAGAAGATCTCGCCCCACGTCGCTGTGGGAGCACACGGCTTCACCAATCGTCCCATAGCGGTTTACCTGAATCAAGGGTTCATCGGCGGGTTCGTGGAGGACTTGCTGAGTGTTCCCCGGGGGCTATGGAGGGATCGCACAAACCGCTGTCGGTGGAAGAAGGAGTCGACGGAGAATGCGGACAAACATGTCCGGAAGAATCGCCGCGGTGCTGGTGGGACTCGAAGGACTCGGGCTCGCCGCGCTCACGGTCCGCGAGATCGTCGCGATCGCCTCGGGGGACACCGGCTCGATCGAGAGTGCGATCGCGCTGGCGGTGCTCACGCTCGTCGGCGCCGCCGCGGTCATCGCGTTCGCGTTCGCGATCTGGCGCGACCAGTCGTGGGGTCGCTCGGGCGGCATCGTCACGCAGCTGCTGATCCTCGCCGTCGCCTTCGGCGCCGCCACCGGCGCCTTCGCCGACGCGGCGCTCGGGCTCGCGCTCGCCGTCCCCGCCCTGGTGGTGCTGGTGCTGCTCGTGATCGCCGTGCGCGACGCCGGACGCGCCGCGCGCCGCCAGCGCGACGAAGAAGCCGGCGGGCAGGCCCCGGGGGCGTAGCGGCCCAGGAGCGTCTCAGAGCCCCAGGAGCGTCCGCACGCGGGCGACGTGGCCGGTCGCGCGCACGTTGTACAGCGCGTGCGTGATGCGGCCCTTCTCGTCGATGACGAACGTCGAGCGGATGACGCCCATGAACGTCTTGCCGTAGTTCACCTTCTCGCCCCACGCGGCGTATTTCTCGAGCACCTTGTGGTCGGGGTCGCTCAGCAGGTCGTAGGTGAGCCCGTCGCGCTCCCGGAACCGCCGGAGCTTCTCGGGCTCGTCGGGGGAGATGCCGAGCACCGTGTACCCCGCCGCCTGGAGCGGGGCGAGGCTGTCTCGGAAGTCGCATGCCTCCTTGGTGCACCCTGGAGTCATCGCCGCGGGATAGAAGAACAGGATCACACGTCCGCCCCGCAGATCCTTGAGCGTCACGGCCTGCTCGTCCTGGTCCGGGAGCGTGAAGGCGGGAGCGAGGGAACCGGGTTCGAGGCGCGTCGTGGTCACCGTTCCACTCTAGGTGGCAGGGTCCTGGGCCTTCTTCGCGAAGGTCTCGAGCAGGCGCTGCAGCGAGTCGAGGCGGGCCGCGCCGCCCGGGCCGAGCCGGCCCTCCTCGACGGCCTCGACGATCGCGCAGTCCGGAGCATCGGGCAGGTGCGTGCAGCCGCGCGGGCACTCCTGGGCGATCTCGTCGAGATCGGTGAAGGCGCGGAGGATGTTCGCGGGGTCCACGTGGCCGAGGCCGAACGAACGCACGCCGGGGGTGTCGATGACCCAGCCGTTGCCCCGCACATGGCCGTCGAGCGCCTCTCCGCGGTACCGCAGCGACACGGTCGAGCTCGAGGTGTGCCGCCCGCGTCCGGTCACCACGTTGACGTGGCCGGTCGCGCGCTTGGCATCGGGCACGAGGGCGTTGACGAGCGTCGACTTGCCGACGCCCGAATGCCCGACGAACACCGTCGAGTGACCGACGAGCGCCGCGCCGATCCGCTCGAGCGGCATCTCCTCGCGCCCGCTGGTGAACACCTCGAGGTCGAGGCCGTCGAAGTGCGCGAGGAACTCTGCGGGGTCCGCCAGGTCGGTCTTCGTCACGACGAGGAGAGGGCGGATGCCGGCATCCAGCGCTGCGACGAGGTAGCGGTCGACGAGCCTCGGGCGCGGCTCCGGGTCGGCGGCCGCGACGACCACGAGCATCTGGTCCGCGTTGGCGACGATGACGCGCTCGACCTGGTCGGTGTCGTCGGCGCTGCGCCGCAGGAGCGAGGTGCGGTCCTCGATGCCGACGATGCGTGCGAGAGTGCCCTCGTCCCCTGACGCGTCGCCGACGACGCGGGCACGGTCGCCCGTGACGATCGGCGTCTTGCGCAGTTCGCGCGCGCGGGCGGCGAGCACGGTGCGCTCGGTCGGGAGGTCTTCGTCCACCAGCACGGTGTAGCGACCGCGGTCGACGCCGAGCACGCGCGCGATCTCGGCGTCGCTGTGCGCCGGACGGCGCTTGGTGCGAGGACGGTTCGCCTTCGGGTTCGGCCGTACCCGGACGTCCGCCTCGTCGAACTCCGGTTCGTCGTCGTCCTCGAATTCGTCGAGCCAGCTCACGGTGTCGCCCCGCTCATCTGGTCATCCACGGTCGGTTCACGCTGCTCATCCCGGTCGCTCCGCGAACCCCTGCACGCGCCGTCTCACGAGGCGCGCATCGTCTCCTCGGAGAGCCCGCCGTCGGCTTGCTCGCCGTCGAGCATCCGCTGCCAGATCTGCGGGAACTCGGGCATCGTCTTGGCGGTCGTGCCGATGTCGTCGACCTCGACGCCGGGGACGGCCAGGCCGATGAGGGCGCCTGTCGTCGCCATGCGGTGGTCGTGGTACGCGTGCCATGTCCCGCCGTGGAGCGGGCGGGGCACGATGCGGATGCCGTCCGGCAGCTCCTCCGCCTCGCCGCCGAGGCTGCGCAGCTCCGCGACGAGGGCCGCGATGCGGTCGGTCTCATGGCCGCGGATGTGGCCGATGCCGTGCAGGGTGGACGGGGAGTCGGCGAAGGCCGTGAGCGCGAAGATCGTGGGGGTCAGCTCGCCTGCGGCGGACAGGTCGAGGTCGACGCCCTGGATGGCGGGGCCCGCGGTCACGGTCAGGGAGCCCCCGCGGCGCACCGCGCGGGCGCCCATGAGGGAGAGGATCTCGGTCAGCATCGCACCGGGCTGGGTGGAGTGCGCGGGCCAGCCGGTGACCGAGACGGAGCCGCCCGCGACCATCGCGGCTGCGAGGAAGGGCGCCGCGTTCGACAGGTCCGGTTCGATCGCGACGTCCTTGCCGCGGATCGGTCCGGCAGGCACGATCCACTCGCCGACACCGGTTCGCTCGACGTGCACGCCGCGATGCCCGAGGGCCTCGACGGTCATGTCGATGTGCGGGATGCTCGGCAGCCGCTCGCCGGAGTGGCGCAGCTGCAGGCCGACGTCGAAGCGGGGCGCAGCGAGCAGGAGCCCCGAGACGAACTGGCTCGACGCGCTGGCGTCGATCGTCACCTCGCCGCCGCGCACGTGACCGTGGCCGCGGATGATGAAGGGGAGGGCCCAGTGGCCGCCGTCGTCGATGTCGACCCCGACGTCGCGCAGCGCCGTGATCATCGCCCCCATCGGGCGGTGCAGCGCGCTCTCGTGGGCCGTGAGGGTGACGTCGCCGCGGGCGAAGCCGCCGAGGCCGGCCACGAAGCGCATGACGGTGCCCGCCTGCCCGCAGTCCACGACGGTGTCGCCGTGCAGCGGCCACACCGGCGTCACCTCGATGTCGTCGCCATAGAGCCCGGTGCCCTCGACGAGCTCGATGCCGACGCCGAGCGAGCGCAGCGCATCGATCATGCGTGCGGAGTCGTCGGAGTGCAGCGGCGAGATCAGGCGGCTCGGTCCGTCGGCGAGGGCGGCGAGGATCAGCTCACGATTCGTGAGCGATTTCGAGCCGGGGACGGTCACCGTTGCGTGCAGTGCGCCGTCCGCGACGGGCGCGGGCCAGTGGCCGCGCCCGATCGGCGCGGAGGGCGGGGAATACGCGTCGGCTGTCATCGGGTTCTACCCTACTGAACCCGGTGGGCACCAGCCGGGAGCAACCTACCGAGCGGAGCCGGATGTTCGCCACTCTCGAGCGCCTCGATCACGAGGCGCCCCTCCTGGCCGGGCGTGACGCGCACGTCTCAGGTCGTCTGCAAGAGCCCGCCGTAGACTGGCGCGTGATGAGCGACTCGACCGACCAGGCTGCGCCGGCGGACCAGGACCAGGATCCCCGCACGCAGTTCGAAGAGCAGGCGCTGCCCTTCATGGACCAGCTGTATGCCGCGGCCATGCGGATGACGCGAAACCCCGCCGATGCGGCCGACCTCGTGCAGGAGACCTTCGTCAAGGCGTTCGCCTCGTGGAAGACCTTCACGCAGGGGACCAACCTCAAGGCGTGGCTGTACCGCATCCTGACGAACACCTACATCAACACCTACCGCAAGAAGCAGCGCGAGCCGTACCAGGGCACGATCGACGACCTCGAGGACTGGCAGCTCGGCGGTGCCGAGTCGACGACCGCGACGAGCACCCGCTCCGCCGAGGCCGAGGCGATCGACCACATGCCCGCGTCGGTCGTGAAGGACGCGCTGCAGTCCATCCCGGAGGACTTCCGGCTGGCGGTGTACCTCGCCGACGTCGAGGGCTTCGCCTACCAGGAGATCGCCGACATCATGAAGACCCCCATCGGCACGGTCATGAGCCGTCTGCACCGTGGCAGGCGGATGCTGCGTGAACTGCTGGCCGATTACGCGAAAGAGCGCGGCATCACCCCCGCCGCCACGAGGAGCACGAAATGACCGACTGCGGCTGCGAGAAGGCCCGGCGCGACCTGGAGGAGTACCTGCGCCACGAGGTCTGCAAGACCGAGCAGAGCGACATCGCGGAGCACCTGGCGAACTGCGAGGGCTGTCGCGACGAGGCGCTCGTCGCGACCACGTTGACCGAGGTGCTGGCCCGCGCCTGCAAGGAGAGCGCGCCCGAAGAGCTGCGCGACCAGGTGCTGGCCAAGCTGCGGGCGGCCCAGGCGGCGCACTGACGCCGCCGCCCGCCGGGTCAGCCGACGGGTGTGAAGATGGTGAGCGCGCCGGGCGCCACATCGACGGTCAGCGGCAGCGCGCCGATCGGGTCGCCGTCGGCGTAGGCCGTGACTCCGGGCGACGACAGCCGCACCGAACGCACCCGCCGCATGGAGACTTCGGCGACGCTGGCGTGCGTGCCCTGGTACACCCGGGGAAGCAGGCGCAGCAGACGCAGCCGACCGGCGGGCCGCACGAGGACGACGTCGAGCAGGCCGTCGGCCGGGTCGGCCTCGGGACAGATGGGGATGCCGCCGCCATACGTGCGTCCGTTGCCCACGGTCGCCATCACCAGGTCGCCGCGCATCTCTTCACGGGTGCCGTCCGCGAGCTCCAGGTCCACCTCGTACGGGATGCCGGCGAGCGTCAGGAACTGGACGAGGATCGCGATGCTGTACCGTGATCCGCCCCGCGGCCACCGCATCGCGTTCGCGCGATCGTTGACCTTGGAGTCGAACCCGCTGGCGAGGACGGACCCGAAGTACCGCGTCGACCCGTCCCCGCGCGTCACCCGCGCGAGGTCGATCGTGCGCGTGACGCCGCCCGCGACCACGACGGCGTCGACGCCCACCTCGATCGCGGTCCGCAGCAGCGCGGACGACTCCGCCGCGCTGCCGCCGCTCAGGATCGACGTCTGCACGCCGTGCGCGCGCAGGCGTTCGGCGGTGTTCGTGGCGGCACCGGTGTGCGCACCGGCGCGGGCCGCGGGGTTGACGATCAGCGCGACCCTCACGCGCGCTCCGCCGCGTCCGCAGCGGGGGCGATCAGTGCGCCGGGGTTCATGATGCCCCGGGGGTCGAGCACGTCCTTCACCGCGCGCAGCACCTCGACGCCGAGTGAGCCGATCTCCGCCTCGAGGTACGGCCGATGATCGCGCCCTACGGCGTGATGGTGGGTGATGGTGCCGCGGGCGTGGCCGATCGCGCGGGACGCGGCATCCTTCGCGCTCATCCACTGGGTCTGCGGATCGTCGGTGAGCGCGGCGACCGCGGTGAAGTAGAGCGACGCGCCCGCCGGGTACACGTGCGAGATGTGGCACAGCACGATCGGCTTCGTGCCCGAGGCGGTGAGGCTCTCGGTGAGCGCGGCGGTCGCGGCGCTCTTGAGAGCGGGCAGGTTCGCCCAGGTCGTCGCGGTCTCGAGGGTCTCGGCGAGGACGCCGAGGTCCATGAGGGAGTCGCGCAGCGCGGGCGAGGCGAAGCGCCCCCGTTCCCAGGAGCGCGCCGGATCCTCCCCGCGCGACGTGGCGCCGTGCGCCCGGAAGACCGCGTCGAGCGCATCGCGCGTCGCCTCGGCCTCGGTCGCCGTCGCGCCTTCGAACGTGGCGACCGCGAGGCACCCGCGCATCCGGGTGAGGTGTCCGCCCATCGCGGCGTTCACGCGCGTCTCGGTCTCGTCGCTCAGCCGCAGGACGGTGGGACGGATGCCGCGCTGCGTGGCTTCACGCAACGCCGACGCCCCCGCGGCGAAGTCCGGGAACGACCATGCGCGGTACGCGGTCGCCGCCGGCACGCGGCGCACGCGGACCGTGACCTCGGTGAGGACCCCGAACGCGCCCTCCGAGCCGAGGAAGAGCTCGCGCAGGTCGGGGCCGGCGGCGCTCGCGGGCGAGCGGCCGAGGTCGAGGTCGCCCGCGGGCGTGGCCACGCGCAGCGCGTGGACGAGGTCGTCGAAGCGGCCGTAGCCGCGCGAGGCCTGTCCGCTGGAGCGGGTCGCGGCGTATCCGCCGAGCGAGGCGTACAGGAAGCTCTGCGGGAAGTGGCCGAGCGTGTACCCGCGGGCGCCGAGGAGCTCCTCCGCCTGCGGCCCGGTCGTGCCGGCGCCGAACGTCGCGAGGAGCGACACCTCGTCGAGCGAGAGGAGCGCCGCGGTGCGGCCGAGGTCGAGGGCGACCACGGCCCGGTGGGCGCCGCGCACCGGGTCGACCCCGCCCACCACCGAGGTGCCGCCGCCGAACGGCACGACCGCGATGCCGCGGTCCGCGCACACGCGCAGGGCCGCGGCGACCTCGTCGTGGGCCCCGGGGGAGACCACCGCGTCCGGCGCGGCCTGCGGCTCGTCGACGCGGCGACGCAGCAGGTCGGGCGTGCTCTTGCCGCCGAGGTGGAGCAGGCGCACCGCATCATCGCGCGACGCCGCACCGGGGCCGACCACCGCGGCGAGGGCGGCGAGGTCGTCGTCGGAGAGCAGTGACGGCGTGAGGACGGGCTCGGCGCGGCGCGGCACGGGGTGCGCCTTGCCGGGAAGCAGCGTCGCGACGATCGCCTTGGCGGCGGCCGGCAGGCGGGCGGGCTCGGATCCCCACGCGTCCCAGTCGCCGCGTGGGCGCGGCGTCGGGACGGCGACGGGCCGCGCCGGGGTCGCGGGGTCGCCGGGGGAGTCGGTGTGCACCGTCGCAGCCATGGCGACAGTATGACACATTATGTATGGTTGTCACATGGCCGATGGAGTGCCCGACACCGAGACCGCGATCCTCGACGCCGCGCTCGCCGAGGTGCTGGCGCACGGCATCCGCCGGACGACGGCATCCGACATCGCGCGTCGCTGCGGGATCGCCCGGCAGACGCTCTACCGTTACTGGCCCGACGCGCAGGCCGTGTTCGCCGCCCTCGTCACGCGTGAGCTCGTCGCCGCGCTTCCTGCCCGGGCGGGGGAGTCCCGCGACCTCGACGAGCTCGTCGCGCTGCTCGTCGAGACGGCCGACCGCGTGCGTCGTCTGCCCCTCGTCGACCGGCTGCGCGACACCGACCCCGAGCTGTTCGCCCGCTACATCCTCGACCGGCTGGGAACGAGCCAGCGCGCGATCCACGCGGAGACCGCCCGGCGCATCGAGGCGGGGCAGCGCGCGGGCTACGTCCGCGGGGGCGAACCGCCGCAGCTGGCGGCGATGGTGCTGCTGGTCGCGCAGTCCGCCGTGCAATCCGCTCCGCTCGTCGCCGAGTGGCTGCCCGAGAGCGCCTGGCGCGCCGAGCTCGCCCACGCGCTGCGGGGCTACCTGGCGCCCTCCGGTGAGGATCGGCGATGACGACGCGCATCGTGGGGCGCACGCCCGGCCCGTCGGCGCTCTCGGCCGCTCGACGGGCGCGCGAACTCGACGCCCTCTCCGGCGCGCGCGAGATCGACCTGCTCGTCATCGGGGGCGGCATCACCGGAGCCGGGATCGCGTTGGATGCTGCGAGCCGGGGCCTGCGCACCGTGCTGGTCGAGCGGCACGACCTTGCGCACGGCACCAGCCGCTTCAGCTCCAAGCTCGTGCACGGCGGCCTGCGGTACCTGGCGTCGGGCCAGGTCGGGATCGCGCACGAGAGCGCGATCGAGCGGCACATCCTCCTCACCCGCACCGCGCCGCACCTGACGCGCGCGCTCGCGCAGGTCGTCCCGCTGCACGAACCCGGACACGTCGCGCGCGGCGCGTACATCGGCATGGGGTACGAGCTCGGCGACGGCCTGCGCCGCGCCGTCGGAACGCCCGGATCGCTGCTGCGGGCCCCGGGCGCGATCGGCCGCGACGCGACGCTCGCGCTCGCTCCGGCCGTTCGTGCCGAGGGTCTGCGCGGCGGCGTGCGCGGGTGGGACGGGCAGCTCATCGACGATGCCCGGCTCGTCGTCGCCGTCGCGCGGACGGCCGCCGGGTACGGGGCATCCGTCCTCACCCGTGTCGAAGCCGTCGAGGTCACGGGGCGAGAGGCGACCCTGCGCGACGTCGTGACCGGCGAGACGCTCCGCGTGCACGCGCGCGCCGTCGTGGGTGCGACGGGCGTGTGGGCGGGCGAGCTCGACCACGACGTGCGGCTGCGTCCGAGCCGTGGCACGCACCTCGTGGTGTCGACGGCCCGCCTCGGCGGTTCGGACGTGTCGCTCACCGTGCCGATCCCCGGCTCGTCGAGCCGGTTCGTCTTCACACTGCCCGCGCAGCACGGCCGTACCTACGTCGGCCTCACGGATGTGCCCGCCGACGGGCCCGTCCCCGATGTGGCGCACGCGACCGAGGCCGAGGTCGACATGCTCCTCGGCACGCTCAACACCGTGCTCGAGGAGCCTCTCGCGCGCAGCGACGTGCTCTCGACCTTCGCCGGGCTGCGCCCGCTGCTCGCCGGGGCGGACGACCACGACACCAGCGACCTCTCCCGCCGCCACGCGATCATCGAGTCCGCGAGCGGCGTTCTCAGCATCGTCGGCGGCAAGCTCACCACCTACCGGCGGATGGCAGAGGACGCCGTCGACGCCGTCATACGCCGCGACCCGGGCTTCGCGTCCCGCCCGTCCGCCACCCGCTCCATCCCGCTCGTCGGCGCGTGGCCCCGGCACCGCCTCGGCGAGATCGCCGCGGCGCCGCGTCTGGTGCGCCGGTTCGGCGCCGAGGCGCCCTACGCCGCCGCTCTCCCGCCCGGCCCGTCGGCCGCGTGCGGTGTGACGGCGCAGGAGCTCGAGTGGGGCGTCGCGGTCGAGGGCGCCCTGAGCGTCGCCGACCTCCTCGACCGGCGGACGCGCCTCGGCCTCGTCGACACCGACGGCGAGGCGTCGACGGATGCCGTCACCGCCGCCTTCGTCCGCGCCGGCGTCGACCCGCTCGACGTCTGAGCCGCGGCCCGCACCCGCTCCTCGGTCAAGGAGCGTTGCCGAGATGAGGGCCGCACGCCCTTGCCGGCTCCGCATCCCGGGGCAGAACCTCGATTGAGGATCGCGCCGGGGGTTGGCAGGAATCAGCTCCAGGACGGCGGCGCAGGGAGGGCGCGGTGTCGCACGTCCCCGCCACACTGTAACGGTGACTCGCAGCGGAACTCATGGCGGCCTCGGCGTCGTCCAGGGCACGGCGCTCTACATCGCGTCGGTGCTCGGCACCGGGCTGCTCGTGCTCCCCGGCCTCGCGGCCGACGTGGCCGGCCCGGCGTCCATCGTGTCGGTGCTCGCCGTGATCGTGCTCGCGGTGCCACTCGCGGGCACCTTCGCCGCGCTCGCCGCGCGCTACCCCGATCCCGGCGGGGTCGCGAGCTATGTGCGCCGGGCGCTCGGCCGCACCGCCGCCCGCGCGACGGGGTACTGGTTCTACTTCGGCGTGGCCGCCGGGTTCCCGGTGCTGGCGTTCCTCGGCGCCGAGTACCTGTCGGCGATCCTGCACATCGATCGCCTCGCAGTGCCGATCCTCGTGTTCGCGATCCTCGTGCCTCCGTTCGCCGTCAACATGCTCGGCGTGCGGGTCGCCGGCTGGGTGCAGTTCGTGCTCACCGGGCTCCTCGTCGGCATCGTGGTCTTCGTCGTCGCCACGGCGTTCCCCGCGCTCGAGGCGGCGAGCTTCTCGCCGTTCCTTCCCCACGGGTGGACGGGCGTCGGCACGGCGATCAGTCTCTTCGTCTGGGCGTTCGCCGGCTGGGAGGTGGGCACGCACATCTCGGGGGAGTTCCGCGACCCGCGCCGCAGCATCCCGATCGCCACCGCCATCGCGCTCGTCGTGACCGGCCTCGCGTACCTGCTGCTGCAGGTCGTGACCGTGGGCGTGCTCGGCGAGGACGCGGGTGCCGGCGCGGTGCCGCTGCTCTCGCTCGCCGAAGCCGTCGCCCCCGGCTTCGGGCCCACCGCCATCGGCGCCATCGCGGCGATCGTCGTCCTGGGCGTGATGAACGCGTACCTCGCCGCGTTTGGCAAGCTGGGTGCCTCGCTCGCCTCATCGGGCGATCTGCCCCGCGTGCTCGCGCCGGGAGCCGAGTCGGGCGGAATCCCGCGGCGCGCTCTCCTGCTGACGTTCGTCGTCGCGATGGTCTACTGCGCGATCGCGCTCGCCACCGGCGGCGACCTGCAGACGTTCATCCTCATCCACACCAGCAACATGGTGTCGATCTACGCCGCCGGGATGATCGCCGCGACCCTGATCCTGCCGCGCTTCACGGCGGGCTGGTTCATGGCGGTGGTCGCCGCGGTGTTGTCGGTCGGCCTGCTGCTGCTGGCCGGCGCGAATCTGCTCCCTGCCGCCGCGCTCGCGCTCGCCGCGATCCTCGTCACGGTGTTCAAGATGCTTCGTCGCTCATCGCGACCCGCAGACCGCGGGCCCGGCGACGAGGCGATCGGTGCCGGCCAGGCCGCAGACCCCGGGGCCCTCGCCGAGGTGAAGACGACGATCGTCCCGGCTGAACGCAGTTCGGCCCTGGACTCCTCAGCGCAGAGCTGAGTCCTCCAGGGCCGAACGGGCGGAGCGCTCCGCCTACAGCGTGAGCGCCTGCTGCATGATCGCGGCCTGCTCGGCCGCGTGCACCTTCGGCGACCCGGTGGCGGTCGAAGCCGCCGACGCGCGCGAGACGCGGCTGATGGTGCGACCGTTGAGGTTCTTCACGACCTCGAGGGCGATGAAGGGCCAGGCGCCCTGGTTCTCGGGCTCGTCCTGCACCCACACCAGCTCGGCGTTCGGGTACGAGTCGATCACAGCGTTGAGCTCGTCGATCGGGGCGGGGTAGTACTGCTCCAGCCGCACGAGGGCGATCTCGGGGTTCGGATTCTTGTCGAGCTCGGCGCGCAGATCCCAGTGGATCTTGCCGGCGTGCAGCAGCACGCGCTTGACGGCCGACTTGTCGATGCTCCGGTCGTCGTCGATCACCGGCTCGAACCGGCCGGTGAGGAAGTCCTCGACCGGGCTCGTCGCCCCGCGCAGGCGCAGCATCGCCTTCGGGGTGAAGACGATCAGCGGGCGGCGCGGACGCGCGTACGCCTGGCGGCGCAGCAGGTGGAAGTACGACGCGGGGGTCGACGGGCGCGCGACGGTCATGTTGTCCTGGGCGCACATCTGCAGGTATCGCTCGATGCGGGCAGACGAGTGGTCGGGTCCCTGACCCTCATAGCCGTGGGGGAGCAGCAGCACGACGCTCGACTGCTGGCCCCACTTCTGGTCGGCCGCCGAGATGTACTCGTCGATGACCGACTGGGCGCCGTTGGCGAAGTCGCCGAACTGGGCCTCCCACAGCACGAGCGAGTCGGCGCGCTCGACCGAGTAGCCGTACTCGAACGCCATGGCCGCGTACTCGCTCAGCAGCGAGTCGTAGACGTAGAAGCGGCCCTGGTCCTCGCTGAGGTTCGTGAGCGGGATCCACTCCTGACCGTTCGCGCGGTCGTGCAGCACCGCGTGCCGCTGCACGAAGGTGCCGCGGCGCGAGTCCTGGCCGGCCAGGCGCACATTGGTCTTCTCGAGCAGCAGTGAGCCGAACGCGAGCAGTTCGCCGAAGCCCCAGTCGATCGAGCCGTTGCGGCTCATGTCGAGGCGCTTGTCGAGGAGCTGCTGCAGCTTGGCGTGGACCGTGAAGCCGTTGGGCTTGTTCACGAAGGTGTCGCCGATGAGGGAGACGACCTCGCGCGAGACGCCGGTGGTCGCCGGTTCGCCGGCGGCGGGCTGGGCACTCGCGTCGGGCACGAGGATGGGCGAGGAGCCCGTCTCGGCCGCGTGCGTCTCGGCGAAGGCGATCTCGAGGCGGTTCTGGAAGTCCTGCTTCGCCTTGTCGTACTCTTCCTCGGTGATGTCGCCGCGACCGACGAGAGCCTCGGTGTAGAGGCGCCGCACGGAGCGCTTGGCCTCGATGAGGTTCGTCATCAGGGGCTGCGTCATCGACGGGTCGTCGCCCTCGTTGTGGCCGCGGCGGCGGTAGCAGACGAGATCGACCACGACGTCGCGGTGGAACCGCTCGCGGTAGGCGAAGGCCAGCTGTGCGACGCGGGTGACGGCCTCGGGGTCGTCGCCGTTCACATGGAAGATCGGAGCCTGGATCGTCTTGGCGACGTCGGTCGCGTACACCGAGCTGCGTGCGTCGGTGGGAGTCGTCGTGAAGCCCACCTGGTTGTTCACGACCACGTGCACCGTGCCTCCGGTGCGGTAGCCGCGCAGCTGCGACATCTGCAGGGTCTCGACGACGACGCCCTGGCCGGAGAAGGCCGCGTCGCCGTGGACGAGGATCGGCAGCCACGTGAAGGTGCCGATCGGCTTGCGGTCCTGCTTCGCGCGGACGATGCCCTCGAGCACGCCGTCGACGGTCTCGAGGTGCGACGGGTTCGCGGCGAGGTAGACGGGCAGCTCGGACTCGTTGTCGGCGGAGAACGTGCCCTCGGTACCGAGGTGGTACTTGACGTCGCCCGAGCCGCTCTTCGACCCGATCGCGACAGACCCCTCGAACTCGCGGAACACCTGGCCGTAGGTCTTGCCGGCGATGTTCGTCAGCACGTTGAGACGGCCGCGGTGCGCCATGCCGATCGCGGCGCCATCGAGGCCCGCCTGGGCGGCGCCCTGAAGGATCTCATCGAGCAGCGGGATCAGCGACTCGCCGCCCTCGAGGCTGAAGCGCTTCTGGCCGACGTACTTCGTCTGCAGGAAGGTCTCGAACGCCTCGGCCTGGTTGAGCTTGTCGAGGATGCGCAGCTGCTCGTCGTGGCCGGGCTTCTGGTACTTGACCTCGACGTTCTCCTGGAACCACGCGCGCTGCGTCGGGTCCTGGATGTGCATGTACTCGATGCCGATCGTGCGGCAATACGAGTCGCGCAGCACTCCGAGGATGTCGCGCAGCTTCATCTGGCGCTTACCGCCGAAGCCGCCGGTGACGAACTCGCGGTCGAGGTCCCAGAACGTGAGGCCGTGCTGCTCGATCTCCAGGTCGGGGTGCGTGCGCTGCACGTACTGGAGCGGGTCGATGTCGGCCATGAGGTGACCGCGGACCCGGAACGAGTTGATGAGCTCCTGCACGCGCGCGGTCTTGTCGACGCGCTCGGCGAGGTCGACGTTGATGTCGGCCGCCCAGTGGATCGGCGCGTAGGGGATGCGCAGCGCCGCGAAGATGTCCTCGTAGAAGCTGCGCTGTCCGATGAGCAGCTCGTGCACCTTCTTGAGGAACTCGCCCGACCCGGCGCCCTGGATGACGCGGTGGTCGTAGGTGCTCGTGAGCGTGATGGTCTTGCCGATCGCGAGCTCGTTGAGCGTCTTCTCGCTCGCGCCCTGGAACTCGGCGGGGTACTCGAGGGCGCCGGCGCCGACGATGCAGCCCTGACCCTTCATGAGACGCGGCACCGAGTGGACGGTGCCGATGCCGCCGGGGTTGGTCAGCGAGATCGTGGTGCCCTGGAAGTCGGCTGCCGTCAGCTTGTTGCCCCGCGCGCGGGTGACCAGGTCCTCGTACGTCGTGAGGTACTCGTTGAAGGTGAGCTGCTCGGCGCGCTTGATGCTCGGCACGAGCAGAGCGCGGGTGCCGTCGGGCTTCGGAAGATCGATCGCGATGCCGAGGTTGATGTGCGCCGGGGCGACGAGCGACGGCTTGCCGTCGATCTCGGCGTAGAAGACGTTCTGGCTCGGGAACT
This sequence comes from Microbacterium sp. LWH7-1.2, assembly GCF_038397755.1. Lineage (NCBI taxonomy): Bacteria > Bacillati > Actinomycetota > Actinomycetes > Micrococcales > Microbacteriaceae > Microbacterium > Microbacterium sp. LWH7-1.2. Next base: position 1,627,601 of record NZ_CP151637.1, on the reverse strand, counting down.
CCTTGAGCGCCTGGATGATCGCCCATCCGATGAGGTGCGTGAAGCTCACCTTGCCACCGCGGGTGCGCGACATGTGGTTGTTGATGACGATGCGGTTGTCGATCATCAGCTTCGCCGGCACGGTGCGCACGCTCGTCGCCGTGGGGACGGTCAGCGACTCGTCCATGTTGGCGGCGAGGGTCTTCGGCATGCCGCGCAGCGGCGTGACGACGTCGGCGTCGGCCTGGCCGTCGGCCGCCGAGGGCGAGGCCTTCGGCGCCTGCGCCGGGATCGGCTGGGGTGCTGCCGGGCGCGCGGTGGTGCGGGCCACCGGTTGTGTGCCGATCACCGGGATCGGCGCCGTCACCGGACGCGGCTCGGATGCCGCCGGCTGCGCCGGCGCCGGGGGCTCGGTCGCCGGGGGCGCCGCGGGCGCTGCCTGGGTCGGTGCTGGTGCTGCTCCCTCGGCGGGGTGGTAGGCCTCGAGAACGGGCCACCACGCCTTGTCGACGGAGTTCCGGTCGATCTTGAACTGTTCGTACAGCTCCTCGACGAGCCACTCGTTGGCTCCGAACTCTCCCTCGTTCGAAACCCCGACGCCCGTCACCTGGCTCGACACGCTGAATCGCCTGCTTTCATCGGTGAAGTTCTGGGATGCGCGAGGTGCACGAATCGCCCTCACCCACGACCGTTAAGCCTAGCCCAGTCTTCGCGAGCCGTTCCGGCTGCAGCCCACTCGAAACCTGAAAGAACCCGCATGATTATCCGCACAGGAACTGTCACTACCCTTGGCGGTCATGGAGTTCTACGGCGAAACCCCCGACGTCGACCTGACGTACTCGGACGTCTTCCTCGTCCCGCGTCGCTCGGCGATCACGAGCCGGCTCGATGTCGACCTCGCTCCCGGCGACGGCACGACGGCCACCCTCCCGCTCGTCTCGGCCAACATGAACTCGGTCACCGGCGCCCGGCTCGCTGCGACGCTGGCCCGTCGCGGGGGCCTCGGAGTCCTCCCGCAGGACATGCCGCTGCAGGAGCTGGACGCCGCCATCCGCTGGGTCAAGGCGCAGCCGGTGTCGTGGGACACCCCCCTCGTGCTGCCGGCGGATGCGACCGTCGCCGACGCTGCGCGGCTCCTCCCCGCCACCGAGGGGCACGGCATCGTCGTCGCCGATGCGTCGTCGGGCCACGTCGACGCCGACGACATCCTCGGCATCGTCCCGGCGACCCGGCTCGGCACGGCCCTGCCCGACGCCCGCCTGGGCGACCTCGCGCGCGGGCGCGCAGCATCCGTCGATGCCGACGACATCGAAAGCGCGCGCCACGCGTTCGACGTGATCGTCGCCGCCGAGGCGGAGACCGTGTGCGTGCTGCACCACGGGCACCTCGTCGGGACCCTCTCTCGTCGCAGCGCGCTGCGCTCGACGCTGTACCGCCCCGCCGTCGACGCGTCCGGCCGGCTCATCGTCGCTGCCGCGATCGGCATCAACGGCGACGTCGCGTCGAAGGCGAAGGCGCTCGCCGGCGCGGGCGTCGACGTGCTCGTCGTCGACACCGCGCACGGTCACCAGGAGGGCATGCTCCGGGCGCTGCGTGCCGTCGACGACCTCGACCTCGGCATCCCGATCGCGGCGGGCAACATCGTGAGCGCCGAGGGCGTGCACGACCTCGTCACCGCCGGCGCCACGATCCTCAAGGTCGGTGTCGGCCCCGGCGCCATGTGCACCACGCGCATGATGACGGCGGTCGGCCGCCCGCAGTTCTCCGCAGTGCTCGAGACCGCAGAGGCCGCACGCATCATGGGTGCGCACGTGTGGGCCGACGGCGGGGTGCGCTACCCGCGCGACGTCGCGCTGGCGCTCGCGGCGGGTGCGGCGTCGGTCATGATCGGCTCGTGGTTCGCGGGAACCATCGAGGCGCCCGGCGAGCTGCAGGTCGACGACGCCGGCCGTGCGTACAAGGAGTCGTGGGGCATGGCCTCGACGAAGGCCGTGCACGAGCGCTTCGGGCGACTGGACCCCTACGAGCTCGCGCGCAAGGAGCTGTTCGCCGAGGGCATCTCGTCGTCGAGGATCTACCTCGACCCGCTCCGCCCCGGACTCGAGGACCTCCTCGACATGATCACGTCGGGCGTGCGGTCCTCCTTCACCTATGCCGGCGCCTCGACGGTGGCCGAGTTCCGCGACCGCGCCCGCGTCGGCCTGCAGTCGGCGGCCGGTTACGAAGAGGGCAAGGCGCTGCCGGTCAGCTGGTGAGCGATGACGGATGCCGCGGGGCCGCGGCATCCGTTCCCCCTCAGCGATTCCGCCCGTCGCGAGCCGGCTCCGCGCGCTCGTCGTCTTCGTCGCCGTCGTGCTGCTCGCGGATGCGGCGCCCCTCCTCGACGTCCTTGCGCTCCTTCTCCTGCGCCTTGTCGCTCTTGCGGGTGTCACGCGGCGGCAGCTGGATGTCCTCCTCGGCGGCGATCCCGGCCTGCAGCTGGCGACCGCGCTCGAGCTCGGCGTCGAACTCCGCGCCGAACAGCAGCGCGATGTTCGCGATCCACAGCCACAGCAGGAACACGATCACGCCGGCCAGCGACCCGTAGGTGCGGTCGTAGTTCGAGAAGTTCGCGACGTACAGTCCGAACAGCGCCGACGCGACCACGAGCGTGAGGATCGCGAGGAGGGACCCGAGGCTGATCCAGCGGAACTTCGGCTGCTTCGCGTTCGGAGTCGCGTAGTAGAGGATCGCGACCATCAGCACCACGATGAGCGCCAGCACCGGCCACTTGACGATCGACCAGACGGTCGTCGCCACCTCGCCGAGCCCGAGCGCCTCGCCGACGGCGTCGGCCACGGGTCCTGACACGACGAGGATCACCAGCGCCACGACGATGAGCACGACTCCGATGACCGTGATCAGTAGCTGCGCCGGCCGCAGCTTCCAGAACGGCCGCCCTTCGGGGATCTCGTAGATCCGGTTCATGGCGCGGCTGAACGCCGCGACGTAGCCGGAGGCCGACCAGATGGCGAGCAGCAGGCCCAGCACGAGACCCCACCCCGCGGCGGGAGAGTCCGCCAGCTGCTCGAGCGGGCCGCGAAGCGTGTCGGCCGTGTCGGGGGAGACGCCCTCGACGACGCCGAGGATGGCGTCGGTGGCCTCCCCGTTGCGCGCGATCAGGCCGAAGATGGAGAAGACGGCGACGAGGCCGGGGAAGATGGCGAGCACCGAGTAGTAGGTGAGCGCCGCCGCGATGTCGGTGCACTCGTCGGCGGAGAACTCGCGCGCCGTCTTCCCGAAGACGTACTTCCACGAGCGCTTCTCTATCTCGCGGGGCGTGTCGGGCTTGGCGGGGTGCTCGGGACTCGGTGCGTTGCGGGGATCCGTCCGTCGATCGGCGCTGGTGTCGGTCATGCCCCCCACCGTGGGCGCCGCGACGGCCCGGCGCAGAGGGGGTTGACAGCGCGGGTCCGACCGGATGCCGCGGGCCGCCGCATCCCTCATTCCCCGGAATCCCGCGCGGGCGCCTGCCGTAGACTTGTCGGCACGATGGACGACCCTCCTAGTTGCAGACAATCGCCCCACCGACCCTCCACCCCGATGAACGGGCCTGACCGCCGGTTGCAGCAAAGGGGGAGTGCGTGATGGATTACGTCATGTTGGGCGTGGGGCTTCTTCTCACCATCGGAACAGGCCTGTTCGTCGCGAGCGAGTTCGCGCTCGTCAACCTCGACAGGGCAGACCTCGAAGCCCGTCAGGCCGCGGGCGAGTCCCGTCTGTCGCTGACGATCAGCGCGCTGCGCATCACCTCGACGCACCTCTCCAGCGCGCAGCTGGGCATCACGCTGACGACCCTGCTCACCGGTTACACGATGGAGCCGGCGATCTCGAACCTGCTCGCTCCCGTGTTCGACGCGTGGGGCATCCCGAGCGGTGCCTCCAGGCCGCTCGCCGCCGTCATCGGCGTCTCGGTCGCGACCGTCTTCTCGATGATCCTCGGCGAGCTCGTGCCGAAGAACTTCGCGCTCGCCGTGCCGCGGCAGACGGCCAAGCTCGTCATGCCGTTCCAGGTCGCCTTCACCACGGTGTTCCGCCCGGCGATCGCCGTGCTCAACGGCAGCGCGAACGGCGTGCTGCGTGCCGTCGGCATCGAGCCCAAGGAGGAGCTCTCCGGCGCCCGCACCGCCGAGGAGCTCTCGAGCCTCGTCCGCCGCTCGGCCAGCGCCGGCGTGCTCGAGGAGGACACGGCGTCGCTCCTCGACCGCAGCCTCACCTTCGCGCGGCTCTCGGCGGCCGACGTCATGACGCCGCGCCCGAGCATCCACGCGCTCGCCGCCGATGATTCGGCCGAGGACGTCATCCAGCTCGCCCGGCGCACCGGTCACAGCCGGTTCCCCGTGTACGGCGAAGACATGGACGACATCACCGGCATCGTGCACCTCAAGGCGGCCGTCGGCGTGCCACGCGAGCGCCGGGCGGATGTCCCGGCTGCGGCGCTCGCGACCGAGCCGCTGCGCATCCCGGAGCCGGTCCACCTCGACGTGCTCGTCTCCGAGCTGCGTGCCCGTGGCTACCAGATGGCCGTCGTGGTCGACGAGTACGGCGGCACCGCCGGGGTCGTCACGCTCGAGGACCTCGTCGAGGAGATCGTCGGCGAGGTGCTCGACGAGCACGACCGCCGTCGCGCGGGAATCGTGCGGGTCCAGGACACCGTCATCTTCCCCGGCGAGCTGCGCCCCGACGAGGTGCGCGACCGCACCGGCATCCGCATCCCCGAGGGGGACGTCTACGACACCGTCGGCGGCTACATCATGAGCGTGCTCGAGCGCATCCCCGTCGTCGGCGACGCCCTCGAGATCGAGGACGGCACCATCGAGGTGCAGCGCATGGACGGCCGCCGCGTCGACCGAGTGAGGTTCACGCCGAAACCGATGCCCCACGAGGACGCGACCGAAGGGGGTGATCGCCGATGAGCGACTGGGCCGGGATCGCCTGGCTGGTGGTGCTCCTCATCGCCAACGCCTTCTTCGTCGGTGCCGAGTTCGCCGTCATCTCGGCGCGCCGCTCGCAGATCGAGCCCCTCGCGGAGAGGGGCTCGCGGTCGGCCAGGACCGCGCTGTACGCGATGGAGCACGCGACGCTCATGCTGGCGACGAGCCAGCTCGGCATCACGATCTGCTCGCTGCTGATCCTGAACGTCTCCGAGCCCGCGATCCACCACCTGCTGGCCGAGCCGCTGGGGCTCACCGGCTGGTCGGAGGCCGTCGTGGACGGCATCGCCTTCGCGGTGGCACTGATCCTCGTGTCGTACCTGCACGTCGTGTTCGGCGAGATGGTTCCGAAGAACCTCGCCTTCTCGGTGCCCGACCGTGCGGTGCTCATGCTCGCGCCGCCGCTCGTGTGGGTGTCGAAGATCTTCCACCCGGTGATCGTGACGCTCAACTGGACGGCGAACCACATCGTGCGGCTGTTCCGCGTCGAGCCGAAGGACGAGGCCTCCTCGACCTTCACGCTCGAGGAGGTCGCGACGATCGTCAACCAGTCCCGCATCGAGGGCGTGCTCGACGACACGTCGGGCACGGTGGCCGCAGCCGTCGAGTTCACCGACAAGAAGGCCGCCGACGTCGCGGTGCCGCTGTCGCAGCTCGTGACGCTCCCCGAGGTCACGACGCCCGACGAGATCGAGCGTGCGGTCGCCAAGCACGGCTTCTCGCGCTACGTGATCGTCGACGAGGCGGGCCTCCCGCTCGGCTACGTCCACCTGAAGGACATCCTCCGGGCGGCGGAGGGACCGGATGCCGCGACCGACGTCGCGCTCCCGATCGCCACGAAGCGCATCCACCACATGGTGCCGGTGCGGGAGGCGACCGATCTGGAGGACGCGCTCGCCGTGATGCGCCGCGCCGGGCGCCACCTCGCGCAGGTGCGCAACGAGTCCGGTGAGATCACCGCGGTGCTGTTCCTCGAGGACATCATCGAGGAGCTCATCGGCGAGGTGCAGGACGCGACCCGCCGTCGCGGCTTCTGACGCAATGAGATGAGCGGATGCCGCGGCCCGGGGCCGCAGCATCCGCTCACCTCTTTCCGGGTCTGTGATTCGGGATCGGGGCGCGTCGCGAACGTTCGGGGCGCACGGCGCGCGCGCCGAACGCGCGCGCTGCGCCCCGAACCCGGGGAACGTCTCGGGTCAGAGGCGCGCGCGGAGATACTGCGCCGGCCAGTAGTCGATCTCGGCGCCGAGCTCGGACGCGGCGCGCAGGCCGTAGTGCGGGTCGCGCAGCCACTCGCGGCCGGCCATCACGGCGTCGGCGAGATCCTCGGCGAGCACCCGCTCGGCGTGCACCGCGTCGTCGATCATGCCCACGGCGTTGACCGGCACGCCGGCCTCGCGCCGAATGCGCGCTGCGAGCTCGACCTGGTACCCGGGCCCGGTCGTGAGCTTCTGGTGGGCGACGAGCCCTCCGCTGGAGATGTCGAAGAAGTCCGCGCCGCGCTCGGCCGCCCAGCGGGCGACGGTCGCGGTCTCGTCGGGGTTCCAGCCACCCTCGGCCCAATCGGTGGCCGAGAAGCGCACGATGACGGGAATGCCGGGGGCGGCATCGGCTACCGCGTCGAGCACCCGCAGCAGCAGGCGCGCGCGGTTCTCGAGCGAGCCGCCGTACTCGTCATCGCGGAGGTTCGACAGCGGCGAGAGGAACTGGTGCAGCAGGTACCCGTGGGCGCCGTGCACCTCGAGCACCTGGAAGCCGGCCTGGACGGCACGGCGCGCGGCCGCCGCGAAGTCGTCGACGATGCGGTCGATGCCGGCGATGTCGAGTGCCAGCGGTTCGGCGTAGCCGTCGAATGCGACCGCCGACGGGGCGACGGTGCTCCAGCCGCCCTCTTCGGCGGCGACGGATCCCCGGCGCCCCGAGAACGGCGACCATGTCGAGGCCTTTCGCCCCGCGTGCGCGAGCTGCACGCCTGCGACCGCCCCGCGGCTGCGGATCGCGGTGACGATCGGTGTCCACGCCTCGCGCTGCGCGTCGTTCCACAGGCCGGTGTCCTCCGGCGAGATCCGGCCTTCGGGCGACACCGCCGTCGCCTCCGCGACGACCAGCCCCGCACCGCCCGACGCGAACTGCGCCAGGTGCGTGTGGTGCCACTCCTGCGGCACGCCGTCGACGGCGCTGTACTGGCACATCGGGGAGACCCAGAGGCGGTTGCGCACCGTCACGTCGCGCAGGCTGAGGGGGGTGAAGAGGCGGCTCATCGGGTCTCCGGATCGGATCGGGTGCGCGGTACTGTGGCCGCATGGTGAGGACGTGGACGCGCGCCGATGCCGCTCGCGCCCTGCGGAGGCCAACCGCCGACGACGACAAGTATTCCCGAGGCGTGCTGGGCATGCGGACGGGCTCCGAGGCCTATCCGGGAGCCGCGGTCCTCGGTGTCGAGGCTGCCTGGCGCACGGGCCTCGGCATGGTGCGCTACCTCGGGCCCGGCCGTCCGACCGATCTGGTGCTGGCACGACGGCCCGAGACGGTGTCCGCCGACGGACGCGTGCAGGCGTGGGTGATCGGATCGGGAACGGATGCCTCGGCCCGCACTCCGTCCGACACCGCGGCCTTGCGGGCCCTGCTGTCCGACACCGACCCCGTCGTCGTCGACGCAGGCGCCCTGGATCTCGCCGCCGAGGCCACCGCCCCGCGGATCCTCACGCCGCACGACCGCGAGCACGCGCGGCTGCGCGCGGCGCTCGGCCTGGGGCACGCGCCGGCCGACCGCGTCGACGCCGCCCGCGAGACCGCCGAGGCCACCGGAGCGGTGGTGCTCCTCAAGGGTGCGGTGACCGTCGTCGTCGCACCGGACGGCTGGGCGGCTGCCGTCGGGGCGGGCACACCCTGGCTCGCAACCGCCGGGACCGGCGACGTGCTCGCCGGCGTCATCGGAGCCCTGGTCGCGGGTGCTGTCGCTCAGGGCGGACACACGGATGCCGCCTCCCTCGCCGCGCTCGCCGCCTCGGGTGCGTGGCTGCACGGGCGGGCGGGTGCGATCGCCGCCGAAGGGGCGAGCATCGCGGGCGCGTCGAGCTCCCCGCCGTTCGGGGACGGGCCGATCACGGCGCTGGACGTCGCGGAGGCGATGCCCCGCGCGGTCGCGGAGGTGCTCGCCCGCGCCTGACACGTGCGCGACCCGCGCCGCGTCGTGCACAGCATCGGAGGTCTCGCGGACACGCGGTGTCGCAGCATCCGTTCCCGGCGCGTCGCCCTCTACTCCGATTCTGAGCGCGTCCCGGGACGCTCGTCCGCGCTCCTTAGGATGAAGGGGTGTTGCGGCGGACGTGGGTGTGGGTCGCGTTCGTCCTCGTCCACGCCGTGGTGATCTGGCTCGGGTTCGTCGACGACCACGCTGCGTCGTGGGACGTCGACCAGCTGTATCGCTGGTGGGCGGGGCTCACGCTCAGCGGCGATGCGTTCCCCGGCATCACCGAGGACTGGATCTATCCGCCGCTGGCGCAGTTGCCGATCCTGCTCGTCGGGGCGTTCCGCGGGGTCGTCGACTACACGCTCGGCTGGGGGCTGCTCGTGACGGCGCTCGACGCCGCAGCGTTCGCGCTCCTGGTGGGCCGAGGCAGGTCTCGCGGCCGCATGCTCGCCGCATGGTTCTGGCTGGCGGCAATCCTCGCGCTCGGCGGTGTGGGCATGTACCGGCTGGACGCGATCACGGTGCCGTTCGCGGTCGCCGGCTCGCTGTGGCTCATCGGGCGCCCCTGGCTCGGCTCCGCGCTCCTCGCCGTCGCGACGTGGATCAAGGTGTGGCCGGCGGCACTGCTCGCGACCGCCGTGATCGCGGTGCGCCGCCGGCTCGCGATCATCGGGGGAGCCGCGGCCGTCTCGGCGGTCGTCGTCGCGGTCGTCCTGCTCGCCGGCGGTGGCCCTCACCTCCTCGGCTTCGTGGGCGACCAGACCTCGCGCGGCCTGCAGATCGAAGCGCCGGTGAGCAGCGTCTACCTGCTGCTGGCCCTGGCGGAGGTGCCCGGAGCGCGGATCTTCTACGACCCCGACCTGATCACGTTCCAGATCACCGGCCCCTCGGTCGACACCGTCATCATGCTGATGACCCCGGTCCTCATGCTCGGTGTGCTGGCGATCGCGGTGACCGGCGCGGTCAAGGCCTGGCGGGGCGCCTCCTTCGTCGCGCTGTTCCCGCCGCTGGCGGCCGCGCTCGTGCTCGGCTTCATCGTTCTCAACAAGGTGGGCTCGCCGCAGTACATGACGTGGCTGATCGCGCCGATCGTCATCGGCCTCGCGATCGATCGGCGCCGGTGGCTGCGTCCCGCCGGCCTCACCGTCGTGATCCTCGCCCTCACGCAGGCGATCTTCCCGTTCTGGTACGACTGGATCCTCGTGCTGACACCCGCGGCCGTGTGGCTCCTCGTGCTACGCAACGTGACTCTGCTGGCGCTGTTCGTGTGGGTCGTGGTGCGCGTGGCGCGAGTGCCCGTGCGCCAGGCGCTGCCGCTGCGCGTGTCAGAGTAGACGTCGGGCCGCAGCATCCGTCGCCCGTCGCTCCCCCAGAGTCGGAGGTCCCCATGCTCGTCGCCTTCTCCGTGGCACCCAGCGGAACCGGCCGCGCCGACGGTTCGGTGCACGACGCCGTGGCGGCCGCCGTGAAGATCGTCCGTGACTCCGGCTTGCCGAACAGGACGAACAGCATGTTCACCGAGCTCGAAGGCAGCTGGGACGAGGTGATGGATGTCGTCAAGCGGGCCACCGAGGCGGTGATGCCGTATGGCTCGCGGGTGTCCCTCGTCCTGAAGGCCGACATCCGCCCGGGCCACTCCGGTGAGATCGACGGCAAAGTCGAGCGTCTCGAGCGCGCGCTGGAAGACGGCGCGACGGAGTAGCGCGCGAGCATCACCGCCGCCGAGGCCAGCAGCACGAGCAGCAGCAGCGGCGGGGCCGCCGCCGCCGAGGTCGCCGTCGATGGCGACGGTGACATGCAACCCTCCGCAGCGCAACCGACATGGCCCCGCGCGCCTAGCTGGATAGCTGGGAAATAGTCCAGAGCTATTTTGCGTTTATCGCGCTAGAGTGAAAATCAGCAGAAGCGCGAAGGAGGTTGACGGTGGCTCACTACGTAGAGCGCCTGTGGCGTCCGGGCGACGAGTCCGGGTTCGGGCTGAGCCGGCGCGACCGCCATCCCGGCCGGTATCAGGCGTACGTGCCTGACGAGCTCGGGACGAAACTCCCGCAGCTGGGCGAGGACGCGCAGGCGGCGGCAGCCGATGCGCTGGTCGTGCTCGGTCGCGCCGACGAGCGACTGGGGGAGCGGGGGAAGTTCCTCAGCCACCTCCTCATCCGCTCGGAGTCGATCTCCTCGAGCTGGATCGAGGGCAACCGCGTCACGCCGAAGAAGCTGGCGATTGCAGAGGCGCTCCAGCAGGGACCGCGCGTCGCTCTCGACGTCGTCGCAAACGTGCGCGCCACCGAGCAGGCGATCGAGCAGCTCGCAGATCGGGCCAGGCCGATCACCGTCTCGGACATCGAGGATCTGCAGCACGTCATCGAGCCCGGACTCGAACGCGGCATTCGCATCGAGCAGAACTGGGTCGGAGGCACCGGCTACAGCCCGCTGCGTGCTGACTTCGTGCCGCCGCCCGAAGAGGACGTCCAGCGCCTGCTGGAAGACCTCGCCGGTTTCGTCACCGAGACCGAGGGGAACCCCGTGGTGCGCGCGGCGATCGCGCATGCGCAGTTCGAGACGATCCACCCGTTCGTCGACGGCAACGGCAGGACCGGCCGCGCGCTCATCCACACAGTGCTCGCCAGAGGCGACGCGCTCCGGAATGTGCTGATCCCCATCAGCACGGTGTTCGCCGGAGACACGGATTCGTATCTGGACGGGCTGGACGCGTTCCGGGAGTTCCCGCCGCGGCTGGACGACTGGGTCATCGGCTTCGCGGCGGCCGTCGAGCGAGCCGCCGGCGGCGCCCTGAACCTCGCCGCCGAGGTGGACGAGCTGGACAAGGACCTCCTCGAGCGGCTCATCCAGTACCGGACGGAGCAGGGCATCAAGCCCGCGAAGCCGCGCAGCGACGCGGTATCGCTGAGAGTGCTCCAGAACCTCGCCAACGAACCCGTGCTCACCGTCGAGCGCGCCGCCGAGCGCTGGGGTACGTCCACGAGCGCGGCGTACCGCGCGCTGACGGAGCTGGCCGAAGCAGGCCTGCTCGGCCGGACGAAGGACCAGAAGGGCAAGCTCGTCTGCTACACCGCCGATGCGCACCTGGGGCTCGTCGCGCTCACCGAGCGCAGCAACCGCGTCGGGGGCGTCGACACGGCGTCCCGCCGGCCGAAGCTCGCTCCCGACGCTCCATCGGTCGAGCACGTTGGCCGGCTGTTCCGGTGAGACGATCGAACCCAGGGACGACTGAGGCTGCGTTCCCGCGGGCTCGTGGCGTTCCGCGTCACCCCCGTGCCGAATCGATTCGACAGGATGCTGCCGCCACCGCTAGCGTGACGTGGTGTCCTCCTCGAATCTGACGACCTCTTCGAATCAGAAGACGGGGGCGGCGTGGGCGCTCCTTTCCCTCGCCGTCGGCAGCTTCGGCATCGGCATGACCGAGTTCGTCGTCATGGGCCTGCTCCCGAACATCGGCTCCGACCTGCTTCCGTCGCTCTGGCAGCTCCGCCAGGAGGACGCGATCTATCAGGCCGGCTGGCTCATCTCGCTCTACGCGCTCGGCGTCGTGGTCGGCGCGCCGACGATCGCAGGCGCCGTGGCGAAGTACCCGCGCCACCGCGTGATGATCGGTCTGGCTCTCGCGCTCACCGTGTTCAACGCGCTCACCTTCTTGGCACCCACGTTCGAGTGGGTCGCGGCATCCCGATTCCTCGCGGGGCTCCCGCACGGCGCGTACTTCGGCATCGGGGCGCTCGTCGCGGCGGACGTGCTCGGTCCGGGCAGGCGGGCGAAGGGCGTCGCGTTCGTGCTGACCGGCCTCACCGTCGCCAACGTCGTCGGTGTGCCGCTGGGCACGTATCTCGGTCAGCAGCTCGGGTGGCGTGCGGCGTTCATGGTCGTGGCAGGCATCTTCGCGGCGGCGACCGTGCTGATCACGTTCTTCGTCCCCGAGCATCCGGGCGATCCCTCGCGCACGCTCCGCGCCGAGCTCAAGGTGTTCCGCATCGGGCAGGTGTGGCTGGCGCTGGGCGTCGGTGCGATCGGATTCGGCGGATTCTTCGCGGTGTACAGCTACGTCGCGCCGCTCGTGACGGAGGTCGCGGGCTCGCCGGAGTGGGCCGTGCCGATCGTGCTCGTGCTCATGGGGATCGGCATGACGGTCGGCAACCTCGTCGGCGGGCATCTCGCCGACGTCGACCTCAAACGCACGCTGATCGGAGGCCTGGTGGCACTCGCGGCAGTGCTCGCGCTGCTCGCCATCACCGCGCAGTGGATCTGGGCGCTCGCGTTCTTCGTGTTCGCCGTCGGGTTCGTGGCGTCCGCCCTCAGCCCCACGATCCAGACGCGGCTGATGGACGTCGCCGAGGACAACCAGTCGATCGCTGCGGCGTTGAACCACTCGGCCCTCAACATCGGCAACAGCCTCGGCGCCTTCCTCGGCGGCGTCGTCATCGCCGCCGGCTGGGGATTCGGGGCACCGGCGTGGGTGGGCGTGGGGCTCGCACTCGCAGGGCTGGTGCTCGCGACGGCGAGTCTCATTCTCGAGCGGCGCCGGGTGCCCGCCGCGGTCCGAGGTGTCCGCCGAGACCGGCCCGCGCGGTGAGTAGAGTGAGCGGGTGCCGGAACCGACGCCGAACGCGGAGCGTGCGCTGCAGGCGCTGAGTGACTCGATCGGCGGCGCGCGGACGCGCCGGCCCGAGGATGCCACCGACCCGGCCGTTCCCGTCGCCGCGACGGTCGTGCTGCTGCGCGACGGCGCCCACGGGCTCGAGGTGCTGATGATCGAACGGCCCGACCGCGGATCGTTCGCCGGGGCCTGGGTGTTCCCCGGCGGAAAGCTCGAAGACGCCGACCGCGGCGCCGACGACGAGCCGGAAGAGTCCGTGGCACGCCGCGCCGGTGTGCGCGAGACGCACGAGGAGACCGGGCTCGCGCTCGACGCCGGTGCGCTCGTGGCGCTGTCGTGCTGGGATCCACCGCCCGGCCTCGCGCTGCGGATCCGTACCTGGTTCTTCGTGACGCACGCCGACGCGGGTGCGCTGACGCTGTCGGCCGACGAGGTCGTGGCCGCCGAGTGGCTGCGTCCCGCCGACGCTCTCGCGCGGCACGGTCAGGGCGGTTTCACGCTGTATCCGCCGACCTGGGTGACGCTGCACGGCCTGGCCGATCACGCCGACGCGGAATCGGTCGCCGGCGCGGCGCGCCTCGGCGGTGTGCAGCGCTTCGAGACGGTCGCCCGCCGCGGCGGTGAGGGCCCGTTGCTGCTGTGGCAGGGCGACGAGGAGTGGGACCCGGATGCTGCGGCTGCGGCATCCGGGTCCCGTCATCGCCTCGAGATCGGCGCCCTCCCGTGGCGCTATCAGCGCACAGGCTGACGCGCGTTCAGACTCCGATCACCTTCGCGACGCGGACCAGGTCCGCGAACGTGAACGTGCCGGGCGCCGCTCCCAGCGTCGGCGCGAACGGGACGTTCAGCAGCGACAGGGCGTCGCGCCGCAGCATCCGTGCGAACGTGTCGGCCACGATCTTCGCGCCGAGCGGTCCGAGATGCTCGCCGTTCGCGGCCACCATCGCCTCGCGCAGCACGTAGTACCACAGCGGCGTCTTCTGCAGGAGGAGCCCGCCCTGCTCCTGCAGGACGGCGACCTCGTCCGCCGGAAGACCGGCCGTGAGGTGGGCGGTCGAGAGCACGGGCACGCCGAGCGCCGCGGCCGTCGCCTGCCCGCTCGGCAGGCCCAGGACGAGTCCGCGGAGCAGGTTGCGCACCGCGAGCACGCCCATCAGCTCGTTCGGGATGCCGTTGCCGTCGAGGTCCTCGAGGGCGCTCGCCAGCACACTGTCGATCTTGCGTGCGTTGTTGAACACGGGCACCGGGATGCCGGTCTCGAAGAACGCGTTGAAGTCGACGACCCAGTTCGAGCGCACCGGCAGGTGCGGCTCGTGGATGAACGCGAAGACGTCCGACATCGGCTTGTTGCGCAGCTCGAAGTTCAGCCAGTACTCGTCGCGGATCATGCTGTGGCCGAAGCGGTACGCGGCGACCGAGAACTCGACGGGCATCGTGAACGGGCTTCCCGGCGGCGGGAAGCCCGGCGCGGACGCGAGGGCGTCGTCGACGGCGGCCTGTCCGCAGATGCGCGGGAGGAAGTCGTGCACGACCGCCCACTGGTAGTGGAGGGTCGCCTGACGCTTGGCCTCGACGAAGATGTCACCGGCGAAGCCCGACGCGACCAGCGAGTCCACGATCGCGTTGTGGAACCGCAGCATCGTGAGATGCAGCTGCGACACGATCAGGTTCTCGTTGTTGCGCGGGTCGCCGATGATCGCGGTGAGCGCCGAGGTGCGCGGCACGTCGAAGTCGGTGTGCGCGACCATCCCGGCCGCACCGGCCGACCCGCCCGCGCCACCGAGGCCGCTCGGAAGGTTGGTGCCCAGCAGCATGCGGAACGCCGAGGCCGGCTCGCCCGGCGCGGGAGCGGCGTAGAGGAATGCGTCCACCGCGGGTCCCCTGCCGTACACGCTGTCGAGATCGAGCAGCGGCGAGCGCATGTTGTTGATGACGTGCGCGTCGACGAGCGTCGGCGAGTCCAGCGCGGATGACACGTCGAGGGTGATGTCGTGGTCGACGAACTGCCCGACGTAGGTGTAGCCCGAGGGCGTCGTCGAGTCGGGCGCCGTCTCGCGGCCGCTGTTGCCCATCAGATGCCCGAGCTTCTCGAGCAGCGCGCGGGAGTTCGCGTTCAGCGGGAGCCGGCTCTTCGACCTCACCTTCGGCTTCGTGAGGTAGCCGAACTTGTCGGCGTCCATCGCGAACACCTCGCGCGCGGGGAAGTACCCGAGCGAGAACTTCGCGCCGTGGAACCTCCCGCGATCGGGCCGGACCTGTTCGAGCGAGGCCCGGATGTCGACGGGGAGGCGCGCGCGCCCATCGCCGTCGGCGCCGTCGCGGAAGCTGTCCGCGCCGTCGCCCGCTGCGCGGGCGTGGTCTCCGTTCAGGCCGAGCTGCTCGCGCAGGAAGGGCTGTGCGACGAATGCGTCTGCGGGCGACTCGGCGCCCGGCTGGGTATCAGTGCTCATGGTTCCCTCCTTGGGACTCTGCCCAGTGAGAGAGCACCGCTTTCGCAACGGTGATACCGCGAGACGTCGGCTCAGGCCTCGAGGAGCCGCCGCACGTGGGCGCCGACGGCGGTCGTCTCGATGAGGAAGCCGTCGTGGCCGAAGTCGCTCGAGAGGACGACGGCGCGGTCGCCGTCGAGGGTGTTGCGGATGCCGCGCGCGATACGGTGCTGCCCGTCGATGGGGAAGAGCCGGTCGCTGTCGATGCCGAGCACCAGGGCCTTGGCGGTGACGAGGGCGAGGGCGTCCTCGACGCCGCCGCGGTCGCGGCCGACGTCGTGCGAGTTCATCGCCTCGACGAGCGTGATGTACGAGTTCGCGTCGAAGCGCCGTGTGAACTTGTTGCCGTGGAAGTCGAGGTACGACTCGACGGCGAAGCGCCCGCCGTGCCCGAGCGGGCTCACACCCGACTGCCAGGTGCGCTGGAAGCGCTGGTTGAGCTCCGTGGGGGAGCGGTAGTTGAGCAGGGCCATGCGGCGCGCGAGAGCGAGCCCGCGGTTCGGGCCGTCACCGTCCCCGGCGTCGTAGTACTCGCCGCCCTGGAAGCGCGGGTCGATGCGGATCGCCTCGAGCTGCACCGAGTTGAGGGCGACCTGGTCGGCCGTGTTGACGGGCGGCGACGACAGGATGCCGACGCGCGCCACGCGATCGGGGAGCATGATCGACCACTCGAGCGCGTGCATGCCGCCCATCGACCCGCCCACGACCGCGGCCCAGACGTCGATGCCGAGCGCGTCGGCCAGGCGCACCTGCGCGGCGACCTGGTCGCGGATCGTGAGGTACGGGAAGCGCGACGCCCACTCGTAGCCGTCGGGGCCGATCGACGCCGGGCCCGTCGACCCCTGGCATCCCCCCAGCATGTTCGGGGCAACGACGAACCAGCGGTCGGTGTCGATCGGCGCACCAGGGCCGACGATGTCGTCCCACCAGCCTGACGTCGGGTGCCCCGCCCCGGCCGGCCCGCGCACGTGGCTGTCGCCGGTGAGCGCGTGCAGCACGAGCACGGCGTTGTCACGGGCGGAGTTGAGCTCGCCCCAGGTCTCGTACGCGAGGCGGTATGCCGGCAGCTCGCGGCCGCCCTCGGTGCGGAATCCCCCGAACGCGGCGAAGTGGCGTTCGCCCAGCGGGTCGCCGTCGCGCCACGCACCGGTCGACGGAGGGCGGCCCAGCAGCAGGCGCGCGTCGGCCTCCGTCACGGGCGCGCTCGGCACCGTGTCTTCGGAGGTCTGCCAGTCCATTCGTCCATTCTCGCGTGCGCATGCGGGGTGGTGCCGTCTGTTACACCGCGCATGGCAGAATGCGCGCATGTCGACCGCTGAGCCGTTCATGCCCGCCCACGAGCCCCGTGCGGCGGTGCCGCCGCAGGAGCACGACCTCGATCACGACACCGACGTCATCTTCGACGCGGCCGAGAGCGATGTCGCCGAAGGCGATCAGCGGCCCTGGCACACGGACGACGTCGCGCCGACGCTGCCGCGTCCGGTTCCGGGTGCGCACCTCACTGCCGAGGAGCTGGCGGCCGACCTCGCGGACGAGCCCGACACCGACCGGGAATGACGGATGCCGCGTGCCCGCGCACGGCGCGGGTACACGGCATCCGTATCCCGAGGAAGGGATCAGGCGCGAGCTGCCTCCGACACGCGTCGAGCCGCGGCGAGCGCCTGCTCGAGGTCGGCCTTGAGGTCGTCGATGTTCTCGAGACCCACCGAGAGGCGAACGAGACCCGGCGTGACACCCGTGGTGAGCTGCTGCTCGGGCGTGAGCTGCGAGTGCGTCGTCGACGCCGGGTGGATGACCAGCGAGCGCACGTCGCCGATGTTGGCCAGGTGGCTGAAGAGCGCCAGCGAGTTGACGAACTCGCGGCCCGCCTCGACACCGCCCTTGAGCTCGAACGACAGCACCGCACCGACGCCCTTCGGGGCGTAGGTGTTCGCCGCGGCGTACCACGGCGAGGTCGGCAGACCCGAGTAGTTGACCGAGGCGACGTCGGAGTGGTTCTCCAGCCACTCCGCGATCTCCTGCGCGTTCTGCACGTGACGCTCGACGCGCAGCGACAGGGTCTCGATGCCCTGGATGAGCAGCCATGCGCTGTTCGGCGAGATCGCCGATCCGAGGTCGCGCAGCAGCTGCACGCGCGCCTTGATGATGTAGGCGAGGCCGTCGCCCACCGCGGCCGTGTAGGACGCGCCGTGGTACGAGGGGTCCGGAACGGTGAGGCCGGGGAACTTTTCGACGTTCTTCGACCACTCGAACGTGCCGCCGTCGACGATCACGCCGCCGATGGTGGTGCCGTGGCCACCGAGGAACTTGGTGGCCGAGTGGACGACGATGTCGGCGCCGTGCTCGAACGGCTTGATGAGGTACGGGGTCGCGATCGTGTTGTCGACGATGAGCGGAACGCCGTTCTCGTGGGCGACGTCGGCGACGCCGCGGATGTCGAGCACGTTGATCTTGGGGTTGCCGATGGTCTCGGCGAAGAACAGCTTCGTGTTCGGGCGGACGGCGCGGCGCCACTCCTCGAGGTCGTCCTGGTTCTCGACGAAGGTGACCTCGATGCCGAGCTTGGCGAGCGTGTACTTGAAGAGGTTGTACGTACCGCCGTAGATGGAGCTCGACGACACGATGTGGTCGCCCGCCTCGGCGATGTTGAGCACCGCGAACGTGGCCGCAGCCTGGCCGCTCGCGAGCAGCAGGGCGCCGGTGCCCCCCTCGAGCGCGGCGAGGCGCTCCTCGACGACCGCCTGCGTCGGGTTCTGGATGCGGGTGTAGATGTTGCCGAACTCCGCGAGCGCGAAGAGGTTCGCCGCGTGGTCGGCGTTGTCGAAGACGTACGACGTGGTCTGATAGATCGGCGTCGCGCGAGCCTTGGTCACCGGGTCGGGCTGAGCCCCCGAGTGGATCTGCTTGGTCTCGAAACGCCAGTTCTCGGGTGCGGACATGGCCTGCTCCTGCGGGATCGGATGCCGGGAGCGTGCCCCCCAGCCGGGTTCGAGAGTACGGAGAACCCGGGGTTGTCAACAACGTCGGGGAAATGTGACGTAACGCGCTCCGGCCACGGATTCCCGGTCGGGGAGTGCCGTCGGGCGCGACGTGGGTAGCGTTGTCGGTATGGCGAACAGACGTGCGGTGGTGACCGGGGCGAGCTCGGGGATCGGCGAGGCGGCGGTGCGCGCGCTGCGCGCGAGCGGATGGGACGTGGTCGGCGTCGCACGACGAGCCGATCGGCTCGCCGCGCTCGAAGCCGAGACCGGCGCTGTCGCGTTCGCGGCGGACCTGACGACGGATGCCGACGTCGAAGCGCTCACCGGATTCCTGGCGGATTCGGGCCCCGTGCACGCGCTGGTCCACGTCGCCGGCGGGGCGCGCGGCACCGACCGCGTCGAGGACGGCCGGGTCGAGGACTGGCAGTGGATGTTCGACGCCAATGTGCTCTCGGCACAGCGGCTGGTCGCAGCGCTGATGCCGCAGCTGCGCCGGGCCGCGGCATCCGACGGTCACGCCGACACCCTCTTCGTCACCTCCACCGCCGCGCAGACCGCCTACGCCGGCGGCGCGGGCTACAACGCCGCCAAAGCCGGCGAGGCGATGCTCGCGCACGCCCTCCGGCTCGAGCTCAACGGCGAGCCGATCCGCGTGATCGAGGTCGCGCCGGGCATGGTGCACACGCCGGAGTTCACCCTCAACCGCCTCGGCGGCGACAGCGTGGCCGCGGAGCGCGTGTATGACGGGGTCCAGAACCCGCTGACCGCCGACGACGTCGCGGACGTCATCGCCTACGCCCTCAACGCTCCCGGACACGTCAACCTCGACCTCATCACGATGCGCCCGGTCGCGCAGTCGGCGCAGTTCCTCCTCGCGCGCGGTCCGCTGCGCCCGCGCGGCACGGAGGAGCTGTGACCCTCACCGACGGCACCGTCGTCACGTACCCGGCCGGCGCCGTCTCATCCCGCGGCACCGTGGTCCATGTCGCCGACGCCGGGGAAGGGCGGTGGGCCGTCGTGCTCGACGAGACCGCGTTCCACCCGGTCGACACCGCGTGGCCCGACCAGCCCGCCGACCGCGGCATGCTTCGGGTCGGCGACGCCGAACTCTCCGTGATCGACGCGGTCGTCGGCGCGACCCAGGGCGACGGCCTGCTGCTCGGCCCCGACGTCCCGGTGCGCACCGGCACCGACGGGTGGACGTTCGTCGTCGCGCACATCGTCGAGAGCGGCGCCGGGGTCGCGGTGGGCGACACCGTGGACGTGACGGTCGATGCCGCCTACCGCGCCGCCCTGTCTGCGGGGCACACCGCGTGCCATCTGGCCTCGCTCGCCTTCGACGCGGCGTTGGCCGGCGCGTGGCGCAAAGAGGTGCAGACCGACGCGCTCGGTGCGCCCGCATTCGACGCGCTCGCGATCCAGGAGTCGCGGATCCTGCCGGACGGCTCGCGCGACGTGTACCGCATCGGCAAGTCGCTCCGGCGCAAGGGGTTCGATCCCGCGGCGCTCGACGACCTCGACGCGCTCGCGGCTCGAGTGGATGCGCAGCTGGCCGAGTGGATCGCCGCCGGCGGCGCCGTGCGCATCGAGCGCGACGGCGAGGCACTCGCCGACCGCCGCGCGTGGGTGTGCGAGCTGCCCGGGGCCGAGGCCCGGATCCCGTGCGGCGGCACTCACGTCGCATCGCTTCATGAACTGGTGGCGGCGACCGTGAGCTTCGAGGCGGCGCCGATGGACGGCGGGCTCGAACTCGTCATGACGACGACGGCGGAGCGGGTCTGACATGGCGATGACCCTGCCCGAGCTCGCGGACGCGGGACTCATCGACCCGGAGTGGTCGACAGCGCTCGCCCCGGTCGGCACCGACATCGCGGCGCTCGGAGAGCGGCTCCGCGCCGAGGTCGCCGCCGGGCGGCAGTACCTCCCGGCCGGCGACCGCGTGCTGCGCGCGTTCCAGCGACCGCTGCCCGACGTCAAGGTGCTCATCGTGGGGCAGGACCCGTACCCCACGCCGGGGCATCCGATCGGGTTGTCCTTCGCGGTCGACGCGCACGTGCGCCCGCTGCCGCGGAGCCTCGGCAACATCTATCAGGAGCTGGAGTCGGACCTCGGCATTCCGCGCGCCCCGCACGGCGACCTGTCCGCCTGGAGCGACCAGGGCGTCATGCTGCTCAACCGCGTGCTCACGGTCGCGCCTGGGGCGCCGG
Source organism: Microbacterium sp. LWH7-1.2 (assembly GCF_038397755.1). Classification (NCBI taxonomy): domain Bacteria; kingdom Bacillati; phylum Actinomycetota; class Actinomycetes; order Micrococcales; family Microbacteriaceae; genus Microbacterium; species Microbacterium sp. LWH7-1.2. The sequence continues at coordinate 1,607,170 of NZ_CP151637.1, read as the reverse complement.
CATCCCACCGCGGCTGGGGCTGGGAGAAGGTGACCGAGCACGCGATCCGCACACTCGTCGCGCGGGGCAGGCCCCTCGTGGCGATCCTGTGGGGGCGGGATGCAGCGAACCTGCGGCCGCTGCTGGGCGCCACGCCGATCATCGAATCGGCGCATCCGTCGCCGCTCTCGGCGAGCCGGGGGTTCTTCGGCTCGCGGCCGTTCTCGCGGGCCAACGAGCTGCTCGCCCAGCAGGGAGCCGACCCCGTCGACTGGCGGCTGCCTGCGTAGGGCCGCCGGCCGACCGCAGATCGAGGAGAGTTCATGCTGGAAGAGGAATACGAGAAGGATCGCCGCAAGCTGCCGCGCCATCTGCAGCGGCAGTCCGAGCCCGAGCGTCCGTTCTCGTTCACGATCCGTCCTGTCGAGGACAGGGACATCCCCGACATCCGCGAGATCTACAACTACTACGTGACCAACTCGGTCGTGACCTTCGACGAGGACGTCTGGTCGGTGGCGCAGTGGCGCAAGAAGCGCGCCGGGCTCGCCAAGCAGGGGCTGCCGTTCCTGGTCGCGGAGTCGCCGTCGGGCCAGATCCTCGGGTACGCGCTCGTGCAGCCGATGTCGAGCAAGTCCGCCTACCGGTTCTCGGTCGAGAACTCGATCTACCTCGGTCAGGCGGCCACGGGCAAGGGGCTCGGCCGAGCGCTGCTCGAAGCGCTCATCGAGGCGTGCGAAGCCGTGGGCATCCGGCAGATGGTCGCGGTGATCAGCGACAAGGGCGCCGAGGGCTCGGTCGCCCTGCACGAGAAGCTCGGCTTCGTCGAGGTCGGGCGCATGGGCCGCGTCGGCTTCAAGTTCGGCCGCTGGCTGGGCACGATCTACATGCAGAAGGCCCTCAAGCCGGCGAAGAAGAAGGGCCTCTTCGCGCGCTGATCCTCAGCGACCCGGCCGACCCGTGCCGGAGCGCTGCCGGTTCCAGTCGCGCACGGCGTCGACGAGCTCGCGCCAGGCGCCCACGACCTCGTCGTCCGGCAGCTCGGCCTCGCGCGCATCCGCACCCGACCACGTCGCGCGGATGAACCACACGAAGCCGTCGGGCATCGGATCCCGCCGTCGCGGCGCCGGGCGGGGCGGGGCGGCGGGGGCATCGTCCTCGTGCTCGCCGGTCGCGGTACCCGCCTCGCTCCACGGGCAGCGATCGATGAGCGTGATCCATTGGGGCGCCTCCGCCTCGGGCGGCTGCGCCGACCAGCGCCGCGTGATGCCGGCGATGCCGCCGGTGCGCGCGACGTCGACCTCGACCGCCGGCGGCGCGGCGGAGGACGCGATCGGGTCAGGACTCGGGTTCTCGGTCATCCGGGATCACGCCGACACCCGTCCACCCGGCGCAGACGGCGTCGACCTCCTCCGACTCCTCACCGTACTCCGCGGCCGCCGCCGCGAGGGTGGCGCGGGCGAACGTGGTGAAGTCGGCGGTGGAGGGGAGCGTCCCCGACGTGAGCGCGCGGTACCAGATGAGCCCGGCGCGCTCCCACGCGTGGCCGCCGAGCGCCTCCGCCGTGAGATAGAACGCGTGGTTGGGGATGCCGGAGTTGATGTGCACGCCGCCGTTGTCGTCGCGCGTCTCGACGTAGTCGCGCATGTGCCCCGGCTGCGGGTCCTTGCCGAGCACGTCGTCGTCGTAGGCGGTACCGGGCGCCTTGAGCGATCGCAGGGCGACGCCCTCCACGGCATCCGTGAAGATCCCCTCGCCGATGAGCCACGTGGCCTCGTCGACGGTCTGTCCCTCCCGGTGCTGTTCGGCGAGGGCCCCGAAGACGTCGGCGATGGACTCGTTGAGCGCGCCCGACTGCCCGCGGTACAGCAGGCCGCCCTCGTCCTCGATCACGCCGTGCGCGAGCTCGTGGGCGATGACGCTGAGCGATCGCGTGAAACCCCGGAACACCTCGTCGTCGCCGTCTCCGAAGACCATGCGCTCGCCGTTCCAGAAGGCGTTGTCGTACTCGCGGCCGTAGTGCACGGTCGCCAGGAGCGAGCTGCCCGAGCCGTCGATGCTGTCCCGCGCGTACGCGTCCCACCAGAAGTCGTACGTCGCACCGAGACCCTCGTACGCCTCATCGACGGAGGCGTCCCCGGTCGGCGCGTCGTCCTCGCCGCGCACCCGCGTGCCCGGAAGCACCTCGCGGTGCTCCGCGTCGGAGATCTCGCGGTCGGGCGCGGGCGTCGCCTCGGCGACGAGCGTGCCCGGCTCCTGGATCGACAACCGCAGACGTGAGCGCACCGGACGGTACTCCCGCGGCGCCACGAGGGTGCGGTGCGCCGCGTCGGCGGCACGAGCCCAGTTCTCCTCCTGCACGGCGGCGATGCGGGCGAGCAGGTACGGGGGGACGATTCCGGGGCTCATCCTCCGAACCTATCGGCGGCCTCCGACGACCCGCGCCGCCTCGCCGCCCCCGGAGCGGTCAGGCGGTACCGGCGTCGATCACCGGGATCGACGCCAGCAGCCGCCGGGTGTACGCGACCTGCGGCTGCAGCAGCACCTTCTCGGTCGGGCCCTCCTCGATGATGCGGCCGTCCTTCATGACGACGACCTCGTCGCACAGGTTCTGCACGACGCCGATGTCGTGCGACACCATGAGGAGCGTGAGACCGTCGCGGGCGCGGAGCTCGCCGAGCAGCTCGAGGATCTGCGCGCGCACCGTGACGTCGAGCGCCGACAGCGGCTCGTCGCCGACGAGCAGGCGCGGGCGGTGCACGATCGCGCGCGCCAGGGCGATGCGCTGCCGCTGGCCGCCCGAGAACTCGTGCGGGAACCGGTCGGCCATGTCGGCCTCTAGGCCGACATCCGCCAGCACCTCGCGGACGCGCGCGCGGCGGTCGCCGTCGATCCCCAGTGCCCACAGCGGCTCGCCGACGATGCGCCCGACGCTCATGCGCGGGTCGAGCGACGCGTACGGGTCCTGGAAGACGATCCCCGTCTGCGTGCGCAGCCAGTGCAGGGAGCGCGCCGAGGCCTTCGCGTCGACCGGTCGCCCGTCGAACTCCAGGGTTCCGGCGGAGGGGGTGTCGAGGGCCAGCAGGAGGCGTACGAGCGTCGACTTGCCGGAGCCCGACTCGCCGATGAGACCGACGGCGGAGCCCTCGCGCACGTCGATGTCGGCGTCTTCGAGGCCCGTCGTGAATGTGCGCTTCTCGAACAGCTGCGTCTTCGGCGTGGGGTAGCGGCGCGTCAGCCCGCGCCCGCGGATCAGCAGGGTCATGCTCCTCCTTCCGGGGCTTCACCCCAGGCCCCCGGCGCGCGGGTGCGAGCTCCCTCCGGTCGCCAGAGAGTCGCGGTCGCGTCGCGCAGAAGCTCCCGGGTGACGACGGATGCCGGAGCCGAGAGCAGCCGCGACACCGGCGCCTCCTCCACCACGCGTCCCTGCTCGAGCACCACACCGTGCGTGGCGATCTGCGACAGCACGGCGAGGTCGTGCGTGATGAAGACGAGCGACATGCCGTCGTCGCGGGCGAGCGACAGCAGCAGCTCGAGGATGTCGGCCTGGATCGTGACGTCCAGCGCCGTGGTCGGCTCGTCGGCGATGAGCAGCCGCGGCCGGCATGCGAGCGCCATGGCGATCGCGACCCGCTGGCGCTGGCCGCCCGACAGCTGGTGGGGGTAGCGCGCCACGATGCGCTGCGGATCGGGGAGGGCGACCCGCGATGCCTCGGCGATCGCTCGGGCGGCGGCATCCTGTTTCGACAGCCCCTCGTGGATGCGGATCGACTCGGCGATCTGGCGGCCGACCGTGCGGATCGGGTTGAGCGCTGTGCGCGGCTCCTGGAAGACGATGCCGATCTCGTCGCCGCGCAGCTCTGCCAGCTCGGCATCGGGAAGGCCCAGGATCTCGCGGCCGTTCCACCGCACACTCCCCGACGCGGTCGCACCGTCGGGGAGGAGCCCCAGGATGGCCAGGGCCGTCAGCGACTTGCCCGAGCCCGACTCGCCGATGAGGCCGACGCGTGCGCCGTCGGGCACGGCGAACGAGATGCCGTCGACGACGCGGCGCCCGCCGAGGTCGATCGTGAGGTCGTGCACCTCGAGGCTCACGACACCACCTCCGGGATGTGAAGACGCGCGCGACGGGTGGCGAAGGGGCTGCGGGAGAGCGTCGGGTCGGTGGCCTCGCGAAGGCCGTCGCCGAGCAGATTGAGCCCCAGCACGGTGATCGTGATGGCGAGGCCCGGCCAGACCACCGACAGCGGGTGCACGGCGATGAACTGCTGCAGCTGCGCGAGCAGCAGACCCCACGACGGCTCGGTGACCGGCGCGCCGAATCCGAGGTAGGACAGGCCCGCTTCGGCGAGCACGGCGACCGCCATGCCCCACGACAGCTGCACGATGAACACCGGCGCGACGTTGGGGAGGAGGTGGCGCCACAGGTTCTGCGTCGGCGTGAGGCCCGACGCCCGCCCGGCGAGGACGAAGTCGCTGTGCAGCACCCGGCGCAGCTCCGGTCGCGTGACGCGGGCGATGTTCACGCCGAAGCCGATGCCGACCGCCCAGATCACGACCCACAGGGATCCGCCCCACACCGCCGAGATCATCATCGCGATGATCAGCACCGGGAACGCGATGAGGATGTCGACGAACACCGCCACCGACTCGCGCACCCACCGCGCGGTGAGGGCGCCGAGCGCGGCGAGCGAGATGCCGATCACCGTCGCGACGATGCCGGCGCCGATCGCGACGAACACGGTGGTGCGGGCGCCGGCCATCAGAAGGCTCAGGATGTCGCGGCCCGAGCCGTCGGTGCCGAGGAGGTGAGGCCAGCCGGGGAGGGCCCAGCGGTTCGCGATGTCGACGTTCTGAGGGTCGAACGGTGTCCAGAACCGGGCGACGATCGCGGTGAGGACGACGACCGCGACCACGATGAGCCCGAAGCGCCCGGTGGACAGCGCCCACAGCCGCCCGAGCCACGCCCACCGCGACCGACGCCGCGGTGCGGGCGGCGCCGGGGGCGCAGCATCCGTCCCGCGCACGCTCCTTGAGCTCGTCGAAGGGCTCACGGTGCCTCCCGCTGACGGGGGTCGATGACGCGGTGCACGAGGTCGACCACGAACCCGACGATGAGCACGAAGCCGGTCAGGGCCAGCAGCTCGCCCTGCACCTTCGGCAGGTCGCGCGCGGCGACGTCGGCGACGAGCATGCGGCCGATGCCGGGGAGGGAGAACAGCTGCTCGATCACGACGGCGCCCACGATGATGCCCGCGACCTGCAGTCCGAGCACCGTGATCACCGACAGGCCGACCACGGGCAGGCCATGGCGGATGAGCGCCTGGTCGCGGGTGAGTCCCTTCGCGGCGGCGGTGCGCACGAAGTCCTGCCCGACGGCCTGCAGTGTCGCGCTGCGCACGAACCGCAGCAGCATGGCGCCCTCGACGATGCCGATCGTGAGGGCGGGGAGCAAGAGCGAGCGCAGCGCCGCCCACGGATCGCTCCAGCCCGACCGCGGGAAGCCCTGCGCGGGCAGCCAGCCGAGCCACACCGCGAAGACGACGACGAGCATCATTCCCGCCCACACCACGGGCACCGCGGCGAGAGTCTGTGCGCCGACGCTGAGTCCCGTGCCCGCGGCGCGGCCGCGCCGCATCGCCGAGAGCACACCGAGCGGCACGCTGATCACGACGGCGATCGTGAGGGACAGGATGCCGAGGGGCACCGTCACCTCCGCCTTCTCGGCGAGTTCGTCCACGACGCTCGTGCCCGTCAGCAGGGACGTGCCGAGGTCGCCGCGGAACAGCCCGCCGATCCAGGTGAGGTACTGCTCCGGGAGCGGGCGGTCCAGGCCCAGCCGCTCCCGGATGGCCTCCTGCTGCTCGGGGGTGGATCCCACACCGGCGATGAGGTGCGCGATGTCACCGGGGAGCACGCGGAGGGTGACGAAGATCAGCACGCTGGCGACGAGAAGCCCGAGCAGGAGCAGGGCGAATCGGGTCAGCGTGTACCGGATCACCCGTTGCTCTTGGCGATCTCGGCCGCGTTCAGCCGCTCGTTCACGTTGACGGTGGGCATGCCCACGACGTTCCTGCCGATCGCGACGACGGAGGCTCCGTTGTACAGCCAGTCCGCCGCCGCATCCTCCGAGACGATGCGGGCCGCCTGCTCGAGCAGGTCCGCGGCCTCGGACTCGTCGGTGGCCGCGAGCGACTGGGCGTACAGGTCCTGCACCTCGGCGTTGTCGTAGGTGAAGTAGTAGTCCGGGTCCGCCCAGTTCTCGAAGTCGCGAGCCTCGGTGTGCAGCACGAAGCTCAGGTCGTAGTCGTGGTTCGTGTAGACGTCGGTGAGCCACGTGGTGAAGTCGACCGAGTCGACCTCGAGCGTGATGCCGACCTCGTCGAGGTCGGAGACCAGGATCTGCGGGATCGTCGTCGAGTAGAAGTTCGGGATGGTCAGCGTGAGCTCGAGGTCGTCCTCGTAGCCCGCATCCTCGAGGAGTTCCTTCGCGGCCTCGGGGTCGTACGGTGCGACGTCCGACAGGTCCTCGTAGCCGGGATCGAGCTCGGGGATCGGACCGTACTGGGTCTGGCCCGACGCGAGCGCCTCGATGATGGCGTCGTGGTCGATCGCCTGGCGGATCGCCTGGCGTACGCGCTTGTCGGCGAGGGGGCCGGAGGTCTGGTTGAACGCGAGCGTGCCCTTGTCGGTGGACTTGCCGAGCACGAGCGCGAAGTCGCCGTTCTGCTCGACCTGCTCCTTCAGGTTCGCGTCGAACCCGGTCAGCACGTCGACCTCACCTGCGAGCGCCGCGTTGAGCGCGGCCTGGTTGTCGGGGATGTAGTCGAACACGACCTCGGCGGCGCCCGACGCTTCGCCCCAGTAGGCGTCGTTGCGCTCGAGCGTGATGCTGTCGCCCTGGCGCCACTGGGTCAGCACGAACGGACCCGTGCCGTTGGCCTTGGTCTTGTAGTCGACGGTGTCGCCCTCCTTGAGGACGATGCCGGCCCGGCCGGTGAGGTTCCACAGCAGGCTCGAGTCGGGCTCGGTGAGGGTCAGCGTGATGTCCTGCCCCTCCGCGGTGATCGAGGTGACGTTCGCCAGACGTGAGGCGTCGCGCCACGCCGGCGTGTCGCGCCGCGTGGTGAGCGACCACACGACGTCCTGGGGGGTCAGCTCCTGGCCGTCGTGGAACGTCACGCCCTCGCGCAGCGTGAACGTGTAGGTGAGGCCGTCGGGCGAGACCGTCCAGTCCCTCGCGAGCGCGGGGACGACGTCCTGCTCGGGCGTGCGGGCGACGAGGCCCTGGTAGATGTTGTCGACGAGGATCTGGTCCAGCGCCGACCCCGCGGTCTCGCGGATGTCGAGGTTGCTGGGCTCGAGCACCAGCCGGATCGCGACCGAAGCGTCGGGATCGGGCTCGCCGGGCGTCGTCGGCGCGGCGCTTCCGCCGCCACCGCTGCAGGCGGTGAGGACGAGGAGACCGGCGGCCAGCAGCGACGCTGCGGCGAGAGCGGTGCGACGGAGCATGGATGTCCTTTCGGGGAGCGTCCCGTGTGCTGGGCGAGGCGCCGGGCTGCCCAGGGGGGTCGGGGCTGCCGGTGGGTATCAGCCTAGGGATTCCGCGGTGGCGTTCGGCAACCCGCTACCCGGAACGCAACAGAAGCGTTAATGCTTCCCCACCGGCGCCGCAGCGGTCATGCGACGGCGTCCATGGCGCGCAGCCGTGCCCCCAGCTCGAGCGGGATCTCCTCCTGCACGTTGTGCCCCGACGCGACGACGGCGACGGATGCCGCGGGCACACGTCGCTCGAATTCCGCGGCGTCCTCCTCCGTGACGTAGCCGCGCTCGCCGCGCAGGAGCGTCGTCGGGGCGGCGACGGCTGCGAGGTCCTCCCAGCCGGACTCGCCGAGCACCGAGGAGACCGCGTCCTGCTGCGCAGCCGCGCTCGCGGCGGCCGCGGGCGATGCCGATGCCGCGTTCGCCAGGCGCGCGAAGTGGTGCTTCCACTCGACGCGGCCGTCGGAGCGGATGCGGGAGTTGAAGAAGACGCCGCGCTCGGCCTTGCGGCGCGTGCCGCCGCCGAGTCCGAAGGCGAGTGCGCGGTCGACGAGTTCGTCGCGCGACGCCCAGTCGGCCGGGCCGGCGAAGAAGTCGCGGATCTGCCGTGCTCCGGCGTTCGGATCCAGGCCCGGCGTGATGTCGATGACGACGAGCTCGCGCACCAGGTCGGGTCGCGATGCCGCGACGGCTGCGGCGGTCAGCCCGCCCAGCGACTGCCCGACGAGCAGCTGTGGGGCGTCCGCCCAGGCGTCGATCCCCGCGGCCACGTCGGGTGCGAGGACGCGCGCGACGTACGCGGCGTCGTCGCGCCAGGACGAATCCCCGTGCCCGGGGAGGTCGATCGCCAGCGCGGGAAGTCCGAGCGCGAGGACAGTGGTGTCCCACGTGTGGGCGTTGAGTCCCGCGCCGTGAAGGAACGTCACGACGGGCGTGGCGTCGGGGGAGTCCACCGGGGTGTAGCGCAGCGCGCTCAGGGTGCGGCCGTCGGCGAGCGCGAGCGACAGCCGCTCGCCGCGGGGGACGGATGCCTCGATGCCGGCCTCCGCGGCCTGCTCGGGAAGGAACGAGAACTCGTCGATGGGGTCGCTCACCCGCTCATCATGCCCCACCCCGGCGACGCCCGGCCCCGCGCCCGCGTGCCCTCGGTAGTCTGGCGTCATGACGGCAGAACACCGCGTGCACCTCTCGCGGGCGGCGCGACCCGCCTACCAGGCGCTTTCGGCCTTCTCGAAGACCGTGGGCGGCATCGCCGCCGAGAACGGCATCGACGACCGGCTCAAGGAACTCGTGCAGATCCACGCGTCGCAGCGCAACGGCTGCGCGTACTGCGTGCGGGTGCACGTCGAGCGGGCGCTCGCCGCCGGCGTCACGGCGGACGACATCGCGCAGCTCCCGGTATGGCGCGAGTCCGGCGTCTTCTCCGATCGGGAGCGCGCGGGCCTCGAGCTCGCCGAGGCCTACGTCTACATCCACGAGGACGGCATCCCCGACGACGTCTACAACCGCGTCGGCGGAGTGCTGAGCGAGAAGGAGTACGTCGCCCTCAGTTGGATCCTGGTGTCGATCAATGCGTTCAACCGGATCGCCATCGCGGGCCGGTACAGCACGCCGCCCCGCGACGACCTCGTCGGCGAAGACAAGGACGCCGCCGCGGGCGCGGCGTGGTGACGGACGATCCGCCGTCGGTCGACCCGGTCGACCCGTCGGATCCCGCGCGGCCGGGCCGTCTGGCGTTCTCCGACCCCGTCGTTCCCGGCGCCGTGAACCTCCGCGATGTCGGAGGGCTCCGCGCGGGTGCGACGACCACCCGTTATGGCGTCCTGTTCCGCTCGGGAAACCTGGCACGGCTCGGCGCGAAGGGCGGGAGGGCCCTCGCCGGCCTCGGGCTGCGCCGCATCATCGATCTGCGCGCCGACGACGAGGTCGCCCGCGATCCCAGTCGCACCGCGGGCATGGACGTCGTGACCCAGCGTGTGCCGCTGTTCCTGGGCTCGGTCGACTCGTTCTTCCGGGACGACCTCAGTCTCGACGAGATGTACCGCCTCATCGTCGACGAATCGTCGGACAACGTGGTGGCGGTGGTGCGGGGCATCCTCGCCGACCAGCCGGTCCTCGTGCACTGCACCGCCGGCAAGGATCGCACCGGCGTCACCGTCGCGCTCACGCTGGCGGCAGCGGGCGTCGACGCCGACGAGGTCATCGCCGACTACGCGCGCACGGAGGCTCTGCTCCCGGCGCGACGCAATCGCTACGTCGTCGCACTGATCCGATCCATGCATCCCCGCGCGGTGAACGTCGAGGATCTCGTCGCGCGCTCGCCCGCGCCGGTGATGCACGCACTCCTCGCCGACGTCGACGAGCGCTACGGCTCGGCCGCGGAGTATCTGCGCACGCACGGGCTCGCAGACGACGAGATCGTGGAGCTTCGCCGCGTGCTGCTTCAGCGGGACGCCTAGGAACGAGGCATCCGTTTTTCACGGTCCGTAATGAGGTAAGGCGACCCTTCATCAGGGGTTATAGTGGAGGGGTCATGGTTCAGAACATCCAGCCTCAGAGTGCCGCGCACAACGCGTCGGCGTGCCGAGCGTCGCGTCACACGCGCGTCCAGCATCTGATCACGGCCGACGAGTCGTCGCTGGCCGAGCTCGAGGCCGTGCTCGCGACCCTGCCGATCTGCTCGACGGGCCGCGTCTTCATCGAGGTCCCTGACGCCTCATGGCTGGCTGAGATCACTGCGCCGAGCCGCATGGTCGTCACGTGGCTCGACCGCTCGCAGCGCTCGGGCGCCCCGGGCACCGGCCGGGGCTGCGCTTCGGGCGAGGCGCTGACGCGCGCCGTCACCGCGTGGGCCGACGAGATGCTGTGCACCGATGGTGACGAGACCCGCATCCACCTGCTGGGCGGCTACCTCGGCACGGCCGACATCGTCGACCACCTGGTCGAGCTCGGCATCCGCACGGACGCGATCCACACCCCCGCGCAATACGGCTTCGCCACCGCGCGCTGACGTCCCGCGCTCGTCCTGCCTCTCCGAGGCCGCTCGGCGGTCTCGAGACCCTAGGTACCAGGCCGGTATTCACCCCATTGACGGCGCCCGGGTCGAGGAGTTCGCTAGCGGCGGGCGGGCTCGACGCCCGCCCTTTTCTACTGGGAAGGGGCGCATCATGCGCAGGAAGATCATGCTGGGGTTCGCGGTGGGGGCCGTCATCGTGCTCGGCTCGGCGGGCGGCGCGTTCGCGGGTGAGTTCAATGCCAACGGAGACCCGACCGGCGCGCGGAGCAACGCGAACTCGCCGTGCGCGTTCTCCGGGCTGGAGGATCACGAGTCGGACGGCTCAGAGGTGGAGCGCGGAGTGACCCAGAACTGGGGGCAGTTCGACCAGGCGGACCGCAAGGCACTCAGCCTGAACGGCGGCGGTGCTTCCGACGTCGTCATCCCCGAACTGGGGGAATGGGGCTGCAACGCCCATCTTCACGGGCAGAAGTGACCGGCTGAGCGGCGCGGCCGGACCCGATCCGGTCGCGCTCCGCTGAGTCCCCGGGACATCCGGTCATGCCGCGCCGCGGGGAACGTAGTTGCCGTCTTCCAGGCCGGCCTCGATCTCGAACCGGTTGCGCAGCGGGTTGCGTCCGGCCAGCAGGTACAGCACGGGCATGAGCAGCCCGTAGCGCTGCCACTGGCGCTTGTGCACCGCCTCGTGCCGCAGCAGCGCGTCGGTGATGCGGCCGTCGCCGGTGAGGAAGCATCCGCCCACGCACGACCCGCCGCGCGGGAACGTCCAGCGCGGCATCCCGCGGAACACCCACAGGCCCTCGCGCTGCTGGACGGGTCCGGTGCTCCAGAGCGTTCCCCAGACCCACCCCACCGCGCAGCCGTACCAGTACCCGACGCGGCTGATGGGCGAGTCCAGCAGGAACGAGGGGAGGGCGTCGTCGATGCGCCGCCCCCGGATGACGGCGCGCTCGGCGGCGGCGCGCCACCCCGCGGGCGGCGTGGGGATGGGACTCACGCCAGCGCCCCGATCACGCGCAGGATCGCGCCCAGATCGTCGGTGGCTGCGGCGACCGACGCAGGGGAGTAGCCGGCGAGGGATGCCCCGACCAGCGGCACGCGCTCGCGCAGCCGCGCGACCGCGACGGTCAGCTCGGCCACGGTGACCCCGAACGGCTCGGGCTGGGCGTTGCCGGCGATCTCGGCGGGGTCGAGCGCGTCGATGTCGATGTGGACGTACACGGCGTCCGCACCGGTCGCCAGGACCGCGTCGGCAAGGGCGTCGCCATCGCGCAGCGCCTCCACCGTGAGGGCCGCGATGCCGCGCTCCGACACGAGCTCGAGCTCGGGGTCGTCGAACGAACGCGCCCCTCCGACGACGACTCGCTCGGCAGCGATCGTGCCTGCGGGCAGGGCCAGACCGGGGTCGCCGTCGCCGATCACGGCGCGCAGCGCCATGCCCGCGAAGGCGCCCGATGGCGACGAGTCCGGCGAGTTGAGGTCGGGGTGCGCATCGATCCAGACCACCGCGAGCCCGGGAGAGCGGCGGGCGGCGTGCGCGATGGGGGCGAGTGCGATGCCGCAGTCGCCGCCGATCGTGAGCACGGGCTCGTCGGGCGCGGCGGCGTCGTGGGCGTCCAGCGCCTGTGCGACCATCCCGCGCACGCGCTGCAGGGCGCTGAGGCGATGGATACCCGTGCCCAGCGACTCGCCCGCCTCCATGGGGACATCGAGCACGGTGGTGGAGGCCCGAGGGAGGTCTCCCGCGATCGCCTGGGCGCCGTCGATGAGCTGCATCGCGCGGGAGGACGGGCTTCCCTGCCACTGGGGGACCACGAGGTAACGCGTCATCCCTTCATCTTCGCGCAGACCGCGGGCTGCGGCATCCGTCCCGCTCGTCGTTCGCTGGCGGCATACGCAAGGGGCGCCGGATCCGCGCGGACCCGGCGCCCCTCGGCGAGCGGTGGGCTCAGTTCTCGATCGCGGCCTGCACCGGCGCGCCCGACTTGAGCGCGGCCAGACGGGCCTCGACCTCGGTCAGCTCCCCGACGTCCTCGAGGGCGTTGAACTGCTGGTCCAGGCTCGACGCGGCGAGCTCCTGCTTGCCGGCGGCGAGGGCCTCCTGGCGGCGCACCTTGTCTTCGAACCGGCCGAGCTCGCTCGTCGGGTCGAGCACGTCGATCGACTTGACGGCGTCGTGCACCTTGTTCTGAGCCTCGGCGGTCTTGGCGCGCGCGAGCAGCTCGGCGCGCTTGGAGCGAAGCTGCTCGAGCTTCTGCTTCATGCCGTTGAGGCCGTCCTTGAGCTTGTCGACGACCTCGTTCTGCGTCGCGATGGTCGGCGCGATCGCCTTCGCCTCGTTCTCCTCGCTGATCTGGCGCTGCAGCGCGATCTTGGCGAGGTTGTCGAACTTGTCGGCATCGGTGGTGTTGCCGGTCTTGCGCAGCTCGTCGGCCTTGCGGCTGGCGGCGAGGGCCTTGTTGCCCCATTCGGCGGCCGCCTGCACGTCCTCCTGGTGGTCGCGCTCGAGCAGGCGCAGGTTGCCGATGGTCTCCGCGATCGCCGACTCGGCGTCGGCGATCGAGTTCGTGTAGTCGCGCACGAGTTGGTCGAGCATCTTCTGCGGGTCCTCGGCAGAGTCGAGGAGTGCGTTGATGTTCGCCTTCATGAGGGTCGAGATGCGACCGAAGATGGACTGCTTCGCCATCGGATTTCCTTCCTGTCGGACTTCAGTTCGGGGTCGGTGAGTCTGGTCTGGAGACGGATGCCGCGGCCCGCTGCGCGCGGGCGGCTGCGCGGTTTCGGGTCAGAAGCGGCCACCTCCTCGGCGGGCGCGCGTGCCGCCGCCTCCGAAGCTACCGGGTCGCATGCCGCCCGACGAGCGCCCGCCGCCGCCCAGCATGCCGCCGAGGCCGCCGCCCATGCCGCCGCCCATGCCGCCTGAGGAGCGACCCCCGCCCAGCACGGAGTTGAGCACGATGCCGCCGAGGACGGCGCCGAGCATGCCGCCGCCGGACTGCCCGCCCTGCTGGCCGCCGCCGAACATGCCGCCCATGCCGCCGTCGAACGCGCCCACGTCGTTCTGCGCGAGCTGGATCGCCTGCCCCGCGAGCTGATCGGCGCGCTGCGCCTGCTGCATCGCCTGCTGCGGGTCGCTCGCCTGCAGCGCCTGCGCACGGGCGAGTGAGGCGCCGGCTTCGGCGAGACGCGTCCGCGCCTGGGCGCCGACCGCGCCGCGCCGCGCAGTGATGTAGTCTTCGGCGGCCGACACCTGAGCCTGCGCCTGCATCATGACCTGACCGACCATCTGACGTGCGCGCTGGGCCTGGACCTCGGCATCCCGCACGCCCTGCACGAGCGCGTCGATCTGCGTGTTCGCCGCTTCGAGGCTCTGCAAGGCCGCGAGCGGGCGCTTGGCGGCACCGGTGAGCTGGGCGCGGGCGGCGTCGAGCTGCTGCCTCGTCGACGCGATGACGCCTGCGATCCGTCCGTCGGCGTCGGGCAGGGCCGAGGCCGCCGCGATGTCGGACTCGAGTTCGGCCACGAGGGCCACGGCGTTGCGCTCACCCTCGGCGAGGTCCGTCGCGAGCTTGTCGATGGCGTCCTCGAGCAGCGTCGCCTGGCCGACGGCCTCTTCGGCGGCCCGGATGCCGACGGCGGCCTCGCCGCCGTCGCCCGCGCCGACCGCCACCTGCGCGGCGGCGAGCTGCTCGTCGGCGAACGCGAGGCGCTGCCGCGCCTGCTCGGGGTTGTCGACGACGGTCGCCAGCGCCTCGGGTGCGTACGCCGTCTGCAGACTCCGCAACCGGGACGCCGCCTGGTCGAGGGATGCCGCCGCCTTCGCCTTCGCGTCGTGCACGCGCGCGAGCGCCTCTGGGGCGTTCTGCTCGAGCTTGCGCAGCTCGTCGAACGCCGCGGCCTTCTCGTCGAGGAGTGCGTTGGAGGCCTCGCAGAGGGCGATGATCCGCTCGTTCCAGGCGCGCGCGTCCTGCTCGGAATCGGGGATGTGGTCCTCGAGCTTCTGCTTGAGTCCGAACGCCTCGTCGAGGCTCCGCTGCGCGGTCACGAGCGCGGCCTCGAACTCGGTGGTCGCGGCATCCCCGAACTGAGCCTTCGCGAAGCCCAGCTCCTGCGCGCTGGTCTTGATGGCGTCGTCGGTCTCGACGAGCATCGACGACGCGCGTCTCTCGAGGTCTTCGATGCTCGGCTGAGGCGGACCCGCGGGGCCGGCGGTCACGGCGCCCTTCTTGCGGCGGCGCAGGAACATCACGAGCAGAACGATGCCGACGCCGACCACGACGACGACGAGCAGCCACGTGAACCATCCGCTGCCGCCCGAGTCCGTGCCCGGGGCGCCGCTTCCACCGACGGCCTCGGTCATTCCGTCGGCCGCCGCATCCACGGCGCCGAGCCAGTCGTCCTGCCGGAGGGCGGGCTGGATCTGCTGCTGCTCGATCGCGGCGACCTGGTCCTCGCTCAGCGGCCCCGACGAGTCGGCCGACAGGTAGTACTGGCGGCCCTCGGTCGAAATCGCGAGGAGGTACTGCGTCGGACCCAGCCCGTTGTCGTCGGCGGTCTGGTTCGCCCAGTCCGCGGCGGCCGACGGATCGGAGAACTGGTCGACGTACACGGCCCACAGGTCGAGCCCGGTGTCGGTCTTGAGCTGCTCGAGGCGGCTCTGCGCCTCGGACTCCTCGCCCGGCGACAGCACGTCGGCGTCGTCGAGCACGTAGCCCGAGCCGAGCGTGACCGGGGGAGTCGCGAGCGCTGCTCCGGCGCCGATCGCCGTGACCGCGACCACCGCAGCGGACGCCAGCGCTGCAGCCCATCGCAGTCGCATCGATCCCCCCTCTGGGACTCGGGTTCCCCCTCCCGCGAGTCTATTCAGCCGCGGGGATACGACGATAGCCCACGGCCCCGACGCCTCATGTGTGTTCGCCGAGAACGTATCCGGAGGCATCTGCAGCCGCCATTTCGCGGATCCGGAATTCGGATTTTCTGACGCTTTCCGGACCCGCGCACCCGCGATGGCCCGGAAACGCGGCGACTGTCCGAATTCCGGATCAGTGAGCGGAGGGACGGATGCTGCGCTCCCGGCGTGCTGCGCCGGGCGCGGCCTGCGTGGGCGCCGCCCCGCGTGGCCGCCCCGCGTGGGCGCGGGTCGCGCACCGGCCGGACGCGGACGGCTCCCCGGCCGGGCGCGGGTCGCTCCCCGGCCGGGCGCGGGCGGGCAGGTAGCCTGGCCGATCCGGAGGAGGACCATGGACGATCGCTACGGCGCCGATGTGCTGGCCACGGGCTGGAAGGGCCACGGGGTGCGGGAGCTGCCGCGGGTGGCAGCATCCCGTGATCTCGTCGTCGAGGTGGCGGACGACGGCTTCTGCGGCGCCGTCGTCGGTGCGTCCGGCGGCATGGTGGAGCTCGAGGACCGCCGCGGCCGCCGCCGGCTGTTCCCGCTGGGCGCCGGGTTCCTCATCGACGGCAAGGACGTCGTGCTCGGGCCGCCCGCGCCCGCCGCCGCCCCGACCGGCCCGAAGCGCACCGCCTCGGGTTCGTTCGCGGCGGCGGAGTCGCGTGCGCGCGTCGCGCGGGCCAGCCGCATCCTCGTCGAGGGCCGGCACGATGCCGAGCTCGTCGAGAGGGTGTGGGGCGACGACCTCCGCGAGGAGGGCGTCGTCGTCGAATACCTGCAGGGCATCGACCTGCTCGACGCCGCGCTCGACGAGGAGCCGCCGTCGGCCGAGCGCCGCTACGGCGTGCTCGTGGACCATCTCGTGCCCGGCTCGAAGGAGTCGCGCATCGCCGACGCGATCGCGCGCGGCCGCCACGGCAGGCACGTGCTGATCGTCGGCCACCCGTGGATCGACGTGTGGCAGTGCGTCACGCCCCGCGCCGTCGGCATCGACCGCTGGCCCGACGTGCCGGGCGGCATCGAGTTCAAGGTCGGCGTGTGCCGCGCGCTCGGCTGGCCCGCACGCGACCAGGCCGACATCGCCCGGGCGTGGCAGCGCATCCTCGCATCGGTGAAGTCCTATCGCGACCTCGAGCCCGCCTTCCTCGGCCGCGTCGAGGAGCTCATCGACTTCGTCACCGTCCCCCGGTAGCTGTACTCTCGCGGGATTCGTGGGTCGCCCTGGGTAGCCTGGTGGGGTGACGAACCCTGCCACGCCCGCGCCCGAGCCCCGCACCTTCCGTGAGAAGCCGGTGTCGTTCGTACGGCGCAGCGGCAGGATGTCCGACGCGCAGGAGCGCGCGTGGAGCGAGCTCGCCCCGCACTTCGTGATCGAGGTGCCGCGCGACCGTGCGGCCACGAGCATCCTGCCGGACTCGACGATCGACCCCGCGGCGGTGTGGGGGCGCGAAGCGCCGCTCATCGTCGAGATCGGCTCGGGCCAGGGCCACGCGATCGTGCACGCCGCGACGTCGCGCCCTGACGCGGACTTCCTCGCGATCGAGGTGTTCCGGGCCGGACTCGCCCGCACCATGCTCGACGCCGACCGGGCGGGCGCGCGCAACCTGCGCCTCGTCGAGGCGAACGCGCCTGAGGTGCTGCAGCACCTGCTGCCCGAGGCATCCGTCGACGAGCTCTGGATCTTCTTCCCCGACCCGTGGCACAAGAAGAAGCACACCAAGCGCCGCCTGGTCGCGGAGGGCTTCGGCGCGATCGCGGCACGTGCGTTGAAGGACGGCGGGATGCTGCGGCTCGCGACCGACTGGGAGGACTACGCGCTGCAGATGCGCGAGGTCATGTCGGCGGCGCCGGATTTCGAGGCGACGTTCGAGGGGGAGTGGGCGCCGCGCTTCGACGGCCGCGTGCTCACCGCGTTCGAGCGCAAGGGCGCGCGCGTGGGACGCGACATCCGGGATCTGTCGTATCGCCGCGTCGCGAGGTCATGAGCGGACCCACCGGACCCGTGACCGGCCCGGTCCCGCTCCCGGGACCGACGCCCGACTCCGCGCGCGAGCCTCCGCCTCGTGAGGAGCCGCTGTCGAGCCGTGACCCGTGGCGGTTCGTCCGGCCCCTCGGCCACCGCGACTTCCGGATGCTGTTCGGCGCCGTCGTGCTGTCGATCTTCGGCGCGGGCATGTGGGCCGTCGTCATGGTCTACACCGTCATCGGCGCCGGTGGCGGGCCGGTCGAGCTCTCCGCCGTGGCTGCGGCGAACGCTGTGGGGTTGCTCGTCTGCGCGATCCCTGGCGGCATCGCGGCCGACCGCGTGCCGCGCCGCCTGCTGCTGCGCCTCGTCGAGCTCGTGAACCTGCTCGCGATCACGTCGGTCGCGGTGGCGGGCGTGTTCGGCGCGGTGACGATCCCGCACCTCGCGGTCGTGGCTTTCGTGATGGGTGCGGGTGCGGGCTTTTTCTTCCCCGCGTACAGCGCGATCCTGCCGCGCATCCTGCCGCCCGCTCAGCTGCTCGCGGCGAACGGGCTCGAGGGGGCGATCCGCCCCGCCCTCCAGCAGGCGGCGGGCCCGGCGACGGCCGGTGTGATCGTCGCGGCGGTGCTCGCGCCGGCGCATGCCGCGTGGGTGGTCGTCGCGGCGCACGCGCTGGCCTTCGTGCTGCTGCTGTTTGTGCGCCCCGAGCCGCCCGCCGCGCCGGGCGAGCAGCACGATGCCCCGGAGGGGGTGCGGGGCGTGCTCCACGACCTGCGCGAGGCCGTGGGATTCACGGTGCGCACGCCGTGGCTGCTGTGGACGCTGCTCTTCGCGACGGGGTGGGTGCTCGTGTTCGTCGGCCCCGAGGAAGTGCTGCTGCCGTTCGTCACGCGCGACCGCATCGGCGAGGATCCGCGCCTGTTCGGGTTCCTCCTCGCGATCTACGGCATCGGCGGCGTGCTCGGGTCGATCGTCGTGTCGTCGATAAAGCTCCCGCGCCGCTACCTCACGGTCATGATGGGCGTGTGGGGCCTCAGCACGCTGCCCTTCGCGATCGTCGGCATCACGCACCAGTACTGGCTGATGGCGCTGTGCCTGTTCGTCGTCGGCTTCGGCTTCAGCTACGGCAACGTGATCTGGGGCACGCTGCTCCAGCGCCGGGTGCCTCGCCATATGCTCGGCCGGATCTCGAGTCTCGACTTCTTCGTCTCGCTGGCCCTCATGCCGCTGTCGATGGCGCTCGCCGGACCCCTCGCAGAGGTCGTGCCGGTCGAGGTCATCTTCATCGCGGCCGGCGTGATCCCGCTGATCCTCGGCGCGCTCGCCTACGTCGTCGCGCGCATGTCGAAGGATGAGATCGACCACCCGCTCGACCACTGACCCGATCCGACCCGACCGGAGCCGCCGCGTATGCCCGCACATCCCGACGCCCCGCCCGCGCCGGCCGTCCGCACGTGGTCGTGGGGCCTCGCTCCCGCCCTGCTCGTCTGCCTCGCCGCCCCGGCGTTCTTCGTCGTGCGGGTGCCGTGGCTCGGGTGGGTGCTGCTGGCGGCAGGACTCGCCGTCGCGCTGCTGACGGAGCGGACGGATGCTGCCGCCCGGCCCTCGGCGCCGGGCGGCAGCATCCGTCCTCCCTCGCTCGTGCGCGACCTCTCGCTCATCGCCGTCGGCCTGCTCATCGTGAGCGCCATCCCGCTCAAGGCGGAGCTCGACAACCTCGCGATCGTGCGGTTCGCGCTCGCGCTGGGCGGTGCGGTCGCCGTGCCCTACGTGATCTCGCGGTGGCTGTACCGGGACCGCGCGATCCGGTTCCCGTGGCGCGGCGGCGGGCGGTGGACGCGGTTCCAGTGGACGTGGCTCATCGCCGTGCTGCTGCTCGGCTGGCTGATCCTGCCGTTCTACTTCATCACCTCGGGCGTGTACCTCAACTGGCCGGTCGTCGACACCCCGGAGCTCATCGCACGCCTGTTCGTCGGCGTCGGCGCGGTCGGCATCTGGGACGAGCTGTTCTTCATCTGCACCTGCCTCGCGCTGCTGCGTCGGCACTTCGCCTTCTGGCAGGCGAACGTCCTCCAGTCGGTGGTGTTCGTGTCGTTCCTGTGGGAGCTCGGCTACCAGGCATGGGGGCCGGTGCTCACCATCCCGTTCGCGCTGCTGCAGGGGTTCATCTTCATGAAGACGCGCTCGCTCGCCTATGTCGTCACGGTGCATCTGCTCTTCGACGCCGTCGTGTTCCTGGTGCTCGTCCACGCGCACAACCCGGGCATGCTCGACGGCCTCTTCTTGGTCTGACTCCGCACTGCGCCGTCTGGGCCACCCCTCGGCAGGACCCAGGCCTCACGAAGCTCTGGCCGTCGGTGAGCTTCGGCGTCGCGCTGGTCGCCGGCATGGGCGGACTGGATTCCCGGGCAATCATGAGAGCTCGATGAAAATCCCGGGTCACGGTCTGGAACGCGCGGCGCGCGTGTGTGAGCATCCCCGCAGGAAGCCGGTGACAGAGGGGTCCCCGGCGGAGAGGCTGACAATGCCCATGAGAACCAGGCGCGCCTGGGCCATCGCCACCGCGGTCGCCCTGACGTCCACCGTCGCACTGGCGGGACCCGCGTACGCGGCGCCGAACAACAACTCGGTGAAGAAGATCGAGAAGGCAGTGACGCTCGAGGGGGTGATGTCACACCTCGAGGCGTTCCAGGACATCGCGGACCAGTACGGCGACCGGGCGGCCGGCCGGCCCGGCTACCGGGCCTCCGTCGACTACGTCGTCGCGCAGCTCACTGCGGCCGGCTACACGCCGGAGGTGCAGGAGTTCACCTTCCCGTACGTCGACGACAACAGTGAGCTCATCAGGGTCACGCCGCAGCCGACGACGTTCGTCAACGGCACGGACTTCCTGCGCAACGAGTTCGACAGCGGGTCGCCCGAAGGCACGGCGACGGGGTCTCTCACCCCGGTCGGGCTGGTGATCCCCGCGGCCGCGCTTCCGCCGAACAGCAACACGAGCGGCTGCGAGGCGGCCGACTTCGCCGGGTTCCCGGCCGGTGCTGTCGCCCTGCTCCAGCGGGGTACGTGCGGCTTCGCCGTCAAGGCGCTCAACGCGCAGGCGGCCGGGGCGTCGGCGGCGATCATCATGAACGAGGGGCAGCCCGCGAGCCCCGGCGTCGCCGACCGCACCGGATTGATCCGCATGATCGGCGATGCGACCGGGCTCACGATCCCGGTCGTGGCAGTCACCTCGGCCGTCGGCGAGAACCTCGCGTCCACGCCCGGCGCCACCGTCACTGTCACAGTCGACTACGACAGCGAACCGCGGCCTGCCTGGAACGTGCTCGCCGAGACGGCGACCGGCAACGACGACAACACCGTCATGGCCGGCGCGCACCTCGACAGCGTGCAGGACGGCGCGGGCATCAACGACAACGGCTCGGGGAGCGCTGCGCTGCTCGAGACGGCCATCCAGATGAAGAAGACCAAGCCCAACAACACGGTGCGCTTCGCGTGGTGGGGTGCCGAGGAGGAGGGTCTGCTCGGCTCGGAGCACTACGTCGCCGAACTGTCGGACGAGGAGGCGGCGGACATCGCGCTGTACCTCAACTTCGACATGATCGCGTCGCCGAACTACATGTTCGGCATCTACGACGGTGACAACTCCGGCGGCACGGCGGCACCGGGCTTCATCCCGGAGGGGTCTGCCGAGATCGAGGACGTCTTCGAGGCGTTCTATGACGGCCGCGGTCTGCCGTCGCAGGACAGCGAGTTCTCGGGACGATCGGACTACGGCCCCTTCATCGCCGTGGGCATCCCGGCGGGCGGACTGTTCACGGGTGCGGAGGTGCCGAAGACGGTGGCCGAGGCCGCGCTCTACGGCGGTGTCCCCGGTGCCGCGTACGACCCGTGCTACCACCAGCCGTGTGACAACCTCGCCGGCGCGGGTCAGGACGTCGCACTCTACGACGCGCTGCGCGAGGACTACGACCTCGTGGGCAACATCAACACGTTCGCGCTCGACGTGAACGCCGATGCCGTCGCGGCGGCGGTCATGACGTTCGCGTTCGACACGTCGACCGTGAACGCCGTCAGCTCGCCCGGCAAGTCGCACGGCGCGGGCAAGAGCATGGACGCGATGAAGGAGCGCTTCGCACAGTGATCGAACGGATGCTGCGCCCCGACGATCTGCGCCGGGGCGCAGCATCCCTCACCCTCAACCTCACATCGAGACGAGTTCCGTGGGAACACTTGACGACGGGGTCCGTGAGGAGGACATTCGATCTTGCGAAGAGAAAACAGAAACGTAGGACCCGAAAGGGACCCGGAACACAGAAACCCAACATCGCACTGACGATCCCCCCGGCGCTTCGGCACCGAGGGGATCATCGTTTTTGCGCCGGCACCGTCGGGGCTCTCGTCGAAGCCGGAGCCCCGGCGAGGCGCGAGGGCGTGCCGCGCCCCTCGCCGCGGCTGTGACAGCAGCGGCGCGCTAGCAGGCACGTGCGAGGGGGTCAAGGCGCTCCCGAGCGGTCCCCGGGTCGGATGAGACTCGAGGCATGAGCCGGTGGCGTCGCGCGTGGAGTGCGCCCCTGCTGGTCCTGACACTGTGCGTCGCGGGATGCGGCATCACCGTGCCGAGCGATCCGCAGGGGACGCTGGATCGCGTGCGCGGCGGTGAGTTGCGCGCCGGCGCGTCGGCATCAGGGGAGCTCGTGACGATCGACGGATCTGACGTCGGGGGCACGCTCGCCGACATCGTCGAGGAATTCGCCGCGTCGATCGACGCGAAGGTCACCTGGACGGTCGGCAGCGAGGAGGATCTGGTGGACGGGCTCGAGGCGGGAGACCTCGATCTCGCGATCGGCGGCATGACCGACGCGAGCCCGTGGTCGACCAGGGTCGCGGTCACCCGCGGCTACGACACCATCCCCGGTGCGAGCGCCCCCGTCGTGCTGCTGGTGCCCCTCGGCGAGAACGCGTGGCAGGCGGCCATCGAGGGGTACCTCGACAAGGAGGCGGCGCAGTGAAGACGATGGGCCGCACCGACCTCCCCTCGACGCAGCAGAAGGCGCTGCGCAGCGCGATCCGCTGGGAGTGGTTCACCATCGGCTACAGCATCGTCACGATCGGGTTGATCGCGCTGGTCGTGGGCGGCTCGCAGGCCATGAAGACCGCGTGGATCGAGGACATGCTGTCGCTGATCCCGCAGATCTCCTTCCTCGTGGCGCTGATCTTCATCAGGCGAGCGCCGACGCGGGCGTTCCCCTTCGGTCTGCACCGCGTCATGGGCGTCGGCCATCTGGTCGCCGGGGTGGCGCTGCTGGCCGTCGGCGGCAACCTCGCCTACGAGGCGATCAGCGGCCTGGTGCGCGCGGACCACCCCTCGATCGGCACGGTCGTCGTGTTCGGGCAGACGATCTGGCTGGGCTGGTTCATGGTCGCCGTGATGACCATCACCGTCATCGGGCCGTTCTTCTACGGGCACGCCAAGGCGAAGCTCGCGCCGAAGCTGCACAACAAGGTGCTCTATGCGGACGCCGACATGGCCAAGGCCGACTGGACGTCCACGGCAGCCTCGATCGTCGGCGTGCTCGGGGTCGGCGTCGGCCTGTGGTGGCTGGACGGGGCGGCCGCCCTCTTCATCTCGATAGGGATCGTGTGGGACGGCTGGCGCAACTCGCGCGCGGCCGTCCTGGATCTCATCGACCAGCGGGCCCGCACGGAAGACGACGCCCGGCCCCATCCCCTCATCACCCGCATCGCGAACCGCGTGGAGGAACTGCCGTGGGTGCGCGAGGCCGCCGTGCGCATGCGCGACATGGGTCAGGTGTTCCACGTCGAGGTGTTCGTGGTGCCGACGCACGACGACGTGCGCCTCGGCGAGATCGAAGAGGCACGCGAGGCGGTCGCCGCCCTCGACTGGAAGGTGCAGGACGTCGTCGTCATCCCGACCTCGACGCTGCCCGACGAGGCGGAGCCCGCCGGCGAGCGCAGATCGCACCGCGACGCCTGAGCGACCACGTCACGCGGGGCCGCAGCATCCGTTGCGCCGGTCAGCCGACGAAGGGCGGACCGCCGCCCGACCAGATCGCGTCGGGACTCAGCACCGGCAGCTCGTCGGGAATCGGGATGATCGCGAGCGGAACCCCCGGCATCAGCAGCAGATAGGCGACGCGCATCTCGCCCTCGCCGTCGTTGACCTCGAGCCAGTAGGGGCCGCCGGCGAGCCCGGCCTCGATCTCGTCGCGCAGGTCCTCGAAGCGGCGCCCGCCGATGCTGTAGTGGTCTCCGCCGTAGTAGATGTCGATCCGCTTCATCACCACTCCCATCGCCGCGGCCCATCTCAATGCCGTCGTGCAGTGCCCGCGAAGCGCCTTGACAGGTCGCCCGCGGAGGTCTACCTCGGGCCCGGCTCTCGTCAGCCGGCGAGGTCGTGCTCCTCGGCACCGTCGGCGTGCGGCATCGCCGGCTCGGGGACGAGGTACAACCCCGTCGGAGAGTTCGCCGTGTATGCCAGCGCGTCGATCCATGCCGGATTCAGCTGCGGTTTGCGACTGCCGTAGAACTTGTACACCAGCGAGCATCTCGGATGGATCCACACCGTCGTGCGTCCGTCGCCGATGCTGGCGTCGTCGCGCCACGTGAAGTGGAACGGCTCGCCCCGCCGCAGCTTGGTTCCGATCACCAGCTGAAGATGCGCCAGGGTCCTGTCGTCGAAATCGACCTTGACGGTCCCTTCGTAGATCAACTTGCCCATCAGGGGCCTCCCTGGGGAGATGTCGGCGGCCGAAGCGCTGGGGGTCGCAAAACGGAGGACGCCGATCCGCTCCGCTCCTCATGGTCCTCTGCTCGGAGGACGCGAGCCAGCCCTTGACAGGATCTCCTCGACCCGCAACATGCCCGGATCTGCGACGTCACTCGCTCTCCACCGATGACTCGTGGTGCGGCGCTCCGACCGGCTTTGACTCGCTCGAGCCGCGCTGCCGCAGGAAGATCGACAGCGCGATCATGGCGCCGACGGCGAGGAACTCCGACTGCCAGTTCTGAAGCGTCCGGTTCCAGAAGTCCGGAGTGACGAGGTACTCGGCCCAGGTGATGGCCGGTTGCCGTGCTCGGCGTTCTCGGTGTTCATCACGACGGTGCCCGCGAGCGACTGCGCCAGCCACGAGAGTACGAAGACGCCCCCCATCACCAGCAGCAGCGAGTTCGAGAAGATCGCGAGACGGATGCCGCGCACCCGCGCCCACTCGGGGGAATCCGCTCGTGCGTGCTCCGCGACGAGCTGCTCCTCATCGCTGCCTGGCCCCTCATCGCCCGGCTTCTTCGACTCGGGGGAGCCGCGCTGCACCAGCCAGATCGTCGCGGCGATGAACAGGGTGAACTGCAGGAACTCGGACTGCCAGTTCTCGGCGACGTCGACCACGAAGTCCGAAGACGTGAGGTACGCGCCGAACCCGAGCGGTGCAAGGCCGTGCTCCTGCAGCCGCTCGTTGCCCTCGAGGAATCCGGCGATCGCCTGGCCGGCGAGGGCGAGCACGAACAGTGCACCGAACGCGAGGCTCAGAGCGTTGTCACGGAGCGGTCGGACCGAGCGCATGCTCATCGCCCCACCAGCGGGATCGTGATCATGTAGGCGAGGCCGAGAGCGAGGCACACGATCCACGACCAGAACACGAGGGCCTCGCCGCCGGTGTCGTCCTTCTCCTCGGGTGTGGAATCCACCATGTCCGACTCCTCTCGTGCGGGCGAGCATCACGTGATGGGTCCCAGATTGCGCCGGCGCGGGGCGGAGAGGAACGGGCTTGACAGCCTCGCTGCGACCATCCAGCGGAGCCGGCCCGACCCTGCTGAATGGTGCGGACCGCTGCCGCGACCTCGGCTACGCGGTGACGGCGGTCATTCGTATGGACACCAGGATCCCGGGCAGCTCGACGCCGAGCTTCGCGACGTACCGCGCGGGTGCGGCCGACGGGAACCAGCGCGCGTACTCCTCATTGAGCCCGGCGAAGTCCTCGGGTCTCGTGAGGAGGACGCCGATCTCGACCACGTCCTCGAGTTCCGCCCCGCCCGCCTTCAGGATCGCCTCGCAGTTCGCGAGCGCCTGGCGGGTCTGTTCCTGGATGGTGTCACCGGCGAGGGCCCCGGTGCCGACGTCGAAGCCCACGACGCCGGAGACGTAGACATGCGTGCCGGCGCGCACAGCCTGACTGTACAGCGGCGAGCTCGGAGCGTCCGGCGTGGTGATGATCTCTCTGGGCATCGCGAACCTCCTCGTTGCGCGCGAACCCCGCTGCCGTGCATGGTGTCAGAAGATCGCACGTGGTGCCAGGGACACATCGCGGGCGCTCGGCGCGAAGGCAGTGGAGGTGGGCATACAGTCGGTGCGTGGTCAGGGGACGGTATGCCGCCGACCGCGACACGCTCGCGGGATCCGACGATGCGTCCCTGCGCTTCTTGGCGCGTCGAGACCTCCGCGGTGAGGACCCGACATCACCGTCCATGCGCACCCTCCGCAAGAGCATCCGCGGATCCGTCCGGGTGCGAGCTCTGCTCGCGGGACGGGCGCGGGTCGGCGCGAGCACGTACCGCAAGTGGCAGGGCGCGCACTGGGTCGCGATGCACCTCGCGACGCTCGGCTGCCCCGGCGGTGATCCGGAGGTGGATCGCATCATCGACGAAGTGCTCGCTCAGTGGACCGCCCCGCATTACCTCGCGGACCGGGAAGTATCGAGAGTGAGCTCGGGTCAACAGTTCGTCCCCGTCGTGGCGGGCAGGGCGCGACGATGCGCCTCGCAGCAGGGCGGCGCCCTGTGGGCTGCGATCCTGCTCGGCTACCGTCGCGATCCGCGCGTGGACGTCCTGGCCGATCGTCTCGCACAGTGGCAATGGCCCGACGGCGGCTGGAACTGCGACCGCCGACCGGAGCGCACATGTCGTCCGTCAACGAAACGTTCCTCCCGTTGCGAGGCCTCGTGGCCCACGGCGACCACCGCGAACATGTGCGCCCAGCCGCCGAGTTCCTCCTCGAACGGCACGTCACCTATCGGCGGTCCGTCGACGAACCGCTCCGCCCTTCAACGGTGCAGCTGCATTTTCCGTCGTACTGGCACTACGACGTTCTGGCGGGGCTCGATGCACTCCGCGAGACGAACGACCTGCGCGACCCGCGCTGCGACCGGGCGCTGGACCTTCTCGAGTCTCGACGGCTCCCCGGCGGCGGATGGCCCGCGACCGCACGGTGGTACCGGGTGAGCGATGACGGATCCAACGTGGAGTCCGTCGACTGGGGTCCAACCGGCAAGACGCTGCCGAACCCGTGGGTCACACTGATCGCCCTGCGCATCCTTCTCGCCGCAGAGCGGTACTGACGAGGTCGACCAGCACGCGCCGCGCGGTGCCACTACCGCGAGGAGGCCGACCCTTCGGGCCGGCCTCCTCGCGTACGTGCCCCCGACAGGAATCGAACCTGCGACCTTTGGTACCGGAAACCAACGCTCTATCCCCTGAGCTACGGAGGCGTGCCGATCGAGACTACCACCCGGGCGGCGTCGGCCCCGCCACCTCAGGGCGTCGGGGGAGAGTCGTCGAGGGGCGCGTCCGCGACGATCGCGGGCTGCTGCTCCATGCGCTCGATCGCTGTCGCGACGCGGTCGGCGAGGTACGCGTGGCCGTCGGTCGAGGGGTGGTCACGGCCGATGGGACCGGTGTCGATGACCTTCGAGTAGTTGGCGTCGGTGATCCAGTCCTCCGTGATGGGGGAGATGTACCACCAGCCGCGCGCGCCGGCGAGCTCGCTCAGATCGGCGTCGATCTTCCGGGTCGCGTCCTGCACGGGCAGAACCTGCGGGGACGGGCCGAGGATCACGATCTCGGCGTCGGGATAGCGGGCCTCGAGGGCGTCCCACGCGGCGGTGACAGCATCCCGATATCCGGTCGGATAGAGCCTGCGGTCGTTGATGGACCCTTCGACGATGATGAGGTCGGGGTCGAGCGCCGGGTCCAGAACGTCGATGCGCTCGCCGTACGCCGGCCCGTCGAGGCCCGGCTTGAGGTAGCCGCTGCCGCGTACGCCGTTCACGACGGTCTCGACGCCGAGCTCCTCGGCGAGCAGGTACGCGAAGCCGAGTGTCGGCACGGTCGCCGCCGAGCCGTAGACCCACGAGTCGCCGAACACCAGCACGCGCGCGCCCTCGTCGAGCACCAGGGGAGCGGGAGAAACGGATGCTGCGACCGCGGGGTCACCCTCGGCCACCGCCGCAGGAGCCACCGGTTCGGGTGCCCCCCAGGGGCGCAGAACGGCCACCGCGCACACCGCGGCGACGGCCAGGGCAGCGCCCATCAGGGGGAGCCAGAGCCGCCGAGCTCGGGTGCGGCCGGGCGCGTGCATGTGAAGAGGGTAAGTCATGCTCCGATGCGGTCTGTGCACGGGCGGTGAACTGGGGAAAAGTGAGAGTCGATCCTGAGGGTGGGAACCGCTTGCTGAGCAATCCCAGGAAGAGGTTGTCAACCCCGCGCGATCGAGTCCGCGCGGCGTGCGAGGATACTTCGGTGCAACGCGTCGTGACCGCTGAGATGGACCTCGAACTGGGGGCATCCGTCGACCTCATCTTCCAGATCGCCGCCGCCCAGGCGGTGCCGATCTCGAGTGAGCAGCTGACGTTCACACAGGGTGATCGCGTGTACACGCCGACGGAGATCGTCGACCAGTCCGGCAGCCGTCTGCACCGCCTCACGGGCGAGCCCGGCCACCTCGAGATCCGGTACGAGGCGACGGTCGACGGGCAGGCTGCGAGCAACCGCACGAGCGACCTCGAAGCCATCACCTACCTTCGTCCGAGCCGCTATGCGCAGTCCGACGAGGTGTTCCAGCAGGCCCGTCGCCAGTTCAAGGGGCTGTCGGGCCACGACCTGATCGCGGCCGTCTCGGAGTTCGTCTCGACGAGCACCACATACACCCCCGGCCTCAGCCAGGGCACCGACAGCGCGGTCACGACGCTGATGACCGGCCAGGGCGTCTGCCGTGACTACGCACACGTCGTCATCGCGCTCCTGCGCGCGATGGACATGCCGGCCCGTTACGCCGCGTGCTTCGCGCCGGGGCTGCGCCCGATGGACTTCCACGCCGTCGCCGAGGCGTACCTCGACGGCGCCTGGTACGTCATCGACGCGACGCGCCTCGCGAACCGCAACTCGCTCGTGCGCATCGCGACGGGTCGCGATGCGGCGGACTGCGCGTTCCTCAGCTACCACGGCGGCTACGTGGGACTCAGGCGCCTGCGCGTCGACGCCTGGGTGGTTCCCGAGGCCGCGACCCTCGACGGCCTCGACACCCTGCCCGAAGCGCTGCCGCAGGCGTCCGATCCCGCCGCCGACGACTTCGGCGCCCTGGTGCAGATCTCCTAGCCCGCGCACGGGGCGGAGCAGGCGGCGCCCGTAGACTTGACGGGCTATGAATCCCGAAGCCCTCTCCGCCGCCCTGCTCGCCGTCGTCGCCCCGCTCGCGGAGGCGCGACGACCCGGTGCGGCTGACGGGCTCACCGTCGCCGATCTGCCGCTCGAGCGGCCCAAGAACCGCGACCACGGCGACTGGGCCTCGAACGCGGCGCTCAAGCTCGCAAAGGCCATCGGTGCGAACCCGCGCGAGTTCGCCGCAGACATCGCGGCAGGTCTCGCGCAGGTCGACGGCGTCGCCGACGTCGAGGTCGCCGGACCCGGCTTCATCAACATCCGACTGGATGCCGCGGCCGCAGGCGCGCTCGCGAAGACCATCGTCGACGCGGGCGCGGCGTTCGGGACGAACGAGTCCCAGCGGGGGAACACCATCAACCTCGAGTTCGTGAGCGCCAACCCGACGGGTCCGATGCACATCGGCCACACCCGCTGGGCGGCACTCGGCGACTCGATGGCGCGCCTGCTGCTCGCCAGCGGCGCGACGCTCGTCCGTGAGTTCTACGTCAACGACGCGGGCGCGCAGATGGACCGCTTCGGCCGTTCGGTGCTCGCCGCCGCCAAGGGTGAGCCGACGCCCGAGGACGGCTATCCGGGTTCGTACATCGACGATCTCGCGCAGCGCGTCGTCTCGGCGGTGCCCGAGCTCCTGTCGCTCCCCGACGAGGAGCAGCTGAGGATCGCGCGCGACCGCGCCTACGAGCTGCAGCTCGGCGATCTGCAGGCGTCGCTGGAGAAGTTCAACGTGCACTTCGACGTCTTCTTCAGCGAGCGCACGCTCCACGCGAAGGGGTCGGGCGGCGAGCCCAGCCTGGTGGACGAGGCCGTCGACCGCCTGCGCGAGCAGGGCCACGTGTTCGACGAGGAAGGTGCGGTGTGGGTGCGCACCACCGACTTCGGCGACGACAAGGACCGCGTCATCCGTCGCTCCAACGGCGAGTACACGTATTTCGCCGCCGACGCCGCGTACTACCTCAACAAGGGCGACCGCGGCTTCGCGCACAAGATCTACCTTCTCGGCGCCGACCACCACGGCTACGTGCACCGTCTCAAGGCGCTCGCGGGCGCGGCGGGCGACGACCCCGAGAAGGACATCGAGGTGCTCATCGGGCAGCTCGTGTCGGTCAACGGTGCGCGGCTGTCCAAGCGCGCGGGCAACATCATCGAGCTCGACGACCTCCGCGACTGGATCGGCACCGACGCGTTGCGGTATTCGCTCGCGCGCTACCCCGCGGACTCGCCGCTCACGCTCGACCCCGAGATCCTCCGCAAGCGCACCAACGACAACCCCGTCTTCTACGTGCAGTACGCCCACGCACGCACGCACAACGTGGCGCGCAACGCGCGCGGCTCGGGCGTCGACCGCTCCGAGTTCGCCCCCGAGCTGCTGACGCACGAAACCGAGTCGGCGCTCCTCGGCGCGCTGCAGGAGTTCCCGCGCATCGTGGCGTTCGCCGCCGAGGTGCGCGAGCCGCACCGCGTCGCCCGCTACCTCGAGGAGCTCGCCGGGCTCTACCACCGTTGGTACGACAACTGCCGGGTGATCCCGCTGGGCGATGAGCCCGTCGAGCCGGTGCACCGCACCCGCCTGTGGCTCAACGACGCCACGGGCCAGGTGCTGCGCAATGGCCTCGATCTTCTCGGGGTCACCGCCCCGGAGCGGATGTAGACATGGCCAGAGGCGACACGCAGGTGACCGAACCTCTTCCGGAGGGCATGGTGCATTCGGCACCGGAGCGATCGCGCCGCGTGTGGCCCTGGATCGTGGCGTTCGCGATCGTCGCCGTGCTGGCCGTCGCCGCCTGGTTCGCCGCCGAGGCGATCGCCCGGCAGATCGTGACCGGCGTCGTCCGCGAGCAGGTGCGCACCCAGCTGTCGCTGCCGGCCGATCAGCAGATCGACGTCGAGATCGCCGGCGCGGTGATCCCTCAGCTGATCTCGGGCACCGTCGACCACCTCACGATCGCGTCGGACGACGTGACGTTCGGCGGAGTCACCGGTGACGTCAGTGTCACCGCCCACGACGTGGCCGTGCGCGGCACGGGCGAGATGAGCGGCGCCACCGCGACGGTCTCGCTCGATGAGGCGCAGCTGCGCACGCTCCTGGCCACGGTCGAGGGCTTCCCCGCCGACACGATGGGCCTCGCCGCGCCGAACGTGACGATGTCGATCGATCTGCAGCTGTTCGGCGTGACCATCCCGGTGGGTGTCGCACTGGCACCGTCCGCGGCCGACGGCGCCATCGTGCTGACGCCCGCCGCGCTCCGTGTCGGCGAATCCGAGGCGACCGCCGATGCGCTGCGCAGGCAGTTCGGGGGTCTCGCGGATGCCGTTCTGCGCGACTGGAACGTCTGCATCGCGCAGTACCTGCCGTCGGGCGTGACCCTCACAGCCGTCGAGGTGACCGGCGACGTCCTGGTCGCCGACTTCGACGTCGACGGGGCCATCGCCACCGATCCCGCACTCCAGCAGAACGGCACCTGCGCCTGAGACGCCGTGGGGCGTCACACGGCGCGGGGGGCCGGAGCCACGTGCCCTAGACTGCTACCACCGCCAGGTGCGTGACCCCCTCCGGCCTGGCACAGCCGCTCCCGGGCTCCCGGACGGCCAGCGTCGAAGCTCCCACCGATTGGTCCACCGTGTCCGCCGACCCGCATCCCCGTTCCGCCGCTCCCGCGTGGCTCGAACGCCCCGCAGACGCGAACGGGC
This sequence comes from Microbacterium sp. LWH7-1.2, assembly GCF_038397755.1. NCBI lineage: Bacteria > Bacillati > Actinomycetota > Actinomycetes > Micrococcales > Microbacteriaceae > Microbacterium > Microbacterium sp. LWH7-1.2. The sequence goes on along the minus strand of NZ_CP151637.1, from coordinate 1,575,637 downwards.
TCGCTCCCGCCGTGTGGCCGGCCACCGCGACGCGTGACGCCGACGGCGTGCTCGCGTTCGGTGGCGTCCCCGCGACCGCCCTGCGCGAGCGGTTCGGGACACCGCTCTATGTCATCGACGAGGACGAGGTGCGCGCGACCGCCCGCCGCACCCTCGACGCGTTCCGCGCGGCCGCCGCACTGCACGGTGTGCAGGCCCGCGTCTACTACGCCGGCAAGGCGTTCCTGAGCACCGAGGTCGTGCGCTGGGTCACCGAAGAGGGACTCGCGGTCGACGTCTGCAGCGGTGGCGAACTCGCCGTCGCCCTCGCAGCGGGAGCCGACCCTGCGCGCCTGGGCTTTCACGGCAACAACAAGTCGGTGGCCGAGCTCGAGCGCGCCGTCGAGATCGGCATCGGCTCGATCGTCATCGACAGCCTCATCGAGATCGAGCGCCTCGGGGCGATCGTCGAGCGCCGCGGCGCGACGCAGGCGGTGCTGCTGCGGGTCAACAGCGGCGTGCACGCAGAGACCCACGACTTCCTCGCGACGGCCCACGAAGATCAGAAGTTCGGCTTCACGCTGACGGATGCCCCGGCCGCCGTCGCCCGCATCCGCGAGCTTGCCGGCCTCGAGTTCGTGGGCCTGCACTGCCACATCGGTTCGCAGATCTTCGGCACGGCCGGCTTCGAGGAGTCCGCCTCCCGCCTGGTGGAGCTTCACGCCGAGCTTCGCGAGGGCGGCGAACTGCCCGTCCTGAACCTCGGCGGCGGCTTCGGCATCGCGTACACGTCCGTTGATGACCCGACGCCGATCGAGGCCCTCGCCCTCGGCATCGCCGAGGCTGTCGCGCGGCAGTGCGAGGTGCGCGGCATCCCGGTTCCGAATCTCGCGTTCGAGCCGGGCCGCGCCATCGTGGGCCGCGCGGGGGTGACGCTGTACGAGGTGGGCACGACCAAGCCGGTCGCGCTCGAGAGCGGCGACACGCGCCTGTACGTGAGCGTCGACGGCGGCATGAGCGACAACGCCCGCCCCGCCCTGTACGGCGCGCAGTTCTCGGCCCGCATCGCCTCGCGCACAAGCGACGCCGAGCCGGCGCTGTCGCGCGTCGTGGGCAAGCACTGCGAGTCCGGCGACGTCGTCGTGGACGCCGAATACCTGCCGGGCGACGTCTCGCCCGGCGACCTGCTCGCGGTCCCGGCGACCGGCGCGTACTGCTTCTCGCTCTCGAGCAACTACAACTACGTCCCCCGCCCGCCCGTGGTGGCGCTGCGCGGGGGAGAGGCACGCGTCATCGTGCGCGGCGAGACGATCGACGATCTGCTCGCCCGCGACGCCGGCCTCAGCACCGAGCACGACGGGCGCCTGCTCGCCGGCGCATCGACGGAAGGGAAACAGCGCATGCCTGTACTGAGCGAGCGAAGCGAGACGAAGTGACCGACTACCGCCGCCTCCGCGTCGCACTGCTGGGAGCCGGGTCCGTGGGCTCTCAGGTCGCCTCGCTGCTGCGACAGCACGCCGACGAGCTCGCCGACCGGGCGGGTGCGCGCCTGGAGCTGGTGGGCATCGCGGTCCGCGACGTCGACGCCAAGCGCGACGTGGAGTTGCCGCGCGAGCTCTTCACGACCGACGCGGATTCGCTCATCGTCGGCTCCGACATCGTCATCGAGCTCATGGGCGGCATCGAGCCGGCGCGCGAGTACGTGCTGCACGCCATCAACTCCGGTGCCGACATCGTGACGGCCAACAAGGCGCTCCTGGCCTCGCACGGCCCCGAGATCTTCGACGCCGCCGACCAGGTGGGCGCCGAGGTCTACTACGAGGCGGCGGCCGCCGGTGCGATCCCGATCATCCGTCCCCTGCGCGACTCGCTCGCGGGCGACCGCATCCAGCGCATCATGGGCATCGTCAACGGCACGACGAACTACATCCTCGACCGCATGGACACCGAGGGTGCCGAGTTCGCCGACGTGCTCGCCGACGCCCAGCGCCTGGGCTACGCCGAGGCCGACCCGACGGCGGACGTCGAGGGCTACGACGCCGCGCAGAAGGCCGCGATTCTCGCGAGCCTGGCGTTCCACACCACCGTCCCGCTCGACGCCGTGCATCGCGAGGGCATCACATCGATCGACACGTCACTGATGGATGCCGCGCGCCACGCCGGGTACGTCATCAAGCTGCTCGCGGTGTGCGAGCGCCTGACCGAGGCATCCGGTGAATCCATCTCGGTGCGCGTCTACCCGGCGCTCATCGACCGCGCGCACCCGCTCGCGAGCGTTCACGGCGCCAACAACGCGGTGTTCGTGCAGGCCGAGGCGGCCGGCAACCTGATGTTCTACGGCGCGGGCGCCGGTGGGGTGCAGACCGCCTCCGCTGTGCTCGGCGACGTCGTGTCGGCCGCGCGCCGCCACATCGCGGGCGGCGTGGGCGTCGGCGAGTCGACGCTCGCGAACCTGCCGATCGTCCCCATCGGTCGCGTCACCACGCGATACCAGATCACTCTCGAGGTCGACGACCAGCCGGGCGTGCTGGCGACGGTCGCGGGCATCCTGAGCGAGGGCCGCGTGTCGATCGCGACGGTCGAGCAGACCGTCGTGGAGTCGGCCGACGGCGCCACCGGCGTGGCCCGACTGGTGATCGGCACGCACAAGGCTCTGGAGCAGGACCTGAGCGAGACGGTCGACCGCCTCGCTGCGAGCGGCGTGGTCGAGCGCGTCGTCTCGGTGCTGCGCGTCGAAGGCAATTGAAGACTTTTCTGAAGGAGAACTGACATGGCACACGTTTGGCGCGGAGTCCTCCGCGAGTACGCAGATCGACTGGGCGTCACGGATGCCTCGACCGTGGTCACCCTCGGCGAGGGCGGCACGCCCCTCCTCCCCGCGCCGGCGCTGTCGCGCCGCACCGGCACCGACGTGTGGGTGAAGTTCGAGGGCATGAACCCCACCGGCTCGTTCAAAGATCGCGGCATGACGGTCGCGGTCTCCCGCGCGATCGAGCACGGCGCGAAGGCCGTCATCTGCGCCTCGACCGGCAACACCTCCGCCTCAGCGGCCGCGTATGCGGCGCACGCCGGCATCACGGCGGCGGTGCTCGTGCCCGAGGGCAAGATCGCGATGGGCAAGCTCAGCCAGGCCGTCGCGCACAACGGCCGGCTGATCCAGATCCGCGGCAACTTCGACGACTGCCTCGAGATCGCGCGCGAGCTCGCCGACAACTACCCGGTGCACCTCGTCAACTCGGTCAACCCCGACCGCATCGACGGCCAGAAGACCGCCGCGTACGAGGTCGTCGAGCAGCTGGGTGACGCTCCTGACTTCCACTTCATCCCGGTCGGCAACGCCGGCAACTACACGGCCTACACCCGCGGCTACCGCGAAGAGGCCGAGGCCGGCGTGTCGACCCGCGTGCCGCGCATGTTCGGATTCCAGGCCGAGGGCTCCGCGCCGCTCGTGCGCGGCGAGGTCGTGAAGCACCCCGAGACGGTCGCCAGCGCCATCCGCATCGGCAACCCGGCCTCGTGGGACCTCGCGCTGGAGGCCCGTGCGGCGACCGACGGGTACTTCGGCGCCATCGACGACGACCGCATCCTCGCGGCGCAGAAGCTCCTCGCGGGCGAGGTCGGCATCTTCGTCGAGCCCGCGTCGGCCATCAGCGTCGCCGGTCTGCTCGACCGCGTCGAGGCAGGCATCGTGCCGCAGGGCGCGCGTGTCGTGCTCACGGTGACCGGCCACGGCCTCAAGGACCCATATTGGGCCCTGCGCAACGCCGACGGCTCGGAGGTCGAGCCCACGGTGGTCGACGCCACGACGTCGGAGGTGGCATCCGTCCTGGAGCTCGCTCCCGCGGCGGCGACCGCGTGAATGCAGCCGTCGCTCCGGCGCCGGGCCGCCGCGTGGTGGTGCGGGTGCCCGCGACGAGCGCCAACCTCGGACCCGGGTTCGACACCCTCGGCCTCGCGCTGAGCGTGTACGACGAGCTCGACGTCACGGCGCTGCCCGAAGGCGAGCTCGAGATCGAGGTCGAGGGCGCCGGCGCGGCCGATGTGCCCCGCGACGCGTCGCACCTCGTGGTGCGCGCCATCGCGTACGCGTACGAGTCGGTCGGACGACGGATGCCGGGACTCCGCCTGGTCGCGAAGAACGTGATTCCGCACGGGCGCGGCCTCGGTTCGTCCGGCGCGGCGGTCGTCTCCGGCCTCCTGGCCGCGAAGGGACTGCTGGAGGGCGACGTCGAGTTCGGGTCCGACGCCCTGCTCGGCCTCGCCACCGAGCTCGAGGGTCACCCCGACAACGTCGCACCGGCGCTGTTCGGAGGCCTCACCATCGCGTGGGTCGACGAGGACGGCCCGCAGCACAAGAAGCTGCTCGTGCACCGCGGTGTGTCGCCGCTCGTCTTCGTTCCGACGTTCACGATGTCGACCAAGCTCGCCCGCAGCCTGCAGCCGATGCATGTGCCGCGCGAGGACGCGGTCTTCAATGTCTCGCGCTCCGCGCTGCTGATCGCGGCGCTGACACAGAGCCCTGAGCTGCTGCAGGCGGCCACCGAGGACAAACTCCATCAGAACTACCGCGCGAGCGCGATGCCCGAGACCGACGCGCTCGTGCGCGGCCTCCGGGCGGCGGGCTTCGCGGCCGTCGTGTCGGGAGCGGGGCCGAGCGTGCTCGTGCTCGCCGACGGTCCAGGACGCCGCCTCGAGGCGGCCGCTCTCGCGGCGGCGGCGACCGACACCCCGTGGGAGGCGCTCATGCTCGCCGTCGACTTCAAGGGTGGTACAGTGAGGGAGTACGCGGAGGGTTCCACGTAAGACGTGAATCTGGCCTCCGTCGCAAATCTGCGAAACCACCGCACGGCATTCTGACCTGCCGACGTCCGCTGAGCACCCTCGCGGTCCCTCACCCCGTCGGCGGGTGCTTCGACAGGCGTGACAACTGTTCGAAGCAGGCAGACGCCACCCGGCAGCGCCGTGCGTTCGTGCACAATCGTTCGTTTTTCACAAGGGAGAACTCGTGGAGTCCATCTCCGAGATCCACGCCGACGTTCCGGCCGACGAGCGCGCGGAAGCGCCCGAGGCCGTCGAGAATGTCGACAGCATCGAAGCCCAGGCCGAGGCCGTGGCAGAGGAAGCCGTGATCGAGGCCGTCGTGGCCGAGGAAGTCGCTGAAGAGGCCGTCGAGGCCGCTGAGGCGGCCGACGCCGTCGCAGACGAGGCCGTCGTCGAGGCCCTCGCCGCGGAAGAGGTCGCCGAGGAGGCGGTCGCCGAGGCGATCGTCGCCGAGGACACGGGCGACGCAGCCGCCGCCGAGGCCGCTGAGGAAGCGGCCGAGGAGGCCGTGGCCGAGGCGATCATCGCCGACGCCGTCGCCGAGGAGGCTGTCGCCGAGGCTGCGGTCGCGGACGCGGTCGCCGAGGAGGCTGTCGCCGAGGCCGTTGTCGCCGAGGTCGTAGCCGAAGAGGTCGTCGCCGAGGTCGTCGCTGCTGAGGCCGCCGCCGAAGCTCCGGCCGCGCGGGCCAAGGCCCCGCGCAAGCGCGCGCCTCGTCGTGCCAAGAGCACCGACGTCGCTCCGGCCGAACCCACGGCCGAAGCACCTGCCGAGACCCCGGCCGACGCGACCGCCGAGGCAGCACCGGCCGAGGCCGCGCCCGGCGAGGCCGGCGTGCAGGCCGCGGAGGAGGCATCCGTCCCCGCTGAGGCCCCCGCGGCCGACGCAGAGGCTCCCGCCGAGGCCGAGGCCGAGGGCGGGGGCACCGAGCAGGACGCCGAGGCCGAGGGTGGCGAGACCCCGTCGCGCAGCCGCAGCCGCAGCCGCAGCCGCAGCCGCAACCGCAACGCCCAGGGCCAGAACGCTCAGGGCGCCCAGGGTCAGAACGCTCAGGGCGCACAGGGCCAGAACGCCCAGCCCGCCGCCGAGCCCGCGAAGGCCGACGCGCAGGAGGACGAGCAGCCGGCCCAGGGCAACGGCCGCGGTCGTCAGCGCAACAAGCGCCGCAGCGGTCAGGCGACCGGCGACGAGTTCGACACCGAGATCGGTGAGGACGACGTCCTCATCCCGATCGCGGGCATCCTGGACGTGCTCGACAACTACGCATTCGTGCGCACCTCGGGCTACCTCCCCGGCCCGAGCGACGTCTATGTCTCGCTCGGCCAGGTCAAGAAGTACAACCTGCGCAAGGGTGACGCGGTCGTCGGCTCGATCAAGCAGCCGCGCGAGGGCGAGCAGTCCAGCCGCCAGAAGTACAACGCGCTGGTCAAGGTCGATGCGATCAACGGGCTGTCGGTCGATGACGCCGCCGCGCGTGTCGAGTTCGGCAAGCTCACGCCGCTCTACCCGCAGGAGCGCCTGCGCCTCGAGACGGCCCCCGAGAAGCTGACGCAGCGCATCATCGACCTGGTCGCGCCCATCGGCAAGGGCCAGCGCGGCCTGATCGTCGCACCCCCGAAGGCCGGCAAGACGATCGTGCTGCAGCAGATCGCCAACGCCATCGCGATCAACAACCCCGAGGTGCACCTCATGGTCGTGCTCGTCGACGAGCGTCCTGAAGAGGTCACCGACATGCAGCGCACCGTGAAGGGCGAGGTCATCGCCTCGACCTTCGATCGTCCCGCCGAGGACCACACCACGGTCGCCGAGCTCGCCATCGAGCGTGCGAAGCGCCTCGTGGAGCTCGGCCGCGACGTGGTCGTGCTGCTGGACTCGATCACGCGTCTCGGCCGTGCGTACAACATCTCGGCGCCGACCTCGGGTCGCGTGCTCACCGGTGGCGTCGACGCGTCGGCGCTGTACCCGCCCAAGCGCTTCTTCGGCGCTGCGCGCAACATCGAGAACGGCGGATCGCTCACGATCCTCGCCACCGCCCTCGTCGAGACCGGCTCCAAGATGGATGACGTGATCTTCGAGGAGTTCAAGGGCACCGGCAACAGCGAGCTGCGCCTGAACCGCCAGCTCGCCGACAAGCGCATCTTCCCGGCCGTCGACGTCAACGCGTCGTCCACGCGTCGCGAAGAGATGCTGCTCTCGCCCGACGAGGTCAAGATCACCTGGAAGCTCCGCCGCGCGCTGGCCGGCCTCGACCCCCAGCAGGCGCTCGAGGTCGTGCTCGGCAAGCTCAAGGAGACGCAGTCGAACGTCGAGTTCCTCGTGCAGATGCAGAAGTCGATTCCCGCGCCCGCGAGCGGGCACGGCGGTGGCCGCAGCCACGACCACGACAACAGCATCCGCTGAGCCTCGATGTCCGAGCCCGCGATGTTTGATTCCGTCCGGGCGCTGATCGACGAGCACCGCGCGGTCCAGGAGGAGCTCTCCGACCCCGCGGTGCACGCCGATGCGGCGCGCGCCAAGCGGGTGAACCGGCGCTATGCCGAGCTGTCGCGCATCGTGAAGGCCCACGAGGACTGGGTGGCGGCATCCGATGATCTGGATGCCGCCCGCGAGCTCGCCCGTGAGGATGACGCGTTCGCCGAGGAGGTCCCGGCTCTCGAGGCCGGGCTGGCCGGGGCGCAGGAGCGCCTGCGGCGTCTGCTGATCCCGCGCGACCCCGACGACGCGCGCGACGTGATCATGGAGATCAAGCAGGGTGAGGGCGGCGCCGAGTCGGCGCTGTTCGCCGCGGACCTTCTGCGGATGTACCTGCAGTACGCGGCGTCGAAGGGCTGGAAGACCGAGCTCCTCGAGCGCAACGAGTCGGACCTCGGCGGCTACAAGGACGTGCAGGTCGCGATCAAGGGCTCCTCGTCCGACCCTGCGCAGGGCGTGTGGGCGCACCTCAAGTACGAGGGCGGTGTGCACCGCGTGCAACGCGTTCCGGCGACCGAGTCGCAGGGGCGCATCCACACCTCGACCACCGGCGTGCTGGTGTTCCCCGAGGTCGACGAGCCCGAAGAGATCCACATCGACCCGAACGACCTGAAGATCGACGTCTTCCGCTCGTCGGGTCCGGGCGGCCAGTCGGTCAACACGACCGACTCGGCGGTGCGCATCACGCACGTGCCGACGGGCATCGTCGTGTCGATGCAGAACGAGAAGTCGCAGCTGCAGAACCGCGAGGCCGGCATGCGCGTGCTCCGGGCACGCCTCCTCGCCAAGCAGCAGGAGGAGCTCGAGGCCGCGGCATCCGACGCCCGCAAGTCGCAGATCCGCGGCATGGACCGCTCCGAGCGCATCCGCACGTACAACTTCCCCGAGAATCGCATCGCCGACCACCGCACCGGCTACAAGGCCTACAACCTCGACCAGGTGATGGACGGCGCCCTCGAGCCGATCATCGAGTCGGCCATCACGGCCGACGAAGAGGCGCGTCTGGCGGCGCTGGGCTCCGACGAGGCCTGACGCGTCGGCGCGCTGCGCCGCCCCCGTCCTCTTCCCGCCGCTCTGGCACCGTCCGACGGTTCACTTGCGCTCACGTTCCTGAAGCGCCCCGCCGTACCCGTCCGACTGGTTCACTCGCGCTGTGTGTACGCGTTCTTGGCCGGTCCACGTACACGCAGCGCAAGTGAACCCGTTCAACGGGAGAGGCGGGCGCGGCGCGCCGCGGAGGACGGATGCTGCGCCAATAAGCTTCGAGCGTGCTCACGCTGCTCATCCGCGCCCTCATCTTCCTGGTGTCGGCGGCGCTCGGCCTCATCGCGGCCGACCTGCTCCTTCCGGGTTTCTTCCTGCACTGGAACGACTGGTGGGGGATCCTGCTCGCGGTCGTCATCTTCGCGGTGCTGCAGAGCGTGCTCGCGCCCTGGCTGTTCAAGATCACGCGGCGGCACGCCAACGCGCTGATCGGCGGCATCGGATTGCTGTCGACGTTCGTGGCGCTGCTCATCGCGGTGCTGATCCCCGCCGCGGGCATCGGCATCGACGGTCCGGTCGCGTGGATCATCGGAACGCTCGTCGTATGGCTCGTGACCGCGCTCGCGACGTGGCTGCTGCCGCCGCTGTTCATCAAGAACAAGGTGCAGGACCGCCGCAGCTGAGGTTCCCCGATAGGGAGTCCTCCCGATCCTGGGCGGCCGCCTCATCCGTGAGGCTGGTGGGATGATGGGCGGTATGCAGATCGGCCGGGTGCCCCTTGTCGGCCGCCAGGCGGACCTCGATGCGCTGCGCGACGAGGTCGACGCCGTCGGCGCGGAAGGCCGCGCCATCGTCGTATCGGGCGATGCCGGCATGGGCAAGACGCGGCTGCTGCGCGACTTCACCGAGAGCCTCGACGACGCGGTGGTCGTTCGCGGCGCATGCGTCGACTCGGGCTCGGGCCCGGCGCCCCTGACGGCGATCACCGACCTCCTCCGTGACCTCGTCGACGGCCTCGGCGTCGACGCGGTTCGAGACGCGGCGGGCCCCGGCGCGGACGCCCTCGGGGTGCTCGTGCCCGCCCTCGCCGGCGATCCCGGCGACGCCGACCGGCTCGCCGATGTCGTCGTCGAGCTCTTCTCGCAGCTCGCACGGACGCACCGGCTCGTCGTCATCATCGAGGACCTCCACTGGGCTGACAGCACGACCGCCGAGATCGCGGCGCGGCTGGTGCGCCGGACGGCCGTGCTGCCGCTGTTCGTGCTGCTGTCGTACCGCACCGACGACGTCGGCCGGGCCCACCCGCTGCGCCCGGTGCTCGGCGAGCTCGACCGTGCCCGCCTCCTCACCCACCGGCCGCTCGCGCGCCTCAGTCCCGCCGAGGTCGGCGCGCTCGCCACCGCGGTGCACGGCGACGTGCTGGCGGCCGGCGTGCTGCACGACATCGCCGCGCGCAGCGACGGGATCCCGTTCTACGTCGAAGAGCTCGCCAGTTTCTCGGGCGAGCGGCTTCCGGTGTCGCTGCGCGACGTGCTGCTGCTGCGCTACGAACGGCTGGACGACGAGGCGCGCCGGTTCACCCGGGTGCTGGCGACCGGCGGCGTGGAGGTGGAGCACGTGGTGCTGCGGGCGGCCTTCGACGGCGACGACGTCGTGCTCGAGGCGGCGGTCCGCGAAGCGGTGGATGCGCAGGTCGTGGTGATCCGCGGTGAGGCGTATGCGTTCCGGCACGCGCTGATGCAGGAGGCCGTGTACGCCGAACTGCTGCCCACCGAGCGCACGCGCCTGCACACTGCGTACGCGGTGGCGCTCGAGCAGTCGCCGCCGACTGCACGAGTGCTCGCCGACATCGCCCATCACTGGCGGGCCGCTCACGTGCCCGACCGTGCCCTCGCCGCGGCCGTCTCGGCGCAGCGGGCGGCGAGCGTCGCGTCGGCATGGTCGACCGCGGCGGAGGCGGGGGAGCGGGCGCTCGAGCTGTGGGACGCCGTGGCCGACCCGGAGGCGGTCTGCGGGATGCCGCGTCACGAGGTGCTGCGCCGGACCTCGGGCGCCCTCGTGTCGGCGAACCGGAATGATCGCGCGCTCGCGTTCGCGAGGGAGGCGATCGCCCTCTGGCCCGAGGTCGATGTCGTCGGACGCGCCGAGATGTTCGGTGACCTGGCGACGATCCAGTTCCAGGCGGGCGTGTCGGACGGCGTCGACAGCATCGAGCAAGCGCTCGCGATCCTCGGCGACGACCCGCGCCACGACGTCCAGCGAGCAGGGATGCTGCTCAGCTCGGCGCGTGTCCATATGCTCAATGGGCGTCAGAGCCGCGGCGACGACATCGCCGCGCAGGCGCGCGACACGGCCGCGGCGGCGGCATCCGGCGGAGACCCGGTTGCGGCCGAGATCGTCGCCCAGGCGCTGCTCATCTCGGCGACCTGCCGCGCCAGCGTGGGCGATGTCGGCGGCGTCGCGCTGTTCGAGGAGGCGCGTGCGTGTTCGGGCGGCTTCGTACGCGCCATGATGCGCTACTACATCAACTACTCGAACACCCTCATGCAGGTCGGCCGGTACGACGACGCGGTGGCCGTGGCGAAGGAGGGGATGGGCTACGGGCGCTCGCACGTCGCGGATCTCGGGCCCCTCGTGATGATCGAGGCCAACGTGATCGAAGCGCACATCTACGCCGGGCGTCTTCGCGAGGCCGAGGAGCTCGGCGGGCTGCTGCCGCTGGTGGAACCGGGGCTCTACTCCGCGTTCCTCCGGGAGCGCCTGGTGTGCCTGGCGATCTGGCGCGGTCGCATCGACGGCGCCGAGGCGGCGCTGGAGGCGGCGCGCTTCGAACTCGACCGGTTCGGAGCGTACGAGTACCAGACGCGATTCGGCATGGCGTACGACCGCGGCGAGCTCGCCCTCGCGCGTGGTGACGCGCACGAAGCCCTCTCCCACGCGCAGCTGGCGTGGGAGACCCCCGCCGGCGGCGTGCTCGCGCTGCCGCTGACCGCGATCGCGGCCCGGGCCGTCGCGATGCTGCGCGAACACGGCGAGGACGCCGACGTCGAGCCCTACCGCGCCGTGCTCGCCGGGTTCGACGCCTGGCCGGTCACCCCGCTGTGGGCGGCCGTCTTCGCCGCCGAGCTCGGCGAAGGGCCGTGGACCGCTGCGATCGACGCGATCGGGCCCGCCTACATCCGCGCGTATGCACGCGTGCGGCACGGCGAGGCGCTCCTGGCCGACGGCGACCGCACCGGAGCACGCGAGGCGCTCGCAGCGGCCGCGTCGTACGCCGAGGGGCTCGGTGCGGACGGCCTCGCCGCGCGCGCGAACGCGCTGATGACGGATGCCGGACTCACCGGCGACGCGTCACGCTCACTGCTCACCGCGCGCGAGGAGCAGGTGCTCGAGCTGGTCGCCGAGGGGCTCAGCAACGGCCAGATCGCGCAACGGCTCTACATCAGCGTCAAGACCGTGTCGGTGCACGTGTCGGCGATCCTGCGCAAGCTCGAGGCGCCGTCGCGGACGGCCGCAGCCGCGATCTACCGCCGCAGCGCGGCGTGACCCCGGCCGGACCCGAGCAGCGGCGCGCAGCCGCAGGCCGCAGCATCCGTGTCCGGAGGGTCAGATGTGGTACTCGGGTGTTGTCAGCAGCGCGCGGGTGTCGTCCCCGACGCGGCGGGCGCGCGGCTTGGCGGGCACGCCGACGAGGACGCTGTCGGCGGGGGCGTCCTTCGTGACGACCGCATTCGCGCCGACGACGGATCCCGCCCCGATCGTGATGGGCCCGAGGATCTTGGCACCGGCGCCGACCGCGACGCCGTCCTCGATCGTCGGGTGGCGCTTGCCGCCCTCGCGCTGGCGGCCGCCCAGCGTGACGCCGTGGTAGAGCATCACGTCGTCGCCGACCTCGGCGGTCTCGCCGACCACGACGCCCATGCCGTGGTCGATGAAGAAGCGGCGCCCGATGGTCGCCCCAGGGTGGATCTCGATGCCGGTGAGCCACCGGGTGATCTGCGACCCGGCGCGTGCGACGAAGCGGAAGTTCCGCGTCCACAGCGCGTGCCAGACGCGGTGCCCCCAGATGGCGTGCAGGCCGGGGTACAGCACAGCGATCTCGAGGCCGCCGCGGGCGGCGGGGTCGCGCAGCTTCGCCGCGGCGACGTCTTCGCGGGCCCTCGCGAAGAATCCGATGCGTTCGTCGGTCATTTGGTCTCGGCCTCCGGTTCGCGCAGGTGCTCGTACAGTGCGGTCGACAGGTAGCGCTCGCCGGAGTCGGGCACGATCACGACGATGCGCTGTCCGGCCGCCTCAGGACGGGCCGCGATCTGGAGCGCCGCCCACACCGCGGCGCCGGCCGACATCCCGGCGAGGATGCCCTCGCGGGTCGCGAGCTCGCGGGCGACCGCGATGGCGTCGTCGAACTCGACATCGAAGATCTCGTCGACGACCGAGCGGTCGAGCACCTCGGGGACGAAGTTCGGGCCGATCCCCTGGATGCGGTGGCCGCCTGCGCGGCCCTCGGTGAGCACGGGGGAGTCCTTCGGCTCGACGAGGACGATCTTGACGTCGGGGTTGCGCTCCTTCAGCACTTGGCCGACTCCCGTGATCGTGCCGCCGGTGCCCGAACCCGCGACGAACCAGTCGACGCGGCCCTCGGTGTCGCGCCAGATCTCCTCGGCGGTGGTCTTGCGGTGGATCGCGGCGTTCGCCTCGTGCTCGAACTGGCGCGCGAGGATGGCGCCGGGGGTGTCGGCGACGATGCGCTGGGCGGTCTCCACCGCCTCGGTCATGCCCTTGTAGGGGTCCGTCAGCACGAGCTCGGCGCCCAGGGCCTTCAGGAGGATGCGACGCTCCTTCGACATCGAGGCGGGCATCGTCAGGATCACGCGATACCCGCGCGCGGCGCCGATCAGCGCGAGCGAGATGCCCGTGTTGCCGCTCGTGGACTCGACGATCGTGCCGCCCGGCGCCAGCTCTCCGCCCTCCTCGGCGGCCTCGACGAGCGCGTAGCCCAGGCGGTCCTTGACCGACGAGCCCGGGTTGTAGAACTCGAGCTTCGCGAGCACCTCCGCGCCGAGGCCCTCGGTGAGCGCGTTGAGCCGGACGAGCGGCGTCTCACCGAAGGCGGTGGTGATGTCGGAATGGATGCCGGGCACGTGGTGCTCCCTCGATCAGGCGGTGCGGAAGAAGACGACGACGGCGCGCCGGCGCCCGAACGGGTCTGGCCGGCGCGCCGTCGTGACGTGTCAATCTTCGCGCAGATCCTCGTACAGCGCGGTCGACAGGTAGCGCTCGCCGAACGAGGGGACGATGACGACGATGTTCTTGCCCGCGGCCTCGGGACGCGCGGCCACCTGCAGTGCCGCCCAGATGGCGGCGCCCGACGAGATGCCGACGAGGATGCCGTCCTGCGTGCCGACGGCGCGCGCGGTCGAGATCGCGTCGGGGAACTCGACGTCGATGACCTCGTCGATGACCCCCTGGTCGAGGATCGCCGGCACGAAGTTCGGGCCGATGCCCTGGATCTTGTGCGGTCCGGGCGTGCCCTTCGTCAGCAGCGGCGAGTCGGCGGGCTCGACGGCCACGACCTTAGCTCCGGGCACGCGCTCCTTGAGCACCTGGCCGACGCCGGTGATGGTGCCGCCCGTGCCGATGCCGGCGACGAAGTAGTCGATCTGACCGTCGGTGTCGCGGATGATCTCCTCCGCGGTGGTCTTGCGGTGGATCTCGACGTTCGCCTGGTTCTCGAACTGGCGGGCCAGGATCGCGCCGGGGATGTCGGCGACGAGCTCCTCCGCCTTGGCGATCGCGCCCTTCATGCCGCCGGCGGGGTCGGTGAGCACGAGTTCTGCTCCGTAGGCCTTCAGCAGCAGGCGACGTTCGATCGACATCGAGGACGGCATCGCGAGCAGGACGCGGTAGCCGCGCGCCGCACCGACCATCGCCAGCGCGATGCCGGTGTTGCCGCTGGTGGCCTCGACGATCGTGCCGCCGGGCTTCAGCTCGCCGGATGCCTCGGCGGCGTCGACGATGGCGATGCCCAGGCGGTCCTTGACGCTCGAGGCGGGGTTGTAGAACTCCAGCTTCGCCAGGACGTTCCCGCCGGCGCCGTTGGTGACGCGGTTCAGGCGCACCAGCGGCGTGTTGCCGAATGCGGACGTGATGTCGGGATGAATGCCGGTCATATCGGGCCTTTCGCGGGTTCTCGGCGGATCGAGCACCAGCCTAGGGGGCGCGTTTTCCTTTGCGTCCTTCTGTGACGAAAGCCTCGCCCCGCCCCGGTATCTTCACCGGTTCCCGCCGGATCAGCCCGTTGATCCCCGCGCGATCGCGACCCGTCGGGCCGCGCCGCCGGGTGAAGCACTCCGCCTAGAGTGGATCGGTCATGCCTGCTCCCGACGAATCCTCCGTTCTTTCCGACGCTCTCCGGCGTGCCGCCGCCCGCCTGGCCGAGGCCGGCATCGCCGACCCGTCCGTCGACGTCGAGCTGCTCGCCGCCTTCGTGCTCGGAACCGGGCGCGGGGGAGTGCAGGCGGCGGCGATCCGCGGCGACCGGCTCACCGCGCAGGATGCCGCCCGTCTCGACGAACTCGTCGCGCGCCGCGTCACGCGCGAACCGCTGCAGCACATCACCGGCACGGCCCCGTTCCGCCACCTGGAGCTGCGGGTCGGCCCGGGCGTCTTCGTGCCGCGTCCCGAGACCGAGGTCGTCGCGCAGCTGGCGATCGACGCCCTGCGGGCGGCAGCATCCGTGTCTCCCGTCGCTGTGGATCTCGGCACCGGCAGCGGCGCGATCGCCCTCGCGATGGCGACCGAGGTGCCGCACGCCCGGGTGTTCGCGGCGGAGAACTCGGTCGACGCCTTCGTATGGACGAAGGAGAACTTCTCGCGGGTCGGCGCCGACAACGCGACGCTCGCCTTCATCGACCTGGCCCACGCGTTCCCGGAGCTCGACGGCACGGTGTCGGTCGTGGCGTCCAATCCTCCCTATGTTCCGGATGCTGCGATCCCGCGCGATCCGGAGGTGCGCTTCTTCGATCCGCCCGCGGCCCTGTACGGAGGGGAGGACGGCCTCGACGTCGTCCGCATCCTGAGCGCGGTGGGAATGCGCCTGGCGCACCCCGGCGGCATGCTCGTGATCGAGCACGGCGAATGGCAGGGGGAGGCGATCCGCCGGATCCTCGAGGCCGACGGCTGGCGCGCCGCCGCGACGCACCCCGACCTCACGATGCGCGACCGCGCGACCACCGCGCTGCGCCCCTGACCGTGCCGCCGCTTCGGAGCGTTCGTCCGGGCCTTCACAACTAGACTGGCGGGCGACATGTCCCCCATCTACGACTGCCGTGACGAGTCACAGCTGCTCACCGGCATGCGCCAGGCGCGCCAGGCCATCGGCCGGGGCGAGCTCGTCGTCATCCCCACCGACACCGTCTACGGCGTCGCCGCCGACGCCTTCGACCACGCCGCCGTCGCGCGCCTACTCGCGGCGAAGGGTCGTGGCCGCCAGTCGCCGCCCCCCGTTCTCGTGGCCGGGCTCACGACGCTGCGCGCGCTCGTCGCCGAGGTGCCCGAACCGATCGAGCGTCTGGTCGAGGCCTACTGGCCCGGCGGCCTCACCATCGTGCTGCCCTCGCAGCCGTCCCTGTCGTGGGACCTCGGCGAGACTCGCGGCACCGTCGCGGTGCGCATGCCCGCGCACCGCATCGCCCTCGAACTCCTCGAAGAGACCGGACCCCTCGCCGTCTCGAGCGCCAACCTCACCGGCATGGCGGCCGGCATCACCGCCGAGGATGCGGAGGGGATGCTGAAGGACAGCGTCGCCGTCTACCTCGGCGACGGGCCGTCGAAGACCGGCATCCCTTCGACGATCATCGACGCGACCAGCCTCGTCGTGGGCGACGAGCCCCGGGTGCGCGTGCTGCGCGACGGCGCCGTGAGCCGCGAGCAGCTGCGCGACGTGCTCGGCGACCTCCTCGAACCCGACCCCGGCTCGGAGCCCGCGGCAGATCCGGCAGCTTTCGAGACGGATGCCACGGCCGACGTTGCTGCGGACCCTGAGGCGGTTGCGGCGCTCGAGGCGCCGGAACCCGACCGCTCGTGAAGCAGTACGTCTTCACGATCCTCCTCACGGCGGCCGTCACCTTCGTCCTGTCGTGGGCGGTGTGGCGACTCAGCCTCAAGTACAAGCTGTATCCGGGCATCCGCGAGCGCGACGTCCACAAGACCCCTACGCCGCGCCTCGGCGGCATCGCCATGTTCCTGGGCGTGCTGGCGGCGTTCGCGGTGTCGTCGCAGCATCCGTATTTCTCCATCGTCTGGGCGCAGCCGCAGCAGATGTACGCGCTGCTGGGCGCGACCGGGCTCATCGTGGTCGTCGGCGTCCTCGACGACCTGTGGGACCTCGACTGGATGATCAAGCTCGGCGCGCAGTTCCTCGCCGCCGGCGTCATCGCGTGGTTCGGGCAGCTGCAGATCTACACGCTGCCGCTGGGCGGGATGACGATCTTCTCGAGCTGGGCGAGCTTCACTCTCACCGTGTTCTCGATCGTCGTCGTCATGAACGCGGTGAACTTCATCGACGGGCTCGACGGGCTCGTCGCCGGTGTGTGCCTCATCGCGAACCTCGTCTTCTTCGCGTACTCCTACATGGTGTTCCGCGACATCGGCTCGAGCACTTACTTCACGCTGTCGTCGCTCATCGCCGCCGTGCTCATCGGCGCGTGCATCGGCTTCCTCCCACTGAACTGGAGCCCTGCGCGCCTCTTCATGGGCGATGCCGGCGCGCTCATGCTCGGCCTCCTCATGGCGTGCTCGGCGATCTCCATCACCGGCAACTTCGACCCCGCGATGATCGCCGACAACGACGCCTTCGGCCGCTCGCAGCTGCTCGGTGCGTTCATCCCCATCCTCCTGCCGGTCGTCGTCGTGCTGCTGCCGCTGCTCGACTTCGGCCTCGCCGTCGTGCGGCGCATGAGCAGGGGCAAGTCGCCGTTCTCGCCCGACCGCAAGCACCTGCACCACCGCATGCTCGACATGGGCCACACCGACCGCGACGCCGTGCTCATCTTCTACGCGTGGACCGCGCTGGTGAGCCTTTCGGTGCTGTTGATGTACATCGGCACGACGCTGCAGTGGCCGGGGGACTACCTCTTCGGCGTGTTCTACGGCATCGTCGGCATCGCCGCATGCCTCGTCGTCACCCTTCTTCCCTCTCACCGCCGCCCGCTCGCCGCGGCGTCGGTGTCTTCCGATCCCGAACCCGCACCGCAGCCCGATCCCGCGCCCGCACAGGAGGACGCCCGATGAGCCCCAGTCCCGTTTCCAGCACCCCGATCCTTCGCACCGTCCTCGTGTGGTCTGGCACGGTGACCGCCATCCTGGCGGTCATCGGTGCCGTGGTCGGATTCCTCGTCGCAGGCACGAACGGCCTCTGGAGCGCCCTCGCGGGCGTGCTTGTCGCGGCCGTCTTCCTGGGCATCACCGCGGCGAGCATACTGATCGCCAATCGGTGGTACGGCAACGAGCTCTATGTGCCGGTGTTCTTCGGCATCGTGATGGGCGGCTGGATCCTCAAGTTCATCGTCTTCATCGTGATCCTGTTCGTCCTTCGCGGGCAGCCGTGGATCCAGCCCACGGTCTTCTTCCTCGCGCTCGTGGCGAGCGTGGTGGCATCTCTCGCGATCGACGTGGTGGTGATGCTGCGCATGCGGGTGCCGCACGTGAGCGATGTGGCTCTTCCGACCGACCCCGACACGGGGGACAAGCGGGACGAAGAACCGCGCGCGTCCTGATCCGCCCGCCCGCGGATTCAGCGACCTCACAAGTTTGATAGGCTGAACGAGCGCCCGCCCACTCGCTCAGCGAGTACTTGCGGAGTGACGCTCATCGACCATCGTCGCAACGGTTCTCGACCGGTGCCCCGAAGCTGGAGCCAGCGCTGTCTATTCATGCTGCGACCCTGATCGCCCCCTTTGCCACGGATGAACCCCCCGTCTTCCACGGGCCCTCGATCGATGAGTTCTTCCCTGAGATCCTCTTCAATCTTGCCGGTGTTCCGATCACCCGGATCCACCTCATCCAGTTCCTCGCCACGATCGCCGTCGTCGTGATCTTCTGGCTCGGCACGCGCCGCATGCGTGTCGTGCCGGGGCGCTTCCAGAGCCTCGTCGAGATGGGGCTGGACTTCGTCCGCGTCAACATCGGCGAAGATCTGCTGGGCAAGAAGGACGCCCAGCGCTTCCTGCCGATCCTCACGACGATGTTCTTCATGATCCTGTTCATGAACATCACGGGCATCATCCCGTTCCTGAACATCGCCGGCACCAGCATCATCGCGGTGCCGCTGACCCTCGCGGTCGTGAGCTACGTGACGTTCATCTACGCCGGCATCAAGAAGAGCCCGAAGAACTTCTTCAAGAACTCGCTCTTCCCCTCGGGCGTGCCGTGGCCGATCTACATCATCGTCACGCCGATCGAGCTGATCTCGACGTTCATCATCCGTCCCGTCACGCTGACGCTCCGACTCCTGATGAACATGATGGTCGGCCACCTGCTGCTCGTGCTGTTCTTCGCCGCCACGCAGTTCTTCATCTTCGACATGGGCGGCTGGTGGTCGATCCTCGGCGCCGGCAGCCTCGCGTTCGGCTTCATCTTCACCCTGTTCGAGATCCTGGTGGCCGTCCTCCAGGCCTACGTCTTCGCCCTTCTCACCGCGGTCTACATCCAGCTCGCGGTCGCCGAAGAGCACTGAAAGCGGGACGGCGCTGCGTCCGGAAGACGCAGGGCCGCCCACAACCGAAAGGAAACACCCCCGTGGACGCAACTACCGTTCTCGCTGAGGTCACCGGCTCCATCGCCACCGTCGGTTACGGCCTTGCAGCGATCGGCCCGGCCATCGGCGTGGGCATCGTCGTCGGCAAGACGATCGAGGGCGTCGCCCGCCAGCCCGAGCTGGCCGGCCGCCTGCAGGTGCTCATGTGGATCGGTATCGCCTTCACCGAGGCGCTCGCCTTCATCGGCATCGCGACCGGCTTCATCTTCGGCTACGCGTGATCCTGACGACCTCTACTCACGACCTCACCTAAGGAGACAGGATGCTGAACGCTCTTGTCACGTACGCCGCGGAGGAGGGCGCCGAAGCGGCGCACAACCCTCTGCTCCCCGCGTGGTACGACATCATCTGGTCGTCGGTGTGCTTCATCGTCATCCTCGTCATCTTCTGGAAGGTCGCCCTTCCGCGGATGAAGAAGCTGCTCGACGAGCGCTCCGCTGCCATCGAGGGGAACATCGCCAAGGCCGACGAGGCCCAGCGCAAGGCTGAGGCCGCCCTCGAGGAGTACACGGCGCAGCTCGCCGCCGCGCGCCAGGAGGCCGGTGAGATCCGCGACGCCGCCCGCGAGGACGGCAAGAAGATCGTCGCCGAGGCCAAGGAGACTGCTTCCGCGGAGGCCGCGCGCCTGACCGCCACCGCGCACGCGCAGATCGAGGCGGAGCGCCAGACGGCACTCGTCTCGCTGCGCAGCGAGGTGGGCACGCTCGCCCTCGACCTCGCCGGCGGTGTGATCGGCGAGACGCTGTCCGACGACAAGAAGGCTCAGGCCGTCGTCGACCGCTTCCTCGCCGAGCTCGAAGAGTCCGAAGGGGCCAAGGCGTAATGGGCAGCGCGACCACTCAGGCCCTGGCGGCGACGACGGCGGCGCTGCGCGCCGCGTCGGGCGTCGACCTCGACGTGGCCGGCGAGCTGTTCGCCGTGGCGCGCGCCGTGGGCGACTCGTCGCAGCTGAGCGGCGCGCTCGCCGACTCCGCCGCGTCGCCAGAGGCCCGCCGCAAGGTCGTCTTCGACGTGTTCGGCAAGGCCGTGAAGCCGGCGACCGCATCGCTGCTGGCGACCGCCGTCGCCGAGCGGTGGTCCTCGTCCGCCGATCTGGTCGACGGCATCGAGGAGCTCGCCGTGCGGGCCGCCGCGATCGCCGACGCGAACGCCGACGTCGAGGCCGAGCTGTTCGCATTCACGCGGACCGTGGCCGACAATCCCGAGCTCGAGCTCGCGCTGGGCAGCCGACTGGGCGACTCCGCAGCGAAGGGCGCGCTCGTCGAGAAGCTCCTCGCGGGCCGCGCAAGCGCAGGGGCGACGCTGATCGCGACTTCCCTGATCCGCCAGCCCCGCGAGCGGCGCGTGCGTCAGCTGCTGGCGCGTGCGACGCGGCTCGTCGCCGACCAGCGCAACCGCGCGGTCGCGACGGTCGTCGCCGCGGCACCGCTCAGCGCGGCGCAGAGCGAGCGACTCACCGCTGCGCTCACCAAGCGCTACGGCACGCCGGTCTCGCTGAACACCGTCGTCGACCCGACCGTCGTCGGAGGCGTGCGCGTGCAGATCGCGGACGACGTGATCGACGCGAGCGTGTCGGCGCGCCTGGCCGACCTCCGTCAGCGGCTCGCCGGCTGACACAGACTTCCCGCGCACGCGGAGATTTCGGGGCCGAGGCCCCTTGAACGAAGGAAAACAATGGCAGATCTCACTATCAGCCCTGATGTCATCCGTGACGCGCTGAAGGACTTCGTCGCCGCCTACGAGCCCACCGGGGCCGCGGCCACCGAGGTCGGAACCGTCGTCGACGCCGCGGACGGCATCGCCCACGTCGAGGGCCTGCCCGGTGTCATGGCGAACGAGCTGGTGATGTTCGCGGACGGCACTCAGGGCCTCGCACTGAACCTGGACGAGCATGAGATCGGTGTGGTCGTCCTCGGCGACTTCTCCGGTGTCGAGGCCGGCCAGCAGGTCACCCGCACCGGCGAGGTCCTGTCGGTCGCCGTCGGCGACGGCTACCTCGGCCGCGTCGTCGACCCGCTCGGCAACCCGATCGACGGTCTCGGCGAGATCGCCACTGTCGGCCGCCGTGCGCTGGAGCTGCAGGCGCCCGGCGTGATGCAGCGCAAGAGCGTGCACGAGCCGCTGCAGACCGGCATCAAGGCCATCGACGCGATGATCCCCGTCGGCCGCGGCCAGCGCCAGCTCATCATCGGTGACCGCCAGACCGGCAAGACGGCCATCGCGATCGACACGATCATCAACCAGAAGGCCAACTGGGACTCGGGCGACGTCAACAAGCAGGTGCGCTGCATCTACGTCGCCATCGGCCAGAAGGGCTCGACGATCGCGGCCGTGAAGGGCGCGCTCGAGGACGCCGGTGCGCTGGAGTACACGACCATCGTCGCCGCTCCCGCGTCCGACCCCGCGGGCTTCAAGTACCTCGCGCCCTACACCGGCTCGGCCATCGGCCAGCACTGGATGTACGAGGGCAAGCACGTCCTGGTCATCTTCGACGACCTGTCGAAGCAGGCCGAGGCCTACCGTGCCGTGTCGCTGCTCCTCCGCCGCCCCCCGGGCCGCGAGGCCTACCCGGGCGACGTCTTCTACCTGCACTCGCGTCTGCTCGAGCGCTGCGCGAAGCTGTCCGACGAGCTCGGTGCCGGTTCGATGACGGGCCTGCCGATCATCGAGACCAAGGCGAACGACGTCTCGGCGTACATCCCGACCAACGTGATCTCGATCACCGACGGCCAGATCTTCCTGCAGTCCGACCTGTTCAACGCCAACCAGCGCCCGGCGGTCGACGTCGGCATCTCGGTTTCCCGAGTCGGCGGCGACGCCCAGGTCAAGTCGATCAAGAAGGTCTCCGGCACGCTCAAGCTCGAGCTCGCCCAGTACCGCTCGCTCGAGGCGTTCGCGATGTTCGCGAGCGACCTGGACGCGGCCTCCCGTCGCCAGCTCGCCCGCGGTGCGCGCCTGACCGAGCTGCTCAAGCAGCCGCAGTACTCGCCGTACCCCGTGGAAGAGCAGGTCGTCTCGATCTGGGCCGGCACCAACGGCAAGCTCGACTCGATCGAGGTCGAGGACGTGCTCTCGTTCGAGCGGGAGCTGCTGGACTACCTCCGCCGCAACACCACGATCCTCGACACGCTGCGCGAGACCAACGTTCTCGATGACGACACCGTCGCGGAGCTGACGAAGCGGACCGACGACTTCATCCTCGAGTTCCGGGCCGGCAAGGGTCAGGCCATCGGCAAGCCCGGCCACGAGGAAGTCGCGGCGGCGCAGGCGGACGACGTGAACCAGGAGAAGATCGTCAAGGGCCGCCGCTAAGGCGGGCCGGGGCTAGCACAATGGGCGCACAACTCCGGGTCTACAAGCAGAAGATCAGCTCTGCTCAGACGACCAAGAAGATCACGAAGGCGATGGAACTCATCGCGGCTTCGCGCATCCAGAAGGCGATGGCGCGTGTGCGCGCGTCGTCGCCCTTCGCGCGTGCCGTGACGCGTGCCGTCTCCGCCGTGGCGACGCACTCCAACGTCGACCACCCGCTGACCGTCGAACGCGAGACGATCCGCCGCTCCGCGGTCGTGATCTTCACGTCCGACCGCGGCCTCGCGGGCGCGTTCAACTCGCAGATCCTGCGAGAAGGCCTCGAACTCGCGCAGCTGCTGCGCCAGGAGGGCCGCGAGCCGGTGTTCTACCTCGTCGGTCGCAAGGCGGTGGGGTACTTCCAGTTCCGCCGCATGGACAGTGCCGCCGAGTGGACGGGCGACACCGACACTCCGCACTTCACCACCGCCGAGGAGATCGCGGCGACGCTGCTCGACGCGTACGACCGCGGCGGCGAGGAGAACGGCGTCGACGAGATCCACCTCGTCTACAACCGCTTCGTCAGCATGATGACGCAGACGCCCGAGACGGTGCGCCTGCTTCCGCTCGAGGTCGTCGAGGCCGACGAGGCGTCCTCCGCCGCGGTGTACCCCCTGTACGAGTTCGAGCCGGATGCCGAGACCGTGCTCGACGCCCTCCTGCCGGTGTACATCCAGAGCCGCGTCTTCAACGCTCTCCTGCAGTCGTCGGCCGCCAAGCACGCCGCGACCCAGAAGGCGATGAAGTCCGCCAGCGACAACGCCGACAAGCTCATCACCGACTACACGCGCCTGCGCAACAACGCGCGCCAGGCCGAGATCACGCAGCAGATCGCCGAGATCGTCGGCGGCGCCGACGCGCTCTCGTCGAGCAAGTGATCGCGCACCAGACCACACGAAAGAGAAGAAGCCATGAGCCTCACCGCTGACAAGACCGAGACGGAGGTCGTCGGGCGCGTCGCCCGCGTCACCGGCCCCGTCGTCGACATCGAGTTCCCGCACGACTCGATCCCCGACATCTACAACGCGCTGAAGACGACGATCACGATCGGCGACGAGTCGACCGAGATCACGCTCGAGGTCGCTCAGCACCTCGGCGACGACCTCGTCCGTGCGATCTCGCTCAAGCCGACCGACGGCATGGTCCGCGGCCAGGAGGTGCGCAACACCGGCGGCCCCATCACAGTGCCCGTCGGCGACGTCACCAAGGGCAAGGTGTTCAACGTCACGGGTGACGTGCTGAACGCGGAGCCGGGCGAGACCATCGAGATCACCGAGCGCTGGGGCATCCACCGCCAGGCGCCGTCGTTCGACCAGCTCGAGTCGAAGACCGAGATGTTCGAGACCGGCATCAAGAGCATCGACCTCCTCACCCCGTACGTGCAGGGTGGCAAGATCGGCCTCTTCGGCGGTGCCGGCGTCGGCAAGACGGTGCTCATCCAGGAGATGATCCAGCGCGTCGCGCAGGACCACGGCGGTGTGTCGGTGTTCGCCGGTGTCGGCGAGCGCACCCGTGAGGGCAACGACCTCATCGGCGAGATGGAGGAGGCGGGCGTCTTCGACAAGACCGCCCTCGTCTTCGGCCAGATGGACGAGCCGCCGGGGACGCGTCTGCGCGTCGCCCTGTCGGCCCTCACGATGGCGGAGTACTTCCGCGACGTGCAGAAGCAGGATGTGCTGCTCTTCATCGACAACATCTTCCGCTTCACGCAGGCCGGTTCCGAGGTCTCGACGCTGCTCGGCCGCATGCCCTCCGCGGTGGGCTACCAGCCGAACCTCGCCGACGAGATGGGCGTGCTCCAGGAGCGCATCACCTCGACGCGCGGTCACTCGATCACGTCGCTCCAGGCGATCTACGTTCCCGCCGACGACTACACCGACCCGGCTCCGGCGACCACGTTCGCGCACCTCGACGCGACCACCGAGCTCTCGCGTGAGATCGCGTCGAAGGGCCTGTACCCGGCCATCGACCCGCTGACCTCGACGAGCCGCATCCTCGACCCGCGCTACATCGGTGAGGACCACTACCGCGTGGCCACCGCCGTGAAGCAGATCCTGCAGAAGAACAAGGAGCTGCAGGAGATCATCGCGATCCTCGGCGTCGACGAGCTCTCAGAAGAGGACAAGATCGTCGTGTCGCGCGCGCGCCGCATCCAGCAGTTCCTCTCGCAGAACACCTACATGGCGAAGAAGTTCACCGGTGTCGAGGGTTCGACCGTTCCGATCAAGGAGACCATCGAGTCGTTCGACGCGATCGTCAAGGGCCAGTTCGACCACGTCGCCGAGCAGGCCTTCTTCAACGTCGGCGGAATCTCCGACGTCGAAGAGCAGTGGGCGCGCATCCAGAAGGAGAACGGCTGATCATGCCGCTCAAGGTGAGTCTCGTCTCCGCGGACGCGGAGGTCTGGTCGGGGGAGGCCTCGCTCGTCGTCGCCAAGACCGTCGAGGGCGAGATCGGCTTCATGACCGGCCACGAGCCGGTGCTCGCGATCCTCGCCGAAGGTCAGGTGCGCATCACCCAGACCTCGGGGACGAAGATCATCGCCAACGCGCAGGACGGATTCCTGTCGATGGAGGGCGATGACCTCACGATCGTGGCCGGGAACGCCGCACTGATCTCCTGATCGACGATCATCCGCACTCGGCCGGTCCCTTCGGGGATCGGCCGAGTCGTTTCATCCGGCACCCTCGCCCCGACCACCGCCACGGAGAGAGTCATGCTGATCCTGCTGCCCCCGTCCGAGACGAAGCGGGCCGGGGGCACACGCCGGCCGCTGGACGTCACGCGGCTCGCACTGCCGCAGCTCGCTCCGCAGCGCGAGGCCGTCGTCGCCGCACTGGTCGCTCTGTCGGGCGACGAGGACCACGCCGCCCGCGTCCTCAAGCTCGGTCCGAAGCAGCGCGGCGAGGTCGCGGTGAACGCCGCCTTGCGCGACGGCCCGTCGATGGCCGCGATCGATCGCTACACCGGCGTGCTCTTCGACGCGCTGGATGCAGCATCCGTCTCCGCCGCCGGCCGGCGCTGGCTGGGAGCCCACGTCCTCGTGCACTCGGCGCCGTTCGGGCCGGTGGGGGCTCTCGATCCGATCCCCGCGTACCGCCTCGGCGCCGCGACGTCGCTCCCGGGCGTGCCGCCGCTGCGGCGACTGTGGGGCGCGGACGTCACCGCCGCCCTCGCGGCGCTGGAACCGCGCTTCGTGCTCGACCTCCGCTCCGAGGCGTACGTCGGGCTGGGTCCCGTGCCTGCGGACGTCGCCTCGCGGTACGTCCGCGTCGTGACGGAGGGCGCCGACGGTGCCGTCCGTGCCCTCAACCACTTCAACAAGCACGCGAAGGGCGCGCTCGTGCGCCGGCTCGCCGAGGATCGCCCGCGCATCGGGTCTGCGGCGGCCTTCCTGTCGTGGGCGGATGCTGCGGGCCTGCGCGTGCGCGAGACCGGAACCGGCGAGCTCGAGCTCTTCGCCTGACTGGCGGCGTGGAGGACACGCCGCGCGTCAGTGCTTCGTGTGCTCGGCGGTGCGCTCGGTGTTCTCGGCGATCGCGATCAGGGCGACGACCGCCTCGATGATGAACCTGAGCAGGATGATCGCGAGGAAGGTCACCACCGGCACCACGATGATGGTGGCGATGAGCCCGGTGATTCCCGCGCCGACGTTCAACCACATGAGCGAGATCGCACTCATGATGCCGCCGACGAAGTACACGATGAACCCGATGGCGATCGCGATCAGCCCGACGAAGTAGAACACGCTCGCCAGCCGCCGGGTGATGAAGGTGCGGAACGACAGGTCGAACAAGGCGGAGAAGAAGCCTCGGCCGACGTCGTCCACCTCGCCTCGGATCGTCGGAACCCCCGTGTCGTCCGGATCGGCCGCCCGGGCGGCGTCGGCGGCCGACTGCGGGGGCAGCGGCGGGGGAGTCGGGGAGGACGGAGTCTGGTCGGTCATGGCAGCCCTTCGGTCGGGAGTTGTGCTCAGGCTATCCACCCGACGCATCGGGAAGCCATCCCCCGGATCGGGCCGCCAATGCTGACAGTCGGCTGAGAGCGTCGCTAGCATGTGTCGAGCGGAGCAGGGGCTCCGCTGGCGCGTCCCGACGTGTCCAGAACCGACTCTCTCGGAGGTCGCTCCACAATGCAGATGGACTACTACGACGGCGGTGGCGCCGGGGCGCTCATCGCCTGGCTCGTCCTCGCACCTTTCCTCTTCCTGCTCGCCATCGCCGGGTACGTCATCGGCTCGTGGTTCCTCATGAAGGTCTTCGATAAGGCCGGCGTGCAGGGCCGCTGGCGCGCCTGGGTGCCTGTCTACAACTCGATGGTGGCCGCAAAGCTCGGTGATCTGTCACCCTGGGTCATGCTCGGGGCGATTCTGATCGCCGGCTTCCTCGGTCAGATCCCCGTCGTCGGCTGGATTCTGAGCCTCGTCGGCATCGCAGCCTGGGTCCTCTCCGGCTGGCGCATCGGCGCCAAGCTCGGCGCGTCGTGGGCGCTCCTGCTGCTGTGGCTCATCCCCGGGGTCGGCATCCTCATCTGGCTCGGCATCCTGGCGTTCGGCAGCTCGCGCTGGAACCCGAACATCACGCCGTCGCCGTGGCGCAACTCGTTCCTGAAGGACACCACCGTGTGGCAGGGAATCCCGGTGCAGCCCGACCAGGGGGCAGCCCAGGCCGCTGCAGCCGTGCCCGGGTACGGGACCCCCGCCGGCTACCAGCCTCCGGCCGGATACACCGCACCGCCGGCTCCGCCCGCCGGTTACGCGCCGCCGCCCGCGCCCGCTGCGGCGCCCGCCGCGCCGGTGCCGCCGCCCGCGGCCGAGCCCCCGGCCGCTCAGCCTCCGGCCGCGCCGCCGGCGACCGAGGCGCCCACCACCGAGCCGCCGGCGCCCGAAGCGCCCCGGCCGTAGCATCGCCTGACAGCCCCTCGCCGTGCGGCGAGGGGCTGTCGCGTTCCCCGCGGGGCGGCAGCATCCGTATCCCGGGATAGCGTGGACGCATGACCTCGACTGTTCCGCTGCGTCGGGTCGGCGCGTCCGGCCTCCTCGTCTCCGCCGTCGGCCTCGGCTGCAACAACTTCGGCCGCCCGGGCACGCGCAGCGAGACGCTCGAGGGCACGCGGGGGGTGCTGGACGCCGCCATCGATGCGGGGGTGACCTTCCTCGACACCGCCGACATGTACGGCGGCGACCCCGGCCAGTCCGAGACGCTCATGGGGGAGGCGCTCAAGGGGCGCCGCGACCAGGTCACGCTCGCGACCAAGTTCGGTCACCCCGGCCGCGACATGGGCTACCCGCCGTCGGGCGCGAAGGGCTCGCGGTCGTACATCCGGCGTGCGGTCGAGGCATCCCTCACCCGCCTGCAGACCGACTGGATCGACCTGTACCAGCTGCACGTGCCCGACGACGACACCCCGATGGAGGAGACGCTCGACGCCCTCGCGGACCTCGTGCGCGAGGGCAAGGTCCGCTACATCGGGCACTCGAACTTCTCGGGCTGGCAGATCGCCGAGGGCCACTTCACCGCCCTCATGCGCCACGGCGTGCCGTTCGTCTCGTCGCAGAACGAGTACAGCCTGCTCGCGCGCGGAGCCGAGCGGAACGTGCTGCGGGCCGTCGAGCGGTATGGCCTCGGCTTCTTCCCCTACTTCCCGCTCCACAACGGACTTCTGACCGGCAAGTTCACGCGGGACGCCGCGCCCGCCGACACCCGCATCATCCGTCAGCGCCGCCACATCTACGACGATGCGCCGTGGGATGCGCTCGAGGGGTACCAGGCGTTCTGCGACGCGCGGGGCATCACGATGCTCGAGGCGACTTTCGGATGGCTGCTGTCGCGTCCGGCGCTGTCGAGCGTGATCGCCGGCGCGACGACGCCCGAGCAGGTGCGGGCGAACGCCGCGGCGGCCTCGGCGTGGACGCCGACGGCCGCGGATCTCGCGGCGATCGATGCGCTGTTCCCGCCGCCGGAGTCCGCCCTCTGACAGCTCACGAACGGGCGCCGGGGGAGTTCGCCGACGGCGTACGCGACGGGCTGTCCAGGGTGACGACGCAGGCGTAGCGTCGCTATCCGTGCGCGGTCCGCGTGAGCGGGCGACTCCGCGCGCCGGAAGGGACCGTCGTGCTCGGAAAGCTCCTGGTGCGGTATCTGAGTCCTGCGTGGCCGCTCATCGTCGCGGTGGTCTTCTTCCAGCTGGCCCAGTCGATCGCGTCCCTCTGGCTGCCGACGCTCAACGCCGACATCATCGACAACGGCGTCGTCACCGGCGACATCCCCTACATCTGGTCCACCGGCGGCGTCATGCTGATCGTGAGTCTGGTGCAGGTGATGTGCGCGATCGTCGCGGTGTACTTCGGCTCGCGTCTGGCGACCGGAATGGGCCGTGAGCTGCGCGGCGACCTCTTCCATCGCGTCGTGGCGTTCTCCCAGCGCGAGGTCGGCCAGTTCGGCGCCCCCTCGCTCATCACTCGCAACACGAACGACGTGCAGCAGGTGCAGATGCTGGTGCAGGTGTCGGCGACGCTCATGATCTCGGCGCCCATGCTCGCGATCGGGGGCGTCATCATGGCGATCAGCCAGGACGTCGGCCTGTCGTGGCTGATGGCGGTCGCGATCCCGGTGCTGCTCGTCATCGTGGGGCTGATCGTGTGGCGGATGGTGCCGGCGTTCACGCAGATGCAGAAGCGCATCGACCGCGTCAACCAGATCATGCGCGAGCAGCTGAGCGGCATCCGCGTCGTGCGGGCGTTCGTGCGCGAGCGGCAGGAGCGCACCCGCTTCGAGGCGGCCAGCGACGACGTGATGGCGACGGGACTGCGCGCGGGCAACCTGATGGCGTTGATGTTCCCCGCCGTGATGCTGGTCATGAACGTCTCGAGCGTCGCGGTGATCTGGTTCGGCGCCTTTCAGGTGCAGAACAACGGCGTGCAGATCGGCACGCTGTTCGCGTTCCTCACCTACCTGATGCAGATCCTGATGGGCGTCATGATGGCGACCTTCATGTTCGTGATGATCCCGCGCGCCGCCGTGTGCGCGAACCGCGTCGGCGAGGTGCTCGAGACCGAGCCGTCGGTGTCGACGCCCCTCGCCGCAGCATCCGCGCCCGTTCCCACCGGCCGGATCGAGTTCGACCACGTGGACTTCGCGTACCCGGGCGCCGAGGACGCTGTGCTGCACGACGTCACCTTCACGGTCGAGCCCGGCACCACGACCGCGGTCATCGGCTCGACCGGCTCCGGCAAGACGACCCTGATCAGCCTCGTGCCGCGGCTGTTCGACGTGACCGCGGGCAGCGTCCGGGTTGACGGGGTCGACGTGCGCGACTACGACCCCGACGAGCTCTGGACGCGCGTGGGGCTGGTGCCGCAGCGCGCATTCCTGTTCTCGGGCACTATCGCCTCGAACCTGCGGTACGGCGACCGTGATGCGACCGACGAGCAGCTCTGGACGGCGCTCGAGCTCGCGCAGGCCGCGGACTTCGTGCGGGCCATGCCCGAAGGCCTCGAGGCGCCGGTCGCGCAGGGTGGCACGAACGTCTCGGGCGGGCAGCGCCAGCGCCTCGCCATCGCCCGCGCGCTGGTGAAAAGACCGGAGGCGTACATCTTCGACGACTCGTTCTCGGCCCTGGATCTGAGGACGGATGCTGCGCTCCGCCGCGCGCTCGATACGCACCTGCCCGACGCGACCCGGCTCGTCGTCGCACAGCGCGTCTCGACGATCCAGCACGCCGACCAGATCCTCGTGCTCGATCACGGACGAGTCGTCGGCATCGGCACGCATGCGCAGCTCGTCGAGACCAACGACACCTACCGGGAGATCGTGGAGTCCCAGCTCGCAGCGGAGGCGGCGGCATGAGCGGCCCGGGGCGGGCCCCGCAGCGGATGCCGATCGGCCGAGGCCCGATGGGGCAGGTGACGGGTGGCGAGAAGGCGCAGAACTTCGGTCCCAGCGCGAAGCGACTGCTCGCGACCCTGCGCTCGGACACGCCGCGGCTGTCGGTGGTGCTCGTGTTCAGCATCCTGTCGGTCACTCTCTCGGTGATCGGCCCCAAGCTGCTCGGCGAGGGCACGAATGTGGTGTTCGCGGGTTTCATCTCGCTGCAGATGCCGGCGGGGATGACCAAGCAGCAGATCGTCGAACAGCTCGTCGCGTCAGGCAACCAGGACCAGGCGAACATGATCGCCGCGATGGACTACGTGCCCGGCGCCGGCGTCGACTTCGACCAGCTCGCCCGGATCCTGACGCTCGTGCTCCTCGTCTACGTGTTCTCGAGCCTCTTCGGGTGGCTGCAGGCGCGCATCCTCAACGGTGTGGTGCAGCGCGCGATGCACCGGCTGCGGCTGCAGGTCGAGGACAAGATCCAGCGTCTTCCGCTGTCGTACTTCGACCGCGTACAGCGCGGCGAGCTGCTCAGCCGCGTCACGAACGACGTCGACAACATCGGGCAGACGATGCAGCAGACCTTGTCGCAGGTCGTCATCTCGCTGCTGACCGTGATCGGCGTGCTGACGATGATGTTCATCATCTCGCCGCTGCTGGCCGTCATCGCCCTCGTCACGATCCCTCTCACGATCCTCATCACGGTGCTCGTCGCCCGGCGCTCGCAGAAGCTCTTCGTGCAGCAGTGGAAGACGACGGGCGTGCTGAACGCCCGCGTCGAGGAGACGTTCTCGGGCCATTCGGTCGTGAAGGTGTTCGGCCACCAGAAGGAGGTCGAGGCGGATTTCCGCGCCGAGAACGAGGAGCTGTACCGCTCGAGTTTC
The DNA here is from genome assembly GCF_038397755.1 of Microbacterium sp. LWH7-1.2. NCBI lineage: Bacteria > Bacillati > Actinomycetota > Actinomycetes > Micrococcales > Microbacteriaceae > Microbacterium > Microbacterium sp. LWH7-1.2. Next base: position 1,544,461 of record NZ_CP151637.1, on the reverse strand, counting down.
GGGGCGCAGTTCCTGTCGGGCGTGATCATGCCCGCGATGATGTTCGTCGGCAACCTCGTCTACGTGGCGATCGCTGTCGTCGGCGGACTGCAGGTCGCCGCCGGGCTGATGTCGATCGGCGACGTGCAGGCGTTCATCCAGTACTCGCGCCAGTTCACCCAGCCGCTCAGCCAGCTGGGCTCGATGGCGAACCTGCTGCAGTCGGGCGTCGCGAGCGCCGAGCGCGTGTTTGAGCTGCTCGACGAGGAGGAGCAGACTCCGGACGACGACCCTGCCGAGACGGCACCGGAGTCGGCCAGCCGCCTCGAGTTCGAGGACGTCTCATTCCGGTACGCGGCCGACAAGCCTCTCATCGACGGTCTCACCCTGGAGGCGCGGCCCGGGAGCACCGTCGCGATCGTCGGGCCCACCGGCGCCGGCAAGACGACGCTCGTGAATCTCATCATGCGCTTCTACGACGTCGACTCCGGCCGCATCGTGCTGGATGGCATCGACACCCGCCGGATGACGCGCGACGACCTCCGCGCACGCACCGGGATGGTTCTGCAGGACACATGGCTGTTCGCCGGCACCATCCGCGAGAACATCGCGTACGGGCGGCCGGACGCGTCGGAGGAGGAGATGGTCGCCGCGGCGAGCGCGGCCTACGTCGACCGTTTCGTGCACGCGCTGCCCGACGGCTACGACACCATGCTCGACGACGAAGCCACCAACCTCAGCGTTGGCGAGCGTCAGCTCGTCACGATCGCGCGCGCGTTCCTGGCCGATCCGCGCATCCTGATCCTGGACGAGGCGACGTCGTCGGTGGACACCCGCACCGAGCTGCTCATCCAGCGTGCGATGTCGCGGTTGCGCGAGGACCGGACGGCGTTCGTGATCGCCCACCGGCTGTCGACGATCCGGGATGCCGACCTCATCCTCGTGATGGAGAACGGGGCGATCGTCGAGCAGGGCTCCCACGCCGAGCTGCTCGCACAGAAGGGCGCCTACTGGCGTCTCTACAACGCGCAGTTCGAGGGTGCGGCCGAGGACGAGGGGCCTGTCGAGCTGCCGACGGTGCCGCAGTCGCCGCCCCCGACGACCGCGCAGATCGTCGTCGATGCCCTCGCCGAGTCCGAAGACGCCGTCGAGTAACCCACTAGTATGTGAAGACGCGGGGGCGAAGGGCTCCGGCGTATTCCGACGGGGAGGACAGGGCGTGCCCGAAGTTTCCACCCAGTCTCTCGCCGTCCCGGTTTCCGGTGGCGTGCTCGAGCTCTCCTGGGCCGCCGTGACGGACACCGGACGCCGTCGCGAGGTGAACCAGGACGCGATGTTCGCGTCGTATCCCCTGTTCGTCGTCGCCGACGGCATGGGCGGACACGTCGGGGGCGAGATCGCCAGTGCGAGCGCGATCGAGCGCCTCCGCGCGGTCGCCGACAGCGGCACGGTGACGCCGAAGACGATCGAGAAGGCGCTCGCGCGCGCGGTCAAGGACATCGCGTCACACCCGGAAGCCACTGACGACGGGACGGGCACGACGGTCACCGGGGTGTTCCTCGACACGTCGGGGGATGCGCCGCACTGGGTCACGCTGAACATCGGCGACTCGCGCGTATACCTCGTGCGCGATGGCGCGATCGTCCAGATCACCACCGACCACTCCGTCGTGCAGGAGCTCGTCGCGGCAGGACGACTGAGTCCCGAAGAGGCTGAGAACCACCCCTACGGCAACGTCATCACGCGCGCCGTAGGCCCCAGCGAGGGAGTCACGCCCGACTACGTCCGGCTGGACGCGCTCGACGGCGACCGCTTCGTGATCTGCTCCGACGGGTTGACGAAAGAGCTCACCGACTACGGCATCCGCCACTTCCTCGAAGAGAACGCGGACCCGGGCGACGCGGCATCCGCCATGCTCGAAGCTGCGCTCGAGAACGGCGGCCGAGACAACATCACGATCATCGTGCTCGACGTGGGCCACCCCGCCGAGGGCGATTCCTCCACAGCGGAGGACTGACCGGGCCGATCCACGGATCCGGGTCCCGGCCACCCGTCGCAAGCGGGCGCGGGGTGGAATGGGCGCATGCGCTCGACCGCTCCTTCGACTTCCGCGACCGGTGGCGTGCTCGACGACGAGCCGCTCGTCCTTCCCGCGGCCTGGACGCCGCCGCCGCGCCCGCCGCTGCCGCTCGTGGCGGCGATCGTCCCGGTGGTCGGCGCCGTCGCGCTGTGGCTCGTCACCGGCTCGCTGTTCTCCCTCTGGTTCGCGCTCCTCGGTCCGCTGATCGCCGCGGCGACCATGCTCGACGCGCGGCGCGCCGCCCGCCGCGACGGCCGTCGCGCCGCAGCCGACGCGGTGCGCGCCCGCGATGAGGTCGCTGCGGTGGTGGCGGAGCGACACGAAGGCGAACGGGCACAGCTGTGGGCGCGGCACCCCGATGTCGCGCGGCTCGTCGCGCGCGAGGGCGAGATCTGGCGCGGCGGGCGCGACGCGTGGCTCGTGGTCGGCGAGGGCGAGCGCGCGAGTGTCGTCCGCGTGACCGGAGGCGAGGGCGACACGGATGCTGCGGAGCTGCGTCGCCGCGCGGCTCGCGTTTCGGGGGCACCCGTGACGCTCCCGCTCGCCGCAGGCGTGGTGGTCGTCGGCGGCGAGACGCTTGCGACCGCGGTCCAGCGAGCGCTCGTCCTGCAGGCCTGCCTCGCGTTCGCGCCGGACGAGCTGCGCGTCGTCGGCCCGCTCGGGCGCGGTCTCGAGTGGATGGAGGCGCTGCCGCACCGCGACGGCCGGGGCGGATCCCCTCTGGCGGTCGTCGGGCCGGGCGAGCTGGTCCCCGCAGAGGCGGAACTGGTGATCGCGCGCGGCCGCCCCGGCGAACCCCTGCCGCCGCGGTGCCAGGCTGTGCTCACGATCTCGTCACCCGACGTCGCGCGGCTCGAGCATGCCGGCGAGGTCGTGCCGGTGCGGGTGGAGGCGGTGGCCCGCGGGCAGGCGGAGGAGATAGCGGCCGAACTCTTCGCCCGTGCCGAGCACACTCTCGGACTGCAGCGCGGAGCGCCGGAGCCGATCGCGCTGGGTCCGCTCCTGGCCACCGTACCCGCGACACAGGACGGGCTGCCCGCGGCGATCGGGACGAGCCGTGGCGAGCCCGTGCTCGTCGACCTCGTCGCGGACGGACCCCACGCCGTCGTCGCAGGGATCACCGGGGCAGGTAAGAGCGAGCTGCTCATCACGTGGATCCTCGCACTCTGCGCGACGCGCTCGACCGATGAGGTGACCTTTCTGCTCGCGGACTTCAAGGGCGGAACCGCGTTCGACGGCCTGGCGGGGGTGCCGCACGTCAGCGGGGTCATCACCGACCTCGACGGCTCGGGTGCTCGCCGCGCGATCGAGAGCCTGCGGGCCGAGCTGCGCCGCCGTGAGGCGGCCATCGCCGCTGCGGGCGCCCGCGACATCGGCGATCCGCGTGTGCGGCTGCCCCGGCTCGTGGTGGTGGTCGACGAGTTCGCCGCCCTGCTGGGCGATCACCCCGAGCTGCACGGACTCTTCGCAGATCTCGCGGCGCGCGGCCGGGCCCTCGGCATTCATCTCATCCTCGGCACGCAGCGGGCGGCTGGGGTGATCCGCGACAACCTCCTGGCCAACTGCCCGCTGCGGGTCAGCCTTCGCGTCACCGACTCGGCCGACAGCCGGGCGCTGCTGGGGACGGACGACGCGGCACGACTGCCCGGCGGGGTCTCGGGGCGCGGGATGGCGTACGTCCGTCGTGCCGGCGACGCGAGCCCGCAGCAGGTGCGCATCGCGCTGTCCGGCCCGGGCGATGTGGCGGCCGCCGCGCTGCGGGTCGGACACCGCGCGCCGAGCCGGCCCTGGCTGCCCGACCTGCCGAAGCTGATGACGCTCGACGAACTCGTCGCCCGCTCCGCGGCGGATCGTGAGGGGCCTGCGGCCGGGGCCGTGCTGCTCGGGCTCGCCGACGAGCCCGAGCGCCAGCGGCAGCCCGTGGCTCTGTTGGGCGCCTCCGACCGCGGCCTGCTGGTGCTCGGCGGCCCGGCGTCCGGCGTGTCGAACGCGCTCGACCTCGTCGCCGCCCAGCGGCGCGGGGCGGCGGTGCGCCTGCCTGCGCACCCGGAGTTGCTCTGGGATGCCGTTGCCGGGCTGCACGAGGAACTGCCTCACCGCGGATCGGCGGTGCTCGTCGATGACCTCGACGCGATCGCGCTTCGTCTGTCGCCCGAGTACGCGCAGGTCGTCATGGAGCGGATCGAGGACGTCGTCCGCCGGGCCGCCGGGGCCGGCGTGCTGATGGTGGTGGGTGCGCACCGGCTGACCGGCCCGGTGGCGCGCGTCGCCGAGCTCTTCCCGAGACGCCTCCTGCTGCCGTACGCAACGCGCGTCGATCACGCGTTGGCCGGGGGAGACCCTTCGGCGTTCGATCCTTCAGCGCCCGCGGGGAGGGGCCGGCTCGACGGACGCACGCTGCAGCTCGCGATGGCGCCGCCGACGTTCAGCGAGCCGCGCGAGCCCGAGGTCGCGTGGGTCCCGTCCACCCCGCTCACGGGTGTGGTGGCGCGCCGATCGCCGGCCGGCCGACGCGCGCTCGCGGCGTGGGAGGAGCATGGTCTGCACGTGTTCGGCGTCGACGACTACGTGGCGGATCCCGGTGCCGCGGCGAGCGGGCGCGTCGTCGTCGTGGGGGAGCCCGATGACTGGCAGCGACACTGGCGTCTGCTCGCCGATGTGCGCGGCGACCACGACCTCGTGATCGACACGTCGTGCGCGCCCGAGCTTCGCGTCCTGGCGGGATTCCGTGGGGTGCCGCCCTACTGCGAGCCCGGTGCCGCTCGCGGGTGGCTCATCTCGGCCGGAGCCGATCCCGTGCGCATTGTCCTTCCGTCCTGAGATGTCCGGTCTGACCGTCAGGCGGACGCCTTGACCCGCACTTCTCGCACGCCATAGCGTCGGCCTGTGGCTACAACCCCTATCGATCTGCAACGGCCTGAGGGCAAGGGACTCGCCGCGGGCACGCTGGGACTGTGGGGTTCCACGGTCATCGGCCTCGCGTCCACCGCGCCCGTCTACTCCCTGGTCGCGACCCTCGGCTTCGTCGTGCTGGCGGTCGGTGCGCAGGCGCCCATCGCGTTCGTCATCGCGTTCATCCCGATGCTCTTCATCGCGTTCGCGTACCGCGAGCTCAACAACGACGTCCCCGACTGCGGCACCACCTTCACCTGGGGGACGAAGGCCTTCGGGCCCTGGGTCGGCTGGATGGGCGGATGGGGCGTCGCCGTGGCCGGCATGGTCGTGCTCGCGAACCTCGCACAGATCGCGGGCATCTACTTCTGGGCGCTCGTGGACGGCATCGTCGGCAACCCCGAGGACGCGCTGCTCGCCGACAACGTCCCCCTCGTGACCGCGACCGGAGTGGTGTTCATCGCGGCGATGACGTGGGTGAGCTGGAGGGGCGTCGAGATCGGCGAGCGCATCCAGAACGTGCTGCTGGCGATCCAGTACGTCGCCCTGGCGATCTTCGTGGTCGCCGCGCTCTGGCAGTTCTTCGCCGGCACCGCCCCGGACCCGACGCCGTTCGACTGGTCGTGGTTCAACCCGTTCGCGTTCACCGAGTGGAGCGGATTCGTCGAGGCGGTCCTGCTGGCGCTGTTCATCTACTGGGGCTGGGACACGTGCCTGGCCCTCAACGAGGAGACCAGGGACCCCAAGCGCATCCCCGGTCGAGCGGCGCTGCTGACGACGGTGATCCTCCTCTTCACCTATGTCGGCGTGACGGTGGCCGCGATGATGTACGCCGGCCTCGGCGAGACGGGCACGGGCCTGGGCAACGAGGCGAACGCGGACGACTTCTTCCTCGCCATCAAAGACGGCCTGCTCGGCCCGCTCGGTTGGGTGCTGGTGGTCGCTGTCATGATCTCGGCGATCTCGTCGACGCAGACCACGATTCTGCCGACGGCGCGCGGCACGCTTTCGATGGCCGCCTACAAGGCGCTGCCCCGCCGGTTCGCGACGGTGCATCCGCGCTACAAGACGCCGTCGTTCTCGACCCTGGTCATGGGTGTGGTCGCCATCGTCTACTACGTCGGCATGACCCTGATCAGCGACAACATCCTGCAAGACTCGATCTTGTCACTGGGGCTCGCGATCGCCTTCTACTACGCCATCACCGGCTACGCCTGCGTGTGGTACTTCCGGCGGGAGCTGTTCAACAGCGCCAGGAACTTCTTCTACCGGTTCCTCTTCCCGCTGCTCGGATCGCTGATGCTGACCTACGCGTTCGTGCAGTCGGCCATCGACATGTACGACGTCGACTACGGCTACACCGTTCTTCTCGGAATCGGCGGCACGTTCGTGCTCGGCATCGGATCGCTCGCGTTCGGCGTGCTGCTCATGCTCCTGTGGTTCCTGTTCCCGCGGGCGAAGGCGTTCTTCCGGGGCGAGAGCCTCAACCGCGAAACGCCGGTGCTCGTCCCCGAGGACCCTGCCGACTATGCACGATCGATCGACGGCGGGCTCGCCTGAGCAGGAGCACCGCGAGCGTGCGGGGCCCCGGTCCTCATGGGCCGAGGTGCGCCCCGCACCCGACGTCGTAGGCCTCGCGCAGCCACGCGGCGACATCGTCGTCGAACTCGCTCTCGTCGGCGAGCCGGAACTGGTGCACGAACAGGCGCCGGCCGTAAGGTGAGGCGCTCAGGATCCGCGGGTCGGGCGGGAGCTCGCGCATCAGGTCGAAGTAGCCGCGCGCGCCGGCGCGCCATGGCCTTACACCGGCGAACCCGCGGCGTGGACCCTTGAACGTGATCGTCGTCTTCGCGACCGAGTGCGTCACCAGGCCGAACGACCGGATCAGCTCGTCGATCCGATGCCACAGCTGTACGGCGGCCGGGTCGGCATCCCTGAGGTGATCGTCCACCGTCCACTCGTGCGCGTCGGTCATCACCTCAGTCTCGGCCAGGGCGCCGACACCCGCACCATCCTGCCCGCGCAACAGCCCCGGACTCGCGCTGGAGCCCGGGGCTGTTGAAGCAGTGAACGCCGTCAGACCAGCGCGGCGTCCAGCGGAGCGAGCTCGAGCTCGTGCGCGGTGGCCACCCCGGCATTGACCACGCGGCCACCCACGGTGTTCAGCCCGCCCGCCAGCGCAGCATCCGCTCGAAGTGCTTCCTTCCAGCCGCGACGGGCGATCTGGCGGATGTAGGGGAGGGTGGCGTTGGTGAGCGCCGACGTCGAGGTATTGGGCACCGCGCCCGGCATGTTCGCGACGCAGTAGAAGATGCTGCCGTGCACCGGGAAGGTGGGATCGGCGTGCGTCGTCGGGTGCGTGTCTTCGAAGCATCCGCCCTGGTCGACGGCGATGTCGACGAGCACGGAACCCGGGCGCATGCGCGAGACCATGTCGTTGGTGACGAGCTTCGGGGCCTTCGCGCCGGGGATCAGCACGGAGCCGATCACGAGATCAGAGGCGGTGACCGCCCGGTCCAGGTCGAGCGGGTTGGACGCGGCCGTCTTGACCCGGCCCTGGAAGTGGTCGTCGAGGTAGCGCAGGCGCTGCACGTTGGTGTCGAAGACGGTGACGTCTGCGCCCATGCCCACCGCGATCACGGCGGCATTGGCGCCGGCGACGCCGCCGCCGATCACGGTGACGGTCGCCGGCCGCGTTCCCGGCACGCCCGACATCAGCAGGCCGAGCCCTCCGGCGGAGCGCATCAGCGTCGCTGCGCCGACGGTCGGGGCCAGGCGCCCGGCGACCTCGCTCATAGGGGCGAGCAGGGGGAGCCCGCCGCCGACCAGCTGGACGGTCTCGTACGCGATCGCGGTCACGCCGTCGGCGAGGAGGCGCTCGGTGAGCGGACGATCCGCCGCGAGGTGCAGGTAGGTGAAGAGGACGAGATCGTCGCGGAAGAAGCCGTACTCGCTCGCGATCGGCTCCTTGACCTTCAGGAGCAGCTCGGCGCGCGCCCACACCTCGGCGGCATCGTCGAGGAGCACCGCCCCCGCGTCGGCATACTCGGCATCCGGCATCGACGAGCCCTCGCCCGCGCCGCGCTGCACGAACACCTCATGGCCGGAGGCGACCAGGTCGTGCACGCCCGCGGGAGTGAGGGCGACCCGATACTCGTTGTTCTTCACCTCGGTGGGGACGCTGATCCGCATCGTGTGATCCTTTCCGCTCCGCCGTTGGAGCGCTCGGGCTCCTCGTGGGAGCGCCTCTAGAAAGCGGGGCGGATGGCCCCGACATCCTGTCCGCCGCCGGTGACGGCCAGCGGAAGCCTCGACATCGTGTCGGCGACATCCGCCGACGCCAGCGCGCCGTGCCGCTCGAGCAGCCGCAGTGCGACGGCGGTGGCCGCGCGGCCGCTGCCGTCCAGCATCTTGAGCGCCACCGTGGTGCCGTTCGGGGCGACCATCACCATGACGCCCTCGGCGCCGCCCTTGGCGAACACGCCGAGCCGCTCGATGGCGATCGTGTCGGCGCGGCCGGGGCCGTCGATGGTCCACGGGTCGGCGCGCACCGCCTCGACGAGGGCGCCGGCGCTGCGGTGCAGCGCGAACGGGGACGTCGTCGAGGAGGTGCCGATCCGGTGGATGGCGCGTGCGAGGCCGAAGAGGGTCATCGCGTAGACGGGGGCGCCGCAGCCGTCGACGGCGGTCGCCGCGACTTTCTCGCCGATGAGGCGCTCGACGGTCTCGCGGACGAGCACCTGCACCGGATGCTCCGGCGCCAGGTATCCCTCGGGGTCCCAGCCGTTCACGACGCTGGTGAGGAGCATCGTGGCGTGCTTGCCGGAGCAGTTCATCCGGATGCGTGCGGGCTGGCCGAGCTCACGCACCATCTCGTCGCGGGTCGCCGTGTCGCCGGGCCAGGCGGCGGGGCATCCCAGCGTGTCCTCGCCGAGCTCGGCAAGGGACAGGATGTCGCGGACCACTGCGACGTGACGGTCGGTGCCCGAGTGGCTCGCGGTCGCGAGGCCCAGCCGCTCGCCCTCGAGCGCAACCCCGGCCGAGAGGCACGCGAGCGCCTGCAGCGGCTTGAGGCTGGAGCGGGGGAGGATCAGCGCCGACGGATCGCCGAGCTTCTCAGCGATGGTGCCGTCGGCCGCGAGCACGATGGCGATACCCGCGTGACGCGACTCGACGAAGCCGCTGCGTTCGACGACGGCGAGCTCGACGGCGTCGGTCGCGGCGAAGGTCTGCGGCACCCCGCCAGCCTACCGCCGGAGCGGCGGTCCACCGGCATGACAGACTGTGCTCATGTGGGGCGAGCATCGATACTCCGTCCGGACGACGTGGACCGGTGACCGCGGCACGGGCACCTCGGGCTACCGGGACTACGACCGGGCGACGACGATCGCGATCGACGGCAAGCCGGCGCTGCTCGCCTCCTCCGACAAGCCGTTCCGAGGCGACCCGTCCCGTTGGAACCCCGAGGACATGATGCTGGCCGCCCTCAGCCAGTGCCACCTGCTGTCGTACCTCCACGCCTGCGTCCAGGCGGGTGTCGTGGTCGTCGGCTATGAGGACGAGGCATCCGGTCTCATGGTCGAAGACGGCCGCGGCGGCGGCGCCTTCCGCGAGGTCGTGCTGCGGCCGCGCGTGACCGTCGCGGACGCGTCGATGACGGATGCCGCGATCGCCGCGCATGCTCAGGCCAACGAGTGGTGCTTCATCGCGAACTCGGTGAACTTCCCCGTGCGCCACGAGCCCACGATCCTCGTCGCCGGCGCCTGACGCCCGCTCCTCCTGCCGCCCCTCTCAGACCGCGAGAGTACAGCTGGTGGACGAGAGGTACGGAAGCAACCGCAGTCTCGTCCGGGAGATGTCCTCTCGCGGGCGCGCGTCAGAGGCGCTCGTGCGGGAGGACCTGCTTGATGCGGTCGATGGTGTTGTGCGCGGGGACCTCGTTGTAGGCGTTCGCGCGCTCCTGGCCCGACAGGGAGTGGATCGCAGCCATGATCTCGTCGGTCGCGAGGCGGCGCGCCTTGCCCGACGAGGCCGGCCCGTGGTGGGCGAGATCCAGCGGCTCGCCGAACCTGACGGTGATGCGGTGCTGGAACGACGGCTTCTTCGCCCCGACGGGCATCACCTTGTCGGTGCCGATGAGCCCCACCGGCACGACGCGTGCCCCTGCCTGTAGCGCGAGGAACGCGACACCGGTGCGGCCCTTGTAGAGGCGACCGTCCAGCGAGCGCGTGCCCTCCGGGTAGAGGGCGACCGCCTTGCCCTCGTCGAGGAGGGCTCGCTGCTGGTCGAGCGCGTCGAGTGCGGCCTGCCCCGCACCGCGCTGCACCGGGATCGCGCCGATCGAGGTGAAGAACCAGCGGGAGGCGGGCTTGTCGAAGTAGCTCGACTTCGCCAGGAAGTGGACGGGCCGCGGCGCGGCGACCGGGATCGCGATCGAGTCGATGAACGACAGATGGTTGCTCGCGAAGATCACCGGGCCGGACTTGGGGACGTTGGCCCTGCCCTCGATGTGGGGGCGATACACGATCCGAGCGAGGGGGGTCAGGATGCTGCGCCCCAGCGCATACGTGAGACCCATGCGGCGGGCGGGCGCGGCGGAGGACCCGGGTTCTTCCGCCGTCTCGTCGGCGGTGTCTTCGGCGCCGGGCACGAGGTCGGAAGTCACCCGTAGAGGGTACTCCCCGTTGCATTCCGGTATCGGCATGCCGTTTCCCAGCGCGGACAGAGGAAAGATGCGAAAGGATGGAGGCTTCCCTTCCCTTGACTCGAGGTTGTTCCGTGCGCATTCGCCCGTTCGCCGCCCTGTCCGTCGTCGCCGTGTCGACCCTGCTGCTCGCCGGGTGCTCCGGGTCGGCCGATCCGAACGCCACCCCCACGCCGACCTCCACCGCCTCTTCCGAGTGCCTGCTCGACGCGAAGCCGGGTGCGGACTCCGACGCGATCGAGGTCACGGGCAGCGGTGCGGATCTGGCGGCGACCCTCCCCGACACCCTCGCCTTCGAGGACGTTGAGCGCACGATCGTGACCGAGGGCTCGGGCGATGACATCGTCTCGGGTGACCTCGTCAGCGGCTTCTACACCCTCTACGACGGCTCGACCGGTGAGGTCCTGCAGGACTCGTCCGAGACCTCGGCCGACGATTCCGGCGCGGTCCCGATCATCATGGACCCGCAGCAGTACTCCCTGTTCGTCGCCGCTCTCGAGTGTGCGCCGATCGGCTCGACGGTCGCGATGTCGATCCCCGGCAGCGCCTTCGGCGAAGGCGCATCGCCCGTCGTGATCGTCGCCGAGACCACCGACTTCATCCCGACCAGCGCGGACGGCGCCGAGCAGGACCCGGTCGACGGCATGCCGACGGTGGAGCTCGACGACGACGGCGCGCCCACCATCACCGTGCCCGCCGAGGAGCCGCCGAGCGAGGTGCAGATCGCGGAGCTCAAGAAGGGCGATGGCCCGGTCGTCGAGTCGGGCGACACGGTCTTCGTGCAGTACACCGGCGTGAAGTGGTCGGACGGATCCGTCTTCGACTCGAGCTGGGACCGCGGCCAGCCGACGGCGTTCCAGACGACCGGCGTGGTCGCCGGCTTCCAGCAGGCGCTCGAGGGCCAGACGGTCGGCTCGCAGGTGCTCGTGGTGATCCCGCCGGAGTTCGGCTACGGCGCGAGCGAGGGCCACGAACTGCAGAAGGAGACCCTCGTCTTCGTCGTCGACATCCTCGGCGTGCAGCGCGCCGCCGCCCAGCAGTAACCCGAGGCGGCCGCATCCGGCCCGGCGATAGGCTGGCCGGATGCGGCGCGTCCTCATCCTCGGCTCGACCGGCTCCATCGGCACGCAGGCGCTCGACGTCGTGCGGGCGAACCCTCGGCGGTTCGAAGTCGTCGGTCTCGCAGCGGGATCCGACCGCCACGCGCTCGAGGCGCAGGCGACCGAGTTCGGCGTCGAGAACACCGCACTCGGAGCGGTCGAGGCCGAACAGCTGGTGCGAGATGTCGACGCAGACGTCGTTCTCAACGGCATCACGGGCTCCGTCGGCCTCGGCCCGACCCTCGCCGCGCTCGAGACGGGTCGCACGCTCGCGCTCGCGAACAAGGAGTCGCTGATCGTCGGCGGCGACCTCGTCACGGCGCTTGCGCGCCCCGGGCAGATCGTCCCCGTCGATTCCGAGCACTCCGCCCTCGCCCAGGCGCTGCGGTCGGGGGAGCGCAGCGAGATCCGCCGGCTCGTGCTGACGGCATCCGGGGGCCCGTTCCGGGGCCGCACCCGCGCGTCGCTCGAGGGCGTGACCCCCGCAGAGGCGCTCGCCCACCCGACGTGGGACATGGGCCGCGTCGTCACGACCAACTCGGCGACCCTCGTCAACAAGGGCCTCGAAGTGATCGAGGCGCACCTCCTCTTCACGGTGCCCTACTCCGAGATCGACGTCGTCGTCCACCCGCAGTCGATCGTGCACTCGATGGTCGAGTTCGTCGACGGCTCCACGATCGCGCAGGCGTCACCGCCCGACATGCGCCTGCCGATCTCGCTGGGCCTCGATTGGCCCCACCGTGTCGCCGGCGTCGGCCGGCCGCTCGACTGGACCACCGCCACCTCGTGGACCTTCGAGCCGCTCGACGACGCGGCGTTCCCCGCGGTACGGCTCGCCAAGCAGGTCGGGCGCGCCGGCGGCACCTACCCCGCGGTGTTCAACGCGGCGAATGAGCAGGCGGTGGACGCCTTCCATGAGGGGCGCCTCAGCTTCCTCGGCATCATCGATGTCATCGAGCGCGTGGTCGACAAGCACGACGCGCCCGACACCCTCACACGGGCGGCGCTCGCCGACGCCGAGGACTGGGCGCGCCGCAAGGCCGACAAGGTCATCGCCGCACCATCCTGATCCCCGGAGAACGGGAGCGAGCTCAGGCCTCCGGATACACCGGGCGCAGGGGGTCGGATGCCGGGGTCATGTCCTCCGGGTACGGCACCGGCCAGTGCGGCTCGGGCACGGGCCACCCCGCCTCGCGCAGCGCGCGACGGGCGAGCTCGCGCGCCGAGTAGGGCGTGCGGACGCCGCGGATGTCGCGGTAGTCCTGGTGTCCGGGGCCGGCCCACAGGATCGCGTCGCCGTCGCCGACGAGTGCGACCGCCTCGATGATCGCGCGCTCGGGCGGCGAGTATTCGTGGATCTCGGCATCGGGCTGCGCGCGGCGCGCGCCCTCGACGAGGGTGGCGCGGATCGAGTCCGGGTCCTCGTTGCGGGGGTGGTGGTCGGTGATGACGAGGATGTCGCTTCCTTCGACGCCGGTGCGGCCCATGTCGTGGCGCTTCGTGGCGTCGCGGTCGCCGTCGGCGCCGAACAGCATGACGACCTTGCCCGGCGTGACGCGACGGACGGCCGCGAGCGTCTTCTCGAAGGCGTCGGGGGAATGGCCGAAGTCGACATAGACGGCAGGGCCGGTCTCGCCCGAGACGAGCTCGGTGCGCCCCGGCAGGTACGCCTCGATCCGGCTCCCGTCCAGCGCGGAGACCAGGCGCTCCCAGGCGTACCCGCCCTCGAGGATCATCACGATCGCGAGTCCGGCGTTGGCCGCCATGTGCCGGCCGATCACGGGGACCAGGGTCGTGAGCGTGCGGCCGTCCCGGGCGGTGAGACGGAACTCGGTGCCGACCTGGCGCTCGTCGAGGATCTCGACCACCCAGTCGGCGGCGGCCGCGGCATCGGGGTCAGAAGCGAGTGCGGGGGTACCCACCGTCACCGTGGGCACCTCGCTGCGCGCGACCACTTCCGCACCGGGCGCCGAGTCGATGCACACGACCGCGCGTCGGGCACGGTCGGTGCGGAACAGCGGCAGCTTCGCCTCGAAGTACTCGCGCATGTCGGCGTAGTCGTCGAGGTGGTCGTGCGTGAGGTTCGTGAAGCCGGCGACGTCGAACACGATGCCGTCGACGCGGCGGCGGCTGAGCGCCTGAGCGCTCACCTCGACCGCGACGGCCTCCACGCCGCGTTCGCGCATGAGGGCGAGGAGGGCGTGCATCTCGTACGCCTCGGGAGTCGTGAGGCGCGACACGATGACCTGCCCGGCGATGTGGCGCTCGGCGGTCGATGACAGGCCGGTCGTGACGCCGAGCTGCCCGAGGATGCCCTCGAGCAGGTGCGAGACGCTCGTCTTGCCGTTGGTGCCCGTCGTGCCGAACAGCGTCGGGAGGTCGTCGTCGCGGCCCGTGCTGTAGACCCACGCCGACAGCTCGCCGAGGATCGCACGAGGGTTCTCCACCAGCACCACGGGCAGCCCGCTCGCGGCGGCGGCGTCGGCTCCGGCGGCATCCGTCACCACCGCGACAGCGCCCTTCTCGGCGGCGGCCGCGGCGAAGTCGGCGCCGTGGCGGTTGACGCCCTGCACCGCGACGAAGACGTCGCCCGGGCGGAGGTCGGAGGTCGCCAGGGTGAGGCCCGTCAGCGTGGCGTCGGCGACGTCACCGCGGACGTCGACGGCGAAGCGTGCCGCGAGGTCTGAGAGCGAGTGTGTCGGCGGCGCGTCGGGACGGAGTACCGGGGGCAGGTTCGAAGGCGCGTCGGTCGGCATGGCGCATCCATCTTCGCATGGCGCCTGCATCACGCCGGCGGTCTCCGGTCGTTGAGCGAGCGAGGAATGAGCGCGTCGAAACGTCGCAGGGATCATCGACGACGTCTCGACTCGCAAGCTCGCTCAACGACCGGGAGGAGGCGGACCTACCGAACTCAGGCCTTGCGGCGCCCCCGCACCAGCACGACGACGAGTGCCGCGATCCCCGCGGCGAGTCCGCCGGCGGCGAGCCAGCGGGCGACCGGGTCGCCGGAGGAGACGGATGCCGCAGCCTCGGCATCCGCGTCGGCTGCGGCTGCATCGTCCGAGGCGTGGCCGGAACCGTCGGCGCCACCGTGTCCGGCGTCCGCCTCGTGCACCATGGCGCCGACCGCGACCAGCGGCGCGGGGGCGTCGAGATCGTGCGGATCCTCGCCGTCCTCGGCGACCTGCGTCCACGCCGTCTCGCCCTCGGCGCAGGTCTGTGTCACGGGGAAGGCGAGGGTCGAGTCGGCGGTCCCCTCGGTGAAGAGCACGTCCATCGAGACGGCGGCCTTGAGGTGGTCCTCGACGGGTGTGTCGGAGGTGTACACGACGCGGGTCGGCACGCCGTCGGGGCCGAGCTCGCGCGTGATGGTCCAGCCTCCCTGCACGACCGGCGTCGCGTTGCCGACGCCCTCGGGGATATCGACGGCCAGAGCGGTGGTGGGGGAGCCGTCGCACCCGTGCGAGAACGAGAACGTGAGGGTCTGGGTGCCGCCGGCCGATGCCGTCTCGGGCGTGACGTGCACGTGGGCCGACGCGGCGAGCGGCGCGCCGATCGCGAGTGCGAGGCCGGCGGTGACGCCGATCACGACGCGGCGGGTGCGGGCGGAACGGATGGTGGAATCGGTCATGGCTGTGTTTCGTCCTTCGTCTGAGTCGTCGGCGGGATCGCCGATCGACGCGCGCCGCGAGGGCGGGCGCGCGAGAGGGTTCCGGCGCGCGCATCGGGCGCAGGCCGGCGACGGGCGCGGCGCGAAGCGCCGCTCAGACGAGAGCGGGAGGACCGCGCCGCGAGACGTCCGACAGGACGATCCGCGCCGCGAAGAGCAGGGGGCCGGCGGGCGCCGGCGCGACCCGCGGCTGTGACGGCCGGGGTGCCACGCCCCGCAGGCGAGTGAAGAGCGAACGGATGCCGCGGCCCAGGGCGCGCAGCATCCGTTCTCCGCCGTACAGCCCGGCGAGGGTCGCGATCGCCGCCAGCGCGTGGGCGGCGAGCATGGGCGCATCGGGGACGACGACGGCGCTGAGGTCGCCGCCGAGGTGCGTCAGGTGGTGGCCGTGGAGCGCCGCGGGATCGGCGTCGGCGGTGACGGCGAAGGCGACGTGGAACAGCGCCTGGCTCGCGAGCACCGAAGCGCCGATGCGCCAGGTCGAGGGCCGCCGGCCGACGAGGGCGACCGCGACGGGAGCGGCGAGGATGCCGACCGCCGCGACGAGGGCCGGTGACGGCGCGCCGCCCCCGCCGAGGGTGTGCGCCGTGGCGGCGACGACGGCCGCAACCCACGCGGCAGCGGTGCCGCGCAGCGCGCGCACGTGGCGTGGGGTCACGACTCCTCCTCGCGTCGAGCCTACGGGAGGAGCGAGGCGCTCACACGCCGCTTCTCGCGATCAGCCGTCACACCCAACTCAAAGGCTGGCGCGGGTACCGTGAGCGTGTGGAGATCCTCGCGTTCGTCATCGGTGTCGCGCTCATGGTCGTGGGCCTCGCCGTGTCGATCGCGCTGCACGAGCTCGGGCACCTGTGGCCGGCCAAGAAGTTCGGGGTACGCGTCGGCCAGTACATGATCGGGTTCGGCCCGACGCTGTGGTCGAAGCGCTGGCGCGGCACGGAGTACGGGTTCAAGGCGATCCCGCTCGGCGGCTACATCTCGATGGCCGGCATGTACCCGCCGTCGCCGCAGGCCGCACGGCGCGACGGACGCGCCGCCGGCGGCTTCTTCGCGACGATGGTGCAGGACGCGCGCGACGCGAACGACGAGACACTGCAGGGTGAGGACGACACGCGGGTCTTCTACCGCCTGCCGATCTGGAAGCGGATCGTCGTGATGCTCGGCGGGCCGCTGATGAACTTCTTCTTCGCCATCGTGCTGTTCTCGATCCTGCTGACCGGCCTCGGCGTCCAGACCGCCACGACCGAAGTCGCGCGCGTCTCGGAGTGCGTTCCGGCCACCAGTTCGACCGAGTGCACCGACTCCTCTCCCGCCGCTCCGGCGGAGGCTGCCGGCATCCAGCCCGGCGACGTCATCGTCTCGATCGACGGGGAGCCGGTCGCGGACTTCAGCGAGGCATCCGCGATCATCCGCTCGTCGCCCGGCGAGCAGCTGACCTTCGTCGTCGAGCGCGACGGCGCCGAGCAGACCCTGCAGATCACGCCCGCGACGATCCAGAGCGAGGTGACGGCGGCCGACGGCACGACGGCCACCCAGGAGGTCGGCTTCGTGGGCGTCGGTCCCACCGTGGAGTACGTGCAGCAGCCGATCTGGGCAGGACCCCAGATGGCCGTGCAGAACGTCGGCGCGGTCGCCGGGATCATCTGGCAGCTGCCGGCCAAGGTGTGGCAGACCGGCGTCGACCTGGTCACCGGCCAGGAGCGCGACCCGAACGGCCCGCTCAGCATCGTGGGTGCGAGCCGCCTCTCCGGCGAGGTCGCCGCCGCCGACTCGCCCGTGCTGAACCGCGTCGCGGGCTTCCTGTCCCTGCTGGCATCGCTGAACATCGCCCTGTTCGTCTTCAACCTCATTCCCCTGCTGCCGCTGGACGGCGGCCACATCGCGGTCGCCCTGTGGGAGGGCATCAAGCGGGTGTGGGCGAAGCTCTTCCGTCGCCCACCGCCGAAACCGGTCGACGCGACCAAGCTGGTGCCGCTCACATTCGCCGTCTTCGTGGCGCTGCTCGTCATGGGCGGTGTCCTGATCCTCGCCGACCTCTTCAACCCGGTCGTGCTCTTCTGACGCCTCGCGCATCGACCTGAAGAATCTTCCGCGGTCGTGTCGAAATCGGTCTGTCCGTTCGCTGTAGGGATGCAACGGTTCCACTGACGAAAGGACACGACCGTGAAGTACGTCATCATGTTCACCTCGACCCCCGAGCTCGACGCCGCGGTGCCCGAAGAGCGCCGGCAGGAGGTCTACGGACGCATCTACGAGTGGTTCGGCAGGAACGCCGACAAGATCGACGACTCGGGTGCGGAGCTGCACCCCGTCAGCACCGCGACGACGGTGCGCGCGGGTGACGACGGTCCGGTCGTCGCAGACGGGCCATTCTCGGAGGCCAAGGAGGTCATCGGCGGGTTCAGCGTCATCGACGTTCCCGACCTCGATGCGGCGATCGATCTCGTCAAGACCTGGCCGTCCTTGGAATTCCCGGGCGTGGCCGTCGAGATCCGGCCCATGGTCGTCGACTACAGCCAATTCGAGTGATGTCCGGAACGGATGCTGCGGCCCCGCGTGACCCGGGACATCCGGGCTCAGGCGGGGCCGCGGCATCCGATCGCCTGCTCGTGAGCGTGGTGCGCGAGGAGTCCGCGCGCATCACGGCGACGCTGACCGTCTCGTTCGGCAGTTTCGATGTCGCGGAGGAGGCGGTCGCTGCGGCCGTCGAGGAGGCGCTGCGAGAGTGGCGCAGCCGCGGGATCCCGCCGAACCCGGGCGCCTGGCTCATGCAGGCGGCGCGGCACAACGCGCTCGACCGGGTGCGCCGCGAGCGCGTGCTCCGCGACAAGGTGGCGCTGCTCGAGCCGGAGCCGAGCGTCGACGGCCGGCCTGCGGACGAGCGGCTTCTCCTTCTCTTCGGATGCTGCCACCCGGCCCTCGCGCCCGATGCCCAGCTCGCGCTGACCCTGCGCGCCGTGTGCGGCCTCACGACCGCGCAGATCGCTCGGGCGACGTTCTCGACCGAGCCGACGACGGGACAGCGGATCTCGCGGGCGAAGCGCAAGATCGCCGACAGCGGCATCCCGCTGCGCGTGCCCCAGGGCGCGGACGCGGCGGGTCGGCTCGACCTCGTGCTCACGACCGTGTCGGTGATGTACAGCGAGGCGCACTTCGTGGCGGGGGCGGATGCCGCGGCCGACCGCGATCTCGCCGACGACGCGCTGTGGCTGGCCCAGGTGGTCGCCGAGGCGCTGCCGCGTGCCGCGGAGGCATGGGGGCTGCTGTCGCTGCTGCGCTTCCATCGCGCCCGTGAGTCGGCGAGATCCGTCGACGGGGAGCTCGTGCTGCTCGCCCGACAGGACCGCACGCAGTGGGACGCGACGCTGCTCGCCGGCGCGCGGCAGGCGCTCGGGCGGGCGGCGCGCCTGCGACGGCCGGGACGCTGGCAGCTTCACGCGGCGATCGCGGCGTGCCACGCGGATGCCGCCGACGCGGCGTCCACCGACTGGCTCCAGGTGCTGACGCTCTACGACATGCTCCTGGCGTACGACCGGTCGCCGGTGGTGCGGCTCAACCGCGCAGTCGCGCTCGCGCGCGTCGAGGGCGCGGCGGTCGCTCTCGCCGAGGTCGACGCGCTCGAGGGTCCCCTTGCGCGCTCGCACCTGTGGCACGCGGTGCGGGCGTCGCTGCTGCGCGACCTCGGCCGCGACGACGAGGCGCTCGCCGCGGACCTGCGCGCCCTCGAACTCACGGCGAACGAGGCCGAGCGCCGCCTCCTCGCCGCCCGCGCGGCGCGCTGAGCCCGCGGCATCCGTCGTCTGCTCTGGGTTTGGGGCGCGCGGCATACGTTCGGGGCGCGCGACGTGCGCCCCGAACGTATGCGCTGCGCCCCAAACCCGAAGGAGTGATGGGATGCGGGCGGTCAGGCGGGGACGGGCGCCAGAGCCTGCTCGACGAGGCGCTGCAGCGTCGTCATGCCGTCGCGCGAGAGGATCGACTCGAGGTGGCCCTGCACCGACGCGAAGCCGGGGCCGCGCAGCGCGTACACGTCACCGGATGCGTCGGCCGCGATCTCGGCCTCGCCCACGTGCGTCGTGCCGGCCGGAACGCGCGCGGTGAAGGTGTTGTAGAAGCCGATCGACGCCGGGATGCCGAAAACGTCGACCGACTTCTGCAGGCCCTGGTGCGGCGCGCCGAGCGGCGCGAGGTCGATGCCGAACGTGTCGGCGAGGATCTGGTGACTGAGGCACACCGCGAGGAGCGGCCGGCCGGCGGCGCGACGGCGCGCGACGACATCGCGCATGCGACGGATGCGGGGGCTCGAGGAGTCCCGCGGGTCGCCCGGGCCGGGCCCGGTCACGAGGAGCTCCGCCTGATCGACCTGCGCGTCGGTGACCTCGCTCCAAGGTGAGATCTCGACGTCCAGCCCGAGGTGGCGCAGCTGGTGGGCGAGCATCGTCGTGAAGCGATCCTCGGCGTCGACGACGAGCGCGGATCGTCCGTCGAAGGGGCCGGGCTCGCCCGAGCCCTGCGGGTTGAGCCAGAATTCGGCGAGGCGACCGTTGCGCGACGCCAGCAGCTCGGCGATCGCCGGGTCGTCGGCGAGACGGCGAGGGGCCGGGGCAGGTGCGTCTTCGTCGATGACGTCGGCGCCGGCCGCGGACTCGGCCGCCGCATCACGGGGGACGGCGCCGATCGCGCCGAGCACGCCGGCAGCCTTTCCGTGGGTCTCGCCGACCTCGCCGTAGGGATCGGAGTGCCGCACGAGCGTGGCCCCGACGGGAACACGCAACCGGCCATCCTGCAGGTAGGCGGTGCGGATGAGGATGGGTGCGTCGAGGTCGTGGGTCGCCTCGCCCCCCGCGAGCGTGCTGCGGGGGGTGAAGAGCGCGGCGACACCCGAGTAGTAGCCGCGCGGCGTCGTCTCGTGGCGCGTGATGACGGTGCACGCGTTCTGCATGGGCGAGCCGGTCACGGTGGGGGCGAACATCGTCTCGCGCAGGATTTCGCGCGGGTCGAGCTTGCTGAGGCCCCGCAGCACGTACTCGGTATGCGTGAGCCGCGACATCTCCTTGAGGTGGGGGCCGGTGATGCGGCCGCCGTCGGAGCAGACGGCGCTCATCATCTTGAGCTCCTCGTCGACGACCATGAACAGCTCCTCGGTCTCCTTCGTCGAGCGGAGGAACTCGGTGAGCGTCTCGGGAGTCGCGCCCCCCGCCGGGTGGCGGAACGTCCCCGAGATCGGGTTCATCGTGACGACGCCGTCGCGCGCGCTCACATGCGCCTCCGGGCTGGCGCCCACGGCGACGTGCCCGGGCGTGACGACGGCGAACGTCCAGTACGCGCCCCGCTCGTGCTCGAGGAGAGCCCGGAACCACGTCAGGGCGGCGGTGGCGGCATCCGTCGTCACTCCCGCCGTGAAGTCGCGTCGGATGACGAAGTTCGCCCCCTCGCCGCGGCCGATCTCGTCGGCGATCACGCGCCGCACGATCTCGGCGTACTCCTCGTCGGCGATGTCGAAGCCGGGGTTCTCGAGCGCGACCGCGTCGGTCGGGAGCTGGGCGAGGGCTTCGTGGCGGGGGAGCGAAGCGCGATCCCGCACGATGAGGCATCGCAGCGGCGCTCCGTCGTCGTGGCACTCGAACCCGCGCTCGCGCACCTGACGGAACGGCACCAGGGCGAGCACCTCGTGCGGCGCGCCCGAGGCATCCATCAGCGGGATGTCGGCGAGCAGGTCGACGTCGACGACGTCACCGGTCAGCACCTCGACGGTGCGATCGTCGCGCGCGATGAGCGCGAACGGGAGACCGCTCGCGGCGAGGTCGGGAAGGGACGGGGATGCGGGCCCGGTCATGGTGCGTCGTCTTTCGTCGTGGGGGCGGAGTCCCGTACGAAAAAGAAGACCGCCCCGTGGGCGGTCTGTGGTCGCGCGAACCCACCGCCTATGCGGTGAGCCACCAGGAGAGGTGCGCGGACATGCGCCGAACCTACCACACGCCCGATCGGGCGGTCGGCCCCGGCGCCTTGGGTTACGCACCATACTGGGGCGAGCCCGTCTCCTCCCATCCCCGGCCGCGGAGGTTCGCCATGACCCAGTTGACCATGACCGATCGCTCGCCCGAGCCCGAACGGTCGCCGCGCCCGCGGCGACGCGGCCCCTCCATCGCCGACCGCATCCGCAGCATGGGGGAGCAGCGCACCGGAGCGCTGCTGCTGGTGCTCGCGACGCTCGTCGCGATCGTGTGGGCGAACATCTCCGCGACGTCGTACCACGACTTCTGGGAGACCGAGCTGACCATCGGCTTCGGCGACATCCACCTCGAGTTCACGCTGCACGCGCTGGTAAACGACGCGCTCATGGCGATCTTCTTCTTCACCGTCGGCCTCGAGGTGCGCCGCGAGTTCGCGATCGGCGAGCTCACGAGCTGGTCGCGCGCGATGATCCCCGTGATGGCCGCCGTCGCGGGCCTGCTCGTGCCGGCCGCGCTCTTCCTCGCGATCGCAGCGGGGTCCGGCTATGAGCATGCGTGGGGCGTCGTGATCTCGACCGACACCGCGTTCCTCGTCGGCGCGCTCGCGCTCATCGGGCCACGCGCCTCGGGAAGGCTGCGGGTGTTCCTTCTCGCCCTCGCCGTGGTGGACGACATCGGCGCGCTGAGCATCATCGCCCTCTTCTACACCGAGAACTTCACGCCCGCGCCGCTCCTGATCGCAGCGGTCGGGCTCGCGGGCATCTACTTCACCCGCTACGTGCGCCGCGGCCGCGGCCCGATCTACGCCACCCTGTCGATCATCGTGTGGCTCGCGTTCCTGGCGTCCGGCGTCCACCCGACGCTCGCCGGCGTCGCCATCGCCCTGCTGATCCCGGTCTACCGGCCCAACCGCCGTGACGTCGAGCAGGCGCTCGAGCTCGCCCGCGTGTTCCGCCAGTCGCCGAACACCGAGTACGCGCGTCAGGCGGCGAACAGCCTGCGCGAATCGATCTCGATCAACGAGAGGCTGCAGTCGGCGTACTCCCCATACGTCGCCTACGTCATCCTGCCGCTGTTCGCGCTCGCCAATGCGGGTGTCGAGATCTCGGGACCGATCCTCGCGGCCGCAGCCCAGTCGCCGGTGACGTGGGCCATCATCGTGGGTCTCGTCGTCGGCAAGTTCGTCGGCGTCTTCGGCGCGTCCGCGATCATGAAGGTCTTCAAGCTCGGCGAGTTCGGCCTCGGCCTCACCCTCGACCGCATCGCCGGCGGCGCGATGCTCTGCGGCATCGGGTTCACGATCTCGCTCTTCATCATCGATCTCGCCATCGATGACCCCGACGTGCAGAACGAGGCGCGCGTCGGCGTGCTGGCGGCATCCGTCCTCGCCTTCGTCCTCGCCGCGATCATGTTCCGCATCTCCGACGCGCGGCGACCCGACGACGACGGCGGGCGCACCCTGGTGCGTCCCGTGGACCCGAAGCGGGACCACATCTACGGCGACGTGAACGCACCCCTCACGATCGTCGAATACGGCGACTTCCAGTGCCCGTTCTGCCTCAAGGCATCGGGCTCCATCGAGGAGGTGCGGCGGGAACTCGGCGATCGGCTGCGGTACGTGTGGCGCCACGCCCCGCTCGAGAGGCAGCATCCCAACGCGCTCGCCGCGGCCGAGGCGGCCGAGGCGGCGAACCTGCAGGGCAAGCTGCCGGAGTTCTCTCGCAGCCTCTTCGCCGACCAGGACCACCAGCTGCCGTCCGACATCATCCGTCGCGCGCGGGAGCTCGGCCTCGACGTCGAGCGCTTCGAGGAGGACCTCAGCTCGCCGAAGGTCACCCAGCGGGTGCGCGACGACATGCTGGATGCCGAGGCGATGGACATCACGTCGGTGCCGACGTTCTTCATCAACGGCGTGCGCCACGTCGGGCCGTACGACGCGCGCACGCTCGTCCGCGCGCTCACGGGCTCGGAGGCTGACGGTGCCGAGGCGACGTCCTCGTCGACCGGCTGAGAGTCCTCCGGGGAGTTGAGAGTGCCGATGCGACAGCGTCACCCGCAGACTGCAAGCGCCTCCACTGCTGGGCTCAGGACAGCGGGACCTCCCACGAGGAAGATGCCGCGCGCGTCCAAGTCCCACACGCCTTGCGCGGTCTCCACGGGCAGGCAGCCCTGTTGCGAAAGGAACATCGGCGCCGCGGCAGCACCCGCGAGCGGAGCCCCTGTCAATGCGTCCGCGAACCCGTAGCCGTTGGTGAGCAACGCCGTCTCGGCGGCCGGGAAGATACGGGCATTCACCACCGCTGCTGTTGCGAAGCGGTTGTCCCCGGCGAGTCGGAGCACCTGGACCCCACTCAGGCCCCGCGCGAGGCTCTGCTGGATCGCGTCGGAGATGGCGCTGGGACCACCGACGAGGTACACGCGCCCGACTCCGAGGTCGCGGAGCAGCTCGAACGTCTCCGTCGACACCTGAAGAGCCGCACCGTCGATGAGCACCACGGGAGAGCCGGAGTAGCCGGCAGCGGCGCCCGCCGCGAGCGCGTCGGGGTAGTTCGTCCCCGTCGCGAGGAACGCCACCGGGGTCTGGTCCGGGAAGGCGTCGCGGACGATGGCCGCCGCGGTTTCGTAGCGGGTCTCACCGGATAGCCTCGACACTCCGCTGGGAGAGTCGACGTACGCCTTCAGCTGCTCCAGGACGGCATCGGAGACGGCGACCGGACCTCCGGCGACCACGATGCGCTCAGGGCGCAGCCGCGCGAGCTCCTTCGCTACGGCGGAGGGAAGCTGACCCTGTTCCGTGGTGAGGATGACGCCACCGCGGGTGATCGCCGCCGGTCCGGCGCTGAGCGCGTCGGGGAAGTTGCGGCCGTTGGCGATGTAGACCACTTCAGGGCGCTCGCCGTCATCGAAGAGAGCGCGAGAGATCTGCACTGCGGTGTCGAATCGATCTTCGCCCGCGATGCGACCCACGTCGAAATAGCGCGGCTCGAGTGACAGATCCCCGAGAGCGCGCGCCTCACCCGCGCGGACGACGACGTCGGTGCGTTCCGCGAAGTAGCGTGCGTCCTCGTAGTACTCACCGCCGACCGATTCGTCCGTCGGGGCGAAGAACAGCGTGTAGGTGCCCGGCTCGAGGACGGGGGTCGTGAAGGTCCCTGTGCCTGCGTTCCACATACTGGACCCCAGCGGGAAGGCGGAGCCTCCTGCGTCGATCGCCGAGATCGGCTCCAGACCTCCCTGGAGCGTGTGCCGGTAGACGTACACGCCGATGTCGTTGCCCCCGAAGGCCGGGGCGCCGCCGATGAAGGCGGCCACGCCGACTCGGCCCGTGATCGTCCCGCCCCTGACCGCGGTCGCGGAGATGGTGCGAATCGAATTGGGCTCGGCCGACAGTGGTTGCGAGGCAGTCACATCTGGCGCGCCATCCCACCACCTGCCGACGATGAAGTTCGCGCGGTCCTCCGGTACGAGCAGATTATAGGAGCTGCCGGGCTGGGTCCACCGATCGTAGACGCCCGGGGAAGTGGGGGCTCCGGGGAACGCGAAGTTGCCGAAGGGATAGCGAGTCCACCACGTGACGTTCCCGGTGTAGGGCGTGATCTTCCCGTCGCCTTCTTTCACGCCGACAGTCGCCTCGACACGCCCGGCGGCGTCCAGGACTGGATTGAGGGTAGAGGTCGTTCCCACGCCCACGACCACAGGAGCACCCGTGGCCCCCGCCGTGAGCGGAGCTCCGTTCTGATTCTCGCCGACCCACCGAGAGGTGTCGGAGGAGAAGCTCATGTCGTAGTCTCCCGGGGCGATCGGGCCGACCGTGAATGTCCCGTCGGCGTCGACCTCCGGTGCGGGGACGTGGTTGGCGGCCCAGCCGGGCGTGCGGCCGGTGATGGTGACCGAGGGGGAGTCGATCGCGCCGGACACCCCGGTGACCCGCCCCTTCACCCAGCTCGGCGGATCGAGTTGCTCGCTGGCTTCCACCGTGTCTCCGGCGCTCAGGGTGAGGCCCGGATGCAAGGCCGTGTCGAGGTAATAGACATCGCCGAGGTACTTGTCCAGATATCCGTGGGGGCCGCTGTAGCCGAATCGAACCCAGTACTCGCCGGGTTCCACTCCTTCGATCGAGTACGTCCCGTCCGATTTGGCGAAGGTGGCGTAGCGCTGCGTGGAGTTCGCAAGTTGTAGGGCGACCGAATAAGTCTCCTCCCCGGTCAGCAGGCCGCCGCCGGGGTTGAGCAACCGCCCGTGGATCGTCGCGCCATCGACGGCGACCGCCGGCGCGGCGGCGAGGACAGTTGCCCCGAGGACCGCGGTGATAACCACGCTGCCGACGGCGAGGACGCGTTTCATGAGACTCCTAGTTCAGGTTGGCGCGATCCTATGCGAAATCGATGACGTTCCCCGACGCACGGTGGATGAACGGAGTGCAGGGACCGACACCCAGCCTGGGGTCCGCGCCGACGCGTAGGCTGTCAGACGTGCCAGCCGTCAACATCGGGATGCCCAAGGTCCCCGAAACGCTCGCCCCCCGTCGCAAGAGTCGCCAGATCAAGGTGGGCAAAGTGCTGGTGGGCGGCGACGCCCCCGTGAGCGTCCAGTCGATGACCACGACGCCGACCACGAACATCAACGCGACGCTTCAGCAGATCGCCGAGCTCACCGCCTCGGGCTGCGAGATCGTGCGCGTGGCCGTGCCCTCGCAGGACGACGCCGACGTGCTGCACATCATCGCGGCGAAGAGCCAGATCCCGGTGATCGCCGACATCCACTTCCAGCCGAAGTACGTCTTCCAGGCGATCGACGCGGGCTGCGGCGCCGTGCGCGTGAACCCGGGCAACATCCGCAAGTTCGACGATCAGGTCGGCGCGATCGCCGCCGCCGCGAAGGCCGCAGGAGTGTCGCTCCGCATCGGCGTCAACGCCGGCTCACTCGACCGGCGCCTGCTCGAGAAGTACGGCAAGGCGACGCCCGAGGCACTCGTCGAGAGCGCCGTGTGGGAGGCCTCGCTCTTCGAGGAGCACGACTTCCACGACTTCAAGATCTCGGTCAAGCACAACGACCCGATCGTCATGGTGAAGGCCTACCGCCAGCTCGCCGAGAGAGGCGACTGGCCTCTGCACCTCGGCGTGACCGAGGCGGGTCCGGCGTTCCAGGGCACGATCAAGTCGGCGACGGCATTCGGCATCCTCCTCGCGGAGGGCATCGGCGACACGATCCGCGTCTCGCTGTCGGCCCCGCCCGCGGAAGAGGTCAAGGTCGGCCACCAGATCCTGCAGTCGCTGAACCTCCGCGAGCGCAAGCTCGAGATCGTCTCCTGCCCCTCGTGCGGCCGCGCCCAGGTCGACGTCTACACACTGGCGGACAACGTGACCGAGGGTCTCAAGGACATGACCGTGCCGCTGCGCGTCGCGGTCATGGGCTGCGTCGTGAACGGTCCGGGGGAGGCGCGTGAGGCCGATCTGGGCGTCGCCTCCGGGAACGGCAAGGGGCAGATCTTCGTCAAGGGGCAGGTCATCAAGACCGTGCCCGAGGCCGACATCGTCGCGACGCTCATCGAAGAGGCGAACCGCATCGCCGACGAGATGGGCCCCGACGCACCGGTCGGCACCGCGCAGGTCCTCACCTCTTAGGGCTCGGCGCCGTCAGTCCTTTCGCGCACGCTGTCGCGCGTGGTAGCGGCCCGCGATGAGGGCCGCGGCCACCTTGAGCAGCGGGGCCTCGCCGAACCGGTAGTCCGCACCGCGTGTGAGACGGGCCGCGAGGTCGGGTCGGAGGGTGCGGAGGTACTCGCGACCGACCGCAGCATGGGGCGAGTGCGACACGATCTTGATCGCACCGGCGTCCTCGATCAGCGGGATCGCCTTCTCGATGTTCTGCTGCGTGGTCGTGCTCGTCGTGTCGAGCAGGATGGATCCGGCGTAGCCGCGGCTCTCGCGGGCGTAGCGCGCCATGAGCTCGGCTTCCGGGATGTCGCCGCCGACGCTCCCGCCGCACAGCACCAGCACGCTCTCGCGGGTGTCCGGGCTCAACGAACGCAGACCGACGCGAACTCGGTACCGGTTGACGAAGTTGGCGCGCCTGCCCCGGTTGCGGTAGCCGAGCACCACGACGGCCTCTGCGCCTCCCTGTACTGCGCCGTCGCCCAGCGCGCGGTACGAGGCGCGCCAGCTCACGTACTCCGCCCCGGCGAGGATGCCCAGGCCGGCGGCCGCAGCTGCAGCTGCGAGCGGGGGGACGAGTCGACGCACACGCCGACCCTACGGGCAGAGATCCCCTGCGCGTGGCATGATCCCATCGTGCATGAGCCCTCGACGCCCGCTCACGGCGGATCCTCGGACCCGGCGCCGCCGGTGGCCGCGGGATTCGACCGCCTGACGACCGCCCAGCGCGCGCTCGTCGGCGCCTGGCTGCCCGACGCCGAGGTCGTCGCCGACCTCGGCTGGAACCAGGTGGAGACGATCGTGCTGCAGGTGCGCCACGGCGACCGCTCGCTGATCGTCAAGGCGGCGGGCGACGCCGATCACCATCTGGGCCGCGAACTCGACGCCCACGAAGGCGGATACGTCGCGTCGTGGGCACGGGAGGGTCACGCGGCGACCCTGCGGTTCGCCGACCGAGACGCACGGGTCCTGGTGCTCGACTGGCTGCCCGGAGAGCTGGCGTATCGCACGCCCGCGGGCGTCGACCCGGAGGTCCATCGCCGCGCAGGCGCTCTTCTGCGACGATTCCACACGCAGGCGAGCCGACCTTCGGAGGGGACGGATGCTGCCGCCACCCGCCGCGCGATCGCCTGGCTCGACTCGTCCCACGCGATCGCCTCCGACGTCGAAAGCCGGCTGCGGGCAGCGCTTGCCGCGCTGCCGCCGGTGGAGGAGGACCTCGTCCCCACCCACGGCGACTGGCAGCCGCGCAACTGGCTCGTGGACGCCGGCGAAGTCAGGGTGATCGACTTCGGCCGCTTCGCGTTCCGCCCCGCCGCGACGGACTTCGCGCGTCTCGCCGCGCAGGAGTGGCGGGAGGACCCCGCGTGCGAGACGGCGTTCCTCGAGGGTTACGGGCGCGAGCCGCGGCATCCGTCCCACTGGATCCTGATGCGCATGCGGGAGGCCATCGGCACGGCCTGCTGGGCGCACCAGGTGGGGGACACGGAGTTCGAGGCGCAGGGCCATCGCATGATCGCAGAGGTGCTCGCCGAGTTCGAGCGCTGACCGTGGCGTGCCGGAGTCGCGGCCGGCGTCGTCGTCATCGTCCCACCGCATGGCATGATCCGAGGATGCCCCTCGACCGGATCGCCCTCATCTCGGATATCCACGGCAATCTGACGGCGCTCGAAGCGGTGCTCGATGACATCGCGCAGCGCGGGATCCGGCGGATCGTGAACCTGGGCGACAACGTCGGGAAGGGGCCGCGCGGAGCCGCGGTCACGGATCGCGTGCGCGAGGTGTGCGACGTGAACCTCCGCGGCAACTGGGACGACTTCATCGACGGGTTGAGCGACGCCGAGCCGGCGGAGATGCGCTGGTGGCGTGACGAGCTCTCGGCCGAGCAGCGCCGGTGGCTGGGTCGGCTCGACCTCGTGCACGACCTCCTCATGGGCCGGCGCATCAGGCTCTTCCATGCGTCCGCCCAGAGCCCGCACGTACGAGTGCGGCGCCGCCACACCGACGAGGAGTTCGACGGCATGTTCGGTGCGACCGCGATGACCGGGCCAGGGCCCGAACCCACCGTCGTCGGGTACGGCGACATCCACGACGCGTACGTCGAGTCCCGGGGCGGCCGCACGCTCTTCAACGTGGGCAGCGTCGGTAACCCGCTCGACGAGCCGACACCGAGCTACGTCATCCTCGAGGGCGCGCTCGACTGGCTCGAGCCCGCGCCGTTCGAGGTGCGCTTCGTGCGCGTGCCGTACGACGTCGATGCGGAGGTCGCCGTCGCACGCCGGGTCGGGATGCCGAAACGCGACGTGTGGGAGGTCGAGCTGCGCACGGCGGTCTATCGGGGAAGGCAGAGCGCATGAGCGACACGGAGGCGCCGGCTCCGCCCGAGGCGGCAGCACCGCTGTCGCGACCCATCGTCGCGGGCATCGTGACGTCGCTCGTCGGCGTGACGAGCTCGTTCGCGGTCGTGCTGACAGGCCTCGACGCCGTCGGCGCGACGCGCGCGCAGGCGGCGAGCGGGCTGCTCGCGCTGTGCCTCACGATGGGTGCGTCCGCGGTCCTCCTCGCGTGGCGGTACCGGATGCCGATCACCGTCGCGTGGTCCACGCCCGGTGCCGCGGTGCTCGCCGCCACCGGAGCCGTCGAGGGAGGCTGGCCGGCGGCGGTGGGCGCCTTCCTCGTGACCGCCGGCCTCATCCTGCTGACGGCCATCTGGCCACAGCTGGGCCGGCTCATCGCCCGGATCCCGCCGTCGATCGCCCAGGCCATGCTCGCCGGCGTGCTGCTGCCGCTGTGCCTCGCACCGATCACCGGGCTCGTACTGAACCCGTGGGGCGTCGTCCCGGTCCTCGTCACGTGGCTCGTGTTCGTGCGCCTCGCGCCGCGATGGGCGGTGCCGCTCGCGTTCGTCGCGGCGTCCGTCGTCGTGGCGGTGGATGTCGCGGTCACGGGCGCGAGGGTCGACCCGGCATTGCTCGTTCCCCGACTGGAGTTCACGGCGCCCACGTTCACCTTCGGCGCGGTCGTCGGGCTTGCGCTGCCGCTCTTCCTCGTGACGATGGCGTCGCAGAATGTGCCGGGAATCGCCATCATGCGCAGCTTCGGCTACCAGGTCCCGTGGCGGCCGGCGATGCTCGTGACGGGCGTCGGGACGGCGCTCGGTGCGACCGCCGGCGGACACGCCATCAACCTCGCCGCGATCAGTGCGGCGCTCGCCGCGGCTCCCGACGCCGATCCGGACCCCGGGCGGCGCTGGGTCGCGGGCGTGTCGACGGGTGCGAGCGGCATCGTGCTCGGTGGGCTCTCGGCAGCACTCGTCGCACTGGTCGTGGTGGCACCCGAGGCCGTCATCCCGGCGGTCGCCGGCATCGCCCTGTTCGGCGCGTTCGGCTCGGCCGTGCAGCAGGCGATCGACGATCCGGGGGAGCGGCTGCCGGCCGTGGTGACCTTCCTGGTGGCGGCGTCGGGCGTCGCGATCGCAGGTGTGAGCGCGGCGTTCTGGGCGCTCGCGGCCGGACTCCTGGTGCGTGAGGTGCTGCACGCCGGGCGCCGCCCGCGCTGACCGCGCCGCTCAGGACCCGGCGGCCTCAGTCCTCCCGAGGCGCCCGGCGCCGGCGAAGCGACGTGTAGACGCGGAGCAGGCGGGGAACGACGACGTAGACCGCCAGCGGCACGACGACGCCGGTCAGCACCAGTGCGCGAAGGATCGGATGCCACGACTCCGAGACGGGCGCGAGGAGCAGCATCCCGATCGAGACGAGGGGGAAGATCGCGAGCCACGTGATCGCGGCCCGCACGTGAACGGACGGCGCGGGAGCGGGGGCGGCCGTGGGGACGGGCTCGGTGCTCGAAGAAACGGACATGTGCGGCATCCTTTCAAGAGCCAACTGGATAGTTGCAACTGGCTGGTTGTAAGTGAACCACCGGGCAGACTATTCCGCAACCATTCAGTTGGATCTTCGTTATCATCGGCACATGGCGTGGGACACCGAGCGCACCAGGCGGCTGCTGCTGGAAGCGGCGACGGCGGAGTTCAGCGAGCACGGGCTCGCCGGAGCACGCGTGGACCGCATCGCCGCCGCCGCCGGGGTCAACAAGGAGCGCATCTACCAGTACTTCGGAAAGAAGGACGAGTTCTTCGCCACCGTGCTGGCCGAGGCGCTCGAGGCCGCGTTGCAGGCGGTTCAGGTCGAGGGCACCGGGCCCGAGGCAGTGGGCGACTACGCCGCGCGGCTGTTCGACCACCACATGGCGAACGGCCACGTCCCGCGCCTCGTCTACTGGGAGGGACTCGAGCGGGGGATTGCGGCGGCCGACAGCCCGGTGCGGGCCGAGTTCCACGCCGAGAAGGTCACCCGCGTTCAGCGCATGCTGCCGAGCTTGAGCCGCGTCGAGGCGGGGGAGCTGCTGCTCACCCTCGTGAGCCTCGTCAACGCTTGGCCGGTGCTACCGCAGCTCGATGCGCTGATCGTGCCCGACGCCGGCGAAGGCGCCGCGCGCATCGCAGCCCGCCGAGCGGCGATCGTCTCCGCGGTGACCGCGGCCGCTGCCGCCGCCGCCGCGGCCGAGCCCGCCGTCGGCTGACGCCTCCGTCCCATCAGTGCAGCGTCCCGCCGGGCAGGACGGCGTCGGCGGTGACGTCGAGGCTCGTCCGCACCGCGATCTCGAGTGCCCGGGCGATGTCGGCGAGCGGCAGGGTGGCGGCATCCGTCGACGGCGCATGCTCGGCAGACCAGGGAACGTGCACGAACCCGGCACGGCTTCCGGATGCTGCGGCCTCGAGCGCGGTGAAGAAGACGTGGTTGCAGACGAACGTTCCTGCCGAGTGCGAGACCTCGGCGGGTATGCCCTCGGCGGCGATGCGCCGTGCGATCTCCTTGACCGGGAGTGTCGCGAAGTGGGCCGGCGCGGCGCCGGGAACGCTCGGCACATCGACCGGCTGGTGGCCGTCGTTGTCGGGGATGCGCGCGTCGACGAGGTTGACCGCAACGCGCTCGACGCCGATCGCGGCGCGGCCGCCCGCGAGCCCGGCGGCGATCACGACATCGGGCCGATGTTCCGCCAGCAGTTCGCGCAGGCGCTCAGCGGCCCCTGCGAACGTGACCGGCAGCACGGCGGTGACGAGCACCTCCGGCCCTTCCCAACGCGACGCCACGAGGTCGACGGCAGCCCCGGAGGGGTTGGCGGCGTCGCCGCCGAACGGTTCGAACCCCGTGAGCAGCACAGTCGTCATGCGACCACGCTATGCGGTCGGTTCGAGCAGGACCGTGCCCGAGGCGATGTCGACCGTCTTGAGACGCAGCCGCACCGTCGCGCCTGCGCCCGCGTCGAGCCCCGGGACCTTCGCGGTGACCGGCGGGTCGGTCAGCTGCACGCGCGCGCCGTCGCCCCGCAAGCCCAGCACGACAGCCTCGAACACCCGACCCTCGTGACCTGAGAGGAGGGCCGCTTCGACGCGATCGAGGGTCGCCGCGTCCAGCCGGTTCGCCACGCCGTCGCTGCGCGCCATGATCTTCGGCAGGGCCGCAAGGCTCTCGCGCGCCCAGGCGGGCACGTCCCGCCCGTTCGCCAGCGCCTCACAGATGACGAGCGCCCAGCGGTCGACGAGCCGCCGCAGCGGAGCCGTGGCGTGGGCGTACGGCGCGCCGATCGCGGCCTGCAGCGGGTCGGCGGGCAGGGCCCCGTCGAACGTCACGTATCCAGCGCCCCGGAACAGGCCGGACGCGGCATCGAGGATCGCCAGCGCGGCGGGCGAATCGCGCTCGAGCCCGCGCAGGTAGTCGCCGTACGAGACCTCGGCGGGCCACGGGATGCCGAGCGCCACCGTCTGGGCGCGGAAGGCGGCCACGTCGACCGTCTCGGCGGCGGGCATCGTGCGCAGGATCCCGACGCCGCCTCGCAGCATGATGTCGGCGGCGGCCATACCCGTGAGAAGCGAGACCTGGGCGTTCCAGTCCTCGATCGCGAGCGGCGCGTCACGCTCGAGGCGGTAGCCGCCGTCATCGGCGACGATGCGGGTCTCGGGGACGTTCAGGCTCGCGCCGCCGCGCTCGGCTTCGCGAGCGAGCCGCAGCGGGCCGAACCATGCGAGGGCGTCGAGGCTCGGGGGAGCGGTGCCGGCGTCGACAGCGGCCTGCGCGCCGTCGTAGCTCCACTGCGTCCGAGAGCGGATGATCGCGCGGCGCAGCGTCGCCTCGACGGGCCGAGCCCCGTCGTCGAGGACGAACCGCCACACGAACGCGCTCCGGTCGCGCTCGGGCAGCAGGGACGCGGCGTCCTCACTGATGACGACGGGATGCAGCGGAATCCGGCCGTCAGCCGTGTACAGCGTCTGTCCGCGCAGCCGCGCCTCGGCGTCGACCGCGCCGTCCGGCGTCACGAACGCCGGCAGATCGGCGATCGCGTAGTGCAGCACGGCCCCGGTCGGGGTGCGCTCGAGGTGGAGTGCCTGGTCGAGATCCGTGGAGCCCTCGGGATCGATCGTGAGGAACTCGAGGTCACGCAGATCATCGAGCCCCGCGGCGGCCGGATCGGTGGCGACGGCACGCGCCGCATCCTCCGCCTCGGCCAACACGTCGGCGGGGAAGTCTGCCGGAAGATCCAGTTCCTCGCGCAGCCGGGCGAACGATTCGACGAGCTCGTCGTGGGCGCGTGCGGGAGCGAGTCGAGGTCGGCGTGCAGGCACCCGATCAGTGTAGGCACGGCGTGTGCCGGGGAGAGTGCGAACCATTCCGGCGATCCCGGACACTACAAGATATGAGCGATGAGCAGGACGTCTCCCTCTGGGGACGAGTGTGCGAGGGCGACGAGGCCGCATTGGGCGCCCTGTTCGACCGTCATGAGGCGCGGCTGTTCCGCCACGCACGACGCCTGCTCACCAGCCGCGAGGACGCGAAGGATGCTGTCGCCATCGCGTTCTTCGAACTGTGGCGCAAACGGGAGTCGGTTCGGCTGGTCGACGGATCGCCGCTGCCCTGGCTGCTGAACACCGTCTCGAACTCCGCTCGAAACCTCGAGCGATCGAGCCGGCGCTATCGCGCGCTCCTCGCTCGCACGCCCATAGCGGGCGATGTCGCTCCGCCGTTCGCTGCCGACGAGACCGGCGTACTCGCCGCCCTGCGGCGGTTGCCGGCGCGTGAGCAGAGCGTGGTCGTGCTGACCGTGCTCGAGGGATACCCGGATCGTGCGGCCGCGGAGACACTCGGCATCCCGGTGGGGACCGTCAAGTCCCGGCTCGCGCGAGCCAAGGCGAAGCTGCGAGATGAACTCGCGACGATCGAGGAGGTGTGGACATGAACGAGGGACTGTCGCCTCGTGAGCACGACGAGATGCGCGATCTGGTGTTGGCCGGCACTCAGCGGGTGAAGCCCGCCGGTCGCCACCGTGTCCCGATCGTCGCGGGGGCCATCGCGCTCGTGATGGTCGGCGGGGTCACCGGAGGCGCCCTGACGACGGCGGCGCTGCTCAGCTCGGACAGGCCGACTCCCGTGTCGACGCCGAGCGTGACGACGCCGACACCTGAGCCGTCGCCGACTCCCACGTCGCCGTCGCCGGCGCCCACTTCGCAGGAGTCCGAGCCCGCTCCGAGCCCGGCCGCGGTGCCCGCCTTCGGCGGCGACTGCGGCGCCACTCTCACCGACGAGGAGGTCGATGGGCTCCGGGGCCTCGGCATGATTCGATCGGACTACCGCTGGCGGACGGGCGCGAACGACGTGCTCGGCGGCATCGACTGCGTGTGGGTCTCGGAAGAGGCATATCTGACGGCGACGGTGCACCTGTTCGCCTACCCGGAGTCCGTCGTGCCCGCGGACGTGCGAGATGCGGTGGCAGCCGGATGCGTCGATTCCGGCAACGGTCCGGCCGTCGAGTGCGTGACATCCGGCACCGTGGACGGAACGTGGCTCCTCGTCCGCGCCTATGGCCCCACCGACCAGGTCTCGGCGTCGGGGGTGGACGCGCTCTACGCCGCCGCCGCCGCCCGGCTCGGCGAACACCCTCGTGCCACGCCCGCCACCCGGACCGACCAGTGGTGGTCGCAGCCGGACTGCGCCGCGCTCGCGGCCCGCATCGATCCCGGCGTGTACGGGTACGAGCGGGTGGCTCAGCTCGAGCCGACGACCTCGGACCCGGGAGCGCGGCCGGAGGCGATCGTGTCGCTGGCCCGAGCGGCGTTCTCGTGCGAGCTCCACTTCACGTCGGGCAGCGGCGACATCTCCACCGGAGAGGTGGTGCGGATCGACGTCGTCCCCGGAGGGGCCTTGACCTTCCCGACCGCGACAGCCGCCGAAGAAGCGCGCACCGTCACCGTCAGCGGAGCGCAGGCGGTCATCGTGCCGGGGCTCGACCGGTACGAGGGATCCGGCCACGTCATCGTCGCGACCGACGGGGTCAACATGCTCATGGTCACGCCCGACGTCGTCCGCGAGACCGCTGACGCGCTGCCGCTCACCCAAGTCGTCTTCGCCTCGATGTCCCCGTGACGCGGGGGCGCAGCATCCGTTCGGCCTAAACTTGACCCTCGTGGTCACCCGTCTGTCGAACTTCTTCCTCCGCACCCTTCGTGAAGACCCCGCCGATGCCGAGGTCGCGAGCCACAGGCTGCTCGTGCGCGCCGGCTACATCCGCCGGGCGGCGCCGGGCATCTTCACATGGATGCCGCTGGGGCTGAGGGTCAAGGCGAAGATCGAGGGGATCATCCGCGACGAGATGACCCGCGCCGGCGCCTTCGAGGTGCACTTCCCGGCGCTGCTGCCGCGCGAGCCCTACGAGGCTTCGGGTCGGTGGACCTCCTACGGCGACGGCATCTTCCGCCTGCAGGACCGCCGTGGGGCCGACTACCTCCTCGCGCCGACGCACGAGGAGATGTTCACGCTCCTCGTGAAGGACCTGTACTCGTCGTACAAGGACCTTCCCCTGACGATCTACCAGATCCAGGACAAGTACCGCGACGAGGCCCGTCCCCGGGCAGGTCTGCTGCGCGGACGCGAGTTCACCATGAAGGACGCGTACTCGTTCGACTACACCGAC
Organism: Microbacterium sp. LWH7-1.2; assembly: GCF_038397755.1. Taxonomy (NCBI): domain Bacteria; kingdom Bacillati; phylum Actinomycetota; class Actinomycetes; order Micrococcales; family Microbacteriaceae; genus Microbacterium; species Microbacterium sp. LWH7-1.2. The sequence goes on along the minus strand of NZ_CP151637.1, from coordinate 1,508,404 downwards.
GAGGGTCAGGACGCCTCCTACCAGGCCCAGCGCGATGCGTACGAGCGCATCTTCCAGCGCCTCGGTCTGGAATACGTCATCGTCGCCGCCGACAACGGGCTCATGGGCGGCGCGCGTTCGGAGGAGTTCCTGCATCCCACCCCGGTCGGCGAAGACACGTTCGTCCGCACCGCCGGCGGCTACGCGGCGAACGTCGAGGCGTTCACGACCGTGGTCCCCGACCCGATCCCGTTCGACGGGATCGGGGCTCCGGTGATCTTCGACTCGCCGAACACCCCGACGATCCAGACGCTCGTCGATCACTCCAACGCGCACCTGGATGCCCCCGCGCCCGGCATCGCCGGTCCCGCCACGGACGGCGTGACGCAGTGGTCCGCCGCGCACACGCTGAAGAACGTCGTCCTCGCGCTCACGCACCTCGACGGCACGCGAGAGCTCGTGGTCGTCGGGATCCCCGGCGACCGCGACATCGACGACAAGCGGGCCGAGGTCGCTTTCGCGCCCGCCGCCGTCGAGGCCGCGACCACCGAGGACTTCGAGAAGCACCCGCTGCTCGTGAAGGGCTACATCGGGCCCTGGTCCGAGACCGGCGCGCTCCTCGGCGAGGAGTCGGCGACCGGCATCCGGTTCCTGCTCGACCCCCGGGTCGTCGACGGGACCGCGTGGGTCACCGGCGCCAACATCGACCAGAAGCACGTCCACACGCTCGTCGCGGGTCGTGACTTCACGGGAGACGGATTCGTCGAGGTCGCGAACGTGCGGCCCGGCGACGCGGCGCCCGACGGCTCGGGTCCGGTCGAGCTCGCGCGCGGCATGGAGATCGGGCACGTCTTCCAGCTCGGGCGTTTCTTCGCCGAGACCCTGGGGCTCAAGGTCCTCGATGAGAACGGCAAGCTCGTCACCGTGACGATGGGTTCGTACGGCATCGGCGTGACCCGCATCCTCGCGAACCTCGCTGAGCTCAACAACGACGACAAGGGGCTCATCTGGCCCGCGTCCGTCGCGCCGTTCGACGTGCACGTCGTCGCGGCGGGCCGCGAAGCCGTCATGTTCGATGTGGCGGAGCAGCTCTCGGCCGACCTCGAGGCCGCCGGTCTCGACGTTCTCTACGACGACCGCCCCAAGGTCTCGCCCGGCGTCAAGTTCGGCGACGCCGAGCTCGTCGGCGTGCCGAAGATCATCATCGTGGGCCGCGGCGCCGCCGACGGCCAGGTCGAGCTCTGGGACCGCCGCACCGGCGACCGCGAAGTCCTCTCCCCGGCGGACGCCGTCTCCCGCCTCAGCGCCCGCTGAGCCGAGCGCCGCCGACCTTCTTCGGGGGGCCGGCGGCTCCGCTGCGCGACCGGCCGTGACCGGATCGTTCACGCGTCGTCCACCGAACGGCGGCTCCGCGTGGCACTCTGGGCGTCATGGGCCCCAGCGACACCGGAACCATCCCGCATCCCGTGACCGAGGAGCTCCGCGCGACGATCGCCGCAGCGGGCATCACCGAGAGCACCGACCTCGTGGCGCGCATCCTCGCGACCGGCATCGGACTGGGCATCGACGACACCGAGCGTCTCGACCTCAAGATCACGTCCGCGGCGCTCAGCGAGATGCGCGCCGCGTTCCGCCTGTTCGCACCGTATCGCGGCATCCCCAAGGTCACGATCTTCGGCTCCGCGCGCACACTGCCGGACGACGCGCTCTACCGCCAGGCCTCGGAGGCGGCGACCGCGCTCGCCGAGCGGGGCTGGATGGTGGTCACCGGCGCGGGGCCGGGGATCATGCAGGCCGCCGCCGAGGGCGCGGGCCCGCACAACTCGCTCGGTGTCTCTATCCGCCTTCCGTTCGAGGAGAAGCCGAACGCGATCGTGGGCGCGAACGCCCGCAACGTGGCGATGAAGTACTTCTTCACGCGCAAGCTCATGCTCGTGAAGGAGTCGAGCGGGTTCGTCTGCGTCCCCGGCGGCTTCGGCACGCTCGACGAGATGTTCGAGCTGCTGACCCTGCAGCAGACCGGCAAGGCGGATCCGACGCCCATCGTCCTGCTCGATGCGCCCGGCGGCACGTTCTGGTCGGGGCTCCGCCGCTTCGTGGACGACCATCTGCTGCCGTCCGGCGTGATCTCCCCGGGCGACTTCGATCGGGTGCTCGTCACCGACTCGGTGACGGCCGCGGTCGACGAGCTCACCGGCTTCTATCGCAACTACCACTCGCTGCGGTGGGTCGGCAAGCGACTCGTGCTGCGGCTGAAGGCGGAGCCGACGGATGCTGAGGTCCAGGCGCTCAACGCCGCGTTCGGCGACCTCGTCACCGAGGGCGAGATCGAGCGGCGCGGACCGCTCACCGTCGAGGTCGAGGACGGCGACGAGCTCCACCTGCCGCGGCTGGTCATACGGCTGAACCAGTTCCGGGTGGGGGAGCTGCACCGCCTCATCCGGGCGATCAACTCGCTGGAGTCGGCGCCGGCCGCCTGACGCCCTCCACGGCCGGCGTCGGGCGGCAGCATCCGTTCGATGAGGCCGTTCTCATGTCCTCGTCGCCGGCCGTTCACCTCGGGTTTCAGGCGGCTTCGCTCCGCGGGACGAGGCTGGCGCCACCCCCCGCCAGCCGCTGTCATGCATGCCGAGAGGACGCTCGTGAGCATCATCGAAGGATTCCGCCGTTCCTTGCCCATGGCCGACCACGCACGAGGCAAGCGCCTCGCCGTGACGTGCCAGTTCAAGTGCGCCAACGCGTGCGTGGGCCCCGAGTGCAACTCGTCGCACAACGAGACGTTCCAGGAAGTCGCATCGGCTGCGCTGTCGCGTCGCGCGCTCCTCGGACTGGGCGCGGCCGGTGCGGTCGCCATCACCGTCGGCGGGCTCCGCGGGCAGACGCCCCTGTCGGGTCCGGGCTCGTCGGGTGTCGGCGGAGCCGGTGCCGCTTTCGCGCGTCCGGCGGGCGGCAGCCTCCCGTTCGACCCGATCGACCCGGTGAACCGTCTGGTCGACGAGTTCACCGTGCCGGCCGGATACACCTGGCAGCCGATCATCCGCTGGGGCGACCCGCTGTTCTCGAACGCGCCCGTCTTCGACATCAACGCGCAGTCCCCGGCCGCGCAGGCCGTGCAGTTCGGCTACAACAGCGACTACCTCGACATCGTCGCCGACCCCAGCGGCAAGACAGGCGTGCTCGTCAACAACCACGAGTACTGCAACCCGAACCTCATGTTCCCGCCGACGACCGACGCCGCCGAACTGCAGCGCCGGGGCGACATCTTCAAGGCCGCCCAGGGCATGTCCGTCGTGGAGATCACGCGCAAGCGCACCGGTGAGCCGTGGTCGTACGTCGTCGACGGCAAGCGCAACCGCCGCATCACCGTCGAGACGGTGTTCGAACTCACCGGTCCGGCGGCCGGCAGCGACCTGGTGAAGACCGCCGCCGACCCGGAGGGTCGCTGGGTGCACGGAACGCTCGGCAACTGCGCCGGCGGCACCACCCCCTGGGGAACGATCCTCTCGGGCGAGGAGAACTTCAACGGCTACTTCGCGTGGGCGGCCGACACCGCGGCGCAGAAGCGGTATCAGTCGACACCGTCGACCGGCACCGAGACCGGCTGGGAGAAGTACGACCCCCGCTTCGACGCGCACAATGCCGACTACGTCAACGAGCCGAACCGCTTCGGGTACATCGTCGAGATCGACCCGCAGGACCCCACATCGACCCCGCGCAAGCACACCGCCATGGGTCGGTTCAAGCACGAGGGTGCGAACGTCATCGTCGCCGAGGACGGCCGCGTGGTCGCCTACATGGGCGACGACGAACGCAACGACTACCTCTACAAGTTCGTCTCGAAGAACAAGATCTCGGGCTCGCGCAAGAAGAACCTCGAGCTGCTGAGCGAGGGCGATCTCTACGTCGCCCAGTTCGCAGGCAACTCCCCGGCGAACCAGATCACCGGCAACGGCGCCCTGCCGGCCGACGGCAGGTTCGACGGCTCGGGCACCTGGATCCCGCTCACGCAGAACGGCCGGAGCGTCGTCTCCGGGTTCACGACCGAGCAGGTGCTCGTCTACACGCGTCTGGCAGCGGATGCCGTGGGCGCAACGAAGATGGACCGCCCGGAGGACGTCGAGCCGAGCCCCAAGACGGGCAAGGTCTACCTCGCGCTCACGAACAACTCGAGCCGCTCGGTGGCGACGCTGGACGAGGCGAACCCGGTCACGGGGAACCGCTACGGCCACGTCATCGAGATGACCGAGACCGCCGGCCAGGCGGGCAGGACGTTCGGCTGGAGCATCCTGCTCCTGTGCGGCGATCCCGCCGTGTTCGCGAACTCGTACTTCGCCGGCTTCCCCAAGGAGCTCGTGTCGCCGATCTCCTGCCCCGACAACGTCGCGTTCGACTCCGCCGGCAACCTCTGGATCTCGACCGACGGCGCGCCGAGCGCGATCGGCTACAACGACGGCCTGTTCCTGGTGCCGCTCGAGGGAGCCGAGCGCGGACACGTACAGCAGTTCCTCGCAGTGCCGCGCGAGGCCGAGACGTGCGGTCCGGTCATCCACGACGAGGACGGCATCGTGTTCGTCGCGGTGCAGCACCCGGGTGAAGGCGGCACCTTCGCCGAGCCGCACTCGCTGTTCCCCGACTTCGGCTCGACCGCGGTGGGCGCCGTGCCGACGGCGCCCCGCCCGTCGGTCGTGCAGGTGTACCGCGGCTGAGGCCCGAGCGTCGGATCGAGACGCCGTCCCGCCCTCCTCAGGCGGGGCGGCGTCCCCGCGTCTGCCTCAGGACTTCGGGTCGGGGTCGCCGCGGATCCACGGCGGACGTCAGCAGCTGACTCTGCCGTGCGACATGGTGTCGTCCGGTGTGTCCCGGGTCACGAGCGCCTTGAGCATGCCCGCCGCCGTGACGAGCTTGCCGTGACGAGGCTCCCAGAACTCGCACTCGACGGGCGTCACGCGCAGCAGCACGATGCCGGGGGTGTCGAGCCCGTCCTCGAACCAGATGTCGAGGCTGGGCGAGTACAGCTCCTTCATCTTCGCCTCGTCGCGGACGACCTCCGCGCGACCGGCGACGGACACGTACCGGTGTCCTTTCGAGTCGAGGTACGACAGCCCGACGTCGTGCTGCGGATCGGCCTGGCTCTCGGCGACCTTGCCGGTGCCGGCGAGGGTGAAGAACCAGATGTCGCCCTTATCGTCCATCTGCCGCGTGCTCATCGGCCGGCTGACGAGGTTCCCCGACGAGTCGCGGGTGGTCAGCATCGTGAAGTCGATGTCTTCGACGAGTTCCTTGACCCGCGCGATCGCTTCGGGGCCGGTGACGAGATCTTCCTCTGTGTGGGTCATGCCGCCAGGTTCTGTCGAGTCCGCGCACGGCGCCAGGGCATTGACAGCACGGCCGCCGCGCCGTACACCCGCCTCCGGCGGTCACATCCGCGCGAAGCGCGCACGGGCCACGGTGAAGGCGGCGTACGCCAGGAATCCGATGCCGACCGTCCATGCGAGCGCCGGGCCGAACGGCAGTGCCAGCATGGCGTCGATGGCGCCGTCGAGGCTGCCCGCCGTGTCGGCGTCGGTCCCGAGCGCGGACACGATGAGCAATACGCCGAGACTGGCCAGGGCGACCCCCTTGGCGGCGAATCCCACGACGCCGAGCACCGTGACCCCTCGCCCGAGCGCGCCGTCCGGAATCTGCATGCGCGCGCGGAAGCTGCGCCGCAGGCCCATCGTCACGAATGCGACGCCGGCGATCGCGATTGCCAGGCCGATCGCCGCCAGGACGAGGGAACCGCCGGGCACCCGCAGCAGCTCGCGGCTGGCATCCTCGGCCGTCTGGTCGGCGTCCGGTCGCGCGCCGATCGCCACGGCCGCCGAGATGAGGCCCAGCACGAGGAACACCGCGGCCTGCCCCCATTCGGCGACGCGGCGTCCCCACTTGCGGGCGGAGCCTTTCGTGTCGCCCGACCGGTCCCTGGCCAGGAGTCCCTCGGCGGCGTGCCACACCCCGAGCGCGCACAGCCCGACCGCGATGAGCCACAGCACGACGAAGCCCGCGGGAGCACCCGCCACGGCCTTCATGGCGCCGGCCTGGTCGCCCTCGCCCTTGCCACCTGAGGCGATCACGATCACGATGACGCCGATGAGTGCATGGATGACCGCGTTCGCGACATAGCCGCCCCGAGCGACGCCCTCGAAGACGCTGCTCGACTCCGCACCGCGGGCGAGCTGCTTCGCGCTGCTCTTCACGCGCCCACCGGTCGTCACCTCCCTCACGCTAGACCGCTGCGGCGCCACTCGAGGGGGCTTGACGCATCGCGCATCGGTTCCTCCCAGAGAGGCGGTTCTATCTTGGGGGGATGATCCGCGAGGGCCGTCGACCGCCGGCGACCGGCTGGAGCGTCGTACCCCGCCTGGTGCGGGGAGCCCCTCCCGTCGTGCTCGTCGCCGTGGGCGCGCTGTCGCTTCTCGCCGGGCTCCTCATCGTCACGCGGCCGCTCACATCCCTCGTGCTGCTGACCGTGTACGTGGGCCTCAGCGCCGTCTTCTCCGGCCTGGCGCGCCTGTTCGCCGCGCCGGAGACCCCCGTCTGGTCGCGGGTCATGTTCGGCGGGCTGTGGATCGGGCTCGGGCTCGCGATCCTCTTCGGTCTCGGTCGGACGCTCGAGCTGCTGCCCGAGATCATCGCCGTGCTGCTCGTGCTGGGCGGCCTGGCGTCGATCTACGACGCGGTGTCGCGCGGCAGCGTGAGCCAGCGCGTGCTCGCCGGCGTCTGGGGCGGGACGCAGATCGCGTTCGGCGTCCTGTCGTACGCGTGGCCCGACGTCACGGTCCTCGTCGTGGCGGTGATCTTCGGTGTGCGCACGATCGTGTTCGGGGCCACGCTGCTGATCCGCGCGGTGCGCGCCTTCGTGGAAGGAAGGCGCTCGGTGCCGGCGACGGGGCTGCCCGCAGCATCCGTCCCCGCATCCGCCTCCCCGACACGCCGCCGTGCCCGTGCGGCGTGGCTGGCCGCGGGGCGCTACGCGCTCTCCGCGATGCTGGTGGCGCTCGCGATCGGCGGGTGGTGGGCGAACTCGTGGTTCGAGGACGGAGCCCAGGTGGTGGACGCGTTCTACGACCCGCCCGCCGTCGTGCCGTACGAGCATGGGCGCCTGATCCGCAGCGACGACTTCTCGGGCCAGAAGCCCGCCGGCGCAGACGTCCGCCGCATCCTGTACACGACCCGGGATGCCAACGGCCAGCCGGCGGTGGCCAGCGCGCTCGTCATCGTGCCGCAGGACCCGCCGCCAGGCCCGCGGCCGGTCGTGGTGTGGAACCACGGCACCACCGGCGTCGCGCGCGGCTGTGCGCCGAGCCTGCGCGACGCGTCGGCCACGAAGTGGGCGATCCCCGGACTCGATCAGGCGATCGCGAACGGCTGGGTGGTCGTGGCCTCCGATTACTCGGGGCAGGGGGCGCCCGGCGTCTTCCCGTACCTCATCGGCCGCGGCGAGGCGCGGTCGTCGCTCGATGCCGTCATCGCAGCGCGCGAGCTCGACGGCGTCAGCCTCTCGAGCCGGACCGCAGTGTGGGGGCACTCGCAGGGCGGGCACGCCGCCCTCTGGACCTCGCAGATCGCCCAGGAGTACGCGCCCGATCTCGAGGTGCGCGGCACCGCCCTGCTCGCGCCGGCCGCCGAGCCGGTCGCGCTCGCCGAGGAGCTGACCAGCGGCGACGCGAACGCGCTGCTGTCGATCCTCATCTCGTGGGTGCTCGTGCCGTACGCCGACACGTACGGCGATGTCGATCTCACCCGCTACATCGCGCCCGGCTCGGAGGCGATCGTCCGCGAGATGACGCAGCGCTGCCCGTCCGAGCCCGGCGTGATCGTGTCGGTCGCGACCGCACTGGGCGTCTCCGAGGACCGCCCGCTCTACGTGGGCGACCTGACGGCCGGCGCGCTCGGGAGGCGCCTTGACGACAACACCCCGGCCGGCCCGTGGACGCAGCCCATCCTCATCGCGTGGGGCGACGAGGACGAGGTCATCCCGCCCCATCTGCAGCACGAGTTCGTCGAACGGCTGTGCACGGAGGGCAACCAGGTGCGCAGTCTCGAGTACCGCGGTTACGACCATCTGCGCACGCTGTTGCCGGGATCGCACTTCGTCCCGGTGCTGATCACCTGGACGGATGCCCGGTTCCGCCACTCCGACACGCACGTCGACGACTGCCCGGCCCGGTGATCGCGGCGTGCGGGCAGCGCGACGACGGGGGCCGCCCGGCCCGGAGCCGACTCGCGGAACCGCGGGACGCGGCATCCGGTAATGTTGGAGGGTTCCGGCGCGCATCGACGCGCTGGTGAGAGCTGAATACGGAGGCCACTGTGGACATCGATCTCGGACTGCTGCGGACTGTCGAGCGCGAGAAGGAGATCCCCTTCGACGAGCTCGTGCGCATCATCGAACAGGCGATCCTGACCGCCTACGCCAAGCACACCTCGCCCACGGGCGAGCTGCCGGAGGGCGCGCGCGCGGAGCTGGACCGCAAGACCGGTCACGTGGCCGTGTTCATCCCCCTGCTCGACGACGAGGGCGCCGTCGTCGGCGAAGAGGAGTCGACTCCCGAGGACTTCGGCCGCATCGCCGCGTTCGCCGCCAAGCAGGTCATCAGCCAGCGTCTGCGCGACATCGCCGACGACGCCGTGCTGGGGGAGTTCCGCGGCAAAGAGGGCGACATCGTCGCCGGCATCGTGCAGCAGGGACCGAACCCGCGCATGGTGCACGTGGACCTCGGCACGGTCGAGGCGATCCTTCCTCCCGAGGAGCAGGTGCCCGGCGAGGACTACGCGCACGGCGCGCGCCTGCGCGTCTACGTGACCTCGGTCGCAAAGGGCACCAAGGGCCCGCAGATCACCGTCTCGCGCACGCACCCCGGGCTCGTCCGCAAGCTGTTCGCGCTCGAGGTGCCCGAGATCCCCGCGGGCCTGGTCGAGATCGTCTCGCTCGCGCGCGAGGCCGGCCACCGCACCAAGATCGCCGTGAAGGCGAACGACCCCTCGATCAACGCGAAGGGCGCGTGCATCGGTGAGCTCGGCCGCCGCGTCCGCGCGGTCACCGAGGAGCTCGGCGGCGAGAAGATCGACATCGTCGACTACGACCCCGAGCTCGCCAAGTTCGTCGCGAACGCCCTGTCGCCCGCGAAGGTGACGTCGAGCTTCATCCTGGACGCCTCGAACAAGGCCGTGCGCGCGCTCGTGCCCGACTACCAGCTGTCGCTCGCGATCGGCAAGGAGGGGCAGAACGCCCGCCTGGCCGCGAAGCTCACGGGCGCGAAGATCGACATCCAGCCGGACTCGATCCTCGAGGAGGGCTGACCCGCGGCGCCGGCTCCCAGCTGCGCGGTGTAATATGGAGGCTGTACGAACGTGCGTCGGATGCCGCACGCGTGCTCCCCGGGCCACCCTCCTCAGGGTGGTCTCCATCGATTCCGTCCTCGTCGTCGACGAGCGCGCATCGATGCCCGGAAGAGGCGCGTGGGTGCACGAGACGCCGGAGTGCGTGGATGCCGCGATTCGGCGCCGCGCCTTCGTGCGGGCATTGCGTGTGTCAGGCCCGCTTGACACGCAGACCATCGAACAGCACATACAGCGAAAAGGCTGAACGGCTATGGAAACAAAGTGAACGGCTCGAAATGAGACCCGTCCGCCAATAACGGTCTGCCCTGTCTGGGTGGACCCAGACAGGAGAATTTGTGGCTGCCAAACCACGCGTGCACGAGATCGCTTCCGAGCTCGGCGTCGACAGCAAGGTCGCGCTCGAGAAGCTGAAGGCGCTCGGCGAATACGTCAAGAGCCCCTCGTCCACCATCGAACCCCCCGTAGCGCGGAAGCTCCGTGCTGCGCTCGAAGCCGACGGCGCGGCCAAGTCCGGTGACGGTGCGCCCGCCCCGGCGAAGCCCGCCGCGCCCGCGGCGAAGCCCGGCGCGCCGGCGGGTCGACCCGGCCCGGCTGCCAAGCCGGGTCCGGCGCGCCCGGCCGCTCCGGCTGCCCCCGCCGCCCCGGAGGCGAAGGCCGCCCCGGAGGCGAAGGCCGCTCCGGAGGCACCGGCTGCTCCGGCGGCCAAGGCTCCCGCCGCGCCCGCCCCGGCCGCGCCTGCGGCTCCGGCCGCCAAGGCTCCGGCCGCCCCGGCCGCGCCCGGTGCGCCCAAGCCCGGCGGCCCCGCCGCCGCCACGCCGCAGCCCCCGCGCCCGGGTGGTACGCCGCGTCCCGGCAACAACCCCTTCGCGTCGTCGCAGGGCATGGGCCAGCGCCCGGCCGGCCCGCGTCCGGGCAACAACCCCTTCGCCTCCGCACAGGGCATGGGCCAGCGCCCGAGCCCGGGCAACATCCCGCGTCCCCAGGCTCCGCGCCCGGGGGCACCCCGTCCCGGCGCTCCGCGTCCCGGTGGCGCGGGTCGCCCCGGTGGTGGCGGTCGTCCCGGCGCTCCGTTCCAGCAGCGTCCCGGTGGTCCCGGTCGTCCCGGCGGTGCCGGCGGCGGCTTCCAGCGTCCCGGCGGCGCGCCGGGTGCAGGCGCCCCGGGCGGCGGCTTCGCCGGTCGTCCCGGTGGTGGCGGCGGTCGTGGACGCGGCCCCGGCGGCGGCACCGCCGGTGCCTTCGGCAAGGGCGGCGGCAAGTCCAAGCAGCGCAAGTCGCGTCGCGCGAAGCGGCAGGAATTCGAGATGCGGTCGGCGCCGGTCGTCGGCGGCGTCAACGTCCAGAAGGGCAACGGCGAGATCATCCGCCTGCGCCGCGGCGCATCGATCGCGGACTTCGCCGACAAGCTCGAGGCGCTGCGCGGCTACACCGTGCAGCCCGGCACGCTCGTGACGATCCTCTTCAACCTGGGCGAGATGGCCACGGCCACCGAGTCGCTGGACGAGGCGACGTTCGAGGTGCTCGGCGCCGAGCTCGGCTACAAGATCCAGATGGTCTCGCCCGAAGACGAGGACAAGGAGCTCCTCGAGGGCTTCGGTCTCGACCTCGAGGCCGAGCTGGAGGCGGAGAACGAGGAAGACCTCGAGATCCGTCCTCCGGTCGTGACCGTCATGGGTCACGTCGACCACGGTAAGACGCGACTGCTCGACGCCATCCGCCAGACCAATGTGGTCGCGGGCGAGGCCGGTGGCATCACGCAGCACATCGGTGCCTACCAGGTCTGGACCGAGCACGACGAGATCGAGCGCGCGATCACCTTCATCGACACCCCGGGTCACGAGGCGTTCACCGCCATGCGTGCCCGCGGTGCGCAGGTGACCGACATCGCGATCCTCGTGGTCGCGGCCGACGACGGCATCATGCCGCAGACGGTGGAGGCGCTGAACCACGCCCAGGCGGCGAACGTGCCGATCGTGGTCGCGGTGAACAAGGTCGACAAGCCCGAGGCCAACCCGGCCAAGGTGCGACAGCAGCTGACCGAGTACGGCCTGGTCGCCGAGGAGTACGGCGGCGACGTCATGTTCGTCGACGTGTCGGCCCGTCAGAACACCGGCATCCAGGAGCTCCTGGACGCGGTGCTGCTCACCGCCGACGCGGGTCTGGACCTCACGGCCAACCCGAACAAGGACGCCCGCGGTGTCGCCATCGAGGCGAAGCTCGACAAGGGTCGCGGTTCGGTGGCCACGGTGCTCATCCAGTCCGGAACGCTGCGTGTCGGTGACGCGATCGTCGCGGGCACGGCCTACGGCCGCGTTCGCGCGATGATCGACGAGAACGGCGACCCGGTCGAGGAGGCCTTCCCCTCCCGCCCGGTGCAGGTGCAGGGTCTGAACTCGGTGCCGCGAGCCGGCGACACGTTCATCGTGACCGAAGAGGACCGCACCGCCCGCCAGATCGCCGAGAAGCGCGAGGCCGCCGAGCGCAACGCCCAGCTGGCCAAGGCCCGCAAGCGCATCTCGCTCGAGGACTTCACCCGCGCTCTCGAAGAGGGCAAGGTCGAGTCGCTCAACCTCATCATCAAGGGCGACGTGTCGGGTGCCGTCGAGGCGCTCGAGGAGTCGCTGCTCAAGATCGAGGTCGACGACTCCGTCCAGCTGCGGATCATCCACCGCGGTGTCGGTGCGATCACCGAGTCCGACATCAACCTCGCGACGATCGACAACGCGATCGTCATCGGCTTCAACGTCCGTCCCGACACGAAGGCGCGCGAGCGCGCCGCCCGTGAGGGTGTGGATGTCCGGTTCTACTCGGTCATCTACAACGCGATCGACGACGTCGAGCAGTCGCTCAAGGGCCTGCTCAAGCCGGAGTACGAAGAGGTCCAGTCGGGTGTCGCCGAGATCCGCGAGGTGTTCCGCTCCTCGAAGTTCGGCAACATCGCCGGTGTCATCGTCCGCTCGGGCACGATCACGCGCAACGCCAAGGCGCGCGTCATCCGCGACGGCGTCGTCATCGCCGACGGTCTGGCGATCGAGTCGCTGCGCCGCTTCAAGGACGACGTCACCGAGGTCCGCACGGACTTCGAGGCGGGTATCGGCCTCGGCAAGTACAACGACATCCAGGTGGGCGACGAGATCGAGACCACCGAGATGGTCGAGAAGCCCCGCGCGTAAACCGCGCACGTGAGGGGCGCCCTGAGATCATCAGGGCGTCCCTCACGCTTCGAAAGGAGCATCATCATGTCTTCGGAACGTCAGGCCCGTCTGGGCGACCGCATCCGCGTGATCCTGGCCGAGAGGCTCGAGAAGGGTCTGCGCGACCCGCGCCTCGGCTTCGTCACGATCACCGACGTGCGCGTCACGGGTGACCTGCAGCACGCGTCCGTGTTCTACACGGTGCTGGGTTCTGCGGAGGAGCGCGAGGATTCCGCCAAGGCGCTCAAGGCGGCGACCGGGATGCTGCGCTCCGAGGTGGGCAAGCACCTCAACGTGCGCCTCACCCCGTCGCTCGAGTTCATCCCCGACGCGATCCCCGAGAACGCGGGCCACATCGCCGACCTTCTGCGCGAGGCGCAGGAGCGGGACGCCGCGGTCGCGGGGCTCGCCGCCTCGGCCACCTACGCCGGCGACGCCGACCCGTACCTCAAGCCCCGCGAACTCGACGACGACGAGTAGGCGGAGCGCAGCTCACGCAGAACGCCGCGACCGGCTCGATCCGGTCGCGGCGTTCTGCGTTCCCGACGGCCATCGTCACCGCGGCAGGCGCAGGGTCCCGTCGGCGGCCTCGGCGAGCCCGTCCGCGATGAGCGAGTCGATCGCGCGGTCGCGCTGCAGCGCGTCCGGCCAGTCGGGGACGACGTCGGCCAGCGGCACCGCGTGGGTCGCAGCATCCCTCAGCGTCTTCAGCACCGCACCACGTGCCTGCCGGTCGCTGCCCTCGTAGCGCGCCTGCTTGCGGCGTTCGTCGCCCGTGTCGGGGCGACCGGCGGCGAGCCAGGCGCAGCGATCGCTGAGCGGGCAGACCTCGCACCGGGGGATCCGCGCGGTGCAGACCGTCGCGCCGAGCTCCATCGCCGCCGCATTCACGATGGCCGCCGTCCCGCGGTCGTCGGGCAGGATCGCCTCCATCGCGTCGAGGTCGCGCCGCGACGGAGGACCCGGCTGCGACCTGCCCCCGGTCACGCGTGCGAGCACACGTCGCGTGTTCGTGTCGACGACGGGGTGCCGGTCGCCGTAGGCGAAGACCGCCACCGCCCGCGCCGTGTAGTCGCCGATGCCGGTGAGCGCGAGCAGCGCGTCGACGTCGCGCGGCACGATCCCGTCGTGGCGATCGCGGATCTCGACCGCCGCGCGCTGCAGCCACAGCGCCCGTCGCGGGTAGCCGAGGTTGGCCCACTGCCGCACCGCGTCGGCAGGGGCGGCGCCGGCGAGATCGGTCGGCGTCGGCCAGCGCACCAGCCAGGCCTCGAGATGCGGGATGACCCGGTTCACGGGGGTCTGCTGCAGCATGAACTCGCTCACCAGCACGCCCCACGCCCCGAAGCCCGGTCGCCGCCAGGGCAGGTCGCGGGCGTTCGCCCGGTACCAGTCCACGAGGGGAGCGGCGAGGTCGGGCATGCGCTCCAGCGTAGGTCGTGCCGGGCGCCTCGGGGCGACCCGTCACAACCTCATCACGATCGCCCGAGTGCGTCAGAGGCTCTGATCTGCCCGCCCTTAGTGTGGACTCACGCGATTCACGAGGAGTCATATGCGTCTGCCGGCATCCGCCATCGTCGTGCTGCTCTTCGCAGCGCTGCTCACCGCCTGTGCGAGTCCCGCTCCGCGGTCCGCGGGATCGCCGTCGCCGTCGCCGTCGCCGTCGGCGCCTGCTCCGGCCGCGTCCGCCGACCCGCAGTCGACGGCCACGTCGACGGTCGATTCGGACGATCCGTCGACGTGGGTGATCACCGATCGGGGCATCGGCCCGATCACTCTCGGCGCGCCGTTCGTCGACGCACTGGCGCTGATGCCGGGCGACACCCGCAACGACACCGACCGGTGCGATTCGGTGGCGTGGTGGACCGAGGGCGCATATGACTATGACGTCTACATGGCAGGCACGGAGACGGCGCCCGACCGCTCCCCGGTCAGCGTCGTGGGGACCTCGGCCTGGGCAGATCCGGCCGCCTCCTCCGGTCCTCGCACGACCGAGGGCATCGGTGTCGGATCCTCCGTCGACGAGGTGCGGGCGGCGTACCCCGATGCCGTCGAGGTTCCGGGTGCGGTCGACTCGGAGATCGTTCACGTTCAGGCCGGTCGGATCTTCTTCACCTACCGGGAGGAGCCTGTGATCACGGCGGTGACGGTGACGACGGCAGAAATGCCGCCGTACGAGCTCTGCGGTTGACCTCGGGCGAGTCGACCAGCCGCCGCGCCGTAGGCTGGAACCATGCGCCTGCCCGTCACTCCGACCACGACGCTGTGGCGCGAGCTGCGCGACCGCGTGCGGCGGCGCTACCCCGCCGGGCGGGTGATCGTCGCGATCGACGGGCTCGACGGGGCGGGCAAGACGGTCTTCGCCGACGGTCTCGCCGAGGTGTTCGCCGAGACCGGCGACGCGGTGTTCAGGGCGAGCATCGATGGCTTCCATCGCCCGCGCGCTGAGCGCTACGTCCGCGGGCGGCGGAGCGCCGAGGGCTTCTACCGGGACTCCTACGACTACGCCACGTTCCGCCGCGTGCTCATCGACCCGTTCCGGGACGGCGCGCAGACCGCCGGCGCGACGGGCTTCCAGCTCGCCGCGTTCGACGTCGCGCGCGACCGGCCCGTCGAGTCGCAGTGGGTGACCGCCCCGCTCGACGCGGTGCTCGTCGTCGACGGCATCTTCCTCCACCGTCCCGAGCTGCAGGACGTGTGGGACTGGTCGGTGTGGCTCGACGTTCCCTTCGAGATCTCGTATGCGCGAATGGCGCTCCGCGACGGCTCCGATCCCGACCCCGACGCGCCGTCGAACGCACGCTACCGCCAGGGGCAGGAGATCTACCTGAACGAGGCACGCCCGCGGGACGCAGCATCCGTCCTCGTCGACAACGCCGACCTCGCACACCCCCGGATCGTCGGGCGCAGCTGATGGCGGCACCCGGAATCCTGCTGGTCGACAAGCCCGGCGGCATCACCTCGCACGACGTCGTCGCGCGTGCGCGACGCGCACTCGGCACCCGCAAGATCGGCCATGCCGGCACGCTCGACCCGATGGCGACGGGCCTGCTCGTCCTCGGCGTCGAGGGCGCGACGCGCCTGCTGACCTTCGTGGTCGGGCTCGACAAGACGTACGAGGCGACCATCCGGCTCGGTGTCGCGACCGACACCGACGATGCCGAGGGCCAGACGGTGTCGGCGACGGATGCCTCGTCCCTCGACTCCGCCGAGATCGCCGCCGGCATCGCCGCACTGACCGGCCGCATCTCGCAGGTCCCCAGCACCTACTCGGCGATCAAGGTCGACGGGCGCCGCGCCTACGACCTCGCGCGTGCGGGGGAGGACGTGCAGCTGAAGGCCCGCGAGGTCGTCGTGTCGCGGGTCGACGTACTCGCGGAGCGCCGCCCTCCGACGGACCCGGGGACGGCGGGAGTCGTCGACCTCGACGTGGTCGTCGACTGCTCGAGCGGAACCTACATCCGCTCGCTCGCGCGAGACCTCGGCGCGGCACTCGGTGTCGGCGGTCACCTCACTGCGCTGCGGCGCACGCGGATCGGCCCCTTCGACGTCGCGGACGCCGCCGACGTCGACATGTTGGCCGACGCCCCGCTGCTCGCCCCTGCGGCCGCCGCCACCGCTGTGCTCCGCAGGTTCGACGTCACCGCGGATGAGGCGCGCGACCTCCGCCACGGCAAGCGACTGCTGGGCGCCGCCGAGCGGTTGCCCGCGAACCCGACCGCCGCGATCGATCCGGACGGTGTGCTGGTCGGCATCGTCGAGCGGCGCGGCGCCGACGTGAAGAGCGCGATGAACATGCCCGAGGAGGCTGCCCGATGATCCTGTGGTTCACGATCGCGCAGGTCGCCGTCGCCGTCGCCGCCGGGCTGTTCTGCGTGATCGCCGGCCTCGCAGGTCGTCGCCCGAGCGACTGGACGGTCGGCTCGCTGGCGCTCGTCGAACTGCTGCTGCTGGTGCAGGTCGTGATCGCGATCGTCGCGCCGCTCACGGGCAATCCGCCGTCGGGGAGCCTGCTCGAGTTCTGGGTCTACCTCGTGTCGGCTGTGCTGCTGCCGTTCGCCGCGGTCGCGTGGGCGCTCCTCGAGCGCAGCCGCTGGAGCACGGTGATCATGGGCATCGCGGCCTTGTCCATCGCGGTCATGGTGTGGCGCATGTACGTCATCTGGGCCGTCCAGGTGGCCTGAGAAGCCGCGGCCCCGGCGACACGAACTAAACTCGTCTGGTTATGTCGACCACTCCCGCTCGCCCCCGCATGACCGGCAGCGGCCGCGTGCTCGTGATCGTCTACGCGATCATGGCCCTCGGCGCCACCGGTCGGTCCTTCGTGCAGATCGTCGAACGCTTCGACGAGGCGCCGGTCGCCTACACGCTGTCGGCGCTCTCCGCGATCGTCTACATCGTCGCGACGCTCGCGCTGATCTTCGCCGGCCGCCGCGGCTGGTATGTCGTGGCGTGGGTGGCGATCGTGTTCGAGCTCGTCGGAGTACTGGTCATCGGAACGCTGAGCCTCGTCATGCCGGAGCTCTTCGCCCACCCGACTGTGTGGTCGTGGTTCGGCATGGGCTACCTGTTCGTCCCGCTCGTGCTGCCGTTCCTCGGCATCTGGTGGCTCGCGACGCACCACCCCGCGGCCGAGGCGCCGACCCCCGCACCCGCGGCGGTCGCATCGTGATCGTCTTCCGCGATCCGAGTGAGGTTCCCGCGGGCTTCGGGCCCTCGGTCGTCGCGATCGGCAAGTTCGACGGGGTTCACTCGGGGCATCGCGCGGTCATCGATCGGGCGAGGGTGGATGCTGAGGCCTCCGGTGCGCGCGTCGTCGCGGTGACCTTCGACCGCAACCCGCTGGCGCTGCTGCGCCCCGAGATCTGCCCCGACAGCCTCGTCGGCGTCGAGCAGAAGCTCCGTCTGCTCGCCGACGCCGGCGTCGACGCGACGCTCATGCTCACCTTCGACCGTGCGCTCGCGGACCTGAGCGCACGCGAGTTCGTCGAGCACGTGCTCGTCGGCGCGCTCGGCGTGCGGATCGTGATGGTCGGCGCGGACTTCCGATTCGGCCGCGGCGGTGCCGGAAACCCGGAGCTGCTGCGCGAACTCGGACCTGAGTTCGGGTTCGAGGTCGACGTCGTCGACGACGTGCGCGCCATCGACGCCGGCCGCCGCGTCTCCTCGACGTGGGTGCGGGAGCTGCTCGACGCCGGCGACGTGGCGGGCGCGATTCGCCTGCTGGGGCGACCCCACGCCGTGCGCGGCGAGGTCGTCCACGGTGCCAAGCGCGGTCGCGAGCTGGGCTTCCCGACCGCGA
Source organism: Microbacterium sp. LWH7-1.2 (assembly GCF_038397755.1). Taxonomy (NCBI): domain Bacteria; kingdom Bacillati; phylum Actinomycetota; class Actinomycetes; order Micrococcales; family Microbacteriaceae; genus Microbacterium; species Microbacterium sp. LWH7-1.2. The sequence goes on along the minus strand of NZ_CP151637.1, from coordinate 1,490,548 downwards.
ACCTCTCGGCCGACCTCGAAGGCTTCGTGCCTGCCGAGGGTGTCTATGCCGGATGGCTGGTGGACGAGGGGGCGCCTCGGGATGGAGCATCCGAGCCGCGCAGCAGCGTGCGGTACCCCGCGGCCATCAGCATCGGAACGAACCCGACGTTCGACGACGTCGAGGTGCGCCAGGTCGAGGCGTACGTGCTCGGCGAGACCGACCTCGACCTGTACGGACACGTCGTCGAGATCGAGTTCGTGTCGCGGATCCGCGGGATGGTCGCGTTCGAGGGGATCGAGCCGCTCATCGCGCAGATGAGCGACGACATCGTGCGCGTGCGGCACGAGCTGGCCTGACACGCCGGTCCCGCATCCGCTCGTCGACGCGTCTCAGGACCCGTAGACCCGCGCACCCGCTCGCCTCTACGATCGAGCCGTGCACGCGCTGGACCTGCTGGCGGCCGCCGATGCCGCCGATTCCCCCAACCTGTGGGGCGCGCTCGGGTGCGCGGTGGCGTACTCCGCCTCGCTGCTGGCGACGCTCGACGCGTTCGCCGACCTGATCCTCGCGCGAGGCGACTCCCCGGCGGGGCGACTGAGCCCGGGAATGGGGCTCAAGTTCGGCTCCAAGCTCGTGGCCGCTGCGATCGCGGTGATCTCGGCCGCGATCGTGCTCGCGCTCGACGAGAACTGGTTCGCCTTCACGTCGCTCACGATCGCATTCGTCGTGGTGGTCGGCATCGGGCTCATCGTGCTGCTGAGGCACGCGAAGGTCACCGCGTCGCCGCCGGCGAGCACCGGCGGCTGAAGCCGCCGTCGCCTTTCGCCGCTCGAGCCGCCATGCTCATCTGAGCAAAGTCTGTGCAGATGTTGGCGCGCGCCCTCGGTCCGTGTCAGCCTGGAGGAGACGACGGAAGGAGGATCGTGGACGCCGTCGACGAACTTCTCTCGATCCGCGCAGCCGAGCTCTACTACGAGGAGAACCTCACGCAGGAGGAGATCGGCCGCAATCTCCAGATCACCCGCTGGAAGGTCGGGCGCCTGCTCACCCAGGCGAAGGAGGAGGGCTTCGTCCGCATCGAGATCCTCCATTCCCGCGCGCGCCGACCGCAGCTCGAGCGACGCCTGCGTGAGGAGCGCGGTCTGATCGACGCCGTCGTGGTGTCACGCGCGGGCGTCCGCAGCGAAGACGAACTCCCGCAGCGCGTGGCCCAGGCCGCCGCGGACTACCTGGCCGGGATGCGGCCGAATCCGCGCGTGCTCGGTGTCAGCTGGGGGCGCACGCTGTCCGACATCGCGCACCACCTCCGCGACGGGTGGTCGGGAGGCACCGATGTCGTGCAGATCAACGGCGGCGTCAGCATGAGCCAGCGGCCCGGCACCGCGGCGGCGACCGCGGTCAGCATCGCGCAGAAGGGCGGGGGCACGGCGGCGCTGCTGCCGAGCCCGGCCATCCTCGAGCGGCGTGCGACCAAGGAGGCGATCGAGGCCGACCGCGTCGTTGCCGGCGTGCTCGACGCCGCGCGCTCGGCGAACGCGTACCTCTTCAGCGCGGGTCCCGCCGACCACGGCTCCGTCCACGTCGACAGCGGCTACCTCACGACCGCCGATATCGACCGGCTCGTCGCGGCGGGCGCGGTCGGCGACGTCGTCGGGCGGTATATCGCCGCCGACGGACGCATCGCCGATGACGAGCTCGATGCGCGCACCGTGGGGGTCTCGCTCGACGACCTGCGTCGCGCCGATGTCGCGATCGCCGCGATCGCCGGCACTTCAAAACGCGCGATCGCCGCCGCAGTGGTCGCGTCGGGCCTGTGCACCGTGCTCGTCACCGACGAATCCACGGCGCAGCACCTGCTCGACGGTTGAGCCGCGGCGTCAGCATCCCATCTCCGAATCCAATGAAAGCCAGGTCAGGACATGTCAGGCACCTCCATCGTGACGCTGCCCGAGCGAGCCGTCGAGCTGCTCGGCGGGCAGCCCGACGACACCACGCTGCGGCGCTACCTCCACGGACTCCCCGGCGTCGACGCCGTCGGACTCGAGCAGCGCGCCGCCGCGCTCGGTACGCGCTCGATCAAGACGACGTCGAAGGCGTGGGCGCTCGACAAGATCATCGAGCTCATCGACCTCACCACGCTCGAAGGTGCCGACACGCCTGGCAAGGTGCGCTCGCTGGTCGCGAAGGCGCTGAATCCGGATGCCTCCGACCCGACGTGCCCGCGCGTGGCGGCCGTCTGCGTCTACGGTGACATGGTGCCCAACGCCGTCGAGGCTCTCGGCGCCGCGCACGGCGACCCCGATGACGGGGGAGTGAGCGTCGCCGCCGTCGCCACCGCGTTCCCGAGCGGCCGCGCCTCGCTCGACATCAAGCTCGCCGACACCGCCGAGGCCGTCGCCCACGGTGCCGACGAGATCGACATGGTGATCGACCGCGGGGCCTTCCTCGCGGGCCGGTATGGCATCGTGTTCGACCAGATCGCCCGCGTCAAGCAGGCGTGCCGCCGCCCCGATGGCACCTACGCGTCGCTCAAGGTGATCCTCGAGACCGGCGAGCTCAACACCTACGACAACATCAAGCGCGCGTCCTGGCTCGCGATCCTCGCGGGCGGCGACTTCATCAAGACCTCGACCGGCAAGGTGCAGCCGGCGGCGACCCTGCCGGTGACGCTCCTCATGCTCGAGGTCGTGCGCGACTGGCACCGTGCGACCGGCGAGAAGGTCGGCGTGAAGCCGGCCGGCGGCATCCGCACCTCGAAGGACGCCATCAAGTACCTCGTCACCGTCGCCGAGACGGTGGGCGAGGAGTGGCTGCAGCCGCACTTGTTCCGGTACGGGGCCTCCAGCCTCCTCAACGACGTGCTCCTGCAGCGGCAGAAGCTGAAGACCGGGCACTACTCCGGCGCCGACTACGTGACCATCGACTGACCCGGGAAAGAAGACATGAGTTTCCTCGAATACGCACCGGCCCCCGAGTCCCGCGCGATCCTGAACCTGCGCGACGAGTACGGGCTGTTCATCGACGGCGATTTCCGCCCGGGCTCGGGCGAGTCGTTCGCCACCATCTCGCCCGCCGACGAGAAGCACATCGCGGCGATCGCCTCGGCGAGCGAGGCGGATGTCGACGCCGCGGTCGCCGCCGCGCGCCGCGCCTACGACAAGACGTGGTCGAAGATGAGCGGCCGCGACCGTGGGAAGTACCTCTTCCGCATCGCGCGCCTCGTCCAGGAGCGGGCACGCGAGCTGGCCGTGGCGGAGAGCCTCGACAACGGCAAGCCGATCAAGGAGAGCCGCGACGTCGACGTGCCGCTGGTGGCCGCGTGGTTCTTCTACTACGCCGGCTGGGCCGACAAGCTCGACTACGCCGGCCTCGGCGCCGACCCCCGTTCGCTGGGCGTCGCCGGACAGGTGATCCCGTGGAACTTCCCGCTGCTCATGCTCGCGTGGAAGATCGCCCCGGCGCTCGCCGCGGGCAACACGGTCGTGCTCAAGCCCGCCGAGACGACGCCGCTGTCGGCGCTCATCTTCGCCGAGATCCTGCAGCAGGCCGATCTGCCCCCGGGCGTCGTCAACATCGTGACGGGCGCCGGCGCCACGGGCGCGGCGCTGGTGCGGCATCCCGACGTGAACAAGGTCGCCTTCACGGGCTCCACCGCCGTCGGCCGTGAGATCGTCAAGGCCGTCGCCGGCACCGACAAGAAGCTCACCCTCGAGCTCGGCGGCAAGGCCGCGAACATCGTCTTCGAGGACGCGCCCATCGACCAGGCGATCGAGGGCATCGTCAACGGCATCTTCTTCAACCAGGGGCACGTCTGCTGCGCGGGCAGCCGCCTGCTCGTGCAGGAGTCGATCCACGACGAGGTCGTCGACCGGCTGAAGGACCGCCTCTCGACGCTGCGCCTCGGTGACCCGCTCGACAAGAACACCGACATCGGCGCCATCAACTCGCGCGAGCAGCTCGACCGCATCCGCGAGCTCAGCAAGGTCGGCGAAGAAGAGGGGGCGGTGCGCTGGAGTGCCGACTGCGTCATCCCCGACAACGGCTTCTGGTTCGCACCGACGATCTTCACGAACGTGCAGGCGTCGCATCGCATCGCCCGCGACGAGATCTTCGGGCCTGTGCTCTCGGTGCTGACCTTCCGCACGCCCGCCGAGGCGATCGAGAAGGCCAACAACACGCCGTACGGTCTGTCGGCCGGCATCTGGACCGACAAGGGCTCGCGCATCCTCGCCGTCGCCGACCGGCTGCGCGCGGGCGTGGTGTGGGCGAACACGTTCAACCGGTTCGACCCGTCGTCGCCGTTCGGCGGCTACAAGGAGTCGGGCTACGGCCGTGAGGGCGGCCGCCACGGTCTCGCGGCCTACCTCAAGGGCGCATCGGCGGGCGACGCCGCGCGCCGAATGGAAGCCGGCCGATCGAAGAAGGAGGTCTCGGCATGAGCAAGCGACTGACCGTTCCCAAGACGTACAAGCTCTACATCGGCGGCGCCTTCCCGCGCAGCGAGTCGGGGCGCACGTACGAGGTCGCGAGCCCGAACGGCGACTTTCTCGCGAATGCCGCGCTCGCCTCCCGCAAGGACGCCCGTGATGCCGTCGTCGCGGCCCGCGGGGCCGTCAAGGGCTGGTCGGGTGCCACCGCGTACAACCGCGGCCAGGTGCTCTACCGCGTCGCCGAGATCCTCGAGGGCCGTCGCGCCCAGTTCGTGGACGAGATCGTGCAGCAGACCGGGGTCTCCGCCGCGGTCGCGGGCGCCGAGGTCGACGAGTCGATCGACCGCTGGGTCTGGTACGCAGGGTGGTGCGACAAGTTCGGCCAGGTCGCCGGCAACGGCAACCCGGTGGCGGGCCCGTACTTCAACATCTCGGTGCCTGAGCCGACCGGCGTGGTCGGCGTCGTCGCCCCGCAGGGCACCGCGCTCGTCGGGCTGGTGTCGGCCATCGCACCCGCGCTCGTCACCGGCAACTCGGTCGTCGTGGTCGCTTCCGAGCGCTACCCGCTCTCGGCGATCTCGCTCGCCGAGGTGCTCGCCACGAGCGATGTCCCCGGCGGAGTCGTCAACGTGCTCACCGGCTCGCCCGCCGAGATCGCCCCGTGGCTCGCCTCGCACCCCGACGTGCACGCGCTCGACCTCGTCGGCGCCGGCGACCTGGACTGGGTCGACCTGCAGATCGCCGCGGCCGAGACGCTCACGCGGGTGCTGCCTCCCGAGAACGGGACGGATGCTGCCGCCCCGAGCCTCGCCCGCATCACCGCGTTCACCGAGACCAAGACGGTCTGGCACCCGAAGAGCCTGGTATGAGGGGATGACTGACGAGGCCGAGAGCGGCGAAGACGGGGCGTCCCGAAGCGAGGGAGGACGTCAGCGAAGCTCGAGACCGCCCCACTGGCCGGGCTCGCTGAGCTCGCCGTAGTGCACATCGACGTCGTGCGCCGACACCGACGCGACGCACGCCAGGAGCGACAGCGTCGGATAGCCGTGCGGGCGGTTGTCGCGGATGATCGCGCCGTCGTCGGTGGGCGGGAGTTCGGCGGAGCGCTCGAGCACCTCGACCCACGGCATCCACCATCGTCCGTCGTCGTCAGGCGCCGTCGCCTGGAACTCGCCCAGCCAGCGCTCGATGCGGGGCGTGCCGCTGTCGTCGACGTCGTCGTGGGCGATCATGTGCGTGCCAGGCTCGAGCTCGGTCGTGCGCAGGGCGACTCCGTCCCACGTGAGGACGCGCGCGTGCGCGCCCTCCACCTCGACGAGGTTGAAGCCGTGCGTCGCAGGCTCGCCGGCAGGGGAGCGGCCCGCGACAGCGTCGAGCACGATGCCTCCGCGGGAGACGAGCTCGGACTCGGGGCGCGTCGACTCGTCTGCGCGGTTCAGCAGCACGGCGAGGCGTCCGGCCGCGGGATCCGCAGCGAGCCACGCGCCCCCCGCGCGGACGTCGCGCACGCCCACGACACCGTCGTGCGCCTCTGGCCACCAGCGGCCGAGTGGGTTCCACGGCCGCGCGGGATCCTCATCGCGGATCGCGAGTACGCGCGTGGGCTCATCCTGCGACTCGGGGACGCGGATCACGACGGTGCACATGGGGGGCTCCTCGGGTGGTGTGTCGTCCGGCGCGGGACCGGGGGTCGGGCAGTCGTGCCAAGATCGGAGGGTGTTCGTCGTAGTTGGGGTCACCGGTGGCATCGCCGCCTACAAGACGGTTCAGCTCGTGCGCCTGCTCGTCAAGGACGGGCACGAGGTCCACGTCGTCCCCACGGAGGACGCGCTGCGGTTCGTCGGGATGCCGACCTGGGAGGCGATCAGCCGCCACCCCGTGACGACCTCCGTCCACGACGACGTCGCACGCGTGCGTCACGTCGCGCTCGGCCAGGCGGCCGACCTCGTGATCGTGGCGCCCGCGACGGCGAACACCCTGGCGAAGATGACCGCGGGACTCGCGGACGACCTCCTCGGAACGACCCTACTCGCCACCACGGCACCGGTCGTCGTGGCGCCGGCGATGCACACCGAGATGTGGCGGCATCCCTCGACCGTTCACAACATGGCCGTCCTGCGCGAGCGCGGCGTCATCGTGGTCGGCCCCGACGAGGGGGAGCTGACCGGCGGTGACAGCGGACCGGGACGGATGTCGGAGCCCGAGGTCATCCTCGATGCCGCGCTCGCCGCGGCCCAGGGTGGCGCCGGCGACCTCCGCGGGCTGAGGGTCGTCGTGAGCGCCGGCGGGACCCGTGAGCCCATCGATCCGGTTCGCTACATCGGCAACCGCTCCAGCGGGCGGCAAGGCGTCGCGGTCGCGCTCTCGGCTGCGGGCCGTGGGGCAGACGTCGTGCTCGTCGCCGCCCACGTCGACGACGGCGTGCTGGCCGCAGCATCCGCTCGTCCCGGTCTGCGTGTCGTGCGCGCGGGCACCGCGGCCGAGCTCGGCGACGCGGTCGCGGCCGAGGCGGGAGCGGCCGACGTCGTCGTGATGGCGGCTGCGGTCGCCGACTACCGGGTGGCGGAGGTGTCGCCGCTCAAGCGCGCCAAGGAGTCAGCGCCCGTCGGCGGGATCACCCTCGACCTCATCGAGAACGATGACATCCTGGCCGGCCTCGTCCGCAGCCGCCGGGAGGGCCAGACGATCGTCGGCTTCGCGGCGGAGACCCCTGGCGACGGCGAGACGCTGCTCGACCGCGGACGCCGCAAGGCGGCGCGCAAGGGCGCCGATCTTCTCGCTGTGAACGAAGTCGGCTGGTCCAAGGGGTTCGAGGCGGCAGACAACGCCGTCACGATCATCAGTGCCGACGGCGAGGTCATCGGCGCCCGGCGCGGGAGCAAGGACGATGTCGCAGAAGCGCTCTGGGACGCCGTTCGCATGGTGCGTGAAAGCCAAGCCAAAACAAAGTAACGAATCAGTAACGGCGCATGTAGAGTGGTCCGCACCACGTCGACGAGGACGTGGGGAACGACCCCCGGAGGACATGCCCGATGCCCCAGTCCGCGGCATCAGATCGCGCCCGCGACCGGATCCACGCTCTGTCCGTCATGTGCGTCCTCGCGATCGCGAGCCTGGTGATCGCCTTCCTCGGCGCCACTCCTGCGCGCGTGAGCTCGCGGGAGCTGATGGGGGACGAGCGGACCCCCGGCGAGCCGGCGTTCATCGCCAGCCATCGCGGGGGAGCGGCGACGGCACCGGAGAACACGCTGCCGGCCATCACCGCGGCGCTCGCCGGCGGGTTCGACTACGTCGAGGTCGACGTGGCCCTCACCGCCGATCGTCATCCCGTGCTCATGCACGACAAGACCGTCGACCGCACCACCGACGGCCACGGCCGGCTGGCCTCGTTGACGCTCGCCGAAGTGAAGGCGCTCGATGCCGGCTCCTGGTTCGACCGCACCTACGCGGGCACCCCGGTCCCCACCTGGGTCGAGTTCCTCGATACCCTCGTCGCGACCGACGACGGCCGCGCGATCGTGGAGATGAAGGGCGAATGGGATGCCCCGGCCGTGGACGCGGCCGTCGCGGAGGTCGCCGCGCGCGGCCTCGAGCGCCGCATCGTCTTCGCGAGCTTCGACGCGCGGACGCTGGCGCTCGCTGCGGCGGGGTCGGACGTGCTGTCGCGGCTGCTCATCCTCAAGCAGCTCCCATCGGATGTCGTGAGCGCGGTCGCCGAGGCCGGAGCGCGCGGCGTCGTCGTCAACCGCAAGGCGGTGCTCGCGCGGCCGGGGATCGTCGACGAGCTGCACGCCGCGGGCGCGCGCGTCGTCGTCTACACACTCAACGACGACTCCCAATGGGATGAGGTGACGGCCCTGGGCGTCGACGGCATCGTCACAGACGACCCGCACACGCTGTCGGAATGGCAGAGCGCGTACGCGGGTCCGTGACGCCCGTGCTCTTGCGCGCGGCGTGGCCCACAGCATCCGTCCGCCCGCCTCGTTAGGGTCGAAAGCGCGCCGCCCTTCCGCCTGCTGCGGCGCGCGAGAGGTGGCGAGGGAATGGTCGTGCAGAGCCGGTTGACGCGGATCGTGATCG